>CALRPT020000004.1:0-207308 GCA_943370085.1 Variovorax paradoxus | reverse complement strand
GCGGGGCCGGGAACGACACACTGGTCGGCGGGGCGGGCAATGACTCGCTCCTCGGCCAGGCGGGGGATGACACCTTTCTGATTGGCGACAGCGAGGGTGTGGACAGCATCTTTGGCGGGGCCGACGGCACGCTGGGCGATGTGATTGATGCCAGCCTGGCCACTGGGGGGGTGACGGTCACCTTCAGCGGGTCCGAGAGCGGGACGGTGACGGCGACGGGGACGACAGTCGGCTTCAGTTCCATCCGGCGGCTGCAATTGGGTGCTGGGGATGACACTGTCTTTGGCGGCACTGGTGCAGACAGCGTCGATGGCGGGGCGGGGAATGACCTGCTGTCGGGCGGGTCGGATACCGATACGCTGGCAGGTGGCGATGGCAACGACACCCTGATCGGCGGGACGAGCAGCGACACGCTGTTCGGCGGCGCGGGGGATGACCGGTTTGTCATCGCATCGGGGGATGGGTCGGATTCCATCGTCGGCGGGACAGGCAATGACACGCTTGATCTGTCGGGCTTTACCACGGCGGTGACGGCGACCTTTTCCGGCACGGGGGCGGGCACTGCGTCGGGCAGCGGGGTTACGTCAAGCTTTTCGCTCATGGAGGCGCTGGAGACCGGGTCGGGCAATGACACGATCACCGGCGCGGGCGGGAATGACAGCATCATTTCCGGGGCCGGGAATGACCGTGTCTTTGGCGGGGCAGGGGCTGACACGCTGTTTGGCGGGGCAGGGCTGGATTCGCTGGAAGGCGGGGTGGGCAATGACACGCTGGATGGCGGTGCGGGCAATGACACGCTGCTGGGTGGCGATGGGGCGGATGCCGCCTTTGGTGGAGACGACAACGATTCCATAGATGGCGGAGCGGACAGCGACACGCTGTTCGGCGGGCTGGGCAATGACACGCTGCAGGGCGGGGCTGGAACCGACATCCTGTTTGGCGGCGATGGGCGCGATCTGCTGGAAGGCGGCGATGCCAATGACACACTGATCGGTGGTGCTGGCGCTGATACGCTTTATGGCGGCACGGGGCTGGACGTTGTCGACTATTCCGCCAGCACCGCGGCGGTGAACATCAACCTGCGGACCATGAGCGGGCTGGGAGGGCATGCCGAAGGCGATGCCATGGCCGGTATCGACGGTGTGATCGGATCGGCCTTCAACGACACGATCATCGGGTTCGATGATGAAAGCGCGTCGCCCGCAGACTTCTATTTCAACTATTTCGAAGGTGGCGCAGGCAACGATGTCATCGAGGGGCGCGGTGGCAGCGACCAGTTGTTCGGCGGTGCGGATAATGACACCGTGCTGGGCGGCGACGGCAATGACACGGTCGATGGCGGGGATGGCAACGATGTTCTGACCGGCGATGCCGGGAATGACACGATGTTCGGCGGGTCGGGCAACGACCAGATGTCGGGCGGGATCGGCAACGATTCCATGACGGGCGGCGACGGGGCCGATGCCATGGATGGCGGCTCTGGCAATGACAGCATGGCCGGGGGGGCGGGGAACGACACGATCCTCGGCGGGGCCGGCAACGATACGATGTCGGGCGGGACCGGGCGCGATACCTATGTGTTCACGTCCGGCAGCGGGCGCGATGTCATCAGCGATCTGGACCTGACTCTGGTCGACGGACAGTTCACGGACCGGCTGGATGTGTCGGGGTTGGTCGATGCGACCGGAAATCCGGTCAACTGGGCGGATGCGACTGTCACCCCGGACGGGGCGGGGGGCGCGCTGGTCACCTTTCCGGGGGGCGAGACCATCCGGCTTGTGGGGGTGGACCCTGCGCTGATTTCCAGCCGGGCGGCGCTGGTCCAGCTTGGGGTGCCATGCTTCACCACGGGCACGGCGATCCTGACGGACAGGGGCGAGGTGCCGGTCGAGGCGATCCGCGCCGGCGACCGCGTGATGACGCTGGACCATGGGTTGCAGCCTGTGATCTGGGCGGGCGGGCGGCATCTGGACCGCGCCGCGCTGGAGGCGGAGCCTTTGATGCGCCCTGTGCTGATCCGCGACGGGGCGATGGGCAACCGGGGCGATGTGCTGGTATCACCCAATCATGCCGTGCTGGCCGAGGTGGATGGGCAGGAGATGCTGGTGCGGGCCAAGCATCTGGCCGAAATGGGGGATGCGCGGTTCCGGATTGCCAAGGGCAAGAAGGAGGTGGGCTATCACCACCTGCTGCTGGAGCGGCACGGAATCGTCTTTGCGCAGGGCATGGCGACCGAGACGCTGTATCCCGGCCCGATGGCAGTGGCGGCGTTGGGGCCTTTGGTGGCGGCAGAGCTTGCAGCGGCATTCCCGCTGCTGGCACCGGTGCTGGCAGGGGTTGCGGAAGCGGCTGATTTGTATGGGCCGACAGCGCGGCCTGTGGCCAAGCGGCGGCAGTTGCTGACCGGGCCGAACCCCATGCGCCGGGCAGCGGCCTGAGGCATAATGTCCTCACGGGGAAAGGATTGGCCCGGAAAGGTGCTGCATCGCAGCGATGGCGGGGCGGCAGTTTACCCAAGGGAAGGCCATTTTCCTGCCAGCAAGCCAAGACCTGCCGCTTTGATTGGCGAAGTGGTCGCAAACTGGCCTATTTTCCCGCAATCACGGATGTTACCCGCTTAGCCAGACAAGCCAGTTGCATTGCAGCAAGGCTTTGGCTTTAGTCAGACCAAGACGAGCGGGGAACCCGCCAAGAAGACCGGGGAGACGAATTTGGCTGCTTCGATGGCTGCTGCGGGCCAGAACGACGCATTTGTCGTTTTTGATCATGTTCAAAAGAGCTACGACGGCGTTTCGCTTGTCGTGAAGGACTTGAACCTGAGCATCGGCAAGGGCGAGTTCCTGACGATGCTTGGACCGTCTGGTTCGGGCAAGACCACCTGCCTGATGATGCTGGCGGGGTTCGAGACGGCCACCAATGGCGAGATCCTGCTGGATGGGCGCCCGATCAATCAGGTGCCGCCGCACAAGCGCGGGATCGGCATGGTGTTCCAGAATTACGCGCTGTTTCCGCATATGACGGTGGGCGAGAACCTTGCCTTTCCGCTGGAAGTGCGGGGGATGGGCAAATCTGAGCGCGAGGCAAAGATCGCGCGCGCGCTGGACATGGTGCAGATGGGGGCCTTTGCCAACCGCCGGCCGGCGCAATTGTCGGGTGGGCAGCAGCAGCGGATCGCACTGGCGCGCGCGCTGGTGTTTGACCCGAAATTGGTGCTGATGGATGAACCGCTGGGCGCGCTGGACAAGCAGCTGCGCGAGCATATGCAGTTCGAGATCAAGCATCTGCATGACAGCTTGGGGATCACGGTGGTCTATGTGACCCATGATCAGGGCGAAGCGCTGACGATGAGCGACCGGATCGCGGTGTTCAACGACGGGCGCATCCAGCAACTGGCATCGCCGTCGGATCTGTATGAGCGGCCGAACAACAGTTTCGTGGCGCAGTTCATCGGCGAGAACAACCGGCTGGAAGGCACGGTCGAAGAGATCAAGGACGGGCGGGCGCTGGTGCGGCTGGGGACGGGCGAACTGATCGACGCAACCCCGGTGAATGTTTCGGAGAAGGGCCAGAAGACCCTTGTTTCCATCCGGCCAGAACGGGTGGAGTTCAAGGCCGACCTGCTGCCTGCGGATGCGCATATGATCGAGGCCGAGGTGGTTGAGGTGATCTATATGGGTGACCTGTTCCGCACCGTGCTGAAGGTGGCGGGGCATGATGATTTCGTCATCAAGAGCCGCAATACGCTGGGCCAGCGGGTGCTGACCCCCGGCGAGACGATCAAGATCGGCTGGGCGCCGCAGGATGCGCGCGCGCTCGACCCGATCTGAACCGATGCCGTGCCCGGAAACGGGTGCGGCCAATGACAACAGAGCAGTTCTGTTCAACATGGGAGCTATAAGCATGAAAAGAATCCTGATCCTGTCCACCGCCCTGACCGGCTTTGCCTTTTCGGCAGCCGCGCAGGAACTGACGGTGATGTCTTGGGGCGGCGCCTATGGCGAAGCCCAGACCGAAGCCCACGTGAAGCCCTTCACCGTTGCGACCGGCACCCCGGCCAAGATGGTGGACAGCGACAACCCGGCGACCCCGATCAAGGCCATGGTCGAAGCGGGCAACGTGACCATCGACGTGGCGTCGCTGGAATATGCCGACGCGATCCGGCTGTGCGATGAAGGCATGCTGGAGCCGATCGACATCAGCATGCTGCCCGCCGGTGCCGATGGCACCCCGGCCGCCGATGACTTCCTTCCCGGCGCCGTGACGGAATGCGCCGTGTCGACCGACATCTGGTCGAACGTGTTCGCCTATGACAGCAGCAAGCTGACCGGCACTGTCCCGACGACGGCGGCAGATTTCTTTGACCTGGAGAAGTTTCCGGGCAAGCGCGGCCTGAAGAAGGGCGCGAAAGCCGTTCTGGAATTCGCTCTGATCGCCGATGGCGTTCCGGTGGGCGAAGTCTATGACGTGCTGTCGACCCCGGAAGGCGTTGACCGTGCCTTTGCCAAGCTGGACACGATCAAATCGGAAGTCGTGTGGTGGGAAGCCGGTTCGCAAGCGCCGCAGCTTCTGGCCGATGGCGAAGTGGTGATGACGACGGCCTATAACGGCCGGATCTTCAACGCGGCCATTGCCGAGAACAAGCCGTTCGAAATCGTCTGGGACGGCCAGATCTATGAAAACGAAATGTATGCAATTCCGAAGGGCGCGCCGAACAAGGACGCCGCGCTGGAATTCATCAAGCTGTCGACCTCGACCGAGGGTCTGCGTGCGCAGGCGACCTACATCTCTTACGGTCCGGCCCGCAAGTCGGCCCTGGCGGAAGAGCTGATCTACAAGGACGGCAAGACCGTGATGGGTCCGCATCTGCCGACCGCGCCCGAGAATATGGGCAATGCGCTGGAAACCTCGGCCGATTTCTGGGTGGACCGGAATGCGGAACTGAACGAGCGCTTCAACGCCTGGCTGGCGCAGTGATCTGACATCGGGGCGCGGGGGAAATCCCCGCGCCCCTTCTCTTTACGGGGTGAGACTGACCGATGGCCGATGTGACCGCTGCCCTTTTGACCACGGCGGACGGACGCCCGCTGAAAACGGCGTTGGCTGAGGCGCAGGTGCGCGCCAAGCGGCGGGCTTTCCTGCTGGTGGCGCCGCTTCTGGCCTTTGTGGTGCTGACCTTCATCATCCCGATCGGGCAGATGCTGGACCGGTCCTTTCACCATGACGGATTTTCCGCAAATGCCCCGGCGGTGGCTGCGTGGTTTGAGGCCAATCCGGCCGGGACCGAGCCGGACGAGGCGGCTTTTGCCGCGCTGGCCGAAGATTTCAAGGCGATGAAGGAAAACAAGACGGCGGGCGAGGCCGGGACGCGGGTGAACTATACCCTGCCCGAGACGCGATCGCTGATCACCAAAACGGCGCGGAATGCCGATGATCTGGCCCCGCCCTTCCGGGAGGCGTTTCTGGCGATTGACGAGAAATGGGCGGATCCGGCGGTGTGGCAGGCGATGCGGTCATCGGCCAGCCCTTACACGGCGGATTTCTATCTTTCCGCGATGGATTTTGAACGCGCCTCGGATGGGTCTGTTCAGCGCGTGGACGAGAACAAGCGGATCTATGTCTATTTGTTTCTGAAGACCTTCGCGACTTCGGCGCTGATCACGGTGCTGTGCCTGTTGCTGGCATTCCCGGTGGCGCATCTGCTGGCGACGCTGCCGATGGCCAAGGCGAACCTTCTGATGATCCTTGTGCTGCTGCCGTTCTGGACATCGCTTCTGGTGCGGACGACAAGCTGGATCGTGCTGTTGCAGGGGCAGGGGGTGCTGAACGAGACGTTCCTTGCGCTGGGGCTGATCACCGACGAGGCACGGCTGGAGATGATCTACAACCAGACCGGCACGATCATCGTGATGACACATGTACTGCTGCCGTTCATGATCCTGCCGCTTTATTCGGTGATGCGGGTGATCCCGCCCAGCTATGCGCGGGCGGCGCGGTCGCTGGGGGCGACAAGCTGGACGACGTTCCGGCGGATCTATCTGCCGCAGACGCTGCCGGGGATCGGGGCGGGGGCACTGCTCGTGTTCATTCTGGCGGTGGGCTATTTCATCACGCCTGCGCTGGTGGGCGGGGCGGATGGCCAGCTGATTTCGAACCTGATCGACTTCCACATGAAGAATTCGAACTGGTCCATGGCGGCGGCGCTGTCGGCGATGCTGCTGGCGGGGGTGCTTGTTCTGTACTGGCTCTATGACCGCTTGATCGGCATCGACAACCTGAAACTCGGCTGAGGATACGCGCATGGCCCTGCCCATCTACGCAAGCCCGCTGGAGCGCATCTGGCATTACACCTATCTGGTGCTGTGCACGCTGATCTTCATCTTCCTGATTTCGCCCATTCTTGTGGTCATCCCGCTGTCGTTCAACGTGGAGCCCTATTTCACCTTTACCGAGGCAATGCTGCGTTTCGATCCGGCGGGCTATTCGCTGCGCTGGTACGACCTGCTGCTGACCGGCGGGATGCAGGTGCCCGAAGCGCTGCGCGATGGGGCGTGGTGGGCGGATATGTGGGCCAATTCCACCTGGGTAAGGGCGGCGAAGAATTCGGTGATCATCGGGTTTTGGGCCACGATCTTTGCCACCGTGCTGGGCACGCTGGCGGCGCTGGGCCTGAGCCGGCCGGAAATGCCCTATCGGCGGACGATCATGGCGATCCTGATCAGCCCGATGATCGTGCCGATCATCATCATTGCGACGGGGCTGTTCTTCTTCTACTCCAACCCCTGCTCGATCATCGGCACGGAATGCGGGCGGCTGACCAGCACCTATCTGGGGGTCATTCTGGCACACACGACGCTGGGCATCCCCTTTGTCATCATCACGGTGACGGCGACGCTTTCGGGGTTTGACCAATCGCTGATCCGCGCCTCGGCCAGCCTTGGGGCGTCGCCCAGCCGGACCTTCTTCAAGGTGGTGATGCCGTTGATCCTGCCGGGGGTGGTGTCGGGGGCGCTGTTTGCCTTTGTCACCTCGTTCGACGAGGTGGTGGCAGTGCTGTTCATCGCAGGCCCCGATCAGCAGACGATCCCGCGCCAGATGTGGAACGGTATCCGCGAGGCGATTTCCCCGGCCATTCTGGCGGTGGCGACGATTCTGGTGATCATCTCCATCGGGCTTTTGGCGACGGTGGAACTCTTGCGGCGGCGGTCAGAGCGGCTGCGGGGCGTGACGCCGCATTGAGCGGGGTGCGATTTTTCATGCGAAAAATCGGGCGCTGGCGCGCTTTGGCCGGTGGTCAGGGCAGGATTTGCAGCCAGACCCAGATGGTGCCGATCGACAGCGCTGTGGCGATGAGCACCGTTGAGGCGGCGACACGTTTGGCCACGCCGTACAGATTGGCGAAAAGGAAGGCGTTTACACCGGGGGCCATGGCGGCGGTCATCACCGCCGAGCGCAGGCCTGCGGTATCAAGGCCCAGCACGTAGTGGCCCGTAAGGTAGGTCAGCGCCGGGTGCAGGATCAGCGAGCAGGCGCAGAGCATGGCGATGATCCGGAAATCGCCATCGGGGCGGTAGCGTAGGAGCACCCCGCCAAGGCCGAAGAGCGCCGTGGGAATTGCGGTGGCCGCGACGAGGCCGACCGCTGACCACGCCACCTGTGGCAGGGGAAGGCCGGACAGGTTGACGACGAAGCCTGCGGTGATGCCAAGGACGAGGGGTTGCGAGAAGATCGCCTTGACGATCTGGCGCAGCAGGGCGGGGCCGGAAAGGCCCTGTCCGCGCGTGCGGGCCCATTCCATCAGCGCGATGCCAAAGCCGTAGAACAGGGGGGAGTGGATAGAGATGATGGCAAAGTTGCCCGCCAGCGCCTCGGTCCCATAGGCGCGTTCGGTGATGGGCACGCCGAGGAGGAGGGAATTGGAAAAGAGCGCCACAAAGCCGATGGCGGTGGCATCCGTCACCGGGCGGCGGAACAGCCAGATTGCGCCGGTGAAGGCCACGGCAAAGCTGGCAAAGGCCGCGATGTAGAAGGACAGAAACAGCGCGGGCTGAAACGTGGCCGCAAGGTCGAGCCGGGCGATGGAGGCGAAGAGCAGCGTGGGGGCTGCGAAGTTCTGCGCATAGCGCATGAGGCCGTCGACGGCGGCATCTTCGAACAGCTTGGCACGGGCTGCGGCGTAACCGAAGCCGATCACGAGGAAGACCGGCAGGATGACATCCAGAAGGGCGTTCATCGGGCGCTACGCCTGATTGTCGTAGGTGATCACCATGCCGTCATGGGCGGGGCGGATATGGGGGGGCAGTTCGGCGGTAAGCTCCGCGAAATCGAGGTCGTGGTGCATGTTGGTGATCACGGCGCGGGCGGGCTGTGCTCGGGCGATCCAGCCAAGCGTCATGTCCAGATGGGCATGGGTGGGGTGCGGCTTGCGCCGCAGGGCATCGACGATCCAGCAATCGAGGCCTGCGAGATGGGGCCAGCTTTCCTCGGGGATTGCGACGGCATCGGGAAGGTAGGCGAGGGGGCCGATGCGGAAGCCCAAGGCATCCATGCTGCCATGATCGGCATAGAAGGGGGTGAAGTGCAGCGTGCCGCCTGCGCCGTGGATATGGATATCGCCGTCGATGGCGTTCAGATCGAGGATGGGCGGGTAGGGGCTGCCTGCGGGTTGCACGAAAGCATAGCCGAAGCGCGCGATCAGCGCATCCTGTGTGGGGCCATCGGCCCAGACGGGCAGGCGGCGGCGGATGTTGAACACGATCTGGCGCAGGTCATCGAGGCCGTGGACATGATCGGCGTGGGAATGGGTATAGATCACCGCATCCAGCGTGCCGATGCCCGCATCGAGCAACTGTTCGCGCATATCGGGCGTCGTGTCGATCAGCACGCGGGTGGTGCCGTCGCTGGTTTCGCGCTCGACCAGCAGCGAACAGCGGCGGCGGCGGTTTTTTGGGTTGGTGGGGTCGCATTGGCCCCAGTCGCCACCGGGCGGGCCAAGGCGCGGGACACCACCCGACGAGCCGCAGCCAAGGATGGTGAAGCGCAGCGTGGCCATCAGGCGGCCTCTGCGCGGCGTGCGGCGCGGGTGAAGAGGCGGTCGAAATTCGCAGTGGTGGCGGCGGCAAAGGCGGCGTCACAGAGGCCGAAGAGTTGCGCGCCGGTCTTGGCGGTAAAGGCGGTATAGGCCGGTTCGTTGCGTTTGCCGCGATAGGGGATCGGGGCGAGATAGGGGCTGTCGGTTTCCAGAAGGATGCGGTCAAGGGGCGCGGCGGCGAAGATGTCGCGCAACTCCTGCGATTTCGGAAAGGTCGCGATGCCGGTCATTGAAAGGTAGAAGCCCAGGTCGAGCGCCGCCTTGGC
Organism: Variovorax paradoxus; assembly: GCA_943370085.1. Taxonomy (GTDB): domain Bacteria; phylum Pseudomonadota; class Alphaproteobacteria; order Rhodobacterales; family Rhodobacteraceae; genus Paragemmobacter. The sequence continues at coordinate 197,954 of CALRPT020000004.1, read as the reverse complement.
CAGCGCCGGGCCGGAGGAGAAGCAATGCATGACGCAAGTATAGGGCTTGGCGCGGAAGCCTGCGGTCAGGATGGCGGCCATATCCTCATCTGCGGCGCGGGCATGGATGATGAGGGGCAGGCCGGTTTCCTGCGCGGCGGTGATATGGATGCGGAGCGAGGTTTTCTGCACCTCGGCACTGTCGGCGGTGTAGTGATAGTCGAGGCCCGTCTCGCCGATGCCCACGAATTTGGGGTGCTGGGAGAGGGCCACCAGTTGATCGACGGTGACCAGCGGCTCTTCGGCCGCGCTCATCGGATGGGTGCCTGCGGCGTAGAATACGCCGTCATAGGCTTCGGCAATGGCGCGCACGCGGGGTTCGTTCTTCAGCCGGGTGCAGATGGTGACCATGCGGCGTACGCCTGCGGCGCGGGCGCGGGCGATGACGTCGGGCAGTTCCTGTTCGAAATCCGGGAAATCGAGGTGGCAGTGGCTGTCGACGAGTTCGGGCAGCGGATCGTTTGGCGCGGTGGTCATCAAGGCTCACCCATGGGCGAGCGATCCCGCCGTCTCTTCCAGTTTCAGCACCATATCCATGAGAAGCGCGGCAGGGTCAAGGTTGACCGCTTTGCCGCGCCGGGCGCGTTGGGCGAGGGTTTGGGCGATATCGGCCCAGTGGCGGGCCGCATCGGGTGCGGCGGAGAGGCGGGTGATCAGCGCGGCTTCGCCGGGTGCCGCCTCGGGCGGGAGGTGGCGGGTGGCGGCTGCGCGGGCGAGGCGGGTGAGGAAGAGATCGATCAGGGTAAGGATGAGGTCGAATTGTTGTTCGGCCCCGCGACCGGCGCCGGTTTCGGCCAGCGCGAGCAGGCGCGGGCGATCCAGCCGGGGGAGGGTGGAGAAGAGGGCGATGAGGGTGGCGTAGAGTTTCAGGCCATCGAGGTTGGTCAGCCGGAACGCCTCGCCCACCGAGCCGCCTGCCAGTTCGGCCAAGGGCTGGGTCTGATCCGGCGTGACCTCGCCACCCGCCTGTGTCAGGGCCTGAGCCAATGCGCCGGGGGCGAGCGGAGTGAGGCGCAATTCGCGGCAGCGCGACCGGATGGTGGGAAGCAGGCGATAAGGTTGGTGGGCGATGAGGAAGAAGGTCGCACCTGCGGGCGGTTCTTCCAGCAGTTTCAGGAGTGCGTTGGCGGCGCTGGGGTTCATGTCATCGGCGGCGTCGATGATCGCGGCCCGGCGGCCCCCATCGGCGGCAGAGAGGGTGAAGAAGGATTTCATACGGCGGACTTCGTCCACCGTGATGTCCTGCTTCAGGCGCGATGCCTTGTCATCCCAAGGGCGGCGCAGCAGGAACAGGCGCGGCTCGGCCAGCGCGCGGATACGACGGGCGAGGGGGTCATCCTCGGGCGTGTCCAGCGTGGTGGGGGGGGGCGGCGCGCCGAACAGGCCGCCATCATCGGAAGGGGCGGCCAGCAGGAAACGGGCGAGGCGCCAGGCGAGGGTGGCTTTGCCCACGCCGCGCGGGCCGGTGATGAGCCAGCCATGATGCATCCGCCCGCCGTTGAAGGCCGACAGGAAGGCGGCCTCGGCCCCGTCATGCCCGAACAGGCGTGGGGTTTCGCGCGGATGCGGCGCACCTTCGATACGGTCGGGTTCGGGGATGTCTTCGGGGGCGGTGGCGGCCATGGTCAGCCCATATCCGCTAGAACGGTGCCCAGAATATCGGCGGACACGGCTTCGGCCGTTCGCGCACCGTCAATGACGCGAAAGCGGGGGTTCTGCGCGGCAAGCGCCAGAAAGCCCGCGCGCATCTTGATCTGAGTGTCGAGGCCCATGTCTTCGAACCTGAGCTCTACCCCCGCACGGGCGCGGGCGCGTGAGAGGCCGAGGGCGGGGTCGATGTCGACAAGAATCGTCAGGTCGGGTTCGGTGGCGATCATCAGATCGTGCAGGCGGTCCACCGTCGCGACAAGATCGCCGCGCGTGATGCCCTGATAGATGCGGGTGCTGTCGGCGAAGCGGTCGGTAATGACAATCTCGCCCCGCGCCAGCGCCGGGCGGATGGTCTTTTCCAGATGGTCGCGGCGGGCGGCGGTAAAGAGCAGGATCTCGGTTTCCGGCGACCAACGGTCGGGGTCGCCTTCCAGAACGAGGCGGCGGATTTCTTCGGCCCCGGTCGAGCCGCCCGGTTCGCGCGTGAGGGTGACCGTGTGGCCTTGCGCGCGCAGCGAGTCGGCCAGCAGCCGGGCTTGCGTGGATTTGCCGGAACCGTCGATGCCTTCAAAGCTGATGAAGCGGCCTGCCATCAAGAGGCGGGGGCGGCATCGCCTGCGCCCTGACCCGACAGGTATTGCTGCATCAGGCGCTGGGCGGCGGTGGAAAGCCGCTTGGTGAAGCCGCCTGCGGCGACATCGGTTTCCGCCACCAGCGGGATGCGGGCATCCGGCAGGTCGGGGACATGGACGATCAGTTCGGCCAGTTGCTGGCCTGCGGTGATAGGGGCCTGAACGGGGCCGGTATAGATCACCTCGGCGCTGACGCTGTCCTGTACCTGGGCAGGGACCAGCAGGCGCACGTCTTCGGCGGGGACCAGACCGACGCTGTCGGCGGCACCCAGCCAGACCGGGGCATCCATGACGCGGGCGCCAGCTTTGACGATGGTCTTTTCGGTGAATTGCCGGAAGGCCCAGTTCACGATGGCCTCGGATTCCTCGGCGCGGGCCTTGTCGGAGTCGAGGCCGGTGATGACAAAGATCACCCGGCGGTCGCCCATCACGGCAGAGCCCACAAGGCCATAGCCCGCTTCAGAGGTATGGCCGGTCTTGAGCCCGTCAGCCCGCCAGTCGGAGGCCGCGATGCGCAGGAGAGGGTTGCGGTTGTTGGCATTGGCGGGGGCGCGATCGAGGTAGTTAAATTCGGTTTCCGCGAAGATCGGATAGTATTCGGGGAATTCGCTGATCAGACGCTTGGCGAGGATGCCGAGATCGCGCATCGTCATGCGATGGCCCTCGGCAGGCCAGCCGGAGGCGTTGATGAAGGTGGAGTTCATCATGCCCAGCGCCTTGGCGCGTTTCGTCATCTCATCGGCGAATCTTTCTTCCGATCCGGCCAGACCTTCGGCCACCACGACGCAGGCATCATTGCCGGAATTGATGATCATGCCGCGGATCAGGTCGGTGACGGTGGGGCGGTCGGTTTCATTGAGGAACATGGTCGATCCCCCCATCGCCTTGGCGCGGGAAGAGACCGAAAAGGTGGTGTCCGGCGACACGCGGCCATCGCGCAGCGCCTCGAACAGCATGTTGATCGTCATCAGTTTGGACATGGAGGCCGGGGGAAGGGGCGTGTCGGCGTTCTTGTCCAGCAGGACGGTGCCGGTCGTCATGTCATAGACCCAGGCCGCCGTGGCGCGGGTCTCAAAAGCGCGGGCGGGCAGGGCCGCCATCAGCAGCAGGGCGGCCAGAGCGACGGTGCGGCGCAGGGTTATCATCCGGGTTCGTCCTTTCGTCTGGGCGTGTCTAGCGTCCGGTGGCATAGGCGTCGGTAAAGCCAAGCCCCTTGACCTTGGTCAAAAGGGCCGCGCGGTCGCCGCTGCCGGAGGCGGTCACACTCCACCAGGTTTTGCCTTGCGTGGTTTCCTTGCGGGAGGCGGCGCTGATCCCGGCCTTCTGAAGGGTTTCGACCGCACGGTCTGCATTCGCCTCGACAGAGAAGATACCAATCTGGATGGTGATGTCGCCTGCGGCGGCGGTCGCTGTTTCTGTGGGCGCTGGTGCGGCCGACGGAGCGGTGGCCGAGATGGACGGGGCAGCGGGAGATGCGCCCTCGACCTCGTCCAGCGCGGTGGTGGCAACGGCGGCGATGTCGGCGGGGCTTGTCGCGCTATCGGTCGCCGGGGCGTCTTCCGCCGTGGCTTCGGCGGTTACGGTTTCATTGGCATCCAGCAGCGGTTTGCCTGCGTCTGTTTCCGGGGCCACCTCTTCACGGCGCAGCGCGGTCACGCTGATTTCGGCGGGCTGGCCGGCCAAGATACCCAAGGCTTCGGCCGCGTCGGACGAGATTTGCAGTTTCGGGCCGGGATTGAAGGCCTCGCGCTTGAACAGGGCGCCGATGACGAATTTGCCATTTGCCGGATTGCGCAGGATCACCCGTTCCGGATCAACCGCATCGGTCGAGGCGACCCAGACGCCGCCCAGCGAGGGCCGCCCGTCCCAGAGCGCCTGATCGGTGACCTGAAACACCTCGGGTGCTTCGACGTCCGTGTCGACGAGCTTGACCGAGCGGGCCGGAGCGGCGGTTTCGCTGCCGACTCCGGCGGGTTTGCGGGCGAAAGGGTTCTGTCCGGGCTGGCATGCTGCCAGCACCGTCACTGCGGTTAGAAGAAGCGCCAGCCGCGCTTTCGGATGACCTGCCATGTTCAGCCCCATTTCCGCACGTTCACCGCGCGCGTTTCTGCCCGGATGCGGGCCTGTCGTTTGTTTTTCCTGCCCTGTCGGCGGATTTTTGACCGCGCGACGCGCAAATCATACAGGCTGGCCTTGCGAGAGGGAAGGGTGGGGGTGGCGGATGGGCGGATTTCTCACGGCATCGTGGCCTTTGGGAATCGGCATGGCAAAGGCGGATGCATGCGGCGGGCGGCTGCAGTCTCTGCTGATCGGGCGATGCTTTGCTGCCAAAGGCAAGTGCTGGACGAGCCAGACGAAAAGTGATTAGAACAGCGCGCCCAAGGGTGCGGCAGGCGAGGCGATGCGCGACAAGCGCCAGCTTCGCAGCGCCGCGGACCGTGGCATTGGAAGTGTGGCCGAGTGGTTTAAGGCTCTAGTCTTGAAAACTAGCGTGCGGGGAACCGTACCGTGGGTTCGAATCCCACCGCTTCCGCCAATGCGACTTCGGTCGAACCTTCTCTGGCACCGTACGCTCGGTTAACGATTTCCAACCCGAACCGATGTAGGCTTCCTGCAACTCCAAGGGGAAGCCATGAGTTCATTCGTCAGTTTCAGCCAGTTCATCCGTCATGGCGGTCAGGCAAGCGTCATCCTGAGTCTGCTTCCGGTCGAACCGTCGCTGGAGCTGAAGCAGTCGTCGCTTGACCCTGCTGAAGTGGATACCTTCGAGCAGCGCCTGCGCGAACTTGCTGCCGAGAACTGGGCCGGTCTTGGAGCGGCCTTCCAAAGGGCGGGCGTCGAAATCGACCCATCCGCGGAACGCGTCGAGGCCGAAGTTGCTCAGGCGATTGCGACATATTCTGATCAGGCTTCCACGATCCTGGAATCTGGCGACGCATCTGTCACCGAAGCGGACCTCGTGACGCTGTCGGATTGGTTGGCGCGGCGTTTCCTGACTGAGATAAACGAACGGCGCCAGCGCGAGCTTGGGGTTACCCACTATATCTGGCGCACTCTGGACGATCCCAAAGTCCGTACTGCGCATGCCGAACGGGACGACCGGCTGTTTTCCTGGGACAACAGGTTCAGTGACGGGCACCCAGGACATGGTTGCAACTGCCGTTGCTTCGCCGAGCCTGCAATTCTGGACGGTGCGATACTCCTTACAGAGGTAAAGCTTTCGCAAGGCCTATCGAGTCGGATTGCCGAGGCACAAGGTGCCGGATTGGCAGATGCGGCGGCTGACGCGGCAGCGGGCGGCTTCGGGACGCTGTACTCCACTCTCCGCTTCTCCTGGCTTGGATATCGGCGGCTATTCGGGGTGATCACGCTGGAGGAAGAGGCCGAACGTCTGGCGATGCGTGATGGGCTGCTCCGGACCATCGACACGATCATCAACCTTGATGCCGAAACCGCCCGCAGTATGGCCGAGGCATTTGTCGACTACTTCGAAGCGCGCCACGCCGACTTGCGTCTGCTTGACCTCGAACACCGCCTCGGGCTTGTCCCTGAAGATTCCCTGCTGAGCGCCTATCGGCAGGTGGCCTACCTTGATGCGTCGGTGACACTTGGGGCAACGGCCCTGACCACCGTCGCGTCACGTCTGGGAATTGCTGTGGCGCGGATGCGGCCACGGGATGCCATCGTTGCCTTGCGAACGGCTGCTGCGCGTTACGACGGGCTGCTCGGCATGCGTCGGGCGACAGTTGTTACCTTCGTATCTCGGCGCTTTGCCGACCTGTCCTCCCAAGGCCACGGTCCGCAACGCCACGAAGGCGCCGTGACAAGGGCGATGCTTGAGGCACGTGTTTTGCGTGGGATCGACCCGATGACCGGTACACGGGTTGATGGAGTAACCGGGGGCCGGCATCGGGCGCCAAATGCGGCATCGAGGTTTACCACACCCGAAGCTTTTGTGGCCGCCGAGAATTATGTTCGCAGTAGCCCGGAATATCGCGCCGCGCGCGAAGCGGCGTTGTTTGATCCGGCGTTTCGAGAAGGCTCCTTCGAGGTTGCCTTACCGATCAGAGATGCGTTGGGTCCTGACATGATGACTGCGGTCGAAGGTGTTGTCCGCATTGGCCCCCGCAACGGTGCAGACCCATTGGCAGCGATGAATTTCGAAAATGGCCTTGTCATCGCGCAATTCAGAATTGCAACCGACGGAGAACCCGAACTTATCACAATGTTCCCGGTCGGGAGGCGCCAATGACCGTGCCCTATGAGTTCATGATTACAACTCATCTGTTCTTGCATACCAACAACTATCGACCGGATGAGTTGAAGTCGGCCGTTCCGAAACGGTCTGAATGGATCGAGCGGGTCCAAAGGCAGTTCAACGAGGTGCTGCAAACGCGCTCGGTCACCGTTGACTGGTATGCCGAGCATGCCAACGAATTGTTTGAAGACGAAGAAACCCTGTACCGCTACCTCAATGAAGTCTACGAGTACGTCTTCAGTGATGGACCTTGGCCAGTGACTGAAAGCTGACGACTGGCCAGAGAAGGTTCGACGGCAGTCCCGTTCGGACCGCCATTTCCTTTAGGAACCGGTATCCGCGTCGACAAAAGAGGATGTGATGTCTTGTTGGGGTTGGCCGGTTGCTTTGTTCGATGACCTGTGGCTGTGAGCTTGGCCGGTGATCTTGTCATTGCGCGGGGGTGTCTGGCGCGTGCATCGTTGACCGGTGCCGCTTTGAGGCCCTTGATTTGAGGAAAGCTTTGCCATGACCGACCTGCCTGTTGTCCTTGTCGTCGGGTCGCTGCACCATGACATCGTGATCGAGACGCCGCATCTGCCGCGGGTGGATGAGACGGCGGTGGGGCGACGCTGGTATCCCAAGTTTGGCGGCAAGGGCGGCAATCAGGCCGTGGCTGCGCGGGCGGCGGGGGTCAGGGCGCGGATGTTCGGTGCCGTGGGGCGGGATGGGTTTGGCACCTTCCTGACCGAGGCCCTGGATCAGGGCGGGGTTGACCGTCGTTTTCTGCAGGTGATCGGGGTGGCAGGGTCGGGCATGAGTGTGGCCGTCGTAGAGGACAGCGGTGACTATGCCGCGACCATCGTGTCGGGGGCGAACTTGCATCTGGATGCGGTGGCATTGCAGCAGGAGGAGCTTTGGCAGGATGTGGCGGTGCTGGTTCTGCAGAACGAGATTCCAGAGGCGGTGAACGTGGCTGCCGCCAAGGCCGCACGGGCGCGCGGGCTGCCTGTGATCCTGAACGCCGCCCCCGCGCGGAAACTGCCGGAGGCGCTGAACGGGCTGGTGGATGTGCTGATTGTCAATGCGGTCGAGGCGCAGATGATGGGTGCGGCGGCGGTTGTGGATCTTTCGTCGGCCGAGGCGGCAGCGCTGCAATTGGGCCGGGACTATCGCTGTGTGATCGTGACGGCGGGGGCGAAGGGTTTGGCCGCCGTTTCCGAAAAGGCCGGGGCCTTCACCTTGCCCGCACGTCGGGTTACGGCGATCAGCACGCATGGTGCGGGCGATTGCTTTACCGGGACACTGGCCGCCGCACTGGCGCGGGGAACGGGGTTGCAGGAGGCTTGCCGTGCGGCATCGGAGGCGGCAGCAGATCATGTGGCGCGCCCGGTGGAGTGTATGAGCACCTGACGGGTTGAAGCGCCTGGTCGCGCATTTACGCCGGGTGGGGCCTGTCCGTGAGTCACGCCGGTCCTGCTTGCCGTTTCGTCGCGCGGGGACAGGGTGGCGTCGCAGTCGGCTGGGCTGACAGTGCCTGCGTGGTGTAGCAAGGGCGCAGCAAGACGTGGAGCCGTGACATGCCGGAGGAACAGACGGGATCAGGGGACGCTTTTCCGCATCTTTTCGCGCCTTTGCGTATTCGCGGCGCGACGATCCGCAATCGGATCATGTCGACGGGGCATGATACCGTTCTGCCGGTGGATGGCACGGTAAATGACGCCCTGATCGCCTATCATCTGGCGCGGGCGCGGGGCGGCGTCGGGCTGATCGTGACGCAGGTGGCAGGGGTGCATGAGACGGCGCGCTATACCTCGCATCTGCTGATGGCGACAACGGATGCCTGCATTCCCGGCTATCGGCGGCTGGCCGAGGCGTTGCACGCCGAAGGGGTGACGGTGTTTTCGCAGCTGTTCCATCCGGGGCGCGAGATCATGGAAAGTGCGGATGGATTGCTGGCGGTTGCCTATGCGCCGTCGGTCAGCCCCAACGAGCGGTTCCACGTGATGCCGCGCGCCCTGACCCTGCCGCTGATCGATGAAATTGTGGCGGGCTATGCGGCGGCGGCGCGGCGGATGCGGGCGGCTGGATTGGACGGGGTTGAGGTGGTGGCAAGCCATGGCTATCTGCCGGCGCAATTCCTGAACCCGCGGGTGAATCGGCGCAGCGATGGCTATGGCGGGGATGATGCGGGGCGGTTGCGGTTTCTGCGTGAGGTTTTGCGGGCGATCCGGGCCGCGACGGATGGGGATTTCGTCGTCGGGCTGCGGATCAGCGCGGGCGAGCGCGATGATGAGGGGCTGACGGCGGGTGAGGCGCGGGCGGCCTGTGTCGCGCTGGAGGCGGACCTCGATTATGTGAATGTGACGACGGGGACCTCTGCCACGGTCGGGGGGGCGGTGCATATCGCGCCACCGATGGCCTTTGCGCCGGGCTATGTGGCCCCTGACGCGGCTGCGTTTCGCAAGGCGCTGAAGGTGCCGGTCTTTGTGGCGGGGCGGATCAATCAGCCGCAGGAGGCCGAAGCCATTCTGGCCACGGGGCAGGCGGATGTCTGTGGCATGACGCGGGCGCTGATCGCTGACCCCGAGATGCCCGCCAAGGCAGCGCGGGGGGCGGCGGACGATATCCGCGCCTGCATCGGCTGCAATCAGGCCTGTATCGGGCATTTCCACAAAGGATTACCGGTCTCCTGCATTCAGCATCCCGAGACGGGGCGCGAACTGGTTTATGGGCAGTTGTCCCCTGCGCTGCGGCGAAAGCGGGTGATGGTGGTGGGTGGCGGACCTGCGGGAATGAAGGCCGCAGTGACGGCCGCGAAGCGCGGCCATGCGGTCACGTTGTATGAGGCGGGGCCACAACCGGGTGGGCAGGCGCTGCTGGCGCAATTGCTGCCCCAAAGGGCGGAGTTCGGTGGGATCGTGACCAACCTGCTGCGCGAGATGGAACTGGCGCAGGTGCAGGTGCGCCGTGGGCAGAGGGTGACGGCCGAATTGCTGGCCGAAGAGCAGCCAGATGCAGTGATCCTTGCGACGGGAGCGGTGCCGCATGTGCCGGAGGGAATGCCCGAGGATGGATCGGTGCAGGTGGTGACCGCCTGGCAGGTGCTGCGCGGCGAGGTGAAGGTTGGCGGACGCGTCGTTGTCGCGGATTGGCGCTGTGACTGGATCGGTCCGGGGGTGGCGGAGGGGCTGGCAAAGGCGGGGTCTTCGGTGATTCTGGCGGTGAACGGGCTGCATGCGGGCGAAGTGCTGCCGCTTTATGTGCGCGACACCATCGCCGCCGAGATGCACCGGCTGCGGGTGGAGGTGCGGCCCTATATGCGCCTGTTCGGCACCTCGGGCGGCAGCGTGTTCCTGCAGCATGTTCCATCCGGCGAGGCGGTCGAAGTTGAGGGCGTTGACACGCTGGTGCTGTGCCTTGGTCATCGTCCGGTGGATGATCTGTCCGAGGCGGTGATGGCGATGGGGATTGAATTGCACATGGCGGGCGATTGCCTTGCCCCGCGCACGGCAGAAGAGGCCGTTTATGACGGTTTGCGCGTCGGGGTCGCTGTGTGACCCCAACGCGCGGATGTGGTGTCAGCCGCGACAGGCGGTGGCGAGATCGAGGCTGTCTTCCCGCACGGACGTGACGACATCCATCAGACCGAGAACGGTGTGAAAGACATTGTCCTGACTGAGGGCGTCGTCAGCCTTGGTCTTCAGGCAGGCCTGATCGACCTTCAACTCCTGCTGATATTGGGGCGATAGCCACATCACCATGGGCACCCGCGTCTGCGTGTCGGGGGCAAGGAAATATGGCGCGGCATGGAGGTAGAGGCCATCCTCGCCCAGAGATTCGCCATGATCGGACAGAAAGAAGACGGCCGGGATGACATCGGATTGCGCGGCCAGCATGTCGATCGTCTGGGCAATGATGTGATCGGTGAAGCGGATGGAATTGTCGTAGGCGTTGACGATTTCATCTGTCGTGCAATCGGCGAATTCGGCGGTGCGGCAGGCGGGGGTGAAAACCTCGGCCTCCGGCGGGTAGCGCAGGAAATACGCCGGGCCGTGGCTGCCGATCATGTGGATGAACAGGACGGTGTCGCGTTTCAGGGTGGGAAGGGTGGCCTTCAGCGGGTTCAGGAAAACCGCATCGGTGCATTCGCCCTGCGCACAGGCGGCGGGATCATCGGCGGGGGTCATGCGGCGGATATCGGCCACGCGGCCGGCGGTGCCCTGATCGCCGGTATTGTTGTCCCACCACAGGACATCGATATCGGCATGGGCAAGCACGTCAGTCAGGTTTTCTTGCCGGATGCCGTTGTCATAGGAATAGCCGTCATGGGTGAGGTTCGATAACATGCAGGGCACCGAAACGGCTGTTGAGGTGCCGCAGGAGGAGACATCGGTGAAATTCACAATGTCGCGCTGTGCCAGTTCGGTCGTGGTAGGGCGCGCATAGCCGTTCAGGCCAAAGTTCTGGGCCCGCGCGGTTTCACCGACAAAGACTACCGTAAGAACCGGCTTGGCGGCTGCGGTGATCAGCGGGCCCTTGCGCGCATCGGTCCCAAGCGGGGCGATGGTGACGTTCTTGGTGCGCAGCATCATCTTGGAATAGCGCGCAGCCCCGGCAATCGCAGCGCCGGGTTGATAGCTCGCCAGCACATCCTTGCGTTCGCGGGCCACGGCGGAATAGGCCTTGAAGTCGCTGAACAGGGCTCCGGCAAAGATGGCGAGGGCGATGATGACCGTCAGCGCCCAACGCCAGATGTTCATGAAGAGCGGTGTCGGGCGAATGCGGACCCAGAGCACGGCCGCGGCGGGCAAAAGGCCCCAGATCGCGACATGCAGGATGAAGCTGAAGGTGATCAGGTGTTTGGATTCCGTGATCGTGGTGAGCATCGCGTTCTGGATCATCTCGCGGTCGATGATGATGCCGAGTTTGTCCATGTAGTAGGACGTCACGGCTGAAAGGATCAGCACGAAGGCCGCAACGGGTTTGACAAACCAGCGGAAGCCAAAGAACGCCACGGTGAGCACGGTCAGCATCCAGACGGCGATGCCCCAACCGGCGACCTGGCGGATGTTGCCATCGAACACAGCCCAGGCACGTTGCCAAAAGGTAAAGTTATGGGCCGCCATGATGAAGACCGACACGCCGAGGATAAGGCTGAGCGCCGAGATTTCGGGGCGCGTCGGGCGAAAGCGGGTGGTCGCCTTGGCCTGTTCCGGCGCGGCTTTTGTCATGTTTTGCAAGGGAAGGATCCTGTGCCTGATGGTGCCGCCTGATTTCGGGCGCGCCTTGTTCTGGCAGCAGGGATGGGGCGATCAGGGACTGGGTGCTATTCTACCCCTGTCGTGGAAACGCGGTCTGTAACGCAAGTTATAGGCCGGAAAGTTCGTTTTCGGTGCGTCCGCGCGTCGATCAGGACGCCGGGGCGGGATATTCTCCGCCGCGCGCCGCGCCCCAGTGCAGATCAGGGCACACGGTCTACGTGTGGCGTGGCGGATGGTGCGGCCTTCGGCAACGTTAAGGAACGGATCATCGGACTGGTGGACCCGTTGATCAAAGCCGGGCTGACGGGTGCAGGGAACACGGCAGCCGGATTTTCAGTTTCGAACATGTTGGGTCGATGTTGAGCAAAAATCTGCACTAAAGTTTTCATTTTCGATCATGGCGTCAGAAAAGACGGTGACATCAGGGCTGCAATCTCGCGCCGGAAGGGCAGCGCATCGCCGATATCGGCCTGATCCAGTTCTTCGGCATAGCGCCTCCCCGCATAGGTGGCCCAGGCGATCGGGCCGGGGGCGGCGGCGTCCCCGATCAGCTTGAGAGACGTGATCCCCGCGCCTTGCCAGTCGCGGGACTTCAGACCGTGGAACAGGGCATCTTCGGGGATGCGGGCCGTGACCATCAGAACGGCATCGCAGGCGATCTGCCGGGTCTGATCGTTCCATGTGCAGGTGATGTCGGCCCCGGTTGCATGGATACGATCTGGAGCATGTGACAGATGAAAACGGACGCCAAGACCAGCAAGGCGGCGCTGGATCGTGGCCTGTTCCAGCGTGTTGTCGGTCCATTCGGCGACCTTCACGGCGGGGGTAACGAAATCCACGGTGCAGCCACGGGCGACCAGAAGTTCGGCCATCACACTGCCCATGTAGAAATGGTCATCATCATAAAGCAGGACAGTGCCGCCCGTCGGGCCGCTGCCGGCCATCAGATCATCCGGTGTGAAGATCGGCATGGCCGGATCAGTGGGGATGGGGTGCAGGTGCAGGCGGGCCACCGCATCGCGCCGCCAATGGCAGCCTGTGGCGATGGCGACATGTTCGATGCCGAAGCCCATAATGTCATCGGGGGTAAGCCGGCTGTCGAGATAGGTCTGGACGTTTGGCATGGGGGCGATCTGACCGGCACGATAATCGGCCACTCGGCCCCAGGCGGAAAGACCGGGCAACTGCCGCTCCCGCGCGACGCGGCCACCGAGGGTGGTGGTCGCTTCGGCCAGCGTGACCTGATAGCCGCGCTTGCCCAGAATATGCGCAGCCTCCAGCCCCGCGGGGCCTGCGCCGACGATAAGGACGCTTTCGGATTTCCCCTTGGGGTGGACCCGTTCCGGGTGCCAGCCCTTGCGCCATTCTTCCATGAATGCGGTATTCTGGGTGCAGCGGCTGATGCCTTGGGTCATGTCGCCCGAGACGCAGATGTTGCAGCCGATGCATTCGCGGATGTCGTCAAAGCGGCCTTCCTCGATCTTTTTTGGAAGGAAGGGATCGGCGATGGAGGGGCGGGCGGCGCCGATGAAATCAAGGATGCCGGATCTGATCTGGCGCACCATCGCATCGGCCGAGGTGAAACGGCCCACGCCGACAATGGGTTTTGACGTCAGGGCCTTGATGCCCTTTACAAGGTCCTCTTGCGCGCCTTCGGGTTTGAACCGCGAGGTGCCTGAACACGCCTCCCATGTGCCATGCGCCAGATCCCAGATATCGGGCAGGTCGCCGTGCATTTCGATGAAATCGCGCAGTTCGGCGTTGGAAAAGCCCATCTCGCCCGCTTCATGCAGGGAGAGGCGCAGGGAGATTGCAAGCTCTCCTTTGGTTTCCTCGCGGGCCTCTTCCACGATTTCGCGCAGGAAGCGGGCGCGGTTCTCTAGGCTGCCGCCATATTCATCGGTGCGGTGGTTGGTATTGCGCGACAAGAAATGTTGCAGGATTCCAAAGCCATGCGCGCCGTAAAGGCAGATCAGGTCAAACCCGGCGGTCTGGCTGCGGCGAAAGGCGTTGCGGAACCAGCGGCGCAGGTCGCGGATATCGTCGCGGTCCATCGTGCGGGCCTGCACCGGATCGGAGGTGAAGGTCAGGATTGGCCCACCAGAGACGGCAAGTGGGACTTCGCGGGAATAAAGGTTGGGGCCGTTGATGCCGGAATAGGCCAACTGGATGCCCGCCAGCGCACCGTGGGATTTCATCGCATCGGCCATTCGGGCCAGCGCCGGGATGTCGCGATCATCCCAAAGATGCTGCTCGATGAAAGGGGTGATTTCGCTGGTGGGGTGGATCTCGGTCTGTTCGGTGAAGATCACGCCCCAGCCGCCTTCGGCCTTGGTGCGCCGCATTTCGACGACGGCAGAAGGGTCGCGGTAGCCGCCCCCGTTGCAGTGGGGGACCTGGTAGAAGCGGTTCTTGGCCAGTTTCGGACCGATGCGCATCGGTTCGAACAGGATGTCATAGCGGCTGTCGAGGGTGTCTTTGGGCATGGCGGGCCTCAGAGAGGGCGGTAATCGTGAAGTTGGGTCTGCATCAATGCGGCGTCGGGCTGATGGTCGATATCGGCGATCAGCAGGGCCGGGCCGGGGCCAGCAGAGGCGAGGATGGCGGCATCAGGGGCTGCGATGACAGAGGCGCCGCAATAGGTGATGTCGCCCTCGGTGCCGCAGTAATTGGCATAGGCAATGGTCACGGAATGGTTGATGGCATGGGCGGGAACGACAATCCGGCTGACATGGGTGTTGGGTTCGGGGTTCGCGGTGGGCACAAGGATCAGGTCGGCCCCGGCTTCGGCCAAGGCGCGAACAAGCGGCGCGAATTCCACATCATAGCAGATCAGCATGGCCGCCCGCAGGCCGCCCAGATCGAAGGTAGAGACCGCATCGCCCGGTGCGAAGATGGATTTCTCACGCGGGCCAAAGAGTTGCACCTTGCGGTAGTGGCCGATTTCGCGGCCTTCGGCGTTGATTGCGATGGCTGCGTTGTAGACTGCGTCGCCGTCGCGTTCGGCATAGCCGATGACAATGCCGCAGCCATGGGCGCAGGCAAGGGCGGCAAGGCGCTGGTGCCACGGGCCGCCACGCGGTTGGGCGCGGGCGGGAATGTCGGGCTGGTTGTAGCCGGGCAGGAAGATTTCCGGTGCGACAAGGGTAATCGCCCCCATCGCGGCGGCGGCGCGCAGGGCAGCGTCGAGGGCGGCGAAGGCGGCGTCGTCCGATCCGCCGGGCGAAGGGCCCTGCCAGAGGGCGATGGGAAAGGACATGGGGCCTCCTGTCCCCTGTGGGCAGGGGTTTGCGGTGCTTGGGGGGGTGCGGGGGGCCGTGTTGGCCCCCCCGCGCGTGGGTTTACTTCTTCAGGTTGGTCCAGATGGCATCATACAGCTTCTGGGTTTCCGCATCGCAGGCCTGAGCAAAGACGCCCGGTGTGGCATCGGCTGGCGGGTTGTTTTCCGGGCTGTTTTTGATGGCGTCATCGAGGAACGGCTCCACCCCTGCCACACCGGAGGTGTAGGCGGCGTAGTTGGTGACGGCGGCGGCGTTTTCCGGCTCAAGCAGGAAGTTCATGAACTTGATCGCGTTGTCGCGGTTGGGCGCATCCTTGAGCAGGACCATGTTGTCCATCCACAGCACATGGCCTTCTTTGGGGTAGGAGTATTCGACATTCGCGCCTTCGGCACGGGCCTTGGCGGAAAAGCCGTTGTAGATCATCCCTGCCGCCGCGTCGCCGGAGACCAGCACATCCTTGGCGGTGTCAGACCCGAACGACGCCCAGTGCTGCTTGGCATTCAACAGCATGTCGTTGAGCGCCTTGAGCTGTTCCCGGTCGGCCGTGCATTGCGGGATGCCGAGGTAGAGCGAGCCGAGGATCAGCACCTCATTCTGGCTGTCGAGCACGTTGATCTTGCCCTGCAATTCGGCGGGCGGATCGAAGATGATACCAAGCGATGAAATGTCGCCGGCATAGACATCGCGGTTCACGGAAAACGAGGTGGAGCCCCACTGATAGGGGATCGAGGATTTCCGGCCCGCGTCAAAAGGCACATCCACCCATTGCGGAGCGATGTTGCCGAAATTTGGCATTTCCTCGGGTGTGAAAGTGTCGAGCATCCCTTCCTGTCCCATGATCTGCACCATGAAATCGGCGGGAACAGCCACGTCATATTGGCCCAACTTGCCCGCCTTGAGCGAGGCCAGCATGGATTCGTTGCTGTCATAGGTGTCGATGGTCACAGTGATCCCGGTCTCGGCCGTGAATTTGTCCACCAGTTCCTGCGGGATGTATTCGAACCAGTGATAGACCGACAGGGTGCCTTCGGCCTGCGCCGCCCCGGCGAGCAGGGCGAATGCGGTGGCAGTGGTCAGCAGCTTCTTCATGGATGACTCCCGTTGGGTTCAGGATCGGGTTCTTTGCCCGATGCGGTTGGCAAGGTAGGATAGGGTCACAAACAGCACGGATACGGCAAGCATCATGGTGGAAATCGCCATGATATTGGGTTTGATCCCCTGCTTGACCGATCCAAAAATGGCAGTGGGCAGCGTTTCCATCCCGGCTCCCTTGACGAAGTTGGTGATGATGAAATCGTCAAGCGAGATGATGAAGGCCAGAAGATAGCCTGAAATGATGCCGGGCATCAGCAAGGGCACAAGGATCAGCCAGAAGGCCTGCGCCCGACTGGCGTAAAGATCGCGGGCGGCCTGTTCATAGGTTTCCTCGATCCCGGTCAGGCGGGCGGCGATGGGCAGATAGGCGAAGGGTATGCAAAAGGTGATGTGGGCGATCAGGATGGTCATGTAGCCGGTCGTCAGACCGATGGTGGAAAAGAAGATCAGGCAGGCCACGGCTGTGACAATCTCAGGCACCATAAGGGGCAGGTTGATCAGCGCGAAGGTGGCCGATTTGCCCCGGAACCTGCCCCCCCTTATCATCGCAACGGCGGCGGCCACGGCGATGGCAGTAGCGGTTGAAGCGGCCAGAAAAGCGATGGTGATGGAATTCCATGCCGCCGCCTTGAATCTGGGGGCATCCGGACCCGTGAAGACATCGGCATACCAGCGCCACGAAAACCCGCCCCATGTGGTGATGGAGGGGGAGTCGTTGAAGCTGTAGATCGTGACCACGATCAGAGGGGCGTAGAGGATGACAAGGCAGCCCACCGCCATGGCCAGAAAGCCGGGATAGTGGCGTACACCCTTCATCGTGCCTCTTCCTTCGTTTGTGCGCGGGCATAGGCCAGCAGCACGATCAGGACGAGCGTCATCAGGATCATTGCCGCCGCCGCGCCAAAGGGCCAGTTGCCCTGCGAGCCGCGGAACTGTTCGTCAATCAGCGAGCCGATCATGAAGGTCTTGGCTCCGCCCAGCAGATCGGGCGCAAGAAAGGCCCCGAGCGAGGGGACAAAGACAAGAATACAGCCTGCGATGATGCCGGGTTGCACCACAGGCAGCACGATTTCGCGCAGGGTGACCCAGCGGCTGGCGTAAAGATCGGCCGCCGCCTCGGACAGGGCAAAGTTGTAGCGTTCGACGGCGGCATAGATCGGCAACACCATGAACGGCAGGTAGCTGTAGAACAGGCCCAGTTGCACCGCGAGGTTGGTGTTGACCAGCGGGAGCGGCCCGTCGATCAGCCCGATGGACATCAGGCTTTCATTCAGAGGGCCATTGTCGCGGATCAGGAATTTCAGGCTGACCGTGCGGATCAGCAGGTTCACCCAATAGGGAACCGTGATCAGGAACAGCCAGACCGCGCGGCTGCGGGCGGGGCGGGTGGCGATGAACCAGGCGGTGGGAAAACCGACGATCAGACAGATGGCGGTTGCCACCGCCGCCTGCCAGATCGACCGCCAGAAGATGGTGATGTAGGTCCACTCGATTGTCGGGGGTTCATCCCCGAAGAGGCCGCGATTGAGGAAGAACTGGTCATAGGCGGCAAGGGTGAAATCCCAGATCACGCCGCCGCGAAACTCTTTGGTCAGAAAGGAATAAACGGCCATCAGCAGGACGGGGATCACCAGAAAGATACCGATCATCGCCCATGTGGGCAGCAGCAATGGCCCCACGATGGTGCGGTAACCCGTTCCGCCGCCCTTGCCGCCTTGGGGGGGGATCCCGGCCATCAGTCTGCCAGAAGGCGTGCCGCGCCTTCCTCCAGATGCAGGGCGACGCGGGTGCCGGGGGCGGGCAGGGCGACCCGTGCCGAATTCTGCAGGCGGACATGGAATTCCTCGCCCGTATCCAGCCGGGTGAGGAGCTGCAGATCGGTGCCAAGATAGACCACGCGTTCCACTGTGACCGCAAGCTCGCCCTGATCCGCGATGGACAGACGTTCCGGGCGGATGGACAGATGGTGGGTGCCGAGGGTTTCCGAGGCGGCCGGGCAGGTGATCCGGTGGCCGCCCGGCAGGGTGACGCTGGCCTGACCGGCATGGATGCTGTCGACCGTCACTTCCAGAAGGTTCGTTTCGCCGATGAAATCGGCGACGAAGCGGTTGACCGGGGCTTCATAGATATCGCGTGCAGTGCCGATTTGCTGCACATGGCCCTGAGACATGACGGCGATGCGATCCGACATGGTCAGCGCCTCTTCCTGATCATGGGTCACGAAGATGAAGGTGATGCCGGTTTCTTCCTGCAAGGATTTCAGCTCCACCCGCATCGCCTGCCGCAGTTTCAGGTCCAGCGCCGAAAGCGGTTCATCAAGCAAAAGCACCTTCGGCTCTGGTGCCAGAGCGCGGGCCAGCGCCACACGCTGCTGTTGGCCGCCCGAAAGCTGGGCGGGCAGGCGATCGGCGAAGGCGGAAAGATGCACCATTTCCAACATCTTGCCTGCACGCCGCCGGCGCTCATCGGTGCCCATACCCTTCATCTTCAGCCCGAATGCCACATTGTCGAGCACAGACATATGGGGAAACAGGGCGTATTGCTGAAAGACCGTGTTCACTGGGCGGTGGTTCGGCTCCAGCCCGGCGATGTTTTCCCCAAGCAGGCGGATCTCGCCTTCCGAGACATCCTCAAACCCGGCGATGCAGCGCAGAAGCGTTGTCTTGCCACAGCCGGACGGGCCAAGCAGGGTAAAGAATTCGTTGTCCGCAATCGACAGCGAGATGCCATGCAGCGCGGTTGTTGTGCCGTAGCGTTTGACCACATTGCGAATGTCGATGGCAGTTGACATACGACCCCATACCCCTTGGACTAGGGGGAAAGGTTAAGTTTGACGCGATGCGGGGGTATATACCCCCAGAGAGGTATGATGCAGGCCCTGCCGAACAGTGCCGAGGCACAGCTGGCGCAGGTGATCCGCCGCGTTGGTGCGCCCGGGTTCGAGAGCGCCTTGATGGGCTGGTTTCGGCGCTGTGTGGCCCCAGACAACCTGATTGTGCTGGTCTATCGTGACGTTGGGCCACCGCAGGTGCTGTTTCGCCAAAGCGACCATCCGCAGGTGTTTGCGCAACTGGAAAACACCTATCTTTCGGGCGCCTACCTGCTGGACCCGTTTCATGATCTGCATATGTCGCGGGTGCCACCAGGCGCTTACCGCCTGCGCGATGTGGCCCCGGATGCCTTTCATCGCAGCCGGTATTACAGCGAATACTATCAGCAGACGACCTTGCTCGATGAGATCACCTTCATGATCTATCCCGCTCAGAACGTGTCACTGAACCTGTGTCTTGGGCGCGACGCGGCCTCTGGCCAACCGTTCACAGCGCGCGAGGTGGAGCTATGCCACCGCATAGCCCCTGTGGTCATCGCGCTGGCAGAGGCGCATTGGCAAGGGCTGTCTGCCGAGTCTGCGGCGCCAGGCAATGTGGCGGCGCAACTGGTGCGCGCCCTGGGCGAAGCGCATGGCATTCATCTGTCCCCCCGTCAGGCAGAGGTGGCGCTGTTGATTCTGCGTGGCCATTCGACCGTGTCGATCGGGCTGCGGCTGGGCGTAAGCGCGCAGACGGTGAAGGTGTTTCGCAAGCAGCTTTATGCACGCTGCGGACTTTCTTCGCAGGCCGAATTGTTTGCGCTGATGCTGCCGCATCTGACGCTTCGTCAGCGCGAGGCTTAGCCGTCGGGCCAAGAAATTGCTGTTCCGGGTGGGATGACGTTACGGCAGGAATGGCAAATCGCGTAGGGCCGTGGCACCTGTTGGCCGGACAGTTTTGTGTCGATTTGCGGCGGCTGGTGCAGTTAGTGGCCAAGAAAGAAACAATCCGTTCCCTGAAACCAGTGACATTTATGAATGGGGTGATTGACGCGGCGTCACTCCATCGTCACGCTCATGACGAGGCAGCGGTTGGGGATAACCGGCTGTCTGGCGCTGCGGGGGGTGCCGATGACTGGATTGAACCGCATCCTTCACGTCGAAGACGATGAAGACATCTTGATGATTGCCCGCCTTGCCCTTGCCGATCTTGGCGGGTTTGAGGTGATGCAATGTTCATCCGGTGCGCAAGCCGTGAGTGATGCAGCGGCCTTTGCGCCGGATCTATTCCTTCTTGATTACATGATGCCCGAGATGAACGGGATGCAGACGTTGAAGGCCCTGCGCGCGCAACCGGAATTTGCCCAAACGCCCGCCATCTTCATGACGGCCAAGGCCATGGACATGATGGAATCGGAGTTCGCCGAGATGGGTGTGTTGGGACGGATCACGAAACCCTTTGATCCGGTCTCGCTGCCTGGGGAAATCCGGCGTATCTGGACCCAGCGCCCTGCAAGCACTGCCTGAAGTATCGGGCTGAGGTATCGGGCTGAGGAGGTATCGGGCTGGCGTCGGTTTCAGGCCGGGATCAGCGTCGTTTCGATTTCTTCGAGCAGAGCGACGAGACCCGCGACGATCTGATCTGTCACAGGATGGGCGACATCGGAATCATGCCAGGGATTGAGGAGTTCATCCGCAACTGCCGCGGCGCGCCCAAGGCGTTCAAATCCCAGTGTTGGGGCCACACCACGGATCTTGTGGGCGTCTTCTTGCAATTGCCGCATCAGGTCGGGCGGCGCGGCATGGCCATCGGCCATGCCCAGAAAGACCGACAGGCGTTCGCGACGCGGCGGAAGCGTTCCGATGAAATGGGCACGGATCGGCGCCAGTCGGGCGGCCATATCTGCGTGTTGCGGAACATCTGCGTGAAACGTCATTTTCGGTCAGTCCTTCAGCGGGAAATCTATCACGAAGGTGGTGCCTTCGCCGAGTTTGCTTGTGTAATTCACGGTGCCGCCATGGGCTGCCATGATCTCTTGCGCGATGTTGAGGCCAAGGCCGGTGCCGCCATGGCTGCGGCGGTCAGATGAGTCGACCTGCGTGAATCTGCCGAACACCTTTTCGCGGGAGTCCGGTGGAATACCGACGCCATGATCTTCGACTTCAACCAGAATACGGTCTGACTTTGTCACGATGCGCAGGACCACCCGTTCGCCGCGGCGCGAAAACTTGACGGCGTTCGACATCAGGTTGTCCAGCACCTGATGCAGACGGTCGCGGTCGGCATGAACGACCACCATTTCCTCGGGCGGATTGAAATCGAAGCTGATGCCATAGGTCTGGGCAAAAGTTTCCATCGAGCCGATGCATTCCTCGACGATGGAGGCCAGATCGATTTCATCGAAGTTATAGGTCATCTGGCCGGATTCGATCTTTTGCAGATCCAGCAGATCATTGATCAGCGCCGACAGGCGGATGCTGTTTTTA
This sequence comes from Variovorax paradoxus, assembly GCA_943370085.1. Classification (GTDB taxonomy): domain Bacteria; phylum Pseudomonadota; class Alphaproteobacteria; order Rhodobacterales; family Rhodobacteraceae; genus Paragemmobacter. The sequence continues at coordinate 176,460 of CALRPT020000004.1, read as the reverse complement.
TGTGCGATTTCAAGGATGTTGCGCGCCTTTGACGGATCATTGTCATAGGCGCCCGTGCGCAGCAGGCCCAAGGCTCCGTTGATCGAGGTGAGCGGTGTGCGCAACTCGTGGCTTACGACGGAAACGAATTGCGACTTCACCTCATAGGCGGCCTGCACGCGGTCGCGTTCAAGGCGCAGTTCATCAAGTTGGTCAAGGCCGCGGCGATAGAGCCGCAGAAAGATGATCGAGCATTCGATCACGAAGAACAGCACGAAGACGACAGTGAACAGTTGCAGCCAAAGAAAGCTCTGGATCGGCGGCATCACCTGCAGCAGGTCGGCAATCGGAATGTACAGGAAGCACGCCGCGTACATGACCAGACGCAGAAGCAGGATCTGCGGGATCTGATGATTGTTGACGGCGGCAAAGAGCCCGGCCGCGAAGAGGAAGAAAAGCGGCATGAAGTGAGAGGAGATGCCCTCCATATAGGCCACGATTGCAGCCCAAAGCACGATGGCGGTTGTACTTTGAACTGCGGAAAGCAACAGCAGGTCGCGGTATCGCCGCGCCTCACGCAGGCTGCCGCCCTGCCATTTCACGATGCGCAGGGAGAGCCATGTGTCGCAGAATTCGGTGAACTGGATGAACAGGTAGCACAGCACCGCGACCTGAAGGTTATAGTAGAACCCGCACAGCAGCGCAGCGGCGGCATAGATTGTCTGGCGTTTCCAGAAAAGTTCTAGGCTGCCATTCACATAGTCGCGGACCTGTTTTTCAAGTCGGGTTGCGCTGGTTTCCATCCGCAGCGCCGAACGCAGATACCGGCGCACGCGCATCGCCGCCGAAAGGCGTTTGGGGCGTGGCGCAGCAGGATCTGCAGTGTAGGGGGCCGATGTCATGCTCTGGTCGAGCCTTTCGTTCAATGCAGGCGCATCCGACGCAAGGCGTCCTTGGCGAATTCGGCCGGAGCCGGGATCAGCTGTTCGGAATCTGCCAGGCGGCGGAAATCCAACAGCAGGAAGGTGGTGTCGATGCAGGTTGTGCGAATGTTCCCTCGGCGTCAATGGCATCACCGATGGAAAATTCCGACAGGAAGCGTTCCATCAGACCCGGGTCCGTCAGGCAGAAGGTTGTTCGGTGCGGATAGGGGTTGCGGCCGGGTTCGTGCAGGGCGGGTTCAAGCGAGATGTCGATCATCAACCGTCGCTCGGGCCGTTCAAGCAGGAGGAGATCGGCAACCTCACCGTAGACCTTGAACGATTGAAAGTAGCGCGGCATAGCCAAACTCCCGGATCCTTGATGCAACTGCCTTGCCCTTGGTGGACAATCGGGAACGACGTGCCCGAGCAGCGCGGTGCAGACATCCGAATGGACGTGCAGTTGGACCATTTTATGGTGCTCTTGCGGTGATTTATGGCGATCCTGCGGAACCCCGCCCGAAATCGCGCCTAGGGTGAATTCTTTCTTGATCTTTCGCGCTGTGGGCGATTGTGTGGCGAATGTGAACAGTGAAGGTCGGGTGGGCATCAGGGGCGATGTTGCCAAATGTCAAAATTGGCTCTCATGACGATTCTGAGCTTGAGACCACAATATGTTGTAAGGTAAGGATTTTTTCGGTTTGCGGAATTGCCACAGTTTTGCCAGATTCCGCAAATTCTGCTAAAATTGGTTGGATTTTCTCGCGGGGCGTGACTGTAGTTTCTTAATGATTGTTGATACTTGAGAGAGCCATGGTCAGTCTTCCTCCACATCGGCGGGATGCACGGTTTGCAGAAATGCCCGTGACCGAAGGGCCCGAAGGGGGAATAACCCCACGCCTGGCCGGCGAAGACGAGGCCATGAGACCAGGACAGGCAATGCTGACGACGACGCTTTCTTTCCAAAACATGCATCAGCATGGCGATTTGTTCGTCAACTTGCTGCGTGCGCGGCGCAAGTCCTTTATTGTAAGGAATAACTGGCGGTTGCCCGAGGCCGAGGGCATGGAGTTCGACCAGTATGACACCCCGGCAAGCCGTTGGATCGCTGTGCATGAGAAGGGCGAGGTTCTGGCCGGCGTGCGCCTGACCCCGACGACGGCACGGGTCGGCATGTACACCTACATGATTCGTGACGCGCAGCGGGGCATGCTGGATTCGATCCCGTCCGACCTGATGGATTTCGAAGCGCCGGTTGATCCCAAGATCTGGGAAGCCTCACGAATCTTTGTGTCGAACGCGGTGCCCGCCAAACTGCGCAAAAAGGTTCAGGGCGACCTGATGTACGAGATGATTCGCACCGCCCGGTCGCTGGGTGCGCAAAAGATCATCGCTTTCGGCCCGGCACTCTGGCCGCGCTGGATTGGTCGTCTTGGCCTGCGGGCGGAACCCGCAGGGCCGATCATGGAACTTGACGGTGTGAAGGTTCAGGTCGCTGTGATGAACCTCGACCCCCGCCTGCATTAAGCTCGCCGCGCAAGCGGGCCAAGTCTTCGCTCAAGACCTGGCGCAGAAGGCCTTCATAGGCCGAACGTTCCTGTTCACCCCGATAACGCGCCAACGAACGCTGCGGCAGGGAGCGGGGCAGGGCGGGCGTCTTGCCCACGGTTTCCAGTTTGCGTTCCACCGCCGCGGCGGCCTTGTTGATGGATTGCAGCGAGCCAAAGCGCGTCAGTGCGCCCAATGAGGTCCGCTCTCCAACCATGACTGAAACGCCCTGACCCACGAGGATCGAGTCGTTGATGTGGATCTGGATGTCTTCGGGCGTCAGGCGGCTGCGGTTGTGGCTGACACAGAGGAAGGTGCCGTTGCCGCGATAGGACAAGATGCTGCCTTCGCCTTCGGTCGCCTCGGCCAGCGATTGCGCCACCAGCCGCAGATGGGCGAGAAATTCCGCAGGGCGGCTTTCGGCATGGATGCGTTCAATATCCACGATCTTGACTGCCATGACGTTCGACGTGAACAGCTTGGCCCGCGTCAGCGACAGGATATAGTTTTCGAAGGAAAGATAGGCGATCGTGCGGGGAACCTGGCCCAGATCCAGCGGATCGGTCAGGGACAGGGCCGGCAGGGTGCGCAATTCGCGCTTGAGCCGTTCAATGGTTGTCAGTCCGTCTTCAACCCGGTTGCGCTCTTCGACAAGGCGGTAAGCCATGCCGATCCGTGCGCTGAGTTCCAGCAGATCAAAGGGTTTGGTGACGTAATCCGTGGCACCCGCCATAAAGGCGCGTTCGATGTATTCGCGCTGCGACATCGCGGTGAGCATCAGGATCGGGGTATGCGTATAACCCGACAGGCTGCGGATCTCGCGGCAGAGGGCGATGCCGTCCATGCCGGGCATCTGGATATCCAGAAGCAGGCAATCAAAGGGTGTGGTGGTTGCGGCGATCACACCCAACGCTTCATGCGCCGAACGGGCGCGGGCCATGCGTTCATGACCTGACAGGGCAAGCGCCTCTGCCAGCAGATCAAGGATTGTATCGTCGTCGTCGACGGCAAGAATTTTCATGCTGCAACCAGCTGCCTGAGGGCGTCCGCCTGTACTGGCACACTACTCAAGACGCACGGCCGGACTTCCGCACGAGACACACTTCACCAACAACACGTAACCGCTTGTCTCCGGGCAAATGATGGCCACAGCGCGGCAGAAATCCGGCGATTTGGCTTTTTGGGCGGGAAATCCGGTCTTTGCGGCGCGTTTGTTTCGCGTGGGGGAGGGGAGGGAAGGCTGATGTGCTAGCCCGCCTGCCTTCTGCTGCTGCTGTCTGGACTGGCCTCGTGGGGGTGCGCGCCGATAAGCTGAAGCTCATGTGAATAATTTCATCCAAGGAAAATAATTTGACGCGCATTGCTTGTCGCGTTTAGCCTTTGGCACAGCACAACGAAGAAGAATGCACATGGAGGGTAGATTGAAAAAGCGTGTTGCAGTCATTGGTGCCGGTCCGTCTGGTCTGGCCCAGCTCAGGGCGTTCCAGTCGGCCAAAGCCAAGGGTGCCGAGATCCCGGAAGTGGTTTGCTTTGAAAAGCAATCGAACTGGGGGGGGCTGTGGAACTATACGTGGCGGACTGGGCTGGATGAGAATGGCGAACCGGTCCACTGTTCCATGTATCGCTATCTGTGGTCGAACGGACCGAAGGAAGGGCTGGAATTCGCTGACTATTCCTTTGAAGAGCATTTCGGCAAGCAGATCGCCAGCTACCCGCCGCGCGCGGTGCTGTTTGACTATATCGAAGGCCGGGTGAACAAGGCTGGCGTGCGGGATTGGATCCGCTTTTCGACGCCGGTGCGGTTCGTGCGCTACAACGCGGATACGGGCATGTTCACCGTGACGGTTCACGACATGAAGAATGACCATGTCTATGAGGAGGAGTTCGACAATGTCATTGTCGCCTCTGGCCACTTCTCGGTGCCGAACGTGCCGGAGTATCCCGGCTTTGACAAATTCAACGGGCGTCTGCTGCACGCCCATGATTTCCGTGACGCGCGTGAGTTCAGCGGCAAGGATATCCTGATCCTTGGATCATCTTACTCGGCCGAGGATATCGGGTCGCAGTGCTGGAAATACGGGGCGAAGTCGATCACGGTCGCCTATCGCAACGCGCCGATGGGGTTCAACTGGCCGGACAACTGGAAGGAAGTGCCCAAGCTTGACCATGTGGACGAGGACACCGCCTATTTCGCGGATGGCACGTCGAAGAAGGTGGATGCGATCATCCTGTGCACCGGCTATAAGCACCACTTCCCGTTCCTGCCCGATGATCTGCGGCTGAAGACCAAGAACCGGCTGGCGACGGCGGACCTCTACAAGGGGGTGGTCTGGGTCAACAATCCCAAGCTGTTCTTCCTTGGGATGCAGGATCAGTGGTTCACCTTCAACATGTTCGACGCGCAGGCCTGGTGGGTGCGTGATGCCATCATGGGGCGGATCGCGATCCCGGCGGACAAGGCCGTCCTTCTGAAGGATGTCGAGGACAGGGTGGCGGGCGAAGATGCCGGTCAGGATGCCCATGACGCCATTCACTATCAGGGCGACTATGTAAAGGAACTGATCGCCGAGACGGATTATCCGTCCTTTGACGTGGATGGTGCCTGTGAGGCCTTCTTCGAATGGAAAGAGCACAAGAAGAAAGACATCATGGCCTTCCGCGACAATGCCTACAAGTCGGTGATCACAGGCACGATGGCGCCGGTGCATCACACGCCTTGGAAGGATGCGTTGGAAGATTCGATGGAAAGCTACTTGCGGAACTGACGCCCCTTCGTCCGCTGATGCAAAGGCCCCGGCACTTCGCCGGGGCTTTTTTCTGCAGGTGCCGATTCAGGGCATGACTATTTCTTGTGCAAATCCCTGTCGATCGGGTCAGGCGCTGGCCAATCCATAGGCGGCGCTTGGAATCAGCGGAAACAAATTTGCCCCTGAGGAAGACTCCGCGCCGGTTGGCGGGACCTTTGTGGTCTACTTCTTCGCGCAAGCTGCCCGGCAGATAACGGAGCGGCAGCGCCAACAGGGGAAACAATCATGGAAGAACAGATCGCCGCGCTTGCGGCAGAGCTAGCGACCTTGAAGGAAAGCATGGCGGGGACAAACCGGACCACCGCCGAAACATTCTACTACCTGACCATCCCGCTGATGGTTCTGATCCATGCGGGCTTTTTGTCCTATGAGATGGGGGCATCGCGGGCAAAGAATGCGCTGGCATCGGGGATCAAGAATATCCTCGCCTTCGCCTTCATCATCCCGACCTTCTACTATGCGGGCTGGTTCATCTATTGGGCCTTCCCCACGGGCTTTACCATGGCTCCGGGCCCGATCGGGACGTCAGGCCTGGAATATGCCATCGGCGCGGCCAATCCGGCCGGGTCTGTGATGGGGCCGAACGTGGCCGACAGCGCGACGGGCGTGTTCTTCGGGGCTTTTGCCATGTTCGCCGCAACGACCGCGTCGATCATGTCAGGGGCGCTGATCGAGCGGATCCAGATCATCGGTTTCACCATTCTTGCCATCGTGCTGGGCAGTTTTGTCTGGATCCTTGGCGCGGCCTGGGGCTGGCATGCGGATGGCTGGCTGGTCACGTCGCTGGGTTATCATGATTTTGGTGCATCGGGTGTTGTCCACGCAATAGCGGGCTTCTTCACGCTGGGGGTGCTGATCAACCTTGGTGCGCGGGTGGGCAAGTTCAACGCGGACGGGTCGGCCAATGCGATTGCCGGCCATTCGATGCCGGCCGCGCTGGTGGGGTTGATGCTGATCATTGCCGGGTTCTGGGGTTTCCTTATGGGATGCGTGATCTTCCCGGGTGAGCCGTGGTCTTGGGGACAGGGCATCTTCCACACGATCTATGGCACGCCCGTCACGCTATCGGCGATGACCTTCAACATCCTGATGGGCTTTGCCGGTGGCGCCATCGCCGCCTGGGTCATGACGCATGATCCGTTCTGGATGATGTCGGGCGCGCTGGGCGGGATCATTTCCGTGGCGGGCGGGCTCGATCTGTACTGGCCGCCGATGGCCTTTGTGATCGCTGCCATTGGCGGTGTGATCATGCCCTTGGTCGCGCGCTATGTGGAAAAGATGCAGATCGACGATGCCGTGGGTGCCGTCGCGCTGCACGGCGTCGTCGGGCTGTGGGGGGTGATCGCGGTGGGCATCTTTGCCAGCGGCTATCCGGCCCTGACAAGCGAGGGCGCGCCGACCATCACGCTGTACGGGCAGGTGATCGGGGCGCTGGTCATGGCGGTGCTGGGCTTCGTTCCCGGCTATGTCGTGTCGCTGATCCTGAAGAAACTGGGGATGCTGCGTGTCCCGAAAGAGGCCGAGATGCTGGGTCTCGACAAGGTCAAGGTTCCGGCAGAGGCCTATCCGGAATTCTTCGGCGCCGGTGGCGCGCCGAAAACCCCGGCCGAATGAGCGGATGGAAAGGAAGGATCATCATGCTGATTGGAACCAACATTACGGACTGGAGCGCGGTTGACGGTGCCTATTACGCTGGGGCCGGAACCGAGCTGATCTGGCTGATCGTGTCGATTGTGCTGTGCGTGGTATCGCTGGTGGCAGGATCACGGCACGAACAGGCGGCCTACAAGAAGGTCAAATAGGCCTGTGATCCTCTGCTGACAGCTGGAATGCGAAATCGAAAGGCCCGAGCAGTGCTCGGGCCTTTTGGCTTTTGGCCAGGCGCGCATAAGCTATGGGAAACAAATTTTCGTCTGAATAAAATTTTTCTCGCCTTGTGGGATGTGGCGTGCTTTGTTCTGCGGCAGCGGGTCGCAGGCGTTGTGACCGCAGGTTGCCGGGTTGGCCTGTCGCATCATGCCGCAGTGCCCGGGTCAAACGAGGCGTCTGCCGCAGGATTGGCAGCCGCGACATGCGCAAGGCGGCTCCGGCGCAAGGGGTGCGAACCGGGCCTGCCGAAAGAACACCGGCACAGAGGGTGGAGCAACACCCCGGGCCGGACCAACAGGGAACGAGGGAGTAAACTGATGTCTTCAACTGCAAACTCCGGCGAGCTTCACCGCGCGCTGGATTGGAAAGGCGCATTCTGGGTTGCGGCAGGTGTGCCGCCCCTGGTGCTGTTTTCCTTGGGCGGGATCGCGGGTGTGGCGGGACAGGCGGCCTTTGTCGTCTGGATGCTGTCCATGTGCATGGGGTTCCTGCAATCCTTCACCTATGCCGAAATGGCGGGGATGTTCGGCAACAAGTCGGGCGGCGCATCTGTCTATGGGGCCACGGCCTGGCTGCGCTATTCCAAGATGATCGCGCCGCTGTCGGTCTGGTGCAACTGGTTCGCCTGGTCACCGGTGCTGTCGCTGGGCTGCGTGATTGCGGCAGGCTATATCCTGAACGCGCTGTTCCCCATTCCCTTGGCGGAAAGCCAGGCCGTGATGGATTGGGTGGCGGCGAATATCGCCAACTACACGGCTGAGACCCAGTCGGTCATCGACTATATCGCTGCAAATGAAGGCACCGCCCTTGCTGATGCCATCACGGCGGTGGCGACGGCCGATGGTGTGTCTGCCCTGACCCCGGCCTTCCGGGTGTGGGAGGCCTATGCCATCAGCATTCCGGGGCTTGGGACGCTTCACTTCAACTCCACCTTCGTGATCGGTGCGGTGCTGATGTCGATCATCTTCGCGATCCAGCATCGCGGGATTGCGTCAACCGCCTCGGCGCAAAAGGTGCTGGCTGTCATCGTTCTGGTGCCGCTCTTGCTGGTGGGGATCGTGCCGATCCTGACCGGGCAGATCGACAGCATGAATGTCACCAACATCGTGCCACCTACAGCGGCCTATTCGGGTGTCAGCGGTGAATGGAACATCGGCGGTTGGACGCTGTTTCTGGGCGGCATGTATATCGCGGCATGGTCGACCTACGGCTTCGAGACGGCGGTCTGCTATACCCGTGAACTGCGCAACCCAAAGACCGATACCTTCCGGGCGATCTTCTATTCCGGCCTTTTGTGCGTCGTGTTCTTCTTCCTGATCCCGTTTTCGTTCCAGGGGGTGCTGGGTCATTCCGGCATGCTTGCCACCGGAATCGTGGACGGGACCGGTATCGCCGCCGCGCTTGGTGGGTTTCTAGGATCGTCGAATGTGGTCATCCAACTGTTCGTAATCCTGATGATCATGGCGCTGTTTCTGGCCATCATGACAGCGATGGCCGGGTCGTCGCGCACGCTGTATCAGGGATCGCGCGATGGATGGCTGCCGAAATACCTGAGCAAGGTGAACAAGAACGGTGCCCCCACCGGGGCGATGTGGACGGATTACGGCTTCAACCTCATCCTCCTCGCGCTGGCGTCGGATGTGGGGGGATACTTCTATGTTCTGGCGATTTCGAACGTGGGCTACATCCTGTTCAACTTCCTGAACCTGAATGCGGGCTGGATCCATCGCATCGACTCGCCGCATATTGACCGGCCATGGAAGGCACCGACCGTGCTGATCGGCATCAATACGGTGCTGGCCTTCGTGAACGCGCTGTTCCTTGGGGCCGGGGCAAAGGTCTGGGGCTATTCCAACGCGCTCTGGGCCGGGTTGATCTTTGCCGCGCTGATCCTGCCGGTGTTCTACTGGCGGCATTACATCGTCGACAAAGGGCACTTCCCCAAAGAGGCGATGGAAGATCTGGGGTTGACCGATCACGGCGATCTTGGGCCGCGCCGCGCCGGGATCTGGCCCTATGTCGCGCTGGTCGCCGGGGCGGCGGTGGTGCTCTGGTCGAACTGGTTCTTCGTGCTGCCTGGGTGACTTTGCGGCCAAAGGCGAACTTGAAAGGGCGGCCCTGTGGCCGCCCTTTTGCTTTGGCGCAAGAGAATCGGAGACCGGCTGTGGGAGAAAGTCGCATGCTGATTTGCCCAATCGCCGTGCGGACATGGCAAGCACATGGGGGCTGAAGGCCAAGTCAGCGCAAAGTTTACCTGAGAGGAAAACTTTTTGCACATGAAGGTTGATTTCAAGGGGGGATGGTTGGAAGGTAGGTGAAAGATAATGTCCAACGGGAGGGACAGGAATGACGAACTCTTGGCGCTTTTCAACGCTGGGTGACCGGCACCGCGCGCTTGGCTCAAACCTTGAAGACTGGAGCGGGATGGGAACGGCCTGGTCCTATGACAGCGACCCGGATGCCGAATATATGGCGATCCGCACCAAGGCCGGGCTGATGGATGTGTCTGGCCTGAAAAAGGTGCATATCACCGGACCTGCAGCCAGCCATGTGGTCGAACGTGCGACCACGCGGAACATGGAAAAGCTTATGCCGGGCCGGTCGGTCTATGCGACCATGCTGAACGATCAGGGCAAGTTCATCGATGATTGCGTGATCTACCGGCTGGCACCGAATGCCTTCATGGTGGTGCATGGATCGGGGCAGGCGCATGAGCAGTTGACTATGGCGGCAACGGGCCGCGATGTCTCGATCCGCTTTGACGACAACACGCATGACCTGTCATTGCAGGGGCCGCTGGCGGTGGACTATCTGGAAAAGCACGTCCCCGGCATCCGGCAGCTGCAATATTTCGCCCATATGCAGACCAGCCTGTTCGGCAAGCCTGCCATGATTTCGCGCACCGGTTACACGGGCGAGCGGGGGTATGAGCTGTTCGTGCGCGGGCAGGATGCGCCGATGATCTGGGATCGCATTCTGGACGAGGGCAAGGGCATGGGGATCATCCCCTGCCGCTTTACCACGCTGGATATGCTGCGGACGGAAAGCTATCTGCTGTTCTTCCCCTTCGACAATTCCGAGATGTACCCGTTCGAGGATGAAGGCCCCGGCGATACGCTGTGGGAACTGGGCCTCGATTTCACCGTTTCCCCCGGCAAGGTGGGCTTTCGCGGTGCCGAGGAACATTACCGCCTGAAGGGCAAGGAACGGTTCAAGATCTGGGGCCTGAAGATGGAAGGCACCAATGTGCCGGGCAACGGCGCGCCGGTTTTCCAGAACGGCAAGAAGGTGGGGTTGGTGACGCAGGCAATGTATTCGCCGCTGAACAAGCACAACATCGCCATCGCCCGCCTGCCGGTGGATTGTGCCAACAATGGCACGAAGCTGGTGGTCAATTGTGCCACCCACGGTGAAATTGCCGCTGTGACCCATTCGATGCCCTTCTTTGACCCGGAAAAGAAGCGTCGCACCGTCAAGGAATAAGACAGACTGACAGGGCGCGCGGTCGCCAAGCCGCGCGCCCTGTCCACAGCCGGGGCCAAGACCGGGACTGACAGGACCATGACCAAGACCGTATTTGAAAAGTCGATCCGCAGCCGCCCGGTCTATGGCGAGTTGCTGCCGCGCCTCGGCACGGCGCATCTTTGCGTGGCGGACGGGGAGGGTGCCGAGGCTCTGTGCGACCTGTTCGCCAAGGTCGGGACGGACGTCGCCGCGATGCTGGCCAAGACGCATATCATCTATGTGCCCGGCCCGAACGGCACAGATCTGTTTGGCAAGCTGGACGCGCTGGGCGCGGCCCAATGCCACCGCAGCCCAAGCTTCTGGGCGGCAGAGCCGCGCCTGCGCAAGGTGCTGGCGGATGCGCATATGGGGCTGCAGGTCTATCTGGCCGGCACGGAAACCCTGATCGGGTTGGCGCAGCGCGATGTGATGGAGGCAGGGCTGCCCCATGACGCGGTGCAAATGGAACATCGCGGGTCGCTATCGCGCCGGGTGCAGTGTGTGCATTGCAAGGGGATCACCGAAAACGTCACCACCGACCCCTACACCTGTTCGCATTGCGGGCTGAACTTGTTCGTGCGCGATCACTACTCGCGCCGCCTTGCCGCCTTTCAGGGGGTAAACATCGACGCCGAAGATCCCGGCACTGTTCCCCCGTCCGTGGAGCGTTTCAAATGAGCGTTGGCGCACCCAGAATTGACGTGACCTTGGCCGAGGTGGTGCAGGTCAATGACCTGATCACGCGGTTCCGTTTTGTCCGCACCGATGGTGGGCCGATGCCTACCTTTTCCGGTGGCGCGCATGTTGTGGTGGACATGGACGATCACGGCACGCGGCGAATGAACCCCTATTCGCTGATGTCCGATCCCGGTGATGTGTCGGGCTATGAAATCTCGGTCCGGCGGGATGAGGCGGGGCGGGGCGGATCGCTCTACATGCACCGCCACGTGGTGCCGGGGATGCGGATGCAGATCAGCTATCCGGTCAACCTGTTTCCCGCCGATGCGCGGGCGAAGAAGCATCTGTTCCTTGCGGGCGGCATCGGGATCACGCCGTTCATGTCGCTGATGGCGCAGTTGCAGCCGATGGGGCAGCGGTTTGAATTGCACTATTCCGTGCGGTCGCTGGCCTTGGGGGCTTATGTTGACCGCCTGAACAGCGCCTATGCCGAACGCGTGCATATCTATGTTGATGAAAAGGGTGAAGCGATTGATCTGAAATCGCTTTTGTCCACCCAGCCGCTTGGCACGCATCTTTATGTCTGCGGCCCAAAAGGGATGATCGACTGGGTGAAATCCACCGCGCTCGGCATGGGCTGGCCCAAGAACACCGTCCATTCCGAGGAATTCCTCGCCCCGCCCGTGGGCAAGCCGTTCGAGGTGGAACTGGCGGCATCGGGCAAGACGATTCACGTAGGGGCGGCGCAGTCGATCCTTGAGGCGATGGAGGCGGCGGGTGTCGATGCTCCTTACCTTTGCCGTGGTGGGGCCTGCGGGCAGTGTGAGACGGCGGTCGTCCGCTGCGACGGCCATATCCACCACCACGACCACTGGCTGTCGGATGACGAAAAAGCCGGACAGACCAAAATCATGCCATGTGTGTCGCGGTTCGAGGGCAAGTCCCTTGTCCTTGACCGATAGGGAGCGAAGCGATGGGACTTGAATTCAACACCGAGACGTTCCGAAACGATTTCACCTTCCGCAACTCGCCCCGCGCGATTGCGCGGTTCCCGTTCCCCTTCGACCGCGACGATTACATGTATTCCGTCAACATGGAGCCGCATGTGCCGGGTCGCCCCGGATCGGTGTTCGAACACGCCTTCGACGTGGATGAACACTACTTGGCCGAAATGCGCGACCGCGATCTGGTGCTGAAAGAAGATCCGCTGCGCTGCCAATCCCTGCCGCATATGGAAATGGCGGGGTGGGATCTGCTGGAATTGATCATGGAGAGCAAGGCGCGGGATTACCCCGACTGGTTCGAACTGCACCGCCAGGGCAACAAGTGGCACTGGATCAACAAGCCGATGCAGATCGAGCAGAAGTTCACCTTCCTCGATTCCTCGACCCTGCCTTATGGCCCGATGGAATACATCACCCGCCAGACACAGGGTGATTTCACGCTGCAGGACCAGCGGGATGAGAATCTGTGGATCGAGGCCGGGATGGTCACCACGCAGGCCGACTGGTCGCTGGATTTCGACATCGGGATGGGGTTTCACGAATGGCACGCCCCGGTGCCCTTGGCGCATGAAAAGGGCGTGTTCGACAGGGCGTTGAAATTCCTGCTGAAATTGCAGCACGGCGCACCAGTGCGGCGGTTCAACTGGACGATGACGGTGGACCCGCTGTTGGACACCAGCCCCGAGAATTATCCCAAATGGGGGCCGACGCGGGCCGAGATCACGCCGGAAAACGTGGGTCAACGCATGCATCTGCGGGTGGAGTTGCAAACGCTGTGGCGGCTGCCGCGTTCCAACGCCATCGCCTTTCCCATCCGCTGTTACCTGATCAAATTCGACGAATTGGTCACGCAGCCGAAATGGGCGCGGCGGTTGCACCGGGTGGTGCGCGACATCCATCCCGATCTGGCGGCCTATAAGGGGTTCCTGCGCAACCGCGACACGATGACTGCCTTCCTTGCGCAGTATGATGACGGCGCGCCCACATCCCCCGGTTGGTGGCCGGAAGACTGACGGGGTCCGGGGCGATGTCCGATCTGGCGGGGCCGACGACGCTTGGGTTCTTGCTGTTCCCAGGCTTTCCGATGGCCTGTCTGACTTCGGCCATCGAACCGCTGCGGGCGGCGAATGAGATCGTGGGGCGCAAGGAATTCGCCTGGACGCTGATCGGCGAGGAGGCCGCGCCGATCCGGTCCAGTGCCGAGGTGCGGTTCGATCCCGACCTGACCCTGACCGAGGCGCAGGGGCTGGATTACCTGTTCTTCCTGTCCATGCCGCAATCGCAATTTGCCCATCCCAAACGGTCCAACGCGCAGGTGCGCTGGATGGAGCGCTGCGGGGTGGTGCTGGGCGGGTTTTCTGGGGGCATCTTTCCGCTGGTGCGGTCGGGCGTGATGGGCGGGCATGTCTGTTCAGTGCATTGGTGCTATGATGCCGCCTTCAAGGCCGAGTTTCCCGATATGGCGGCCAGCCAGTCGGTGATTATCCGCGACCGCCGCCGCCACACCGCAAGTGGGGCCGGGGCGGTGTTCGACATGATGCTGCGCATGATCGAAGACAAGCTGGGCCGCGATACGATGACGGAAGTCGCCTGCTGGTTTCAGCACCCCTTCGTGCGAACCGAGGATGTGGTGCAGAAGGTGCCGGTGCAAAAGCAGGGCGGCACGGATGACATGCTGCCCGATGCGATCCGGCAGGCGATCCGGGTGTTTTCGGATCATATCGAAGACCCGGTGCAAATCTCGGATGTGGCTGAATCGCTTGGCATTTCCGAACGCCATCTGGAACGCAGCTTCAAGCAAGCGACAGGGCAAAGCCCGCTGAAATATTATCGCCTGATGCGGCTGAAGAAAGCGCGGCAGAAGGTGCTCTATTCCACCCAGTCGATCACCGAGATCGCGCTGTCGGTGGGCTATGCCAGTTCCACACCGATGACCCGGCATTATGCCGAGGCGTTCGGGGTGAACCCTGCGGATGAGCGGCGGCGTCTGGTGGGGCTGCGCGGGCTGACTGGGGCCCTGCCACCTTCCGAATAAACTACCTTCGGAATGATCAGGCCAGCCCCAGCGTCGCGATCCCTGCAAAGACCAGCGCAACGCCCGCCCATTGAGCGGGGCGCATGGGTTCGTTGAGGAATTTCCACGCCAGCAGGATCGTGACAATCCCGAAGATGGACGAGGCGACAGAGGCAAATTCCGCGTTGGGCAGCCCGCCTGCCAGCGTGACAGCGGTCAAAGCGCCCACGTCAAGGCAACCCATCAAAAGCAGGGCGGGCCAGATGTTGGATATCCCGCCGAGCCCCGGGCGGCGCTGCGCCAGCCAGATCAGCGCGACGCATAGCGATGTGATCCGCGTGATGGCGGCGACCGGCAGATGCGCACCCGTCTCTGCCGACCATTGCGCAAGGTCGAAGGTCAGCGCAAAGCTGACACAGGCCAACGCGGCCCAAGCCGCTGCGGCAAGGCGGCTGCCAGAGGACGCGCCACCTTCGCCGCGCGCGACCGTGGCCACGCCCAGCACGACGGCGAGCACCCCCAGCCAGACCAGCAGGCTGCTGTCTTGCCCGCGTGCGATGGCGAAGAGGACCGATAGCACCGGATAGGCCCCGCAGATCGGGGCCACAAGGCTGACCGGGCCGATGGTGAAGGCGCGGTAGAGCCCGAGATTGGCCACAACCGCCGTTACCCCTGCGGCAACGGCCAGGGCGGCTTGCTCCGGGCCGATTGCATTCCATCCGCCTGTCCAGATTGCCACGGGCAAGAGCGGGATCAGGCCAAAGGCCGTGACCACGGCCACCATGGCGGCCACATCGGCCCGTCCGCCGATGCGGCGCACCGTGAAATCGTGCAAGCCCCAGAACAGCGCGGCCAGAAGCCCAAGCGACAGTGAGATCATGGCCTGTGTCCGGTTGATTGCATAAGATGCTCCGTGATGGCGCTTGCCCGACATGATCGCTGTCGATATTCTTTTTGTGAAACAGTTTTTACGCTGATGCAACACTGGTGCAGGAGAGGGCGATGCTTGATCTTTACCCCAAGGTGATCCCCGGCCCGCCGCGCCCCAGCCGCATTCTGACGCCCGTCTCGGCGCAGCCCCATTCCGGGCAGGAACGCTATGAAGTGCCGGGTAACGGCGCTGTCCTGATCCGGCTGGGGGCTGGGGATCGGGTGACGATCGGCAATCCCGAAGGCGGGCAGCGGGTTGAACTGGTGGCCGCCGATGAGGCGGGGCGGATTGATGCCGGGATTTTGGGGGTTGCGGCCAATTCCGATGCGGCAGGGCTGAAAGCGCTGCTGTTGGCGGGGCCGCGGCTGGGCAGTGGCATGGGGGGCCTGCGCCTTGGGCTGGAACGGCGCGGGATTGATCTGTCGAAGGCCGGGGCGATTGCGCTTTTCGGCGCGGAAACGCCCGCCGGGACGGAGCAGAGCTTTATTGTAGGCCGCGACGGCGTGCTGGTCATTGTCGCACCCGGGGGCGACATGGCCCCCGATGCGCAAGACAGCGCCACGCCGATCCTCGTGACGGTTCGGCGGTCCAGCCTTTTGACGGTCAAGCAGTTTGATCTGCCCGATCCCTTGGCCGATCCTGTTCTGGACTTGCGGGTGAAATCCGCCACGGCCGAGGCCTATTTCGTGAAGGCAGGCGATTACATCCAGATCATCGATGTGGACGGCCGCCAATGCACCGATTTTCAGGCCTTTGCCGCGCGCAAGCTGGACAAGGGGATCGAACATGCGCTGGATGTGACCACGTCGCGCACGTTGATGGGCCATGCCTATTCCATGCCCGGCCTCCATTCCAAATACTTCGATCAGGACATGCTGCCGCTTCTGGAGGTGGTGCAGGATACCGTGGGCCGCCATGACGCCTTCGCCATGGCTTGTGCGGCAAAATACTATGATGACATCGGCTATCCGGGCCACGCCAACTGTTCCGAGAATTTCAACGGCGCGCTGGCGGAATACAATGTCACCGCGCGGCCCGGCTGGATGGCGGTCAACCTGTTCTTCAACACAGGGATAGATGGGCACGGGGTTCTCTACACCGATGAGCCGTGGTCGCGCCCCGGCGATTATGTGCTGTTCCGGGCGCTGACCGATCTGGTCTGCGTGTCTTCGGCCTGCCCGGATGACACCACGCCTGCGAACGGCTGGTATCTGAGCGATATCCATGTCCGCACCTATCCGGGGGCGGAGAAATTCAGCCGTGCGATCGCATGGCGCGCCACCCCAGAGTCGGAGCCGAAGATGACCAAGGACACTGCGTTTTCCGAAAAGACCGGGGCGCTGACGCGCAATGTGGTGGAATATAAGGGCTATTGGCTGCCGCAGGTCTATTCGTCCAATGGCGCGATCGAGGAATATTGGGCCTGCCGCGAAAAGGCGGTGGTGCTGGACTTGTCGCCCTTGCGGAAGTTCGAGGTGACGGGGCCGGATGCCGAAGCCTTGATGCAGTACACGCTGACGCGGGATGTGAAGAAGCTGAGCGTGGGGCAGGTGGTCTATTCCGCCATGTGCTATGACCATGGCGGAATGATCGACGATGGCACGCTGTTCCGGTTGGGGCGCGACAATTTCCGCTGGATCGGCGGGGATGATTACGGCGGCATCTGGCTGCGGGAACAGGCGGAAAAGCTGGGCCTGAAGGTGATGGTGCGGTCATCGACCGACCAGTTGCACAATCTTGCGGTTCAGGGGCCGAACAGCCGCGAAATCATGCGCCGGATGATCTGGACCGCCGCGCATCAGCCGACAATCGACGAACTGGGTTGGTTCCGTTTCACCATCGGCCGCGTGGGCGGGCCGACGGGGGCGCCGGTGGTGGTGTCGCGCACCGGCTATACCGGCGAGTTGGGGTTCGAGGTGTTCTGCCATCCAAAGGACGGAATCGAACTATATGATGCGATATGGAACCATGGGCGCGATCTGGGCCTGCGTCCCATGGGACTTGCCGCGCTGGATATGGTGCGGATCGAGGCGGGGCTGATCTTTGCGGGATATGACTTCAGCGATCAGACCGATCCGTTCGAGGCAGGGATCGGCTTTACCGTGCCGCTGAAATCCAAGACCGATGATTTCATCGGGCGCGAGGCGCTGATCCGGCGCAAGGAAAACCCGCGCTGGAAATTCGTGGGGCTGGAGATTGATGCGGCTGTCGACGTGGGCCATGGCGATTGCATCCATATGGGCCGGGCGCAGGTGGGCGAGGTGACATCCTCCATGCGGTCGCCTTTGCTGGGCAAGAACATCGCGCTGGCGCGGGTGGATGTGGCCCATGCCGAGGTTGGAACGCTGGTGGAAATCGGCAAGCTGGATGGCCACCAGAAACGCCTTCCTGCCGTGATCGTGCCGTTGTCGCATTACGACCCGAAAAAGACCCGTCCGCAAAGCTGAACAGCGGGCTTTTCCAGTGGCAGCGGGGCAGGGATTGCGGTAGTGCGCGCCTATCCCACTGCCATTTCCGAAAGGATGCATGATGAAGGCTGCTGTCGTTACCTTCCCCGGTTCCAACTGTGACCGTGATCTGGCCGTGGCCTTCGAACGGGCGGGGTGGGATGTGGTGCGGGTCTGGCACAAGGATGCTGATCTGCCGAAAGGCGTTGATGTGGTGGGCGTTCCGGGGGGCTTTTCGTTCGGCGATTACCTGCGCTGCGGGGCGATTGCGGCGCAATCCCCGATTGGCGCTGCGGTCAAGGCCCATGCGGCGCGCGGTGGCTTTGTGCTGGGTGTCTGCAACGGGTTTCAGGTGCTGACCGAGATGCAGCTTCTGCCCGGCGCGCTTATGCGCAATGCGGGGCTGAAATTCGTCTGCCGGATGCAGAAGCTGCGGGTGGAAACCACCGACAGCGCCTTTACCGCAGGTTATGCGCGCGGGTTGGAAATCACCGTGCCGGTGGCGCATCACGATGGCAATTACACCATCGATGCCGATGGGTTGAAGGCATTGCAGGATCAGGACCGGATCGCCTTTACCTATGCCGGCAACCCCAACGGGTCGATGGCCGATATCGCGGGCATCCTGTCGGAGAATCGCCGCGTGCTGGGAATGATGCCCCATCCGGAGCGGGTGGTGGACCCGGCGCAGGGCGGAACCGATGGCGCGGCGATGTTCGCGGCGCTTTTGGGCGGGTTGGCGCTTGCATGACGGGGGCTTTCGGCCCCCTTGCTTGAAGCGGGGGGCTGGGCGGGCCTAGATTGGCGCCATGAGCGAAGGGACCAACCCGATCCATGACACAGACTCCGCGCCGGGCATTTCCTGGCGCGTGAAGCTTGCCATTTGCCTGATGGTGATTCTGGCGGTCGGCATCGTGCTGGTGACCAATCGCTGGCTGTCGGAACGGTTTACCGAAACGACCCGCAACCGGGCGGAACTGCGCATCGCGCTCTATTCCGGGAACATGGTTTCCGAATTGCAGCGCACGTCTGTCGTGCCGCTGCTGCTGGCGGGCGATCCGGCCTTGGTCGAGGCGCTGCGCGCGCGAAGCTATCCCGACACATCGCAAAAGCTGATCCGGGTTCAGTCCGAGATCGGCGTCGCCTCGATCATGCTGATAGATGCCGATGGGCGCACCGTGGCCGCCACGAACCGCAACCTGTTGGGGACGAACCATCGATCCAGCGGCTATTTTGTGGAAGCCTTGCGCAACAAGGACACGGTCTTTACGGCGCAGGCGCGCGAAGGCGGGGGGTTCGACTTCACCTATTCCCGGTCTGTGATGATGGATGGCAAGGCCGCCGGTGTGATCGTCGTGGCCGTTGATTTGATGAAGTATGAACGGGCCTGGGCCGGGTTGCAGGACGCGGTGATGGTGACCGACAGCGAGGGGACGGTGATCCTTGCCACGGAACCGCGCTGGCGCGGCCTGCCGATGGAAGAGGCGCTGGCGGTACGGGATGCGCCTTCGGCGCTGAGCCGGGCCATTCAGGCCACAGCGGATTGGGCGCAATCGCCGCCCGATGCCTATGTCCGTGGCGAGGCGGTGATGAAGACCGAGGCGCGGGTGCCGTTCCGCGGGTGGCGGATGGTGACCTTCACGGCTTATGACTCGGTCCGGGAACGGGTGAACGGCATTCTTGCGCTGGAGATCATGGGATTTGCCATCCTGATGGCGTTGACCTTCTATTTCCTGTCGCGCAAGGCTTGGTCGCAGAGCATGAGCTTTCAGCGGGAATCGGCGGAACTGCGGATGCTGAACGCGCGGTTGCAGCGCGAGATTGCGGAACGCGAAAAGGTGCAAAAGGATCTTGCGGTGGCAGAGTTGACGCTGGCGCAATCGTCCAAGCTGGCGGCGCTGGGCGAGATGTCGGCGGCGGTAAGTCATGAGTTGAATCAACCGCTTGCGGCGATGAAAACCTATCTGGCGGGCGCGCGGCTCTTGTTGCAGAGGAAGCGCCCCGAAGAAGCTTTGTCTTCGTTCCAGCGGATCGATGACCTGATCGAACGGATGGGCGCGATCACGCGGCAGTTGAAATCCTATGCCCGCAAGGGCGGCGAGGCGTTTGAGCCGGTCGATCTGCGGGCCTGTCTTTCCAGCGCGCTGTCGATGATGGAGCCGCAGTTGAAGCTGCGGGTGGTCAAGATCACCAGAACCTTGCCGCGCACGCCGGTGATGGTGATGGCGGATCGGATCCGGTTGGAGCAGGTGATCATCAACCTGTTGCGCAACGCGCTGGATGCGACGCGGGACCGGGCGGATGCGCAGATCGACCTGATCCTGTCATCGGGCGATGTGGCGCTTCTGGCGGTGCGCGACAACGGCACCGGGATCGTGGATCTGGATAACCTGTTTGAACCTTTCTACACGACCAAGAAACCGGGCGAAGGGGTAGGGCTGGGCCTTGCGATTTCATCGGGGATTGTGACCGACCTTGGCGGCCGCCTGATGGCGCGCAATGCCGAAGGCGGCGGAGCGGTATTTGAAATGCAATTGCCCCTTTTGGGCAGAGAAGTGGAAGCAGCGGAATGAGGTTGGCATGGCGCGGGCAATGAAGGTGGCGATCGTCGATGACGAGGCGGACATGCGGCAATCCATCAGCCAGTGGCTGGCGCTTTCGGGTTTTGATACAGAGACTTACGCCAGCGCCGAAGATGCGCTGCGCGGCATTGGGCCGGAATTTCCCGGCGTTGTGGTCAGTGATATCAAGATGCCTGGCATGGATGGGATGGCGTTTCTCAAGCGCCTGATGGGTATGGATTCCGGCCTGCCGGTGATCATGATCACAGGCCATGGCGATGTGCCGATGGCGGTGGAGGCGATGCGGGTCGGGGCCTATGATTTCCTTGAAAAGCCCTTCAACCCCGATCGGATGACGGAACTGGCCAAACGGGCGACGCAGGCGCGGCGCATGACGCTGGATAACCGGGCGCTGCGCAAGGAGCTGTCGGACGGGTCGATCCTGATGAAGAAACTGATCGGATCGAGCCCGGTCATGGAGCGGCTGCGCGAGGATATTCTTGATCTGGGTCAGGCAGATAGCCATGTGCTGATCGATGGCGAGACGGGCACGGGCAAGACGCTGGTGGCGCATGCGCTGCATGCCGTGGGGCCGCGCGGATCGAAGAAGTTTGTCACCATTTCCTGTGCCGCCTGGTCCGAGGACCAGTTGGCGGCCAAGCTGTTCGGGCCCAGCGAAGACGGACAGATCCCGCTGGTGGAAGAGGCGCGAGGGGGGACGCTGTGCCTTGAGGATGTGGAAGCGCTGAGCCAACCTTTGCAGGCGCGGCTGTTGACGGTGATCAACGATCAGGGCACGCCGCCGGAAACCCGCATCATCGCGATCTGCAATGAACATGCGCCGGACAAGACGCTGGAGGACCTGCTGCGGTCTGACCTTTACTACCGGTTGGGGGCGATGACGATCCTGTGCCCACCCCTTAGGGTGCGGGGCGAGGATATCCTGACGCTGTTCACCCGGATGTCGGAACAGTTTTCCGAGGAATATGGCTGTGATGCGCCGCAGGTGACGGCGCAGGAAGCCGCGCAGTTGTTGCAGGCGCCTTGGCCGGGAAACGTGCGGCAGTTGGTGAATATCGCCGAACGGGCGGTGTTGCAGAACCGGCGGGGATCGGGGTCGATCGCGAGCCTTCTGATGGCCGACAACGAGGCGACGGGGCCTGCGATGACGACGGAAGGCAAGCCGTTGAAGGAATATGTCGAAAGCTTTGAGAAGATGCTGATCGACAATACGATGCGGCGCCACAAGGGCAGCATCGTTGCGGTGATGGATGAGCTATGCCTCCCGCGCCGGACGTTGAACGAGAAGATGGCGAAGTATGGTCTGAGCCGGGCCGAATACACCTGAAGCGCCTTTAATCATTGGAAAAAACAGAAAACGGCTGTGCCGCGCGCGGTGCAGCCGCGCAGTGCAGCAAACTGTATGCACGCAGCGCACGCTGGCAACGCGTTAAGGTTAGCCAGAGGTTGAAAAAATAGCGCCAGTTTCAACTGGGGATGTCCAGTTGGCGATCTGGACGAAATTCACCCATTGTGTTTTCCGCCGCTTTGCCCCTAGGGTCAGATCAAGCGGGGTTTGCCCTGCCGTGGAATTCTCTGCCCCTATCGCCGGTGCCTGTTAGCGCTGCCGTGCCGGGTGGCAGTCGGATCGGCCGAGAGGTCGTCAATTTGCCCGTCAGGTCTTTGGACGCAGCGGGCTTAATCAGGTGGGTGCCGCAAGGCGCCCGGAAGAGAACCGCGATGACGCGCGCGAATTTGATGACGAAAGCCGAGGGATGCCCACCGGGCATGGCCCGACTTTTCGCCCCGCGCCGTCTTGCCCAGACAAGCCGCCCTTTCCCGTCTGACCCAGATCCCGGAGCCTGCTTCGGGCCGGATCCGGCGCGCGGGGGCGCATCAGGAAATCATGGCAAAGAAAATGCTTATCGACGCCACCCATGCGGAAGAGACCCGCGTTGTGGTGGTGGATGGAAACAAGGTCGAAGAATTTGACTTTGAAACCCTGAACAAGCGCCAGCTTGCGGGGAATATCTACCTTGCAAAGGTGACGCGGGTCGAACCGTCGCTGCAGGCCGCCTTTGTGGATTACGGCGGGAACCGCCACGGGTTTCTGGCTTTTGCCGAAATCCATCCGGATTATTACCAGATCCCCGTCGCGGACCGGAAGGCGCTGCTCGATGAGGAGCGTGCCTATAACCGTGCGCAGGATGAGGAAGACAACCGCCGGTCGCGCCCCAAACCGCGCCCGCGGCCCGAGGCATCACGGTCCGACTCGGTGAAAGTGTCCGAGATCGGCGGCATGGATGTTGTCGATCTGGATGAGGACGAGGGCGAAGGCGCCACCACGCTGACCGAAGTTGCGGCGCCTGCGTCGGGTGAGCGTTCGGAACATGCCCACGATCACGCCCATGATCACGCCCACGATCATGCGGGCGAGAATGGCGATGAGAACGGCGCGCGCGCCTATCGCGCCATGGACCATGCCAGCGACACCGATGACGAGATCGAGTCGGTCGCCGAAGAGGACGTGGCCGAAGAAATCAGCGCGCCGCGCAAGCCGCGCCCGCGCCGCTACAAGATTCAGGAAGTGATCAAGGTCCGGCAGATCATGCTGGTTCAGGTCGTGAAGGAAGAACGCGGCAACAAGGGGGCCGCGTTGACCACCTATCTGTCGCTGGCGGGCCGCTATTGCGTGCTGATGCCCAATACGGCGCGGGGCGGCGGGATTTCCCGCAAGATCACCGTGGCGGCGGATCGCAAGAAGCTGAAGGAAATCGCGGGCGAGATCGAGGTGCCGGAAGGCGCCGGTCTGATCATCCGCACGGCGGGGGCCAAGCGCACCAAGCCGGAGATCAAGCGCGATTATGAATATCTGATGCGTCTGTGGGAACAGGTCCGCGAATTGACGCTGAAATCCATCGCGCCGGCGGCGATCTATGAGGAAGGCGATCTGATCAAGCGGTCGATCCGCGACCTCTATTCGCGTGAGATCGACGAGGTTCTGGTCGAGGGCGAGGCAGGCTATCGCACCGCCAAGGACTTCATGCGCATGATCATGCCCAGCCATGCCAAGATGGTGAAGCGCTATGACGAACAGATGCCGCTGTTCGCGCGGTTCCAGGTGGAAAGCTATCTGAGCGGGATGTTCAACCCGACGGTGCAGCTGAAATCCGGCGGTTATATCGTCATCGGGATCACCGAGGCGCTGGTGTCGATCGACGTGAACTCGGGCCGGTCAACGCGCGAAGGGTCGATCGAAGAGACGGCGCTGAAGACCAATATCGAGGCTGCGGAAGAGATTTCGCGCCAGTTGCGGTTGCGCGATCTGGCCGGGCTGATCGTCATCGACTTCATCGACATGGAAGAGCGCAAGAACAACGCCGCCGTCGAGAAGCGTTTGAAGGAAAAGCTGAAAACGGATCGGGCGCGGATTCAGGTCGGCCGGATTTCCGGGTTCGGCCTGCTGGAGATGAGCCGCCAGCGGTTGCGGCCGGGGATGCTGGAATCCACCACGCAGCCTTGCCCGCATTGCCATGGCACCGGGCTGATCCGGTCGGATGACAGCCTGGGTCTGCAGATCATCCGGGCGCTGGAGGAAGAGGGGACGCGGAAGCGGTCGAAGGAGGTTCTGCTGAAGGGACCTGTGGGGATCGTGAACTTCCTGATCAACCAGAAACGCGAGCATATCGCGCTGATCGAGGCGCGCTATGGCATGAGCGTGCGGATCGAGGCCGATCCGATGCTGGTGAGCCCGGATTTCGTGATCGAGAAGTTCAAGACCGCGACGCGGGTGGTGCCGGAGATTTCTTCGGTGATTTCGGGCCATGCCGGGTTGATGGGTGCGCCCGTTGACGAGGACGAGGACGAAGATCTGCCGCTGGACGAAGAGCTGGACGAGGCCGAAGCCGAGGCTGTGGCCGAAGAGGCTGTGGTTGAGGGCAAGCCCGACGGGCGCGGTGAGCCGCGCGGAGATGGGTCACCCAAGAAGAAGCGGCGTCGGCGTCGGCGCAAGAAGGGCGGGGCCGGCGCGGGCGCCAATGCAACGAACGGTGAGTTCGAGGCGGGTGAAGCCGATGAGGATGGCGACGACGAGGATGACGAGGACGACGCAACGGACGCGGCTGTGACCGACACCCCGGCTGCCGTGGCTGCACCTGTGGCCGCTGCTGCGGTTGAGGCGGATGCCGCCGTGGCCGAGGGGGCCGAGGCGGTTGCGAAGCCGAAGGCGAAGGTCACACGGTCGCGGGTGGGAACGTCGCCTTCGCGGGCGAAGAAGCCGGCTGCGGCGAAGGAGGAGGCCCCGGTAGCGGAGGCTGCCCCGGTGGCAGAGGCCGTGCCCGAAGCACCGGGAGATGCGCTGGCCGAGGAGGCAAAGCCAAAGGCCAAGAAGCCCGCCGCGCCGCGTTCGCGCAGCACCTCTGCGGCTGCGAAGGCCGCTCCGGCTGCGAAAGCAGGGACGAAGGCCAAGGCAGCGCCGGCAGCGGAGATCTTTCCGGCCGATCCCGGCATCGAGCCGGTTCGGCAGGAGGCTTTGGTTCCTGATCCGGGCGAGGCCGAGGTGGCTGCGATTGCGGCTCCTGCCGCGCCTGCGGAACCCGAGGCCAAGGACGACCCGAACAAGCCCCGGAAAAAGGGCTGGTGGTCGCTGGGCCGCTGAGGGTTTTCAACAGCTTGCGCGGGCCGGGGGTATTCCCCGGCCCGTTTGTTTGTGAATGGCCCGGTCAGCCGCGCCGGATGCGATAGGCGGTAACGCCGTCCGGCAGCGGGGTGGCGTCAAGGAAGCCATGCCCGGATTGGGTGCAGAAATGCGGCAGGTCGATTGCGGCCATGCGGTCGGTGGCGCGCAGGCGCAGGATCTGACCGGGCTGCATCGTCATCAGCCGTTTGCGCGCGCGCAGCACGGGCAGGGGGCAAAGCAGCCCTTCGCAGTCGATCTCGATATCCCAATGCGTTGTCATGGCGGGGACATAGCGCAATCGTTGCATCCGGGCCACGGCAATGTGACAAACGGGTGAGGTGACGGGGCGTGGGGAAGCGGGTATCAGAGGCGAAAGTCTTGGGGGCGCATGTTCGGGTTTGACATCATAGATGCGGGGTTGCTGCCTGCCATGCTTGTGGCGCTGACGGCGGGGGTTCTGTCCTTCCTCAGCCCCTGTGTGTTGCCCATCGTGCCGCCCTATCTGGCCTATATGGGCGGCATCAGCATGAGCGAGATGACCGGTGGCGCGGCGGCGGCGCGGCGGCGGGTGATGCTGCCTGCGCTGTTCTTTGTGCTGGGCCTGTCGACGGTCTTCTTGCTGCTGGGGTTCACGGCCAGTGCCTTTGGGGCGTTTTTCCTGACCAATCAGGAGATTTTTGCGCAGGTCGCCGGGGCGGTGGTGCTGGTGTTCGGGTTGCATTTTCTGGGCGTGTTCCGGATCAGCCTGCTGGACCGTGAGGCGCGGCTGGATGCGGGGGATCGGGGCGGCTCGGCCTTTGGGGCCTATGTGCTGGGCCTGGCCTTTGCCTTTGGCTGGACGCCCTGCATCGGGCCGCAACTGGGAACCATCCTGTCGCTGGCCGCGCAGGAGGGATCGGTGCAGCGGGGCACGGTGCTGCTGGGGGTTTATGCGGTGGGGCTGGGGCTGCCCTTCCTGCTGGCGGCGCTGTTCATCGAACGGGCGATGGGGCTGATGCAGCGGGTGAAGCCCTATATGAAATGGATCGAACGGGCCATGGGCGCGCTGTTGGTGGCGGTGGGGCTGGCGCTTTTGACCGGGGCTTTCACCGATTTCAGCTGGTGGCTTCTGGAAACCTTTGACCGGTTCGGCATTCCCCTCTTGGGCTGAGGCATCCGGCGCGGCATAGTGCCGGGGTAACGGGTGCGGGGTGTGCAATGGCGGGGCTGACGGCAAGGGATACGGGACAGGTGCGCAAACGGCGCGTGTTCTACATTCCCGGTTTTGATCCGCTGCAGACCCGGCGTTACCGGCAATTCTACAGGACCGAGGGGCCCGCGCAGGCGGCGATTTCCGGCTATGCGCTGGAGGTGGGGCGCAAACGCGGCGATGCCGCGCATGGCTGGTCGGTGAGCGCGCAGATTGACGGGGAAAGCGTCACGGCGGATGTCGAGGTGCTGGCCTGGGCCGATATCATCGGCGGGTCTATGCGGCGGACGATTCCTGCGACCTATGCCCAGATGCTGCGGACGGCGTGGATCTATGTGGCATCGGGTGCGCTGTTCCGGCTGGGCCGGTTGCGCAAGGGGCCGACGCTGGCGGCGCTTTATCCGGTGGTGATGCTGACCTTGCAGGCGCTGCTGGCGGTTCTGTCGGGATGGGGGATCGGGCTGGGGGTGGCGATGGTGCTGCCGGGCGGGGTGGGAGTTGTGGCGGGAGGGGTGGCGGGGCTGGCGCTGGCTTGGGCCATGCTGCGGCTGTTCCAGCGGGTTGATCGCCGGTTTCTCGCCTATTACCTGATGCATGATTATGCGTTTTCCGCGGGGCTTTGGGGGGCCTATCCGCCCGTGCTTGAGGCGCGGATGGCGGAATTTGCTGCCCGTATCCGCGCCGCGATGGAGGAAGAGGGGGATGAGGTGCTGGTGGTGGGCCATTCCTCGGGCGCGATTCTGGGCGTGTCGATTCTGGCTGATCTGATCCGGGCGGGGCTGCCGGCGCGGGGACCTGTCCTGTCCTTGCTGACGCTGGGGCAGGTGGTGCCGATGGTGTCTTTTCTGCCCGAGGCCAAGCGGCTGCGGGCCGATCTGGCCTTTCTGTCGACGCGGGAGGAGGTGACCTGGGTCGATGTGACCGCGCCGGGGGATGGCTGCGCCTTTTCGCTGTGCGATCCGGTGGCGGTGACGGGGGTTGCGCCTGAGGGGAAGCGCTGGCCGTTGGTGATTTCCTGCGCCTTCACCCAGACCTTCAGCCCGGAGCGGTGGCGGCGGATGCGGTTTCGCTGGTTCCGGCTGCATTTCCAATACATGTGCGCCTTTGATCGGCCCGGGGATTATGATTACTTTCGCATCACGGCGGGGCCTTTGACACTACGCGCGCGCTATGCCGGGCGGGCCCCTTCGAAAAGCCGGATCGAACGGGCCTTGTCGGGCCATCGGAGCATGGCATGAAGGCCCCGAAGCCGGAGGCGCGGCCGGATCGCGTGTCGCTGTGGCGATATCTGCGGCTGTTCCGGGCGGATATCCTGTCGGCGCAGCCGGCAAGATTGTATCGGGCTTGGATGGCCGAGTTTCGCACGCCGTTCTTTCGCAGCTATCTGTGCAATGACCCCGCGCTGGTGCGGCGCGTGTTGCAGGAGCGGCCGGATGATTTCCCGAAATCCGACCGTATCCGTGAGGGGTTGGCACCGCTGTTGGGGCAATCGGTCTTTGTCACGAATGGGGATCAGTGGAAGCGCCAACGCCGGATCATCGACCCGGCCTTTGAAGGCGGGCGGTTGAAGGACACTTTCCCCGCCATGTGGGCGGCGGGCGAGGCGGCGGTGGCGCGGATGGGCGAAGGCGTGATGGAGGTGGAGGAATTTGCCAGCCATGCGGCGGCAGATGTGATCTTTCGCACACTGTTTTCGCTGCCGATCGAAGACCGGGATGCGACGGCGGTGTTTCATGCCTTTCGCGCCTATCAGCGCACCCAGCCGATCCTAAATCTTGCGGCCTTTGTGCCCTTGCCGCGCTGGATGCCGCGCCTGCACAAGCGGCGCACGCTGCGGGCGGCGGCAGAGATCCGGCGGCTGATCACGCGGATGACGGAGCGGCGGGCCGGGGAGATTGCGGCGGGCACGGCACCCGACGATCTGGCGACCAAAATCATGGTGACGGTGGACCCGGTGACTGGGGAACGGTTCGGCACCGAGGAAATGGTTGATCAGGTGGCGATCTTCTTTCTGGCGGGGCATGAGACCAGCGCCAGTGCGCTGGGCTGGGCCTTGTGGCTCTTGGCGGCAAAGCCCGAGGTCCAGGACCGAGTGGCGGCGGAGGGTGCCGGTTTGGAGCCGGAATTCGGTGCGGTGGCGCGGTTGCGCCTGACGCGGGATGTGTTCCGCGAGGTGTTGCGGCTGTATCCACCCGTGCCGATGATGGTGCGTGAGACGACCTGCCCAGAGGAATTTCGCGGGCGCGCCGTGGCGCCGGGGGCGCAGGTGGTGCTGTCGCCCTGGCATCTGGGACGGCATGAGCGGATCTGGGACGCGCCGGATGCGTTTGATCCAGACCGCTGGACGCGGGAGGAGACGAAGGCAGCGGCGCGGGATGGGTGGTTGCCGTTTTCCAGCGGGCCGCGGGTCTGCACCGGGGCGGGGTTTGCGATGGTGGAGGGGGTGCTTCTGCTGGCGCTGCTGGTGCGGGCGTTCCGGTTTGAGGTGGTGGAGGGGCGGGTACCGGTGCCTGTGGCGCATCTGACGGTGCGGGCGCGGGATGGGGTTTGGCTGCGGGTGACGCGGCGTGGAGGCGAAATCTGACGCAGATTTCGCGTCGATTTCTGCACGCAGAAATCGGGTTGTGTGCGTCTTGTCTGATGGGCGAAATCTGGCGCAGATTTCGCGTTGATTTCTGCACGCAGAAATCGGGTTGTGTGCGTCTTGTCTGATGGACGAAATCTGGCGCAGATTTAGCGTTGATTTCTGCGCACAGAAATCGGGGGGAGGGCGCTGCACTTTGATGGCGGAATTTGCGTCAAATTCCGCTGCGATTTCTGCGTGCAGAAATCGCTACACCACGCGGCGGATGGGTTCGTGGTTGCAGACGATGATGAACTGGCCCGCATTCTCAAGCACCGTGAAACCGCGTCTTCGCATCTCGGCCAGAAAGACATCGCGGCCGACATAACGTTCCACGTCGCGCACCTGGCGGCGGATCACGCCACCATCCCGCGCGGCTTGCGAGTTGAAGAGATGGGCGATCCACCCTTCGGTCGTATAGGGCAAGAGGTTGCGGCTCATGCCCGCACTCTGCCTCAGACCCGTAAACGGCCGGTTAACCGCGATAGCGGTTCAGCACGAAGACCCGGATCGCCGAGGCGAGGCCGACATCGCCGCTGCGGCCTTCGTCCACCTCGATGGCAAGCTGGTTCAGGGTGACCCCGCGCTCGGCGGCGATGTCGCGGAAGGCCTGCCAGAATTCGGCCTCCAGTGACACGCTGGTGCGGTGGCCACGCAGGGTGAGGGAGTGTTTGACGGGGCGGGCGGTCATTCGTCCCTCTTGTGCCCGTCCAGATCGCGGGCGGTTTTGTCCGCCCGCGCCTGCGCCAGATCGCGGGTGGCCTTGGTCTGGCCGAACTTGGCGGCGTTGGCGTCCCCTTTCGCGCGGGCGGCCTTGCGGGCCGCCTCTTTGCGTTTTGCGCGCAGGTTGACGATTTCGGCCATGCGTCAGCCTTTAGGTCCGATCATGTCTTCGGGCCGCACCACGCGGTCGAAGGTTTCGGCATCGACAAAGCCAAGGGCAATCGCCTCTTCCTTCAGGGTGGTGCCGTTCTTGTGGGCGGTCTTGGCGACCTTGGTGGCGTTGTCATAGCCGATTGTGGGGGCCAGCGCCGTGACAAGCATCAGCGATTCCTTCATCAACTTGTCGATGCGGGGGATATTGGCCTGCGTGCCCACCACCATGTTGTCGGTGAAGCTGCCTGCGGCATCGCCAAGGAGCTGCATGGATTGGAGCACGTTATAGGACATCATCGGGTTGTAGACGTTCAGCTCGAAGTGCCCCTGCGAGCCCGCAAAGCCCACGGCGGCATCATTGCCCATGACATGGGCGCAGACCATGGTCAGCGCCTCGGCCTGGGTGGGGTTCACCTTGCCGGGCATGATGGAGGAGCCGGGTTCGTTTTCCGGAAGGATCAGCTCGCCCAAGCCAGAGCGGGGGCCGGAGCCGAGGAGCCGCAGGTCATTGGCGATCTTGAAGAGGCTCGCAGCGACGGTTTTCAGCGCGCCGGAGAACATGACCATGGCGTCATGGGCGGCGAGTGCTTCGAACTTGTTCGGCGCGGTGACGAAGGGGAGGTTGGTGATTTCGGCGATCCTTGAGGCCACGCGGGTGTCCCAGCCGACGCGGGTGTTCAGGCCGGTGCCGACGGCGGTGCCGCCCTGGGCCAGTTCATAGATATCGGGCAGGCAGGATTTGACGCGGGCGATGCCCTTTTCGACCTGCTTGGCATAGCCGCCGAATTCCTGACCCAAGGTCAGGGGGGTGGCGTCCTGCGTGTGGGTGCGGCCGATCTTGATGATGTCCTTGAATTCTTCGGACTTCGCGGCAAGCGCGGCGTGGAGTTTTTCCAAGCCCGGCAGCAGCACGTCGCGGGCCATCATGCCGATGGCGACGTGCATGGCGGTGGGGAAAGTGTCGTTGGAGGATTGCCCCATGTTGACATGGTCATTGGGGTGGACGGGTTTCTTGGACCCCATCACGCCGCCCAGCATTTCGATGGCGCGGTTCGAGATCACCTCATTCGCGTTCATGTTGGACTGGGTGCCGGAACCCGTTTGCCAGACGACGAGGGGGAAATTGTCGTCGAACTTGCCGTCGATCACCTCTTGCGCTGCCGCCGCGATGGCGTTGCCGAGGTCGGGCGTGATGTCGCCCTGATCGATATTGACCAGCGCGCAGGCCTTCTTGATCACGCCCAAGGCGCGGATGATGGCGACCGGCTGGCGTTCCCAGCCGATAGGGAAGTTGATGATCGAGCGCTGGGTCTGTGCGCCCCAATACTTGTCGGCGGGAACCTCGAGCGGGCCAAAGCTGTCGGTTTCGGTGCGGGTTGCGGACATGGGTGCAAGCCTCCTGATTTCGCTGAGGTCGCCTTAGCCAAGGGCGGGGGCAAAATCAATTGGCATACCGTCGCATACCGAAAATACGGGGGCGGTCAGTGTTTGCGGAACTTGTCGAGGCTGACGATCTGCGCGTCCTGCTGGGGGGGCGGGTCATCGTCGCCGTCATCATCGCCGTTTTCGTCGTCTTCTTCGTCATCCTCATCGCTGTGGGTTTCGAAGCGCAGGCCGAATTCCACCGAGGGATCGACAAAGGTGCGGACCGAGTCGAAGGGAATGACCAGCGGTTCGGGCTGATTGCCGAAGTTCAGCGTGATCGAGAAGCCGTCATCGGTGACCGTCAGGTTTTCGAACCAGTGCTGGATGACCACCGTCATTTCGGCCGGGTAGCGGGCGCGAAGCCAGTCGGCGATGGCGACATCGGGGTGGGTGGTATCGAATGTGATGAAGAAATGATGCGCGCCGGGCAGGCCGTCGCGGGCGACATCCTGCAGGACAGTCTGGATCAAGCCGCGCATCGCCCGATGCATCAGATTGCCATAGTCGATGGAACGGGCCATGCGCTGTCCTTTCGGCTGCTTGGATTCATTTACGGGGAATTCGGCCCCAAAGGGAAGGGGGCCGATCCTCGAAGCACGCGGTTTACGTCAAGACGCCGCCGGGAGAAGCAGACCGGCGGTGTGCAAGCCCAGCCCGCCCAGGGCGGCCAGCGCGAGGACGAGGGGCAGGGGCATGTGGCGGCGCAGCAGGAGCCAGCCCGCCACCAGCGCCAGCGCGGCCATGGCGGGGCGGAAACTGGCCGGATCGGGGGTGAGCAGGGTGAGCGGGCCGAAGGTGCTGCGCCCAACCGTGCCGAAGAAGACATGCGCGGCAAACCAGACCGACAGATTGGCGATCACGCCCACCACGGCGGCCATGATCCCCGACAGGGCACCGGCAAGGCGCGGGTCGGCGGTGATGCGGGCGATCCAGGGCGCGCCGGCAAAGATCATCATGAAGCTAGGCACAAAGGTCGCCCAGAGGGTGATGGCTGCGGCTGCGACGCCGGTCATCCAGCCGCCCTGACGGTGGCCAGCCATGTAGCCCACGAATTCGGTGACGAGGATCAGGGGGCCGGGGGTGGTTTCGGCCAGACCCAGGCCATCCATCATCTGGCGCAAGGTGAGCCAGCCTTTGTCTTCGACCACGGCCTGTGCCATCCAGGCCAGCACCGCATAGGCCCCGCCGAAAGTGAGGATGGCGAGTTTCGCGAAGAAAAGGCCGATTTCGGCCAGCAGGCCCGCATCCATGATCCAGAGCGCGGCGATGGGGGTAAGCCAGATCACCAGTCCGATGGCGAGGGTTTGCAGGGTGCCGGCGGCGCGGGGTGCGTCAGGGAGCGGGTCGGCCGAGGCAACAGTGTTGCGGGCGTTGAACCAGCCCCAGATGCCTGCCGCGAGGATGACCACAGGGAAAGGAGCATTGGCGAGGAAGAGGGCGAGGAAGGCGAGCACCGCCACGACCAGCGCCGCGCGCCCCTTGAGCGCGCGTTTTGAGACGCGCAGGAGCGCCTCGATCACGATCACGGCGACCGCGGCCTGAACGCCCATGAACAGGGCCTGCATCAGAGGTACGTTGCCATAGGCGGCGTATAGGGCGGCAAGGGCGAGGACGACCAGCGCACCGGGGGCCACGAAGAGCAGACCGGCGATCAGCCCGCCCAGCGTGCCGTGCAGCCGCCAGCCGGACCAGGTGGCAAGCTGCATCGCCTCGGGCCCCGGCAGGAGCATGCAGAAGGAGAGGGCGGAGAGATATTCCTTTTCGGTGAGCCAGCGTTTCTGATCCACCAGAACGCGGTGCATCAAGGCGATCTGGGCGGCGGGGCCCCCAAAGGACATCAGCCCGATATGGCCGAAGGTGCGAAACAGGTCGGAAAGCGGTGTCATGGGACGGAATTAGCCCGGCACAGGTAACGGGGCAATGACGAAAAAGAAACCCCGCCGGGGTGAACCGGCGGGGTGGGGTGGGGTGTGTGGTCTTTGCAAGCAGCGCCGGGGTGGGTGCCCCGACAGAATCGGTTTTAGGTGGTGGAGGTTAAGGAAGGGTTAGCGGGACCATCTTTCCGCCGGAGTCAGAGGCCCTCGAAGGCGCAGAGGGCGTGCACCTCCATTCCCATCGCCTCTAGCCGTTTGCGACCGCCGAGATCGGGCAGGTCTACCACGAAGGCGCAGCCCACGACCTGTGCGCCGAGGCGTTCGATCAGGCGGATGCCCGCCTCGGCGGTGCCGCCGGTGGCGAGAAGATCATCGACGAGCAGCACCTTTTCACCGGGCTGCATGGCATCATCATGCACCTCGACCACGGCCTCGCCATATTCCAGCGTGTAGCTTTCGCTGATCGTGGCACCGGGGAGTTTGCCCTTTTTGCGGATCGGGATGAAGCCGGTGGAGAGTTGATGCGCCACCGCGCCGCCGAGGATGAAACCCCGCGCCTCGAGCCCGGCGACCTTGTCGATCCGGAGACCGGCATAGGGGGCGAGAAGCTGGTCGACACACATGCGAAAGCCGCGCGGATCGGCGAAGAGGGTGGTCACGTCACGGAAGAGGATGCCTTCATGCGGGAAGTCCACGATGGTGCGGATGTAGTCCTTGACGGTTTTGGTCATGCTGCGCCCTGCGGGATTGGGTATGTGCTTTGGTCTAACCTTCGATGACGGGTGCGTCGAGGGGGAGGGGATTGAAATGGATGGGTTTTTCGCGCGCAGGCGCGGCGGTTTGCGGCGGATCGGATGTGCAGCGCGCCGTGCAGCTTTCTGTGCATACCGTGTGCATACAAATTTCGGCAGGGTGGAGGGGGTGACGATGGTTAATGGTGCGGAATTGCAAAGGTCGACACTGGTTTTGTGACCGCGTCGTTGATCTTTCCCGCCGACACTCTGGCGGGACCGACCCCCCCCTCCCTGACCTTCCCCCGTGCCGGGGGAGGGAAAAGGGGGGCGGTGGCGCGGTGGGCCTGACCGGCTGGCGGCGTCAGTCAGGGCGGGCGGCCTGGACATGCATCCAGTCGTAGTTCTTTGTCCGACCGAGGGAGACCCAACCTTCGGCCTCCCATATCTCCCAGAAGGGGTGGTATTCGGGGCGGGCGAGGCGGGCGCGGTCGGCCCCCCAGTTCAGGCGGTTTTCGGTATCGTCGAAATCATAGGCGATGCCCCAAGCGTGCATGGACCATCGGGTCTGGCTGCCGCGCATCAGGCGGGGGTCGTAATCGCCCGAGAAGATGTCGAGCCGCAGATCACGCAGGCGCACCTCGCCGTAATGCTGGTGGATGCGCGACAGGATGCGGGTCAGGCTGGGGGCGGTCTTTTCATGCGCCCAGAGGAAGCTGCGGGTCTGGGCGAGGTTCCAGGCGATGCGGAAGGTCCAGGGAGCGGGCACCTTGACCAGCGGCGGGCGGCGGCCTTCGGGCGTGCCATGGGGGCCGTAGAAGGCAGCGACGCCGGATTCGGTGGGCCAGGGATGGGGGTTGGCGGTGCCGGGGCGGATGTCGCGCCAATCGGGCAGGCGGCCGGTTGTGGCGCGGGTCAGAATGGCATTGACCGCATAGTCGGTCTGCGGGCCCCACCAGCCATCGATCGGGCCGGGGTTCAGGCCATCGGCGCGGGCAAGCGCTTGCAGCAGGGCGGTGATCTGACGTTTGGCCGTCCATCCGGCCCAGTCGGGCGGGAGCGGCTGGCCGAGGAGGGGGAGCGCGGTGCGGACCGCCTTATCGGTGAGAGGGCCGCGCTGGCCGTCGAGCGGGCCGGTGTAATCGCCCCGCGCCTTGAGGCGGGATTGCAGGAAGCGGATATGGGGGGTGAACATGAACCGGGCTCCACGGGTGACGGGGGCCATGCACGCCCCCTTGCAGACGCGCATGGCGCGCCCAATGTGGTTTCCGGATGGTAAAGAGGGCGTGCGCTCAGCCGTTCAGGACGCGCCCGGCCACGGCATCAAGCTTTGCCAGAAGGTCGGGATCGCGTTTGTCGGGCGCGGTCATCAGCGCCATGTCGAGCGCGCGGTCGCAGCCGTGGGGGCAGGGCGCGCGGTCGGGGCCGAGAAGGGCGGGCAGGGCGGCCACCAATGCGCGGGCATTGCCCGCATTGGCGGTGAGGGTGCGGATGACGGCGGCCACGTCCACGGCATCATGGCCGGGATGCCAGCAATCGTAATCGGTGACCATGGCGACAGAGGCGTAGCACAGCTCTGCCTCGCGGGCGAGTTTGGCCTCGGGCATACCCGTCATGCCGATCACATCGGCGCCCCAAGAGCGGTAGAGGCGGGATTCGGCGAGGGTGGAGAATTGCGGGCCTTCCATGGCGATATAGGTGGCCCCCTGATGGACAGTCAAGCCCGCCTGGCGGGCGGCCTCAGCGCAATGGGCAGACAGGCGGGGGCAGGTGGGGTGGGAAAAGCCCACATGGGCGACGCAGCCCGCGCCGAAAAAGGATTTGGGGCGGGCGAAGGTGCGGTCGATGTATTGACCCAGGATGACGAAATCGCCGGGGCGGTAATCCTCGCGCAACGACCCCACGGCCGAGACGGCGATGACATCGGTGCAGCCCAGCCGCTTGAGCGCGTCGATATTGGCGCGGTAGGGCACGTCGGACGGCGCATGGACATGGCCGCGCCCGTGGCGGGGCAGGAAGGCGATGGGGATGCCGCCAAGGCGTCCGACCAGCACCTCATCCGACGGTTTGCCCCATGGCGATTTCACGCGCACCCAGCTTGCGCCTTCAAGCCCGTCGATCTGATAGACACCGGAGCCGCCGATAACGCCGATCATGGTCTGCATGGATGCCCCCGCCAGTTGCCGCAATGCAGCTTATGCGGCTGTGGCAGGGTGGGGAAGGGGGCCTGATACAGGGTCAGGTCTGGCGCGCGGGGGGCGATCCGCGCCGATCCAGCCAGACCAGAAGCGCGCCTGCCAGAAGGTAGGCGAGCCAGAGAAGAAGGATATTCGCACCCGTTCGCCCCATCCCGATCTGCGCGACATTGATGAAGGGGTAGGGATAATTGCCATCGGTTGCCCCCCGCGCGATGGCATAGGCGGCATAGGTCAGGGGGTAGAGGGACCACAGGACCGGATCGTGGCGGCGCAGCGCGCCGCGCGGGCGCAACAGGAGCCAGAAGGCGAGCATGGCGACCGGGGTCACGTAGTGAAGGAAGAGATCGGCGATGAGGTCGCTGCTGTTGAGCGGGAGCCTGCCGCTCAGCAGGGTGGCATTGACACCCCCGACGAAGACCAAGGCGATGGTCACCCCGCCCAGCAGGCGCGGCGTTCCGAAGGGCCTGTGTCCAAGGGCGATGCCTGTCATCACCACGGCAAGGATGAGATTGGTCGTGATGGTGAAAAAGCGCAGCATCGTCCAGAGCGCGTCGATCAGCGAGGCGCTGCGCGGAAAGACCCCGGCGACCTGCAGGATCAGGCCTGTCCAGGCAATCAGGGCGAAGAGTGCGGCTGTTGTGCGTGCGGTTGCAGATGTGATGAGCATGGATCCACCCAGTGTGGGGCAAAGCTAGCCGGACTGGTCTGAAAGCCAAGGGACAATGCGGGCGGGCCTGTCGCCGCATCGTATGTCAGGGGGGCAACAGTCCGTGAGGGGCAGGTGTGACCCTGGCCGGGGTGCTCCCGGCGGATGTCCGATTATGCATCGTCGGGGCGGCGGAGTTCCACCAGATCGCGCACGATGCTGTAATCGCGGTAGCCCAGCCGGGCGACGGGGTGAAACCGGGTGACGTCGAAGTGGCCCCCGACCAGACAATCGTCACGCAGGTGGATGCCGGTCACCTCGCCCAGGATCAGGAAATTGTCGCGGCCGCGCAGGGTGATGATGTCGATCAGCGCGCATTCCAGCGTGGCGGGGGCATCGGCCACACGGGGGCAGGGGATGGTGCTGCATTCGGCCTTGGCCACCCCGGCATGGGCGAATTCATCCACCTCGGGCGGGAGGTCGGCAGAAGTGGCCGACATGGCGTGAAACATCGCCTCGGCGACGACGTTCACCGCGAAGACTTGCGTTTCGCGGATGTTGGTCAACGAGTCCTTTACCCCCGTGGAGGCAAAGGTCACCTGCGGCGGGCTGTAGGCGGCGGCGTTGAAAAAGGAATAGGGGGCGAGATTGTCGCCTGCCGACCCGCGCGTGGAGATCCAGCCGATGGGGCGGGGCGTCACGATGGCGTTGAAGGGATTGTGCGGCAGGCCATGGCCTTGGGAGGGGCGGTAGAACATGGCGCGGCGTTTCCCGGTCGTGGTGATTTGATCCTGACGTATTCGCATGTTAGGCGCGTTTCCAGCAGATTCGGAGGCGCCCGCTTGTACCGTCTGGAAGAGGAAACCGAAGCCGACTGGTGGGAGGTGGAGGCGCTGTACGACCTGTGCTTTTCGCCGGGGCGGACGGCGCTTTCCTCGTATCGCCTGCGCGATGGCGTGCCGACCGTGGCGGCGCTGTGCCTGACCCTGCGCGACGGGGATGGCACGATGGCGGCAGCGATCCGCTATTGGCCCATTGAGGTAGGGGGGCAGGATGCGCTGCTCCTTGGCCCGGTGGCGGTGCATCCCACCCGGCAGGGCGAGGGGCTGGGGGGGCTTTTGATCAACGAAAGCCTGGCCGAGGCGCGGCGGCTGGGCTGGGAGCGGGTGATGCTGGTGGGCGACGCGCCCTATTATTCGCGCTTTGGCTTTGCCAAGCTGGAGGGGGTGGAGATGCCGCCCCCCACCAACCCCGACCGGGTGCTGGGCTTTGCGCTGAAGACCGGGGCATGGGATGGGGTGCGCGGCGCGGTGACGAAGGCGACCTGAGGCTTGCGGTGGGGCGCATCCGGCCCCACATTCAGGGGATGGAAAACCTGCCCGCGATTGCCGCCCCTGACCGCAGCACTGAGATCAAGGCGCTGGCGCGCCGATACCGCCGCGCGAACGGGCCGGTGATGACCTTGGTCAACAAGTTGGGCGGATCGCTGGAGGATAAGCTGGGCGCGCTGCCCAATGGGGTGCGCGCGCAGATTGCCGTGGTGACGGAGCGCGCGCTGCTGGCCGCGCATGGCATGGCCGGGGCTGGGGACCGCGCGCCGGATCTGGGGCGGCAAGGGCCGATGGCGGCGGCCATGTTCACCGGGGCTGTGGGCGGCGCGGGGGGGCTGGCCACATCGGTGGCGGAACTGCCGGTGACGATCACGGTGATCCTGCATGCGATCCGGCGCGCGGCCCGCGAGGCGGGGTATGATCCGGATGATCCGGCAATCCGGGCGGAATGTTTGCGGGTATTCTCGGCCGGCAGCCCGCTTGCCACGGATGACGGGGTCAACACCTCATTCCTGTCGGCACGGCTGACGGTGACGGGGCCTGCAATTGCGCAGGTCGCACGCAGCGTGGCACCGCGCCTTGCCGCCGCGCTGGGGCAGAAACTGG
This sequence comes from Variovorax paradoxus, assembly GCA_943370085.1. Taxonomy (GTDB): domain Bacteria; phylum Pseudomonadota; class Alphaproteobacteria; order Rhodobacterales; family Rhodobacteraceae; genus Paragemmobacter. Next base: position 138,021 of record CALRPT020000004.1, on the reverse strand, counting down.
CCACGCAGGCGGTGCCGGTGCTGGGCGCGGTGGCGGGGGCTACGCTCAACGCGGCCTTCCTGCGCTATTACCGCGAGATGGCCGAGATCCGCTTTGCCCTGCTGCGCCTGGCCGAACAGCATGGGGCCGAGCCGATTCTTGCGGCCTTTGCCGATGCGGTGACGCCGCCCAAGGTGACGAAGGGCTGACTGTCTTTCTCCCCTTCCATTCTTCTCTGTTCAAATATCCTCAGGGGGTGAATTGGCGCGAAGCGACAAGAGGGGGCGGAACGCCCCTTTTTCTTTGTCACACTCACTCCGGCTGGTTTGACAGCCAGTCCATCAGCGCCGGGCGCACACTTTCGGCCCCATCGGCAATGGCGCGGTCAATCACGCGGCGCGCCTCGGTCAGGTCTACCCGGCGGAGCAGAGCCTTGACCGGGCCGATGGAGGCGGGGCGCATGGACAGGGCGCGCAGGCCGAGGGCGGCGAAGGCCAGCGCCTCGATCGGGCGGCCGGCATCTTCGCCGCAGAAGGACAGGGGCGTTCCGGTTTCCGCGCAGCGGGCGACGATATGGGTCAGGAATTGCAGGAAAGAGACGTTGAGCGTGTCATAGCGGCGGCGGACGCGTTCGTTTTCGCGGTCGGCGGCAAAGAAGAACTGCTTTAGGTCATTGCCGCCGATGGAGACGAAATCCGTCAGCTCGAAGAACGCGCGGGGCGCGTAGGCGAGGCTGGGGGTTTCCAGCATGGCGCCGATTTCCACCCGTTCGGGGACGGGATGGCCGAGGCTGCGTTCGCGGTGCAATTCCTTGAGCACCTGCGCGCGGGCGGTCTGGAATTCCGAGAGTTCGGTGATGAAAGGGAACATCACCGTCAGCGGGCGGCCATTGGAGGCGCGGATCAGCGCCTGCAATTGCATCCTGAGCACGCCGGGCTTGTCCAGCCCCACGCGGATGGCGCGCCAGCCCATCGCGGGGTTGGGCTCATCCTGCGGCTTCATGTAGGGAAGCACCTTGTCGGACCCGATATCCAGCGTGCGGAAGGCCACGCGCTTGCCCTTGGCGGCGTCGATCACGCGGGCATAGAGGGCGGCGAGTTCGGCGCGCTGGGGCATCTTGTTGCGGACGAGGAATTGCAGCTCGGTCCGGAACAGGCCCACGCCTTCGGCCCCTGATCCATCCAGGCTGGGCAGATCGGCCATCAGGCCTGCGTTCATCATCAGCGTGGTGACCGTGCCGCAGGTCGAAACGGCAGGCAGGCCGCGCAGCGAGGCATAGCGCTGCTGGGCGGCGGCCTGCATGGCGATCTTGTCGCGGAAGGCGCGGGCGACGGTTTCCTCGGGGCGCAAATGGACGATGCCCTGATCGCCGTCGACAAGGATCTGGTCGCCGTTGAGCGCCTCGGTCACGATGCGGCCGGCATGGATCACCAGCGGAATGGCCAGCGCGCGCGCTACGATGGCGGCATGCGAGCCGACGGAACCTTCCTCGAGCACCACACCCTTGAGCTTGCGGCCATATTCCAGCAGTTCCGCCGGGCCGATATTGCGCGCCACCAGAACCGGGTTGTCGGGCATTTCCGCGCCGGTATCGGCGCCTTGCCCGGTCAGGATGCGCAGAAGGCGGTTGGAGAGGTCATCCAGATCGTGCAGGCGTTCGCGCAAGTAGGCATCGGGCACCTGTTCCAGACGCGCGCGGGTGGCGGATTGTTCCTTTTCCACCGCCGCCTCGGCCGAGAGGCCGCGCGCGATGTCATCCTCCATCCGCTTGAGCCAGCCGCGCGAATTGGCGAACATGCGATAGGCTTCCAGAACGGCTTTCTGGTCCTTGTCGAGGCTTTCGGCAGAGAGCAGGTCATCGACCGAGACGCGCAGTTTGCCCACCGCTTCGCGGATGCGGTCAATCTCGGTCAGCGGGTCGTCGGCCACGGGGTTTGTGACCACCACGCGGGGTTCGTGCAGCCAGACGCGGCCTTCGGCGGCACCCTCCTGCCCGGTACCGCCCCGGATCATCACCGATTGCTTGTGCAGGGCGCGCATCCCGTCGACATCGCCATTGAAGACGCCAAGTTCGGTCATTTCGGCCAGCACCATGGCCACGACTTCGAGGGCGTAGATTTCATCCTCGGAAAACTCGCGCGCGGTCTTGGATTGCACGACCAGGACGCCGAGCTTTTCGCCCACCCGCTGGATCGGGACGCCGAGGAAGGAGGAGTATAGTTCCTCACCCGTTTCGGGCATGTAGCGGAAGCCCTTTTCAGACGGGGCGTTGGCGGTGTTGATGGGCAGGCCGTTGCGGGCGACGCGGCCCACGAGGCCTTCGCCGAGCTTCATCCGGGTTTGGTGGACGGCCTCTTTCTTCAACCCTTCGGTGGCGCAAAGTTCCAGCGTTTCCGGGTCGCGGAAGAGGTAGATCGAGCAGACCTCGGTTCCCATCGAATCCGCGATCAGATGGGTGATGCGGTCAAGCCTGTCCTGCCCGCCGCCGGTGGTGGCGAGCGTGTCGCGCAACCGGCGCAGGAGCTTGCGGCTTTCGCTTTCGGTCCGTTCTGGCATTCGCGGGGTGTCCATCTTGCCCCTTATAGAGCACAAGGCCCGGGGAAATGGAAAGCCCCGGCTGCTTGGGCCGGGGCTTGCGGGGTGCGCGGGGTAATTGTGCCTCTGGCCTGCCGAAAAAAGCGGCGCAGGTCAGGGCCTTGGATCACGCCTTGTCGAGGTCGAACACATCGTGCAGCGCCTGCACGGCGAGTTCCATGTATTTGCGGTCGATCAGGACGGAGATCTTGATCTCGGAGGTCGAGATGACCTTGATGTTCACGTTTTCCTTCGACAGCGCCTCGAACATGCGCGCGGCCACGCCGGTATGGGACCGCATGCCGATGCCCACGACCGACACCTTGGCGACATCGGTATCGACGATCAGTTCGTCATAGGCGATCTTGCCTGCGGCCTTGGCGTCTTCCATGGCCTTGCGGGCGCGTTCCACCTGATTGATCGGGCAGGAAAAGGTCATGTCCGTCACGGCGCCGGGATGGGCGTCGTCATAGTCCTTTTCAGAGATGTTCTGAACGATCATGTCGACGTTCACGCCCGCATCGGCCAGCGGGCCGAAGATGGCGCTGGCGACGCCAGGGCGATCCTCGATGGTGAAGAGGGTGATCTTGGCCTCTTCGCGGGAAAAGGCGACGCCAGAGACGACTTTCGATTCCATGATTTCCTCCTCGTCGCAGACCAGGGTTCCCGAGGTCTCGTCGGTATCTTCAAAGGATGACAGCACGCGCAGGCGCACCTTGTAGCGCATCGCCAGTTCAACGGAACGGGTTTGCAGCACCTTGGCCCCAAGGGAGGCCAGTTCCAGCATTTCCTCGAACGCGATCTTGTCGAGTTTGCGGGCCTTGCTGCTGACGCGGGGGTCGGTGGTGTAGACGCCGTCTACATCGGTGTAGATGTCGCAACGTTCCGCGTTGAAGGCGGCGGCGAAGGCGACGGCGGTGGTGTCAGACCCGCCCCGGCCAAGGGTGGTGACGCGGCCTTCGGGCGAGACGCCCTGAAAGCCCGCGACGACTGCGACCTTGAAGCCTTCGGCAAACTTGGCGTCGATATTGGCGCGCGGGATATCCACGAAACGGGCCGAGCCGTGCTGGGCGGTGGTCTGGATTGGCACTTGCCAGCCCTGCCAGGACCGCGCGGGGATGCCCATTTCCTGCAGGCGCAGGGCCATCAGGCCTGCGGTGACGTTTTCGCCCGAGGCGACGACGGCATCATATTCGCGGGCGTCATAGAGTTTGGACGTGCCTTCGACGTAACCCACCAGACGGTTGGTTTCGCCCGACATGGCCGAGACGATGACGATGACGTCATAGCCGCGGGCGACCTCTTTTTCGACCTTCTTCGCGGCGTTTTCGATCCGCGCAAGGTCGGCCACCGAGGTGCCGCCGAATTTCATCACGAGAAGCGGCATGGTTTCCCCCGCAAGGCCCGATTTCCGCGCGCTTCTTATGCGGGGCGGGGGCAGGGTGCAAGGCCTGTCAGGGGGTGGCGAGGGGGGTGCGGGGGGTGCGGTTGCACCCCCCGCGTCCCTTATCAGCTGCGACGGCCGCCGCGGCGCTCGCGCCGGGGGGCATTGGCGTCATCGCCCGTGCCGTCAGAGGTGGAGGAGAAGCCGCCCAGCTTTTCCGAAATCAGATCAAGCGTCGGATGCGGGCCGCGCGGGGTGCTTTCCAGCGCGGCCCGCATGGCGCGCAGGTGTTCCGGCATGGTGCCGCAGCAGCCCCCGATGATCCGCACGCCCGCATCGCGCGCCAGCACGGCATATTCGGCCATCAGTTCCGGCGTGCCGTCATAATGAATATGCCCGTCATGGTATTTCGGGATGCCCGCATTGCCCTTGGCGATGATCGGGCGTTCGGTGCCGGTGGAGGCAAAGCCCAGAACGGTGCGCATGAGATCGGAGGCGCCGACGCCGCAATTGGCGCCAAAGGCGAGGGGCGGGTTGGGCAGTTTTTCCACCAGCTCGGCCAGCGCGGCGGAGGTGACGCCCATCATGGTGCGTCCGGCGGTATCAAAGCTCATGGTGCCGCACCAGGGCAAGCCTGCGAGTTTCGCGGCCTCGGCCGCGGCGCGGTATTCTTCCGGGGCGGAGATGGTTTCGATCCAGAGGACATCGACGCCGCCCTCTTTCATGCCTTCCATCTGTTCATGGAACATTTCGACCGCGCTGGCGTGGGTCAGCGTGCCCATGGGTTCGAAAATTTCGCCCGTCGGGCCGACGGAGCCTGCGACTACCACCTTGCGGCCCGACGCATCTGCGATCTCGCGCCCCAGTTCCACGCCGATGCGGTTCAGTTCGCGCACGCGGCCTTGGGCGTTGTGCAGCTTCAGGCGCGAGGCATTGCCGCCGAAGGTGTTGGTCAGGAAGATGTCCGACCCCGCCTCGACCGCGCCGCGATAGAGTTTGCGGATGTTGTCGGGCTGATCGACGTTCCAGAATTCCGGCGGCTCGCCCGAAGAGAGCCCCATGTTGAACAGGTTCGTCCCCGTTGCCCCATCGGCCAGCAGCCAGTCACGGGTGGAAAGAAGCTCGGTCAGCGCGTCGGCCATGAAGGGATACCTCTTTGGGGTTCGGGACGGTCGCCCGGTTTGCGGCGCCCGGTCTGCCCCGGTCTGCCATGCGGGGCAGGGGTGAGGCAATTCGATATTCCGCATGATGATCTTGAGGAGAACCGCAGGATCGGGTCGGGGAGGTGCCATCGGCACCGCGCCGGGTGCCGATGGAAGGGGGGTTCAGGATCGCCGTCAGAGTTCCGACATCAGCTGCGCTTTGGCGACGGGCAGCAGTTCGGTCATCTTGGCGCGCACGTCATCGGCGGTGGCGTGGCCTGCCAGATCGGCGGCGACCTTGCGGACCACATCCTCGATCCCGGCCTCTTCGAAATCGGCGGAGACCACGCTCATGGCGTATTCGGCGGCGGCGTCATCGGACTTGCCCAGCAGCCCCGCGGCCCAGAGACCCACCAGCTTGTTCCGGCGCGCTTCGGCGCGGAATTGCATGTCGGCGTCATGGGCGAATTTGGATTCGAATGCGCGTTCGCGGTCGTCGAAGGTGGACATGTGGGGCCCCTTGATCCTGAGTTGCTTGCCCCTTCATATGCCCGCAGCCTGCCCGCGCTGCAAGGGGGCGGGGGTGGTTTGCCATAGGCTGATCCGGCTGCCGCGGCCGTGGGTCCGCTTGCGGGGAAGGGCGGCTTGGCTTATAGCCGCGTGAAGCGGGCGGGGAACCATGGGGTCACCCCGCCATCGGCATTTCCGGCGGAGAATTCATGGCGCGGCGCAAGAAGGTTTACGAGGGCAAGGCGAAGATCCTGTATGAAGGGCCGGAGCCGGGCACTCTGATCCAGTATTTCAAGGATGACAGCGCGCCGACTGCCGCCATTCCGTCGCCTGCCGCGGTTGAAGGCAAGGGTGTGCTGAACAACCGGTTGTCGGAATTCTTCATGACCGGGCTGAATTCCATCGGGGTGCCCACGCATTTCATCCGCCGTCTGAACATGCGCGAGCAGTTGGTGCGGATGGCCGAGATCATCCCGCTGGAGGTGGTCGTGCGGAACTTTGCCGCAGGCGCCCTGTCGGAACGGCTGGGGATTCCCGAAGGCACGCCGCTGCCGCGCCCGATTGTCGAGTATTACTACAAGGACGAACGGCTGGGCACGCCGATGGTGAGCGAGGAGCATATCATCGCGTTCAACTGGGCCAGCCAGCAGGATCTGGATGACATGGTGGCGCTGGCGCTGCGGGTGAACGATTTCCTGTCGGGCGTGATGATGGGCGTGGGCATCCGGTTGGCGGATTTCCGGCTGGAAGTGGGCCGGGTCTGGGAGGGCGATTACATGCGTCTGATCGTGGCCGATGAGATCAGCCCCGATTCCTGCCGGTTGTGGGATGTGCGCACGGCATCGGAAGCGATGGAGCGCGAGGGGCTGGTGCGCGAGCCCGGCCCGCTGGCGGATGTCTATACCGAACTGGCGCGGCGCTTGGGGGTGTTGCCGTCGAACGTGACGCACAAGCCCAAGCCCACTTTGATCAATTGATGCGGGATCAACTGATGGCATCGATCTGGTGCCTTGCCCCGGACGGGGCGGGGCGCTAGGACGGGCCCAGAGATTTCTGCCCCGGGGGACGATATGAAAGCGCGCGTGACCGTCATGCTGAAGACCGGCGTTCTGGACCCGCAGGGCGAGGCTGTGCGCCACGCGCTGGGCACGATGGGGTTTGCGGGCGTCAATGGCGTGCGGCAGGGCAAGGTGATCGAGCTTGATCTGGCCGAGACGGACGCTGTCAAGGCCGAGGCCGACGTCAAGGCGATGTGCGAAAAGCTGCTCGCCAATACGGTGATCGAAAGCTACCGGGTCGAGATCCTTTGATCGGCGGATGCCGACAGGTGGTGTCGGGTTCCGTCTAGACCTGCGGCGCGTGCTGGCATCCCTTGGTCCGGACGGAGCGGGGGGATGCGATGCGCGCGGCAATTCTGAAAGCCTATAATAGCGATCTGGTGATCGAGACGGTCCCCGATCCGGTCTGCGAGCCGGATGGCGTGGTGCTGCGGGTGCTGGCCTGCGGCATCTGCCGCAGCGATTGGCACGGTTGGGTGGGCGAGCATCCCAAGGTGAAGCCGGGAGCCATTCCGGGGCATGAATATTGCGGCGAGGTGGTGGAGGCGGGGCCTCTGGCCCGCTGGCAGGTGGGGGACCGGGTGATCGCGCCCTTTATCCTGGCCTGCGGGGATTGCCCGGAGTGCCGGTCGGGGCAGTCGAACACCTGCAAGACGCAGCGTGTGCCGGGGTTTGGCGAGCCGGGGGCCTATGCCGAATACATCTCGGTTCCGCATGCCCATAACCTTGCGCGGCTGCCGGAAAGCATCACGCCGGTGCTGGCGGCGGGGCTGGGCTGCCGGGTGACGACGGCGTGGCACGCGCTGACGGGGCGGGCCGATCTTCGCGCGGGGGAATGGCTGGCGGTGCATGGCACGGGCGGGATCGGGCTGTCGGCGCTGATCCTGGGCCGGGCGCTGGGCGCGCGGGTGGTGGTGGTGGATGTGGTGGCAGAGAAGCTGAGCCATGCCTTGGCGCTGGGCGCGGAGGCGGCGATTGACGCGCGCGAGGGCGATGTGGCGGCGCGGATCATCGAGGCGACGGGGGGCGGGGCGCATGTGTCGATCGAGGCGCTGGGGATTGCAGCCACGGCCAATGCGTCGATCGAAGGGCTGCGCACGCTGGGGCGACACGTGCAGGTGGGCCTGCCGGTGGGCCACACTGCGCGGATGGAGATCAACATGAACGCGGTCTACATGAAGCAGTTGGCGCTGTTCGGAACCCGCGGGATGCCGTCATGGAAGTACCCGTCGCTTTTGGACATGATCACGCGCGGCGTGGTGGACATGACGCCCCTGATCGCGCGCAGGGTGCCTCTGTCCGGCGCATCCGCCGAACTTCGCGCTTTCAATGGCCCGATGCCGCCCGGTGTCGCCGTGATCGACGATTTCAGCCGCTAAGGGATTTTCGTCGGGGGGTATTTTTTCTGCCCAAGGGGGCTACACACCGCGCGAGAGGGGTGCTAATAGCCCGCCACCAAGCCGCTGTAGCTCAGCTGGTAGAGCACGTCATTCGTAATGATGGGGTCGGGGGTTCGAGTCCCTTCAGCGGCACCAAATCCTTTTCCGGGCAAGTGTAAAGGCATCGATAATCCCTATCATTCAAGGGGTTGAATGATGCCGCTTGTCCAAGCTCGCCCAGCGTGATCCGGGAGCGTGTGCCGCTATCGGGGGGCTGTATTGAGGCAAGCGGAGAGCGGTCCCCCCCATCATGCCGTTGAGCGGTGCAAGGATTCGATCCCGCAAGACCCAGGAACGGGATTTCAAGGTTGGCGATTTCGGCGGCTTGTACCTGTGGGTCAAGAAGGCCGGGTTGAGGTGGTGGCGGTTCAAGGATCGCATCCTTGGCAGCGAGAAGTTGATGGTCTTCGGAGACTATCCTCATGTCAGTCTGGCCAAGGCGCGCGCGCTTCGGGACGAGGGCAAATCGACGTTGGCGGCGGGCCTCGATCCTAGTGAAAAGAAGAGAATTACCCAGCGCGTCGCGGAAGCGGCGATCAAGGAGACGTTCGTTGCCATAGGGCTTGTGGAGACGAGATGGCGTTTATCTGACAGCACCCCGGAAAGCGGTTGTGTGCCTGTTCTTCGACGCAATCCATGCGCTTGAGGACTGCCGCTCCGTTGCGCCCGATTTGTGGACAGGACCGGAAGCCAAGGGCAACGCGTGCTGGAGGCACGTGTTGCCCTTGGTCTTTGGCAGCCACCGCGCGCAGGACGGCGCGGGTATCCGCGATCGGCAAATGCGAGGCGCAACAGGTACGCGGCGGCAGCATCGCCTTGGAGATTACATCTCCATTTCGCCCATCATGCCGCCGTTGGAGGGGGTCATGCTCATCATGTTGTCGTTGTCCGACATGTTCGCGGTCGCCTCGAGTGCGAGAGCGCGGGCTTCTTCGCTGACCGGATTGCGGTTCAGCTTCTTGAGGTAGAACTGCTCGGCCTCGACATCGTTTTCCCGGCGGTGTTCCTGGATGATGATCAGTTCGGACAGCGTGTATTCACCGGCCGGCAGGCCCATGATGGCAGCCTGCATATCGGCGCCGGGCGAGGCCTGGACGGACTGGGCGATGGACAGCGTTGCAATTGCAGCGAGGATAATCTTTTTCATGGTATTCTCCGAATTTCTCTTGGCCGGATTGGCAAGACGTCCAAGTTACGCCGCGCGCCGGTCGGAGTTTCAGGATCACACCGCTTCTCTGTAAACGTGTTCGTGAGGTTTGTGTCATTTTCCGTGAGTTTTCAGCGATCTGGCAAAACGGGTGCCAGAAGGGTGTTGATCCGACGCCAAAGCTGGACCGCCCGAATGCAGGCGTTTCAGGCTTCGCGCAGGGTGATGGGCTGGCGATGGGCGCTGATTTCGTTGGCATGATCGGGACCATGTTGACGATCGCGCCCTGTGGCCGTTCTTCGTTGGAGTATCCACGCCAAGCCTTCTGCGGTTGGGGCGGCACGGCACCTTGACCGTGCCGTGGCCCTGACCTCCGGCGGGGATGCGTGCGATCTGCGCCACTTCGACTGCGATCCGCATTTGCAACAGCGCATCGGTCGTGCCGGTCCGAGAGTTCACCCTATTGACCACCCATGCGCGGCTGCTTTGCCACGGTTGGGTTATCCTGAAGCGGGATGACGCCTGGTATGCAGGAGCAGCAGCCATGGAGGTGAGGAAGAAAGGGTGTGTTGGCGGGTTCGCTGGCATCGGGATCGACATCGGCCCTCAGACTTTTCATTCGGTCGGGTTTGACGGAGCCAGTCAGTTGGTGAGGCGCAGGCAAATCAGCGCCTTGCCCTGACCGTGGTGATCGAGCGGTTTCCCCGGTGCCTTGGTGGTATGGAAGCGGGTCTTGGCGCCTATGGCTTCAGCCGGAACAGGCAAGCAGGGCAAGCGAGAGGCGAAGGGGGGCGGGCGTGAGGGGACGCGAGGGGGAGTGCGACGTCAGTGACCGGCGTGCATCGGGCCCCGGAAATCACGCTTTCGCCAAAGTTTGGACGATCTTTTTGGCGAAGCGTGGTGCCCGTGATCGCCGCCGTTGGCTGGAGGGATGAGCCAATTGGACAACATGCAGGAAAATCTTCGAAACATTTCGAAAATTGCATGAAAAACAACCGTTACTGGGTAAACATTGTGAAGAAGCGGTGAAGGTATGCTTGTCCGAATATCCGAACCGAGGAGACTTGGCCAAGTTGCGGGGACGAGCGGGCTGTGAGCAGCGGGATAACGACAGACTTTGAGAGCCGCCTGCGCAAGGAGATGGACGCTCTTCGCCCCATAGACATGCGGGATCTGCCCAAGCGGTTGGTCTTGTCAGGAATTTTCCTGACCATCATCTTCTTTATCGGCGAAACCCAAGCCGCCATCGGGTGCTTTGTTGCCATCGCCGTGTTCGAAACGATCTCGAACTTTCTTTACAAGAAAGAACTGGTGTGGCCGGAGAAGGCGCCGTTTTGGGTGATCGTGCTGCACTGGATGCAGAATGCCGGTCTTTGCTTCATCTACATGATCCCGGCCATGGTCATGACGCGAAATGCGGATCTTGCCGTCGTCGCGCTTGGCCTGATCTGGACATGCGGTGTTTTCATCCACATTGCCAATGCCTTTGGGCGGATGCCGCTGTACACGGCCAATCTTCTGATCCCGGTTCTTGCCGCCACTGCGGTTGTCGTCTGGTCGGTTGCCAATAACGATGTTGAACCGGCGGGTCCGAGCGGGTTGGCCCTGCTCGTGTTCGCCTTCATTCTTTATATCTACAACATTGCCGAAAACCTGTTCAAACAAGGCCGAGCGGACACGGCCCTCTCGGAGGCCCTTGTTGAATCGCAGGCCCGGTTGAAGGATCTGGACGCCACCCGGCAGCAGCTTTTGAATGCGGTCGAGGGGCTGAATGATGGGTTTGTCTATTTCGACAGCGAGGATCGTCTTGTCCTGGCCAATCGTCGGTTCCGCGAGCTTTACGCCTTGAGTGCTGACGTGATCGTTCCCGGCGCGCGGTTTGAAGACATCCTGCGCGATGGCCTGACAAAACAGCAATTCGTTGACGCAATCGGCCATGAGGAGGCGTGGTTGCAAGCGCAGATGAACGTGTTTGACGCGCAGAACGTTGTCCGGCAGATCCTTCCGGATGGGACGGTGGTTCAGGTCATGGAGCGCCGCACGTCGGATGGCGGCCGCGTCGGGCTGCGTGTGGACGTGACGGAGATCACCCATGCGCGCGAGGCCGCCGAAGCGGCAAGCCGGGCGAAATCGGAATTTCTGGCCAATATGAGCCATGAGATCCGCACGCCGTTGAACGGCGTGCTGGGCATGGCCGACCTTCTGGCGGAAACCGATCTGGACGATAGGCAGAGGTCCATGCTGACGGTGATCCGCACTTCGGGCTGGAGCCTGTTGACGCTGCTGAATGATATCCTTGATCTTTCACGCGTCGAAGCCGGGAAGATGGTGCTTGAAAAGCGCAGCTTCGATCTGCAATCCGCGACCGACAGGTTGGACTCCCTGCATGGGCCGACAGCACAGGCCAAGGGGATATCTTTCGAGATCTTTCATTCTTCCAATGCGGCCTACCACCGGATCGGTGATGAAACCCGCATCGTTCAAGTCCTGCACAATCTGGTGGGCAATGCCATCAAGTTCACGGAGAGCGGGTCGGTTCGGCTGAAGGTCCGGGCGAACCAGCCGGATCGGCTGGTGTTTGAGGTGAGCGATACGGGGATCGGGATGACGTCGGAGCAAGTCGCGCGGATTTTCGATACCTTCGAACAGGCCGATGCGAGCACGGCCCGGCGGTTCGGGGGCAGCGGGCTTGGCATGACGATCGTGCGGCGGCTGGTTGATCTTATGGATGGCGAAATCACGGTCGACAGCCAACCGGGGCAGGGCACCCGGATCGGAATCATGGTGCGTGTGCCTGTCGACGATGAAAGCGTGGTTTAAACACCTGCTTCGGTCAGCGGTTCCCGGCTTTGGGGGCAAGGCGTTCGCACATCTGACGGCCCCCTGATGGCTGCGTTACTTCACGCCACGGACTAGTGGGGTTGACGTCAAGCATAGGCGATATCGCGGGTTTCGAGCCCGTTTGAGCCCCCTGACAGGGGTCTGAGGATTGCAATTTAATGTGTTTTAAGGGCAATTTCGCATCGGTGTGCCGTGTCCTGATGATTGTCGAGTAAAGCCGTCATATTTTTGCCGTTCTGGTAACGAAGCACCTCAGTCAGCTTCGTCCGGGCGATTGGGATTTCCGGTCGCGTGAGCCCCGATTTCAGGTAGAGGTCAGATTGTTCCAAGCTTGGAAAACGCCATCTCGTTCGACCCAGCTTGTTTTCATGCTGTTCGGGCTTTCGATCCTTGCCATGTGGGGCAGCATCGGGGTTGGCGTTCGCGCCATGATGATCATCGACAGCGAGGCGGCGGCGCGCGAGGGGAAACTGGCCTTGCTGGCCCTTGACGCCGAACGCATGGAACTTGCCGTTGAGCAGCAGAGCGCGACCATCTGGGATGATGCCCTTGAGGCGGTTTTGGCGCGCGACATGAAATTCATCGACGACAATCTCGGCATCTGGATGCATGACTATTTCGGCCATGACGAGAGTTATATCCTCAGCCCTCAGGATCAGCCGATCTATGCAGTTATCGCGGGAAGAACAGTTGATCCGGCCGTCATGGAGGATGCGGAGCCTGTCATCGCGGCGCTGGTCGGCCGCCTGCGTACGGCGGCGACCGATGTCGGCACAGGTCCGAATTCCGATGCAGAAGGGCCAGAGGCGCTTTATGTGGCTGAAGCGGGCAGGCTTCGTGGCCAGCTTGCACTGATCAGCGTTGTTCCCATCCTCTCGGATTCGGGCGAGATGTTTCAGAAGCCGGGGACGGAGTATGTGCATGTTGCGGTGCAGTATCTTGACGAGGCCTTTGGACGGCGCATCGCTGCGCCCATGGAGCTTCCCGCGCCAAGTTTTTCGGATGCACCGCCCGACGGCCAGGTTCAAGCGGTGCCAGTGACGGATTCGAACGGGACGACCGTTGCGTGGTTCAGTTGGCAGGGCTATGCGCCGGGGCAGACCATGATCGGCTTTCTGATGCCCATCCTGCTTGTCTGGTTCATCCTTATCTGCGGGCTTCTTTTTGTTGTGGCGCAGCGGCTTGTCCGCAGTTCCTCAGAGCTTGAAGCGGCCCGCGCCAGTGCCGAAGAGGCCAGTCGTGTCAAATCGACCTTTCTGGCGAACATGAGCCATGAGCTGCGAACCCCGATGAATGGCGTCCTTGGGATGGCAGAGCTGCTGGATCATACGTTGGAAACGGCCGACCAGAAACGCATGATGCGGACCATCCGCACCTCGGGCCAGTTGTTGCTGTCGATCCTGAATGACATCCTCGACATGGCGAAGATCGAGTCCGGCAAGATGCAATTGGAGAATGCGCCGTTCGTACCGCTGGACATCGCGCGCGGGCTTGAGGAGCTGCATGCGTTACGCGCTGAATCAAAAGGGTTGGACTTCAAGTTCCTGGTCGGATCAGGTGCCGGGCGGGCCAGAATTGGTGACCAGCTTCGTATCCAGCTGGTGCTGCACAACCTGATCGGCAATGCCATCAAGTTCACCGAGAGTGGAGAAGTGGCCGTCAAGATAACGGCCCGCGCGGATGCGCCACTGACGGTTGAAGTGCGCGACACGGGGATCGGCATGACGCCGGAGCAGCTTGAACATCTGTTCGACGAATTTACCCAGGCGGATTCGTCCATCACCCGGCGCTATGGCGGGACCGGTCTGGGGATGGCCATTACGCATAAACTGGTCACGATGATGGGCGGCACCATCGATGTGCAGTCAACGCCCGGAGTTGGGACACGCATCTTCGTTTCGCTGCCGCTGCCGTTGGACGAGGCTTCGGTCGTGGACGGCAGCAGGACGGGCAGTTGACCCTGCGCCAAGCGAGGGGCGGCCCGTCGGGCCGATCACCGATCCGCTGACCGTATCGCATCCGAGGCGGGGCTGCTTCAAGTGATCCGCGTCTTGCCCATCCTGTGGACGCGCATTCGATGGGTGTTGAACGCGCGCTCAGCGCGCCGTTATTTCGGCAGCTTTTCCTTGACCAGCGAAGTCACGGCACGCAAAAGATCTGCCCGGCTGAACGGCTTGGCGAGATGTGAGCCAAAGCCGGCCATCAGATATTCGGCCACCTGTTGTGGCATCGCGTTGGCGGTCACCGCGATGGCCGCGACTTCGGGAAGGTTCAGTTTCGCTTCCATATCGCGGATGTCCTTGAGGGCCGAGACGCCATCCTTCACCGGCATTCGAATGTCGAGCATGAGAAAATCGAAGGGGCGGTTTTCTTCTTGTGCGGTCTGCCATGCGGTGACCGCCTCCACACCATTGGTGGCGCCGACGATGGTCAATCCCGTCGGTGTGAGCATCTCGTTCAGGACGAGCAGATTGGTGGGATTGTCGTCGGCTATCAGAACCCTGCACCCTTTCAGGATTTGGGTGTCTTGTTCCAAAACCGCAGGTGGGGCGTCAGTGACGGCATCTTCGACTTCGGGCAATGGCAGGGAGACGCGCACTGTCGTGCCAACACCGATACGGCTTTCGATGTCGATGGTTCCCATCATGAGCTGAACCAACTGCCGGACGATCGCAAGACCAAGCCCGGTGCCACCAAACCTTTGCGCGGTGGAGGCTTCGGCCTGCTCGAAACTGTTGAAGACGCGCGCGATCTGTTCTTCGGTCATCCCGATGCCGGTATCGCTGACCTCGATCACGACGGATCGGCCGGGTCTTGCCGAGACGAGCATGCGGACTTCGCCGCTATCGCAGAACTTGATCGCATTGCTGAGCAGGTTGTTCAGGATCTGGGTCAGGCGATGGGGGTCACCAAGACGGACCGGATCGCGCCCCCCGGTCCCGAACACCTCGAAGTGTAGGCCTTTTTCCTCGGCCTTGATCCGATGCAGAGATTCAATGCCTAAGATCAGTTTGCTCAGCTGGATCGGGACATTGTCGAGTGTCAGCTTGCCTGCCTCGATCTTGGACATGTCGAGAATCGAGTTCAGCAGCGTCAACAGCGTTTCGCCTGATTGCTGGATCGTTGCGACCATGCGCTTTTTTTCGGGGGTGGAGACCCGGCTTTGAAGAACCTCTGCCATCCCAAGCACGCCATTCAGGGGGGTACGTATCTCATGGCTCATGTTGGCGAGAAAAATCGACTTGGCGTGACTGACCTCTTCTGCCTTTTTCCGGGCTTCCTCGATGCGTTCCGCGGCGGCCAGACGTTCTGTGATGTCCTCGACAGCGCAGACCACTGCGCCCACACCATCAGGCCCGAAGATCGGAGAGGCGTTGATTGACAGGACGTGACGCTCGCCGTTCGGCCAGACGATGGCGTGGCGGACGTCGCGAACGGCTTTTTTGTCGCGCAAGACCTGCGCGACCGGCAGATCTTCCGTTGGGAATGGGCCACCGCCCACCGCTTCGATGCGCCAGCGTTCGTCGTCGAATTTCCGCTGCGTGATTTCCGCTTCGGTCAGACCCAGGATATTGCGACATTCCATGTTTGTCGTGATGATCCGCCCCTGATTGCTTACAGACAGCACAGCAACCGGCACTGTATCCAGGATATTGGCCAGCTGATCGTGTTCCGCGGCCAAGTCGCTTCGTGCTTTATCGAGGCCGGCTGTCCTTGCCATCAGCAGCAATTGGTCATTCACGCTGCGCGCCAACCGGTGAAGGGTGTCGATCTCTTCTGCGGTCCAGTCTCGGGGCTTTTGATCGATGACGCAGAACGATCCGATCGCCTCTCCGCTTTCGGCGAAGATTGGCACGCCCAGATAGGCGACCACGCCCAACATATCGATGACAGGGTTGCCGGCGACGCGATCATCCTCTCTGGAGTTTTCAATCCGCAAGAGTTCGTTGCGTTCAGCGACGATACGACAGAAGGAATGGCTCAGCGGTGTTTCGCGGGTGTTTGACCAAGGGCTGGGCAGGCCGCACTGGCTTTTGAAAAACTGCCGGTCACCTTCGTAGTCGACGATGGACACCAGCGACACCGGCGCTTTCATCAATCGTGACGCGAGGATGGTGAGGTTGTCGAAGGCCTCTTCTGGTGGGCTGTCAAGCAACGCCCCGATCATTTGGGCGCGTTCCGACAAGGTTACGAAATCCACTGCTGACAAGCTCCTGGCATGGGGCGTTTTTTGGGGAGAAGACAAACACATGCACCAGCATTATCAACAAACCCAAAAAACAATTGGGAAAACAGCACTTACGCCGATGACCAGAACAATAGCCCTAGCAGCTTAACGGTTCCAGTATACGATTGTTTACCCGTGTGAGTTGTGCACAAGTTTGCGATGAATGTGGATGCGGATGCCTAAATAACACGCATGCCCCGTGTTGCGTCCGTTTCGTTCGGGTCCCTTCAGAGGTACAAGAGTTTTCCACGGGAAGATCATGGCGGGTCTGGAATTCCTTGTCATCAAGGGTTCTGGGTAATCAAGGGTTCTGGCCTTAATGCGGCGCGATTGGCGGGCGGGGCCGAAGGCCGGATCGCCAAGGCTGGGGTTCAGAAGGGTTCGAGAACGAGGGTACCTGCGAAAACTTCGCGCGCGACGGTCTGGATCACGCGCGCGATGCGGGGAGCGGCGTCATCGGCGCTGCCGCTGCGGGTGACCAGTCCCACCGAGCGCACGGTGCGTGGCCCTTCCAGGGCCACAACCGCCACGTCTCGGTCATCTGGGCCGATTTCCGAGCGGACATAGAGCGCGGGCAGGAAGGCGATGCCCATGCCCATGCCGGCCATCAGGCGAATGGCGTCGAGGCTGGTGCCTTCGTAATCGGCGCGCAGTTTGGCCCCCAGCGTTTCGCAGATATCGGCAACCTGCTGGTGCAGGCCAAAGGCGGGGCCGAGGCCCAGCACCGTCTGGCCGCGCATCTCCTCGCGCGGGATGCGGTCGCGCCCGGCGAAGGGGTGGTCGCGGGCCACCACGATTTCCAGCGGTTCGCGGAACAGCCGGATCGGCATGGCATCGCCGCGCACGGGCAGTTGCACGAGGATCATGTCGAAATCGCCGCGTGCGAGACCTGCGACCAAGGCTTCGGGCGGGGCTTCGCGGATGAAAAGCTGCAGGTCCGGGTGGCGGGCGTGCAGCCGGGCGATGACATGGGGCAACAGGTAGGGGCCGAGTGTTCCCGAAGCGCCGAAACGGATGGTTCCCGAAAGGCCAGTGCGCGGCAGGTCGAAGCGATTCACGAGGGTCTGCGCCGCGTCGAGGATGGTGCGGGCGCGGTCGTGAACCTCGCGCCCGGCCAGGGTTGGTATCACGCCCGCGCGGCCCCGTTCCACCAGCCGCTGGCCCAGCCGTTTTTCCAGCGTGGCAAGCTGGACCGACAGCGAGGGCTGACTGATCCCGCATTGGTCAGCGGCGGCCTTGAAGCTGCCCGTGTCGACGAGCGCCACGAAGTATTCAAGCTGCCGCAGGGTGGGAAGATCGCGCATCGCAGACCTTTACAGGAACTCGTCCTCGCCACCACCTTCGTCGAAGGAGGGGGGCGGGGGCGGGGCGCCTTCGGTGCCGGGCGCGTCGGAGCGGAACAGCTCGTTCGGGAGCCAGGTGGCAAGGTCGGGGAAGATCCAGAGCACGGCAAGGGCGATAAGCTGGATCACGATGAAGGGCAGGACACCGCGATAGATCATCGGTGTGGTGATCGTGCGGGGGGCCACGCCGCGCAGATAGAAGAGCGAGAAGCCGAAGGGCGGTGTGAGGAAGGAGGTTTGCAACAGCAAGCCGATCATCACCCCCAGCCAGATTGGATCCACGCCCATGATCAGCAGGACCGGGGCGGTGATCGGGATCACGATGAAGATGATCTCGAACGTGTCCAGAAAGAAGCCGAGGACGAAGATGATTGCGAAGACCACCAGCAAGGCACCGAACTGGCCGCCCGGCATGTTTTCCAGGAAGCCCTGCACCATGGCGCTGCCGCCCAGCTGCGTGAAGACAAGCGCGAAGGCCGTCGCACCCAGCAGGATGATGAAGACCATCGAGGTGATCGACATGGTCGATTTCGATGAATGGAACAGAGTGTGCAGGTAGCTGCGCCGCAGGTCGCCGCGGAAGGCGATGGCCAGCAGCGCCAGCGTCAGTAGTGCAAGCATGGTGTTCAAAAGGCCCACGGCTCCGAAGAACCATGCCGTTGTGGCCAGTGCGATCATTGCCACCAGCCAGAACCAGAACAGCCGGATGTCGCGCTTCGGGTCGCCTTCGGCACCGAAGTAGACATCTGCCAGCAGCTTGACCGAAGCGAGGAACAGCGCGCCCACCGCGCCGACACTGGCGCTTTCCGTGGGCGTGGCGACGCCGGTGACGATGGAGCCCAGCACCGACACGATGAGAAGGAGCGGCGGGATCAGCGCGCCCACGATGCGCAGGCCGAGCCCGGCCTTTTCCGCCGGGGTCATCGCGACGGGCGGGCAGGTTTTCGGGTGGAAGATCGCCTTCCAGACAATGTAGAGGATGAACGCGGCTACCAGCACCATGCTGGGCAGGATCGCCCCGGCGAAGAGGTCACCGACCGACACGGTATCCGGCGCGAAATTGCCAAGCGACAGTTGGGCCGCCGAGTTGGCGCCTTGCAGGATGTCGGCAAGGAAGATCAGCACGGTGGAGGGTGGGATGATCTGGCCCAGTGTCCCCGCGGCGCAGATCGTGCCGGTCGCGAGTTTCGGATCATAGCCTGCGCGCATCATGGCAGGCAGGCTGAGCAGGCCCATGGTCACGACGGTGGCACCGACGACGCCGGTGGCCGCAGCCAGAAGCGCGCCCACAAGGACGACCGACAGCGCAAGACCGCCCCGGAGTGAGCCAAAGAGTTGGCCCATGGTGGTGAGAAGGGATTCCGCGATGCCGGATCGTTCAAGCACCACCCCCATGAAGACGAAGAGGGGCACGGCGACAAGGACCGGGTTGGTGATCACCCCCCAGAACCGGTTCGGCAGGGCGGCGAAGAGGGATTGGTCGAAGGCCCCGACAGCGATGCCCGCAAAGCCCACAAGGATGGCAAGACCGCCAAGGGTGAAGGCCACGATGTAGCCCGACATGAGGAAAAAGATGATGAGCAGGAAAAGGCCTGCTGCCATCAGCTGGCCAAGAAGTGCCGCGTCCATGGGTATCTCCTATGGCCTAAAGGATCTGGTCGGCGCCGTGGCCGCCGTGATTGAGGGCGTAGCGTTCATGCCCCGCAAGAACCATCAGCCCGCGCAGCACGAAGGCGGCGCCCTGCAGGCCGATGAGCAGGATGAAGCCCAGAAGTGAGGCCTTGAGCATCCAGAGATTGCCCATGCCGCCGGGGTTGAGCGACCCTTCATCCGAGGCATAGGACGTCATCCAGAACGTCGAGACCGCATAGCCGAAGACCAGCAGGAAAGGCAGGAGCAGGAACAGCGTCATCAGCATGTCTGACAGCGCCCGCTTCCGGGCGGACCAGTGCGAATAGAACACGTCCACGCGCACGAAGCCGCCGCTCATCATCGTGTAGCCTGCCCCCATCACGATCACGACGACATGGGTCCAGATGTAGGATTCCTGCAGCCAGATCAGACCGGTGCCCATGACGTAGCGCAGGTAGACCGTGGCGAAGCACAGGATGACTGTCGCCAAGGTCGCCCAAGCGACGAGGTAGCCGCTCCAGCGGCAAAGACCGTCAATCGCGCCAACGATGCGCGCCGCGGCGCGCACCCAGCCAGGCTCTGGCCCGGCATCCAGAGTTGCCATTCCTTGCTCTCTCCCTGCCGCGTGAATGGCCCGCCGGTCTTGGCCGCGATGCCACGCACGCTGTCCCTGTTTTGTTGTGCCGTCGGGCCTTTGCCCGGCACATTTGCGCTAGATTGCCGTCGTTTTCGGGAATGCAAGGGCGATGTATAGGTTTTTTTAAACGAAATAGTTAGCACCGATAGGTTTCGATAGTTTTCTCCTATTCGTGCAAATTCCGGGGGTCTGCCCGTTGCTCTGTGGAAAACTGTCTCCACTTCAAGCGCCACTGCGGCGGGCCCGGTGATGGGTCTGTTGCCAATGTGCAAACTGGAGCGGGAGGAACGAATGAAGAGACGCGACTTTCTGACGAAATCGGTGCTGGGCGGCGGTGCGGCAGTGGCGGCGGCCGGGTTGGCCGCTCCGGCGATTGCGCAGGGCACCATCGAATGGCGCATGGTCCATTCCTGGCCCAAGGGCCTGCCGGGCGTGGGCGTGGGCGCAGATCGGCTGGCGCGGCGGATCGAGGCGATGTCGGGCGGGCGAATGAAGATCAACGTCTTTGCCGCGGGAGAGCTTGTTCCGGCGCTGGGTTGCATGGACGCGGTGATGGATGGCACGGCCGAGATGGGCCATGACGCTTCGTTCTACCATGTGGGCAAGCATCCGATGCTGGCAGCGTTCTTTGCTGTTCCGTTCGGGATGACCGGCGACGAGCAGGCGGCCTGGCTGCTGCACGCGGGCGGACAGCAGTTGTGGGATGAGCTGAACAGCCAGTTCGGCATCATGTCCTTGCCTGCGGGCCAGACCTCGGCCCAGTCGTTTGGCTGGTTCAAAAAAGAGATCAACACGCCCGAGGATTTCAAGGGCCTGAAGATTCGCATGCCGGGATTGGGCGGCAAGATGGTGGAAAAGCTGGGCGCAACCCCGGTGCTGCTGCCGGGCGGCGAGATTTTCGCGGCGCTGCAGTCGGGTGCCGTGGATGCAGCCGAATTCATCGGGCCGGTGAACGACCTGCCGATGGGGTTCCATCAGGTGGCCAAGCTGTCCTATGGCCCCGGTGTGCAGGAGCCCGGCGGCACGGTGCAGGCGATGTTCAACACCGCCAAGTTCCAGGAACTGCCCGCTGATCTGCAGGAAATCGTCCGCGCTGCCTGCCATGCCGGGCATGAGGACATGAAGGTGGAATACGACCTGCAATCCGGCCGCGCTATGGAGACGCTGCGGGTGGAGCATGGCGTGGAGTTCCGCCGTCTGGAGCGGCCGGTGCTGGAGGCGCTGGGCAAGGCTGCGGGCGAGGTGATTCAGGAAAGCTATGACGCGGGTGACGATCTGACCCGCCGCATCTGGGACAGCTATCTGGCGTCGCGGGCCGATACGATGCGCTTCCTGCGGTTCAACGAACAGGCGTTCCTGAACGCTCGGACGCTGGAATTCCCGTTCCCGGGCCCGCAGGCGACCTGAGATCGGACTGTATTTCCAGGCCCGGAGTTTTGCAGGGCTGGGGGCAAACTAAGCGATACGGCGCGCCCTTTGCGGGGCGCGCCGGGTTTGTTTGGGCTGGGGCTGCCAGGGAGGGATGCGAAAGTGGCAGCGGAAGCGGGGGCCTGACGTGGTTGCCGTTGTGTTCACTGGCCGCGATTTGGATTGGCGCGGGTGTGAGTGCCAGCCGAACCTGTGGGGGGAAGGGCCGTTCAGGCCGTGGAGCGGGCGGGTTCGTCCTTGGTGGGCCAAACCTCCAGCAGGCCGCAGAGAATGACCAAGGCGCCACCGACCATTTCGCTGGTGGAGAGGCTTTCGCCGGCGAGGATTGCGGCCGTCACCGCACCGAAAACCACTTCGGTCATCAGGAGGATGCCAACCCTTGCCGGGTCAAGCCGCAGGGCCGCCCACATCAGCGCGGCGATGGAGACGCCCCACCAGAGCCCGCCGGTGAGAAGGACCTGGGCCGTGAGGAGGGGCAGGTCGGACGGGGCGATGATGGGCAGAGGTTCAAGGAAAGGCGCGAAGGCGATGGAGGTGAGGGTGGCGCCCAGTGCGAAGACAAAGGCCGCAGGCAGGGGGGGCACGTCTGATTTCAGGCGCATCCCCGCCGTGGCGAGCGCCCAGATCAGCCCGCCGATGAAGGCCATCCATTCGCCAAGGCTGCCGGGAACGGGAATGCCGCCGTCGCCACCCAGCATGATGAACAGCCCGGCCAGACCCAGAGCGATGGCGGCGTAGCGCAGCTTTGGGACGTGCCAGCGCAGGAGGTATTTGGCGATCAGAACGCTCCAGACCGGGCTGAAGAACCACAGCAGGACCACAAGCGCGACCTTGCCGTAGAGAAATCCGATGGAATAGAGGGCAAAGGCCGCGCCGCCCAAGGCGATGGAGGCGATGCCCACGAGATTGGCACTGCGCAAGGTGTGGGTTCGTGACAGCACGAAAGGCAGCAGGAACAGCGCGGCGGCGAGGGTAATCGCCCCGGTGCCCCAGGCCCCGTCTAGGCCCAGATCGGCGATGGCGCGCACCGGAAGCCAGTAGATCCCCCAGAAAATGCCAGTGATGAGGACGATGGCCGAGGCGATGAAGGGAATGCTCATGTCTTGCGGGGCCTTGTGTGGCGCGTCAGCCGGGCGGCTGGGCCATGTTCAACCTTGTAGCGGTAATGCGGTGGCCTGCTCAACCCTGCGTCTATGGGTTTCACGGAGAAAGCCACGTCCCGGCCCAGCCGCTGGCGCGGTCAAAGGCGGCGCGGCGGTGGTCGGGGCCGAGATGAAGGATATCCATCGCCTGAACCGTGCAGCGCAAGATTGTGAAGAATGACTGGTCCGATACGGCCCGATAGGCCAGCGCCGTTGGGATCGCATGGCCGGGGGCGGGCGTGGTGGCATAGGCGCGGCGCGAGGTTTCGGGCACCTTGGCCCATGAGGCGGCCACGCTGTCGCCGCTCAGGATCGTGACATCGGCCGTGAGCCGGATTTGCAGGTGTGCGCTCTGGTCCCAGATATGCAGGGCGGCGCGGGGGGTGGATTGCAGGGCTGCCACCTTGGCCGAGCGCAGGTCTGTGTGCAGGTCAAGCGTGGCGGTGGCGGGGTCTGCGGCGCGCAGGACGACCGTGCGCGCCTCGGGCCAGCCGTCGGGGGACACGGTGGCAAGGGTCGGGTGGCGTGCGGGGGCGCGGCGGTCGGCCACGCCGCGCGCAAGGCGCGCCCAGACCTGTGTGTAGAGCCCGTCCAGCGTGGTGGCCCAGGGGTGGGGATCAATCGTCATAGCCCGTCATTTCCAGATAGCCGACGCCGGTATGGCTGCCGGAGAGGGTGACAGGCCCTTCCCAATAGGGAACCGAGGTGGCCATCCACGCGTCGGGGTTCAGTGCGGTGACGGTGACGTCGACGCCCTTTTCGGGGAGGCGCACCTGCCATGTGGTGGGCACGGTTCGCCCGGCGACGCTGTGGCGGGAGAGGGGGGTGGCGGTGAAGGCCCCGTCGGGCAGAGCGGTGGCCTGGCCATCGGCGGTGATCCAGGTGGCGGCAGTGTAATCCGTGCTGCCGCGCAGGACGAAGCCCATCATCTTGTCGCCGCTGTCGAAGGAGAGGGAGAACCAGTCCCATCCTGTCTGATCGGCGGCAAGGGGTTGGGAAGACCATTCCCGGTCGAGCCATGCGGTGCCGGTGACGGGGATATCCCCCTGTGGCAGGGTCAGCGTGCCGGTCAGGGCAAAGAAGGGCTGCGAGTAGTAATAGCTGGCCTGACCGGCGGCGGATTTGATCGAATAGCCGTCCAGCCCGTGTTTGACCAAGGGCCCCGTCGCGCGCAGTTGCACGTCATAGGCAAAGTCGCTGCCCGTGGCGGTGAGGCGGAGGGAGCCGAGGTCTGGCCCCTGCATCGCCCAGTCGTCGATCCATGCGGAAAACGGGGTGGCCGTGACGCCTGCCTGACCGATGCCGCCACGGGCCAGCCGTTCGGCCACATGATGGGCGTCGGCGGTGGTGACGGCGGCATGGCCCATCCAAAGCTGCGGCGTGGTCCATCCGGTGCCGTCGCGCGGGGCGAGGGCCGAGCGGAAGAGCGTCCATTGCAGGCCATAGGGGGTGCCATCGGGGCCGGTCATGTTGGCGGTCAGATACCACCATTCGATGCGGTAATCGGGATGCGCGCCGTGATCGGCGGGAAAGTCGAAGGCGCGGCCCGGCACGGGCTGGGCGAAATCCCCGGACTCGGTGCCCAGACCGGCGAAGCCTTGTGCTTGTGCCATGAGGGGCAGCATCAGGGCGAGGAGGAAGGCCTTAACGTTCATGCCGGAAGACCCCCAGAAGCTGCGCGGGCGGTGTACAGGACAGCCGCCATGCGGGCCATGCGGCGGCCAAGGCCGCCGCTGCAAGTGCCAGCAGCGCAAGCCGCAGATAATCCAGCGGGAACAGATACATGGGCAGGCGCCAGCCAAATGCCTCGACATTCACCACAGCCAGCAGCGCCCAGGCGAGCGCCAGCCCGAGTGGCAGCGCCAGCATCGCCGTCAGCAGGGCCAGCACCACGGCGCGGAGTAGATCGAGCATGGCAAGCCTGCGCCGGGTGAGACCCAAGGCCCAGACGGGGGCCAGTTGCGGCAGGCGCATTGCGGCGAGGGTGAGCAGGCTCATCAGGATGGCGAAGCCCGCGACGGCGAGGGTGAGCACGTTGAGCGCGGTGGTCACGGTGAAGGTGCGTTCAAAGACGGAGAGGGACAGGGCCTTGATCGCGGCCTGGTCGATCATGGCGTTATCAGTGAGCCCGGCTGTGTCGCGCAGGCTGGTCTTGAGGGCCTCGGTGCGGGCGGGATCGACGCGCAGGCCAAAGCGCAGGGCGGTTATTTCGGGGAAAAGGCAGCGGAACACCGGTTCTGTCAGGATGACCTGCCCGACGGGGTTGCCGTAATCGCCATAGATGCCCAGCACCGGCAGGCTGACGCCGGGGGAGAGAAGGACGGGTGAGCCGAGATCCAGCCCCGCGCGGCGGAAAAGCTGTTCGTTGACGAGGACGCCATTCCCTGCGGCGAGTTCATCCCAGACATCGGGGGTGGCGCGCAGAAAGCGCCAGTTGTCGCGGTAGGTGGCATGGTCGCGTGCGCCGTAGATTTCGGCCGGGAGGGAGGCGATGGGGCGGTCGATGCTGAGGAGTGGCAGGGCGGCATCCGCGTCCTGTTCGGCCACGGCAAGGATGGCATCGGCCTGTGCGATGTCTGTGGCGGTGACGTAAAGCTCGGACGCCAGACGCTGATCGAGAAAGCCGATGAAGGTGAGCCGGAAGGAGGAGACCATGGTCGAGACGCCGACATTCGCGGCCATGGCCAGAAGGAGCGCCATGAGCGCGAGCGAGAGGCCGGGCACCTGTTGGCGTGTGTCGGCAAAGAACCATTGGGCGACTGGGGCGCGTGCCCGCGCCTCGGCCGCTGTCAGGATCAAGGCCAGAAGCGGCGGCAGGGCCAGCGCGCCGCCGATGAGCAAGGCCCCCAGCATGG
Organism: Variovorax paradoxus; assembly: GCA_943370085.1. Taxonomy (GTDB): domain Bacteria; phylum Pseudomonadota; class Alphaproteobacteria; order Rhodobacterales; family Rhodobacteraceae; genus Paragemmobacter. The sequence continues at coordinate 112,682 of CALRPT020000004.1, read as the reverse complement.
CAAAGCCCGCGACAAGCCCTTGGCCCCAAAGGGCCAGACCTGCCGAGAGGGCGAGCAGGCTCAGGGCCAGCGCCGCCTGCAGGCCCCATCGGCGCGACATGCCGGAGGCCCAGCCCTGTGCCCCGATCAGCAGGGGCATCCGCGCCAGCGACCAGAGCGCGCCGCCTGCGGCGACTGCCGTGCCGCCCATGGCGATGGCGAGGCCTGACAGCCACCAGACCGGGCGCAGGGTCAGTTGCCCCGAGACATCGGCCCCGTAGAGACCGCGCAGGGTGGCGGCCACATCGGGCATCAGCGCCGCCGCCATGATGTAGCCGAGGGCCACGCCGATCCCGCCTGCCAGCAGCGCCAGAAGGGCCAGTTCCGCCGCCATCAGCGCGATCAGTTGCCGCAGTGGCGCACCCAAAGCGCGCAGGGTGCGCACCATGCCGCGGCGCTGCTCAAAGGCCAGACCGATGGCACCATGGACGATGAACAGACCCACGGCAAAGGAAAGAAGGCCGAAGGCCGTGAGGTTGAGGTGGAAGCTGTCCGTCAGCCGCGCGACATCTCCGCTGTCCTGTGGGGATGCGATGATCAGGTCGGGGGCGATCTGTTCCAGCGGGGGGCGGTTCAGTGGTTGGCTTGGGGCGAGGATCAGGCGGTCGATCTGCCCATCGCGGGAGAGCAGGCGTTGCGCCACCCCGATATCGGTGATCGCGGTATTGGCGGCACTGTCGGGGGCTATCACCCCTTCGACGCCGGTTTCCGGCAATCGGGCGAGCGTGTCGGCGCGTGCGAAGAGTTGCCCGGACCCGGCGAGGAAGCGGCTGAGATCGGCCCCCTCGGCCGGGGTGACCGGGCCAAGGCCGCCGGGGGCGGTGAGCGGGTCCAGCCCGATGATCCGGACGCCGGAAAGCCGCCCCTCGATCACGGGCGAGACGAGCCAGCCCGCCCGGCGCAGCGCGACATAGGTCTGTTGCGGGATGACTGCGCCATCGCGCCCGGTGATCTGGGCATATTGCCCTTCGCCCAGAGTGGCGGCGGCGGCGTCATAGCTGGCGCGCGCCTCGGCGTTGATGGCCTGAACGCCGGACCACAGCGCCGTGGCCAGGGCAAGACCGGCCAGAAGCGTGATCAGTTGCAAGGGGTTGCGCCGCCAATGCGAGGCGAGGGCCGAAAGGATGGCTGCGTTCACGCCAGTTGCCCCGCGTGCAGATGCAGCCTGCGGGGTAGGCGGGCGGCCAGCCGTTCGGAATGGGTGACCATGATCAGACCGGCGCCCGTTTCGGCCACAAGTTCCTGCAACAGGGTCAGGACGGTATCGGCTGTCGCCTCGTCCAGATTGCCGGTGGGTTCATCGGCCAGCACCAGATCGGGCTGGGGGGAAAGGGTGCGCGCGATGGCCACGCGCTGCTGCTGCCCGCCGGAGAGTTGTTCGGGGTATTTGGCGAGATGGTCGGTCAGCCCAAGGCGCAACGCAAGGCGCTGGTCGCGGTCTGGGTCATGGCGGCCTGAGAGACGGGCCTGAAAGGCGATGTTGGCAGCCACCGTCAGGGAGGGGATCAGGTTGAATTGCTGAAAGATCACACCGACAGTGCCGCGCCGCAGGGCCGCCCGCCCGGTATCGTCAAGCGGTGTGAGGTCAGTGCCATTGATCGCGACCGTGCCGCTGTCGGCTGTGTCCAGCCCCCCGATCAGATGCAGCAGCGTGCTTTTGCCAGAGCCGGATTCACCGGTCAGGGCCAGCATTTCGCCTTTGGCCAGATCGAAGGAAACCCCGCGCAGGACTGCGGCGGCGGCGTTGGGATAGGTCTTTGTCACATCGCGCAGATTGAGCAGCATCGCACGCCTCCAGACGCCGAACATAACGCGGCTGTGGCTGGGGGAAAGGCGCAGGCCAGTGGCACTTTGCCCCGCTTGGTGCGGGGGTGTTGCCGGTACTGCCCTGTGGACGAAGGGAAGGGCGTCGGGTGGTGCGGCGCGGTTTCAAGATGCCCCCGGTTTCGCAGCCTTTGGCGGCTTCGGCGTGGGGGCGGTCAGGCGACCTGATCCAGCCAGTCGCGGAAACCTGCCACGACATCGGCGTCGCAATCCACCAGATGCTGGGGCGCGGGATAGCTGCCGCTGTGCACATCCTGTGCGAAGGAGCGCATCGCCTGCACCCGCATCTCTTGCAGGCGGGCCGTTTCGGCGGCGAAATTGGCATAGACCTTGGCATGGCGCGGGATGTGGCCCGTGTTCTGGCCCAGCACATCGTCGCTGAACAGGTATTGCGCGTGGCCGCCCACACCTGCGCCCATCGAGATGAGGAAGAGGCTGGTCTTTTCGGCAATCGCCGCCGTGATGGAATGGGGGACAACCTCGATTTCTGCCGCGAAGGCACCCGCATCTTCCAGCGCCTTGATCTGGTTCCAGACGAGCTTGGCACTGTCGAGCGTCTTTCCCACGGCCTTGAACCCGCCCGTCCAGGTGCGTTTTGACGGGATCAGGCCGACATGGCCGCAGACCGGCAGGGCGTGATCGGCCATGGCGCGGATGGTGTTGAGCGAGCCGGAGCAGTAGAAGCCGTCGGCCCCGTGCTTGAATAGCGGAAAGGCCCATTTCAGGAAATCGGCGGTATCGCCGATTTCATAGAAGTTGTCGCCCGGAAAGGCGAAGGCGGTAGGGGCCACCTCGCGGAAGCGGCGATCGAGGATCATGGCGGGCGGGATGGACAGCAGTTCCACACCGGCGCGGTGGGCGGCCTCTGCCTCTTCGAGGGTTTCGACGCGCAGCATGGCAAACTGGTGCTTGCCGCGCGCATCCAGCAGATCGCGAACGGTGGGGGGACGGGGCATGTCAGGGCACCTCGATATAGACGTCGCCGCCATCGACCTTGACGGGGTAGGTGCGCAGGTTGACGCAGACGGGGGCGCGCTTCGCCTCGCCGGTGCGATAGTCGAACTGGCCGTTATGCTTGGGGCATTCGATCAGGTGGCCCATCACCAGCCCGTCGCAGAGATGCACCTCTTCATGGGTGCATTTGCCGGCCGTGGCGAAGAAGTCGCCTTCGGGGGAATGGTAGATGGCATAGGTGGCGCCGGCATGATCGAAGCGGATCAGATCCTCTTCGTCGATGTCATCGGTGGCGCAGGCGCGGATCCATTGGGGCATCGGTCGGTCCTTATTCGGCGGGCAGGGCGTCGGGCATGTCGCCCAAGGCATCGCGGTGGAAATCTTCGCGATAGGGTTTGGCGGTGGGCGGCAGATCGCGGCGGACGAAGTAATCTTCATAGGCCAGTTGCCGTTTCAGGGCGGGCCACATCTCGGCAAAGGCGGCGGGGATGGAGGGGTTTGGCGCAGGCAGGTCGTGCTTGATCGTCTCATGCAGGCGCGGCAGGGCATGATAGGGGACCATGGGGAACATGTGATGTTCGACGTGGTAGTTCATGTTCCAATAGATGAAGCGGCTGATCGGGTTCATGTAGACGGTGCGCGAATTCAGCCGGTGGTCGATCACGTTGTCGGCCAGCCCGCCATGCTGCAAGAGGCCCGTCATAACATGGTGCCAGGCGCCATAGATCCGGGGCAGGCCGATCACCATCAGCGGCAGGATGGACTGCATCCAGACGGCAAGGCCAAGGGTGGCGGCATAGATCGCGGTGTAGATGATCGCGACGCGCTGCACCTTGCCCCATTCGGATTGCGGCACGAAGGTCCGCTCTTCCGCTGTGGGGCCGGAGAGGGCATTCCGGATTATGCGGGGGAAGAAGTCGATCACCTCGGGGAGGCCGAAGAAGCTGCCGATCAGCTTGACGAAGGCCGGGGGGCGCATGATCGCAATTTCGGGGTCGCGGCCGACGATATAGGTGTCGGTGTGGTGGCGGGCGTGGCTCCACCGCCAGGTGGCCGAGTTGCGCATGATCATGAAGGAGGCGATTTCGTAGACGGCGTTGTTCATCCACGGCGTCTTGAAGGCAGTGCCATGGCCGCATTCATGCCAGCGCGAGTCGGAGGCCGAGCCGTAGAGGACGCCGTAGGCGAGCCAGAAGGGGAGGGACCACCAGCTTGGCCAGAGCGCGATGCCGATGGCAGCGAAGGTGATCATGCAGCCGTAGAGGATCAGCGTGTCGCGGATCGCGGGTTGATCGGACCGTTGCATAAGGTCTTTCATCACCTTGCGCGGCACCTCGGTATGGTACCATTCGGCAGCGGCCAGACCGGTTTCGACGGCACGCGCCCCATCCGGGCCAAGCAGGCTGTAATTGCGTTCCGTCATCTTCCCCCCTGTCGCCGTCAAATCCCGACCTTGGCGGCAAAGATAGAACGAAGATTCCAAATGCTGATAGTGGGTGCTGGTGTTTTTCGTCAGAAATCGTCATGATTGCGGCGAGTTTGACGAGAATGCATCGCGGAGGGGTCATGGCGCGGCGGGTCGGGATGGCAGAGCTTGCTGAAGCGGCGGGGGTTTCGATCGCCTCGGTTGACCGGGCGCTGAACGGGCGGGAATCCGTTTCGGCCGAGACGCGGGCGCGGATTGCCGCGGCGGCGGAGCGGATCGGGCATCCGGCGCTGCATCGCCTGACGGGGCGGGCAGCGCCGCGCGATCTGCCCGAGGTGCGCTTTGGGGTGGTGCTGCACAAGCAGGGGCAGGATTTCTATAAAGCGTTTGCCGAGGAGCTGCACAGGTCGCTGGTGCAGGTGCCCAATGTGCGGGGGCGGCTGGTGCTTGAATTTTCCGCCTCGCAAGCGCCATCGGAAATGGCGGCGCTGCTGCGGTCGATGGTGGGGCGGTGTGATGTGCTGGCGGCGACAGCGGTCAACCACCCCGAGGTGACGGCGGCCGTGGAAGAGGTGCGCGGGCAGGGGTTGGATGTGTTCTGCCTGTTGTCGGATTTCGCGCAAGGCATGCGGTCGGGCTATCTGGGATTGAACAATCTGAAGGTCGGGCGCACGGCGGGGTGGATGACCGCGCTGTCGGCCAAGGGGCCGGGGAAGGTGCTGCTGTTCGTGGGCGGGCATCGCTGGCACGGGCATGAATTGCGCGAGACGGGGTTCCGGTCCTATTTGCGTGAGACGGCGCCGCAGTTGGAGGTGCTGGAAACCATCGTCAATCTGGAGACACGGCAACTGACCTATGAGGCGGTGTTGGCCAAGCTGGCGCTGCATCCCGATCTGCGCGGCATCTATGTGGCCGGGGGCGGGATGGAGGGGGCGATTGCCGCCCTGCGCGAAAAGCGACGGGCGGGAGAGGTGTCGCTGGTGGTGTCGGCGCTGACGCCCGATTCGCGGCGGGGGCTGGCGGAGGGGGTGGTGACACTGGTCACGGATACGCCGCTTGAGAAGCTGTGCCGGGTGCTGTTCCAGCGGATGACGCAGGCGGCGCTGCAGGCAGGCGAACTGCCGGAAAATGCGCAAGTATTCCTGCCGCCCGACCTGCATGTCGCGGAGTCCATCTGACGATAAATCGTCAGATCGGGGAGGCGTGTGGAATAAAGCGGTTGAGTTTTGGATGAAATGGAACAAGCATTCCATTAACGAGCTGCCTTGCGATGGATGCCCATGCTGCCTTTTGCACTGAACCACATGACTGCCCCGAAGATGGATTGGCTGGCCTTTGCCGATCTGGCCGCGCGCCTTGGCTGCGTGGGGGTGGAGTATCGCAACGATCTGGCCGGGCCGCTGTTTGGCGGTGACGCGCCTGCCGAGGTGGGGGCGGCGCTGCGGGTGCGGGGTTTGCGCTTTCTGGCGCTGGCCGAGGTGAAGATGTTCAACGACTGGTCAGACGCCAAGGCCGCCGAGGCGGAGGCGCTGATGCAGATCGCCGTGGCGGCGGGGGCCGAGGCCATCAGCCTGATCCCGCGCAATGATGGCGTGGCGACGGAGCGGGGTGAGAGCCGGAAGGTGACGGAAACCGCGCTGCGGGAGATCCTGCCGATGCTGCGGGCGCATGGATTGAAGGCGATGGTGGAACCGTTGGGCTTTGCCGTTTGTTCACTTCGCCACAAGGACGTGCTGGCCGATGCGATTGAGGCTGTGGGCGGCGAGGGCACCTATTTCATGGTGCATGACACGTTCCATCACGCGCTTGCCGGGTTCGGGCCGATTTTCCCGGAGTTGACGGGGATCGTGCATGTTTCGGGTGTGAAGGACATGATCGCGCTGGATGACATGCGCGACCCGCACCGGGTGTTGGTGGATGCCGATGATGTGCTGGGCAATGTGGCGCAGATCCGCGCCTTGCGGGCGGCGGGGTACGGGGGGCCGATCAGCTATGAGCCCTTTGCGCCTTCGGTTCATGGCTTGAGTGATCCGGAGGAGGCACTGGGAGCGAGCATGGCGTTCTTGCGCGCGTTGGTTCTGTAGGGACGGAGGCAGGATGCCATGTGTTGACGAATTGCAACCGGTTGCAAAAACTGGTTGACGAGGAGGGGTAACTCCCTCAGCCTTGGGTGACGGGTGTGGAGGACGCCTGCTGCCACAAGAAGACCGAAGCGAAAGACGACAGGATTTCGCCCACCGTGAAGTCACGGGGGCATCAACAGGGAGGAGAAAGACATGAAGAAAACCCTTATCGCCGCAGGCTTTGCCTGCCTGATGGGCACGACGGCCATGGCGCAGGACATCGGGGTTTCGATGGCTGCGTTCGACGACAACTTCCTGACCGTGCTGCGCAACGGCATGATCGCGCAGGGCGAGTCGCTGGGCGTGAACCTGCAGGTCGAAGATGCGCAGAATGATGTGGCCAAGCAGTTGGACCAGATCAACAATTTCATTGCGAGCGGCGTGGCCGCGATCATCGTGAACCCCGTTGATACCAATGCGACTCAGGCCATGTCGGATGCGGCGGCGGCGGCGGGTGTGCCGCTGGTCTATGTGAACCGCCAGCCGATCAACGTGGATTCGCTGCCGGACAATCAAGCCTTCGTGGCATCGAACGAGACGGATTCCAGCTCGCAGGGCGTGAAGGAGTCTTGCCGGTTGTGGGCCGAGGCGGGCGAGACGGCGGTGGATGTCTATGTCCTACAGGGCGAATTGTCGAACCAGGCCGCCGTGCAGCGCACGCAGAACATCTATGATGTGATCGAGGCCGGGGAATGCCCTGTCACCATCAACGTGATCGATCAGCAGACGGCGAATTGGTCGCGTGATCAGGCGCAATCGCTGATGACGAACTGGCTGTCGGCCGGGGCGGAGTTTGATGGTGTCATCGCCAACAACGATGAAATGGCCATCGGGGCCATTCAGGCGATGAAGGCGGCAGGCATCGACATGGCCACGGTCATCGTCAGCGGCGTTGACGCGACGCAGGATGCACTGGCGGCCATGCAGGCGGGTGATCTGGACATCACCGTGTTCCAGGATGCCGCCGGGCAGGGCGCAGGCGCGCTGGATGCCGCGATCAAGCTGTCGAAGGGCGAAACGGTGGAGCAGAAGGTCTATATTCCGTTCCAGTTGGTGACCCCGGCCAATATCGGCGATTTCCTCGCCAAGAACTGAGGTCTTTGACCGGATCGGGGCGGCCTTGACGGGCCGCCCCCTTTCTTCTTGCTGATGCGTGGCATCGGGGGGAAGCTTTGCAGCAAAAGTCTTCGGGAGGGGATGGCCGTGTCAGAGGCATCGCATGGGCTGGGCGGGTTGAAATACGACCCGCGCAAGAAAGAGCGCCCGCAGGAATTGAACGTGTTTCTGGCGCTGGTGCTGATTGTCGTCACCTTTGAACTGATCGGGCGGCTGTTCCTTGGCGACAGCTTCCTGTTCAACACGCGCGAGAATGTGGACACGCTGTTCAACAATCAGCGGCTGTCGATCATCATCCTGCAGGTGTCCATCGTGGGCATCATCGCGCTGGGGGTGACACAAGTCATCATCACCGGGGGGATCGATCTGTCTTCGGGCTCGATCGTTGGCGTCACCGCCATGGTGGCGATGAGCTTTGCCCAGACGGCGATGGTGAACGGAAACCCGAATCCCAAGGCCATTTTCGGCGAAGGGTTCATGGATTTGCCCGTGATCGTGCCGATTGTCGTGGGGCTGGCCTGCGGGCTGGCGGCGGGGCTGATCAACGGGGCGTTGATCGCCTATACGCGCATCCCGCCTTTCATCGCCACGCTGGGCATGATGGTGACGGCGCGGGGGGCGGCGAAATGGTGGTCGAAGGGCAATCCGATTTCCTTTCCCACCGAGCAGTATTCGGCCATCGGGCAGGGCATGATGCCGGTGCTGATCTTTGCGGCGCTGGCGATCCTGTTTCATTGCGTGATGACCTACACGCGCTATGGCAAGCATTGCTATGCCATCGGGTCGAACGAGGCCGCGGCGCGGATGTCGGGGATCAATGTCAACGCCCACAAGGTGCTGGTCTATGCCATCGCGGGCACGCTGGCCGCGCTGGCCGCGGTGGTGCTTTCCTCCAAGAACCTGACGGCGCAGGCGGGCATGGGGGTGATGTATGAACTCGACGCCATCGCCATGGCGGTGATCGGGGGGATTTCGCTGTCGGGTGGCCGGGGGTCGATCCTTGGCACGGTGCTGGGGGCGCTGATCTTTGGGGTGATCATCTCAGGGTTCACGTTCCTGAAGCTGGATGCCTACTATCAGGAAATGGTGAAGGGCATCATCATCGTGGCGGCGGTGGTTCTGGATCAATGGCGGCAGCGCAGCCGGGTGCGGGGGTAATCGGATGGATGACATCGTTCTGGAGACGCGCGGGCTGACCAAGCGCTATGGCGGGGTGCATGCACTGGAGGATGCCGATTTCATCCTGCGCAAAGGGGAACATGTGGCCGTGGTGGGCGATAACGGGGCGGGGAAATCCACCTTCGTGCGCCAGATCACGGCGGTGGAGCAGAAAAGCGCGGGGCAGATCTTCTTTGACGGGCGCGAGGTGAATTTCGCGGGGCCACTGGAGGCGCGCGAGGCCGGGATTGAAACCGTGTTCCAGACGCTGGCGCTGGCCGATGATCTGGACGTACCGTCGAACCTGTTTCTGGGGCGGGAGTTGTTCCGTTTTCGCCTTGGCCCGTTTTCCATTCTGGACCGCAAGGCAATGCGGGAACGCACGCTGGAGGCGCTGAAGACCACGGCGGTGAAGATCCCCAATGTGGACAACCCGATCCGGAACATGAGCGGCGGTCAGCGGCAATGTGTGTCGATTGCGCGGACGGCGGCCTTTGCATCCAAGCTGGTGATCATGGATGAACCCACGGCGGCGCTGGGCGTGCAGGAAACCGCACAGGTGGAAAACATCATCCGGGGGCTGAAGGAGCGGGGGGTGCCTCTGGTGCTGATCTCGCACAATCTGCGGCAGGTGTTCGATCTGGTGGATCGGATCGTGGTGTTCCGCCGAGGCCGGATCGTGGCCAGCCTGCGGAAGGATGAAACCGACGGCAATGATATCGTCAGCTACATCACCGGGGTGAAGGGCGGGCAGGACGCCGCCTGATCACGCGGTCAGCGGTTTGCGCGCGATCCCCATGTAGAGGATCGCGGTCAGCGGCAGGGGGCCGAAGGTCAGGTCCAGCCTGCGGTTCAGGCCGCGCGGGCCAAGGCCGGTGGTGGGGCCGGGGACCAGCCCGGCACCCGTCAGGGCATGGTGCAATTCGCTCGGCTTGATGAAAAGGGCCGGGTCATGTGTGCCGCGCGGGAGCAGGCGCAGGATATCCTCGGCCACCGTGATCGTGGCCAGACGGGCCAGCGGATTGCGGTTGATCGTGTCGAACAGGAACAGGCCACCCGGGCGCAGGACGCGCGTCACCTCGGCCAGCACGTGGTTGAGATCGCTGACATGTTCCAGAACATCGACACAGACCACGGCATCGAAGGTGTGCGCGTCATAGGGCAGCGCCTCGCCCACGCCCACATCATAGCCGATGCGGAGATCGGAGGTGCGGGCGTGGCGGCGGGCGGCGTCGATCGCCTCGGCGGCTGGGTCTATGCCGGTGACATTGGCGCCGCGCAGGGCCATGGCCTCGGCCATGAAACCCCCGGCGCAGCCCAGATCCAGCACGTCCTTTCCCTGCCAGTCGATGTGTTTGTCGAACCAGGACAGACGGCCGGGAACGAGGTTTTTCAGCGTACGGACCCAGCGGATATCGTCCGACCACCATTGATCGGCGACGCGGTCATAGATCGTGAGGTCATTGCGCATGGGTCTGGTCCTTGGCGGGCGTGCGGCGGGGCAGGGCATAGGGGACACGGGCGCGGTAGCGCAGGAACCGGTCGCCATAGCGGGCGGCGAAGCGGCGTTCCTTGAGCCGGGGGGCAAGCAGGCAATAGGCGGTGTAGCTGAGCGCGAGGGCCAGTTGATCCGGGGTCCAGACGGGGACTGTCCAGAGTGTCAGGGCGAAGGCCACATAGATGGGCTGGCGGATGATGCGGAAGAGGCCTGTCGTCGGCATGTCGGGAAAGACCGGGCGGATGCGCGCCATCAGGGACATCCAGCCCAAGGCGCCGGATTGAACCTCGGCCCCGGCATCGAAACTGGCCTTGAGGAGCAAAAGCCAGCTTGCCGCATAGGCGGCGGTGATCAGCCACAGGGCCGCACCTTCGGCCTGCCACCAGATGATCCCCGACGGCGTCCAGAGCGTGAAAAGGGCGAGGAGTTGGCTCGATGCGATGATGGCATAGGTGGTGGTGGCCAGCGTCTTGCCATGGGGGCCGGGGATCAGGCGGGCGAGCAGCCGCCCGCCGGGGCCAGTGAGCAAGAGCGAATGGGCCAGCGAGAATTGCGCGATCAGGGCGGCATTGGCGAGGATGGCCCATGGCCATGGCACGGACCCGAAGCTTTGGCTGAGGCCGAAGAACATGGCGACGATCATCGCCAGAACGGCCAGCGCAAAGACCGTGTGGCAGATGATCCCGAGGGTCAGCGCCAGCGCGATGCGCCCGGCCCCCGCAGGCGGGTGCAGCGCCGCGCGGATCAGCGCCAGCAGGCGCGCGATGTGGGGGTCGGCGATCATGCGACCTGGGCCAGCATGTCGCTGGCGATGGCGGTGCCGCTCGTCCATGCGGCCTCGACCCTTGGGCCAAGGCACCAGTCGCCGCCGAGGTAGAGTGTGGCATCGGGCGTGGCGAGAAAGGGTTGCCCCAGAGGCGCGGTGACGCGGGCGTAGCGCCAGCGATGGGCGGCGGCGTGGGTGACGGCGTCTTGGCTTGCGCTCAAGCGTTCGCACAGCAGGGGCAGCATCAGCGCCGTGATGGCGGCGGGGTCTTTTTCCAGATGCTGCAGGCTGAAGGCGGGGCTGGCCTGTGCGACCCATGCTACGGCCTCGCCTGTGGGGCGGCCGGGTTTGCTGCTGTCTTGGGCGATCCAAGCCAGATCATCATCGGGTTGGTTGCGGGTGATGAACGGGGCGGGCGCACGGATCGCGGCCATGAGCGTGAGGCAGGGGGCCAGACGGACGGCCGAGAGCGCCTGCGCCAAGGGATGATCCTGTCCCAGAAGCGGGGCGACCTGCGGCGCGGGGGCGGTGATGACCACACGCGCGGCGAGATGGTCGGTATCGCCGATGCGCAAGCACCAACCCTCGCCGCTGCGCGTGATTGCGGTGACTTGCGCGTTCTGGTGGATGGTCAGGCCGGTGCCCATCGCCTTGGCGAGTGACGCCATGCCGGGGGTGCCGACCGTGTGGCTGCGGCCGGTTCCATCCGGCCAGAGCGCGGCGGCCCCGGTATCGGCGAGTTCGGCCAATAGCGCGGCAAAGCCCGGTGTGTGGGCGTTCACATATTGCGCGCCATGATCGAATTGCAGGCCATCGGCCCGGCGCGTGGCGAGGCGGCCGCCGATGCCGCGCCCCTTGTCAAAGATCACGGGCGCAAGGCCCGCTTGCGCCAGATGCCGCGCACAGGCCAGCCCTGCCATCCCGGCCCCGATGATCGCGACGGGGATCATGCAGGCACCATCTGGTTCAGGATCTGGGGGATTTGCTGTTTCACCTTGAAGAAGCCAGCGGTGGCGTGGGGCCAGATGGCGCGGTCCCAGTCGCGTTGCCATTCCGTCAGGGTGATGCGGCGCGCGGCCAGATAGGGGGTGGCTTCGGTGATCCAATCGAACAGGGGCCCGCGCGTGACATAGGGTGTGACGATCTGTGTGGCGCCGCTTTGCGCGGCCCATTTCGCCAGACTGTCAGGGTGATCGGCACTGAGCGCGGTCGGGGAGACACCCGCGCGGGAGGCTGTATCGGCCAGAGCCTGTGCTTCAAAGGCAGTCACGGCTTCGGCCACGGCGAGGGGGGAGCGGAGGTGGCTGCCGGTGAGGGTGGCGGATGCGCAGATGTCCAGCGCGGCAAGGTCGAAATCTTCGATCCGGCAATCCTCATCGGTGATGAGCAGGGCGGTGGGCTTGCCTTTCTGCGGCGGGTTCATGGCGCGCAGGGGTTGCACAGAGGGCAGGCCGTAGGGTTCTGTCGATTCCAGCCCTTCGGTGACGTCGGCCAGATCGGTGGGGCGTGGGGTAAAGCGGCCATGGGTGAAGGTGGTGATATTGTCAACGCGGGCAGGATAGGGTTTGCCGCGCGTGTGCAGGCCCGCTGCCCAGCGCCAGCCCAGCGTGTTGGCGGCGGCGTCGCCATCCAGCAGGTGGCGGTAAAAGAAATCCGCGCCAAGCCGCCAGGGCAGTTCCAGCGTGAAGATCCAGATCGAGGCGAACCACATCCGCGCGTGGTTGTGCAGATAGCCGGTCTGGACCAGCTCTTCGGCCCAGGCATCGAAACAGGCGAGCCCGGTCTGCCCGTCCTGCGCGCGGGTCACATCGCGGCGCAGGCGGCGGTCGCGGTCCAGCGCGGCCAGATCGGCCATCAGGCCGTGCTGATAGCTGGTCCAGACTTGCGGGCGGCGTTCCAGCCAGCCCTTGAAATAGCCGCGCCAGATCACCTCTTCGACGAATTTCTCGGCGTGTTCGGGGCCGTGCGCGGCAAGGGCGGCGGCGGTGACCTCCTGTTCGGTCACCAGACGGCGGCGGATATAGGGGGAGAGGAGCGATACGGCCGTGTGCCGCCCGGCGCCAAGGTCGTAGTTCCGGCCATTGGCATAGCGCCGGCCCATGGCCGGGACGAAGGCCTGCAGGCGGGCCAGTCCGGCGGCGCGGGTGGCAAGGGGTGGGTTGGTCATGGGTGGTGCCTTGGATTGCCGAGGGCGACAGATGTTGCGCCCGCGGCAGAATTCAATGTGCTGCGGCACCGTGTCGTGGGCGTGGTCTTGTCAGGGAGCGGGGGTCAGGCCGGGGTGGGAAGGCTCAGGATTGCGCGCGCCTGTGCGGGGGTGGCAACGGGGCGGCCATAGCCTGCGCAAAGATCGGCCGCGCGGCGCACGAGTGCCGCGTTGGATGGGGCGAGGGTGTCGCGGTCCAGACGCACGTTATCCTCCAGCCCGGTGCGGGTATGCCCGCCCTTGCGGATGCACCAGTCGTTGATCAGGTATTGCGCAGGGCCGATGCCTGCGGCGCACCATTGGGCATCGGGGGCAAGGCGGCGCAGGGTTTCGATGTAGAAATCGAAGATCGGCTCATCCGCCGGCATGGCGTTTTTGACGCCCATGACGAATTGCACATAAAGCGGGCCTTTCAGCCGCCCGTCGCGCTGCATGGCAGCGGCCTGCACGATGTGGGACAGATCGAAGGCCTCGATTTCCGGCTTCACGCCGTAAGCCAGCATCTCGGAGGCGAGCCAGTCCACCAGATCGGGCGGGTTTTCATAGACGCGGGTGGGAAAGTTGTTCGATCCCACCGTTAGGCTGGCCATATCGGGGCGCAGGGGCAGCATGCCGCCCCTTTCGCGCCCCGCGCCGGAGCGCCCGCCGGTGGAGAACTGGATGATCATGCCGGGGCAATGCTTGCGCAGTCCCTCTTGCAGCCGGGCGAAGCGGTCGGGGTCGCTGGTGGGTTTGCCCGCGTCATCGCGCACGTGGCAATGGGCGATGGAGGCCCCGGCCTCAAACGCCTCATGCGTGCTTTCGATCTGTTCGGCGATGCTGATCGGCACCGCCGGGTTGTTGGCCTTGGTGGGCAGTGAGCCGGTTATGGCCACGCAGAGGATGCAGGGTTCGGTCATGTCTTGGAACGCGACAGGACGAAATCGAAATCGAGGTCAAGGAAGGGGCCTTCAAAGCCTGCGGCTTTCGCGAATTGGAGGTCGGTGACAGGCTGGAATTTGGCCATCAGGCTTTGCTTCACGCCAAAGACGGCGTCGGAGCGGATATAGGGATCGTCGGGGTCGAAGATGTGGGTGACGAGGCGATCAAAGCCCGGTGCTTCGACGATGTAATGCAGATGTGCCGGGCGATAGGGGTGGCGGCCCAGTTGGGCCAAGAGCTTGCCCACCGGGCCGTCATCCGGGATGGGGTAGAATTTCGGCTTAACGCCGCGGAAATGATAGCAGCCGTCCGCCCCGGTTCGGAACACGCCGCGCAGGTTGAAATCGGGCTGGATGCCCTTTTGCTGCACGTCGTAGAAGCCTTCGTCATTGGCCTGCCAGACGTCGATCTTGGCCCCGGCAATCGGGTTGCCGTCGGTGTCGAGGATGCGGCCATGCACGCGCATCGGTTCGCCCTTTTGATCGAGGCAGATATTGGCCCCCATCGGCAGTTCCGGCGCGTCAGTGACGTGGAAGGGGCCGAGGACGGTGGATTCCGACGCCCCTGATGGTTTGCGGTTGTTGATCGCATCGACAAGCATCGACACACCAAGCACATCCGAGAGCAGGATGAATTCCTGCCGCCAGTCGTTGCACATATGGCCTGTGTCGGTCAGGAACATGATCGCGCGGAACCATTCCTCTTCGGTTGGTTCGATTTCCTTGACCGCCTCATGCAGTTTGCGGGTGATGACGGCCATCACCTGTTTCAGGCGTTCGTCCTGCGCGTTGGCGTTGCGGCTGATGACGACTTCGGCGCTGTCGGCCTCGGTGAAGAAACCCTGTTCGGTGCTCATGGTCAGTGTCCCAGAATGGCGTGCAGGACGCGGGAAAGATCGGCCTGCGGATCGGCGGAGAGAGTGTCGGCGCGCCATGCGACGTGCTGGTCGGGGCGGACAAGCAGGCAGCCCGCATCGCGGATTTCGCGGGCGCGGGCCCAGTCGCCGCCATGATCCTCGATCGGGCAGCGGGGGCCGATCTTGACGATACGGATCGGCAGGTTGAGGTTCTTTGACAAGGCCTCTGTCGCAGCGATCCAACCCTCGCCGCCGATGCCGGTGATCAGGGTGAACTGGCCTTTGCCGGTCAGGTCCAGGGTGGAGTGTTTGGTGCCGTTGCGGTCGAACAGCCAGATATGGGGAAGGCGTGCGCCGGGATAGGTGGTGGCCTGATAGTGCAGTTCCATATCCGCGTTGGGGGCGGGGGGCTGCTGGCCATCGGTCACCACCGCGCCGGATGCGTAGCGTTGGTTCATCTCGACCCCGTGGCAATCGAATTCGTATTTCTTGAATTCGATAGCCTTTCGCAGGGCTTCGCGCTGCGCTTCGGCGGCCGGGGTGGCGTCGCAGCGAGCGGCCATGCTGCGCTGGATCTTGTCATGGTCGACGCCGCCATCCATTCCCAAGGCCTCAAAAATCGGGCCGAATTCGGCGATGGACTGGTTGGCGCGGGTGACGATCTGGCGGGCGATGGGGGCGCGTTCCGTGCTGTAACTGTCCAGCAGTTTGGGCGTGGCCTGCCCTTTGACCACCGCTGCCAGTTTCCACGCAAGGTTGTAGCCATCCTGAATCGAGGTGTTTGACCCAAGCCCGTTCGACGGCGGGTGACGATGCGCCGCGTCGCCCATGATGAAGACGCGGCCCTTTTGCATGTGGGTGGCAAAGCAGTTGTTCACCGTCCAGGTGTTGGCGGAGATGAGGTCAATCTCAAGGTCGGGATCGCCCACCAGTTGCCGCGCCACCTGCGTGGCCATGGCGGCATCCACCACCGGGGCGGGCTGGTTGATGTCATAGCCCCAGACGATGAGCCATTCGTTCCATGGGCGCACCATGCGGACCAGGCCCATGCCGATGCCGCCGACATCGGCACCCGGCTGCATCACCCAGTAGAGGACCGAGGGGCGATGCGCGACGTAGCGCGACAGGTCAGCGCGGAACAGGATATTCATCGACCCGCCCACGCCCATCTTGCCCTCGAACGGCAGGCCGAGGTGTTCGGCGACCAGACTGTTGCCGCCATCGGCACCGACAAGGTATTTCGACCGCACGGTAAAGGTCTTGCCCGTCAGCCGGTCGCGGCAGGTGGTGGTGACGCCGTCCGCGTCCTGTTCATGGCTGACATATTCCGTGCTCATCCGGGCCTGCGCACCGCGCGAACAGGCGGTCTTGAACAGGATGGGTTCCATGAAGGTTTGCGGCAGATCGTTCATCTCGCAAGGGCTGGACAGAAGGTGTTCGGCCTTGGACAGGGGCGAGGTGCCCCAGCTTTTCATCCGGCCAAGCTCTTCCCCGGCCAGGCTTTCGCAAAAGACGTTCTCGCCCATCAGGTGTTGGGGGGCGGCATGCATCATCGCCTCGGCCTCCACCTCGGCGCCCAGATCGCGGAGCACCTCCATCGTGCGCTGGTTGGTGATATGGGCGCGGGGGGTGTTCGACAGCCAGCGATAGCGGTTGATCACCATCACTTCGACGCCATAGCTGGCCAGCAGCGCCGCCGTGGCCGATCCGGCCGGTCCTGTGCCGATCACCAGCACATCCGTGGAAATATCCGCCATCATTTTCCTCCATTCAGATCAATGCCTTCCAGCCTGCGCTGGACGGGAAACAGGTGCAGCCCGGTCTTGTCGGACAACAGGCCCCAGAGCCCGCGCGGGGCAAAGAGCATCACCGCGATGGCGATAAGCCCGAGCGTCAGCAGATACCACGCGCCATAATCGGCCAGCGTGGATTGCAGGATGTAGAAGACGATGACCCCGACGATCGGGCCTTCGATCCGGCCGATGCCGCCGATGACAACGATGAAGATGACATAGGCCGTCCAATCGATCACGCTGAAGGCGGCATCGGGCGAGATGCGGGCGGTCTGGACATAGACCAGCGCGCCGACGAGGCCGGTCATGAAGGCGGCGATCAGGAAGACCGCCCATTTGATGCGGCGCGCATCGACGCCCACGGATTTTGCGGCCTCGGTATTGTCGCGGACGGCGGCGAGGGCGAGGCCAAGGCGGTTGCGCAAGAGCCAGTAGATCGCGGCGATGGTCAGCGCGGCCAGTGCCAGCGCCAGCCAATAAGCCAGGATGTCACGCGCGGCTGCTTCGCGCACGTCAAACAGGGTGCGGATCGCCTCGACCCCGATGATATCCGACGTCGCCTCGCGCGGAAGGGAGGTGCCGGTGCCGCCGCCCAGCGCCTTCCATTGGGCGACGAGCAGGCGGGTCACCTCGGCGATGACCCAGGTGCCGATGGCGAAATAGGCCCCTTGCAGGCGGAAGGCGAAGAAGGCGGTGGGGATGGCAAGGGCAAGTGCGGCAAGGCCACCCAGCGGGATGGCAAGGATCGGGTCCAGCCCCATCAGGATGACGCCTGCGAACATGGCATAGGCGCCTATGCCCACAAAGGCCTGCTGGCCCACGCTGACAAGGCCGCCGTACCCGGCGAGCAGATTCCAGAGTTGCGCCAGGGTGAGCAGGGTGAGGATCGTGAACAGGTCCTGAATAAGCGCGCGTGGGGCGATGGCGGGTAGGGCGAGGCCGATCACGATCAGCGCAAGCGCTGCGATGCCAGCGATGGTGCCGGTGCGGGTGCGGGTGACGACGCGGTGGGTCATGTCAATCCACCGCCCTTGGGAACAGGCCGCGCGGGCGGATCAGGAGCACGATCAGAAAGGCGATGTGACCGGACAGGATCTGCCATTCGGGGTTGATCGCCGCGCCCATGGTTTGGGCCACGCCGATGATGATGCCGCCTGCCAGGGTGCCCCACAGGCTGCCCAAGCCGCCGATGATGACCGCCTCGAAGGCATAGATCAGGCGGGCCGGGCCGATGGAGGGATCGAAATTGGCCCGCATTCCAAGGTAAAGTGCGGCGATGGTGACCACGACCATGGCGAGGCCCGTGGCGATGGCGAAGATGCCTTTCGGTGCGATGCCCATCAGGCTGGCCGTAACGGGATCATCGCTGGTGGCGCGGAAGGCGCGGCCAAGGGCGGTGCGGTAGAAGATCTGGTTCAGCCCCACGATCACCGCAATGGCGGTGGCGAAGGTCAGAAGCGGCATCCAGCCCACGGTGACGATCCCGAGGTTGACCGAGGCGCTTTCCAGTGGGCCTGCGGGGATGCGCTGACTGTCGGCCGAGAAGGCCTCCAGCATCCCGTTCTGCAGGGCGACGGACAGGCCGAAGGTCACCAGAAGCGGGGGAAGTATATCCTTGCCAAGTACGCGGTTGAGGACAAAGCGTTGCAACGCCCAGCCGAGCGCGAACATCAAGGGGGCCGCGATCAGCGCGGCAAGGAAAGGGTTCAGGCCGAGGCTGCCGGTGATCAGCAGGATGGCGAAGGCCGCGAAGATGATCATGTCGCCATGGGCGAGGTTCACCAGACGCATGATCCCGAAGACAAGGGAAAGGCCTGCGGCGAAGAGCGCGTAGAGACCGCCCAGCAGGATGCCTTGGACAAGGGTATCGATCCAGATCATGCGGCGGCTCCGAAATAGGCAGTGTGGATGGCCTCACGGCTGACCGTGGCCGCCGGGGCGGAGAGGGTGACGCGCCCCTCCATCATGCAATAGACGCGGTCGGCCACCGAAAGCGCGCGGCCGATATCCTGTTCCACCACGATGATGGCCGCGCCTGAGGATTTGATGCGCGGCATGGCGGCATAGATGTCGCGGATCACCACGGGCGCGAGGCCGAGGCTGATCTCGTCGCAGAGCAGCACCTCGGGGTTGGACATGAGGGCACGGCCAATGGCCACCATCTGTTGCTGGCCACCCGAAAGCGCCGTGCCGGGGACGTTGCGCTTTTCGCGCAGGATGGGGAAGAGATCGTAGATCGCCTCAAGGTTCCAAGGGCCTGTTGCGCGGCGGACCTGACCGCCGATCTTGAGGTTTTCCTCGACCGAGAGGGAGGGAAACAGTTTGCGCCCCTCTGGCACCATGGCGATGCCGCGTTGCATGACGATCTCGGCTGGCAATGCACCAATGGCTTCGCCCCGGTGCAGGACCATGCCCGCGTCATTTCGCAAAACGCCAGTGATGGAACGGAGAAGGGTGGATTTGCCCGCGCCGTTCGCGCCAATGATGGCGACGGTTTCGCCTGCCGAAAGGGAAACATCCACGCCGAACAGGGCGCGGAATTGGCCGTAGCTGGCGGTCAGGCCTTTGGTTTCCAGCAGGGTCATGCCTCGATCCCCAGATAGATTTCGCGCACTTCCTTGCTGGCCATGATCGCCTCAGGCTCGCCGATGCCGATGACGCGACCGAAGTCGAGAACCAGGAGGCGTTCCACCACGGCGGTCAGGGCGTGCAGGACATGTTCGATCCAGATGATTGTCATTCCTTTCGCGTGCAGGCCCTTGATCGTGGCGACCAGCGCCTTGCATTCGCCCTCGGTCAGGCCGCCTGCGATTTCATCCAGCAGCAGGAGTTCCGGCCCCGTGGCCATGGCGCGGGCGAGTTCCAAACGCTTGCGGTCGAGCAGAGACAGCGCCCCTGCGGGTGTATTGGCAAGGCGGAGGAGTTCGGTGTCGTGCAGGATGCGCACGCAGTCATCGGTGATGGCAGCCTCGGACTTGCCCTGCCCGAAACTGGCGGCCACGGCGAGGTTTTCGTAGACGGTCAGCCCTTCGAAGGGCTGGGGGATCTGGAAGCTGCGGCCCACGCCCATGCGGACGCGGTCCATCGCGGGGCGGCGGGTGACGTCTTGACCGAGGAAGGTGATCCGGCCCGTATCCGGCGCGATATTGCCTGTGATCAGGTTGAAAAGGGTGGATTTGCCCGCTCCGTTCGGCCCGATGATGCCCAAAGCCTGCCCGCGCGGCACGGAAAAGGAGACGGCATCGGTCACCTTGAGGGCGCCGAAGCTTTTGGACACGTCGTTGAGGTCGAGGATGGTCATGCACCGCTCCGATAGGTGACCCCGGCCCTGAAGCGGGCCGGGGCCGGGGCAGGGGATCAGGCCAGCGCTTCCATGACGCCGCCGGTGGGGATGTTCGGCGCGGTCTGGTTGTCGACCACGACCAGCGCGAAAGTGCCGTCGGCATTGCGCCGCCATTGGCCGCCCACCAGTTGCGTCTTGCAGACGTTGGTGGCGGCAAAGGGCGGCAGGCCCGCGCCATCCCATGCGATCTTGCCCACCATCGTATCCATGTTGGTGGCGGCAATGGCCGCAGCCACGCCTTCGGCATCGGTCGGGTCGCTGACGCGGCCCATAACGTTGGTCGCCACCTCGAACAGCGAATGGATGAAGCCGATGGGCTGCGTCCACGGCCGCCCGGTTTGCGCGGTGAAATCGGCGGCAAGGTCCGCTGCCGACATGCCGGTGAGCGAGGATTTGAACGGATGGGTGTTGGACCACCACACTTCGGACGACAGGTTATGCCCGGCCTCACCCAACGCTTCCACCGATTGCGGGAAGAGGATGGCCTTGGCCACGGTGATGATCTTGGGGCTGAAGCCCTGCTGGATCGCCTGATTGCGGAAGGTGGTGAAATCGGGCGGGATCACAACGCCGGTGACGATCTCGGCATTCGCGGCCTTGAAGGCGTTGATCTGGGCGCTGAAATCATCGGTCAGGTTCTGATAGCGGCCCGGATCGGTAAGCTGATAGCCAGCCGCCGCAAAGCCGGGGCCGACGCCCACATTCGGATCGCCCCAGGCATTGCCGTCGCCGTCATTGGGGAACAGGCCGCCGACCATCTTGTTCGTCTCGATCTGGTTCCACATGTTCAGGAAGACGGCGATGACGTCCTCAAGCCCCCAGAAGTAGTGGAAGGCAAAGTCGAAGGGCTTCCAGCTTGCCGGGTCGCCGGGGTTGCCCTGCTGGCCGATGAACCACGGCTGCCAGGGGGCCTTGGTCGAGATGACGGGCACGCCTTCGGCTTCGCAGGTGGTGGCGACGGGATTGGTGTTCTCGGGGGTGGAGGCGACGAGCATCAGGTCGATCTCATCGGATACGATCAGTTCCTTGGCCACTTCCGCCGCGCGGTTGGGGTTGGACTGGCTGTCCTTGACGATCACTTCGAAGTTCTTGCCTGCCTCTGTCGCGAGGAAGGCTTTGATGTTGTAATCATCGCTTTCGGCAAACCCGGCCAGCGGACCGGATTGCGGGCTGACATAGCCCAGCTTGATCTTGGCCCCTTGCGCGATGGCGGGGGCGGCGAGGCCGGATGCGGCGATCGTCAGGCCGGTGGCGGCGGTGGAGTGCAGGAATTTCCGTCTGGTCAGCATGGTGTTCCTCCCTTGAATTTCAGTTGTCTCTTGATTTCAGATGGTTGGGCGACGTCCTTCGAAGGCCGCCTGAAGCAGGTCGCGGATATCGTCACGGGTGAAGGGGCGCGGGTTCCAATAGGCGTTCTTCAGCGCGATATCGGCGGCGCGGTCGAGATCGGGTTCGCGCAGCCCCAGATCGGCAAGGCGCAGGGGCGCGCCGATGCGGGCTGCGAAATCCCACAGGCCCGCGCCTGCAGGGGTGCCAAAGACGTCTGAGATAGGGGTCAGCAAGTCGGGCACGGCGGCGGCGTTGAACGCGGTGGTGTGGGGCAGCAGGACCGCGTGGGTTTCCGCATGCGGCATCCCGAAAGACCCGCCCAGCACATGGGCCAGCTTGTGATGCAGCGCCATGCTGACCTGCCCCAGCGCGGTGGAGCAGCACCACGCGGCATAGAGCGCCTCGGCCCGCGCGTCGCGGTTCTGGGGATCGTCTTTCAGCACGGGCAGCGCGATGTGGAAAGCGCGCATCGCATCGCGGCACATCGCCTCGACCACCGGGTTGCGGTCGGGGGCGTAGAAGGCCTCCATCGCGTGGGCGATGGCGTTGAGCGCCGAGGTCATGGTGAGCGGGACGGGCAAGGTGAGGGTGAGGTCCACGTCATAGATTACGACTTCCGGCCGGATGGCGGGATCGCGGCGGGTGGTTTTTTCGCCGCCTGCGGTTTCGCCAAGGATGTCGGTCATTTCCGACCCGGCATAGGTGGTGGGGATCACCACCTGATCCGCCCCGGTGCGGACGGCGATGGCTTTGCCGAGACCGGTGGTGGAGCCGCCGCCGAGGCTGATCACGCAGGTGGCGCCGCTGTCCGTATAGGCGGTGATTGCCGTTGCGGTGATGTCGGTCGGCGTGTGCATCGCTGCTCCGGCAAAGACGCCTGCGGCGAGGGGGCCGAGTGTTGTGGCCAGCGCCTGCGCCTGATCGGCCTGATGCGGGGTGGAGAGGATGAGGGCGCGGGAATGGCCCAGGCGCGCGACCTCATCCCCGACCTGGGACAGGGTGCCCGATCCGAACACGACGCGGGTGGTCAGGCCGGGGAAGGTGAAGGTGCGGGTCATCTGGGGGCCGCCAATCCGGGCGGACGGCCCGAAGCAAGGTCTGTCAGGACAGAGGCCAGCATGGCACGTTCCGGGGCGCCAACCTCATGTCCGCGACCGGGGAAAAGATCGGCGCGCAGGGCCGCGCCTTGGGTGCCAAGATCGGCCACCGACTCGGCAAAGGCCGACACGGGGATCCACGGGTCGGCATCACCCCCGGTCAGATAGACAGGCAGGCCGCGTGGCAGAGCGCGGGGGCGGTTGTCGGTGGCGGTGCCGACGCGACAGCCCGTGAAGGCAACGACCGTGTCGGGAGAGGATTGGCCACTGCAGGCCAGTTCCAGCGACAGACAGGCCCCTTGCGAAAACCCTGCCAGCACCAGCGGCGCGGTTGCGGCTGCCCGCGCCGCCGCGATGACGCCGCGCAGTTGGGCGAGGGATGCGCCAAGCGCGGCGCGCGTGTCATCCGTCAGCGGATCGACGGCGCGGGCGGCATACCATGACGCGCCCGCAGCGCGGGGCAGCAGATAGGCGTGATCCTGCGGCAGATGGCGGATCACGTGATCCGCCATCTCCTCAGGGCTTTGGCCACGGCCATGGACAAAGACGCAAACCGCCTTTGCCTGTGCCAGATCCGCCCCAAGATGCAGCGTGTCGGCCATCTTCAGAATGCCGCCTCTTCCAGACCCTGCATCAGTTCGGCGCGGCGATCTTCGAACCACGGCGGGAAGACCAGCGACTGGCCGATGGCATCGGGGGCTTCGTCCTTGGCCCAGCCTTCCGGCACGGTCCATGCGATTTCGAACAGCGCGCCGCCGGGGCTGCGGACATACATCGACTTGAAGTAGTTGCGGTCCTTCTGTTCGGACACGTCGGTGAAGCCCATGCCTTCCAGCCGGGCCTTCAGCGCGATCTGGTTTTCTTCGGTTCCCGTGTTCAGCGCCATGTGGTGAACGGTGCCGCCCGCCAGCATCCAGGTGCCTTGGCGCGAGGTGCGGTCTTCGACGATTTCCACCACCGAATGGGGGCCGAGGTTATCGGGAACGGAATACATCCGGCCTTCATCGCTGCTGGCCTCACGCTTCAAGCCGACGCCGCCTTCGACGAATTCATTCATGGAATCAATGTCGAACACGGCGATGCCCGCGCCGTAGATGCCCTTGATCGCAGTCTGCGCCGTGGTTCCGGCGGCGTCGTTCACGATAGGGATGCGGGTGTCGCCGGGGTTTTCCACCAGCTCGTGCGGGATGCCGCAGGGATGGGCGAAGAGCACGCGGGTCAGGCCGAAGCGGCTGCCCTTGGTGGCGGGGATGCCGGCGGCATTGAGCCTGTCCACCCAGTAATCCGCCGCGCCCACGGGGATCGACTGCATGATCGTGCGCGTCTGGTTGGTGCCGCGACGGCCATAGATGCCTGGCTTGCGGAAGGGGAAGGTGGTGATGATGGTCGACGCGTCGCCGTGCCGCGACCCGTAGTAAAGGTGATAGACCGGGATGGTGCCATCGAACAAAACCGTACGCTTGACCGAATAGAGGCCCAGCGTCTTGGTGTAGAAATCGTAATCCTCCTGCGCGCCGTCGGTGGACAGGGTCAGGTGATGGTAGCCGCTGACAAGGGCCTGAACCATTTCAATGTTCCTTTCTTGATAGACGGGAGTGTGCGGAGGATGCGGCTGCGTCTGCCCCGGTGGGGACGAGGACGAAGCACAGATCAAGCTCATGTCTTGCGCCGCCCGCTTCTGTCGGGCGGGCGCGGAAATCGGCCAGCAGTTCGGGCCGGACGCCGAACAGCGCGTCCCGGTCGATGGCCGGGTCGTGGCGATCGAAGATATGGGTGGTCAAGGTCTGAAACCCCGGTGCCGTTACCCGGAAATGCAGGTGCGCGGGGCGTTCCAGCCGGAGGCCAAGCGCCATAAGGAGGCGGCCCACAGGGCCATCCTCGGGCAGGGCATAGCCACGTGGCTTGATGGTTTCGAAAGTGACCTGACCTGCATTGTCCGCAGTGAACCGCCCGCGCAGATTGAATTCGGGTTGCAGATCGGGATCCTGATTTTCATAACGACCAAAGGCATTTGCATGCCACACCTCAACCTGCGCCTGCGGGATCGGGTGGCCATCAAGGCCGGTCAGGCGCAGGCTGACATGCAGGGATTCGCCGATCCCGTCGCGCGACAGGTTCGCGCCAAGGGGCAGGTCGGGGACATCCATCCGGTAGAAGGGGCCGGGGAGCGTGTTGGGCGTGGCGCCATCGGGGCGGGGGCAGTTGATATCCTCAACCCGCGTCGAGACGCCGATCACATCGGCCAGCAGAACCCATTCCTGACGGCGGGCATCGGCGGTGTGGCCGACCTCTGTCAGAAAATCGATGACGACCTTCAGTTCTTCGGTGGATGGTTGAAGGTCGGCCACCAGATCATGGACGCGGCCGACGATGGCAAGGAAGGCCGCGGCGAGGCGGGATTGGGCCTCCGGCCCCACGCGCAAGGCGAGGTCCTCAAGGACCGTATGCGCATGTTTTTCCGGCGATCCTCCATCCATCGTCCATCGGGCCTCCCTTCCCGTTGCACAAAGGTGGACCGATTTTCACGAAAAAGGATGATTTCTGCGCAGCTCACTATACCATAACGTTATGAAACTGAGCGAGGCACATCTCATGCAGCTTGCCGCCGTGCTGGATGCGGGCAGCATCAGCGCGGGCGCGCAGGGGTTGGGGCTGACCCAGCCTGCGGTCAGCCGGTCTTTGGCGATGCTGGAGGCGCGGATCGGCGCGCCGCTGTTCGTCAAGGGCAAGCGGCCGTTGCAGGCCACCGCGCTTGGCGCACAGTTGGCGGCACATGGGCGGGTGATCCTGACGGCGTCGCGGCGGGCGTCGGATACGGTGACGGGGTTTCTGACCGGAACCAAGGGGTTGGTGCGGGTTGGTGGCGTGCCGTTTTTCATGGATGCGATGATCAGCCGGATGGTGGCCGATTTCCAGAATCTGGAGCCGGATGTGACTGTGCAGCAAAGCTATGGCAACCTGCCGGACCTGTCTTCGGCGCTGGAGAATGATCTGATCGATCTGGGCATCGTGCCGATGGGTGGGCTGGAAGCCGCGCCGGGGTTCGAGTTCATCGAGATCTTGCCGGGCCGGAACATCGTTTCCTGCAGGCCGGGCCATCCGCTGTTGCGCAAGCGGCGGCTGCAGATATCGGACCTTTCCGATTTTCCGTGGGTTGCGCCATTGCCGGGGTCGCCGCTGATGTCGGACCTGCATTCGATCCTGCTGTCCAATGGCATGTCCGACATCAACATCCGCTATTCCGGCGGCAGTCTGATGAGCGTGATCAACTACATGGCGGAAACCAATGCGCTGGCCGTGCTGCCGTTTTCGGTGGTCTTCGCGCAGCGCAAGGAGAACCGGATCACGGTTCTGCCGTTGGATATTCCGCAGCCGAACCGTAGCCTTGGCATATTGCGGCGGGCGTCGGCCAACCGGTCACAGGCGGCTGACCGGCTGGCCAGTTACATCGGCACCGCGTTCGAGGAATTGAAACACCTCATCAAGCGGCATGAGAACGCGGTGGTTTGGGGCCGGTAGGCCCCTTAGCCGCGGGACGCGACGCTGTTCTGATAGCTGTGCAGGCTGTTGATCAGGGCAGCGCCGGTGGGCACATCCTTGCGAGCGCAGAATTCGGCCCAGACGGCGGCGAAGGGCAGGTCCTTCAACTCTTCCGTCCACAGCAGGCGGGCCGTGAAATCGAGGTTTTCCTCTACTGCTTTCAGCCGTGCCTGCGGCAGAAGGAGCGCCCTGAGCAGCGCCTTTTGCATGTTGCGCGTGCCGATCACCCAGGCGGCGGTACGGCTGATTGTGGCGTCAAAGAAATCGAGCCCGATCCGCGTCCGGTCCAGCAGGCCCGCAAAGACCAGTTCCTGCGCCATGGCCAGCAGATCATCGTTGAGCACCACCACATGGTCGCTGTCCCAGCGCATCGGGCGCGAGACGTGCAGCAAGATGTCATGGATCGACAGGGCGACCGAGGAGAGCTTGTCGGCCACGCTCTCTGTCGGGTGGAAATGCCCCATGTCGAGGCAGAGCGCCGTTCCCTTGCGGGCGGCATAGCCCAGATAGAATTCGTGGCTGCCCACGGTGCAGGCTTCGACCCCGATCCCGAACAGCTTGGATTCCACGGCATCCAGCAGCGCCGCA
Source organism: Variovorax paradoxus (assembly GCA_943370085.1). GTDB lineage: Bacteria > Pseudomonadota > Alphaproteobacteria > Rhodobacterales > Rhodobacteraceae > Paragemmobacter. Next base: position 86,105 of record CALRPT020000004.1, on the reverse strand, counting down.
GGGTCATGCGCCGGGGCCAGCATCGCATCGAGCGAGGCCCAGAGCCGCTGCCGCGCGGCCATCCGGTCCACGGGGATGTCCTTGTATCCGTCGGGCACCCAGATGTTGTTCACGCATTGGCTGCCCAGTTCCGCCCCGATCCGGGCGGCAATCTCGCGCGAGCGGCGGCCATGGTCGATCCAGAAGTCGCGGATGCCTGCGTCGGGATGCGAAAGGGTCAGGTTGTCATCGGCCTTGGCATGGCCAAAGAAGGTGGGGTTGAAATCGAGGCCAAGGCCCTTGTCCTTGGCCCAATCCACCCATGGGGTGAAGTGGCGGTATTCGATCTGATCGCGGTCGGGGGTTTCCGCGCTGTCTAGATAGCAGGCGTGCAGGTTCAGGCGGTGCTGACCGGGGATGTTGGCAAAGGCAAACTCCAGATCGGCGCGCAGTTCATCGGGCGTGCGGGCGCGGCCGGGATGGTTGCCGGTGGCCTGAATCCCGCCGCCCGAGGTTCCGGACTTGCGTTCGAACCCGCCCACATCATCGCCCTGCCAGCAATGGACCGAAATCGCGATTTCCGACAGGGCAGCTAGCGCGGATTCGGTATCCACGCCCCATTCGGCAAAGGCTTCTTTCGCAAGTTCATACGCTTTGGTCATTGGTCTTTCCCCCGGATGCGCCATCAGCGCGTGAAGGCTTCCTTGTTGCCAGCATCGACGTTCAGAATATTGCCTGTCGATTTGGCCGACAGGTCGGATGCGAAGAAATACACGCCTTCGGCGATGTCTTCGGGCAGGACCGGGCGTTTCAGCAGCGAGCGCTGGCGATACATCTCTTCCAGACCTTCCTTGTCGGTCTTGTAGGTGCTGGCGCGCTGGTCCAGCCATTCGCCCGACCAGATCTTTGATCCGCGCAGCACGGCATCGGGGTTGACGACGTTGACGCGGATGCCTGCCTCGGCCCCTTCGAGGGCAAGGCAGCGGGCGAGGTGAATCTCGGCGGCCTTGGCGGTGCAATAGGCGCTGGCATTCGGGCTGGCGGCGAGGCCGTTCTTGGAGGCCACGAAGATCACGGCCCCGCCGATGCCTTGCTTGCGCAGCAGGCGGAACGCGTCGCGGCTGACGAGGAAATAGCCCGTGGACAGGATATCCATGTTGCGGTTCCACAGGGCGAGGGTGGTGTCCTCGATCGGCGCGGATGAGGCGATGCCGGCATTGGAGACCAGAATATCCATCCCGCCGAATTCCACCGCCATCTCGGCATAGGCATGGGCAACGGCCTCTTCGCGCGTCACATCCATCACCACATGGCGCACCACATCGCGGCCATGGCGTTTGGCCAAGGCATCGGCCGTGGCAGCGAGGGCGGTGGCGTCGATATCGGCCAGCATGACGCAGGCGCCCTCGGTCAGCAGGCGCTCGGCCGTGGCCGACCCGATCCCGCCTGCGCCGCCGGTGACAAGCGCCACCCGGCCCGCCAGCGATTTCGGCTTTGGCATGCGTTGCAGCTTGGCCTCTTCCAGAAGCCAGTATTCGATGTCGAACGCCTCTTGTTCCGGCAGGCCCTGATAGGTGGACACGCTGCTGGCGCCGCGCATCACGTTGATGGCGTTGACGTAGAACTCGCCAGAGATGCGGGCGGTGGCCTTGTCGAGTGCAAAGGTGAACATGCCCACGCCCGGCACCAGATAGACCACGGCATTCGGGTCGCGCAGGGCAGGGCTGTCAGGGTGTTTGCAGCGGTCGTGATAGGCGACGTAATCGGCGCGATAGGCGGCAACTGCGGGTGCCAGAGAGGCGAGCGTTGCGTCGAGGTCCGGTTTGGCCGGATCGAAATCCACCACCAGCGGCGCGATCTTGGTGCGAAGGAAGTGATCGGGGCAGGATGTGCCCATTGGGGCCAATGTGCCCAGCATCTGCGAGCCCACGAATTCAAGGACAGCGGGGCTGTCATCGAAATGGCCGACCTTGTGGCGATCCTTCGAGATCAGGCCGCGAATGGCGGGCATCAGTCGGGCGGCAATGGCGCGGCGCTCCTCCGTCGGCAGGGTGGGGCGGGCGGGGCCGCCAAAGGCGGGTTTGCCTGCCGTGCGCGCGTCCAGCCAGTCGGCGGCGATGTTGATCACATCCAGCGTCGTCAGGTAGCAGTCGCGCGCATCATCGGCCCAGGTGAACAACCCGTGGCTTTCCAGCACGCAACCGCGCGCGTTCGGGTTTTCGATGGCGAATTTCTCAAGCCACAGGCCAAGCTCGAACCCCGGTCGCTTCCACGGCAGCCAGCCGATGCTGTCGCCGAAGATCGCTTTCGTCAGTTCACGCGAATTGACGGATGCTGCGATGGCGATGATGGCGTCGGAATGGACATGATCGACGTGGGCGCGGGGCACAAAGGCGTGCAGCGGTGTATCGATGCTGGCGGCGCGGGGGTTCAGGTTGAAGGTGCAATGGGGCAGGTAGCCCACCATTTCATCTTCATGCGCCAGCCCGCGATAGAGGCCTTTCAGCGCGTGCAGCTTGTCCATGTAGAGGGTGGAGAACCCATCCATCTTCATCGACCCGATATCGCCACCCGACCCCTTGACCCAGAGCACCTGCACCATCTGGCCGCTGAGCGGATCGCGTTCCATCACCTTGGCGCTGGTGTTGCCGCCGCCGAAATTCGTCACCCGCTTGTCCGATCCCAGAAGGTTGGACCGATAGAGCAGTTTTTCCGACTCGGACATTCCCTTGGCGCGGGCCTCATCCCACAGGTTTTCCAGCCGGTTACCGGTTCTGGTCATGTGCTTCCCCCCTGACGCTCTTGCCTTGATCCTTGTGGCAAATGTGCCGAGGAACAGGCAAAAGTCAATCATAAACGATCATGTTCAATCATGCTGCGCCGCAGAATGAATTTCTGTGATTGAAAATGATTGACAGTGAGCGATTCCAATGGAAACTGTTCTGCAACGGAGGACGCAATGCACGAAAGCGAACGGCATCGGATCATTCTGTCGGCCATTGAGGGGCGCCCTGTGGTGACCGTGGCTGATCTGGTGACGCTGACCGGTGCGTCCGAGGCCACGATCCGCCGCGACATTGCCGCGCTGCACGTGCAAAAGCGCCTGCGTCGGGTGCGGGGTGGGGCCGAATCCATCGCGCCGCCGCAATATGTGGGGATCAATGCGCGCCCGTTCAGCGTGAACGAAGGTATTCGGCTTGCCGAAAAGCGTGCGATTGCGCGGGCGGCGGTGGAACTTTGCGCGGATGGCGATGCGATCATCGTGAACGGTGGGACGACCACCTTTCAGATGGTCCATCCGCTTAGCGCGAAACGCTGTCAGGTGTTCACCAACAGCTTTCCGATTGCCGAACATCTGCTGCGCCATTCCAAGAACACGGTGCTGCTGCCTGCGGGCGCGATCTATCGGGAACAAAACATCATCCTGTCGCCCTTTGATGAGGATGGCAGCCGCCATTTCTATGCCACGCGCATGTTCATGGGGTGCCGTGGCCTTGGCCCGCTGGGGCTGATGGAAGGCGACCCGCTGCTGGTGCAGGCCGAACAGAAGCTGATCGGGCAGGCGGATGAACTGGTGGTGCTGGCCGACAGTACGAAATTCGCCGCGCGGTCCAGCCTGCTGCTGTGCCCGTTGAAGCGGATCAGCACGGTCATCACCGATGAAGGCATCACCGACCGCGATGCCGCCATGCTCGAGGCGGCAGAGGTCAGGCTGATCGTGGCGCGGGTGGGCGCTGCCGACAGGACGGAGGAGCGCACAGGCGATGCCTGATGCGGGAAAGAAACGGCTCATAGGGAGGAAAACATGAGCATCTGGAAAAAGGCACTGGCCACGGCGGCGGTTGCGACCGCGCTGATGGCACAATCGGCGGCGGCGCAGGATGTGAAGATCGCCATCGTCGTCAAGGCGCTGGGCATCGGCTTCTTTGAAGCCGCCGCCAAGGGCGCGGAAGAAGCGGCGGCGGAGCTGGGGGATGTGGAGATCATCTACACCGGCCCGACCGACACCACGGCGGAAGGCCAGATCGAGGTGATCAACAGCCTGATCGCGCAGGGCGTGAACGCGATTGCGGTTTCCGCCAACGACAAGGACGCGCTGGTTCCCACGCTGCAAAAGGCGATGGAGCGGGGGATCACCGTGATTTCCTGGGATTCCGGTGTGGCCCCCGAAGGCCGCATGATGCATCTGAACCCGTCGTCCAACGCGCTGATCGGCAACACGATCATCAAGCTGGCTGCCGACAACCTGCCCGAGGGTGGCGAAGTGGCGATCCTGTCGGCCTCGGCCACGGCGACGAACCAGAACATCTGGATCGAAGAGGCCACGAAGGTGCTGCCGAACTATCCGGGGATCAACCTTGTTGCCACCGTCTATGGCGATGACCTTGCCGACAAATCCTATCGCGAAGCGCAGGGGTTGATGGCGACCTATCCGAACCTGAAGGCGATCATCGCACCGACGACCGTGGGTATTCTTGCGGCGTCGCAGGCCGTGACGGATGCTGGCAAGATCGGCGAGATCAACGTGACAGGTCTTGGCCTGCCGTCGGAAATGGCCGGGGCTGTGGCGTCGGGCGCGACGAAATCCTTCGCGATCTGGAACCCCATCGACCTGGGCTATGCTGCGACGATGATTTCGTACAACCTTGTGAAGGGCAACGCCAAGGCAGAACCGGGCGCTGAAATCGGCATGGGCCGCATGGGCGCGGCCAAGCTGGATGATGGCAACGAGGCCGCGATGTCTGACCCGTTCACCTATGACGCGTCGAATATCGACCAGTTCAAGTCGATCTTCTGATCGGCTGTCCCCGGGCGGATGCTCCCCCGCCCGGGGCCTTTCCTTTCCCCCTGAGAGAACCCGATGGAACCCGTCCTGCGTCTGCGCGGCATTTCCAAGTCATTCCCGGGCGTCAAGGCGCTGTCGGCGGTGCAGCTTGATCTGTATCCCGGTGAAGTGACTGCGCTGATCGGTGAAAATGGTGCGGGCAAGTCAACTATCGTGAAGGTGCTGACCGGGATCTATCAGCCCGAGGAAGGCACGATTGAAATAGACGGTCGCGAAACCCGCCTTGCCAGCGCCGATGCGGCGGCCAAGGCCGGGGTGACGGCGATCCATCAGGAAACCGTGCTATTTGACGAATTGTCGGTGGCGGAAAACATCTGGCTGGGCCATGCGCCGCGCGGGCGGTTCGGCCTGATCGACCGCCGTGAGATGCGCGCAGGTGCGGTTCGGCTGCTGGCCGAGATCGGGGCCAAGCTGGACCCGGATCAGCGGCTTGGCGATCTGGGCATCGCCTCGCGCCACATGGTAGCCATCGCGCGGGCGCTGTCGATCGAGGCGCGGGTGGTGATCCTGGATGAACCCACGGCCGCGCTGAGCCATAAGGAAATTCACGAGCTTTATGAGTTGGTCGAAACGCTCAAGGCGCAGGGCAAGGCGATCCTGTTCATCAGCCATAAGTTTGACGAGGTCTTTCGCATCGCCGACCGCTACACCGTGTTTCGCGACGGGCAGTTCGTGGGCGAAGGCCGCATGGCCGATGTGACCGAGGGCCAGTTGGTACAGATGATGGTGGGCCGGTCTGTCGATCAGATCTTCCCGGCGCGTGACCACAATATCGGGCCACCCGTCCTGACCGTGTCGGGCTATAGCCATCCGACGGAATTCGCCGATATCGGATTCACCCTGCATCGTGGTGAGATTCTTGGCTTTTACGGCCTTGTCGGCGCGGGGCGGTCCGAGGTGATGCAGGCGTTGTTCGGCATCACCACCCCATCGAAAGGCGCCTGCCGGATCGATGATGAGGTGCGCGTGATCCGCTCAACATCCGAGGCCATCGAGGCGGGCATCGTTTATGTGCCCGAGGATCGGGGGCGGCAGGGGGCGGTGAAGGGTTTGCCGATTTTTCAGAATGTCACACTGCCATCGCTGAGGGCGGTCAGCCGGGCGGGGTTCCTGCGGATGGCGGAAGAAATGACGCTGGCGCGCGACTATACCCAGCGGCTGGACCTGCGGGCGGCGGCGCTGGATCAGGATGTGGGGCTGTTGTCGGGCGGCAACCAGCAGAAGGTGGTGATCGCCAAATGGCTGGCCACCAAGCCGCGCGTGATCATTCTGGATGAACCGACCAAGGGCATTGATATCGGGTCCAAGGCGGCGGTGCATGCCTTCATGGCGGAACTGGCGGCGCAGGGGTTGGCGATCATCATGGTGTCGTCGGAAATCCCCGAGGTTCTGGGCATGTCGGACCGGGTGATCGTGATGCGGGAAGGCCGGATCGTGGATGAGGTGGCGGGCGACCGGATGACACCCGAGGCCTTGGTCCGCGCGGCGGCAGGATTGGCGGTGGCGGCATGACTGGGGAGGGTCAAAATTCTTTGAAGAATTTTGCAAATTTGTTCGAACAAATTTGGTCGGTGCAGGAGGTATGGGCATGACAGTGCTCAAGAGCCGTGAGGCCTTGCTGGCCTTGGCGATCCTTGTCTCTGTCGGCATCATCGCCATGCGGTTCCCGGCCTTTGTTGCGCCTGGCAATCTGGCCAATGTGTTCAATGACACGGCACCTCTGATGCTTTTGGCCATCGGGCAGATGATCGTGATCCTGACGAAATGCATCGACCTGTCGGTTGCCGCCAATCTGGCACTGACGGGGATGGTGGCGGCACTGATGAACGGGGCAGGGGTGCCGCTGCCCTTGATCCTTTGCGCGGCAATCGCGCTGGGGGCGGTGCTTGGGGCGGTGAATGGGGTGCTGGTGTGGAAGCTGGGCATCCCGTCCATCGTGGTGACGCTGGGCACGATGACCATCTATCGCGGCACGATCTTCCTGATGACCGAAGGCAAATGGGTGAACGCGCATGAGATGACGGATGGGTTCAAGGCGCTGCCCCGGATGGTGATCCTTGGCCTGCCGGTGATGAGCTGGATCGCCATTGCCACGATCCTGATCTTTGCCGTGGTGTTGACACGCACAGCGCTGGGCCGGGCATTTTATGCTGTGGGCGGCAACGCCCATGCGGCCGTCTATGCGGGGATCGATGTGGGGCGGACGCAGTTCTGGGCCTTTGTGATTTCCGGCGCGCTGGCGGGGTTCACCGGTTATCTCTGGGTCGCGCGCTATGCGGTGGCTTATGTCGATGTGGCGGGCGGGTTCGAGTTGGACGTGGTGGCGGCCTGTGTGATTGGCGGCATCGCCATTGCAGGGGGTGCGGGCAGCATCTGGGGCGCGATGCTGGGGGCGATCTTCCTTGGCGTGATCAAGAATGCGCTGCCGGTGGTGGGCATTTCGCCCTTTTGGCAGATGGCGATTTCGGGGACGGCGATCATTTTGGCGGTGGCCTTCAACGCCGCGCAATCGCGACCCAAAGGCCGCCTGATCCTGCGGGAGGCTGCACAATGACCGCGCCCGCCCCCCGGATCGTTGTTGACCGGCTTCATTCGCCTATCCGCCGCGCCTTGCGCAGTTGGGAGACGATCCTGCTGGTGGTGGCGGTGGCGGTGTTCATCGGCAATACCTTCCTGTCGCCCTATTTCCTGAATGCGTGGAACCTGTCGGACGCGACCTTCAACTTTACCGAAAAGGCGATGATCGCCTTTGCCATGGCCATGCTGATCGTGGCGGGGGAGATTGATCTTTCCGTCGCCTCGATCATCGCGCTGGCCTCGACCGCGATGGGGCTTGCCATGACGGCGGGGGCAGGGGTGCCGGTGATCGTGCTGGTGGGGATCGGCACCGGGCTGATCTGCGGCGCGGTGAACGGCTTTCTGGTGGCGGGCATGGGCCTGCCATCCATCGTGGTGACCATCGGCACAATGAGCCTGTTTCGCGGCATCGCCTTCATCGTGCTGGGCGATCAGGCCTTTAACGGATATCCACCGGAATTTGCTTTCTTTGGGCAGGGTTACGTGTGGTGGGTGATTTCGTTCGAACTGGTCCTGTTCGCCATTTTCGCCCTGATCTATTGGGCGGTTTTGCACCGGTCCACCTTTGGCCGCGCGGTCTATGCCATTGGCAACAACGCCACCGCCGCGCAGTTTTCGGGCATCCGGGTGCAGCGGGTGCGGTTCATCCTGTTCCTGCTGACGGGCGTGATGAGCGGGGTGGCGGCGGTCTGCCTGACCTCGCGTCTTGGCTCTACCCGGCCTTCTATCGCGACGGGATGGGAGTTGGAGGTGGTGACGATGGTGGTGCTGGGCGGGGTTAACATCCTTGGCGGATCGGGGACGATCCCGGGGGTGGTGCTGGCCGCGATCATCATGGGGATGGTGACCTTCGGTTTTGGCCTGCTGAATGTGCCCGGCATCGTGATGTCGGTCTTTCTGGGGGCGCTGCTGATCGGCGTGATCGCGGTGCCGCGTCTGTTGCGGGGGAAATGATGGAGAAATACGCGTTCCGGATGCGCCTGAACCCCGGCATGGAGGCCGAGTATCGCAAGCGCCATGATGAGATCTGGCCGGAACTGGTGGACCTGTTGAAGGCGGCGGGGGTGCAGGATTATTCGATCCATCTGGACCGCGAGACCGGGCATCTGTTCGGTGTGCTGTGGCGCAGCGATAGTCATGGGATGGCCGATCTGCCCTTGCATCCGGTGATGCAGCGCTGGTGGGGGCATATGGCGGATATCATGGAAACAAAGCCCGACAATGAACCCGTGGCGGTGCCGCTGGTCACCGTTTTTCACATGCCATAGGCCATGCAGACCATCGCCGTCATCGATATCGGCAAGACCAATGTGAAGGTCGCGCTGGTGGACCTGTCGCAGGGGGCAGAGGTTGCGGTGGAAACGCAGCCCAACGCCGTGATCCCCGGTCCGCCCTGGCCGCATTTCGATGTGGAGGGGCAATGGGCCTTTCTGTCGGGTGCGCTGCGGCGGCTGGCGCGTGGGGCGCGGGTGGAGGGGATTGTCGTCACCACCCATGGTGCCTGTGCCGCGCTGCTGGACCGGGAGGGTGGGCTGGCCGCGCCTGTGCTGGATTACGAACATCCCGGCCCGGATGCCCTGCGCGCGGCCTATGACGCGATCCGACCGCCGTTTTCCGAGACGGGAAGCCCCGCTTTGCCCATAGGGTTGAACCTTGGCGCGCAATTGCACTGGATGCTGGCGCAAGACGCGGGCCTGCGCGAGCGGGTGGCGCAGGTGGTGACATGGCCGCAATACTGGGGCTACAGGCTGACCGGAGAGGCGGCATCTGACCTGTGCTCGCTGGGGTGCCATACCGATCTGTGGAACCCGTGGTCCGGCGACTGGTCGCCGCTGGTGGAGCGGCTGGGACTGGCCGGGCGGATGGCCCCGGCGCGCCGTCCGGGGGAGGTTTTAGGGGTGCTGCGCCCGGACTTGCAGGCCGATCTGGGGATCGGCGCGGTGCCGGTGCTGGTGGGGATACATGATTCCAACGCGTCGCTTCTGCCGCATCTTCTGGCACGTAAGGCTCCGTTTTCTGTTATTTCGACAGGGACTTGGGTGATTTCCATGGCGATTGGCGGGGCGGCGGTGCGGCTGGACCCGGCGCGGGACACGCTGGTGAATGTCAGCGCCTATGGTCAAGCCGTGCCGTCGGCCCGGTTCATGGGCGGGCGCGAGTTTGACCTGATCCGCGATGGATCGGTCGTGGCGAGCGATGCGCAAGACGCCGAACGGGTGCTGAGGTGCAGCGTGATGCTTTTGCCATCCGTGGTGGGCGAGAGCGGCCCGTTTCCGGGCCGCAGCCACCGTTGGGCGGTAACGCCTGCCGATGCGGGCGAGCGGGCGGTGGCGCTGGGCTTTTATCTGGCGCTGATGACGGGGGAATGTCTGTCGATGATCGGTGCGGCCGGGCCTAGCCATATTGAAGGGCCGTTTTGCGCCAATCCCCATTTCCTGCAGATGCTCGCCACGGCCACGGGGCGGCCCGTCCATGCCTCGGCCGCGCGGACGGGCACGGCGCTAGGGGCGGCGATGCTGTTCGGGCAGGGAGCGCGGCCTGTGGTTGAGGCGGATGCCATCCTGCCAGACCCGGCGCTTGTGCCTTATGCGGAGGCGTGGAGGCGGGCGGTTCAGGGCGACACGCCCTAAGGGCCCGGCCCTGCGCCGGGCTTGCTTTTGCCCTGCGGATCGTGCTTCGGTTTCGGGAAGATGCTGCCAAGGCACTGAAGGGATCGGGGAAAGATGAACATATTCAAAGGCCTTTATGTGGCTTTGGCTGTCGCGGCTTGTCTGAGCGGCACGCCTCCGGCATTTGCCGGGGGCGGGGCGGATCAGCGGTCCGAAGTGCTGGGCAACTGGTATCGCATGATTCTGGAACTGGTGCGCCATACGCCCACCCAGACCCCGCCTGTGGCCAGCCGTGCCTTTGCCTACACCGCAATCATCGCCTATGAGGCGACGGCCTCTGGATCGCCCGAGTTGCAAACTCTGGCGGGGCAGTTGCGCTGGTTGGGGCCGGTGCCGGCCCGTGATCCGGGGCTGAGCTATGCCGATGACGTGGTGTTGAATGCCGCCATGGCGCGGGCTGTGGATGTCTATTTCTCTAATACCGGGCCGACTGGACAGCGCGCGAAAGCGGCGCTGAATGCCATGCTGGAGGCGAAGGTGGCCGAAGGCGTGGAGGTCGAGACGCTGGAACGGTCGGCGGCCTATGGGCTGGCGCTGGCGGAACATGTGATCGCGGCATCCGCCGATGATGGCGGGGCGGTGGTGGAAAACATGGGTTTTCCAATGACCTATGCGCTGGGGGGCGAGCCGCAGGATTGGGTGCCCACCAACCTGATCCAGTTGCAGCAGGCCCCGCTTTTGCCGAGCTGGGGCCAGAACCGACCGATGATCCTGCCCGATGGCGAGGCCTGCCCGCTGCCGCCGCCGCCCGCCTATTCCGAGGATCCGTCATCACCGTTCTTCATCGAGGCGATGGAGGTGTATGACACCTCCAAGACGCTGACGGATGAGCAGAAAAAGATCGCGCGGTTCTGGTCGGATGATCCGATGCTGTCGCCCACGCCGCCCGGTCATTGGGTTTCAATCCTGTTCCAGATTGCCAAGCGGGATGGTGCGCCGGTGGAGGCCCAAGTGGATGCGCTGGTGCGGTTGGGGATTGCGGTATCAGACGGGTTCATCGTCAATTGGCGCGACAAGTTTCGCTATGATCTGCTGCGCCCCATTACCTATATCCGCAAGGTGATCGATCCGAAATGGGAGCCGCTGTTGAACACCCCGCCATTCCCGGAATATCCATCTGGCCATTCCACCCAGTCGGGGGCGGTGGCGCAGGTTCTGACGCAGGTCTTTGGTGAGGGGTTTGCCTTTACCGACAGCACCCATGTGGATGACGGGCTTGCGGCGCGCGATTTCCCGGATTTCTGGACGGCGGCAAATGAAGCCGGTATTTCAAGGCTTTACGGGGGAATCCACTTCCGCGCCGCGATTGAGAAAGGCCTTGATCAAGGGGCCTGCGTCGGGGATTTCGTCAATGCCCTGAAGACATGGAAGTGATCCGGATGCGCGCCCTTAGCCTTTTGTTAACCACCATCAGTGCCTCTGCCGCGATGGCGCAGGACCCGGCCATTCCCCGCTTTGTCGAAGAGACCGAGGCCGCAGGTTTTGGGCACAGCTTTACCGGGGAATGGGAGTTCATGGTGGGTGGCGGCGCGGCGGTGTTCGACTGTTCCGGCGATGGACTGCCTGAGGTGTTTGCTGCGGGCGGCACGGCCCCGGCGCGGTTGTTCCGCAATGAGAGCGAAGTGGGCGGCGCCCTCCGCCTGACCCCTGTGGAAAGCGGGCTGGAGATGGACTCCGTCTCTGGTGCCTATCCGATCGATGTGGATGGCGACGGGATCATCGACCTGGCCGTGATGCGGGTGGGGGATGACCGGCTGATGCGGGGGCTTGGCGATTGCCGGTTCGAGGATGCCAGCGCGGATTGGGGGTTTGACGGGCTGGACCTTTGGTCCACCGCCTTTGCCGCGACTTGGGAGAAGGGGGCGGACTGGCCGACCTTGGCGGTGGGCACCTATATCGACCGGACGGAAGAGGCTTTCCCCTGGGGGAATTGCACGGCCAACCACCTCTATCGCCCCGACGGCAAGGGCTTTGCCGCGCCGCTGGCGCTGGAGCCGGGGTTCTGTGCGCTGTCGATCCTGTTCACCGACTGGGACAGGCAGGGCACGCCTGACCTGCGGGTGTCGAATGACCGCGAATATTACAAGGGCGGGCAGGAGCAGATGTGGCGGATCGAGCCGGGCCAGCCGCCAGTGGCCTTTACCGAAGCCGATGGGTGGCAGCGGCTGCGCATCTGGGGCATGGGGATCGCGCAGGAGGACATCAATTTCGACGGCTTCCCCGAATTTTATCTGACCAGCATGGCCGACAACAAGTTGCAGACGCTGGCCGAAGTGCCCACGGAGGGGCCGCCGAAACCGCGCTATCGCGACATTGCGCTGAAATCCGGGGTCACGGCGCATCGGCCTTATACGGGCGATGATCTGCGCCCGTCGACGGCCTGGCACGCGCAATTTGCGGATGTGAACAATGATGGGCTGTCCGATATCTTTGTGGTGAAGGGCAATGTCTGGGCGATGCCGGATTTTGCGATGGCGGACCCTAACAACCTGTTGTTGCAGCGCCCGGACGGCACCTTCATGGAAGCGGGTGACAAGGCGGGTGTGGCCTCGGTCCGGCAGGGGCGCGGGGGGGCACTGGCCGATCTGAACGCGGATGGCTGGCTGGACATGGTGGTGGTCAACCGCAATGAACCGGCGCAGGTCTGGCGGAATATGGGTTCGGAATCAGGGCATTGGGTGCAGATCGCGCTGTCAATGCCGGGGGCGAACCGCCATGGGATCGGGGCCTGGGTCGAGGTGAAGCTGGCCGATGGCCGCGTGCAGCAGCGCGAGGTGACGATTGGCGGCGGGCATGTCGGTGGCGTGCTGGGCTGGCAGCATTTCGGGCTGGGCGCGGCGGAGGCAACGGAGGTGCGCGTGCGCTGGCCGGATGGGACCGAGGGGCCTTGGCAGAAGATTGCGGCGGATGGGTTTTGGGTGATCGGTCAGGGGGCGGAGCCGACGCGGTGGTAAGGGCCTGAAACGGCAGGAAAATCATAAAAACGGCTGTGCAGCGCGTGGTGCAGACGTGCAGTGCAGCAAAGTGTATGCACGCAGCGGGCTGTGGCGCAGGGTGTTGTTAGGGGTTGGCGGGCGTGCCTGCCCGTCTGGACTTGTGATTGTCGATTGGCCCTAAGGCCAGTTGCGGCGATGGTGAAAGCCTGAAACCACGTCAGCGCATGACGAAGGGATCGGGGATCGGGTCGTCGGATGTGCGCAGCCAGATGGTTTTTGTGGTGGTGTAGTCCAGTGCCGCGGCGAGGCCCCCTTCGCGGCCGTGGCCGGACAGGCCGTGGCCGCCGAAGGGGGCGATGGGTGACACGGCGCGGTAGGTGTTGACCCAGACCACGCCCGCGCGCAGGCCGCGGATCATGCGATGGGCGCGGGTCAGAGATTTTGTGAATACCCCGGAGGCAAGGCCATAGGCTGTGTCATTGGCCTTGGCCAGCGCCTCGGCCTCGGTCGTGAATGTGTCGACCGCGAGGACGGGGCCGAAGAATTCGTCCCATAGCGCGGGCGCGTCGGGGGCGGTGGAACAATCGAGGATGGTGGGCGGGAAGTAGAAGCCGGGGCCGGGAAGCAGGGTGCCACCCGTGATCAGGGTGGCGCCCTTGGCGAGGGAGGCCGCGATGGTCGCGGTGATGTGGTCGCGCTGGCGGGCGGTGCAGAGGGGGCCAACCTCGGTGGTCATGTCGTCGGGCGCAGCGATGCGGATCGCCTCGGCCTTGGCCTTCAGCTTGGCGAGGAAGGCGTCCTTGATGGAGGCTTCGACCAGCAGGCGCGAGCCTGCGACGCAGCTTTGCCCGGTTGCGGCGAAGATGCCGGAGACTTGGGCGTTGGCGGCCGAGTCCAGATCGGCATCTGCAAAGACGATGAAGGGGGATTTGCCGCCCAGTTCCAGCGAGGTGGAGGCGAGGTTTTCGGCCGAGTTGCGCACCACGGCGCGGGCGGTGCCGGGGCCGCCGGTGAAGGCGATATGGGCGACCTTTGGGTGGGTGGTCAGCACATGGCCGCAGGTGGGGCCAAAGCCGGTGATTATGTTGACCACGCCGGGGGGGAACCCTGCGGCATGGATGAGGCGGGCGAAGTGCAGAAGGGGCGCGGGGCCGTCTTCGGAGGCCTTGACCACGAGGGTGCAGCCTGCGGCCAGCGCCGGGCCAATCTTGACGGCGGAGAGGAAGAGTTGGGAGTTCCATGGTACGATGGCGGCCACCACGCCCACGGGTTCGCGGCGGGTCCAGACTTCCATATCCGGTTTGTCGATGGGCAGATGCGCGCCTTCGATCTTGTCTGCCAGACCTGCGTAATAGCGGTAGTAATCGGCGACATAGGCGATCTGGGCGGTGGTTTCGCGGATGATCTTGCCGGTGTCGCGGGTTTCCAGACGGGCCAGTTCCGGCGCGGCATCCGTCACCAGATCGGCGAGGCGCATCAGGAGTTTGCCGCGCTGGGTGGCGGTCAGGGCGGGCCATGGGCCGGAGGTAAAGGCGCGGTGGGCCGCCTCGACGGCGGCGTTCACCTGCGCTTCGCGCGCCTCGGGCATATCGGCCCAAGGGGTGCCAGTGGCGGGGTTCAGGCTGGGGAAGGTGGCCGCGCCATCCTGAAACTGGCCATCGATGTAGAGTTGAAAACGGTCCATCTGAACCCCTTTGGTCAGGCGAGGGCGGGCATGACGTCTTCGATGAACCGTTTGAGCCCGGCCTTCTTGCGCGCGAAGGACTGACCGCTGTCGATCCAGAAGGAAAATTCATCATAGCCCAGTGCCTTGATGGCGGCCAGCTTGTCGATCACCTCATACTTGTCGCCGATGAGAAGATTCTTGCGCATGACTTCCGCCGAATAGAAGGGGTGGGCGGCGATTTCGGCATCCGTCAGGGGTTCGATCAGGCCTTGGGTGACGGGGCGCTTGTTCAGAAACCATGCGCCGAAATAGTTGTAGAAGTGGTTCAGTTCGCGGGCCGCGAGATCGGCGTCGGCGGCATCGGCGGCGACATAGCCGTGTTGCAGGACCATGATGCGGGGGCGAGGGATGTCCGGCGTCTTGGCGCAGGCATCGTTGAAGCGCTGCATCAGGCTGACGACTTCCTCATGCGGGTTGTGGAGCGGCGTGCATTGGACGTGGCAGCCTTGCGACACGGCGAATTCATGGCTGTTCGGGTCGCGCGCGGCGACCCAGATCGGCGGATGGGGCTGTTGCAGGGGTTTGGGGGCAGAGGTGGTGGCGGGGAATTGCCAGTATTGGCCATCCAGCGCGTAATCGCCCGCCCAGAGCCCCTTGATCGCGGGGATCAGTTCGCGCATCCGGCCGCCCGCGTTCCAGGCATCAAGGCCGGGTGAGAGGCGTTCATATTCAAAGCTGTAGGCCCCGCGCGCGATGCCCAGTTCAAGGCGGCCATCCATGATGAGATCGGCCATCGCCGCCTCGCCCGCCAGCCGGATCGGGTGCCAGAAGGGGGCGATGACGGTTCCGGTGCCAAGGCGGACATGTTTGGTGCGGCGCGCGATGTCGACAAGGTTCAGCAGCGGATTGGGCGCGATGGTGAAGGACATGCCGTGGTGTTCGCCTGTCCAGATGGCGTGCATCCCGCCCTCATCGGCCATGTGGCAGAGTTCCAGCATTTCCTGGTACAGGCGCGGTTCGGGGTCGGTGGGGCTGACCCGTTCCATGTGCAGGAAGAGCGAGAATTTCATGGGGTGTTTCCTTTTGCGTCCGGGCCTTCCGTGACAAGCGCGATGCGACCTGCATTCTGATTGCCGAAATAGATGCCGTAATTGCCCATGCGCGACTCTTCGGCCAGACGATCCAGCATGGTGCGCAGGGCCTGATCCGTGACTTCGGTGAAGGAGGCGGGGGAGAGGTCGACAAAAGCGCCCTTGGCGGGGCTGCCTGCGGTGGCGGGGCAGCGAAAGGCGATGTGCTGTTGGGCGCGGGCGACATCTTCGTAGACGGAGTAAAGCGGGCCGGGGGCGGCGTCGATGCCGCTTTGTGCGATCAGCGCGGCCAGCGTGGCGGCGGTGCCGTCGCGGCCCACGCGGGCGGTGGGCAGCGTCAGGCCGCCGAAACCATCGTCGATCAGCAGCACCTGCCCGTCGCGTTCGAGGATGGCCGAAACGATGATATCCGGCCCGGTGGGCACGATGGCCTGTGTGGCGACGGGGGTGAAGTAGGTGCCGCGATAGTAGCCAAGGCCGGGGGCGGGGGTGGTGTGGAATGCCTCGATCCGGCCCAGCAGGATGGCGTGATCGCCCGCCTCAATGATCTGGTGGGTGGCGCAATCGAACCATGCGGCCACATCGGGCAGGATCGGCGCGCCATGGGGGCCGGGCAGCCAATCGATCCCGGCGAAGCGGTCGGCCACGGGGCGGGCGAAGGTGTTGGAGATTTCCTTCTGGCCTTCCGAGAGGATATTCACCGCAAAGCCGCGTCCGGAGGTGAAAGTGGCGTAGTTGACCGAGGTCTTGGCGATCTGCACCAGCAGGAGGGGCGGGTCGAGCGAGACGGAGGCAAAGGAATTTGCGGTGAAGCCGAGGGGGTGGCCGGCATCATCCAGCGCAGTCACCACTGTCACCCCGGTCATGAAGGTGCCGAAGGCATCGCGCAGGGCGCGGCGGCTGTCTTGCGGTTGGGTCATGCGCGCAACCCCATGGTTTCGGCCATCAGGGGCGTTTGCAGCCAATCCCGCAGCGCCGCTGTCACCCGGTCGGGGGCGGTGAGGTTGACCATGTGGCGGTGTCCTTCGATCACGATGGCGCGGCCGCGCGGGGCGGAGGCGGCCATGGTGCGGGTCATGTCGGGGGTGGAGTTCGGGTCACCATCGCCGGTGAGGACAAGGGCGGGGCAGGTGATCGCCCCCCAGCGGTCGGCATAGACATCATCGCCGGTGGCAAAGGCGCGATAGGCGGCGGCATAGCCATCGCGGCTGACCTCGGCCAGCCAGCGGGCGACCTGCGCGCGCGGGGCGGCATCCTGTGCCTCGTCGGTGAACCAACGCTTGAGCGGGGCGGATGCGTCGAAGGTGCCCTCGGCCATGGCATCGGCGCGGGCGATGACGGCGGCGCGGGCGTCAGTTGTGCGGCGGTGGACGGCGTTCAGGATGGCGATGCGGCGGATGAGTTCGGGATAATCGGCGGCAAGGCCCGTGGCGATGAGCGCGCCCATGGAGTGACCGGCCACGTTGACCGCGCCGACACCAAGCGCCGTGATCACCCGCGCCGCCCAGGCGACGTAATCGGGCAGGCGCGCCCCATCGGGCAGGGGGGCGGAGCGGCCATGTCCGGGCATATCCACGGCAAAGACGCGGGTGGTGGCCGCCAGTGCCGCGATTTGCGGGGCCCAGGCGCGGGCGTTGAGGCCGACGCCATGGATCAGGAGAAGCGGCTCGCCGCCATTGCCGGGGGGGCCGACCTCGATGAGGCCGACGGCGGAACCGTCAGACAGCGGCAGGGTTCGATACATCATGGCCCAGATCCTTGAGGTCTTGATACCGGTCGCCGATGCGGTGATGCGGGCGGCCGCCGATGGAGGCACCAAGGGCCACCACGATCTCATCCGCGGCCGGGGCGTCGGGGATGGCGAAATGGACGGTCAGGTAATGCGAGCGGCGGCCTTCGTCATTCTTGTCCATCAGGGGGATCATGATGGGGGTGTTCGCCCCGCCCCGGATGTTGGTGAAGGCGAGGTAGGTCTTGGCCCCCACGGCCTGTCGGTAATGATTGCCGAAGCGCAGGGTGTGGATCAGGGCGGAGGCGTGTTCCACCTCGCCGTTCAGCCCCACGATTGCGGCCTTGCCATAGCCTTCCACGGCATCCCCACCGCCTGCGGCATCAAGGATCATGCCGGTGAGCAGCGCGCCAAGTTCGGGGGCCACGTCATGGATGGCGGGCTTGAGGTCCTGCACAAAGCCCATCCCGGCCCATGGATTGCGGATGACTGCCGCCGCGGCGATCAGCTTCAGCGGTTTGGGCGCGGCGCGGCCGCCTTCGATCAGCGTGGTTTCGATATGGAGCAGGGTTTTGCGGATCTGGGCGGGCATGGGAACCTCAGGGCTTTGCTGTTGGCTGTATGTTGGTATACCATAAGACCGTATGTCAATGAGTCGTTGCCCGGATGGGGCGCGGGCGGTAGGGTGGGGCGATGGAACAGGCGGGACATCCGGAATTGCGCATCGACCAGATGCCGCAGACCCTGCGCGAGATCGTGCTTGGGCGCATGCGGGCGGCGATCATCGCGGGGCGGTTCCCATCGGGTGCGCGGTTGGTGGAGCGGACGCTGTGTGATCAGCTGGGTGTCAGCCGGTCGGTGGTGCGCGAGGTGATCCGGATATTGGAGGCGGAGGGGCTGGTGGAAAGCCTTCCCAACCGGGGGCCGGTGGTGGCGCGGATGGACTGGGGGCAGGCGCGGCAGATCTATGACATCCGGTTGCTGCTGGAGGGGGCGGCGGCGGCGGGTTGTGCGGCGGTGGCGGATGCAGAGGTAAAGGCCGATCTGGCAGCGGCACTGGGCGCGCTGGAGGCGGCGACCGGTGGGGAGGATGCGGTATTTGAGGCGACGACGCGGTTTTATGAGGTGATCTTTCGCGCCGCCGGGCATGATGTTGCGTGGGAGATTGTGCAGCGGCTGAACGGGCGTATCAGCCGCTTGCGGGCGCTGACCCTGACGGCGGCAGACCGGGCCGTGCCGGGGCGGGCGCGCATGGCGCGCATCGCGGCGGCGATTGCCGCCAATGATGCGGGCGCGGCGCGGCAGGCGGTAGAAGATCACCTGCGCGAGGCGGCAGAGATCGCGCGGCGTATGCTGGAGGGGGCGTGATGGCGGCCTATTGGATTGCGCATGTCACCGTGACGGATCCTGAGCGATACAAGGCCTATCAGGCCTTGGCACCGGCGGCCTTTGCCCGGTTCGGAGGGCAGTTTCTGGCGCGTGGGGGCGACGCGGATGTGCTGGAAGGGCCGCGCCATGCGCGGCATGTGGTGATCGTGTTCCCCGATCTGGCGGCGGCGCGGGCCTGCTATGCCTCGGAAGAATACAGTGCAGCGCGCACGGCGCGCGACGGCGCGGCAGAGGTGGCGCTGGTGATTGTGGACGGGGTGTAGCGGCCACGATTTTGTCTCGCGAGAAATCGGAGTGGCGAAGTTTCTGCGAAACTTCGGGGCGATCCTTCGCAGAAGGATCGCCCCTTTGATTTTTCGCAAGAAGAATCATGCCCTTAGTGGCTGGCGACCGGGTCTTCCACCGGCTTGGCCAGTTCCTTGCGCGAGATCAGCGTGTAGAAGGCAGGCACAACAAACAGCGTGAACATCGTGCCGATGGTGATGCCAGAGAAGATCACCAGACCCACCGAATAGCGCGCGGCGGCCCCCGCCCCATCGGCGATGATCAAGGGGATGACCCCCAGCGCCATGGCGGCGGTGGTCATCAGGATCGGGCGCAGACGGACCTTGGCCGAGGCGACGATGGCCTCGCGTGCCGAAAGGCCGCGTTCGCGCCGCGCCTGATTGGCGAATTCCACCAACAGGATGCCGTGTTTGGTGATCAGCCCGATCAGGGTGATCAGCCCCACCTGCGTGTAGATGTTCAGCGTGCCAAGGCCGAGGTTGAGCGGCACGATGGCCCCGAAGATCGACAGGGGCACCGACATCATGATGATCAGCGGGTCGCGGAAGCTTTCGAATTGCGCGGCCAGCACCAGATAGATCACCACCACAGCAAGGCCAAAGGCGAGAAGGATGGTGTTGCCTTCGGTCACCTCCAGCCGGGATTGGCCGGAATAATCGATGAAGAAGCCGTCGGGCATGATCCGTTCCGCCTCGTCCACGATCACCTGCAGCGCGTCGCCGGTGGAAACACCGGGGATGGGCAGGGCGCTGATCGTGGTGGAGTTCAGCTGGTTGAACTGTTCAATCGCGCTGGGGGCAACCTTGGTTTCCACCGTGACCACGGCCGAGAGGGGCACCATCTGGCCGCTGGCGGAGCGGATGAAGAAATCGGTCAGCCGTTCGGGGTTGTTTCGATACTCCTCGGGCACCTGCATGATCACGTCATAGCTGTTGCTGTCGCGGTCGAATTGTGCGACCGCCCCGCCGCCCACCAGTAGACCCAGCGTCGTACCGATGTCGCGCGCAGGCAGGTTCAGCGCGGCGGCGCGTTCGCGGTCGATCCTGAGCGTGATCTGCGTGGAGTTATAGGACAATGAGTTCTGCACCACGATGAAGCGGCCCGAGGCCTGGGCTGCGGCCTTGATCTCTTCGGCCACTTCGAAGATGCGGTCGGAGGGGCCAGTGGATTGCAGCACCATGCTGATCGGCAGACCACCGCCCGCGCCGGGCAGCGACGGGGGCGCGAAGACAAAGGCCTGCACCCCGGCAATCGCGCCGATCTTGCCCTGCAGATCGGCCTGAAGTTCCGCCTGCGACCGATCCCGTTCCGACCAGTCCTTGAAGGCCCAGAGCGCGATGCCGGAATTGGTGGCCCCGCCGAAGCCCACGATGGAAAAGTTGGCCGAGAGTTCGGGCAGGTCCTGCGTCAGGGCGCGCATCTGGTCGATATAGGTGCGGGTGTATTCTGACGTTGCATAGGGCGGCGCGTTGACAAAGGCGAAGAGGGCGCCGGAATCTTCCTCAGGGGCGAGTTCGGTGGAGGTCTTGGTGAAGAGGTAGCCGGTCAGGCTGGCCAGCACCACGACCATCAGGATGGTGATGGCGCGGTAATCGAGCGAGCCGTTGACGCGGCGTTCATACCAGCCGGCCAGCCGATCAAAGCCGCGGTCAACCGCAATCTGGAACCGGGAGTGGTTGCCCTTTTGCAGCAGGCGGGCCGACATCATGGGGGTGATGGTGACGGCGACGATGCCGGAAATGATCACCGCGCCCGCCAAGGTGACGGCAAATTCCCGGAACAGGGCACCCGTCAGGCCGCCCGTGAAGGCCAGCGGTGCGAAGACGGCGGCCAGCGTGATGGTCATGGCCACGACCGCGCCGTAGATTTCCTTCATCCCCATGAAGGCGGCCTGGATGGGGCGGAAGCCTTCCTCGATATGGCGGTGGATGTTTTCCACCACGACGATGGCGTCATCGACCACAAGCCCGATGGCCAGCACCATGGCCAGCAGGGACAGAAGGTTGATCGAATAGCCAAAGAGGTAGAGCACGAACAGCACGCCCAGAAGCGACAGCGGGATCGTCACCACGGGCATCAGCACCGACCGGAAGGAACCGAGGAACAGCAGAATGATGACGATCACGATGGCCACGGCTTCGGCGATGGTGATGAACACCTCTTTGATCGAGGCGCTGATCTGTTCGGTGGCGTCATACATCAGGGTCAGCGCCATGCCTTGCGGCAGGCTGGACTGGATGATCGGCAGTTCGGCCAGCACGGCGGCGGACATGTCCAGCGGGTTTGCGCCGGGGGTGGGGAAGACGCCGATGAAGGTGCCGGGTTCGCCATTGAAGTTCACGATGGTGTCGGTGGATTCGGCGGCCAGTTCCACCCGCGCCACATCGGCCAGACGCACCACATCATCGCCGGTGCCTGAAATCGGCAGGGCGGCGAATGCTTCGGGCGTTTGCAGAGTGGTTTCCATGGTGATGGAATAGGCGGTGAATTGGCCTTTGGTCTTGCCCGGCGCGGCGAGGAAGTTGGCGTTGTTCACGGCGCCCAGCACCTCGGCCGCGGTCAGGCCACGGCCTGCAAGACGGATCGGGTCGATCCAGATACGCATGGCGTAGGTCTGGCCGCCCAGCACCTGAATTTCGGCCACGCCGGGGATGGTGGACATGCGGGGACGGATCACCCGTTCGATGTATTCGGTGACCTGTTCCGACGTCATGTTCGGGTTCTGCATCGCCAGATACATGGTGGCGAAGGTCATCCCCGTGCCTTTGACGATGGTGGGATCCTCGGCCTCGGCCGGCAGGCGCGAGCGGACCTGCTGCACCTTGGACATCACTTCGGTCAGGGCCACGTCGGGGTTCGCACCAAGACGCATGTTGACTGTGACGGTGGAGGCGGAAGGCGAGGAGGTGGAGGTGATGTAATCGACATTCTCGGTCGTCGCCACGGCGGCGGCGATGGGGGCGGTGATGAAGCCCTGAATCAGGTCGGGGGCTGCGCCGGGATAGATGGTGGTGATGGTGACCACCGTTTCCTCGACCTCGGGGTATTCGCGGATTTGCAGGTTGAAGAAGCCCTGCAGGCCCAAGAGCAGGATCAGCAGGCCAAGGACAGTCGACAGGACCGGGCGCTTGATGAAGATGTCGGCGGGGCTCATTGATCGGCTCCGTCTTCAGAATCGGCGACAGCGGGGCCGGTCGCAGCGGCGGCGGGATTGACCGAGTTGTCGACGATGGCGGGCTGGCCGTTGCTCAGCCGGTTCTGGCCTGCGGAGACAACCTGATCACCGGGCGCCACGCCTTCGGCGATTTCCACGACGCCGCCCGACCGACGGCCGGGTTTGACAAAGACCTGCGCCACGACAAGCTGTTCGGCATCCGCTTCGGACGGGCGGACGAGGTAGACGTAATCGCCATACAGGCTGGAGGACAGGGCGGTTTGCGGCAGGGCGATGACGCCGTTCTCGGCGGGCAAGCCCACCTGGATACGGACGAACTGACCGGGGGTCAGCTTGCCTTGGGCATTGGTGATGGACCCGCGAAGGGCGACAAGCCGGGTGGCGGGATCGACGCGGGGATCGATGCCTGTAAGCTCGCCAGAGAAGGTTTCGTCCAGCCCTTCGATCTGGACCTGAATCTCCTGCCCGATGGACAGCTTGGGCAGGTCCTGTTCCGGCAGGCTGAAATCGACCCGCATGGTGGAGATATCCTGCAAGGTCGCCACGATGGTGCCGGGGGTTACATATTGCCCCAGATCGACACGCGGCAGGCCTACGGTGCCTGCAAAGGGCGCGGCAAGCTGGCGCTGTTCCAGCACCGCATTGGCGCGGGCCAATTGGGCCTCGGCCGCCTGTGCCGCGGCCTGGCTCTGATCGAGCGAGACATTGGTGACGACGCCACGGCGCGTAAGGTCTTGCGCGCGGACGAGATTGCCGCGTTCCAGTTCCGCCTGGGTGCGCGCGGCCTCCACATCGGCGGTTTGCACGACATCATCGAGTCGCAGCAGAAGGGCCCCGGCCTCGACAGTGGTGTTGGGCTGGAAAAGGATCTCTTTCACCACGCCCGCGCTTTCCACGGTCAGGTCCACGCCTTGGGCGGCGTTGACGGTGCCGATCGCCTCGATCACCGGGGTCCAGGTGACGGGCCGCGCCTCGACGGTTGAGACAGTGGCGGGCTGCTGGGGCATGTTGGCGAAGATCTGGGTGATCATGTTGTCGCGGAACATGTTGAACCAGACCAGACCACCGCCGATGGCGCCAAGCAGGATGATCGCGATGATAAGACGTTTGACCATGGGAATGGGCCTTTGTGCGGAATGGGCGGCCGAGAGTCGTCTTTCGAAGGCCGGGCCTTTAAAAATGCTGAACTCTGCATTTACCTAAGGATGAGCAAAGTCAAGAAAGCGGCAGATAAATTGAACGATGTCGTGCAGGATGAAGGTTTCTTCGCCGCAAATTGCACCATCGCATATTGATTGCAGCCCGCGCTTCTGCCACAGGCGAAGCGTGGCCGGGCAGGGCGCGAACGGGGGGGGAGATGGCCGAGGTAATGACATTGATCCCCGAACTTGCGGTCACGGATGTGCCCGCGGCCGCTGAGATGCTGCAGGATGTGTTCGGCTTTTCCGCGGATGGGCCGCTGCTGCGGCTGGGGGATCAGACGGTCGCGCTGGTTGCGGCAGACAGGCCGGCTGGACACGGCAAGATCGACCATCTGGCCTTGGCGGTGGACGATGTTGATGCGGCGCTTGCCGCCCTGATGGCGCGCGGCGCGCGGCTGGAGGCAACCACGCCTGATGGCCCGCGCGAGATAGCCGAATTCTGGGGCACCGGCATGCGCTATGTGTTCCTGACAGGGCCGGAGGGCGCGCGGATCGAACTGTGCGCGCGGCTGGGTGGTGGCGCGCGCGACGGCCTGCCGGGGCATGACCATCTGGGTATTCCCTGCACGGATATCGCGGCCTCGGTTTCCTTCTGGACGGAACTGGGGGCCGAGCCTTTGGCGGCGGTTGCGTTGACCCGTGCGGACGGAGTGACGCAGGTGCGGTTCTTGTCCCTTGGGGACGGCGTGGTGGAGTTGTATGAACCGCCCGCCCTGCGCGGGCGGGCGCCCGGATTTGCCGAGAATGCGCTATGGCGCGGCGTGCGGTTGGGTGGCACGGGGCTGGAGCCGGGGCTGCGGATCGGGCCGGATGGGCTGCGCGTGACGGTGCTGTAAGCGCGATTTCTGACGCAGAAATCGCGGAAAATTCTGACGCAGAATTTTTGGTGGCCTGTGGCCCCCCTTGGCGGGGCGGGGCCGTTGAGTGCCCGAAATCTGCGCCAGATTTCGACGCGATTTCTGCGTCAGAAATCGCCTTCCCGCCGGATCAGGGCGGGCAGATCATCCCAATGGTCAAAGGCCGCGTGGTGGGGCAAGTCGGCCAGCGCCGTTGTGCGGTAGCCTTGAGTGAACAGCACCAACGGTACGCCTGCGCGTTGCGCGGTTTCGGCATCAACCTCGCTGTCGCCGAGGAACAGGATCGGGCCGCCGCCCATCTGCGCGATGGCATGGTGCAGCGGCGCGGGGTCTGGTTTGCGGACGGGCAAGGTATCACCGCCCACGATCACCGGGAAGCGATGGGTCCAGCCCAGATGCGCCAGCAGCGCGCGGGTCGGGCCTTCGGGTTTGTTGGTGCAAAGCGCCATGGGCAGGTCGAGGGCATCGAGCGCCGCCTCGACCCCCGCATAGGGGCGGGTCAGGCCGCCGGGATCATGTTCATAGCGGGTGATGAAGCGGGCGCAAAGATCGGCATGATGGGCGGGATCGTCAGGCAGGGCGAGCGCGCGCATCACACGGGTGAACAGGATGGGGACGCCGCCGCCGATGAAACCGCGCACGGTGTCGAAGGTCAGGGGGGCGTGGCCCTCTTCGGCCAGCACGGCATTCACCCCGGCATGGATGTCGGGTGCGCTGTCGACCAGCGTCCCGTCGAGATCGAAGATCAGGGCGCGGGTCACTCCTAGCGCCCCGTCAGCCAATTGCCGAGCTTTGCCAGCCGTGACGGCGGGCCTTGCCGCGCCATCTCGCGCCGGTCGGCCATGCCGTAGAGGCCATACATCCCATGCACCCCCAGCCAGCGCAGCGGTTCGGGTTCCCATTTGCGCACCCGGCGGTTGACCCAGGGCAGGCGCGTTAGGGCGGTATCGCGGCCGAGCGTCAGGTCGGTCAGCGTGCGGCCCGAAAGGTTTGAGGTGGACACCCCCACCCCCACATAGCCCCCGGCCCAGCCGATGCGGGTGGCCGGGTCCAGCCCGGATGTGGTGCACCAGTCGCGTGGAACGCCGATGACGCCGCACCAGGCATGGTCGATGCGATAGCGTTTGGTGGCAGGGAAATGGGTGTGCAGGATGGTGGTGAGGCGGCGGATGGTTTCCGAATCCGGCGCGCCGGAATTGTCGATCGCAGAGCCGAAGCGGTAGGGCACACCGCGCGCGCCCACGGTGATGCGGCCCTCTCGCGTGCGCTGGCAATAGCAATAGGCATTGGCGAAATCGCCAAGGATTTCATGGCCCTGCCAGCCGATCTCGGCCCAGACCTCGGGCGGCAGGGGTTCGGTCGCGATCTGCGCGGAGTTGAGCGGAAGCCATTCGCGTTTCAGGCCGGGCAGAGTGGCGGTGAAGCCTTCGGTGCAGCGCAGGATGGTGTGGGCGGTGACGGTACCGCGTTTTGTGGTGACGCGGCCGGGGACGATGGCGGTCACCTCGGTCCCTTCGCAGAGGCGCACGCCCATGGATTCGACAACCGCGGCCAGACCGCGCACCAGTTTGGCGGGCTGCACGCGGGCCACGCCGCCCACCACCATCGCGCCGAGGAGGCCCGGGATGTTCACGCGGCTGGCGGTCTGGCCCGCGCCGATCATGGTGACGCGGTCCTCGCCCCAGTGGCGGCGATGGGCCACTTCGGCCTCGCAGCGGGCAAGCTGGGCGGGGGTGGTGGCGACCATCAGCTCATCCGTGCGCAGGATATCGGCCTCGATCCCCTCAACTCCTGCCACACGGATGATTTCATCGACCGTGCCGTTCATGGCCTGCACCATCGCGCGGACCGATGCCTCATCCGAGGTTGCCAGATAGCGGTCATGGTTCCAGGCGAAACCGCCCGTCAGCCAGCCGCCATTGCGGCCCGAGGCGCCGAAGCCTGCGAAATCCTTTTCGCAGATAATGATGTTCAGGCCGGGATCGGCCTTTTTCAGGTAATAGGCCGACCAGAGCCCGGTATAGCCTGCGCCGATGATGCAGACATCTGCGGTGGTATCGCCCGACAAGGGCGGGCGGCGGGTCTGGGGCAGGCCGATATCGGCATACCAGAAGGAGACGTCGCCGATGTGGGCTGGTTGGGTCATCGGCGCACCTCACAGATACCAATCATATTCGCGGGGCAGCACGTCGGCCATGAAGGCCTCGAACTCCGCCCGCTTGATGGTTGCATAGGCGGCCGGGTAGCGCGGGCCGAGGTAATCAGCCATCAGGGCCGAGCTTTCCAGCCGGTCCAGCGCCGTCCAGAGTTTCTGGGGCATGGCGGGGTCGGCCTCCTCGCCCGCATTGCCGGTGGAAGGGGGCGTGGGGGCAAGGCGGTGGGACAGGCCATGATGGACGCCTGCAAGGACGGCGGCCATCACCAGATAGGGGTTTGCCTCGGCCCCTGCGATGCGGTGTTCGATACGGCGGGCCGCACCGCCGCCGGCGGGGATGCGGAAGCTGACCGAGCGGTTGTTGGTGCCCCATGAGGTGTTGACCGGCACGAACTGGTTCGGCGCGAAGCGGCGAAAGGCGTTCAGGTTGGGCGCGAAGATCGCCATGGCGTCATGGGTGGTGGCCTGAAGCCCGGCGATGGCATGGCCGAGCAGGGTGTCGCCCTGTGCTGTGCGGTCGTCAAAGACGTTGTCGCCCTGGGCATCCACAAGGCTGAGGTGGATGTGCAGGCCGGAGCCTGACTGATCGGCAAAGGGTTTGGACATGAAGGTGGCGTCCAGCCCGTGCCGGTTTGCGACCCCCTTGACGATGCGGCGCAGCATGAGCGCATGGTCGGCGGCCTGCACCGGATCGGGCAGGTGGCCCAAATTCACCTCGAACTGTGCGCCGCCGTACTCGGCGGTGGCGGCGCCTGCGGGCACGCCTTGGGCGATGCAGGCGGCGTCGATCTCGGCTAGTATCGCGGCCCATTCGTCGAGCTTGTCGAAGGCCAGCACGCGCGGGGCTTCAGCCGCGCGGCCCGACCGCGCGGGGCGCGCCGGGGCGATGCGGCCCTGCGCATCGCGGGTGGGATCCACGAGGTAGAATTCCAGCTCGCAAGCGACGACCGGGGTCAGGCCGAGACCCGCAAAGCGGGCCACGACATTGGCAAGGATGGCGCGTGGATCGAACCACCACTGCGCCAGCCCTTCCGGTGGGGCGGGGGCGATCAGGACCTGCGCGATATCGTCCTGCCACGGGACAAGCGCGAGGGTGCCGGGCAGCGGATAGGAGGTGGCGTCGGGGTCGCCATCCGAGAACCCGATCCCTTCGACATCCCAGCAGGCCCCCAACGCATCCAGCGTGGTGATCCCGGCGCAGAAGGCGACGCCGGAGGTCCAGACCTTGGCAGCATCGCGGATCGGGTATCGCTTGCCGATGGGCGTGCCGCAGAGGTCGAACATCACCGCATCGAGGAAGCGGAGATTCGGGTGCGCGGCGAGGAAAGCGTCGAGTTCGCGGAGGGAAGAAGCATGCGTCATGGGACAGAGCCTAGCCGCCAGAACGGCCATGTCATCCCTGAAAACGACAAAAACCTGTGGGGATTTGCATGCCGGGAACGCCGAAAATTCTTCATGAAGAATTTTCGGCGTGGGGGTCCGGTAAATTCTCCATGGAGAATTTACCGCTGGGGTTGCGCCTTCTTCTGAGACGGCAGGGATGGGTAAAATTCTTCTGGAAGAATTTTACCCTCTTGCGTGGTCAGAAGAACGCCTGCACCCCGGTGATGGCACGGCCAAGGATCAGGGCGTGCACGTCATGCGTGCCTTCATAAGTGTTCACGGTCTCCAGGTTCACCATGTGGCGCATGATCTGGAAATCTTCCTGGATGCCATTGCCGCCATGCATGTCGCGCGCCCAGCGGGCGGCGTCCAGCGCCTTGCCGCAATTGTTGCGCTTGATGATGGAGATCATTTCGGGTGCGGCATTCGCCTCATCAAGCAGGCGGCCAACGCGTAGGCTGGCCTGAAGGCCCAGCGAAATCTCGGTCATCATGTTGGCGAGTTTCAACTGGTAAAGCTGGGTGCCTGCCAGCGGTTTGCCAAACTGTTTGCGGTCCAGCCCGTACTGGCGCGCGGCGTGCATGCAGAATTCTGCCGCCCCCATCACGCCCCAGGAAATGCCATAGCGCGCGCGGTTGAGGCAGCCGAAGGGGCCTTTCAGCCCTTCGACATACGGCAGCAGGGCGTCTTCGCCCACTTCCACGTCTTTCATCACGATCTCGCCCGTGATGGAGGCGCGCAGGCTGAGTTTGCCGCCGACCTTGGGGGCGGTCAGGCCCTTGGTGCCTTTGTCCAGCACAAAGCCCTTGATCTTGCCGCCATGCGCCTCGGATTTCGCCCAGACGACGAAGACATCGGCGATCGGTGCGTTGGAGATCCACATCTTCGCGCCGTTCAGCACATAGCCATTGGCGGTTTTCTTCGCCGTGGTCTTCATCCCTGCGGGATCGGAGCCGGCATCGGGTTCGGTCAGGCCAAAGCAGCCGATCCATTCGCCGGAGGCGAGTTTGGGAAGGTATTTGCGGCGCTGGTCTTCGGTGCCGTAGGCGTAGATCGGATACATCACCAGCGACGATTGCACCGACATCATCGACCGATAGCCACTGTCGACCCGCTCCACTTCGCGCGCCACAAGGCCGTAGGCCACGTAGGAGGCGCCGAGGCCGCCGTATTCTTCGGGGATGGTCACGCCCAGAAGGCCCATCTCGCCCATTTCGCGGAAGATGTTCGGATCAGTGGTTTCCTCGCGATAAGCGGCGACCACGCGGGGTTGCAGCTTTTCCTGCGCATAGGCGCGGGCGCCATCGCGCAGCATGCGTTCCTCTTCCGTCAACTGGTCATTCAGGCGGAAGGGGTCTTCCCAATCGAAACGGCCCAGATCGGGGGCATCCTTGGCCTTCAGCTTGGGCTTGTCGGCAAGTTTCGGGGCGTCGAGGCTCATTGCCGTTCCTCCGGTTGGGTTTCGATAGAGTGCCAGCAGCGGATGAGTCGCGCCATGCCCGGCTTCTGCCTTGTATCGCTCGGCTGATTGTGAATTTATAGCGAAACATTCTGTATACTTGTTGAGGTTTTCTCACATGATCCTGCCGCGTCGCCATTTACCCAGCCTGTCAGGCCTGTTGGCGCTGGAGGCGGTGGAACGCTTGGGCACGGCCACGGCTGCGGCGGCGGAGTTGAACCTGACGCCGGGTGCCATCAGCCGTGCCTTGCAGGAGGTGGAGGCGCAACTGGGCGTGACGCTGCTGATCCGTGATCGGCAAAGGTTGCGGCTGACGCCTGCGGCGCGCGATTATGTGGCGGATGCGCGGCGCGCGCTGGGCGTGCTGGGGCAGGCTGCGCTGCGGCTGCGGGCCGGCGATGGCGGGGAAAGCTTGTCGCTGGCCATTCTGCCTGCCTTCGGGATGCACTGGCTGGCCCCGCGCCTGCGTGATTTCCGGACCGCGCATCCGGGCGTGGCACTGACGCTGACGACACGGCTGCGCCCGTTTGACATGGAGGCAGAGGGGTTCGACGCAGCGATCCATTACGGGCGGGCCGATTGGCCGGGGGCGGAGCATCTGCTGTTGATGGAGGAAGAGGTGCAGGCCGTCTGCGCGCCCTCGCTGTTGCCCGCATCCATTGCGGGGCCGGGGGATTTGCTTTCGCTGCCGCTGTTGCAGATCGAAAGCCGCACAGGGGATTGGGGGCGCTGGTTCGCCGCGCAGGGGATGGCGGGACAGCGGCCGGGGGGGATGCTGTTCGACCAGTTCGCCACGATGCAGCAGGCGGCGGTGCATGGGCTGGGCGTGGCGCTGTTGCCCACCTTTCTGATTGCCGAGGATGTGGCGGCGGGGCGGCTGGTCCCCGCATGGGGCGGGCCGGTGCGGGCGGCGGGGAGTTATTGGCTGGTCTGGCCCAAGGGCGTGCCCTTGCGCCCGGCGATGGAGGCGTTTCGGGGCTGGGTCGCGGGGCAGGCGGCGGTTTGACCGGTCAGGGCGCGCGGTCGCGGGCTGCCACGTGGTCCCATACACGGGAAATGACCACCGACCCTTCGCCCACTGCCGAGGCGACGCGCTTTACGGACCCCGCGCGCACATCGCCCACGGCAAAGATGCCGGGGGTGGAGGCGGCATGCCCGTCATCAGTCAGGACGAAGCCCTTTGCATCCAGTTCGACAAGGCCCGACAACCAGCCTGTGTTCGGGGCGGCACCGACCATCACGAACAGTCCGGCGGCGGGAAGGCGGGTTTCTCCGTCTTGCGTGCGCAGGGTGATTGCCTCCAGCGCGTCATCGCCGTGCAGGGCGGTCACTTCTGCGTGGAAATGCAGCGTGATCGCCGCGTTCTTGCGGATGCGTTCGATCAGGTAGTCCGACATTGACGCCGCCAGAGACGCGCCGCGCACCACAAGATGCACATGCGACGCGCGCCGGCTGAGGAACATAGCCGCCTGTCCAGCCGAATTGCCCCCACCGATCACGACAGCATGGCGAGACTGCACATGCCGCGCCTCAAGTTCGGTTGCAGCATAAGAGACGCCCGCGCCTTCGAATTCTTCCAGACGCGCCAGCGGCAGGCGGCGGTATTGCACGCCGGTGGCCACCACGATGGCCCGCGCCCGGACCGCCACGCCGTCATCCAGCGTCACGGCAAAGCCGTCATCATTCCGTGCGACCGATGCGACACGGCGTGGCACGGCAAAGCGCGTGCCGAATTTCAGCGCCTGAATTTCCCCCCGCGTGCAGAGATCCGCCCCGGAAATGCCGGTGGGAAACCCCATGTAGTTTTCGATCCGGGAAGAGGTCGCAGCTTGCCCGCCCACGGCCAGTTCGTCGATGACCAGCGCCTGCAACCCTTCGGCCCCGGCATAGACGGCGGCGGCCAGGCCTGCGGGACCAGCGCCCACGATCACCACATCGAATTGCGCGCCTTCCTCGACCGCGAGGTCCAACCCGAAATAGCGCGCGAGCCTGCGCGGGGTCGGGTCGTCGAGAACCGTGCTTTCGCCGATGATCACGCTGCCCCGGTCAGCCGGGATGCCGCACCGTTGGGCGAGTGCCCGCGCCGCGTCGCTGCCGATGGGATGGGCGCGAAAGGGGATGCGGTTCTGGGTGGCGAAAGCTTCGACCTTGCGAATGGCACGGTCTGTATCGGCCCCGATCAGCGTCAGGCCGGCCTGACCGCTTTCGATCAGACGGCGGCGGCGGGCGGCAAGAACGGTGACAATGATATCGCTCATTTCCGGGATGTCGGCCAGCGCTTGCAGCATGGCGGTGCGGGGCACGCGGATTGCCGTCACGGCTGTGGCGGCGCGGTTGGTGAGCAAGGCGGTGCCGCCGGTCAGAAAGCTCATCTCGCCGGTGAACTGGGTCGGGCCGAGCGTCGCGGCGCCATAGCGCTGGCCTGTCACCTCATCCCAAGCCGCCACCTCGCCGGAGAGTATGTAGAAGAACGCCTCGTTCGGCGCGCCGAAAGCCACGATGGTATCGCCGAGGGCGAAATTGACCACCTCGCCCACCGCGCGCAGGCGGTCGACATGGCTGTCGGCCAAAGGTGTGCGGGTATAGGTCGCAAGATCGACGGCGGAACTTTCCATGCAGGTTTCCCGGCGTTGGGAGAGAATGGCATGGAGGGAAGTATATGGGGGCGGTTCGGTGCGGCAAGGCCGGGCTTGCCGTTGCGTGTTGATGAGCCTTCGCAGACGGACTTTTCGCCCAAAGTCTATGCGCAACAGGCCCGTGGCGGGAGGAAAAGCGTAGGGCCGGAGGGACTCGAACCCCCAACCAAGGCGTTATGAGCGCCCGGCTCTAACCATTGAGCTACAGCCCCGCAGATGATGGCCTAAGGCCTATGGGGGCAGGGGTCAAGACGCGGCGACCCCGGTCATTCATCATCCGGGGCCAACTGTCGCATCACGGCCCAGGATACCGGAACCCCAAGCGCAAAGCCCAAAGCGGCGGCGCTGACAATGGCCTTGAGCGCGACCATCCCGATGGTCAGAACGATGATGACGCCGACCCCTGCCAGCGAGGGGCCGATGAGCGAGAAGAGCAGAAGGAACAGGCGGGGCATGGCAAAATCCTGAATGGGCCAGACGAGGCATCTAATGCCGCCCTTTTGCGCCGATTTCGGGCGGTGGTCCTTGATCCGTGTCAAGCCATGCAGGCTGTGGCCTTCCGCCGTTGCGATGCGGCGGGCGCTGGTATATGGCCTGCGCGCAACAGCGGCAGAGCGGCGGAGCATGTGCGATGACAAACGGCCTTACCTATGCGCAGGCGGGTGTGGATATCGATGCGGGCAATGCGCTGGTCGAACGGATCAAGCCCGCTGCCAAGCGTACGGCGCGGTCGGGCAGCATGTCTGGCTTGGGCGGGTTTGGCGCGCTGTTCGATCTGAAGGCTGCGGGATATAACGACCCGATCCTTGTGGCGGCAACCGACGGGGTGGGCACCAAACTGCGCATCGCCATTGATACCGGCAATGTCGACACGATCGGGATCGACCTTGTCGCGATGTGCGTCAACGATCTGGTCTGTCAGGGGGCAGAACCCCTGCTGTTCCTGGATTACTTCGCCACCGGCAAGCTGGATGTGGATCAGGCCGCGCGCATCATCGAAGGCATCGCTACGGGATGCGAGGCATCGGGCTGTGCGCTGATCGGGGGCGAGACGGCGGAAATGCCGGGGATGTATCACAAGGGCGATTTCGACCTTGCCGGTTTTGCCGTGGGCGCGATGGAGCGGGGGTCTGATCTGCCTGCAGGCGTGACGGAGGGGGATGTCCTGCTGGGCCTTGCCTCCAACGGTGTGCATTCGAACGGCTACAGCTTCGTGCGCAAGGTGGTGGAACTGTCAGGGCTGGGCTGGGATGCGGCCTCACCCTTTTCCGAAGGCGCGCTGGGCGAGGCGCTGCTGGCGCCGACGCGGCTTTATGTCAAGCAGGCGCTGGCCGCGATCCGGGCGGGTGGCGTGCATGGGCTGGCGCATATCACCGGGGGGGGCTTGACCGAAAACCCGCCGCGCGTGCTGCCCGAAGGGCTGGCCTGCGCGATTGACCTGAGTGCATGGGTCCTGCCGCCGGTGTTCCGCTGGCTGGCGACGACGGCCAACATGACGCAAGCGGAGCTGCTGAAAACCTTCAACTGCGGGATCGGGATGATCCTTGTGGTGGCACCGGACCGGGCCGAGGCGATTGCGGCTTTGCTGGCGGAGATGGGTGAGACGGTCTATCCCCTTGGCCATGTCGTGCCGGGTGAGGGCGTGGTCTATTCGGGCAAGATCCTGTGACAGCGCGCGTCGCCATCCTGATTTCCGGGGGTGGGTCGAACATGCTGGCGCTGGTGCGGGATATGCTGGGGGGCGACCACCCGGCACGGCCCGTGCTGGTGGCATCGAACGATCCGGGCGCGGCGGGGCTGGTGAAGGCGGCCGGGATGGGCGTCCCAGTGGCGGCGGTGGATCACCGCCGCTTTGGCAAGGACCGCGCGGCATTCGAGGCGGCGCTGCTGGAGCCGATTATGGCTGCCCAGCCGGATATCCTGTGCCTTGCCGGGTTCATGCGGGTGCTGACGCCCGGTTTCGTGAACCAATTCGCGGGGCGGATGCTGAACATCCACCCGTCGCTTCTGCCGAAATATCCCGGCCTGCACACCCATCAGCGCGCGCTGGATGCGGGGGATGCCGAGGCGGGCTGCACAGTGCATGAGGTGACGCCGGTGCTGGATGATGGCCCGATCCTTGGGCAGGCGCGTGTGCCGGTGCTGCCCGGCGACACGGCCGATACGCTGGCCGCGCGGGTGCTGGTGCAGGAGCATCGCCTTTATCCCGCCGTGCTGCGCCGTTTTGCGGGGGGCGACCGCAGGCCGCTTTACCTGTGACGCCAAGACGCGCGCATTGATCATGCCTTTCATTTTCCCGCCGTCGCGCCTATAGCGATGGGGCGGGATGACCCCGTGCCACCCTGGCCAACCGGAAGGCATGATGCGTACAATAACCACGACTGAAGACCTCGCCGCCTTCTGCGAAGCAGCAAAATCCCAGCCCTATGTGACCATCGACACCGAATTCCTGCGGGAACGGACCTATTGGTCAAAGCTGTGCCTGATCCAGATGGCGCTGCCGGGCAAGACCGGGGATGCCGTGCTTGTCGATCCCATCGCGGGCGAAGACATGAGCATGGAGCCGCTTTATGACCTGTTCCGCCACAAGGCGACGGTCAAGGTGTTCCATGCCGCGCGGCAGGATCTGGAAATCTTCTTTGTCGAAGGCAAGGTCTTTCCCGATCCGCTGTTCGACACTCAGATCGCCGCCATGGTCTGCGGCTTTGGCGAGCAGGTGGGGTATGAAACCCTGGTCAAGAAGATCGCCAAGGAAAACCTCGACAAGACCTCGCGCTTTACCGACTGGTCGCGGCGGCCTTTGTCCACCGCACAACAGGAATATGCGCTGGCCGATGTCACCCATCTGCGGGTGATCTATGAATGGCTGGCGGGGCAACTGGCCAAGAATGGCCGGACGCGCTGGGTGGAAGAGGAACTGTCGATCCTGACTGATCCCGCCACCTATACCGTGCATCCCGATGAAGCCTGGCTCCGCGTCAAGACGCGCACCACCTCGGGGCGGTTTTTGGCAGTGGTTAAGGAACTCGCGCGATTCCGCGAGGAATATGCCCAACGCCTGAACGTGCCGCGTTCGCGGGTGATGAAGGATGATGCGCTGTTGGAACTGGCCTCCACCCGGCCGTCTTCGATGGAGGAACTGGGCCGGTCGCGGCTTTTGCTGCGCGAGGGGCGCAAGCCCGAGATTGCCGATGGCATTCTGGCCGCGATCAAGGCGGGGTTGGAGATGAAGCCCGAGGATATGCCCAAGCCGGACCTGAGCCGCGAACAGTTGCAGGTCAACCCGGCGCTGGCCGATCTGTTGCGCGTTCTGCTGAAGGCCAAGTCGGAGCAGTTGGGGGTGGCGTCGAAACTGATCGCCTCGGCGGCCGATCTGGATGCCATCGCGGCCGGCGAGCGCGAGGTCGAGGCGCTGACCGGGTGGCGGTTCGAGGCGTTCGGCGAGGATGCGCTGCGCCTGTGCAAGGGCGAGATTGCCCTGTCGGCCAAGGGAACGGAAGTGCGGGTGGTGCGTCTGTGACGCACCGCCCCCCGTTTACGGTGCTAGGCCGTCAGCGGCGCGAGGACAGCGCGTTGGTCGCGCCCTGCACCACGATTTCGCGGACCTGATCCAGCTTCACGTTCGACAGGGAAATGGCGACCGTGATCTCGCGCGAGCGGGGGGTGCCTTCCGGTGTGTCGGTGATCGGCGGGAAGACCCGGAAATCAAAAACCAGAACGCCGTTTTCATCCAGCGGGCGGGGAACCAACTCGGCATCCCACCAACCTTGGGAGGGCGGGATGCCCTTGGCGCGGACGATGGCCCCGGCGCTGTAGGGATCGACCGACAGGGTCAAGACCTGCGACACCAGCAGGCGCTGGTCCTGCGGTGCGGCGGTGGTGACCGTCTCGCGCGGTTCGGCCCGGCCGAACCAGTTGAACGGGTTCAACCGCGATTCCCGGATCATGCCGCAGCCCGATACCACAAGCACCACGCCCAATGCCGCCAGAACTGTTCTTTTCATCCCGGTCCCCTGTCTGTTGCCCCTTGGGTAGCCGATGGCGGCGGATTTGAAAAGCACCGGGTTTTGATAAGGCCCTTGGGCGGGCTGGACCTTTTGGTTCGCAGACCCTAGGTCTTGGCCCCAATACAGGAGCGCGCGATGGCCACCCCCGCCTTTGAAGACCTGACAGAGACCTTCGAATTCCTGGACGATTGGGAAGACCGCTATCGCCATGTGATCGAACTGGGCAAAGCCTTTGCCCCGATGGATGATGCGCTGAAGGTGCCCGCGACAAAGGTGCAGGGCTGCGCGAGCCAGGTCTGGATTCAGCCGATCATCAGCGATGGCTGCTTTGATTTTCAGGGCGACAGTGATGCGATGATCGTGAAGGGGCTGATCGCCGTGCTGCACGCGCTTTATGCCGGGTTGCCGGTGGCCGAGGTCGTATCAGTGGATGCCCCGGCCGAACTGGGGCGGCTGGGGTTGACGGATCATCTGTCGTCGCAGCGGTCCAACGGGCTGCGCGCGATGGTGGAACGCATCCGGCAGGTGGCGGCAGAGGCGGCGGCCTAGCGCGGCTCGACCCTTACCTTGTCTTCGTAGAAGGCGAGATGGCCTGCAATCGCCTCGGCCCCGGCCATGGGATGTTCGTAGGACCAGACCGCATTTTCCAGCCGCGCCTCGGGCGTGGTGACGCTGAAATACCGCGCCTCGCCCTTGTGCGGGCAGGTGGTGTGGCGGTCGCTGGCATCCAGAAGCGCCATGGCCACATCTTCGCGCGGGACATAGATCACCGGCGCGCGCGATCCTTCGATCAGTTCCACCGCGCGATCGGTTTCGCCGATGATGGCCCCGCTTGCCCTTATGATGTAGCGGCCCGGGACGGGCCTGATTTCCAAGGTCATGGTCATGACATCCTCCCCCATCAAGGTTGTGAGGATGATCCTACCCAGTGGTTGCGGCAACGAGTCGTTCTGAAGTCGGCGCCCTTCTGCCCGAAACCACCAGCGGCCGTTGGAAAACTGCCTTAAATCCGGGCGCAGACGGTTTGCAGCCAAGCTACGGCAGGGGCGGATACGCGGGGTGACAATCGCGCCAGGACCTCGGCGTGATAGGCGTTGAGCCAGTCACGTTCATCTGGTGACAGGCGGTCGGCGCGGATCAGGCGGCGGTCGAAGGGGGCGAAGGTGAGGGTTTCGAAGCTGAGTTGGTCGCGGTTGTCGCCCAGAGTGGGGGCGGGTTGCACCACGATCAGGTTTTCCAGCCGGATGCCGAAAGCGCCTTCGCGGTAATAGCCCGGCTCGTTCGACAGGATCATGCCGGGTTCCAGCGGTACCTCAGAAATGCGCGAGATACGCTGCGGGCCTTCGTGCACCGACAGGAAGGCCCCCACGCCATGGCCGGTGCCATGGTCGAAGTCCATCCCCGCCACCCAGAGCGGGAACCGCGCCAGCGCGTCCAGATCGCGCCCGGCGATGCCGCGCGGCCAACGGGCGCGGGAGATGGCGATGAGTCCTTGCAGCACGCGGGTATAGCAATCGCGCGCCTCTGCCCCCGGATCGCCCACGGCGATGGTGCGGGTGATGTCGGTGGTGCCATCGGCATATTGCGCGCCGCTGTCGACCAGCAGCAACTCGTCTTGCTGGACGGCGCGGTTGCTGTCGGTCGTCACGCGGTAATGCATGATCGCCCCATTCGGCCCTGCACCGCAGATCGTGTCAAAGCTGATATCATGCAGCACATTGGTTGCGCGGCGATGGCCTTCCAGGGCGGTGACGACGTCGATTTCGGTCAGGCCACCCTTCGGGGCCTCGGCGTCGAGCCAACAGAGGAACTCCACTACTGCAGCCCCGTCGCGCAGATGCGCCTCGCGCATCCCGGCCACTTCGGCGGTGTTCTTGCAGGCCTTGGGCAGGCGGCAGGGGTCATCGCCCCAGGCGACGGTTGCGCCGCCTTCTTCCACAAGCCGCGAAACGGCGAGGGGGGCCGTGCCGCGATCCACACGGATGGTGCCGGTCAGCGATTTCAGTGCGGGAGCGAACTGCTCGGGCGCATGCAGCCGGACGCCTGGATCCAGCGCTTTACGCGCCGCATCGTTCAGTTTGGCCGCAGCGATGAAGGCATCGACCGACCCGTCATCGCGCAGGATGGCGAAGCCATGCAGGATCGGGTTGCGCGGCACATCGGCCCCGCGCAGGTTGAGCAGCCAGCAGAGCGAGTCCGGCAGTGTGATCACCGCCGCTGCCTGCCCATCCTTGCGAAGATTTGCTGCCAGCCGGGTGCGTTTGTCGACGGACGTCTCCCCCGCCAGCGTGACCGGATGCGGAAAGGCCGCCCCTTGCGGGGGGGGCGGCTGATCGGGCCAGATCGCATCGACGGCATTGGCAACGGCGCGCAGGGTTGCGCTTGATCCTTCCAGCGCGGCCTCGATACGGGTGATTTCATCGGCGCTGTGCAGCCAGGGGTCGAACCCCACCACCCCCGCCTCAAGATGCTCACGTATCCACGGCCCCGGCTTCACCTCGGGCCAGGGCACCGGGGTATAGGCGGCAAGGTCGACCTGACCCTTCACCTGTACCCGATACCGCCCATCGATGAACACCCCCGCCACTTCCGGCAGGACGATGACAAAGCCCGCCGATCCGGTGAACCCGGTCAGCCATTGCAACCGCTCATCCCGTGCGGCGACATATTCACCCTGATGCACATCGGCGCGGGGGATCAGGAACCCGGCCAAACCTTCTGCCCGCAGATGATCGCGCAGGCGGGCCAGACGCGCCGGGCCTTGGATCGGGTCAGAGGTGGTCTCGAAACTCTGGAACATCGCGCCTGTCATCTTCGATATGCTGTCATTGTCTGTCTGAAAATATCCTCGGGGGTGAGCCGCGCAACGCGCGGCGAGGGGGGTGAGCCCCCCTTACCCCGCCCGCCGCAGGCCTGCCTTGGCCCGCTTTTTCGGATCGACCTCGAACAGCCCGGCCAGTTGTTCGGTCATTGCGCCCGCCAACTGTTCGACATCCGTGATCGTCACCGCGCGCTGATAGTAGCGCGTCACGTCATGGCCGATGCCGATGGCGATCAATTCCACCTGCCGCCGCCGCTCCACCATGGAAATCACGTCGCGCAGATGTTTTTCCAAGAAATTCGCGGGGTTGACGGACAGGGTTGAATCGTCCACCGGCGCGCCGTCCGAGATGACCATCATGATCTTGCGCGCCTCGGGCCGGGCCATCATGCGGCGATGCGCCCATTCCAGCGCCTCGCCGTCGATGTTTTCCTTCAAGAGCCCCTCTTTCATCATCAGCCCCAGATTGGGCCGCGCCCGCCGCCACGGGGCGTCAGCCGACTTGTAGATGATGTGGCGCAGATCGTTCAGGCGGCCGGGGCCTTGCGGGCGGCCTTGTGCCAGCCAGCGTTCGCGCGATTGCCCGCCCTTCCACGCGCGGGTGGTAAAGCCGAGGATTTCCACCTTGACCGAGCAGCGTTCCAGCGTGCGGGCCAGCACATCGGCGCAGATTGCGGCGATGGAGATCGGGCGGCCCCGCATCGACCCGGAATTGTCCAGAAGCAGCGTCACGCAGGTATCGCGGAATTCGGTGTCCTTTTCCTGCTTGAACGACAAAGGCGTGGTGGGGTTCGCCACCACCCGCGCAAGACGGCCCGCATCCAGCGTGCCTTCCTCAAGATCGAACAGCCAAGACCGGTTCTGCTGGGCCTGAAGGCGGCGTTGCAGCTTGTTCGCCAAGCGGCTGACGGCACCTTTCAAGGGTTCCAGCTGCTGGTCCAAATAGGCGCGCAGCCGTTCCAGCTCGGCCGCCTCGGCCAGATCTTCGGCTCGGATTTCCTCATCGAAATCGGTGGTATAGACGGTGTAGTTCGGGTCGGCATCGGAATGGGGGGCCGGGGGCGGCGGCTCCAGCGGGGCCTCGCCTTCGGGCAGTTCTGCCTCATCCCCCTGTTCCATATCGGCGCTGTCTTCCATCGTGACCTGCGCCTGCGACTGATCCTGCTGTTCCTCTTGGCTGCGTTCGGGTGCGGCCTCGGATTCGTCGCTGTCCTGTTCATCTTCGCCCGCGCTGTCGGGGCTGTCCTGATCTTCCTCGGCCTCGCCCTGCTGATCATCGGGATCGTTCTGATCGGGGTCGTCGCCCAGCTGATCGCCATAGCCGAGGTCGGAAATCACCTTGCGCGCCAGGCGAGCAAAGGCGGCCTGATCATCCAGCACGTGATCCACGTTTTCCAGCGTGCCGCCGGCCTGTTCCTCGATGAAGCCGCGCCACAGTTCCATGACGTTGCCGGCCCCTTTGGGCATGTCGCGGCCGGTGGCGAGGTGGCGCACCAGATAGCCCGCCGCCACGGCCAGCGGCGCATCCTGCATGCTGGTGATCTGGGAATATCCTTTGCGGTCAGCCTCATGCGCGATCTTGGCATCAATGTTGACGGCGGTGCCGGGCATGGCGCGGGCACCCACGGCCTCGCACCGGGCGGTTTCCATCGCCTCATATATCTCGCGCGCGAGGCTGCCTTGGGGCGCGTAGCGGGCGGCGACACTGTCATCATGGAACTTGCGGCGCAGGGCGAAGGCATCGGCCGTCCCGCGGGCCAGCATCACCTCATCGCGTGTCATGCGGCGGGAAACCTGCGGCAGGCGCACGCCTTCGCGGTTCATCCCCGGCGGATCCACCGAATAAGAGACGGTCATCTCGGGGTCGTCGGCCATCGTTCGCGTGGCCTCGGCCAGCGCTTTCTTGAACGGATCGGCGGGGTTGTCGTTGGGTTTGGTCATCGGGTCATGCCTGAAACAGCGGCCAAAAGGCTTTGTGCCAGAGTGTCACCCCGGGGTGCCGGGGGCAAGGGCGGGCGCGGGAAATCTGGGGCAATACGGCAAACTTCGTGCATGGGCGCACATGGGACTTGCAGCCAAGCTGAATTGCAACATTCCGAGCGATAGCCACTTATTCAGCACAGAATTCAAACACCCGAACGGAATGGAAAATCCCATGAGCAACCCGAAAATCGCCCTTATCATCGGCTCGACCCGCGCGTCGCGCTTTGCGGACATTCCCGCCCAGTGGATGCTGGCGCAGGCCAAGGCGCGCACGGATATGGATGTGGAGCTGGTCGATCTGCGAGATTTCGACCTGCCGCTGTTTGACGAAGTGGCGTCCAACATGTGGGCCCCGTCGCAATCGCCCGCTGCTGTGAAGTGGCAGAAGAAGCTGGCCGAGTTTGACGGCTATATCTTTGTGGTGGCCGAGTATAACCGCTCCATCACCGGGGCGCTGAAGAACGCGCTGGATCAGGCCTATGTCGAATGGGCGAAAAAGCCCTTTACCGCAATGGCTTATGGTTCGGTCGGCGGCACCCGCGCGATGGAGCATCTGCGCCTGATCGGGGTGGAGCTTCAAATGGTGCCGACGCGCAATGCCGTGCATCTGGGCATGGGCGATTTCTTCAAGGTCCATCCGGGGTTTGGCGGTTCGGGCAATATGGCGGATGTGGAAGCGAACCTGCTGCCCGCCGCCACCGCCTCGCTCGACGATCTGGTCTGGTGGGCGAACGCCACCAAAGCCGCGCGCGGCTGATCTTTCAGACATCTCCCTGTCGGGGAAAGGGGTGGCCGTTTGGCCGCCCCTTTTCTTTTTCTGCGCCGGATTTGCGCCGTTAACACAAGGGTTTGGCCGGAAATGGGCGTGCAGCGTGTGGTGCAGACGCCTGTGCAGACGGGCGTATGCACGCAGCGCACGGTGATCGGGCGTTAAGGTTAACGTTCTGGAAAGGTTCGAGGGGGATTCTGTGCGTTTTTGCAGAGGGTGTTTTCGAGTGTTTTGCGGCGCGGGGGAGGCGGAAGCGGGGGGCGCAGTTGGTTTGCGTTGGCGGGGGCGATCCGGACGAGGTTGCTGGGCGACGCAGGACGGGCCGGAGGTGGCCGGTCAGGACAGGAAGGCCTCGCAGGAGTGCAGGAGCAGCGCCGCCCGTTTGGCCGCGCGGGTCTGGTCGGGGGCGGGGCCGTGGCGGGATTGGCCTAGAAGCGCGGCATGGGCGGCCTTGGCCTCGACCCGCCAAGCCATGACCTGCGCCTCTTGCCCCGGCGGGGTGAGGGAGGCCACCACATCCAGCATCGCCGCCCGCCGCGCCTGCGTGATTTCCGACGAGGGGCCATCGACCAGCCATTGATGCTCCATCATCGCCGATATGCGGCCTGCACAGGTGGCGAAGAAGTGGAGGGGGTCATCGGGGACGTCGCTTTGGGCCTGCGCCGGAAGGGGGGCAGCGAGGGCGCAGAGCAGCGCCGGAAGAAGAAATGTTCGCAAACCGCCCATCTTTGCAGCATGAGGCAGAATTTTGCGCTTAGCAAGTAGGCGGTTTGGGAAATGAGTGGGCGAGTTCCCTCAAGTTTTGGCCGAATTTTCATAGTTGCAAGGGGCTAGCGAAATGAAGTTGATGAGATCGCTTCGGAAGGCGTCTTCGGCCCACAGCGGACAATCAGGGTGCGTCGGCGAACGGCAGCTGTCCGCTGTCACGCTCGCGCAAATCGAAGCTGGCTGGATGCCACGGCGTACCGGTTCTCCGGCGACCTGCGAAGTCGCTTGCATTGCATGACAACCAGGCAGAAGCAGGGTCACGTCGGACGATTTCCTCCGGACGAATGCCAGGGAAAGCCAGTGTTCAGGTTCCGGACCATCGCCATCGCCTTGGTTCTTGCCGCCGTCGCGGTCTTCGCCGTTGCACAATGGGGCCAATGGCAAACTGGGCGTGCGGCCCTGGACCCGTTGAAACTGACCCTCGGTGGCCCGGCTGTCGCGCCGCCCGGGCGCATCTGGATCGACACCGATGCCGCCTGTGGGGCCACGACCCGCACCGATCCGGACGATTGTCTGGCGATCCTGTGGCTGGTGGAGCGGGGAACTGACATCGTCGGGATCTCTACTAGTTTCGGAAACGCGCCCGGCGATGTCGTGGCGGATCGGACGGCAGCTCTATTGGCGCATATGGCGCTCGACGGTATGACGGGTCCTCCCGCATTCCGGGGCCTTGGTGCGCCGACTGCGCCTGGCGCGCCGAAGGCGCCCGGTGTCACTGCCCTGCAGGCGGCGCTCGAGGCGGGGCCGCTGACCATTCTGGCGCTCGGCCCGCTGACCAACGTCACCGCAGCGCTGGAGCGGCGACCCGACCTGCAGCGCAACGTGACACGCATTGTCGCCGTCATGGGCCACCGTCCCGGTCACCTGTTTCACCCGACCGAAGGCAAAGGCTCGGGGGCAATGTTCGGTCACGGCCCGATCTTTCGCGACCTAAATGTCTCGATGGATCCGGAGGCGGTGGGGTCCGCTCTTTCCTTGCCGGTGCCGATCATCCTGCTCCCCTACGATGCCGCGCGGCAGACGCTGATCACAGGCACAGACCTCGACCTTCTGGCGCAAAAAGGCACTGCAAGCGCATGGGTCGCGCACAGTGCGCGAGATTGGCTTTCCTTCTGGAACAACGAGGTGGGCCTGCCTGGCTTCTATCCGTTCGACTGGATTGCAGCGGCCTATGTGACCGATCCCAGCCTGTTCAGTTGTGCCGCCGTCACGGCCCGAATGACGCGGGAGTGGACATTCTGGCTCGTGCCGCACCCGAGCCTCGTAGTAGAGACGCTCATCGGAACGAGCGACCAAGCGGAAAGCGCCGTGCACTATTGTCCAAAGGCATCTCTGGCGCTGTACGGTGTGCTCGTGACACGATGATGCGCTGTGCTCTGGTCGGAGCAGCCTTCGGTGCGGTCCGAAGCGAACGACTGTTCTCCGCCGAAACCGGACGCCCCCCTCACTTCATCGCCATACTCGCCGCGCTCTCCGGGAGTTCCTCGCCGAAGCAGCGTTGGTAGAACTCGGCCACCGTCTGGCGTTCCAGTTCGTCGCATTTGTTCAGGAAGGACAGGCGGAAGGCATAGCCGACATTGCGGAAGATCTCGGCATTCTGCGCCCAGTTCAGCACGGTGCGGGGCGACATGACGGTGGAGAGGTCGCCGTTCATGAAGGCGGTGCGGGTGAGGTCGGCCACGGTGACCATCTGGTTGATGGTCTTGCGGCCTTTCTCGGTGTTGTAATGCGGGGATTTCGCCAGAACGATGGCGGCCTCGGCATCATGGGAGAGGTAGTTCAGGGTGGCGACGAGCGACCAGCGGTCCATCTGGGCCTGGTTGATCTGCTGGGTGCCGTGGTAGAGGCCTGTCGTATCGCCCAGGCCCACCGTATTCGCTGTGGCAAAGAGGCGGAAGGACGGGTGGGGGGTGATGATCTCATTCTGGTCCAGAAGCGTGAGCTTGCCGTCATGTTCCAGCACGCGCTGGATGACGAACATCACATCGGCGCGGCCGGCATCGTATTCATCGAAGACGATGGCCACGGCGTTGCGCAGCGCCCAGGGCAGGATGCCTTCGTGGAATTCGGTGACCTGCTTGCCGTCGCGCAGCTTGATCGCGTCTTTGCCGATGAGGTCGATGCGGGAGATGTGGCTGTCGAGGTTGACGCGCACGCAGGGCCAGTTGAGGCGGGCGGCGACCTGTTCGATATGGGTGGATTTGCCCGTGCCGTGATAGCCCTGGATCATCACGCGGCGGTTGTAGGCAAAGCCTGCAAGGATCGCCAGCGTCGTGTCGGGGTCGAACTTATAGGTGGGGTCGATGTCGGGCACGCGATCGGTGCGGTCCGCGAAGCCCTTCA
This sequence comes from Variovorax paradoxus, assembly GCA_943370085.1. GTDB lineage: Bacteria > Pseudomonadota > Alphaproteobacteria > Rhodobacterales > Rhodobacteraceae > Paragemmobacter. Next base: position 41,380 of record CALRPT020000004.1, on the reverse strand, counting down.
CCTTCATATCGGTGTCGATCCCGAAAACATCCCGGACCGAGATTTCTTCGGTGGGTTTCATCACAGTGTCCAGCATACCGTCCGCCATCGTTTCGCGTCGCGCCCTGAGTGTGGGCCATGAAAGGTGTGTGGAACATATCGCGGGGGGCTGCAAGGGGAAGGGCGGCAAAGGGGGGGCGAGACGCGACATCAGGCCGCCGGGGATGGGGCGGGGAGGACGCAATCGCGTGATCGGGTGAAACCTTATGCCGCGCGGGGGCGTAGTGTCTGTCACAGTGGCCGCTTCCAAGGCCAGCATTCAAAGGAGACTTCCCCGATGCACCGCCGCCACCTTCTGCGCCTGACCGCGCTTGCCGCCCTGTTCCCCGTTCTGCGGCCCGTCATGGGCCCGGCACGTGCTGCCGAGGGGAATTTCCCCTATACGCTCACCGATGCCGAATGGCGCGCGAAGCTGACGCCGCTGCAATATGCCGTTCTGCGGGAGGAGGATACCGAACGCGCCGGGACCAGCCCGCTGGACAAGGAAACGCGGGCGGGGGTCTATCACTGCGCGGGCTGCGATCAGGCGGCCTATGCGTCGGACCACAAATATGACAGCGGCACGGGGTGGCCCAGCTTCTGGCAATCCTTGCCGGGCAGGATCGGGACAAAAGAGGATAACAGTTTTTTCGCCACGCGGACCGAGGTGCATTGCCTCAATTGCGGCGGGCATTTCGGGCATATCTTCGACGATGGCCCGGAGCCCACGGGGATGCGGCATTGTCTGAACGGTGCGGCGCTGACCTTCAAGCCGGTCTGATCGGGGCGGCTTGATCTGGGGGGCGGGGAAGGCCAGATAGTGGCGAGCCTTATCCGGAGCCTTTCCCATGACCGTGCGCCATCGCCTGACCCTTGTGCTGCCGCTGGCGCTTTTGATGGCGGCGGCGGTGGCGCGGGCGGAGCTTGGGGCGGATACCGAGGCCTCCGCTCTGTTCACCCCGGCTTTCGTGCGGGCTTTGCCGGTGGCGGTACTGGTGGCCTGGGTCGTCGCGCCCGGTTTTGGGACTTCCGGCCTCACGGGCTGGCTGCGCGCGGGCGCGCTGTCGGTGCTGGTGCTGGTGGCGGCGGGGCTGGCCGGGGCGATGATCCTGCCGGTGGTACGGCCCGAGGGCGGGTCTGGGGCGCTGCTCCTGGCATTGCCGGACTATCCGCTCGCCTGGGGCAGTGCGCTGTTCGGGGCAGCGGCGGCGCAGCTGTTGGCGCTGCGCCAGAGGCAGGGGGCGTGGCCGGGTCAGTCGCGCCCCTGATCAGTCGCGGAAATAGCGGCTGTCCTTGATCTGATCCCAGGCCCAGACGACCTCTTGCAGACGGTCCTCATCACTGCGATCGCCGCCATTCATGTCGGGATGCAGGTCCTTGACCAGGGATTTGTAGGCCTTGCGGATTTCGGCCTTGGTCATGGTGTCGCGGGCATCGAGGATTTCGAGCGCCTTGCGTTCGGTGGCGGGCAGTTTGCGGGTGGCGTTGCCGGTGGGCTTGGCCGGGTTGAGCGTGGCCTTTTCCCCAAGGATCGCCATCGGATCGTCGACCCCGAGGCGGGACCAGGCGCGGCCTTCATCGGGGCGCTTGCCGAAAGGCTGCGTGGCGCGGCCCCAGACGCGGTCTTCATCGAGGAATTTCTTGAACTCTTCATCCGTGGAGCCCTGAAAGAAGTTCCACTTCAGGTTGTACTCGCGGACGTGATCCTTGCAGAACCAGAAGTATTCATCGAGGTGGTCGGGCGATTTCGGGGCGCGGTAGGCCCCCTGTTCCGCGCAGCCCGGATATTCGCAGCCTTTCTGCGACGTCTCAAACGCGCCGGACATGCCGCGCCGGGTGGTCTTGCGGCGCTTCTTGTCGGAAGAGACGCGGATGTCGAACTCAAACGGGGGACGGGTAGACATGTTTCGCGCTGGCCTTTCCGACTCGGAGGCAAGAGTTTAGGGGTTATCGCGGCAGATAGAAGGGGCCTTCGGAAAAATGGCAGCACAGGACGAGATCACAAAACGGTTGACGGCCGCTTTTGCCCCAAGCGAATTGCAGGTGATCAACGAAAGCCACAAGCATGCAGGCCATTCCGGGGATGACGGGTCGGGCGAGAGCCATTTCCGCGTGGTGATCCGGGCGGATGCCTTTGCCCCGATGAACCGCGTCGAACGCCACCGCGCGGTTCATAAGGTGCTGGGGGATCTGAACACACGCATCCACGCGCTGGCGTTGGACATCGGGTGAGATGAAGTGAGCGCGCCCCCAAAGGGGCCGCGCGTTCCTTTTGTCTCGCCTGCGCGCATCCGCGCTTGGCTCGGTTGGGGGGCTGCCGCCCCCGTCGCCCGTTCCGGGCGCCTCCCCCGCGGGTATTTGGGCCAAGATGAAGCGGCTTTCACCTTGGAAAAATACCCTGGGGGTCCGGGGGGAACCCCCGGCTTGAGCCAAGCGCGGATGCGCGCAGGCGAGGCAAAAGACTTGCGGGCGTATGCCCGCGCCATTTGACAAGCGTCAGACGGCGTGGATGCGCGCTCGGGCCTTGAGTTCCAGCCTGCGGCGGTGGAGGACCGGCTCGGTATAGCCTGACGGTTGCGCGCGGCCGTCGAAAACCAGATCGCAGGCCGCCTTGAAGGCTGCGCCGTCAAAGCGCGGGGCCATCGGGGTATAGGCGGGATCGCCGGCATTCTGGCGGTCGACCACGGTGGCCATCTTGCGCATCGCGGCCATGACCTGTGCCTGAGAGACCACGCCGTGGTGCAGCCAGTTGGCCAGCGCCTGGCTGGAAATACGGCAGGTGGCGCGGTCTTCCATCAGGCCGACATCGTGGATGTCAGGCACCTTGGAGCAGCCCACGCCCTGATCCACCCAGCGCACGACATAGCCGAGGATGCCTTGGGCATTGTTTTCAACCTCGGCCCGGATGTCTTCGTCCGACCAGTTCGCGCCGGTGGCCAGGGGAAGGGTCAGCAGATCGTCAAGCCGCCCGCGCGGGCCTGCCTTGGCTATGGCGTCCTGCACGGCCATCACATCCACGCGGTGGTAATGGGTGGCGTGCAGGGTGGCGGCGGTGGGGGAGGGCACCCAGGCGCAGGTGGCGCCGGCCTTGGGATGGGCGATTTTCGCCGTGAGCATCGCGGCCATCAGGTCGGGCATGGCCCACATGCCCTTGCCGATCTGCGCGCGGCCCTTCAGACCGCAGGCAAGCCCGATATCGACGTTGCGATCCTCGTAGGACTTGATCCAGGCGGCGTTCTTCATGTCGCCTTTGCGGACCATCGGGCCTGCTTCCATGCTGGTGTGGATTTCATCCCCTGTCCGGTCGAGGAAGCCCGTGTTGATGAAGGCCACGCGGTCTGCTGCGGCGCGGATGCATTCCTTGAGGTTCACGGAGGTGCGGCGTTCCTCATCCATGATGCCGAGTTTTACGGTGAAGCGGGGGAGGGAGAGGGTTTCTTCGACCCGGTCGAAGATGGCGCAGGAAAGGGCCACCTCTTCGGGGCCGTGCATTTTGGGTTTTACCACGTAAACGGAGCCGTGCAGCGAGTTTCGGGGGCCTTGCGTCTTTTGCAGGTCGTGGAGCGCGCAGAGCGTGGTGAGGAAGGCATCCATGATGCCTTCGCCCACCTCGCGCCCCTCGGCGTCCAGAATGGCGGGGTTGGTCATCAGGTGGCCGACGTTGCGCACCAGCATGAGCGCGCGGCCTTTGAGGAGAAGGGGGCTGCCGTTTGGGGCGCTGAAGGCGAAATCATCGCGCAGGCGGCGTTCGATGGTCTGGCCGTCTTTCTGCACCATCTCGACCAGATCGCCCTTCATGAGGCCCAGCCAGTTGGCATAGGCGAGGACCTTGTCTTCGGCGTCCACGGCGGCGACGCTGTCTTCGCAATCCATGATGGCCGACAGGGCGGCCTCCATGCGGATATCGGCGACACCGGCGCGATCGGCGGCGCCGATGCGGTGGCCGGGGTCGATGCGCAGCACGAGGTGCAGGCCGTTGTTTTTCAGCAGGATGGCGGAGGGGGATTTGGCGTCACCCCGGAAGCCCGCGAACTGGGCGGGGGTCTTCAAGGCCGGGATGAGGGCGCCGTCTTCGACGCGGTAGCCGGTCACGCCCGCGTGGCTGCCTTTGGCGAGGGGGGCCACGTCATCGAGAAAGGCCTTGGCCCAGGCGATGACGCGTGCGCCGCGGGCGGGATCGTAGGCTTTGCCCTGCGCTGCGTCGCCCAGCGCATCGGTGCCGTAGAGCGCATCATAGAGCGATCCCCAGCGGGCATTGGCGGCGTTGAGCGCGTAGCGCGCGTTCATCACGGGCACCACGAGTTGCGGGCCGGGGACGGCGGCGATCTCGGGGTCGGTGCCGGTGGTGCGGATGGTGAAATCGGGGCCTTCGGGGAGGAGATAGCCGATCTCGCGCAGGAAGGCGGTGTAGGCCGCGGGATCGTGGGGTTGGCCCTTGCGGGCGATGTGCCAGGCGTCGATCCGGGCCTGCATTTCGGCGCGGACGGCCAGCAGGCGGCGGTTATCGGTGCCGCAGACATCGACCGCTTCGGCGAGGCCTTGCCAGAAGCGGTCGGGGGCGATGCCGGTGCCGGGCAGGGCGCTGTCTTCGACAAAGCGGGCGAGGCGGGCATCCACCTGCAATCCGTGGCGATCCAGACGTTCCATGGGCGGCTCCTGCGGTTCGGTATGCGATGGCACACCATACTGAAGGGCAGGTGGGGGCTGCAACCCGATGACCGGGCGGATTGCCGTGATTTTGCGAACATCAGTTTTCGCTGCAGGCGGGAAATCGGACAGTTTGTCGATTGGCTAAGTTTTACTGGTCCGACTCGGCGGGGCGTGTTAGTTAGCTGCATGGCTAAGCATGATCCTGACCTGTCGCTGCTGTTTCACGCGCTGTCCGACCCGACGCGGCGGGCGATGCTGGCGCGGCTGGCGGCAGGGCCTGCGGCGGTGACGGACCTGGCGGCACCGACCGGGCTGCGCCTGCCCACGGTGCTGCGCCATCTGGCGGTGCTGGAGGCGGCGGGGCTGATTGCGACAGCGAAGGATGGGCGGGTGCGGACCTGTGCCTTTGTGCCCGCCGCGCTGACCCCGGCACGCGACTGGATGGAGGCGCAGCGCACGCTTTGGGAAGGGCGGCTGGACCGTCTGGACGACTATGTGATGAAACTGATGCAGGAGAACGGCCGTGACGGATGACCCGGGTTTTGAACTCGACCCCGACCTTGATCTGGTGCTGGTGCGCGAACTGGCCGCCCCGCGCGCGGTGATCTGGCGCTGCTGGACGGAACCGGAGCATTTGAAGCAGTGGTTCGTGCCGAAGCCGCACAAGGTGACGGCCTGCCATCTGGACGTGCGGGTAGGCGGGGCCTGCAACACGACATTCGACGTGGAGGGTGCCGTGATGGAGAACAAGGGCGTCTATCTGGAGGTCGTGCCAGGCGAAAAGCTGGTTTTCACCGACACTTACACCGAAGGCTGGAAGCCTGCGGCAGAGCCGTTCATGACCGCCATCGTGACATTCGAGGATCTTGGCGGTGGGCGCACCCGCTATACCGCCGTGGCGCGGCATCGCAATGCCGAGAGCGCGCGGCAGCATCGCGACATGGGGTTTCATGACGGGTGGGGGACGGTTGCCACGCAGTTGGAGGCCTATGCGCAGGGGATGGCGGCGTGACCGGTTGTGCGACACTTACATTCGAGCGGCGGGTGGAGGCCCCTGTTCAGACACTGTGGCAGGCCTGGACAGCCCCGGCCGCGAGGGCGATCTGGGCCGCGCCTGCGCCTGAAGTGATGGTGGAGTTTGTTGAAGCAGATAGCCGGATCGGCGGGCAGGAGGTTTCCATCTGCCGGGTGGCGGGAGAGCCGGATGTGCGCTGCGCCGTGGGGTGGCTGGACCTGCAGGCCGGGGCGCGCAGTGTGAATTACGAGGTGCTGGACAGTGGCGGGGAGCGGCTCTCGGCTGCGCTGGTGACGGCGCGGATGGAGGAGCAGGGCGAGGGAAGCCTGCTGTCGGTGACGGTGCAATTGTCCAATCTGGCGCAGGATATGGCGGCGGGCTATCGCGCCGGGTTTGGGGCGGGGCTGGACAATATGGCCGATGTGGCCGGGCGCATGATGGTGCTGACACGGCTGATCGGTGCGCCGCGCGCGGCGGTGTGGGGAGCGTGGATGAATGCCGAGGTGCTGCCGAAATGGTGGGGTCCGGCGGGGTTTTCTTGCCGCACCAAGCGGATCGATCTGCGTGAGGGCGGGGAATGGGTGTTCGACATGATCGCCCCGGATGGGACGGTGTTTCCCAATCACCACCGCTATGGCCGGGTGATCCCCGAGGCGCGGCTGGATTATGCGCTGCTCTGGGGGGAGAACGGGCCGAAACATGCCGATGCCTGGGCGGCGTTCGAGGATGAAGGGGGCGCGACGCGGGTGACGCTGTGCATGGTCATGGCGACGCGCAAGGAATGGGAAGAAGCGCGGGGCTTCGGGGCCGAAGCTTTGGGGCAGCAGACGCTGGGCAAACTGGCGGCCATGGTGGGGGCGGCCTGAGGGGGGCGATTTTTCTGCGAAAAATCGGGGGACAGGCGGGACGCCTGTCCGGACGGGTGGCGGAACGGTCGAGGCAGAGGGTTTTGGGCAGCAGGCGATGGCCCCATTCAGGACTTGCGCTTGGCATCGTTGCGGCAGCGGTCGGAGCAGTATTTTACCTCATCCCAGACACTCGCCCATTTTTTTCGCCAGGTGAAAGGCAGGCCGCAGCAGGCGCAGGTCTTGGTGGGCAGGTCGCCCTTTTTGCGCATCTTCGCCATCAGAGATCGAGGCTCATCTGGGCTGCATCCGCGCGGCGGCGGGGGCGGGGGCTGCGGTCATTGACGAAGCGGGGATCGGCGCGGCTGGCGTGGCGTTCGATGACCTCGGCTATCTCCGGGTCGTGACGCCGTTCGCGACGCAGGCCCCAGCAGGCATCGCGGGCGGCGCGGGCGCTGGCCGCGACATCGACGATGGGTTCAGGATAAAGCCGCCCGAGGATGCCGCGCGCGCCGGGCCATTTCCACGGCTCTTGCAGGAAGGCATCCGGAACGCTGGCCAGTTCCGGCACCCAGCGGCGGGTGAAGGCGCCGGTCGGGTCTTGGTCATGGCCCTGCTTGATCGGGTTGTAGATGCGGATGGTGTTGATGCCGGTGACGCCCGCCTGCATCTGAACCTGCGGCCAGTGGATGCCCGGTTCATAATCGGTGAAGCGCCGGGCCAGCACGGCCCCTGTCGCCCGCCAATCCAGCCAGAGATGGTAGGAGGCCACGGCCATCACCATGCTGCGCATCCGGAAATTCAGCCAACCCGTGGCGCGCAGATAGCGCATGCAGGCGTCGAGGAAGGGCATCCCCGTCTCGCCCGATTCCCAAGCGGCGAGGCGCAGCGCATCGGGTTCGCGCGGGCGCAGGCTATCGGCGGCGCGGTGCAGGGCGCGCAGTTCGATCGCGGGTTCGGATTCCAGCTTCTGCATGAAATGGTCGCGCCAGGCCATCCGGCTTTGGAAACTGGAAATCGCGCCGGGCCAGCGGCCGCCGGGCCGTTCGGCGGCGCGGGCCTGTGCGGCCTGCACCACTTCGCGGGAGGAGAGCGTGCCGAGCGCCAGATGGGCCGAGAGGCGGGAACATGCGCGTTCGCCGGTGACGGGCGAGGACATGGCGGCGCGGTAGCCTTCGCCACGCTGGGTGAGGAAGCTGTCGAGCAGGATCAAGCCTTGCCTGCGCCCACCTTGCTGGCGGTGGGCGCAGGGGTCATCGGGCAGGCGCAGGGCGCGGGCGGTGGGGATTGCGCCGGGTTCCACCCCGGCCACCGGGTTGAGCGCAAGGGGCGCGGTGGCCTGCGGGGCGGCGACAAAGCCATCACGGCGCCGGGCCCAGCCGTCGCGGTGGGGCAGACGGCGGATGACGCCCTGCTGCGGTGCTTCGTGCCAGATCACCCCAGCGCCGCGCGCCCAGGCGGCGACGCGGCGGTCGCGGGCATAGGTCCAGAGGTTGCCGGTTTCTTCATGGCTGAAGATGCGGGCAATGTGGTGCTGGCGGCAGAGCCGGTCCAGCACCTGAACCGCGTCACCCATGCGCACCACAAGGGGCGCGCCGAGGGTGCCAAGATCGCTGCGCAGATCGGCAAGCGAGTCGGCGATGAAGTCCCATTGCCGGGCCGAGGCATCGGTCTGGCGCCACAGATCAGGTTCCACGATGTAGAGCGGCAGCACCGCCCCCGTGGCCGCGGCGGTGGCAAGGGCCGGGTGGTCATGAAGGCGCAGGTCGCGTTTGAACCAGATGAGAACATTCATGGAACATGTATCTAGCCAGAGCGGCAGATTCGTAAAGCCCCCCTGTGGGGAAAAGCCTGCGACTGCCCTATGCGGAAGTATAGGTGTGCACCTGCCTGCGACAATGCGACACTTCTGGTGATTATGCTGCGACAGAGCAGTGCGGCGTGCTTGTTTCGTCGGTTTTCTTGAAGAATGGCTTTCCCGGAGCGTGTTGGTCAGATGCAGGATGCAGACAGCAAGGCCGCGCAAAGACCACCGTTGCTGAAGACCTGGCTGTGGCGATCCTATCTGCGGGCGGCGTTGGTGCCGCTTCTGGTGATCGAGCTGACCTTTGTGGCGCTGTATTGGGGCACGAGCCGGGTGGTTTATGACCGCAGTGCCACCGCGATTACCGAGATATCGACCGAGGCGCTGCGGTCTGCCTCGCGCCGCGAGGCGGATGTCATCGCGCGGCGGTTGGAGACCATTGCCGCGCTGACACGCATTTATGCCGGGGAAACGGCGCAGGCGCTGGCGACGCCCGCCACCGATGTGAGCGCTGCCGAGAAGGGCCGCCACGCCTATTCGCCCGATGGTGTGTTCTACAGCACCGACGACACGGGCGGATCGGCCGTGTTCTACAGCGGGATCGTGCCTGTGGGGCCTGCCGAACTGGACAAGGTCTGGCGCACGGCGCGGCTTGATCCGCTGATGAAGTCGATTACGGAAAGCGATCCCCTGATCCAGCAGGTCTATCTGAACACGCATGACAGCCTGAACCGCATCTATCCCTGGTTCGACGTGCTGGCGATCTATGCGCCGAAGATGGATATCCCCAGCTACAATTTCTATTACGAGGCGGACGAGGTTCATAATCCCAAGCGCGGGGTCGTCTGGACCGACAGCTATCTGGATCCCGCCGGGGCGGGATGGATGGTTTCGGCCATTGCCCCTGTCTATGGCGATGCTGAGACTGCCTCGAAGCTTGAGGCTGTGGTGGGCATTGATGTCACCATCAGCAGCATTGTCGAGGATGTGCTGGACATCGAACTGGAAGGCGATGGCTATGCGATCCTTGTCAGCCGGGATGGCACCATCCTTGCGCTGCCCCCGGCGGGTGAGCGGGATCTGGGGGTGACGGCACTGATCGAGCACAGCTACAGCCAGGCGATCCTGCAGGACACGTTCAAGCCCGACAGTTTCAACCTGTATCGCCGGGCCGAGTTGTTCAGCGTGGCCGAGGCCCTGCAATCCGCGCCAGAAGGTCAGCAGACCGTGGATCTGGGGCGCCCGATGATTGCTGCCTGGGCCACGATTGCGGGACCGCAATGGAAGCTGATCACGCTGACCAGCGAGCAAAGCATCCTGACCGGGGCCACCACCCTGCGTGAGCAGCTTGGGCTGGTCAGCCAGGGGATGCTGGCGATCCTTGTGCTGTTCTATCTGGGGTTTTTCCTGTTTCTTTGGCGGCGGTCGGTGGCCATGTCGGCGCGGGTGGCGGAGCCGCTGGCCGAGATTGAACGCAACATGGGCCAGATCTCTGGTGGCGGGAGCGTGCCGCCCGGCCATCGCTATGCTGTGGCGGAATTGCAGACGGTGGGCGATCACCTGGTGACGATGGGTGAAAAGCTGCAGGCCGCGAGCCGGGCGAAGGCAAGCTTCCTGTCGGCCATGAGCCATGAGTTCCGCACGCCGTTGAATGCCATCATCGGCTATTCGGACCTGCTTTCGTCGGGCAGAACACAGCCGCTGCCGCCTGAGGATCAGCGGCAGGTGCAGGCGATTTCGGCGGCGGGGTGGCAGCTTTTGCAACTGGTCGATGGGGTGATCGAGTTGAGCCGCATCGAACAGGGCGAGGTGCTGCACAGCCTGTCGCCGCAAGATGTGCTGCCCCATCTGCGCCAAGCGGTGGCCTCTGTTCGGGCAGAGCCGACCGGCCCGAAGGGGGTAACGGTCCGGCTGGAGGAACCCGACGCGCCGCTGCCGCAGGCGAAAACGGATGCCGAGATCCTGCGCCGGATCGTCACGCAACTGGTGGCCAACGGGGTGAAATACAATCGCGACGGCGGCAGCGTGACCGTGTCGCTTGTGGTGGACGGAGGGCGGCTGGCAATCCGGGTCAGCGATACCGGGATCGGGATCGCGCCCGAGTTGCAGGCGCGTCTTTTTACCCCGTTTGACAGGCTGGGCCATGAAAACGGCACCATCAGTGGCGCAGGGATCGGCCTTGCGATCTGCCGCCGTCTGGCCGATCTGATCGGGGCCGAGATTGGCTGTGAAAGCCGGGCGGGGCAGGGATCGACCTTCACGCTGTATCTGCCGCTGGCCTGAGCCATCCGATCCGCGCGCCTTGCCTTCGCCCGCCCTGCTTCATAGCTTGCCGGTCAAAGGGAGTGTTCCATGACCGACCAGCCGCGTGCCGTGCATCTTGCCGAATATCAGCCTTTCACCCACCGCGTGGAGGGTGTGGCGTTGACCTTTCGCCTTGCACCAAGGGCCACGCGCGTTCTGGCGCGCCTGTCGCTGGCACCGAATCCTGCCCGCCCCGGAGTGCATGACCTGCGGCTGGATGGCGAAAAGCTGCGCCTTTTGTCCCTGCGCCTGAATGGCGCGCCGCTGGACCTGACCCCTGATGAGACGGGCCTGACGATCCCTGCCGCGCTGTTGCCCGGCCAGCCCTTCACGCTGGAGACAGAGGTGGAGATCGATCCTGAAGGAAATACCGCGCTGGAGGGACTTTACATGTCGCGCGGGATGTATTGCACGCAATGCGAGGCGGAAGGGTTCCGCAAGATCACCTACTACCCGGACCGCCCCGATGTGATGGCCCCGTTTCGCGTGCGGGTGGAGGCCGATCTGCCGGTGCTGTTGTCGAACGGCAATCCGGTGGGGCAGGGCGCAGGTTGGGCGGAATGGGATGATCCCTGGCCCAAGCCTGCTTATCTGTTCGCGCTGGTGGCGGGGGATCTGGTGGCGCATTCCGCGCCCTATCGCACGGCCTCGGGGCGCGAGGTGGCGCTGAATATCTGGGTGCGCGACGGCGATCAGGACCGCTGCGCCTATGCGATGGACAGTCTGATCCGGTCGATGCGCTGGGATGAACAGGTGTACGGGCGCGAATACGATCTGGACGTGTTCAACATCGTGGCGGTCGATGATTTCAACATGGGCGCGATGGAGAACAAGGGGCTGAACATCTTCAACTCCAAATACGTGCTGGCCAGCCCGGAAACGGCCACGGATGATGATTTCGGCCGGATCGAGGCGATCATCGCGCATGAGTATTTCCATAACTGGACCGGTAACCGGATCACCTGTCGGGACTGGTTTCAGCTGTGCCTGAAGGAAGGGCTGACCGTGTTTCGCGATCAGCAGTTTTCGGGCGACATGCGCAGCCATGCCGTGAAGCGGATCGAGGATGTGCTGATGCTGCGCGCCCGGCAGTTCCGCGAGGATGGCGGGCCGCTGGCCCATGCGGTGCGGCCCGACAGCTATGTTGAGATCAACAATTTCTATACCGCCACGATCTATGAGAAGGGCGCGGAAGTCATCGGGATGCTGAAGCGTCTGGTGGGGGATGCGGGCTATGCCAAGGCGTTGGATCTTTATTTCACCCGCCATGATGGGGATGCGGCGACGATCGAGGATTGGCTGAAGGTTTTCGAGGATGCGACGGGGCGCGATCTGACCCAGTTCAAACGCTGGTACACGGAGGCGGGAACGCCGCGCGTGAAGGTTTGGGAGGAATGGGATGGCGCGACCTTTACGCTGACGCTGGAACAGGAAAACCCGCCCACGCCGGGGCAGCCCGACAAGGGCGCGAAGGTGATCCCCGTGGCGGTGGGGTTGCTGAACCCGAATGGGGATGAGGTGCTGCCGACGACGGTGCTGGAACTGACCGAGACCCGGCAGAGTTTCCGCTTTCCCGCCGCCACGCGACCGATCCCGTCGATCCTGCGGGGCTTTTCCGCGCCGGTCATCCTTGAGCGGGAGGTCAGCCCGGAGGAGCGGGCCTTCCTGCTTGCCCATGACACCGACCCGTTCAACAAATGGGAGGCGGGGCGCGCGCTGGCCAAGGATCTGCTGGTGCAGATGGTGACCGAGGATGCGGCGCCGGGCCCCGACTGGCTGGAGGCCATCGCCCGCGTGACCTTTGACGAAACGCTGGACCCGGCCTTTCGCGCGCTGGCGCTGCGCCTGCCGGGCGAGGATGACATCGCAGCCACGCTGCATGCGGCAGGGATCACGCCCGATCCGGCGCGGATATGGGGGGCGCGGCGGCGGATGGGGGATGCGCTGGCGGCGCGGTTGGGCGGGCAATTGCCCGCGCTGATCGACAGGCTGGCGGAGCCGGGGCCGTTCACGCCCGATGCCCGCGCGGCGGGGCGGCGGGCGCTGCGGATCGTGGCGCTGGCGCTGCTCACGCGGGTGGATGGCGGGCGCGCGGCTGGGGCGGCGTACCGCGCCGCCAACAACATGACCGAAGAGGTGGGGGCGCTGTCAGCGCTGTTGGATATCGGGCAGGGGCAGGAAGAACTGGGCCTGTTCCGGGCGCGCTGGGCGGGGGATCGGAATGTGATGGACAAGTGGTTTGCGCTGCAGATCATGCTGGCCCCTCCCGACCGCGCGGCCGAGGTGACCGAGGCGCTGACGCGGCACACGGATTTCGACTGGAGAAATCCCAACCGGTTCCGGTCGGTGATCGGGGCGCTGTCGGCCAATCATGCCGGGTTCCACCATGCGTCGGGTGCGGGGTATCGGCTGATCGCGGATTGGCTGTTGCGGCTTGATCCGCTGAACCCGCAGACGGCGGCGCGGATGTCCACCGCTTTTGACACATGGCCGCGCTATGATGCGGACCGGCAGGCGATGGTGCAGGGGGAACTGGCACGAATGGCTGCGACACCGGGCCTGAGCCGCGATCTGGGCGAAATGGTGGGGCGGATGCGCGGGGTGTGAGGTTCGGTTGCGCCCCAACGCCCCTGCCACTTCCAGAGGGGCGCGCGGGCGGCGTGGAGCCGTCAGCCCTTGGCCGAGAGGCTTACGCTTTGGCGCGGGGCGAAGAAGCCGCCGTCATCCTTGACCTGACAATAGGGCTGTGCGCGCGTCCAATCCGCCATCGCCGCGCGTTTGCCGCCGTCGCGCAGCGGCATCCAGTCGCGCCCGATGCCTCGATTGCCGCCGCCGGCGACCAGACCATCGCGCGCCACAGCCTTTGCCATCATCTGCGCCGCGCATTCCAGGTTTTCCGACCCGTCCTTCAACTCGGCCACGGTATCGGCCTCGCACTGGTGGTAGTCGGCCGAGACGGGGGAGATCTGCATGATGCCGATATAGCGCCCGCCACCGCCCGAGGCCTGCGGGTTCCAGGTGCTTTCATAGCGGGCGACAGCCGACATCAGCCCGGCCCAGAAGGCGCGGCGATCTTCGATCGAGGCGGTAGCGTAGCCGGGGCACCAGGTTTCCACGTCACCTGGCACGGTCGAGGCCAGCACCGCATCATGCGTCTGCAATGCGTTGAGGGTGTCGCGGGTCCATTCCGGCCCTTCGGCGCGCGCGTCCCATTGCATGGGGGGCGTTTGCCCGCTTGTGGAGAGGCTGGTTGTCGAGTCGGTTGACACACAGCCGCCCAGAACAGCGGCAGCAACGCAAAAGGCCACAAGGGCAGAAGAACGTATCATTGGTTCCTGATCGGCAGCGCCGCACCCCCATGCGCGGCCCAGGCTTTTGATCAGGGACGGTTTTGCCTGTCCACGGAAACAGTGTGTTGCGTCCTTGCATGGGCAGGATTCCGCCTTTTCGGGTCCTTTCTTAACCGTCTGTTAACCTTTTGCCCTCAATTTGCCACAATCTGGCTGCAAATCAGACACTGCTCGCTCAACTGCCGGTGGTCTGCCTTCCGGTTCTGCCTGACAAAAGCCTGAACGTTCGTACTGAAGACCTGCGTAACCTTGTAATGGGTGTGACACTGCCATGTCGCGTTTTCTTGCCTCATCGGTCATAGCCGATGTTCTTAGCCGTTCCTGGAACGTGTTCCTGTTCATCCTTCTTTTGCCAGCCGTCCTGATTCTGACGCGGCTGCCGCAGGTCGGCATTCAAAGGACGGAAGGGCAGACATGGCCCCGCTCTGCGCGGCCAACCACTCCCGAGAATTGACAGCATGCTTGATGCCGCTGCCGTGACGCCCTAGACAGGCGGGCAAACGGATCACAGGACGGCACGCCATGCTTGACACCCGCTATGACGCCCCGAAACCCAAGGTCATCGCGGGCGCGAAGGGCGATTGGGAACTGGTGATCGGGATGGAGATCCATGCCCAGGTCGCCTCGAACGCAAAGCTGTTCTCAGGGGCGTCTACGCAGGTGGGTGCAGAGCCCAATTCGAATGTGGCCTTCGTCGATGCCGCGATGCCGGGGATGCTGCCTGTCATCAATGAGTTTTGCGTTGAGCAGGCGGTGCGGTCGGGCCTTGGTCTGAAGGCGCAGATCAACCTGACCTCGGCCTTTGACCGGAAGAATTATTTCTACCCCGATCTGCCGCAGGGCTATCAGATCAGCCAGCTTTACCATCCCATCGTGGGCGAGGGCGAGGTTCTGGTGGAACTGTCCCCCGGTGTGGCGCGCCTGGTGCGGATCGAGCGCATCCATCTGGAACAGGATGCCGGAAAGTCGATCCATGACATGGATCCGACCATGTCTTTCGTGGATTTCAACCGCACCGGCGTGGCGCTGATGGAGATTGTCAGCCGCCCCGATCTGCGCGGGCCGGAGGAAGCCGCCGCCTATGTGGCCAAGCTGCGCCAGATTCTGCGCTATCTGGGCACCTGTGATGGCAATATGCAGAACGGCAACCTGCGCGCCGATGTGAACGTGTCGGTCTGCCGCCCCGGCGATTATGAACGCTATCAGGCGACGCAGGATTTCGGCCATCTTGGCACGCGCTGCGAGATCAAGAACATGAACTCGCTGCGGTTCATTCAGGCGGCGATCGAGTATGAGGCGCGGCGCCAGATCGCCATTCTGGAGGATGGCGGCAAGGTCGATCAGGAAACCCGGCTTTACGATCCTGACAAGGGCGAGACGCGGTCGATGCGCAGCAAGGAAGAGGCGCATGATTACCGCTATTTCCCCTGCCCGGACCTGCTGCCGCTGGAGATTGAGCAGGCTTGGATCGATGACATTGCCGCCCGGATGCCGGAACTGCCGGATGCCAAGAAGGCGCGGTTCATGGCCGATTTCGGGCTGACCGATTATGATGCCAACGTGCTGACCGCCGATGTGGAGAACGCCGCCTTTTTCGAAGAAGTGGCTAAGGGGCGTGATGGCAAGCAGGCGGCGAACTGGATCATCAACGAGCTGTTTGGCCGTTTGAACAAGGAAGGCCTGGGGATTTCCGACAGCCCGCTGTCGGCTGCGCAGATTGGCGGTGTGCTGGACCTGATCGCCAGTGGGGAGATCACCTCGAAGATGGCGAAGGAGCTGTTCGAGATCCTCTGGACCGAAGGCGGCACTCCCGCCGAAGTGGCCGCCAAGCATGGCATGAAGCAGGTGACGGATACGGGCGAGATCGAACGCGCACTGGACGCGCTGATCGCGGCCAATCCCGATCAGGTGGAAAAGGCCAAGGTCAATGCCAAACTGGCGGGCTGGTTCACCGGGCAGGTTCTGAAAGCCACCGGGGGCAAGGCCAACCCGGCGGTCGTCAATCAGATGGTGGCGCAGAAGCTGGGCCTTTGACGGGCAGGGGCTGGGTGCGGTCGGCGGGAAAGCCCGCCTGCCCGCGCCTGCCCCTTTGCCAAGACGGTGCAAAGCTTTACTTACGCCCTAGAAACATCCGGAGCATCCGATGCAGCGCTATGAATACAAGGTTCTTCCGGCCCCGCGCCGCGGCACCAAGGCCCGCGATGCCAAGACGACCGAGGATCGCTTTGCGCTGACGCTGACCACGCTGATGAATGATCTGGGCCGGGACGGGTGGGAATACCAGCGCGCCGAGAACCTGCCCTGCGAGGAACGGTCGGCCTTTACCAAAACCAAGACGACAGAACAGATCATGCTGGTCTTTCGCCGGGCCCTGCCAGCAGGGATGGGGGCAGCGCCGATGGCGGGCGGTGCGGGCCTGCTCAGCGCTGTTGCAACCGAGGCCCCTGCGCCGCGCCTTGGCCCCGCGACGGATGCGCCTTCCGGGCCTTCGCCTGCGCTGGGCCGGGCCGAGTGATCAGCGCCGCAAGGCGGCGAGCGCCTGCGGTAGAACCTCGGCCAGAACATCAAGATCGGTATCGGTTCCGGCGCTGATGCGCAGGCAGCGGTCAAGCGGCGCGACGCCGGGCATGCGGATGAAGACCCCGCGCGCGATGCATTCCGCCAAAAGGGCGCGGGCGAAATCGCCATCCCTTCCGGTGTCGAGGGTTACGAAATTGGTGGCAGAGGGCAGGGCCGACAGGCCATTTGCGGCCCCGATGGCGGCGATGCGGGTGCGGGCCTGCGCCACCCTGTCCTGCACGGTGGCGAGCCAGTTCTGATCCGCCAGCGCGGCGAGTGCTGCGGCCTGCGCCACGCGGCCCACGCCGAAATGGTTGCGCACCTTGTCGAACGCCCGGATCAGGGGCGGGGCGGCCAGCGCGTAGCCCAGCCGCATGCCGGCCAGACCATAACCCTTGGAAAAGGTGCGCATGCGGATGACGCGGGGATCATCGGGGTGGATGTCCGGCGCCGTGCCGGGCGGGGCGAGGTCGATATAGGCCTCATCCAGCACCAGAAGCGTGCCTTGGGGCAGCGCGTCGATCAGCGCGGTCACAGTCGCGGCCGGGTGCCATGTGCCCATCGGGTTGTCGGGATTGGCGAAATAGACCAGCTTTGCCCCCACCTGCCGCGCCATGGCGGCCAAGGCCTGCGGGTCTTCGTGATCGTCGCGGTAAGGGACGCGGTGCAGTGTCGCGCCAAAGCCTGCCACATGGAAGTTGAAGGTCGGGTAGGCCCCCAGCGAGGTGACGACATGATCCCCCGGCCCGGCGGTCAGGCGGACCAGAGTGCCCAGAAGCCCGTCGATGCCTTCGCCCACGATCACATGGGCGGGTGTTGTGCCATGATGGGCGGCGATGGCGGCGCGCAGGTCGGCCATTTCCGGATCGCCATACATCCAGCTTTCCGCCGCGGCTGCCGCCATGGCGGCCTTGGCGTTGGGCGAAGGGCCGAAGAGGCTTTCATTTGCACCCAACCGCGCCCGGAAGGGGCGGCCAAGGGCGCGTTCCTGCGTTTCCGGCCCGACGAAGGGCACGGTCTCGGGCAGGCTATCGGCAAGCGGGGTGAGGCGAGGTCCGGTCATGGCCGTAAGGGAAACGCGCCTTGATCCGAAGCGCAAGAGGCGAATTTTTCCTGAAAAATTCGCAGAGCCAAACTTTCCGTGGAAAGTTTGGGCAGGTTTTCCATGGAAAACCTGCGGTGGGGAAGAATTTTCGGCGAAAATTCTTCGGCAGCGCCCCGGTCAGCCGCGCAGAAAGGCGCGGCGGGCCTCTTCCGCCATGGCTTGGCGCATCTGCACATCGGCGATGCGCGCCATCATGGCCTTGCGCGCTTCGGGATCGGTGATCGTGGCCAGTTCGGCCATGAGCCGCGCGGCCTCTTTCTTCAGGACGATCTCTTCGGGCAGGACGCCCGCCTCGGCCATGATGCGGAAGCCCATCGCCTCGCCGGGGGTGACGAAGGCATCGGCGGTGTGATCGGGTAGGGGTTTGCCTTCGCCTTTCAGGCCCTGCAATTCACCCTTGAGGCGGGCCTTCTGCATCTGGCGTTCGGCGAGGCGGTTGAGCCATGACATGGTCGGTCTCCCTCAAACGGGAGTTTCGCGCAGATGGTGGGCAAAGAAAAGGGGGCTGCGCGCCCCCTCGCCCCCCCTGTGGGGGGCTCACCCCGCGGGATATTTTCGCAGAGAAGAGATCAGCCGATTTCGGCAAGACGTGAAAGCGCCGCCTGTAGTTTGGCTGCCTCATCCTGACGGGCTTCCAGATTGGCGCGGGCCTCATCGACCACCTCTTCGGGGGCGGAGGCGACGAAGGCGGGGTTGTTCAGCCGCCCGTTCAGCCCGCCGATTTCCTTGGCGAGCTTATCCAGGGTCTTGGTCAAACGGGCCTTTTCCTCGGCGATGTCGATGATCCCCTCTAGGGGCATGGCGAAGGCCGCGCCGTCGAGCGCGATGGAAACGCTGCCTTTGGGGGCGGTGGCGGCCTCGGACAGCGCCTCGATCCGGGCGAGCCGTTTGATCAGCACCTCGTTCCGCGCCCAGGCGTGGCGGGCCTCATCCGACAGGGTGGTGGCGACGAGGTCGATCTTGAGGCCGACGGGGACATGCATCTGCGCGCGGGCAGAGCGAATCTCGTCGATCAGGGTGGTGACCCAGCCCATTTCGCGATCTGCGACCGGGTCGGCGAGGGAGAGGTCGGCCACGGGCCAATCGGTATGGACGAGCATCTTGGCGCGGGTGCCGGTGGTGGCCCAAAGCTCTTCCGTGATGAAGGGCATCATGGGGTGCAAGAGGATCATGCAGTGATCGAGCACCCAGGCCATGGTTTGGCGGGTTTCATCGGCGGTTGGGCCATCGAAAAGGGGTTTGGCGAATTCGACATACCAGTCGCAGACCTTGCCCCAGACGAATTTGTAGAGCGTGTCTGCCGCCTGATCGAAGCGGTAGTCGGTGAGCGCGGCGTCAACCTCGGCCAGCGCGCGCAGGGTTTCACCGATGATCCAGCGGTTGGCGGTGGCGGTGGCCTTGGGCGGGGCGGATTGGGTGGCGTGGCCCTCCCAGACGCCGTTCATTTCGGCAAAGCGGCAGGCGTTCCAGAGTTTGGTGCCGAAATTGCGATAGCCCGCGATGCGTTGGGTATCAAGTTTCAGCACGCCGCCGAGCGAGGCCATGGCGGCATTGGTGAAGCGCAGCGCATCGGCGCCGTATTCATCGATGATGTCGAGCGGGTCGATCACGTTGCCGAGCGACTTGGACATCTTCTTGCCCTTGGCATCGCGGACGAGGCCGTGGAGGTAGACCGTCTTGAACGGCACCTGATCCACCACGGCCAGCTGCATCATCATCATCCGGGCGACCCAGAAAAAGAGGATATCCTGACCGGTGATGAGGACGGAGGTGGGAAAGAAGCGTTTCAGCGCGTCGGTCTGTTCTGGCCAGCCCAGCGTGCCGATGGGCCAGAGGCCGGAGGAGAACCAGGTGTCGAGGACGTCGGGGTCGCGGTAGATTTCGGCTGCCTTCGGGTTAACCTCGGTCAGGTTCAGGTTCGACACGTCGTCGGAATCGATGAACTCCACCGGGTAGTCGTAAAGCGTTTCAAAATGCCGACGCGCCTCTTCCTCGGTCGCCGCGCAATAGACATGCGAGCCTGCGTTGTCGAAATAGACCCCGCCGTTCGGCAGCACGTTCTTTTGCGGCCCATACCAAACCGGGATTTGGTGCCCCCACCAAAGCTGGCGCGAGATGCACCAGGGTTCGATGTTGTCGAGCCAGTGGTAATAGGTGCGCTCGCCACTTTCGGGGATGATCTTCACCGTTCCGTTGCGGACGGCGTCCAGCGCGGGTTGCACAATTCGAACAGTATCGACGAACCATTGGTCCGTCAGCATGGGTTCAATTACAGTTTTCGAACGATCGCCGAAGGGCTGCATGATCTTCTTGGACTCGACCAGCGGGACGGTTTCGCCGGCATTTTCGGCATCGGGCTTCACCGCCGCCTTGCCCAGACGCGGGTCATCCGCGCGGGTCATCACGGCCAGACCTTCCGCCGTGATCTCCTCCACCACGCGCTTGCGCGCCTCTAGCCGATCCAGCCCGCGCAGGTGATCGGGCACGAGGTTGAGGGCGTCGACCTCGGCCTCGGTCAGGGTGAAGGGCTGTTCGGCGATGCCGGGGGTGGCATAGCTTTTAGCCACCAGCCATGCGCGCGACATCTGGCCTGCGATCCGCGCGGCCTCGGCGTAAGGTGCGCCATCGCTGCGCATCTGCGCGCGGGTGTCCATCAGGCGATAGCAGGGGATGCCGCCGCGTTTAGCGACCGCATAGTCGTTGAAATCATGCGCGCCGGTGATCTTCACCGCGCCGGAGCCGAAGGTGGGATCGGGGTATTCATCGGCGATGATCGGGATCAGGCGGCGGCTTTCCTTTGGGCCGACCGGGATTTCGCAGAGCATCCCCACGATGGGGGCATAGCGTTCGTCCGACGGATGCACCGCGACCGCGCCATCGCCCAGCATGGTTTCGGGCCGGGTAGTGGCGATGGAGATGTAATCGCGCGTCTCGCGCAGGGTCACGTTCCCGTCGGCGTCTTTTTCCACGTAGTCATAGGTGGCCCCGCCCGCGAGCGGGTATTTGAAGTGCCACATATGCCCGTCGACTTCGGTATTCTCGACCTCCAGATCCGAAATCGCGGTTTCAAAATGCGGGTCCCAGTTCACCAGCCGCTTGCCGCGATAGATCAGGCCCTTGTTGTACATATCCACGAAGACGCGGATCACGGCGTCGTGGAAATTGCCCTCTTCGCCCGCCGGGGCGCCGGGCGCGCCGGACATGGTGAAAGCCTCGCGGTCCCAGTCGCAGGATGCCCCCAGACGTTCCAACTGGCTGCGGATGTTGCCGCGCGATTTCTGTTTCTGTTGCCAGACGCGGGCGAGGAACTTGTCGCGCCCCATCTCGCGGCGGGTGGGTTCGCCGTTCGCGGCCATGTCGCGTTCGGTGACCATCTGGGTGGCGATGCCGGCGTGATCGGTGCCGGGCTGCCAGAGCGTGTCGTGCCCGCGCATGCGGTGCCAGCGGGTGAGAATATCCTGCAGGGTGTTGTTGAAGGCGTGGCCCATGTGCAGCGCGCCCGTCACATTGGGCGGTGGGATCATCACGCAAAACGACTCCGCGCCGGGCTTGGCGTTGGCCCCGGCGCGAAAGGCTTTGGTTTCGATCCATTGCGCGGAGATCCGCGCCTCGGCCTCGGCGGCGTTGAAGGTCTTTTCCATCGGCATCGCATGCACCCCTTGCAGTCGTGGGGGGTTCTAGCGCGCGATGGGGGCGAGGGAAAGCGGGAGATGCCTGCTTTCCCGGCGCGGCGGGGTCAGATCAGGGGCAGGCCCTGCAGGGCTTGGACGAAGACGGCGGCGACGAGGAGGGCGTAGGCCGCCGTTCCCGCCCAGACCAGCGTCACGCCCCCCCGCGCATCGCCCATGCGGGCGGCGGCAAGGCCCCAGAGCGGCAGGCCATGCAATGCGTGGGTGGACAGGAAATGCGCCACGCGCAGATCGCCCACCTCGCGCGACCAGCCGAGGATGGGCAGCACGGCCCCGGTGACGGGCGTGCCCACGAAATGGCCGTCAGCTGCGGAGAGATAGCCCGCCGTGATGACCGTGAGGAGGAAGGTGAGGATCAGGCCCAGCGCGATGGAGAGTTTCACCGCCGAGTTGAGACCTGTGTTCGGGTTGCGCCAGATGGAGATGCCCATGGCAAGGCTGGCAGAGGTGAGCAGCACGGCGAAGGCGCCCATTACGTTGTAGATCGCCGTGAAGACCGGCATGTCGGTGTTGAAATGCGATGCGGTGTTCTGCATCGCGGCTGCTGACAGCCATATGCATTCGGCCAATATCGCAAAGACGACCGATGCCGTGAACCACCGCCAGCGGCGGCTGGCGCGGGTGGTGGCGGGCATGTAGCGGGCGAAGAAGGCAAGCGAGATGGCATAGATGGACAGGGCGAAGTGGAACTTCACCGGCTTTGTCCACGGGCTTTCGCCTTGGAAGATGCGGCTGTCGATGGCCATGGCGGCGTAAAGCGGCACCAGCGCGAGGATCAGCATCACCGACAGTTTGGTGAAGGCCGGGGCGTCGGCCCAGAGGCGGCGCAGATCGGGGAACAGGGTGGCGGGGGTGGCGATGGTGGTGGTCATGCGGTGGCTCCGGTCATGCGGGCGCGCAGGGTGAAGCCGGCGCGGAGGATGATAAAGGCAAGCAGGCCTGCGGGGCCGAAGAGGAAGGCCAGCGCGAGGCAGGGCAGGATGAGCAGGTGGGGGATCGCCTCGGCCCGTGCGGTGCGGGTGATCCAGGCGCCGACGAACAGATCGAAGGCGAGGTAGTGGACCCAGCCTGCAAGGGCGATGGCGGGATCGGTGAAAAGGGCCATGACATTGGCAAGGCTGTCAAACCCGCCCGGCGCATCGGCCCAATGGACAAGGATCAGCGCGGTATAGGCCACCGAGAGAAGGGCCGGGATGATCAGCGCCGCCACCCACTGGGCCAGGCGCGGGGCGAGGGGCGAGAGCACCAGTGCCAGCCAGCCCAGCATGGCGAGCGGACTGGTGATCTGAAACAGTTGGTGGGGATCGGACATTGGGTGCTCCTATCTTGACAGTGTCAGGATATGGGGTCGGCGAAACCTGTCAAGGAAAATCTTGTCAGTGACAAGATGAGGCTGTATCCCTATGCCCATGACCAATTTGCCACCCAAGCTGTCGCCCGATACAGCGCCCGGACCGGGCACAGCGCGCGCCTATCATCACGGCGATCTGAGGGCGGCGTTGTTGGCGGCGGCTGAAGACGAATTGGCCGCGCGGGGGGTGGAGGGTTTTTCCCTGCGTCAGGTGGCAAAGCGGGCTGGGGTCAGCCATGCCGCCCCGGCCCATCATTTTGGCGATGCGCAGGGCCTGCTGACCGCACTGGCGGCCGAAGGGTTTCGCCAGTTCCTTGCCGCGCAAGCGGCGCGTGAGGCGCAAGCCGCGCCGGACCCGGCATCGCAACTGGTGGCGGCGGGGTTGGGTTACGTCGATTTCGCGATTGGCCGTCCGGCGCTGTTCCGGTTGCTGTGGCAATCCGAACGCCCTGATTTTTCGGTGGCCGAGTTGCAGCACGCGGCGCGGGCGGCGTTTCAGCATCTGGTCGATCAGGTGATGGCCGCAGGCGGGCGCAGCACGGCGGATGAGGCGGCAGCCTGGGCCATGGCGCATGGGCTGGCCGATCTGCTGGCCTCTGGCCGGCTGGAATCGGTGGGCAGCCTGACGCCCGAGGCGCGGGATGCGATGGTGGCGGGACTGATCCGGCGGGTTCTGCCTGCAGGGTAGGGGGGCGATCACACCGCCCCGTCACACGGCCCCGTCACACGGCCCCGTCACACGGCCCGGTCGATCCGCGTGCTCAGATGGATCAGGCTTTCCGATGACACGACCCCGGTCATGGCACCGATCTGATCGAGCACCTGATCCAGCACTTGCGTGTTCGGGCAGGCGATCTGCATCAACAGATCGAACCGCCCGGAGGTGGTGAAGACCCGCTCCACCTCGGCAATCGATTTGAGCCGGGTCAGGATATTGGCCTGCGCGCGCGGTTCGATCGTCAGCAGAACCGAGGCGCGAATCCGCCCCTGCCGGGCCCCTTCGCCCAGCTTCAGTGTGTAGCCGGCGATCACCCCGGTGGTTTCCAGCCGTTCCAGCCGGGCCTGGATCGTGGAGCGCGCAACCTTTAGCCGCCGGGCGAGAGTCGCCAACGACATACGGGCATCCGCCCCCAAGAGCCCGATTATGTTGCGATCCAGTTCGTCCATGCATTCCGCCCGAAGTTTTCGTCATTATAACGACGATTTGCAGCATTTATACAGTTTTGTTCGGTGAATATGTACATCATATGAGCCATCCTAAGTTGCAGGAAAAGGGCGGCTCATACGCACCTGGCCTGGTTGGAAAAACCACGCAGGTGCCACCCGTCGAGCAGCGGGAAGGGACGTGCGTCTTATTGGCCGAAAGGATCACGCCGATGGGACTGTCAAAGACAATCTGGACCAACCCGACCGAATTTCTCCGTAGCCAGCAGCCGGAAAACCCGGTGCTGTTCTTCAGCCCCTCGGCCCTGCAAGCGGCCGCGCGCCGGTTCATCGACGGCTTTCCGGGCATGGTCACCTATGCCGTGAAATCCAATCCGGGCGAGGAAGTGGTTGAAAACCTCTCGGCCGCCGGGATTCGCGGTTATGACTGCGCCTCGAGCTTTGAGATCGACCTGATCCGTCGCCTCGCCCCGGATGCGGCCATCCATTACAACAACCCGGTGCGGTCGCGCACCGAGATCGCCTATGCGGTGGAAAAGGGCGTAAAGTCCTATTCCGTTGACTCGGCATCGGAACTGGCCAAGCTGATCGACCTTGTTCCCGTGCGCGACACCGAGATTTCGGTGCGCTTCAAGCTGCCCGTTGCAGGGGCGGCCTATAACTTTGGCGCGAAATTCGGTGCCACGGCGGAACTGGCGACCGATCTTCTGCGCACCGTGGCAGAGGCGGGGTTCATTCCTTCGCTGACCTTCCACCCCGGCACGCAATGCACCGATCCGGCAGCGTGGGAGACCTATATCCGCACCGCCGCCGACATCGCGCGCAATGCGGGCGTCACCATCGCGCGGCTGAATGTGGGCGGCGGGTTCCCGTCGCACCGCCTTACGGGTGTGATCCCGGCGTTGGAAGCCACTTTCCAGCTGATCGACCGTGTCGCGACCGAGTCGTTCGGCGACAACCGCCCGCTCTTGATCTGCGAGCCGGGCCGTGCGCTGTGCGGCGATGCCTTCACGCTGGCGGCCCGGGTCAAGGCGCTGCGCGATGACACGCATGTGTTCCTGAACGATGGGGTCTATGGCACGCTGACGGAACTGCCGCTGATCGGGGTGATCGACCGGACCGAAGTGCTGACGCCGGAAGGCGACAAGCGCGAGGGTGCCATGCAGGGCCGCATCGTTTTTGGCCCGACCTGCGATTCGGTGGACCGTCTGCCGGGTGAGGTGGCGCTGCCGTCTGACATCGCCGAGGGCGATTATGTGATCGTGCAGGGGATGGGGGCCTATTCCACCGTCACCAACACCCGGTTCAACGGGTTTGGCGATCTGATGATGGCGACGGTTCTTTCGCTCAAGGTCTGATCCCTGGTCTGCTGTTCTGGGCATTGCCAATTAATCATTGCGCCCCCGGCTGGACATTCCCCGCCGGGGGCGTAGGTTTTGCGGCTGCACCTTACAGGAACAGCCCCCCATGAAGTTCGGCCAAGCCCAACCCGCCCGTCGCCGCGAAGACATCCGGTTTCTGACCGGGCAGGGCCGCTATGTCGATGATATCGCGCCGAAAGGCGCGCTGTGTGCTTGGTTCCTGCGATCCGATCACGCGCATGCGGATATTGCTGCGCTTGACGTAGCGGCGGCCCGCGCCGCGCCTGGCGTGCATCTGGTTCTGACGGCGGATGATCTGCGTGCGGCGGGGGTGGAGACGGGGATGCGCTTTACCCGTGTGGCCAACCGTGACGGCAGCAAGGGCGCGGCCCCGGCCCGGCCCGTGCTGGCCGAGGGGCGGGTGCGGTTCGTGGGCGAAGCGGTGGCGATGATCGTGGCGGATACGCTGGCGGCGGCGCGGGATGCGGCGGAACTGATCGACCTGTCATTGGATGAGGTGCCCGTCGCTTTGTCGCTGCATCCGGGGGGGGCGGCGATCCACCCTGAGGCGGCGGGCAATCTGGCCTTTGACTATGGCATCGGGCGTGAGGCGGAAACCGCTGCGGCGCTGGCGGCATCCGCGCATGTCGTGCGGCTGGAGGTGCTGCACAACCGGGTGATCGTGAACCCGATGGAGCCGCGCGGGGCCTGGGCGGAATGGGATGGCGGGCGGCTGCATCTGTGCGTGAACGGGCAGGGGGTGTGGACGCAGAAGAAGGAACTGGCGCGGATGCTGGGGCTGGCCCCGGATGCGGTGCGGGTGACCAATCCGGATGTGGGTGGCGGCTTCGGCATGAAGGCGATGACCTATCCGGAATATGTTGTGATCGCGCAGGCGGCGCGGATGCTGGGCCGCCCGGTGCGGTGGATGTCCGAGCGCGGCGAGGGGATGCTGACCGACAATGCCGGCCGCGATCTGGTGGCCGAGGCCGAGATGGGGTTCGATGCCGATCTGCGGATCACGGGCTATCGATTGCGGGTTCTGTCGAACCTTGGGGCCTATAACTCGCAATTCGCGCAGGCGATCCAGTCGGAGCTGTTCTCCAAGGTGCTGACGGGGGTTTATGACATTCCCCATGCTTGGCTGAATGCGCTGGGGGTGTTCACCAACACCGCGCCGGTGGATGCCTATCGCGGGGCGGGGCGGCCAGAGGCGATTCTGACCATCGAGCGGGTGATGGATGAGGCGGCGCGGGTGCTGGGGGCCGATCCGTTCGATCTGCGGCGGCGGAATTTCATTCGGAACTTCCCCTATCGGACGGTCACGGATCAGGTGATCGATGTCGGCGATTTCCATCGGGTGCTGGCGCGGGCCGAGGTGGAGGGCGATATCGCAGGCTTTGCCGCGCGTAGAGCCGCGAGCGAAGCCAAGGGGATGCTGCGGGGGCTGGGGCTGGCCACCTATATCGAATCCATCCTTGGCGATCCGTCGGAAACGGCACGGCTGACGCTGGATGCGGATGGCGGGGCGACGCTTTATGTGGGCACGCAATCCAACGGGCAAGGCCATGAAACGGTATATGCCCGTATGACGGCGGGGATGACGGGGCTGCCCGAGGAGAAGATCCGTATCGTTCAGGGGGACAGTGACCAGATCGCCACGGGCGGCGGGACTGGCGGGTCGCGGTCGGTGACGGTGCAGGGCACGGCGACCCGGGCCACGGTGATCCAGACGGTGGCGCGGCTGGGCGCGTTTCTGGAGGCGGAACTGGGCCTGAGCGAGGTGCGTTTCGATGACCTGACCTTCGGCGCGGCGGGATCGAACCTGAGGCTGACGCTGGCCGAGGCGGCGGCCTTGGCGCGGGAGAAGGGGCGCGAAGACCTGTGCGACCATGCCGCGACGATCACGCTGGAGGGCCGATCCTTCCCCAATGGCGCGCATCTGGCCGAGGTGGAGATTGATCCGGAAACCGGGGCGCTGACGATGGACCGATATACGGTGGTGGATGATTTCGGCACGCTGATCGCGCCGGAACTGGCCATCGGACAGGTGCATGGCGGGGTGGCGCAGGGCTATGGGCAGGCGGTGATGGAACTGGCCGTGCATGATGAGGCGGGGCAACTGCTGACGGCGAGCTTCATGGATTACGCCATGCCGCGCGCGGATGATCTGCCGTTCATGGATTTCACGTCTGAGCCTGTGCCATCGGTGCTGAATCCGTTTGGCATGAAGGGCTGTGGTGAGGCGGGGACAGTGGGCGCGCTGGGGGCCATTTCCAACGCCGTGCGCGATGCGCTGGCGGGGCAAGGTGTGGCGCGGGTAGACATGCCCTTTACGCCGCAGCGCATCTGGCATTGGTTGCAGGCGGCGCGCTGATCGCCGAGAGGAGAAGTCATGACCAAAGTCACCGTCGCCACCACGCAATTCGCCTGTAGCTGGGACTTGCCCGCCAATGCCGACAAGGCTGAGGCATTGATCCGCAAGGCGGCCGCAGAGGGCGCGCAGGTGGTGCTGATCCAGGAACTGTTCGAGGCGCCCTATTTCTGCATCACGGAACGGGCCGAGTATTTCCGTTTGGCTCGCCCGTTGGAGGGGCACCCGCTGGTGGCGCGGTTTCAGGCGCTGGCGCGGGAGTTGGGGGTGGTGCTGCCGCTGTCGTTTTTCGAGAAGGCGGGTCAGGCGCATTTCAATTCGGTTGCCATGATCGATGCCGATGGCGCGCTGCTGGGCCTGTATCGCAAGAGCCATATTCCGCAGGGGCCGGGATATGAGGAGAAATACTATTTCTCGCCCGGCGATACGGGGTTCAAGGTCTGGTCCACGGCCTATGGGCGGATCGGTGTGGGGATCTGCTGGGATCAGTGGTTCCCCGAAGCCGCGCGGGCGATGGCGTTGATGGGGGCGGAGATGTTGCTCTATCCCACGGCCATCGGATCAGAGCCGCCCGCGCCGGGCTATGACAGCCAGCCGCATTGGGAAATGGTGATGCGCGGGCATGCGGCGGCGAACATCCTGCCGGTGATCGCGTCGAACCGGATCGGCAGGGAAACCGCGCCGGAGGGGGTGGATGTCACGTTTTACGGATCGTCCTTCATTTCCGATCAGACCGGGCAACTGGTGGCCAAGGCCAGCCGTGATGGGGAAGAGGTGCTGACCGCAACCTTTGATCTGGAGGCGATTGCCGCGCTGCGCGGCAGTTGGGGGCTGTTCCGCGACCGCCGGGTGGATCTTTATGGCGCGGTGCAGACGTTGGACGGCACGCGGCGCAGCGCCTGAGGCCGGAAATGAAAAACGGCGGCCAAAGGGCCGCCGTTCCTACATTATTTCCAAACTTCAGCGGTTCTTCAGATCGACAAAGTCGCGCTTGGTTTCGCCCACGTAAAGCTGGCGCGGGCGGCCGATCTTCTGGTTCTTTTCGCCGATCATCTCTTTCCACTGCGCGATCCAGCCCACCGTGCGCGACAGCGCGAAGATGGGGGTGAACATGGCGGTGGGGAAGCCCATCGCATCAAGGATGATGCCGGAATAGAAATCGACATTCGGATAGAGCTTCTTTGAGACGAAATAATCATCCTCAAGCGCGATGCGTTCCAACTCCTTGGCGACCTGCAGGGTGGGGTTGTTTTCAATCCCCATCAGGCCCAGCACCTCATCCGCCGATTCCTTCATCACCTTGGCGCGGGGATCGAAGTTCTTGTAGACGCGATGGCCAAAACCCATCAGGCGGAAGGGATCGTCCTTGTCCTTGGCGCGGCGGATGTATTCCGGGATGCGGTCCACGGTGCCGATTTCGCGCAGCATTTCCAGACAGGCCTGATTGGCCCCGCCATGCGCCGGGCCCCAGAGGCAGGCGATACCTGCGGCCACGCAGGCGAAGGGATTGGCACCCGAAGAGCCCGCCAGACGGACGGTGGAGGTAGAGGCGTTCTGTTCATGATCGGCATGCAGCATCATGATGCGGTCCATCGCCTTGGACAGAACCGGATCGACGACGTAATCCTCGGCCGGGACGG
This sequence comes from Variovorax paradoxus, assembly GCA_943370085.1. Lineage (GTDB taxonomy): Bacteria > Pseudomonadota > Alphaproteobacteria > Rhodobacterales > Rhodobacteraceae > Paragemmobacter. Next base: position 12,151 of record CALRPT020000004.1, on the reverse strand, counting down.
AGAAGCACATGTGCAGGAAGTTGCCCGCGTAATCGAGGCTGTTCTTCGGGTAAACGAAGGGCTGGCCGATGGAGTACTTGTAGGCCATCGCGGCAATCGTAGGCAGCTTGGCGATCATGCGGATCGCGGCAACCTCACGCTGCCAGGGATCGTTGATATCCAGCGAGTCGTGGTAGAAGGCTGACATCGCACCCACGACACCCACCATCGTGGCCATCGGGTGGCTGTCGCGGCGGAACCCGCGGAAGAAGTAGTGCATCTGTTCATGCACCATGGTGTGGCGCGTCACGCGGCCCCGGAAATCGGCCAGTTGAGCGGCGGTGGGAAGTTCCGCGTAGAGCAGCAGATAGCAAAGCTCGAGATAGGAGGATTTGTCGGCCAGCTGTTCGATCGGATAGCCACGGTGCAAAAGCTCGCCCTTGTCGCCGTCGATATAGGTGATCGCGCTTTCGCAGGCGGCGGTCGAGGTGAAGCCGGGGTCAAAGGTGAAGACGTCAGCCTCGGCATAGAGCTTGCGGATGTCGAGGACATCCGGGCCGAGCGTCGGGGTATAGACGGGAAGATCGTAGCTTTTCCCGTCCAGGGTCAGGGTTGCGGATTTCTTGCTGTCGGCCATCTGTCAACGTCCCTCTTTGTTCCGGTCGCCGGGCAGGGCGATGCGGCTTGTAGCATTGGGGCGGCCTTCAGAGGGGGGCATTCAGCCCGCAGCATCCTCAAGCCGCGCGATCGTCTCGTCCCGACCGATGACTAGCATCATGTCGTAAACGCTTGGTGTCGCACTCCGCCCGGCAAGGGCTGTGCGCAGCGGCGCGGCAAGTTTGCCGAATCCGATGCCGTGGGCAGTGGCGATTTCGTTCAGGATCGGCTCCAAATCCTCTTTCGTCCAGCTAGCATTTTGCAGTCGCGGCGTCAACATTTTCAGTATACCACGGGATACCGGATCGAGCGCCTTGGCTGCGGCCTCATCCGCCACGACAGGGCGGCTGGTCAGCGCAAAATGCGCCTTTTCAAGAAGTTCCGGGAAAGTCTTCGCGCGTTCCTTGACGCAGTAGAGCGCACGTGACAGGAGGTCGCGCTGCGCTGCGGTCAAGGCAGGGAGCGTTGCCGCAGCGAGGTAGCCTTCGATTTCATGCAGCAGTGCAGCATCTTCGCTCGCGGCGATGTGCAGGCCGCAGATGTTTTCCAGCTTCTTGAAATCCAGCCGCGCGGGGGATCGGCCGATGCCGGGCAGATCGAACCATTCCATGGCCTGTGCGCTGGTAAAGAACTCATCATCGCCATGCGACCAGCCCAGACGGGCCAGATAATTGCGCATCCCGGCGGCTGGATAGCCCTGTGCCTGATAATCGCCTACGGCGGTGGCGCCATGGCGTTTTGACAGTTTCTTGCCATCGGGGCCGTGGATCAGCGGGATATGCGCCCAGACCGGGATATCCCATCCCATGGCATCATAGACCATCTGTTGGCGCGCCGCATTGTTGAGGTGGTCATCGCCCCGGATCACATGGGTCACGCCCATGTCGTGGTCATCCACCACCACGGCCAGCATGTAGGTGGGTGTGCCGTCAGAGCGCAGGACGATCATGTCATCCAGTTGTTCATTGCCGAAACGGACCGTGCCCTGAACGGTGTCTTCAACCAGCGTCTCGCCTGTGCGGGGGGCACGCATGCGGATGGCGTAGGGGGCATCGGGATGCGTTGCAGGGTCTGCATCGCGCCATGGCGACAGAAAGACCGCATAACTCGCCCCCTTCGCCTCGGCCTCGGCGCGGAAGGCGGCGATTTCCTCAGCCGTCGAGAAGCATTTATAGGCCGTGCCGCGTGCCAGCATCTGGTGGGCCACTTCGGCGTGACGGTCCTTGCGGGCGAACTGGCTGACCGCGTCGCCATCCCAATCCAGACCCAGCCAGCGCAGGCCTTGCAGGATCGCCTCGGTCGCTTCGGGGGTGGAGCGTTCGCGATCGGTATCTTCGATCCGCAGCAGGAACTTGCCGCCCCGCCCACGGGCATAAAGCCAGTTGAACAGCGCCGTGCGCCCGCCGCCGATGTGGAGGTAACCGGTGGGCGAGGGGGCGAAGCGGGTGACAACAGGCTTATCGGCGCACATCGTGCATTAACCTTTCGGAAACCAAGGCGGGGATAGGGTCGCGGCCTGTCTAGGCAATCGCGGGGCGGGAAACAAGGTGGTGGGGGCAGGGGGCCTGTTGGGCCGGGCCATGAGGGGCCTTGGCGAATTGCGCGGCAGCCTGTTCGGCTTTGTCCCTGTCGGGGTGGGCATCGGGATCGGGGTGTGGTTCGGCCTGAGCGCGGAGCCGGGCCTGTGGGCCTATGGGGGTGCGGCCTTGGCGACGGCCATGGCCGCCGCGCTGTATCGTCTGGCAGAGGCGTTTCAACTGCTGGCCGTGTTCGTGGCCTGTCTTTTGGGTGGGTTTCTTGCCTGTGGGTTGCGGGTGCAAAGCGTGGCGGCTCCGATCCTGATGGAGGGGTTCTATGGTGCGGTGACAGGCCGGATCGTGGAGGTGGACCGGTCGCAGGCGGGGGCGCTGCGGATCACGCTGGATCGGGTCTGGCTGGAGGAGGTTCCGCCCGATGCCACGCCTGCCCGGATCAGGCTGTCTTTGCAGGGAGATCAGCGTTGGCTGGACCCTGTGCCGGGATCGGTGGTGATGGCCACGGCCTTCCTGTCGCCGCCGCAGGGGCCGGTGGAAACGGGGGCCTTTGACTTTCGCCGCATGGCGTTTTTCGAGCGGCTGGGGGCGGTGGGATATACCCGCAACCCCGTTTTGCTGTGGCAGGAGCCTGCGCCCGGCGAGGCGCGGGTCGGGCGGTTACGTGCGCATCTATCCACCGCGATCCGGGCCGAGATCGAGGGCGATGCCGGGGCCTTTGCGGCGGGCGTGCTGACGGGGGACAGATCGGGCCTGTCGCGCGACGCGGTGGAGGCGCTGCGGGATTCGAGTCTGGCGCATCTGCTGGCGATTTCGGGGATGAACATGGCCTTCCTGATCGCCTTCGTCTTTGCGCTGTTGCGCTATGGTCTGGCGCTGGTGCCGCCTGTGGCCTTGCGGATCAACAGCAAGAAGGTGGCGGCGGGGGTATCGCTGGCAGTGGCAGCTTTCTATCTGGCGCTGTCGGGGTCAAACGTGGCGACGGAACGCGCCTTCATCATGGTGGCGGTGATGCTGGTGGCGGTGCTGCTGGACCGGCGTGCGATCACGCTGCGGTCGGTGGCGATTGCGGGCACGATCCTGCTGGTGTGGCAGCCCGAGGCGCTGCTGTCGCCGGGGTTTCAGATGAGCTTTGCCGCGACCGTGGCGCTGATCATCGGCTTTGCCGCTATGACAGACCGGATGGAGCCGGGCAAATGGCCGCGCTGGGGGCAGTTTGGGGTGGCGCTGGTGCTGTCGTCAGTGCTGGGCGGGGTGGCGACGGCGCCTTATGCGGCGGCGCATTTCAACCGATTCACCGATTACGGGCTGGTGGCGAACCTGCTGACGGGGCCGGTGATGGGGCTGGTGGTGATGCCGGCGGGGGCAATGGCGGCGGTGCTGGCGCCCTTTGGGCTGGCCGGGTTGCCGCTTTGGATGATGGAGCAGGGGTGCCGCTGGATTCTTTTCGTGGCGCATCAGGTGGCAGCGCTAGAAGGGGCGGTGACCGCCATTCCCGCGCCGCCTGCTTTGGTGTTGCCGATGCTGACGCTGGGGCTGTGCTGGATGGTGCTGTGGCCGGGGCGGCTGCGCTGGGGTGGCGGGGTGGCGGTGGTGGCGGCGCTGGTGATCTGGGCGCAGGCGGCGCGGCCTGTGGTGCTGATCGGGGCGGGCGGAGTGGTGGGTGTGATGGGGCCGGAGGGACGGGCTGTGTCGGCCGCGCGCGGGGCGGGGTTCATGGTGGCGAACTGGCTGGAGAATGACGGCGATCTGTCGGGGCAGGAGGCGGCGGCAGGCCGACCCGGTTATGATGATGCGGAGGGCGGGCGGGTCTTTGCCTTTGCGGGCGGGACCGGGCTCTTGGTGGCGAAGGGCGATCCGTTGCCAGCGGATGCCTGCCAGCGCCATGCGCTGGTGGTTGTTCAGGATGTTGCGGAAGGGGGTGGCCCCTGTCTGATGGTCGACACGGGCCTGCTAGACAAGAGCGGGACGATTGCCATTGTCGAGGCCGCGTCGGGGCCGCGAGTGGAAGTCACGCAGGCCGATCAGCGAATGTGGTCCCCCGCGACGGGCGTGGCGGAACTTTCCCTGCCGCCTGTCGCAGCGCCGGATCAGTAGCTGCGGATCAGCCCGACAAGGCGGCCCTGCACGCGGACGGCGTGATCGGGAAAGACGCGGGTTTCATAGGCGGGGTTGGCCGCTTCCAGCGCGATCATGCCGCCACGGCGACGAAAGCGCTTCAGCGTCGCCTCTGCCTCTTCGACCAGCGCCACGACGATATCGCCATTCTCGGCCGTCGACTGTTCGCGGATCACCACGATGTCGCCATCGTTGATCCCGGCCTCGATCATTGAATCGCCCTTCACCTCAAGCGCGTAATGGTGGCCCTTGCCGGAAAGCATGGAGCCGGGCACCGCGATGTGGTGAGAGATTTCGGCAATCGCCTCGATCGGGACACCAGCCGCGATGCGGCCCATGACGGGCAGTTCCATCGCATGGATCGCTTCAACCGGCAGGGCGGCGCGGGGTTGTTCGGGTTTGGACCCTTCGATCACGCGGGGTTTGAAGCCGGCTTTTTCCATCGCCTCGGGCAGTTTGACGATTTCCAGCGCGCGGGCGCGGTGGGCGAGGCGGCGGATGAATCCGCGTTCTTCCAGCGCGGTGATCAGGCGGTGGATGCCGGATTTCGAGCGCAAATCGAGCGCCTCTTTCATTTCATCGAAGGACGGGGGGACGCCGTCGACATCCATCCGGGTCTTGATGAAATCCAGAAGTTCAAGCTGTTTACGGGTCAGCATGGGCCACCTCAACGCGTGTGTGTTGGTGTAATGTTCTGCCAGTGTTCTTGTTTTGTGTCAACCCGTTCTGGTGGAACGGTCACAATGAACGGTCACAAGGGCAGATAATCCACCTCGGTTCCCGCAGGTTGGGGGCCATCGCCGAGCGGGCGGATCAGGAGGGCGTCTGCCTCGGTCAGGATGGTGATGAGGGCGCTGTCCTGCCGGTCGAACGGGGTGATCTGTGGCAGGCCGGGGCCGGGGGAGAGGCGAGCGCGCATGTAATGGGTGCGGGGGCCGTTCGCCTCGATTGCTTGGGAGAGGGCCGCGCGGCGGGTGGCGGGCGGGTGGTCACCTAGGCCCAGCAGGGCGCGGACCATGGGCAGCAGGAACAGATGCCCGCAGACGATGGAGGAGACGGGATTGCCGGGCAGGCCCAGCATCGGGATGCCGCGCAAGCGGCCCGCCATCAGCGGTTTGCCGGGGCGCATGGCGATTTTGTAAAAGGCGCGCTCCATCCCCATGCTTTCGGCCACGCGACCGACAAGGTCATGGTCGCCCACCGACGCGCCGCCGATGGTGACGATCAGATCGGCGCCTTCGGTCATGGACAGCACGGTGAACAATTCCGCCTCGGTATCGCGGGCGATGGGCAGGAGGCGGGCTTCGGCCCCCTCGGCCTCGACCATCGCCGCCAGCGCGTAGCTGTTCGATGCGATGATCTGATCGGGGCGCGGGTCTTCGCCGGGGATCACCAGCTCATCCCCGGTGGGGATGATGGCGATGACGGGGCGGCGGGTGACGGTCACCTCGGGCAGGTTCATCGCGGCGATGAGGGCAAGGTCATTGGGGCGCAGGCGTCGGGCGGAGAGTTCGGCCCCGGCGCGAAAATCCTGCCCCAGCGGGCGGATATGGGTGCCGGTATCGGCATTGGGGCGGATGGTGATGGTTGCACCATGCGCCTCCACATCCTCCTGGATCACCACGCGGGTGGCGCCTGCGGGGATGGGCGCGCCGGTGAAGATGCGGACAGTCTGGCCGGGGCCGATGGGGCCGTGGAAGGCATGGCCTGCGCCTGCCTCGCCGATCAGCGTGAAGCGGTCGCCGGGGGCGGGATTGCCTTGCAGGGCGTAGCCATCCATGGCCGAAGCCGCAAAGGGCGGCTGGTCGCGGCGGGCGATGGCGGGGCGGGCCATGACGCGGCCTGCGGCGTGGCGCAATGGGACGGTTTCCGTGCCGAGGGGCGAGACGAGTGCGAAGCAGCGGGCGAGGGCCTCGTCGACCGAGATCATGCCCGGGCCTCTGATTGCCCAGCCTCATACCGCCCGGATTTGCCGCCGTCCTTAAGAACCAGCCGGATGCAGCTGATCTGCATACCTTTTTCGGCGGCTTTCAGCATGTCGTAGATCGTCAGGCAGGCGATGGAGACGGCGGTGAGCGCCTCCATCTCGACCCCGGTCTGGCCGCCGGTCTTGACGGTGGCCTGTACGATTATGCCGGGAAGGGCCGGGTCTGGGGTCAGGTCCAGCGCAACCTTGGTGATGGGCAGCGGATGGCAGAGCGGGATCAGATCGGCGGTGCGCTTTGCCCCCATGATGCCCGCAAGACGGGCCACACCCAGCACATCGCCCTTTTTCGCGCGCCCTTCGATGATGAGCGCCAGAGTTTCCGCCGACATCACCACGCGCCCTTCGGCCACCGCTACCCGGTCCGTCACCGGCTTAGCCGAGACGTCGACCATGTGGGCGTGGCCTTTGTCGTCGAAATGGGTGAGCGGGCTGTCGGCCATCGTGCCTACCTCTGGCCGGTCAGCGGGCGGGCGAGGATGGCGCGGGTGGCGGCCTCGACGTCCTTTTGGCGCATCAGGCTTTCGCCAATCAGGAAGCAGCGCGCGCCATAGCGGGCGAGGTCGGCCAGATCGGCGGGTGTGTAGAGCCCGCTTTCGGCCACGATGATCCGGTCTTCCGGCACGCGGCGGGCAAGGTTGCGGGTGGTGTCGAGGGTGACTTCGAACGTGTGCAGGTTGCGGTTGTTTATCCCGATCAGCGGCGATTTGAGCCGTGCCGCGCGGTCGAGTTCCGCCTGATCATGCACTTCGATCAGGACATCCATGCCCCAATGAATGGCGCAGTCTTCCAGTTCTGCGGCCTGACTGTCGGTCAGCGAGGCCATGATCAGCAGGATGCAATCGGCATGCAGGCCGCGCGCTTCGACGATCTGGTAGGTGTCGTAGACGAAATCCTTGCGCAGGCAGGGCAGGTTTGTCGCCTCATGCGCCTGTGTCAGGTATTCGTCCGCACCCTGAAAGCTGGGCGTGTCGGTCAGCACCGACAGGCAGGTCGCCCCCCCGGCCTCATAGGCGCGGGCGAGCGCTGGCGGATCGAAATCGGCGCGGATCAGGCCCTTGGAGGGGCTGGCCTTCTTGATTTCGGCGATCAGGCCGTAGCCGTCCTGCGCGGCCTCGGTCAGCGCGCGGGTGAAGCCGCGCGGGGTAGGGGCGGCGTTGGCTGCCTCTTCCAGATCCTGCAGGGATTGCTGCGCCTTGCGGGCGGCAACCTCTTCCAGCTTGTAGGTCTTGATGCGGTCGAGAATGGTGCTCATGCGAAAGGACTAACCTTTGGCGACAGGGAAGGGAAGGGCGCGGAGATCAGCCCGCCGAGGTGATCCGGGCGAGCGCCGCGACCTTGGCCTTGGCGGCACCGCTGTCGATGGAGGTGCGGGCGATGTCGACGCCTTCGGTCAGCGAGGCGGCGCGGTCGGCCACCACCAGCGCGGCGGCGGCGTTGAAGAGGACGGCATCGCGATAGGCCCCGGTTGCCCCATCCAGCAGCGCACGGAAGGCGGCGGCATTTTCGGCCGGACTGCCGCCGAGGATATGTTCGAACGGGTGATAGGGCAGGCCAGCATCTTCGGGGCCGATGTCAAACTCGCGCACCGTGCCATTTTCCAGCGCGGCGACCTGCGACCGGGCGGAGATGGCCAGTTCATCCGTGCCGTCGCCGCCATGGACAAGCCACGCTTTTTCCGACCCCAGCGCCAACAGGGTTTCCGCCATGGGGCGGATCAGCCGCGCCGTGAAGGCCCCGGTCAGTTGACGTTTTGCCCCGGCCGGGTTGGTCAATGGCCCGAGAATGTTGAAGATCGTCCGCGTGCCAAGTTCCATGCGCACGGGGCCGACATGGCGCATTGCGGGGTGGTGCATTGGGGCCATCATGAAGCCGATGCCCGCCTCGGACAGGCAACGCTCCACGACGTCGGGGCCGACCATGACGTTCAGGCCCAGTTCCGTCAGCGCATCGGCAGAGCCGGATTTGGATGACAGGTTGCGGTTGCCGTGCTTGGCCACCGGCACGCCCGCGCCCGCCACGACAAAGGCGGCAGCGGTGGAGATGTTCAGCGTGCCTTTGCCATCGCCCCCGGTGCCGACAATATCCATCGCGCCTGCGGGGGCGGTGACTTTGTTGCATTTGGCGCGCATCACTGTGGCGGCGGCGGCGAATTCATCGACCGTCTCGCCCCGGGTGCGCAGGGCCATCAGGAAGCCGCCCATCTGGGCGGGCGTGCCTTCGCCGTTGAACAGCGCCTCGAAGGCTGTTTCCGCCTCTGCCCGCGTCAGAGGGCGTTCGGCGGCAAGACCGATCAGGGGACGCAGCACGTCGCTCATGCGGCAACCTTGGCGGCCTTCGCCTCTTCCAGGAAGTTCCGCAAAAGCTGGTGGCCGTGTTCGGAGGCGATGCTTTCGGGGTGGAACTGCACGCCTTCGATCAGCCGATCCTTGTGGCGCAGTCCCATGATCGTGCCATCCTCCAGCCATGCCGTCACCTCAAGGCAATCGGGCAGGGTGGCGCGTTCAACGATCAGCGAATGATAGCGGGTGGCGAGAAAGGGCGAGGCCAGGCCGCGGAACATGCCTCTGCCGGCATGGTGCATGGTGCCCATCTTGCCATGCACGATTTCATGGCAGCGGATGACCTTGCCGCCGAAGGCCTCACCGATCGTCTGATGACCGAGGCAGACGCCCAGCAGGGGAATGCGCGCCTCTGCCGCTGCGGTCGTCAGAGGCAGGCAGATGCCCGCTTGCGCCGGGTCGCAGGGGCCGGGGGAGAGGACGATGCATTCAGGACGCATCGCCAGCACCGCCTGCACATCCAGCGCATCGTTGCGTTTCACAACGACATCGGCCCCCAACTCGCCCAGATAATGGACAAGGTTGTAGGTGAAGCTGTCATAGTTGTCGATCAGAAGCAGCATCTTGCGGGGCCTTGCCGGATAGGGGATGAACCTCGGAGAGGGACGGGCTATACATGGGCAGAGCGGCAAAGGGGCGTCAAGCCCAAGTGACGCCAAAGACCACCCGAACGGGGTGGCAGGCAAAGGAGTGCAGGGGTTGATCCGGGGCTTTGTGACGGGCGTGATCTGGGGCGGTGTGGTGGCGGCGACGGGGCTTGCGGTTGTGTCGCAGGTGGCCCCCTTGCCAAAGCCGGGCGCTGTTGCCGAGCAGGATATGTCGCCGGAAATCACCTTGCTGCCAGAGGCCCCTGAAGCGATTGATTCTGTGGAAGAAACTGCGCCTGCCCCGGCAGAGGATGCGCCCGGTCCGGCAGAACTGGCGGGGGTAGAAGCTGGTGTCGCGGTGACAGAAGAGGGGGCCGCGGAGGAGGCTTCTGAGGGGGCCTCTGTGTCTGCTCCAGCCGAGACGCTGCAGCCCGAGATCCTGCAAAAGGGGCCGGCCCCGGCCGCAGGGCCCGGCGAGCCCGGCCAAGATGCGCCCGCGGCCACGCAAGAGCCCGGTGCTGCACCGGTTGCAGAGGCAGCGGCACCCGCACCGGCACCCGCGCCTGAGGCCGAGGCTGTGGTGCAGGAAGACGTCGCTGCGCCCGAGGAAACTGTTGTAGAACAGATGCTTGCACAACCCGGCCCGGTGGATGACACGGCCCCTGACGCGCCTGCCTTGCCCGCGGCTCCTGAGGCTGATGTGACCGTTCCGGGGGCGTTGGCCGAGACCGCGCCCGGCCTGAGCGGGGCTGCAACGCCCAGCCTGCCGGGTGACGAGGCGGCCCCCACCCGCACCGACAACCCGCCCGCCGTGGAAGAGGCGCTTCTGCAACCCGCGCCGCCCGAGGCACCGCCTGCGCCTGCGCTGATCGTGCCGGATGCGCCGCTGCCCACCGTGCCGGAGGCAGAACCGCAAGGGGAAGAAGCGCCAGAAGGTCTGGCGCTTGCTGTGCCGGGGGTGCGGACCGACCGGCTGCCGCGCATCGGGGATGATGCGGCGCCCGCTGAGGAAGGCGTCGCAGCGGAAGAGGCGGAGACAGCACTGCTGCCCGAGGCTGTTCTGGGGACGACGCCGCTGGAACTGTTCCGCCGCGACTTTGACAATCCTGATGCCAAGCCGCTGTTTGCGATCATCCTGATCGATGACGGAATCCCGGCGGAAGAGCGGGCCAGGCTGGCCGAGCTGCCCTTTGCCGTGAGTTTCGCGCTGGACCCGCTGGCGCCACATTCTGTTGACGCGGCAAGGGTTTACCGCGACGCGGGGCAAGAGGTGGTGATGCTGGCCAGCGGCATTCCGCAAGGCGCGACGGCGGGCGATCTGGAGCAGACCTTTCAGGCGCTGGACATGGCCATGCCCGAGGCAGTGGCCATGCTGGACCGGATCGACGGCGGATTTCAGGACACGCTTGATCTGGCGCGGCAAGCGGTTCCCATCGTGGCCGAACAGGGGCGGGGCATCATCACCTATGAGCGGGGGCTGAATTCGGCCGATCAGGTGGCGCGGCGCGAAGGGGTGCCGAGGGCCACGATCTTCCGGGTGCTGGATGGTGAAGGCGAGTCCATCCCCAAGATGCGCAACTATCTGGACCGGGCGGCCTTCAAGGCCGCGCAGGAAGGCCGGGTGCTGGTCATTGGCCGGGCACAGGCGCAAACGGTGGCCGCGATCCTGGAATGGACGGTCGAGGGGCGGGCGGCATCGGTGGCGCTGGCGCCGGTGAGCGCAGTGCTGGAAACCACGCCAAACCCCTGAGGACGCTGCATTCATTCTTTGAGACTACCGTCTTGTGACGTGCCGCAGCCGGTGCAGCCCGCTGTGCAGACGGGTGTGCATACGCACGCGGTGTTCGTAAGGCGTTAAGGTTAACGCAAGGTGAAGCGCTGGGGGACGTTGGGGCGGGTGCCGCAGGTCGTGCGGCAGGGGATCGGGTGCCTTTGAGACCGGCGCAGCCTTTGGACGATGGGGCGGACGACGGTCAGGGGATCAGGTTCTGAGACGTGGGCGTGTTCTTTGTGAGGCTGGTTGAGGCCACGAATTTTCTGCGAAAATTCTTGGCAGGGCGCGCGCTGCGGGTTTGGGCGCGGAGTGAAGCAAAATCTTCTGCGAAGATTTTGTCTGATCCTTCGCAGAAGGATCGTCTGTGAAGAATTTTCGGCGAAAATTCTTCGGCTGCGACGGGTCAGCTGTTGCTGCGGCGGGTGAAGAGGCCAGCGTCCTCGGCCGCGCGGCGCAGGGCGCGGGATTTGTTCACCGTCTCTTGGTACTCGGCTTCGGGGTCGCTGTCATAGACGACACCGCCCCCCGCCTGGATGTACAGCGTCTCATCCTTCAGCACGGCCGTGCGCAGGGCGATGCAGAAATCCATCTCGCCATTGCCCGCAAAATACCCCACGCCGCCGCCATAGACGCCGCGCTTTTCGGGTTCCAGCTCGTCGATGATTTCCATCGCCCGCACCTTGGGTGCGCCCGAGACGGTGCCTGCGGGCAGGCCTGCCAGCAGGGCCGACAGGGCATCTTCGCTTTCCGCAATCTGGCCCACCACGTTCGAGACGATATGCATCACGTGGGAATAGCGTTCGATGATGAACTGCTCGGTCGGGCGGACCGTGCCCACCTTGGCCACGCGGCCCACATCGTTGCGGCCAAGGTCCAGCAGCATCAGATGTTCGGCCAGTTCCTTTTTGTCGGCCAGCAGATCGGCCTCCAGTGCCTTGTCTTCGTCCGGGGTGGCGCCGCGCTTGCGGGTGCCGGCGATGGGGCGGATCGTCACTTCGCCATCGCGCAGACGGACGAGGATTTCGGGGCTGGCGCCGACCACCTGAAACCCGCCGAAGTTGAAGAAGAACAGGAAGGGTGAGGGGTTGGTGCGCCGCAAGGAGCGGTAAAGCGCGAAGGGCGGCAGTTCAAACCGCTGCGACCAGCGCTGCGAGGGGACGACCTGAAAGATGTCGCCC
>CALRPT020000003.1:0-334322 GCA_943370085.1 Variovorax paradoxus | reverse complement strand
CCCGGCCCCTCCCCCGAAGGCGGGGGAGGGGAGGGCGCCATCAGGCGACCGGGGTGGGGGTGGTTGAGTGGGATTTGGGTATTTTTTCCAAGATGAAGATCACAGCGTAAGCGCGATCTTGCGGCCTTCGTGGAAGGCATAGGGGGCCTGCCGGGGGGCGGCGCAGTCGCCGATTCGGTGGGTGTCCTTGCCGGGGAAGGTTTCGGGGAAGGGATCAAAAGCGATGTTCGTGGTTGCCATCACGAGCGCAGAGGCGGGGAGGGTGGTTTCCTCGCCCGTAAGGCCCGATTTCACCGTGACTCCGTTGCCGTGCCAGCGGGTGATGACATGTTCGGTCAGGAATTGCGCGCCGAGCTTGGCAAGGCGCTGGCGGGCAGGGGCATCGGCGGAGGTGCGGGTGATTTCCTTGCCGACGTAAGGATCGGGGGTGACAAGGATCACCTTTTTCCCCTGTTCGGCCATGTGCCAAGCCGTGCCAACGCCGCGCCAGTTTCCGCCTTCGTCATAGAGGATGACGGTATCGCCAAGGCGGGCTTCGCGGCGCATGACATCCTCGGCGGACCAGACATTGCCGTTCTCAAGCCCGGGGAGTTGCGACAGGGCGGGGAGCCAGCGCTGTTTCGCGTCAGGATCGGGCAGCGAGCCGGTGGCGAGGATCACGGTGTCGGCGGGATGGGCGGCGATGTCGGCCTCCTCGAGGAAGGTGTTGAGGCGGAGGGTGACGCCAAGGCGCGCGAACTGGCGTTCGTACCAGTCCATGAGGTCAAGGATCTGGGCGCGGCGGGGTTGTTCGCCCGCAAGGCGGAACTGGCCACCGATCCGGGGGGCGGCCTCGGCGATCTCGACCTTGTGGCCGCGTTCGGCGGCGGCGCGGGCGGCCTCCAATCCGGCGGGTCCGGCGCCGACGACGAGGATGTGGCGCGGATCGGCAGCGGGGGTGAAGCGGTCGCCGCCCCATTCCCATTCGCGGCCCGCGCTGGGGTTGATGAGGCAGGAGATCCAGTAGTCGCGGGACCGCCTGCCCCAGCACATCTGGTTGCAGGAGATGCAGGCGCGGATGTCTGACGCGCGGCCTGCCATCGTTTTTGCGGCGAGGTGGGGGTCGGCGATCTGGCCGCGCACGATCGACACCATATCGGCTTGCCCCGCGGCGATGATGGTTTCGGCATTGTCGGGGGTTCTGACATGCGCCTCGGAGGTGACCTTGGCGTGTTTCACCACGCCTTTCAGGATTTCGGTCACGGGCGCGGTGAGTTTCTCGGCAAACAGGAAGGTGGGCATCAGCCTTTCGAAATCGAGGTATCCGCCATGGCCGCAGGTGACGTAATCGACATGGCCGGTGGCATCGTGCAGCGCCACGATCTCTGCCAGGCTTTCCACCGACAGCGTCACGTCATGCGCGTCAGACGTGGAGACGGCGAGGCCCAGGATGAAATCCTCGCCGCAGGTGCGGCGGATGCCGTCGATGATGCGGCGGGAAAATCGGGTGCGGTTCTCAAGGCTGCCGCCCCATTGATCGGTGCGGGTGTTGGACCAGGGCGTCCAGAACTGATCGAGGAGAGAGTGGTAGGCGGCCCAGACCTCTACCCCCTGAAACCCCGCCTTCTGGCAGCGGTGGGCGGCGGCGATGTGGGCGTCGATGAGTTCCTCGATCTCGGCCTCTGTCATGCGGTGGGACCCGTCGCTGTCATGATAGCTTGCGTGTCCGGAGGGGGACCAATGCGGCTGGAAGGACAGATCGGAATCGCCATGCGCACCGATGTGGTAGAGCTGTTGCAGGATGACGGCGCCCTCGGCCTTTGCCGCTTCGGTCACTTTTCGGAAGGCGGGGATGATGTCGTCAGAACCGTGCAGGTAGTTGCCGCGTGTCAGAACGCCCGTGCGGTGCACGGGCACGGGTTCCATCACGATCATGCCCGCGCCGCCTTTGGCGCGTTCGGCGATGTAGCCCAGTGTGCGGGGGCCGGGGAGGCCCATGTCGGACATGTTGTTGGTATGGGCGCCGAAGACGATGCGGTTGCGCAGCGTCGTGCCGCGCAGGGTGATCGGGCTGGTCAGGTGGGGGTGCTGGCTGGCGGGCATTGCGGCCTCCTTGCGATGGGGCAAGCGTAGCGGAAGCCTGCGGTCGGGCGTGAGATGCGCGGGCGACAGTTGAATGTCGCGGTGCGGCATGTCTGTGCCCGGCGCGGGGCAGGATGGGGCCACAGCAGCAGGGCATGCCGGGTGGCCCTGTTGCGATGATCCTGCCGGGATGTTCCGCAGGGAACAGCGCCCGGATCAGGCAAAGGGCAAAGTCCTTTCATACGCGCCACAAGGCGCGATCCAGTGGGAGGAACACAAGATGATGAACATCGCGATGGCAAAAGTCATGGTCGGGATTGTCGGGACTTCAGGCTCTGTCGGGCCGGGGCATGAAGCTGATGATGCCGAACTGGCGCAGGCCGGTCTGGCCGGAGCGGGTGCTTGGTCGCCCATGAGCTGGGTTCTGGGGCAGTGGCAGCGTGTTCGGGGCCACATGGCCCCCGCCACGACGGCGGATGTGGCCTTTGCCGCGACGGCCATAGCAGTGGCGCAGGGCGTGATGCCGTCGCAGGCGGTGCCGACAGAGGGCCTGACCCCGGAGCGGGCGACGATCACTGACAGCGCTCACGCGGTGTGACCATGCCTTCCTACGGATGTCGGGGTTTGCCCCGGCGGGCAGGTGCCACATGGCAGTTGCGCGGGCTTGGTCTGGCGGGTTTGGTCTTGCTGACGGTTGCGGGTAGGCTGTCCCTGGCGGCGGAACCGGTGCCGGGGCCTGCGGTTTGCGCCGATACGGCGCTGGTGCTGGCCATTGATGGATCTGGCAGTATTGATGAGGCGGATTATGCCTTGCAGATGCAGGGCTATGCTGCGGCCTTTCGCAGCCGCGAAGTGCAGTACGCAATGCGGATTGCGGGTGTGGTGGATGTCGCCGTCGTCTTGTGGGGGGATGGCGACATGAGCGCGCAGATCCTGCCGTTTCAGCGGATATTGGATGCGTCGGGCGCAGAGCGGTTGGCCGTTGAGATGGAGGCGATGACGCGCGAGGTGACGGGCAATACCGGCCTTGCGCGCGGGATCGAGATTGCCCTTGATCTGCTGGATGAACCGGGCGTTTGCGCGTTGCGCAAGATCGTGGATGTGTCCGGGGATGGGCGGCAAAAGCACATGCGCCTGCGTCATCCGACGGCGACGTTGGATGATCTGCGCAAGCGCGCCGATACCCTGGGCGTAACGATCAACGCCCTTGCGATCGAAACAGATGATGATGGTCTGGCCGAGTACTTTGAAGCCCGGGTGATGGTCGGGGAGACGGCCTTTGTCATCCCGATCAGGTCCATGCGGGATTTCGGTGATGCGATCATCGAAAAGCTGCAGCGTGAGTTGATGGCAACCGGCGAGCGGGATGAGGACCGGCGGCGCATGTAGAAGGCGCGGCGCTTGCGATACAAAAAGGGGGGCATCGCAAGCGATGCCCCCGGTTCCGTTCTATGCGGGATGGTTTGAAAGCGCTGGTGCGACGAGGTCGCCAAAGCGATTGGTGCTGAAAGGGAGTAACGGGGGCGGCCTGTCGGCACCCCCGTTTGAAAGGGTTCAGCGCATGGTCGTCCTGCGTTCGACGACCGCGCAGTTGTGCTGATTGAGGGCGCAGGCGCTGTCGAGCGCGGTGGCAAGACCGTTGGTATTGGCGACCGTGCCACCAGCCGAAGCCGCGACGGGGCCGAGGGAGAGCAGCAGAGTGACGAGGAGTGTTTTCTTCATGGTGTTGATTTCCTTGTTGCAATTGGTCGGTCGACTGTCCGCAATTCGTCCGTGGACAAGAGGAGAGTGCCGCGACGGCGGCGATGCCGTCTGTTCCGCAGGGAACAGGGGCGGTGAATTGGGTGCGAAACCGACAGAAGCCTGTGGATTTGCCCCGGCTTGCAGATAGATTTGGCGCAGAGGCCGGGTGGGGCCCTGTTCAGATCATGAAAAGTCCGGTCGGCGCCTTTGATCTGTGCGCTGACAGCCCGTGGTGCCGGTGTGAGTGCGACCCTTGCCGATGGTGCGGCGTGCAGTACGGGAAACCGGTTTGAATGGAAGATTCGCTGATCAGCGTTGATGAGGCGGTTGCGGCACGATCGGGCTGGGTGGCCCCCATCGTTGCCGAGGCGTTTTCGTCCAGCGGGCTGATCACGCCGGCTGCGGTGCAGGTCGACTTGCAGGCGGTCTGCCTGTTTGTCGATGTGGCGGGGTTTTCCCGGCTGACGGCCGATCTGGCAAGCCAGACCACCCGCAGCGCCGAGGATGTGGAACGGTTGATCCGCACAACCTTTGACCGGGTCCTGTCCTTGATCGATGCTCATGGCGGGGCGGTGGCCTTTATCGCGGGCGATGCGGTGCTGGCCACATGGACCGGGGCGGAGCGGGCGGCGCTGGCGCGGGCGGCCCGCGCCTGTGCCGAGGCGATTGCCGGCAGCCATGGCGACGCAGGGGGCAAAGGCAGGGCGGGCGTCTTGCCCATGCGGCTGTGCCTTGATGCCGGGGATGTGACGGTGGCCTTTGCGGGCGGTGTCGGTGGCCGCTGGTTCGGGGTGCTGGGGGGTGGGCCGATCCGGCGCCTTGCACAGACCGCGCGGCAGGCCAAGCCGGGAGCGCCCCATGTGACAGCAGAGGCGCAGGCCTGGGAGGCAGGCAGCGCGGGGGCAGAGGTTCGGGGCGCAGTCCAGCGCCGCATTCGGGACGTCCCCGAGGCGTTTCTTCCCGAATGGCTGGGCATGGGCGATGGAGGGATTCGGCCCTGGCTTGCCGAATATCGCCGGGCGAGCGCCGTGATCGTACGGGCCAGCGCCGATGTGACGCGCGATCCGGACCTGTTGCAGCGAGTGGTCTCTGGGTTTCAAGAGGTGGTGGCAGAGGCCTACGGGTCCGTCCTGAGCGTGCAGACCGATGACAAGGGGCTGATGATGGTGGCGGCCTGGGGGTTGGCCTTCAAGGCGACGGAGCATGACGCCGAGCGCGCGGTCATGGCGGCGCGTCGGATCAAGGTGCAACTGGGCACAGGACAGACGGATGCGGTGCAGACGGACGCCGCCATCGTGGTGGCCACGGGGGACATGTTCGCAGGCCAGATCGGCACCACGAGCTTTCGGCAGTATTCCATCCTGTCGCGGGCGATCAATGCGGCGGCCAGTGCGCTGACGCGGGCCGGGGGCGAGGTCCTGTGTGACGAGGCGACAATGGAAACAGCCGCGCGGCGGTTCCAGTTTGCCCCGGTTGCGACCTTTGTTCCCAAAGGCGAACGCGCGGCGTTCCGGTTCTTTCGGCCTGTGACAGAACAGGTGCAGGACGGGCCGCGGCTGCGCCGGATGGTGGGGCGGGCGCAGGAGCTGGAGGCGATTCTTGCCATGACCCTGCGCTGTGGCGGTGACCGTGTCGCCAGGGTCGTGCGGGTGATTGCGGATGCCGGGATCGGCAAGTCGCATATCGCGACGGTGGCCGCCGGGCGCATGTCCGAGGCCGGCGTGGTGCCGATGTTCATCGCGGGCGACAGTCTGCGCAACGGGTCGGCTTTCCATGCCTGGCGTCGATTGGTGGCAGCGACGCTCCACCTGCCGGATGCCCCGGATGCCGATGCCGTAGCGGCAGCCGTTCGGCGGATACTGCCCGACGATGCGCTGGCGGGTCGTTTGCCGCTGTTGAATGCGCTGTTGCCCGCAGACCTGCCCGAAACGGCGGAAACGGCTTCGCTGTCGCCCGTGGCGCGCGGACAGGCGACGCGGGAACTGGCGGCTGAATTCATCCTGCGCGGATTGCCCGAAGCGCCCTGTTGCATGGTTGTCGAGGATGCGCATTGGCTCGATGCGCCATCGTGGCGGCTGATCGTGGATTGTCAGCGCGCAAGGCCGGGGATCGGTGTCCTGATCCTGACGCGGGCCGTGGCAGAGGATGATCTGCCCGCCGATGCGTCGTCGATGCTGCGGGCCGACACCGCGCAGACGATCCGGCTGGCGCCGCTGGCGCCGCAGGAAATCGTGGAAGTGGTCACCGAACATCTTGGGGTGGCCGACCTGCCGGGGGAGATCGCGGCAGAGATCTGCGATCTGGCCGAGGGGCATCCGCTTTATGCCAAGATCGCGGCGGCGCAATGCGTGCAGACGGGGCGGATCGTCGTGTCGATGGGCCATTGCCATGCGCCGAATGTGACGCAGAGCCGCGATGCGGTGGCTGTTCAGGGCGGCTTGCGGGGGATGGTGGTCAGCCAGATTTCGCGCCTTTCCCCAGCGGCGCAGGTGGCGATCAAGGCGGCGAGTGTTGAAGGGAGGGTGTTTGACCGGGGGGTGCTGACGGCGCTTCTGCCTGAGATTGGGGCCGAGCTGGACCCTGCGTTAGAGGAGCTTTGCGCGGCGGGGCTGGTGGACAGGGCGGATGCCACCGGGAAACGGTTCCGCTTTCACCATGCGACCATCGTGGATGCCGCCTATGACCTGCTGGTGGGCGACGAACGGCGGCGGCTTCACCGGGGCGTTGCCCTGCAGATCGAGGCGCGCGGTGGGGGCACGGCGCGCGATGCCCTGCTGGCGCGGCACTGGGACAGGGCCGGGGATGAGGCGCGAGCGTTGCAGTATCTGGATCAGGCGGCGCGGGCCGCCATCCAGAACCAGGCGAACAGGGAAGCGGTCACGATGTGCAATCGCGCGCTGGCGCTGGCCGGGGGCGGGGTGCTGCCGATGCGCCGCATGGCCTGGCATGCCATTGCAGGCGAGGCGTTGCGATCATTGGGTAATTTCCTTGAGGCCGAGCCGCATCTGAAAGCGGTGATGGAGGCGGGGTTCCGGCGGCCTGCCGCCGGGTCCGCCCGCCGCGTGGTGGGGGCATTGGCAGCCTATGCGCGGTTGCAGGCCAGCCGGGGAAAGCCGCGCGAGGGCGAGCCTGCCAACCGTGACGGCCTGCTGAAGGCATCGCGCGCGCATCTGACCTTTGGCGAGATTTGCTATGATCGGCAGGATACGCCGGGGCTGCTCTATCACGCGCTGGTGGGCATGAACCTTGCGCTGCGGGCGGGCGGGGCCAGCGCCGAACTGGCGCGCGGCTATGCCGGCACGGCGATGATCGGCATTCACGCAAAGCCGCTGATCGACGGGGACCGGTTCCGCACGCTGGCCGTGGAGGCGGCGCAGGCGCTGGGCGATGCGGGCACCACGTCGTGGGTCTATATGGTGGCGTCGAACTACGATTTCGCCTTGGGGCGGTGGGATCTGGCCGAGGAAGAGGCGCAAGTGTCGATCCGCGCGGCCGTTTCGGCGCGCGAGATCAAGGATTGGGAAGTGTCGGTTTCCACAGTTGGCAACATCCGGCGGCTGCGCGGGCATTTCCGGGCAGCGGATGCAGTGGATCAGGAGGTGTTCGAGAGCGGTCGGGATAGGGGGGTGCCGCAGGTGATGCTCTGGGCGCTGACCGGGCGGCTGAAGAACATGACCGCCTGTAACGAGATTGAGGAATGTGACCGCCTGCTGGAGCGGTTGCGCGCGCTCTACCGCGATGATCTGAACCGTCTGAACGCAGCGGCCAGCAATGAGATTGCGCTGCGGGTTTTTTCCTGCCTGGACCATCTGCGTGGGCAGCGCGATGCAGAGGCAAAGACCGATCTGCTGCGCGCGGCCGAGCTTTATGCAGGGCTGCGCGATCCGCAGGTCTATATGGTGGATCCCATCGGGTTCATTCTGGATGCAATACGCGCCCTGCTGCGCCGCCAGTCCAAGGATGCAAGTCTGGCCGAAGCGTCGAGCTTCTTCGCCAAGAAGACCGCTGCGCTGGCGGGCATCTACCCGGCCGCACAGGCGCGGCGCGATCTGGCGCGGGGGGATGTGGCGCATCTGCAGGGGCGGGCAGACAGGGCGGCGGGGCACTGGCGGCGTGCGGTGGCGGCCGCAGTGGCATATGAGATGCCGTTTGACGCGGCCATGGCCCACCATCGCCTGTCATCCCTGCCCGATCTGCCGCCGGACGAGCGGGCCGAACATGCGGCGCGCTGTGCCCGGCGGCTGGCCGAACTTGGGCTTGAACAACCTTTGTGCTGGACGCTGTGACGCCTGCCGTCAGGCAAGCGTGGTGCTGTCGGTGACGATGCTGAGAGAGTCGAGCAACAGGTCTTCATCATTGGAAAAGCGGAACACCATCAGAAGCGGTTGCTTGAAGATCTGGCCCGACCCCACCGCCTGACCCTGCACCGTCCATGTCATCACGGTTGACCGCGTGGTGATGTCAGTGAGGGTGCTTTGCAGCATCCATTGGGTCATGAAGTTCGGTCTGCGGATCAGGGCGGAGACCTGGGCAAAACCGTCGGGGCCGAAATAGGGGCCTTTGGCAAAACCGGTGCCGCCGGGGCCAGTGATCACCGTCCGGGCGCAGCGCGGATCGGTGACGGGGGTACCGGTGCGCAGGGCGGTGCTAATGTCGTTGGCCAGCTTTTCTGCATCGGCCGCAAGGCGCGGCAGGGTTGCTGGATTGGCGTTGGTGTCAAAGATGATCCGGTCGATTTCATCGGTGTCCATCAACAACCAGTCCCGCGCGATCAGCGCGGCGGGCTGGGCAGGATCGGTGAATTCGAACACCATGCGCGCCTTGACCCCGTAAAAGGGCAATTGGGTGCTGTTGGCGACGCCATCGACGGTAAACTCGGCATAGGCCATGTTGCTGGCCGCATCGACAGAGATGCAATCGACGTTCAGCCGGGTGATGGTGATGAAGAAGCCGAGCCGGGCATAGAAGGCGACGGTTCCTTCCTGCCCGATGTAATGATCGGCGGGCAGGGCCTTGCCGCCGGGGCCGGTGAAATCGCAATGCTCATCAAGGGCGGGCCATTCCATCATCGGGTTCTGAAAGCTGATGGCCTGCATGATGACCTTGACCGCATCCCGCATGGCGATTTCGCGCAGGAAGGTATCCCGCGACCATTCGATCGGTGAGTCGAGCGCCTGCATGATGTCGGCGGCCACTTCCTGACCGGACCAGACCGCGCCCGACATATAGCCGTTGGCGATGGAGGCGGTTTCGGTCGAGGCGAAGTGCACGCGGCCCGCGGGTCCGGCACCGGGTGTGCGCAGCAACAGCCCGCTCAGCGCAGGAAGGAACGTTTTTGGCGGGAAGTGGCCCGCAGGGCAGCCTTCCGAATAGGTCTCACCGGTCCAGTCCATCTCGCGGTAGACCGGGTTGTTGGCCTTGACTGCATCGGGGCCGAAGCACTGGCTGATCGTGTCGATGACGATCTGTTCGCGGTCCTGGAACGTGCCTTTGCGGAGATCTTCGGCCTCTTTTCCCACGATGAAGGCCATCAGCGTGGGAATGCCTTCGGCCGAGCTATTGTCCATGATCCAACTGACCGGCCAATCCGCCAGCAGCACGTCACCCGACAGGCCGTATTTCGAAATGTCGTCAAAGGGCAGGCCATTGGCGGTGCCGGTGGTATAGGTGGTGGTGTCGCTGCGCCAGAAGGCTTTGTCGAAGGTGACATAGGCCATGATCATGGTCGAGTTCTGCATCGTCGTCGCTGCAAGCGCGCGGGCGGGTGGCAGGGGCGGGACGAATTTGATGTTCTGCATCAGGCGGGGGGCGAGGGCGACGAGAACCTGCCTGCCGTAATGCATCTTGCCGCCCGCAATGACCGAGGCGTGTTCCTCATTCGGGAATTGGGTGATCGCGTTCACCGGCGCGCTGGTCATGATGGCGCCGGGCTGCATTGCGTTGATCCGGTCGGCCAAGGCGAGGGCGATGGATTGTGCGCCTTTCTTCAGACGATACCCCTGCGCCCCTTGCACCGGCCAGCGGATCGACTGGAACCGGACCAAACCGCCGTTGGATTTCAGATAGAACAGGAACCAGAGCATCGAGATGTCTTCGGGTTCGCAGGAAAACCCCACACGGCACAGCATCCGCACCTGCGATTTGAACGTATCGGGCAGCGGACCCCAATCGGGCAGGTCGTAGGTTGTCACCCAATCCCAGACCGACATCTGATCAAGGATTTCCGCATTTGGTGTCAGATCGACGGAATCCAGCCTGACACTGTCTGCGATGCCAAGCAGATAGGACAGAGCCGCCAGCGAGGCCGGTTCGGGCGGGATGGTCGTGCCGATATAGGCGGTGATGGTCTTGTCTACCCAAAGCAGATTCGCGCCCAGACCGGCCCAGAATTCCTCGGGCGTGGGCATGGATTGTTCGGGGCCTTCGTATTGTTCGAAGAGGTCGAGGTTTAGCGTGTTGATCAGGTCGATCACAGGCTTCTGATACGGTTCGTTGCCCACGAAATGCGCGCCGAAATCGAAGGTGCCGGTGATGCCGTTGCGCGTTTCCGTCACGCTGTAGGTGCGCCCGCCGACCCGGTCGCGCGCTTCCAGCACCAGCACTTTCTTGCCGGCGTGCACCAGTGTGTCGGCGGCCACCAGGCCCGTCAGGCCAGCCCCCACGATGATGACGTCATAAGGCTCCATTCCGTTTTTCCCCGTTTTGGTTCAGATCGTTGTCTGAAGTGTCAATATTGCTTTGCTGAGCGCGTCCTGGGCCATGGCAGGGCCACGACCGGGGCTGTCTTGTCGGATCGGCGCAGGCTCAATCTGCCCCCATGTCATAGGCGTCGATGTACTGTTCCAGCGCGGGGCGCGCGCAGAGGATCTGGTTGCCCTGACGCACGAGGATGCCATCGCTGAGGAACGTCTGGATGACCTGATTCACCTTGGGGCGGCTTGCACCCACGATCAGCGCAAGCTCCCCCTGATTGAGGCCCCATCGCACCGGGACAAGCGCCTGTCCGTCGGCCCCAGGCGTTTCGCGCAGGCTGAGCTGCAGAAAGCGTGCGACGCGCATTTGCAGATCGTAAAGCGCGATGGATTCCATCTGGAAATTGGTGCTGCGCAACAGCCCGCACAGGTGCCGGGCGAGTGCGAGGCCAAGGGTGGGGTGCGCCTCTGCCACGCGCAGAAAGGCCTGCCGTTCCAAGACGATTCCCCGAACCTCGGTCACCGCGATGGCATCGGCCGAGCGGGGTTCGCCGTCGATCAGGGCAAATTCGCCGATCACTTCGCCCGGGCCCAGATGTTTCAGCACCAGTTCCCGCCCCCGCGCTGTGGACAGCGCAAGGCGCACGCGGCCGGACAGGATGGCCACCAGAAAGGTATCCGTATCGCCGCGCTGGAAGATGGTCCGTCCCTCGGCCCAGCTTCGGCTGCGCGCCATTTGGGCAAGGGCGGACAGGCTGGCCTCATCGGCGCCGGAAAGCACTTGCGACTGGCGCAGCAGGTTTGCGAGATCATGTCCCGCCGGGTCGGATCGCATGCTTTGGGTCACGCGGCTGCTCGCCCGCCGGAGCAATGCGACTGCCTCAGATCCCACCCTGCCAAAGCCACGTCGCGTGCCACCAGAAATTAATCAAAGTTATCGCCAAACCCTATGCGGCTATGGGTCATCCGACAACGGATTCGTCATGCAAAGATGCGTTGTTGTGGCTGTGGCCGTTGCGGCGGGTTCTTTGCCTATGGGTGGCGCGAATGGGTGCTATCGCGGGGCGTTCCGGCGCAGGCACCGCCGCCTGCGCCGGAACGCCGGGCCATCACTCAGCGGCGATGTCGTCGGCGTTGCTGTCCCACCCCGAAATCGCCTTGACCTCCAGGAACTCCTCAATCCCCCAGACGCCACCCTCCCGCGCGCGGCCGGACGCCTTGACGCCGCCAAAGGGCGAGCCTGCGGCGCGGGATTTGCCGTTCATTTCGATCATGCCTGCGCGCAGCTGGCGGGCAAGGCGGTTGCGGCGCGGGCCATCCTGGGACTGAACATAGTTGGTCAGGCCATAGGGGGTGTCGTTTGCGATTTGAACCGCCTCGGCTTCGGTATCGAAGGGAATGATCGAAAGGACGGGGCCGAAGATTTCTTCTTTCTCGATCGTCATGCCGGGTTTCACATCGGCAAAGACCGTGGGGCGAACGAAATAGCCCTTGTTCACCCCTTCGGGCAGGCCAAGGCCGCCGGAAACAAGGCGCGCGCCCTCCTCGATCCCTTTCTGGATATAGCCCTGAATCTGATCCCATTGCCGCTTGTTCACCACCGGGCCGATGTGGCGGCCGGGTTCGTGGGCCGAGGCGACCTTTGTGGCATCGGCCACCTGTTTGGCGATTTCCACCGCGCGGTCATAGACGGGGCGTTCCACCAGCATCCGGGTTGGCGCGTTGCAGGATTGGCCGGAGTTGTTGAAGCAATGCCGTACCCCGCGTTCCACCGCGCGATCGTCGGCATCGGCGAAGATCACGTTCGCCCCCTTGCCGCCCAGTTCCAGCGTGACGCGTTTCAGCGTTTCCGCCGCGGCCTTGCTGATGGCCTTGCCTGCGCGGGTGGAACCGGTGAAAGAGATCATCTCCACATCCGGGTGGGTGGACAGGCGGCTGCCCACGCCCATGCCATCGCCGTTCACAAGGTTGAAAACCCCTGCCGGAACACCGGCATCATGGACGAATTCTGCGAAGAGGAGAGAGGAGAGGGGCGATTCCTCGGACGGTTTCAGGATGCAGGTGCAGCCCGCCAGCAGGGCCGGGATCACCTTCAGCGTGACCTGATTCATCGGCCAGTTCCACGGCGTGATCAGCCCCACCACCCCGATGGGCTCCAAGGCGATCCGGTCATTCGGGGCATGGGGGCCGAGCGGGCGGACCCATTCGATATGGTCAAAGGCGGTGAGGAAATTCTTCAGATGCCAAGGCAGGCAGGGCGCCTGATCGCTGCGCGACATGTCGATGGGCGCACCCATTTCAAGGCTAATGGCCTGCGCCATCTCCTCGGCCCGCGCCTCATACTGGGCGAGGATCGCCTCGACATAGGCCTTGCGCGTGGCCGGGGGCGTTGCGGCCCAGGCCGGAAAGGCCGCCTTGGCAGCGGCGACGGCCGTATCTGTATCGGCAGGAGAGCCAAGCGAGATGATGGCGCAGGTATCCTCGGTCGACGGGTCGATCACGGGGTGATCGTTCGGCGCAAGCGGGGCGGTCCAGCGGCCGTTGATATAGAAATCGCGCTTGATGAGCATGGGGGCCTCCGTAGGGCGGAATTTGATCAGAACCTGTCAGGCCAAGGCCGCGCTGGCAAGCGCAGGACCGACAGATGCTGTCGTGCTTGGCGGGTCTTGGGCGCCGGAAGAACGGTTTGCGCGCCTGCCAAAGCGGTGAAGGATGGTTGCGGCGATTGGCCGGGATAGGAAATTTCGTCTGCCTTGCGGTGGCCTGAGCGATGATTTTCCTGAACTTCAGGCGATATGGCCTTGGGGGGTGAAACCTTGTTCCAAAGCGCGTATGTATTGCGCCAAAGACATCGACAGGAGTTTTCCCATGTCCGTTCGCATCAATGACATCGCCCCCGACTTCACCGCCGAGTCGACGGCAGGCCCGATCCGGTTCCATGAGTGGCTGGGTGACAGCTATGGCATCATCTTTTCCCACCCGCGCGATTTCACCCCCGTCTGCACCACGGAATTCGGCGCAGTGGCGCAGCTGGCCCCGGAATGGGCCAAGCGCAACACCAAGGTGCTGGGCGTGTCGGTCGATTCGGTGGGCGATCATCAGAAGTGGAAGCGCGACATCGAAGCGTTTGGCGGCGCCCCTGCTGATTTCCCGATCATCGACGATTCGTCGCTGAGCGTGGCCAAGGCCTATGACATGCTGCCCGCCGATTACTACCTGCCGACCGAAGGCCGCACCCCGGCCCATTCGGCGACGGTGCGGACGGTCTACATCATCGGGCCGGACAAGAAGGTGCGGCTGACCATGACCTACCCGATGAGCGTGGGCCGCAACTTCGCCGAAATCCTGCGCGCACTGGATGCCGTGCGGGCGACAGACGGCGTCCCGCTGGCCGCCCCCGCCAACTGGGTGCCGGGTCAGGATATGATCGTCGCGCTGGCGCTGACCGACGATCAGGCGCGTGAGCGGTTCGGGGAACTGGACATCAAGCTGCCCTATCTGCGGTTTGCGAAGGTGGCGGTGAAGTAGGGCTGGAATAGCTCTTTAGCAAAAGTAACGCTCTGGCCGGGGTTTACCCCGGCCTTCTGCTTTCTGGTGCCGATTGATTTCAGCGACCCATGCAACTCCTTGCGTCTTAATTTTTGGAAGCAAGTGCTGACTCAACTCTGTTGTTCAACAGATCGGCCCGGCGAGTTTACTCAATGACGGCTTGCCGACACAAGAAGCCTACGATCCAATCCCGGTCGACTTTGAATTTTGAACCGATCGAGAGGGGATTAGTCCCCAGCATAGGGTTGAGAACAGTGAATTTGTGTGCCCTCAAGACTTGGTTATAGAAAGCGATACCTTTTTTCGCTCTGCACCGAAGACGAGATGCATCATCCGGGTCATGAGGCGAAAGTTTTCTCTCATCCGGCGCAACCGAAATGGAAAAGCAACTTGCTCTGGGCGTGCCGTATCAGAAATTGAACTGCTGACTTGAATTGGTGGGGTCAGGCCGTAACGAGCGGCGATGTCGATCTGGATCGCATGCGCCGGGACTGCCTGCCAGCTTTGAAGTCGTGGAGTTTCCATGAGAACAGCATCAGCAAGGCCAGGGGTGACATCGATGCGGGCAAGAAGCTTCTGCGCTCCGGTCGGCCAGAGTACATAAGCGGCTGCTCCGGTTCGATCGAGAAAAAGGCGCCGGATGCCTGGGTTGAACGGATGCGGTTGCCCCAGGATTTTAAACCTGTTTCGGGTTTCAAGGGAAAGGTGATCAATGCCTTGCAGCGTGGCTATCCCTGCGAGAAAATCTTTACAGGAGGGCATAAGCCATGCGTCATCTTCCAGAATCAGGCAGGGCATTCGTTCCTGCAAGACATGTCGCCAAGCAATCCGATGGGACATCAGGGTGGCCATCTCAGCCAGACGCAAGGGGCGTTGCCAGCGTTGCCAATAGGGCGCCTCAGGCGGGGGCGCGACCTCGTCACTCTTCACAGCAGGGATTCGCTGAAGATCTAGGCCAAGATCAACCGCCTGAGATATCTGAAAGGCGCGGCGCGTCTCCTCGCGATCCAGATTAATGAAGAGGGCCTTCACGGCGCGTCTTCCCCACGCAAAGAGGTGAACACTTCACGATAGGCTGCAACAACAGCATTCTCGCTGAACAGCTGTTCCAGTCGCTCACGCGCATTTGCGGCGAATACAGCGGCAGCATCTCTATCGTCTCGCAATTGTCCCAACGCAGCCGACATGGCCGGAATGTCGTCAATGTCTACCATCAGTCCGTCCACTCCGTCGCGCATGTACCAGGACGGGCCTTCAGATCGAGTAGAAACAGACGGCACCCCTGCGTGCCAAGCTTCCAGCAGGACATTCCCAAGAGGTTCGTGTCGCGAAGGCATGACGAAGGCATCAGCAGCGGCTAGGTAATGGATCGGCTCGTTCACCCAACCGGTAAAACGGATACGTTCTGCCATGCCAAGGCTCTGGGCCAATGCCTCCAGCGGGGCCCGCTCGGGGCCGTCACCTGCGATCCATAACCACGCGCCGGGAACTGCGGCAACGGCGCGGATCAATGTGTCAAACCCCTTGCGCGGCTGCAGCCTGCCTGCGGTGGCAACCAAGAAGGCACCGTCGGGCGTCTGCAGGTCAGCGCGCATTACCGGATTCGGAGTGATTCTCCGCGGGAAATTCGAGATGGTACGAGTGGGCCGGGTCCAACCGAGATGGGCGCAGTGCTGGCCTATCGCCGGGATGTTGCCCACAAGCAGATCGCAGTTTCCGAAATGGCGCAGATGGGCAGGAAAGTCGCCAAGCCGCGTAAGCTTCACGGTATCGGGCCAACGGTGCATCAGACGCGCAGCGCGCGGCATCCAAGCCATAACGGCGTGTGGTTTCCATTTCCGGACAATCAACTCAACCTGAAGGTGCAACAGGGGAGTCATTGGAGAAATGCGAGTAAAGTTGTTGCGGATCACGGGGCCGAGCGCTGCAATTTCTCCGTCCCAAGTGCGATTGGGGCGAATTACAAATTTCTGCTCGATCCCCGCACGATCGAATGCCTGCGCGAGATTTACGAAAAAGCGCTCAGCACCGCCTTCGCGACCGAAGTGGAAATGCAGAACCCGGATCGTCATGCGCGCCATCCCTCTTGCCGCCGGTGACGCGCAAGCAAGCGTCTGTAACGCAGGGAATAAAAGAACTTTCGAATAAGGCGTGAAACGCTTGATTCCTTCGCCTTGCGGCGTGCTGCGCCGATCGTGCCTGTTGATGTTTCTTGATCGCCCAAGATGACAGGCGGCGGCAGCGTAAGCGCTACGCGCAAGCCTGTTTCCCAGACGAACTTCTGATCTTCATCCACCGGTCGGAAAAAAGGTATCGAACGGGTAACGAGCCGTGCCGCCGCGTCCTTTGTAAGGCCGTAGGCCATCAGGCAGGTTGGAACGCGATAGGGGATTCCAATCTGCGTGTCGGAAAGCAGTTTGCGTTCCCCACTCAGGGGTACGGTCGGATCGAGTGTGAAAAGCTTGACCATGTCCCAGTCTCCGGTGGTATCGGCGCTGAGAGCGGCAAGGACCGGGGAAAGGTTTGCAGTGGCGGCAAAGTCATCCTCGAAGATGAAACCGCCAGGGGCGTCGCCTTCGGCAATCCTGCGCCATGCATCGATGTGCGAAAGGTAGCAGCCAATCTCTGCGGGGATCAGGGGTTGAAAGCCGTCGCGCGCGTTGCGCGTTGCATCATATACGCGCCCGATCTCTGCGGGGGACAGTTTCCAACCGTTCACTGCCTCAATGCGCAAAAAAGGAATATTCTGGGCGTTCAGGATTGAAGATACGCGGCTGAGGCGTCCGGTATTGTCGCGCAGGTTGATGACATAGCTGGGCCACATGGGTTACTTCGTCCGCTGATATAATGCAGTGACTCGCTTGAACTTCGATGCGACCAGCCTAAAACCGTGATCTTGCAATGCTGTATTGGTTTCAACAAAAGTGTGCGCCTTATCCGGCCCGCGTTCAAAGCCACAGTCTACTGCAACCCAGTCAATCCGCTGTAAAGACTTGAACGCTCCTTCCAAAACCTCAGGTTCGGCGCCCTCGGCTTCCAACTTGAATATTACCGGACCTTTTGCAGAGGTAAGGTCGACAGCGGAATCAAGGGTGGTTGCAGGGATGCGGATAGACGGTTCCTGCCCGGCGCCCGGTAAGACTGAGCTGTCCGCGCTGTCCGCGCGGTTAAAGAACTCTAGGATGGTTTCCTCTTTCCAGAGAGCTTTGCGAATGCATTCAGGCCTTCCGTCAAAATGGTTGAGGTTGACACACCGGGATTCCAGTTCTTCAGGTTCAAATGCAATGTAACGGAAGCCACGCTTGCGGGCCCAAAATCCCAATTCTCCAACATTGGCACCACAATCAATAAAAGTCCCGTCCCTCAACTTCTCGATAACATCAAGGCTATAGTCAGCAGCAAGTCGATCGACCCCGGCCATCACTCCATTCTTATAGCGATTGTGGCGGGCTCGACGGCAAATATATATGCTTTGCTTGCCGTCATCGGCTTTGTGGATTGCAGCGTCTTCTCCAGATACCGGTGAAATGCGATGTTTCTTACTGCGAATCCCGTTCCTGACATTGACGAGGCTACAGTAGGTTTGAATTGGAAGCGCAGCCGCTATATCGTTTTCCAGGTTTCGGATCAGGTTGAATTTCATTTCAATCTCTTCACTTGACCGCGGTCATGAACCAGCCCGGAGATGTGGAGCAGATACGCTCGCCCCGACGGCCGGATATAGTCCCATCACGAAACATCAGCGACGCACTGAACAGATCCCGAAACATTGCGATGTGTTTGCGGGTCTTTGGAAAGATCCCGTGCACGCCCGGCACAACAGTCCCCGTCGATGCGCGTCCCCAAACAAGGGGTTGCAAATCCAACTCGGAAAAGCCCGCTCGTGAAAAGGTTTCTTGCCACCAGCTTGGCGTGGCACGGAAATAATCATCCGGGTGGCCATGTATTCTGAACATGAACGGCACAGTTACATGCACTTTACCGCCTGGTTTGACCACTCGGAACATTTCTCGCAGAACGGCCGCTGCGTCGTAGATGTGTTCCAACGTGTTCAGCGAGATGACGCTGTCAAAGCTGTTGTCCTCAAATGGAAGAGATTGACCAGGTTCCACAAGATGCGTCGGTTCGATCTTGGGGTCGATGTTCACGGAACAGAGCGTCTGGGGTGATTGGAGCAACGGCAGATACTTGGCCCGTTGGCCACCGCCCATATCCAGCACGACGCCAGATAGCATCAATTTCCCAAGATGTTCATATTGCAATTGCCGCAAGACGGACTGGCCCGGAAAACGGGAGGAAAGATCGCGCCATCTTGCGAACGAGGGGCACGGCGGGGCGATGTAACGATATTCCATAAAGCCTCGAAACAGTGGGTATCGCACCTTGCCCAATTTGATCTCGGTGCAGGCAGATGGGCCATCCCTGCGCTTTCGCTCAGGGATGGCCTGGTTCCACTCAGGCCTGTTCGGCCTCTTCCTTCGTCTCAGTAATTTCCAGGCCGGTTTCCTGATCGACCATCTTCATGCCGAGGCGGACCTTGCCGCGGTCGTCGAAGCCGAGGAGTTTCACCTTTACTTCCTGACCTTCCTTCAGATGCTCGTTCGGGTGGTTCAGACGCTTGTTCGCGATTTGCGATACATGCACCAGACCGTCGCGCTTGCCGAAGAAGTTCACGAAGGCGCCGAAATCCACCAGTTTGACGACCTTGCCGGTGTAGATCTTGCCCTCTTCGGGTTCGGCCACGATCGACCAGATCATGTCATAGGCGCGCTTGATCGCATCGGCCGAGGACGAGGCGATCTTGATGATGCCGTCATCGTTGATGTCGACCTTGGCGCCGGACAGTTCCACGATCTCGCGGATGACCTTGCCGCCCGAACCGATGACCTCACGGATTTTGTCCGTGGGGATCTGCAGGGTTTCGATCTTGGGCGCGTATTCACTGAAGCCCTGCGGGGCCGACAGCGCCTTGTTCATCTCGCCCAGGATGTGCAGGCGGCCGTCTTTGGCCTGTGCCAGTGCCTGTTCCATGATTTCCGGGGTGATCCCGGCAACCTTGATGTCCATCTGCAGCGAGGTGATGCCGTTCTCGGTTCCGGCAACCTTGAAGTCCATGTCGCCCAAGTGATCCTCGTCGCCGAGGATGTCGGTCAGCACGGCCCAGC
This sequence comes from Variovorax paradoxus, assembly GCA_943370085.1. GTDB lineage: Bacteria > Pseudomonadota > Alphaproteobacteria > Rhodobacterales > Rhodobacteraceae > Paragemmobacter. The sequence continues at coordinate 315,112 of CALRPT020000003.1, read as the reverse complement.
GGCCATCATCTTCCAGGATCAGACCCATGGCCACACCGGCGACCGGTGCTTTCAGCGGAACGCCCGCATCCATCATCGACAGCGAACCGCCGCAAACCGATGCCATCGAGGAGGAGCCGTTGGATTCCGTGATCTCGGACACAACACGCACGGTATAGGGGAAATCGGTCGGCGCGGGCAGGACAGCCTGCAGCGCGCGCCATGCCAGTTTCCCGTGGCCGATTTCGCGGCGGCCGGGCGAACCCACGCGGCCAACCTCGCCCACCGAATAGGGGGGGAAGTTGTAATGCAGCAGGAAGTTCGAACGGCTGTTGCCGTGCAGGGCGTCGATGATCTGCTCATCTTCGCCGGTGCCCAGCGTGGTGACGACCAGCGCCTGCGTTTCACCGCGGGTGAACAGCGCCGATCCGTGGGTGCGCGGCAGGATACCGGTTTCCGAAACGATGGAACGGACGGTCTTGTTGTCACGTCCGTCGATGCGGGCACCACCGTTGATGATGTCGCCGCGCAGGATCGAGGATTCCAGCTTCTTGATCGCCGAACCGAGGTTGGCATCGGCCAGGTCTTCTTCGGCCAGAGCGCCCTTGATGGCGGTCACGGCGGCAGAGATCGCATTGGTGCGCTCCTGCTTGTCCTTGATCGCAAAGGCGGCGCGCATCTGGGTTTCGCCAGCAGCTTTGACGCGTGCATAGAGGGCCGAGTAATCGGGCGCTTCAAAGTTGAAGGGCTCTTTCGCCGCATCTTCGGCCAGATCGATGATCAGGTCGATCACCGGCTGCATCCCAGCATGGCCGAACTTCACGGCGCCGAGCATTTCGGCCTCGGTCAGCTCATAAGCCTCGGATTCCACCATCATCACGGCGTCTTTGGTGCCGGCGATGACCAGATCAAGGCGCTGGTCGGGGTTGTTGCGCAGGTTCTGCAGATCGTCGACCGACGGGTTCAGAACGTATTCGCCGTTCGAGAAGCCGACGCGGGCCGCGCCGATCGGGCCCATGAAGGGCACGCCGGAAATCGTCAGCGCGGCCGAAGCGGCGATGATGGCGACGACATCGGGTTCGTTGTGCAGGTCATGCGACAGCACGGTGCACATCACGAGGACTTCGTTCTTGAAGCCATCGACGAACAGCGGGCGGCACGGACGGTCGATCAGGCGCGACGTCAGCGTTTCCTTTTCCGAAGGACGCGCCTCGCGCTTGAAGAAGCCGCCCGGAATCTTGCCGGCGGCGTAGTATTTTTCCTGGTAATGCACGGTCAGGGGGAAAAAGTCCTGCCCCGGCTTTGCCTGCTTGGCAAAGGTCACGTTGGCCATGACCGAGGTTTCGCCAAGGGTGGCGATCACGGTGCCGTCGGCCTGACGGGCAACCTTTCCGGTTTCCAGGGTAAGCGTTTCACCGCCCCACTGGATGGATTTCTTGATAACGTTGAACATCAGCGGATCCTATCTGGAGGATGTCGGCCCCTGCCGACCCTCCGTTTCCTGGCGGCCCCATTGCCGCCGCCCCCTATCCTTCGCATGTGGCCGGGGGCATGGCCTCACGTCGCAGATGGGGGGCGCATACAGGAAAACAGAGCAAAGGGAAAGCCCGACGTCTTTTCTGCCATTGTAGGCAGCACGGTGGCGCCTGTGGTACCGTCTTTTGAGAATCGCAAAGGGAGTGCGGCGGTTAGAAAGTTGCCTTTTGTTTAAGCGGTGTTGGGAGACATAATGAGTTCATGGTCGACGGTGATCTTCTTCTTTCTGCTTGCAATGCTTGGGTCTCCGCCGGCCGCAGCTCGGGACGATGCGGTGACTTGCGTCCAGACTTACCTGAACTGGCAAGGTCATGGCAGCGGCACGCCGGACGGCCAATTGGGAAGGCGCACGGCGGCAGCGGCGGACGCTTTCCTTGCCAAATCAGGCGCATCGCTTCCTGCGCTATCTGCCGAGACTGCGCCAATCTGGTGCGAGTTCGCGCAGGCGGACGCCCGGTATGTGGCCTACCAGAGTTTCAGCTACAAGGGCTATGGCATACTGCCCCGTGACGTTGTCTTTGCGGCGATGCAGGCTGATCTGTCGGATCGGCATAACGCCTGTGGCTTTTCGCTTGGCCCCGCGATGCTGGAGGAGCAAGAGCCGATAACCCGCATCAGCGGTTTCAACTCGCGCATGGACAATTTGGATTTGGTGCCTGGCGCACGTGACGCAGAGAACTTCGTCGCCGACTTTACCCACTCTGCGATGGCCAGCTTCGTCACGGAAGACGCAGCGTCCAAGACCGACCTGTTGGTCATCTTGGCCCGATGGGCCCGGGCTGGCGCATTCCTTGGAACGGAATCCTGCGTGGATAGCGAAGGATTGCTCATAACTTCGGGCCAGTGCGCCGAGTGGAAGGACCCGGAAGGCCAAGACCTTTCTGCAATGAAGGACGCGACCCATTCCACTTTCCTGATGGCGGCATTGGCCCGCGCTTATCTTGCGCTGCTGTCCGGCCATGAGACCGAAAAGATGGCTGATGACCATGCTGCAATCCGCGACTGGATTACTTCGGGACTTGGCAGCCGACTCAAGAGGGTCTCCCAAGTCTATTTCGGGCTCAACATGGGTTGGTATTGGCCGGCAATCAATCTTGACATGGCAGTTGGCGACACTGAGGCGGCGCGAAAGAAGCTGAACCGGATTGCCGCCGCGCTCGGCGACCTTATGAACGCCGACGGGTCGATCGACGACCGCACCACGCGCGGCGATCGCGCGCTGTGGTACCACTACAACGGCCTCGGCGAGGTGGTGATGTCGATGGAGATGATGCGGGCGCTGGATATGCCGATGGAGCCCCAACTTGAAGAGCGACTGCACACAGCCGTGGACTTGTTCATCCGCGCAACGGACGACTATGCCGTGATCCACCCTTGGGCGAGCAAGCGTCACAACAGCAGCTATGAAGGTGAGACCCAGGAGTGGAATCGCTACTCTTGGATGGAGTCTGACTTCGCGGGGTATTGGCTTCACGTCTACCCGTATCGCTATCCCGACCACCCCAATGCTATCGCCCTTGCCGCGCGGGTGGGCTGGCATGCAAAGTCGGCCTCGGTAGACATCGATTATGGCCTAGGCGTTGGCTGCTTATACAGTCTGGCGGGAGGACGGCTGGCGGCCGAATGAGGCGGGTTCCGGGCGTCAGAAGGCGGCGTGTTTGTCGCCTCGGTCAGGATGTCTTTGCGGAACTCGGGCGTAGCGTCGGATTTGTTCTGGTCCATGGCAGGATTTATGACCAGCATGCAATGCGTTGCGTCGTACAGGCGTCGACCCCTGCCGTGTCTCTTGTGTGCATGGTGGCCCCATTGCCGCCGCCCCCTATCCTTTCCATGTGGCCGGGGCCATTGACTCACGTCGCAGATGGGCGGCGCTTATAGGAAAACATGGGTTTGAGCCGTGGCGAGTTGGCTCGGTGCTTTGGCGGCTTCGGCAAAGCAAAACGCCCGCAGCTTTTGCTACGGGCGTTCGCATGAAACCGATTGGGTCGGATCAGCGACGCAGGCCGAGACGGCCGATGAGGCTCGAGTAACGGCCCTCGTCCTTGGCCTTGAGGTAGTCCAGCAGCTTGCGGCGCTGGGCGACCATCATGAGAAGACCACGGCGCGAGTGGTTGTCTTTCTTGTGGGTCTTGAAGTGTTCCGTCAGCGTCGCGATGCGCGATGACAGGATCGCAACCTGCACTTCCGGCGAGCCGGTATCGTTTTCCTTGGTCGCGTAGTCTTTGATAAGACGGGCTTTTTCTTCGACAGTAATCGACATCGGATGTCTCCTGTTCAGAGGGTGAAGGCACAGGCCGGGATGTCGTCCAGCATGGCCGATAGAACCGCAGCGAGTCGGAAGACCCGACCGGATGGCGGCGTATAGGTGAAAATGGCCTGAAAGAAAAGTGTCAAACAGCGGTGCGATTAACCATGCCTATGGAATCCCGGATCTTTGCCTGCCGTGAAGCTGGAACGAAAAGGGTGATTCTGGCATAGTGGCGCTGGGTGATGCGGGCTGGGGGGCCTGCGTTGCGTGGTCGGTGTAAGGGGTGCCATCCATGTTTGGATTGCTCGGGTTGGTTGGGCTTGTCGTGGCGGGAATGGTGGCCGATGTCGCCACGAATTCCGGATCCGATGAAGACGATACCGAAGCGGATACCGCCGAGAGCGATGCCGTCGAGCCTGCCGATGAGGCCGCGACCGCCGATCTGCTGGCCTTGTCATATGGCGAGACCAATCCCGATGGCATGCCGATCAGTGATGATATCCCTGACGAGCCGGACGCCGATCTTATCAACTATGGCACATCGGGCCGCGACATCCTGAACGGGGGTGGTGGGGATGACCTGCTGAAGGGCGGCGCAGGGCGCGACGCGATCAGCGGCGGGGGTGGCGATGATCGGCTTGTCGGTGGTTCCGGCGATGACGAAATCGACGGGGGCGATGACGATGATCGCCTTTTGGGCCGCGTTGGGGCGGATCATCTGATGGGCGGGGCAGGGGATGATGTGCTGCGCGGCGGCGGCGGGGCGGATCATCTTGCCGGCGGCGAAGGGGACGATCTTCTTGCGGGCGGGGCCGGGGATGATACCGCGCTGGGCGGTTCGGGCGATGATGCGCTGCGGGGCGGGGCTGGTGATGACTGGCTGGCAGGTGGCACCGGCGCGGATGCGCTGACCGGTGGCGCAGGGGCCGACACCCTGGATGGTGGCGAAGGCGATGATACGCTGGAGGGCGGCGCGGGGGCAGATTACCTGAACGCCGGGGCAGGAAATGACGTGCTGCGCCTGTCTGCCGACACGCATGCCACCGGCGATGCCGGATCGGACATGTTCGAGATGATGTCGCCAGGCAGTTCCCTCATCGCGGATTACAACGCGGCAGAAGACAGTCTGGTGGTTGTTTACACGCCCGCAGAAGGCGGCGAAGAGCCTGAGGTGACGGTGCAGACCGAGGGCGACGATGCCTTGATCTTGATGGATGGCGAACTGCTCGCGCGGGTCTCCAACGGGGCGGGGCTGACGCTTGCCGACATTCAGCTGCGCGTGGCCTGATCCGATGTGAAGAAGGGCAGAAAGGCCGCAAGTACGGCCTGCGGGTTTTCCTCCATCACGAAATGACCCGAGTCGCAGGCGGCATCCGTGACAGTTTCCGCCCAACGCCGCCAGATGCCGGCCGGATCGCCCGTACGGGCCGGAAATCCGTGGTGCCCCCACAGGAAATGCAGCGGTGCCGTGATGCGGCGGCCTGCGGTGCGGTCGGCCACATCATGCGCACGGTCGGTGGTGGCCCCGGCGCGGTAATCGGCGCACATGGCGTGGATACGGGCCGGGTCTGATGCCTGAATCCGATAGGATTGCAGGGCAAAGGATGGAAAGACCGACAGGGATTTCGCCCGCGTCCAGCCTTGCAGCGTGTGATCGACCCAGGCCACCGGGTCAGACGCGATCATCCGTTCCGGCACGGGGGCAGGCTGCGCGAGAAAGGTCCAGTGCCAGGCGGACATGGCAAGGTCATAACCCCAGTTGTCCCAATACTCTGCGGTGGGCGCGATTTCGATGATACCAAGGCGGCGCACCCGTGCCGGGTGGTCCAGCGCCAGCCGATACGCCACCCGCGCGCCGCGATCATGGCCAAGGATATGCGCCGAAGGCAGCCCAAGCTGATCCATCAGCGCGACGATATCGGCGGCCATCCGGCGTTTGGAATAGGCATCATGGGTGGCATCATCCGGCGGGGCATCGCTTTGCCCATAGCCGCGCAGATCGGGGATGATCACGTGGAACCGGTCGGTGAAGGCCGGCGCGATCTGCGCCCAGCACAGGCCGTTCTCGGGAAAGCCATGCAGCAGGATCAGCGGATCACCCTTGCCCGCCTGTTGCACCGAAAGGGTGATGTCCGGCAGGGCGATGCGGTCACGCGCAAAGCCGGGGATGGTGGTCATGGCCAAAGCTCCGGCTGGCGGTCATAGCCGATATAAAGCGGATGCTTGGGATGCCCCCCCTGTGACAGGCCCAGCGTGAACAGCGGGCGGCCCGTGTCGCGCAGCAACCGTTCCACCTGCGCCCCCCGGCCCAGATGCGCCCCATGCGTGCCCCAGGCGCAGATGATGCGGTCGGCCCAGCCCTGCGCGCTGTCGGCAATCGCGGCATCATTGCCGGGGCCGATGGGATCGGCCACCGCGCGCATCACGCGGGGATCGGTGGCGCGAAAGGCAAAGATGTTGGTCACCCGGAATGCGCCGAACCCCAACGCCCGCGCGCGGCGTTCGCAACGCTCCACCGTCGGGTCATTCTGCACCTCGGTCGCGGTGGACGGGTTCAGCATCACGAACAGCGCCTTTTCCCCCTTCGGGTTCCAGACACGCGTCAGCAGATAGCGATACAACTCGCAGGGGGAATAGACCGCCGTGCTGGCGGCATCGCCTTTCTGATGGCTGCGGATGATCATGCGGCATCGCCCCTGACTGACCGGATCAGGGTATTTGAGCCAAGGTGAGATGGCAAAGGGATCAGTTGAACACGCGCGTCGGGTGCAATTCGCCCGATTGATAGCGCCCCACCGCCAATGCGCGGCCTTGATATGAGGCCCAGACCTCTGTCCCCCAATCGATGCCCGATGTGATCACCATGCCCGGGTTGCCATTGCGCAGGCGGGCGGCCCCTTCGGGCGTGGCCACCACTTGCGGCAGGTCGGTCAGGCCCAGTTCCAGCGGTTTGATCAGGTTGTCGATTTCATCCGTGCGGGCCAGCCGGTCAATCTCTTCCAAACTGACCCCGTCGCTGGCGTCAAACGGCCCTGACCATTCGCGCCGCAGCCATTGCGCATGGCCAAGGCAGCCCAGCGCGCGGCCAAGGTCGCGCGCGATGGACCGGACATAACCGCCCTTGCCGCAGACCATTTCCAGCAACGCATGGTCGGGATCCGGGCGTTCGGTCAGCGTCAGGCTGTCCACCCAAAGCGGGCGGGCGGCAAGGTCCATCTGTTCGCCTTCGCGGGCAAGGTCATAGGCGCGCTCGCCGTCCACCTTCACGGCAGAAAACTGTGGCGGCACCTGCTGGATGTCACCGCGAAAGGCGGTCAGGGCGGACTCAATCTCGGCATCCGACGGGCGGATCGTAGCCGTTTCGATCACCGTGCCTTCGGCATCATCCGTGGTCGTCGCCGCGCCGAACCGAACCATGAAACGATAGCATTTCAGCGCATCGGTGATGTAGGGGACGGTTTTGGTCGCCTCGCCCAATGCCACGGCCAGAACCCCGGTCGCCGCAGGGTCCAACGTGCCGGCATGTCCGGCCTTTTGCGCCTGAAAGGCCCACTTCACCTTGTTCACCACAGAGGTCGAGGTGATGCCCGCCGGTTTGTCGACAATCAGCCAGCCTGAAACTGCCCTGCCCTTTTTGGTGCGTGCCATGCCGATCCCCTGTGTGAAGCAGCGCCTGCTAGCGAAGGCAGGGTCGGGCGTCAACCGCCGAGAAAAGGTCGCGTTTACTCTTTCCCCCGGCGGGCTTGGCCTGCTATGCCTGCGCGCATGACATGGACGTTGCCGAACATCCTGACGGTGATCCGTCTTTTGGCCGCACCCGGCGTGGCCATTCTGTTCCTGTATTTCCATCGGCCCTGGGCGGATTGGTTCGCCTTGGCGCTGTTTGTCAGCGCAGCGATCACCGATTGGTTCGATGGCTATCTGGCGCGGGCCTGGAAGCAGGAATCCAAATTCGGCGCGATGCTGGACCCGATTGCCGACAAGGCGATGGTGGTGATCGCGCTGGTCATCATTACCGGCTATTCCGGCATGAACCCCTGGCTGATCCTGCCCGTCACCGCGATCCTGTTTCGTGAGGTGTTCGTGTCTGGTCTGCGCGAATTTCTGGGGGCCAAGGCGGGGCTGCTGAAAGTGACCAAACTCGCCAAATGGAAGACCACGGCGCAGATGGTGGCGATTGCGGTGCTGTTTCTGGGCACCGGGCTGGAACATGTTGAAGGTATTGCCCGCCAAGGCATGACGACCGATCAATACGCCGATCTGGTAACGCAAGGATTGGCCGATCCGATCCGGTCCTGCGGGACGCGGGGCTGTTCATCCTATGCCACGCTGGTGGGGCTGGTGCTGATCTGGGTGGCGGCGGTGCTGACGATGATCACCGGCTGGGATTACTTCCGCAAGTCCATGCCCTTCCTGAAGGATGGCAAATGATCGACGTGCTGTATTTCGCCTGGGTGCGCGAACGCATCGGCCTGCCGCGCGAACGGATCGACTCGCAGGCTGCAACTGTGGCCGATCTGGTGGCCGAACTGCGCGCGCGGGAAGACCGCTATGATGCCGCCTTTGCCGATCTGGCCAGCCTGCGCGTGGCGCTGGACCAGCAGCTTTCCTCTTTCGATGCGCCGCTGGCCGGGGTGCGCGAAGTGGCCTTCTTCCCGCCGATGACCGGGGGCTGAAGATGCGGATCGCCGTGCAGGAATCGGCCTTCGATCTGGGCGATGAGGCGCGGGATTTTGCAGCTGACGCCGCGGGAGCCGGGGCCGTGGTCACCTTCACCGGTGTGGTGCGCGGCGATGGCGGCATGGCCGCGATGGAGATCGAGCATTATCCCGGCATGACGGAAAAGGCGATTGCCGCCATTGTGGATGAGGCCGTGGCGCGCTGGGCGCTGGTTGATGCGCTGGTGATCCACCGCTATGGGCGGCTTGTGGTGGGGGAGCCGATCATGATGGTCGCCACCGCCGCACCGCACCGCGCGGATGCCTTTGCCGCGGCCGAGTTCCTGATGGATTACCTGAAATCCCGCGCGCCGTTCTGGAAAAAGGAAATCGGCGCGGATGGCGCGGCATGGGTCGCGGCCAAGGATGCGGATGAGGCGGCGCTTACCCGCTGGTGAAGCGCGCCTGCCACGCCGGCAGCACATCGCCGGGCATCGGTTGCGCCAGATAAACCGCGCGGGCAATGGCACGGGCAAGGCAGCTTGCCCCCGCATGACCCAGCCGGAAAGCATCGCCAATCGGGTCTGACAGCGGGCGGTCCCCCGTGGCGGCGGCAAAGACCAGATCGCCATCCAGCAGGGTATGCGACGGCACCAGAGCGCGCGCCATGCCATCCTGCGCGGAGGTGGCAAGGCGCTGGCATTCGGCCTGCGTCAGGGCGGCATCGGTTGCGATGATGGCGATGGTCGTGGCCTCGCCCCTTCCCTTGGTCGGCGGGGGCTCATCGCCGGGGTCATGGGTTGTGGCCGGGCCAAGCGCACCGAATTCCGCCCCCATCTCCCACGGAGCGGCCCAGAAATGCGGGCCATTGCCCACTGTGGCAGACCCCAACGCATTCACCGCCACCAGCGCGCCGATCCGATGACCACTGTCCAGCACCGCAGAGGCAGAGCCAAGCCCGCCCTTCCACCGCCCGGTCAACGCACCATAGCCCGCGCCCACGCTGCCCAGCGCGGGTTGGTCGCTGGCCGCCGTCAGCGCGGCAAGACCAAGCGCGTGATAGGGATTGCGGTCCCATGTCTTGTCACCGCCGTTGAGAAGATCGAACAGGATCGCGCCGGGCACGATGGGCACCCGCTGATCGCCCACCGCAAACCCGCGCCCCATCGCGCGCAAGCCATCGGCCACGCCGGAACAGGCATCAAGGCCAAAGGCCGACCCACCAGCAAGGACTAGCGCATCCACCTGTTGCACCAGCCTGTCAGGGGAAAGCAGGTCTGTCTCACGCGTGCCGGGCGCGCCGCCCATGATGTTCACGGCGGCGGTAAACGGGCGCGCGGCGGTCAGCACTGTGACACCGGATTTCAGCCGCGCGTCATGGGAATGGCCGACCAGAAGGCCGGGCACATCTGTGATCAGGTTTCTTGGTCCCGGTTTCATGCGCCCCCCGGCCCGGCGTTCCGCATGGCCATACCCGATGGGTGGCACGGCATCGCGCGGCAGGCAAGGCCGGGGCTTTGGTCAGAAATCGAAGATCTCACCGAGGAAGGATTTGCGTTTCTTGCGATGGCCCGTGCGACGGTAGTATTCATCATCATTGTCATCATCGCTGCGCCAGGATTGCGGGGCATGGCCCGGCTGTTGGCCATAGGCGGGCGGCGGGGGCGGCGGCGCGGTGCGTTGCTGCGCCTGCGGTGCGGGCGCGGGTGCGGCGGGGGCCGCCTCGGAGGCGCGGTCGATGATCTTGTCCAGTTCGCCCCGGTCCAGCCAGACCCCCCGGCATTTCGGGCAATAGTCGATTTCAACGCCGTTGCGGTCTGCCATCACGAGCGTTTCGTTGTCGACGGGGCATTTCATGGCTTTGCTCTCCTGTTGCGAACCCGACTGACATGGGGAACCGCGCCCGATCTGCAAGGCGCGCTGCCGCAAATTCGGGGCAGAGTCCGGGGCAGAAAGGCCGCAATCCGGGCAAACCCGCGTGAATCGGCGGCGCGGGGGGCGGCAGGGCTTGACGGTTTATCATTCTGACGTGCTTTTAGGCCGCAGATTTCCCATGACCCGAGTCTCAAACGTGCAATCCATCCTGATCCGCCTCACCGCCCTGCTGGCCCTTCTGGGGTTGGCCGCCTGTGCCGATGTGCCCAACAGCGCGGCAAACCCGCCGCCCGCCGCCGAGGTGCCGCCCCATTATCAGGCGGTGCAGGATGGCGAATATCTGATCCCGGCGGTGGAGCCATTGCATCTGTTCGGCACCAATCCGAGGGCCGAAGTCGCCTATGCAGGGTCCGAGGAGCCGGGGACCATCGTCGTCGATACCTATGCGCGGGTGCTCTATTACGTGATGGAGGGCAATCAGGCCCTGCGCTACGGCATTGCGGTGGGTCGCGAGGGGATCTCTTTCCGGGGCACGGGGTATGTGGGCCGCAAGGCGGAATGGCCGTCCTGGACGCCGACGGCGAACATGGTGCGGACGCGTCCCGATCTTTATGCGGAATTCGCAGGTGGCTTGCCGGGCGGTTTGGATAACCCGCTGGGCGCGCGGGCGCTGTATCTCTATCGCGGTGGGCGCGATACGATGTTCCGCATCCATGGCACGATCGACAACGCCTCGATCGGGCGGGCGACCAGCGCCGGCTGTATCCGTCTGTTCAATCAGGATGCCATCGACCTGTTCAACCGCGCTGAGTCCGGTGACCGCATCGTCGTGCGCACGCTTGAGGAAAGTGTGGCGGCTGAAGGCCCCTATATGGACGATGCCTATGGCCGTGCCGTACCTGACACGCCCGAAAACCGCGAACGCTTTGACCGCGACGTCGCCGCCATCGCCGCCGCCGAGGCGCAGAGCCAGCAAGAGCAGATCGCCGCAGCAGAGGCCGCAGCCGAACAGGCCGCAAAGGATGAACGCCGCCGCCTGCGCATCTGCCGCAACCGCGGCATCGACGAAGCCGAATGCCCGACGCTGGAAGAGCTTGCCAGCTGAGGCCACGATTTTTCTGCGAAAAATCTAAAGGGCGAGGGGAAACCCTCGCCCTTTTGCGTTGAATGGCGGGTGTCTCTGGCAGGAATTTTCGCAGAAAATTCGCGCTTGGTCAGATGATGACGTAATCCTTCAGCGTGGTTTCCACCACTTCCCATGTGCCCACAAATCCCGGCCGGATGATCCAGCTGTCACCCGCCTTCAGGTGAATCGCGGTGCCGTCCGTGTCGGTCAGGATCGAATGGCCCGCGTGGATATGCACATATTCCCATTCCGCATAGCTGACCTTCCACGTTCCCGGTGTGGATTGCCACATGCCGGAAGCAATCCCGTCGCGATCTTCGATGCTCCAGGTGGTGTGGACGGGATCGCCGGCCAGAACCTTTTCGGGGGCGGGGCGGTCCACCTCGGGGGTGATGCCGTCGCGGGTGACGCGTTGGGTGAGGGACATGTCAGGCTCCACATTTTGCTGCGCCATGGAAGGTGAGGGCGCGGCTTCGGTCAAGGGGGATTGCGGTGGCATCGCATCCGGGCAATGCCGCATTGCAGCGGTGCAATCTTGCTGTTGCGGCGCGGCTGTGCCTCTATAACGGGCAGAATTGAGAGAGGGACCCGCCCATGAGCGCCACCGCCCCCGTCCGGCCCGTGCTGCCGCCCGACATCACCGCCCGCAAGGGCGGCGTGCCGCTCGTCACGCTGACGGCCTATACCACGCCCATGGCGCGGCTTGTGGATGCGCATTGCGACATCGCGCTGGTGGGCGATTCCGTGGGCATGGTGCTGCATGGGATGCCATCCACCATCGGGGTGACGCTGGACATGATGATCCTGCACGGCCGCGCGGTGATGCGCGGGCTGTCCAAGGCGATGGCCGTGATCGACATGCCCTTCGGAACCTATGAGGAAAGCCCCCAGCAGGCCTATCGCAACGCCGCGCGGCTTATGGCCGAAACGGGGGCGCCTTCGGTGAAGCTGGAGGGTGGGCAGCATATGGCAGAGACCATCGCCTTTCTGACCGCGCGCGGCGTGCCGGTCATGGCCCATGTCGGGCTGACGCCGCAATCGGTGAATACCCTTGGCGGCTACAAGGTGGTGGGTCGTGAGGATGAAGCGGTCAAGGTCATGCGCGACGCCAAGGCCTGCGAGGCGGCGGGGGCCTTTTCCATCGTTTTGGAGAAGGTGCCTGCTGGGTTGTCAGGGCGAATCACGGCAGAGCTGAAAATCCCCACCATCGGCATCGGGGCGGGTGTGGATTGCGACGGGCAGGTGCTGGTGATCGACGATATGCTGGGCATGTTCACCGATTTCCGCCCGAAATTCGTGAAGCGTTACGCAGACCTGGGCCGCACGGCGGATGAGGCCATCGCTGCCTATGCCGCCGAGGTGCGCGCGCGAGCCTTTCCGGGGCCGGAACATGGCTTTGCGGATCAGGTGAAGGCGTGACCGAAATCATCCGCACGGTGGCCGACCTGCGCGCGCTGGTGCGCGGCTGGAAGGCCGAGGGTCACTCTGTGGGCGTGGTCCCCACCATGGGCGCGCTGCATGAGGGCCATCTGAGCCTGGCCCGCCGCGCCAAGGCGGAATGCGGGCGGGTGATCACCACGATCTTCGTGAACCCTAAACAGTTCAACAACCCTGAAGACCTCAAGAAATACCCCCGGACCGAGGATGCCGATGCCGCGCTTTTGCATTGGGTCGGGGTCGAGGCGATTTTCGCCCCCTCGCCCGAAGAGGTTTATCCCGAAGGCTTCGTCACCACGGTTTCCGTGGGCGGCGTGTCGCAACCGCTGGAGGGCGCCTTGCGGCCGGGGCATTTCGAAGGCGTGGCCACGGTCGTGGCCAAACTGTTCGGGATGACACAGGCGGATCGGGGCTATTTCGGGCAAAAGGATTGGCAGCAGTTGCAGGTGGTGCAGCGGCTTGTGGCCGATCTCAACCTTGCCGTCACCGTGGTGGGCTGCGAAACCGTGCGCGATCCGGACGGGCTGGCCATGTCATCGCGCAATGTGCGGCTGACGGCAGAAGGGCGGCGCAAGGCGCCTGCGCTTTACGCCGCAATGCTGGCGGCGGCGCGGGATTTCCGGTCGGGCGTGCCTGAGGATCAGGCCATGGCGCGCGCAGCCAAGGCGGTGATGGCAGAGGGTTTTGACAGTGTGGAATATTTCGCCCTGCGCGATGCCGAAACGCTGGGCGATGTCACCGATCCAAACCGCCCGCTGCGGATGCTGGCGGCGGCCTGGCTGGATGACGTGCGGCTGATCGACAATATCGCGGTATAACGCGGACAGATTTCGTCGCGCTGTCCGCGCCTAACCCAGCAGATCGTTCAATACCAGTGCCATCACCTTGGCGCTGTCGGCCATGTCCTGCACGCCCACCCATTCATCCGGCTGATGCGCCAGATGCAGCAGGCCGGGGCCATAGGCGATGCAGTTCTTCAGCCTGCCGATCCTGTCGATATGCTTCTGGTCATAGGTGCCGGGGCTGACGACATACTCCGCCACTTCCCCCAGTACCCGTTCGATCGCGGCGGCGGTCGACCGGACGATGGGCGCGTCACGGCTGGTCTGGGTGGGCTGCACCTCGAACAGGTCGCGGATCGTGTAGCTGAACCCGGGGCGGCGGCCCTGCACCCGGTCCAGCACGGCCCGCAACTCAGCCTTCACCTCGTCCACCGCTTCCTCGATCAGGAACCGCCGGTCCAGAATGATCCGGCAGCGATCCGCGACACAGGGCGCCGGCAGGCCGGTATAGCCCTCGGGCGGTTCCGGCTCTCCGCCGTGGATAGAGTTGATGTTCAGCGTGCTTTGCCGCGCCTGCGGCGGCACCACTGGCATCGCGGTCTGGCGGGTGGCCAGCAGCGGGTAGAGATGATGCTCGATCTCTTCCAGCACCGCCCCCATGTGGCGGATGGCGCTGTCGCCCAGAAACGGCATCGACCCATGCGCGATGCGGCCATGGGTTTCCACCTCGGCCCACCAGACACCGCGATGACCAAGGCAGATGCGATCCTTGTGCAGCGGCTCGGGAATGATCACATGCTGCACCCGTTCCGGCGCGAAATAGCCGCGCTCGGCCAGATAGGCCACACCGCCATACCCGCCCGATTCCTCATCCGCCGTGGCGCTGATCTCGATGCTGCCGCGCCAATCGGGGGTGGCGGCCAGAAACGCCTCTGCCGCAATCACGCTGGCCGCAAGGCCCCCCTTCATGTCGCAGGCCCCGCGCCCATAGATGCGGTCGCCCTCCAGCGCGCCACCGAACGGATCGCGCGTCCAGCCATGCCCCACCTCGACCACATCGTGATGGCTGTTGAAATGCACGCAATCGCCGGGACGGCCCGAGTCCATCCGCGCGATCATGTTCCAGCGCGGATAGGTGTCACTGTCGCCCGGCGCGCCCGTGGCGCGGATCAGTTCCACTGTCCAGCCCTGCGCGATCAGGCGCGCGGCAAGGTAATCGCAGATGTCGCGATAGTGCAGACCGGGCGGGTTTAGCGTGGGAATCCGGATCAGATCCTGCGCCAGCCCGATCAGGGCGGCGCGGCGATCATCAATGGCGGACAGGAGGACGCTGGTCATACGGGCTATCGTGCGGTCTTCGTGCTGCCATGCCAAGGCAAAAAGCCTGTGATGGCTTGCAGCCGGGCCGGGGCCGGGTGACAATGGCCGCCAAGAACAGACCTAGACGCCGGAACGGGGGTGCGCCGCATGATCGGGTTCTTCAAGCTGGCGCTGTTCGGCTATATCGGGCTGACGATCATCTATTGGCTGCTGGCGATCTATTCCCGGTCGGTGGAACGGGAACGGCTTGAAAAGCATTATGATGCAGGCGATGTCACCGGGCCGCGCGATGCCTATATCGAACAGGGATTGGCCGCCTATGAAAACAGCCTGCGGCGGCGGCTGATCTGGCTTGTCTTCGTCATCCCGACAGGTGTCGTCGTGGCGCTGGTGTGGATTCTGAACTTCAGTTGAGGCGAACATGCGCTATTTGAAATGGTCTTTCTTCGGCATCCTGACGCTCTTCGTGCTGTCTTTCCTGCACTATACCCTGCCGCAGCACGACATCGTCCGCATCGTGGGGACCGAGAACCGCCGCATGGATCTGGGCGAAAACAGCTGGTTCTGGGCCGCGCCGGATGTGGGCACCGGTTCGGGGGCAAGCCGCGACGTGTTCTTCATCAACGCCGTGTTTCCCAACGGCAAGACGATGGAATATCGCAACGAAGATACCGGCTGGGGCTGGCCACCCTATTTCAAGATGAACTCCTCCTCGATGAACACCGAGGCAAAGGAGTTGCAATCCACGACCGCCGCGCCGAAATGGGTGGCCGTCACACATTACGGCTGGCGCAACCAGCTGTTCACCATTTTTCCGAACGTCATCGCGCTGCGCGAGGTTTCGGGGCCCGATGCCCGGATCATCCCTTGGGTCAGCATCGTGATCCTGACCTTCATCGCCATCATCCTGTTCATGGCGCGGCGGATGTGGTTGCAGTTCCGGGAACGGATGATCGAACCCGCGGTGATCGAGGCGCAGGAAACCTTTGACCATATCGACGCGCGCGCTGACCGGGCAAAGGCAGGCATCAGCGGCTGGTTCCGGCGCACCTTCGGGCGGAAGTGATCTCAGGAAACCCCGGCGCTTGCCGCTTCATCTTGGCAAAAATACCCAAAGTTCCGCCGCTTACCGCCCGTGACCGGCCCGGATCATATCGGCAGCCTTTTCCGCGATCATGATGGTGGGCGCATTGGTATTGCCGCCGATCAGCCGGGGCATGACGCTGGCATCCACCACGCGCAGCCCTGTGATCCCGTGCAGGCGCAACTGAGGATCAACCACCGCCAGATCATCCTGCCCCAAGCGGCAGGTGCCGACCGGGTGATAGATCGTGTCGGCACGGGCGCGGATGTCGGCCTCCAGCGCGGCATCGTTGCCGTCATGGGGGTAGAGCCGCCTACCCCGCCAAGGGGCCAGCGGCGGGGCCGCCATGGCCTGCTCCAAAAGCCTAACTCCGGCTTTTAGCGTTTCAAGGTCACGCGGGTCCGACAGAAAGGCCGGGTCAATGCGCGGCGGGCTTGCGGGATTGGCGTCATGCAGGCCAACCGTGCCACGGCTTTCGGGACGCAGCACGCAGACATGGGCGGAATATCCATCGGCCAGATGGATACGGCGCATATGGTCATCCACAATGGCGATGACGAAATGCACTTGCAGATCAGGGCGTTGCAAGCCGGGCCGGGAGTGCAGAAAGGCGCAGCCTTCGGCCCCCGGCGTGGTCAGCACGCCGGTGCCCTGCTCGCGGAAGGGTTTCCACCCCCGGATCAATCGCATCAGACCCGCCGGGTTGAAGCCCACGACATCGGGCCGCAGCGATTGCCAGATCAGCGTGTGATCCAGATGGTCTTGCAGGTTCCCCCCGACGCCGGGCAGCGCGTGCCGGACCTTGATGCCATGGGCGCGCAGCTCATCCTCCGGTCCGATCCCGGACAGGAGCAGGAGTTGGGGTGACCCGAATGCCCCGGCCGAAAGGATCACCTCGCGCCGCGCGGCAAGCGACAGGCGGCGACGATTGTGCCGTATGATGAAGCCCTTGGCGTGACCCCCTTCGATCACGATCCGCTCGGCCAGCGCGCCTGTCAGAACGGTCAGGTTCGGGCGCTGCATCACCGGGTGCAAGTAGGCGGCAGCGGCAGAGCAGCGGCGGCCTTTCTTCGGGCCGTGGTGGAATTGCGTCACCTGAAACAGACCGGCCCCGGTCTGGTCGGGGCCGTTGAAATCGGGGTTCTCGGGCAGTTGCAGGCTCTCCATCGCCTGAACAAAGGCGCGGCTTATGGCATGCGGACTGGCCTGATCGGCGACCTGCAGGGGGCCTTCGGCCCCATGCAGCGCCGATCGGCCACGTGAATTTCCCTCTGATTTCAAAAAGTAAGGCAGGACGGACTGCCAATCCCAACCGGTCGCACCCAGATCGGCCCAGTCGTCGTAATCCGACGGATGGCCGCGCACATAGAGCATGGCGTTGATCGCCGATGACCCGCCCAGCGCCTTGCCGCGCGGCTGATAGCAGATGCGCCCATTTAGATGGGGCTGGGGTTCGGTGCGGAAAGCCCAGTTGTGCAGCTTTGGCCGCCCGGAAACCATCGCCGCCACCATGGCGGGGGTGTTGATCAGAAAGGATTTACCCTGACCCCCGGCCTCGATCAGGCAGACGGTGATAGCGGGGTCTTCGGTCAGTCGCGCGGCGAGGACGGAACCGGCGGAGCCGCCACCAACGATGATGTAATCGTAATCCATACTGTCCCCCCTACCCTTAGGTTAATCGGCAAAATGGGTGTGGGGAAGCGTGACGCAGCGGCGATTTGGGCTGTGCAGCCTCTGGTGCCGCCGGACAGTGCAGCAGGCGGTATGCACGCAGCGCACAGGGGAGTCCGGGGTTGTTAAGGTTAACGCTGCGCCCGGGGTGGCGTTTTCTGACACAGAAAACGCGACGGAAAATGACGCATTTTCCGGGGTGCCTTCTGATTGGGCAAAGCGCTGGGGGCTGGTGACGGAGTTGAGTATTTGGGCCGGGATGAAAGCGTATCCCCAAGCCTCGGAACCGAGCCGGCGAAGAAGCCTGATCGCGGCCAATCGATTTGGGTATTTGCGCCAAGGTGAGGGGGCATTCGGATGGGCCCTGGCTGAAGGGCGCTTTGCGTTTTGGCAGGTGGGTCTGTTTCGCAAGCTTGTCCGGTGGGGGTGTGGGCGTCCCTTTCAGGACGCCCACCCGTTTTCTGCGTCAGAAAACGGCGCGGAAAATGCGTCATTTTCCGCTTTGGCCGAAGGTCAGCCGCGCAGGGTGCCGCCGGTGGCCTTGGTCACCTTTTCGATGACCTTGGCCGACACCGCCTCGATCTCGGCCTCGGTCAGGGTCTTGTCCGTCGGTTGCAGGCGCACGGTCAGGGCGATGGATTTCTTGCCCACACCCATCTGCGCCTCGGCCTTGTCGCCGGTGAACTGGTCGAACAGCCGGACGCTTTCGATAAGCGCCTTGTCGGCCCCTTGGGCGGCGTTGACTGCTGTCAGCGCCTCGACCCCTTTATCCACCACGAAGGCGAAATCGCGTTCCACGGCTTGCAGATCGCTGATCGCCAGCGCGGGCCGCGTGGGGGTTTTCACCTTGGGCTGCGGGACATTCGCCACAAGGATGGTAAAGGCGACCGCAGGCCCCTTCACGCCCAGCGCGGCCAGCACGCGGGGGTGCACCTCGCCAAAGGTGGCCAGCGTGTTGGGGCCAAGGCCGATGTTGCCCGACCGGCCCGGATGCCACCATCCCGCGACCTTGCGGTTGATCTGCACGCGGGCGGGCGCGGCGAGCGCGGCCAGCACCGCTTCGGCATCTGCCTTGGCGTCGAACACATCCACCGGGCGGCGGCTGGCGAAGGGGTCGCGCGGGGCGGTGTGGCCGACCAGAAGGCCGGTCGCCTGCAGATGCTGTTCGCCCGGTTCACCGCCGTGGAAGGCGGGGCCGATTTCACACAGCGCGAGGTCCGCAAAGCCGCGCGCCTGATTGCGGGCGGCGGCGCGCAAGAGGCCGGGCAGCAGGTCAGGGCGCAGGTGCGTCATTTCCGATGAGATCGGATTGTCCACCCGCACGGCATCGGCCCCACCACCGAAGAGCGCGGCGGCCTCGGCATCGATGAAGCTGTAGGTGACGCATTCATTGTATCCCAGTGCAACGAGCGTGCGGCGGGCGGCCTTTTCGCGCTGCTGCTGCGGCGTCAGGATCGGTTGCGGCACGCCCGGCGCGGTGCGGCGCAGGGGTTTGCCTTCCAGTTTCGTCAGGCTGGCGATGCGGGCGACCTCTTCCACAAGATCGGCCTCGCCCAGAATATCGGGGCGCCATGTCGGCGGGGTGGCCATATCACCGTTCAGGGTGAAGCCCAAGGCTTCCAGTGTGCGGCGCTGTTCGGCCTCTGGAATGTCCATCCCCACGAGTGAGATCACGCGGGCGGGATCGAGCCGGTAGGCGCGGGCGGTGTCGGGCACCGCGCCATCCATGGCGAGATCGGACGGGGTGCCGCCGCAAAGATCGAGGATCATCTGCGTGGCAAGGTCCAGCCCCGGCAGGGTGAAGGCGGGGTCCACCCCGCGTTCAAAGCGGTAGCGGGCATCGGAATTGATTTTCAGCGCGCGGCCGGTGGCGGCGATGGTAATCGGGTCCCAATAGGCGGATTCGAGGAAGACATCGGTGGTGTCCGGGGTGCAGCCCGAGACTTCGCCGCCCATGATCCCAGCCAGCGATTCCGGCCCGGTGTCATCGGAGATCAGCATCATGCCGGGTTGCATCGCATAGGTCTTGCCGTCCAGCGCCAGCAATTCCTCGCCGCCCTCGGCTGGGTGGATGTGCAGCGCGCCTTTCACCTTTGCCGCGTCGAACACATGCAGCGGGCGGTTCAGGCCGAAGGTGAAATAGTTGGTGATATCGACCAATGCCGAGATCGGGCGCAGGCCAATGGCCATGAGGCGCGATTGCAGCCAAGCGGGTGAGGGGCCGTTGGTCACGCCCCGGATCAGGCGACCGGCGAAGAGGGGGCATCCCTTGGCTTTCAGTTCCGGCGCGATCTCCACCTTGATCGGGCAGGCGAAGCCGCCGGTGATGGCCGGGATGGGCAGCGGTTTCAGCGTGCCAAGCCCGCGCGCGGCAAGGTCGCGTGCGATGCCGCGCACGCCCAGCGCATCAGGGCGGTTCGGGGTGATCTTGATATGGACCATCGGGTCTACCGCGGCGGGGCGGTTTGCGGCCAGCCAGTCGACGAATTTCTCGCCCACCTCGCCCGAGGGCAGTTCGATGATGCCGTTATGTTCGTCGGACAGTTCCAACTCGCGCTCTGACGCCATCATGCCGTGGGATTCCACCCCCCGGATCTTGCCCACGCCCAAAGTCACATCGATGCCGGGGACGTAATCGCCCGGCTTGCACAGCACCACGGTGATTCCAGCGCGGGCATTGGGCGCGCCGCAGACGATCTGCTTTTCGCCCTCATCCGTCAGCACGCGGCAGACGCGCAGCTTGTCGGCATCAGGGTGCTGTTCGGCATGCAGGACTTTTGCCAGCGTAAAGGGGGCCAGCCGGGCAGCGGGATTGGTCACATCCTCCACTTCCAGCCCCAGATCGGTGAGGGCATAGAGGATGTCATCCAGAGCCGCCTCTGTTTCGAGGTGGTCCTTGAGCCAGGAGAGGGTGAATTTCATCGGGCCGGTCCCTTTGGAAGTGCAGGGCAGGGATTAGCGCAAAGGTGTGGAAAGGGGAAGGTGGGGGAGGGGTTTCCCAAATGGAAACGGGTTGTTCTGTCCGTGCCTGTCGCTGGGCGCGTATGTGCCACATTTTCGAACCGGATGGGTGGCATCCGTTTGGCTATGGACCCGATGTTTAAAGTACCCGACCAAACCCGCCGTGTACCGGCATGGCGACTGATCCTGATCATGGGCCTGTCGCTGCTTGCGCTGTTGCTTTTGTTTATCTGAAGGTTGACAGACTTTTGAAAACGCAGAAAGCCCCGCCTCGGCGGGGCTTTCCTATTCCGTCTTGTGCCGTGGATCAGCGGCTGAGGCCGCCGGGCAGATCGGGCATGTCCAATGCGGCAAAGCCGTAATGGCGCAGCCAGCGCAGATCGGATTCAAAGAAGGCGCGCAGGTCGGGGATGCCGTATTTCAGCATGGCGATCCGGTCGATCCCCATGCCGAAGGCGAAGCCCTGCCATTGGGTCGGGTCCACACCGGCGGCTTGCAGCACCTTGGGGTGCACCATGCCGGAACCGAGGATTTCCATCCACTTGTCGCCCTGCCCGATCTTCAACTGGCCACCTTCCCACGAACAGCGGATGTCGACCTCGGCCGAGGGTTCGGTGAAGGGGAAATGCGACGCGCGGAAGCGCAGTTCGACGGAAGGCACCTCGAAATAGGCGCGGCAGAATTCTTCCAGCACCCATTTCAGGTTGGCCATGCTGATGTCGCGGTCGATGGCGAGGCCTTCGACCTGATGGAACATCGGGGTATGGGTCTGGTCCATGTCCATGCGGTAGACGCGGCCCGGTGCGATCACGCGGATCGGCGCGCCCTGTTCCGTCATCGCGCGGATCTGGACCGGGCTGGTATGGGTGCGCAGCACATGGGGCGGGCGGTTGTCGCCGGGGGCGCGGTGCATGAAGAAGGTGTCATGCTCTTGCCGCGCGGGGTGTTCCGGCGGGATGTTCAGCGCATCGAAATTGTACCAGTCGGATTCCACCTGCGGGCCTTCGGCCACGGCAAAGCCCATATCGGCGAAGATGGCGGTCAGTTCCTCCATCACCTGTGACACGGGATGGATGGTGCCGCGCGGGCGCGGGCGGCCGGGCAGGGTGACATCCAGCCATTCCGTGCGCAGCCGTTCGTCCAGCGCGGCATCGGCAAGGCCGGATTTGCGGGCGCGCAGGGCGGCGTCGATCTCATCCTTGAGCACGTTGAGCATCGCGCCGGCGGCCTTGCGGGCGTCGGGCTCCATCTTGCCCAAGGTGGCCATCATGGCGCTGATCTCGCCCTTCTTGCCAAGGGCCGCAACGCGCACCTCTTCCAGCGCGGATTCGTCCGCGGCATTGGCGACGGCGGTCAGATACTTGGCCTTGAGCGTGTCGAGCCCGTCCATGAAAGCCTCCTGAGGGTGCGGAGGGGTGGTAGCGGGAAGGGGGCCGCGATGCAAGGGGATGCCCTGGACGCGGTGCGCCTTGCCCTGGCGTTGCAGGGGGCGGCCGCCCCCTCGCCCCTGCGGGTATTTGGGCCAAGATGAAGGGGCGGGTCCGGGTTTGGGTCAGCCGTCGTTGGCGCGGATGGCGGCACTGATGCGTGCGGCGATGGCCGCGCTGCCTTTGGGTGAGGGGTGCATCAGATCCGCCTGATGCAGGGACGGGTCGCCAGTGGGCACAAGATCGGACATCGGCAGGAAGACCATGCCTGGATCGCGGGCATCCAGTCGGGCGAGGCGGCGGTCAAGCTCATCGCCATAGATCTTGCAGGGACGGACCGGGGTGAACAGGCCCGGATTGCGCAGATAGCCGGAATAGACAACCTTGGCCCCAGATTTGCGGATGCGGGAAACCAGCGACGGGATCGCGCCGGAACTGCCATCGGCCGAGATCAGGCGATCCACCATCCCGTCGCAGCGGCCACAGGCGCAGCCGAACATCAGGTCATTGCCGCCACCGTTCAGCACCACCCAATCCCATTCCCCCTTTGCGAGTTGGGCCGGGATGCTGAGCCCCGCCGCGCCAGTAAGGGGCAGCACATAGATGATCCGGGCGGCATAGACGGAACGGTCAATCACCTCTTCGCCCAGTTGCCGTTCGATGCCATCGGCCACCGACCGGCCCGATCCACGATTGGCCGCCATCATGGAATCGCCCATCAGCAGGATGCGCGCATCCTTGGTGCTGGTGGTGATCGCCTCGCCACAGCCGAGGAGAAGGAACAGGGACAGGAGGGCAAGGAAGGGGCGCAGCATGAATGGGCTTTCTCTGAAAGGGTTCGCGGATTGGGTGTCTACTGATACGGGCGAATTTATGGAGATATTAGGACTCGGTTGAAGCAAAATTGCATGGCAATCTACCCAAGGGCGAGTTCTGTAACGATTGCGAGGGTGCAATGCTTGGTTTGGTTCTGTTGTCTTTGGTGGGTATGGCCGGGATGGCGGCGGCGTTCGGGTTGTTCGACGACAATTCGGACGAATCGGCCGAGCAAGCCGTGGATGATGCCGATCTGGAGGACGAACTGGCGCTGCTGGATGGCGCCGAGATCGACGCGATCGAGCAGGCATTGGCAGAGGATCCGCTTCTTGCGCAGGGGGAGGTCGAGTCGGAAGAGGACCTGCTGGTTCCCTATGAGGACCTGAACGGATTTGCCAATATCGAGGGGACCGAGGGGCGCGATCTGATCCTGATCCCGGAAGAGGTGGGATCGACCCTTGACATTATCCGGGGCGTGGGCGGCGATGACGTGGTGATGGGTAATTCCGGCGACAACCCGGCCGCTGGCGGGGATGGCGATGACCTGATCTTCGGGCGGGATGGGTTTGACCAGCTGTTCGGCGATGCGGGCGATGACACGCTTTCGGGCGGGGGCGGGGCCGATCTGCTGTACGGGGATGCTGGGTCTGACGTGGTTTATGGCGGTGCCGGGAATGACGCCATCTATGATGGCACGGCGGATGGCACGGATGTGGACAGCACCGATGTGATCGTGGCCGGAGACGGGGATGACGGTGTCTTGGTGGAGGACGGGGTCAATCTGGTGTCATTGGGCGAGGGGGCGGATCACGTCACCGTCTTTACCCGCGCGGATGACAATCCGGGGGCGGTGATCAGCGATTTCGACGTTGAACAGGATGCGCTGCTGCTGGGCGTCTACGCGCCGGATATCGCGCTGCCTGAGGGCGCGAACGGGATCGAGCTTGGCTATACGCTGCGCGAGATCGAGACGGAGCTGGGCATGGGCACGCTGGTGCAGCCGGCGGGCACGGGCGAGATCGACGCGGACTCGCTTGGCGATGGGGCGAGCGTGGGCTTTGCCCTGCTCTTGGGGGTGCGGCCGCAGGATCTGGCGGGGGCGGAGATACGGGTGGTGCTGGAAACGCCGGATACGGTCCGGTTCGCGGCCGGGTCAGTCGAGGGTGTGGCGCAACTCATGGGCGCGACGCGGATTTGATCCAACCGGACCCGTGCCAATGCAAAAGGCCGCCCGGATAGGGCGGCCTTTCGTTTTGGGGCTGATCGGAAGATCAGGCCAGCGCGGCCTTGGCCTGCGCGGCGATGGCGTTGAACGCTTCGGGTTCGTGCACAGCCAGATCGGCCAGAACCTTGCGGTCCACTTCGATCCCGGCCTTGGCCAGACCGTTGATGAACTTGGAATAGGTCATCTCAAGATCGAACAGCCGCACGGCGGCGTTGATCCGCTGGATCCACAGGGCGCGGAAGTTGCGCTTGCGGACCTTGCGGTCGCGTGTCGCATACTGGTTGGCCTTGTCGACCGCCTGGGTGGCGGTGCGGAAGTTGCGCGAGCGCGAGCCGTAATAGCCGGCTGCGGCCTTGATAACCTTGCGGTGACGGGCGTGGGTCACGACACCGGATTTGACGCGGGACATCTGGTGTTCTCCTTACCGGTCGTAGGGCATGTACTTCTTGACGATCTTGCTGTCCGAGGGGGACAGCAGCATCGTGCCGGAAGCATCGCGAATGAACTTTGTCGTGCGCTTGATCATGCCGTGGCGCTTGCCGGCGACGCCGGCCTTGGCCCGACCGGAGGCCGTGAAGCTGAAACGCTTCTTGGCCGCCGACTTGGTCTTCATCTTGGGCATTTCCATCTCCGTGGTTGCAGGCGCGACTCGGCATGCCACTTTGGCCGGACGCGCGGGTATCGCAAGGTGGGCCGTATAGGCGGGGCGGGGCCGGGGTGCAAGGGGAAAAGCGGTGGGCCTCAGGGCAGATAGCGGCCCAGCACCTCGAAGAACAGGCGCGGCAGGGCGGCGGGGTTCAGCCCCTGATCGCCACCGGTCAGGCCCCAGGCCGCAAGGCCGATGCCCAGCAGCATCCCGAAGCCCGCGACCAGCGGCGGGCGGTCGTCGATCAGCGCCGACATCAGCGACGGGATGGACAGAACGAGCATGCCAAGCCCGACAATCAGTAGAAGGTCGTAATCCATGCTGCCACCTGCACCCTGCCCCTGCGGGGCATCACCACCAGCAAAGCCTTGCAGGAAGCGGCCTGGGGATCAAGCCGCGGTGTTGCCACGGACGTCTGGCAACAGGGTGTCAGAACAGAAACGCACGAAAGACGCGGCCAAAGGCGGGGCCTACGTCATTCAGGGAATAGCCCGACGGGTGCCGCATCATCGCAACGCCGATCAGCACCACGCCGGTCAGGCCGATAATCGCGCCAAAGCGTGGCGGGCGATCCTCGGTCCAGGCGTTCAGCAGGGACGGGATGGCCAGAACGGCCAGAATCACGCCAATCACAAGCGACAGGTCGTTGGTATTGACCATGACAGAACCCTCAACAAACACGGCCCGCATCACTGATGCGGGCCGTGCAAGCTTACTCGGGATCGGCCTTGTAAATCAATCTTTCGTCACAAGGCGCGACGCGCAGGATGTTCGTGGTGCCTTGCACGTTGAAAGGCACGCCTGCAGTGAGCACGATCTGATCTTTCTCCGACGCAAAGCCATAGGTGCGCGCGGCGCGCACGGCGGCGATCACGGCGCCCTTGAAGCGGTCCTGTTCCTCGGCGATCACGCAATGCGCGCCCCAGGTCAGCGACATGCGGCGGGCCGTGCCGATCAGCGGCGTCAGGGCGATGATTGGCACGCGGGGGCGTTCGCGGGCGACGAGGGCGACCGTGGTGCCCGATTGCGAGAAGCAGCAGATCGCCTTGATATCCGCGCTTTCCGCGATTTCGCGGGCGGCGGCGACGATACCATCGGCCACCGAGGTGCGGTTGACGTTGCGGCTGGCCTCGATGATCTGGCGATAAACCGGGTCGCTTTCCACGCTGATTGCCACGTTGTTCATCGTGGTCACAGCCTCGATCGGGTATTTCCCGGCCGCCGATTCCGCCGACAGCATGATGGCATCGGCTCCTTCATAGATGGCGGTCGCCACGTCCGACACCTCGGCCCGGGTGGGCATGGGCGATTCGATCATGGATTCGAGCATCTGCGTGGCCACGATCACCGGCTTGGCCGCCGCGCGTGCGCCCCGGACCAGTTTCTTCTGGATCGGCGGCACCGAATAGACGGGCAGTTCCACGCCCAGATCGCCGCGCGCCACCATGATCCCGTCAGAGACGGCAAGGATGGCGTCATAGGCCTTTACGGCCGCAGGCTTTTCGATCTTGGACAGGATGGCGGCGCGGCCTTTGGCCAGATCGCGCGCCTCGATCACGTCTTCGGGGCGCTGAACAAAGGACAGGGCCAGCCAGTCCACCCCCAGTTCGCAGGCAAATTCCAGATCCTTGCGGTCCTTGTCCGACAGCGCGGCCACCGGCAGCAGCACATCCGGCACGTTCACGCCCTTGCGGTTGGAGATGTTGCCGCCCACGGTGACGGTGCAATTGGCGAAATCCTTGCCGCAGGTATCGACGCGCAGGCGGATCTTGCCGTCGTTCACCAGAAGCGATGATCCGGGCTCCAGCGCGGCAAAGATTTCCGGGTGGGGCAGTTGCACGCGGGTGATGTCGCCAGGCTTGGGGTCAAGGTCCATACGGAAGGCCGCGCCTTCGACCAGTTCCTCGCCGCCTGCATTGGCAAAAGTGCCGACGCGCAGCTTGGGGCCCTGAAGATCGGCCAGAATGGCGATGGGGCGGCCAAGATCGGCCTCGACCTGCCGGATGATGACATGGCGCGCGCGAATATCGTCATGCGTGCCATGCGACATGTTCAGGCGGAACACATCGGCCCCCGCCTCGAACAAGGCGCGGATTGTTGCGTAATCATTAGAGGCCGGTCCAAGCGTGGCCACGATCTTCACGTTCCGAAGGCGTCTCATATGCCTCGTTCCTTATGTAATTCTTCATTTTGTCGTGGGCCGCGCGTGTTATGGCCCAATCGGTGGTTTGCCGCAACTGGCGCTTTTCCTTTCGTCAGAATAAATGACGAATTAATGAAGACGCCAAAGGAAACGCGGGTGTGAGTGCCTATCGGATCATCGGAGAGGATCGGCCGGGCCGGTGGCTGGTCACCTGTGACCATGCCTCGAACCGGGTGCCGGATTGGGTGGCGGGTGGCGATCTGGGGATCGGGCCTGCGGATATGGGCCGCCACATCGCCTATGACGTGGGCGCGGCGGGGTTGGCCGAGGCTTTGGGTGCGGGTCTGGACAGCCCGGTGATCCTGTCGGATTTCAGCCGTCTGGTGATCGACCCTAACCGGGGCGAGGATGACCCGACGCTGGTGATGAAGCTTTATGACGGCACGATCATCCCGGCGAACCGCCATATCGATGCGGCGGGGGTGACAGAGCGGCTGGATCGCCTGCACCGCCCCTATCACGACGCGCTGGCGCGGTTGGCGGGGCGGCGGCCGGATGTGGCGATCCTGGCCATCCATTCCTTTACGCCGTGCCTGAAGGGCCGCGCCCCGCGACCCTGGCATGTGGGGGTGCTGCATTCGCATCTGGATGAACGCCTGTCGCGCGCCCTGATTGATCGGTTGCGGGCCGAGCCCGACCTGTGCATCGGGGATAATGAGCCCTATTCCGGCCACCTGCCCGGCGATGCCATCGACCGCCACGCGCTGCAATACGGGCGGCTGAACACGCTGGTGGAATTGCGCAACGATCTGATCGCCAATCCCGCGGATCAGGCGGCATGGGCGGCGCGGTTGGTGCCCATCTTGCAGGAAGCACTGGCCCGCGTGACGCTGTGATTGCACTGGAATGTGAAACGGTTGCCGGATCAGGGGCGGTTTGTTTCCGTGGTTGGTGGAAGTGTTCCGGCGGATTTGACTCAAGGTCCTGATACCATGTTACCTGTGCCGAATTGTGTTTTGTGCGAGTGTAATCATGGGTTTCCTTCTGTTTCTGCTTCCGGTGGCCTTGCTTGCGGCCATCGTCGAAAGCGCCTCTTCCGATGACACGCCCGATGACCCGCCGGATGAGGGGGGCGATGTCCAGAAGGGCGGTGCCGCCAATAATGATCTGGAAGGCGACGGCGGCGATGATCTGCTGGCCGGTTTCGGCGGCGATGACACCCTGACAGGCGCGGGCGGTGCGGACCTTCTGGTTGGGGATACCGGCGATGATGTTCTTCTGGGCGGTGATGGTGTCGACCTGCTGCTGGGCGGCAGTGGCGAAGATCTGCTCAGGGGTGGGGAGGGCACGGATCTCTTGATTGGCGGGGCGGACGAAGACCGTCTACAGGGCGAAGGCGGCAACGACATCCTGATCGACGTGACCGGCAGCGCCGAAATGGATGGCGGCACGGGCAATGATACTCTGATCGGGCTTACCTTGCGGGGCGACACCGCCGGGTTCGAGGATCTGACGCAGCTGGATGCCGCCGCTTTCCTGTCCGAGGTTGAGGCGCAGTTCGGGCCGCAGCCCGGCCCGTTCGACCAGATGCTTCTGCGGAACCTTCTTCCGTCTGCCAACGCGCCGAGCTTTGACACGATGTCGGGCGGCGCCGGGGACGATATACTGATCGGGGATGCCGGCGACGTCATGACAGGTGGGGCCGGGGCGGATGTGTTCTCGGCCATTATCCCTGCCGCGCCGCTGGACCCGGCCGATCCGGCCTTCGGGCAGGTGGTGCGGGTCGCCGATTTCAACCCGGCCGAGGATCAGCTTGAAGTGCAGGTCGAATCGCAGGGCGATGTAGAGATCACGGTCGAGCAACAGGATCGGGGTGCGATGGTTTCGGTGGATGGGGTCGAAGTGATCCTTCTGACGGGGCTTCGGGCCGATCAGGTGAACGTGGCCGATATCGTGGTATCCCGCCTGTAACCTACGGGCGGGGCGCGACCTTTCGGGGGCTGGTTCTTTCGGTTGCGGCGCGGCACTCTGGTGCGTGATGAAATGGAGTGCCGCCATGACCGAACCCGTGACCCAGATCGACGATGCCACGATGCAGGCGCTGGAAGCGGCGGCCTATCGCCGCTTGCGCGACCACCTGCGCAACCGGACCGATGTGCAGAACATCGACCTGATGAACCTTGCCGGCTTTTGCCGCAACTGCCTCAGCCGATGGATGGCCGAGGCGGCGGCGGAACAGGGCGTGCCGCTAGGCAAAGAGGACGCCAAGACGCTGGTCTACGGGATGCCCTATGACGAGTGGAAAGCCCTGCATCAGGCCGAGGCGTCGGAAGGCCAGAAGGCCGCCTTCACCGAGGCGTTCAAGACGCATGGGTGAGGGGCGGCGTCAGACCGCCGCCTTGCGCATTTCGTCGATATACAACTCGCGCAGGCGGGTGGCGACGGGGCCGGGTTTGCCTGCGCCGATGGGGTGGCCGTCGATTTCCACCACGGGCATGACGAAGATGGTGGCGGCGGTGGCGAAGGCCTCATCCGCCGCTTGCGCCTCGGCCACGGTGAAGGGGCGTTCTTCCACCTCGAACTGCGCTTCGGCGGCAAATCGCAGCACGGCGGTCCGGGTGATGCCGTGCAGGATGTCATTGGTCAGCTGCCGCGTGATGATGCGGTTGCCCTTGATGATATAGGCGTTGTTCGACGTGCCTTCCGTCACCACGCCATCCTCGACCATCCAGCTGTCATCGACGCCCGCCTTCTTGGCCATCATCTTGGCCATGGAGGGATAGAGAAGCTGCACCGTCTTGATGTCGCGGCGGCCCCAGCGGATATCGGGAACGGAGATCACCTTGAACCCGGTCCTGGCAGCGGGCGCGTCGGCCAGATTGGGGATGTTCTGGGTAAAGGCCACGATGGTGGGCGTCACGCTGTCATCGGGAAAGACAAAGGATCGATCGCCCGGATTGCCGCGCGTGACCTGCAGGTAGATCATGCCCTGATCGATGCCGTTCAGCCGGATCAGTTCGCGGTGCATGTCCAACAGCTCTGCATCCGTGCAAGGAGCCTGCATGTCCAGCTCATCCAGACTGCGGTGCAGGCGGCGGGTGTGGCCGTCAAAGTCGATCAGCTTGCCATCCAGAACCGAGGTCACCTCATAGACACCATCGGCCATCAGGAAGCCCCGGTCGAACACCGATACGGTGGCCTGATCTTCGGGCAGGTAGGTGCCGTTGACATAGACGGTGCGGGTCATGGGGGCCTCCCAGCATTGCGGTTGGCAAGGGTGTGGGGGTAGGGCGGCGAAGGGTCAAGGGGGGATTTGTGGGGTGGGTTTGCGGGGGCGGCCGCCTTTCGCGCCGTTCTGCCGAGATGCCAGCGACTTGGCGGCGGATGTCGCCCGCCCTGCATGACCGGCGCGCTGGGTATCCACCCATCGCCGTGTGCCGAAAACGCCGGCAAGAAGCGCAGGGACGGAAAGATCAAGATCAATCTCGGGCCAATGCAGGCCGTAGCCGACCCCCGCCACTTCAATCGCCTCAAGCGCCGTCTCGGGCGCGTCTCGCAGGCCTTCGATCAAGCGAGCCGGAATGCTAACCGAAGCTCCATTGTCGAGCGAGAGGAACAGATGCCCGGTGGTTCGATCATAATGCGCTGTGCGCGCAAATGTGCCTTCGGCGATCAGGGCGTCACCATTACGTGTCGCTTGCTGCAGCATGGTTTCGAGCGCGTCAGCCATGAATTTCCTTCCATCTTTTCAGCAGGCGGAAGCGTTCCTTCTGCGTTTCTTCGAAGATACGCCGCAGTTCAGCGGGGCTGAAGCCGTGCTGCCACAGGATGCTCGGCGTTGGCCCCACCAATTGGACCTTCGCCTCGCATCCTGCCCGCAGCACATGGACATGGGCAGGGTCGTGATCATTCGAGTAGATGACGAAGCGGAGGCTTTCAAATCTGTGGACCGTTACCATACATAACCTATCATAGATGGGTTTTCAACTACCCCCACAGCGCCGCGTCAGGCGGATGGACGCCCTCTGCGCCATACTGCAACGGATGCGCCCGATCCCGCGCCAGCAGAAGCGGCCCGTCCAGATCGGTGAACGCCGCGCCTTGTGCGGGCAGGATCGCGGGTGCCATCGCCAGCGAGGAGCCGACCATGCAGCCCACCATCAGGCCGAACCCCTGCGCGCGGGCCGCGTCAGCCATCAGTAGTGCCTCGGTCAGGCCGCCTGTTTTGTCGAGCTTCAGGTTGACCATGTCATACTTGCCCCGCAGCGCGGCGAGGCTGGCGCGGTCATGCGCGGATTCGTCGGCGCAGATGGGCAGGGGGTGGGGGATTTCGGCCAGCAGGTCATCGGCCCCGGCGGGCAGGGGTTGTTCCACCAGCACCACGCCAAGGCGGATCAGATGGGGGGCGAGGTCGGTATAGACCTCGGGCGTCCAGCCTTCATTCGCGTCTATGATGATCGTCGGGCGCGGCGCGCCTGCGCGCACGGCCTCCAACCGTGGCATGTCATCCGGGGTGCCCAGCTTGATCTTCAGGATCGGGCGGTGGGCATGTTCGGCCGCTTGGGCGCGCATGGCATCGGGTGTATCCAGCGACAGGGTATAGGCGGTGATGCGCGGCCCCGGCACGGGCAGGCCTGCAAGATGCCAGACACGGGTGTTTGCCGCCTTCGCCTCCCAATCCCAAAGCGCGCAATCCACCGCGTTGCGCGCCGCGCCGGGGGGCAGGGCATCTTGCAGCGCGGCGCGGGTGATGCCTTCTGGCAGGCTGTTGATCTGGGCCAAGACGCTTTCGGGTGTTTCGCCGTATCGCGCATAGGGCACGGATTCCCCGCGCCCCGTGACGCCGCCCCGCGTGACGGTGGCGGTGATCACCCGCGCCTCAGTCTTTGACCCGCGCGAGATGGTGAAGGCGCGGGCGAGGGGGAAGGTTTCCAAGGCGGTGGTGATCATCGGATGCTCCTGTCTGGTGGCGAAGGGGCGATAGGGCCGCGGCCAAGTCAAGCTGCAAGGTCCGAAATGCTGCACCTGCGAAAAGGCGCTTGCGCAGTGCAGCGCAAGAATATATCGCTGACGCCGACCAATCCGTAATTTCATTGCGAGAACGACCATGAGCTTCCGCCTGCAACCCCCCGCCCCCGCCCGCCCGAACCGCTGCCAATTGTTCGGCCCCGGCTCGCGCCCGGCGATCTTTGCCAAGATGGCGGCCAGTGCGGCGGATGTGATCAACCTTGATCTGGAAGACTCGGTCGCGCCGTCCGACAAGGATATCGCGCGGGCGAATGTGATCGAAGCGGTTTCCGGGGTGGATTGGGGGACCAAGACGCTGAGCGTGCGGATCAACGGGCTGGATACGCCGTGGTGGTATCGCGATGTGGTGGAGCTGCTGGAAAAGGGCGGCGAACGGCTGGATCTGATCATGATCCCCAAAGTGGGCTGCGCCGAAGACCTGTATGCCGTCGATGCGCTGGTGACGGCGGTGGAACGCGCGATGGGGCGGACCAAACCCATCGGGTTCGAGGTGATCATCGAATCGGCGGCGGGGATTTCGCATGTCGAGGAAATCGCCAAAGGGTCGCCCCGCCTGCAGGCCATGAGCCTTGGCGCGGCGGATTTCGCGGCCAGCATGGGGATGCAGACCACCGGCATCGGCGGCACGCAGGAGAATTACTACATGCTGCGCGAGGGCGCCAAGCACTGGTCCGACCCCTGGCATTGGGCGCAGGCGGCCATCGTGGCGGCCTGCCGGACTCACGGCATCCTGCCCGTGGATGGCCCCTTTGGCGATTTCAGCGATGACGAAGGCTTCCGCGCGCAGGCGCTGCGCTCGGCCACGCTGGGGATGGTGGGCAAATGGGCGATCCACCCCAAGCAGGTGACGCTGGCCAATGAGGTGTTCACCCCGTCAGATGCCGCCGTGGCCGAGGCGCGGGAAATCCTTGCCGCGATGGACGCCGCCAAGGCGCGGGGTGAGGGGGCGACGGTCTACAAGGGCCGTCTGGTCGATATCGCATCCATCAAGCAGGCCGAGGTGATCGTGCGGCAGGCGGAATTGATCGCCGGTTGACCTTAGGTCAACGATGAATCGTTGACAGCCCGCCTGCAATGCGGGCAGGGTCACCCAACCAAAGCGCGAAAATGCGCCGCTTTGAAAAGAACACCCGCGCTGCGACCAAGGGGAGAGGAGGCCCCTCGCAGCAACTGGGGAGGATGCACGCCCCGTGGCAACCCCACGGGGCGCTGCTGTTTCTGGCCCCCAGACTGACGCGGGCGTCATTCCCCCCCACCCCCTATGCGCACCCCTGCCGGCCTGAACTTTTGGCCGGAACGCTGTGCATTTTTCGATCATCCATATGATAACGCTTGGAAAAAATTGGGATACTTCGGCAACCCCCACGCTTTTGCTAGCACCGGGAGAGGTGGTCATGCGGAGGGTTTCGATGCGATTTCTGGTCTGGGGCAGTGCGGTTCTGTTTCTGGTAGGGGGACTCGTGTTTCTGTTGGGGTGGCTTTTGCCCGACACCCGCGAAGGGCGGGCCGAGGTGGTGATCGCGGCGACGCCCGCGCGGATCGTGGCGGTGATCGCCGATGTCGAGGCGCAGACAGAGTGGCGGCAGGGGATTACCGCTATTGAGCGGTCCGCCGGGGGCTGGACAGAGGTGACCGCTCGGGGTGAGCGCATCCGCTTTGTGACCGAAGAGATGGGAGAGGCGCGCATCCGCCTGCGCTTTGCCTCGGATGCGGGATATTCGGGGGTCTGGGAGGCGGTGCTGACACCGGAAGCAGCGGGAACGCGGATCGCGGTGGTGGAACGGGCGGAAATCCCTGCGCCGCTGGGCCGGATTCTGGCGCGGCTGTTCTTTGATCCGGAGGCCTTTGCCACCATGTATCTGGCGGCACTCAAGGCGCGTGTGGAGGGGTGAGGGATGGCCGAGCGGAAGAAGAAACCGACCGATTGGCGTAAGCGGTTTGGCGCGGCGAAAGACCCACATGTGGTGATGCTGCACACCGATTTCGCGGGGGTAAAGGCGGGGAATACGATGCTGATCTCATCGCCGGGCGAGATCGCGAATTACCTCGCGCGCATCCCGCAGGGCGAGACGCGGACGATGGACCGGCTGCGCAACGAATTGGCGCGCAAGGCCGGGGCCAATGCCATGTGCCCGGTGACCACCGCGATCTATCTGCGCGTGGTAGCCGAGGTGGCGCTGGCCGATCTGGCCGAGGGCAAGCTTCTGGATCAGGTGGTGCCCTTCTGGCGCGTGGTGCTGCCCGGCAGCAAGGTGGCGCAAAAACTCTCCTGCGGGCCGGACCATGTGGCGCATCTGATCGCGCTGGATCAGGGGCCTGCAAACGGCTGAACACGGCTCTGTCAGCCAAGGGCGAGTTGCATCTTGCGCCGCCTCTGGCCATATAGGGGCGTCCGTAAGGAGTGTGCCGCATGAACTATCTGGAATTCGAAAAGCCTCTGGCCGAAATCGAAGGCAAGGCGGAAGAGCTGCGCGCGATGGCGCGGACCAATTCCGGCATGGACGTGTCGAAAGAGGCCGATGCGCTCGACCGCAAGGCCGAGGTGCTGCTGAAGGACCTTTACAAGGACCTGACGCCCTGGCGGAAATGCCAGGTGGCGCGGCACCCGGACCGCCCGCATTGCAAGGATTACATCGACGCGCTGTTTACCGAATACACCGCGTTGGCGGGTGACCGGAACTTTGCCGATGACCATGCGGTGATGGGGGGCCTTGCCCGGTTCAACGATCAGCCGGTGGTGATCATCGGCCATGAGAAAGGCAATGACACCAAGACCCGGATCGAGCGGAATTTCGGCATGGCGCGGCCCGAGGGTTACCGCAAGGCGATCCGTCTGATGGATATGGCGGATCGGTTCCGCCTGCCGGTGATCACGCTGGTCGATACCCCCGGCGCCTATCCCGGCAAGGGGGCCGAAGAACGCGGTCAGGCCGAGGCGATTGCCCGGTCGACCGAGAAATGCCTGCAGATCGGCGTGCCGCTGATTTCCGTCATCATCGGCGAGGGCGGATCGGGTGGCGCGGTGGCCTTTGCCACCGCTAACCGCGTGGCGATGCTGGAACATTCGGTTTATTCCGTGATCTCGCCCGAAGGCTGTGCCTCGATCCTGTGGAAGGATGCCGAGAAGATGCGCGAAGCGGCCGAGGCGCTGCGCCTGACGGCGCAGGATCTGCAGAAGCTGGGCGTGATCGACCGCATCATCAAGGAACCGATGGGCGGCGCGCAGCGTGGGCGCAAGGAAACGATCGAGGCGGTGGGCAAAGGCATTGAGGCGATGCTGAAGGAATTGTCGGGCAAGAAGCCCGAAGCTTTGATCAAGGACCGCCGGACCAAGTTCATCGACATGGGGTCGAAAGGGCTGGCTGCGTGAATGCCTGGCTGATTGTTCTGATCGCGGGCCTGCTGGAAACCGGCTGGGCGCTTGGTCTGAAATACTCGGACGGGTTTTCCAAACCCATCCCATCGGTGCTGACCATCCTGGGCGCGATTGCATCCTTCTGGCTTTTGTCCATCGCGATGAAGGAATTGCCGGTGGGCACGGCCTATGCCGTCTGGGTGGGGATCGGCGCGGTGGGCACGGCGGTGCTGGCCGTGTTCCTGTTCGGCGATCCGGTCAGCCTGTGGCGGGTGATCGGCATCCTGCTGATCATCGCCGGGATCATCGCGCTCAAATTCGCCTGACGGTGTGCGTGGATCGCGTGGATTTTGGGTATTTGGGCCAAGATGAAGCTGTAAGGCCAAGAAAAAGGGGCGGCCCGGAAGCCGCCCGATAAGGTGACGATGAAACGGGGTCAGGCCGCCGCGCGCTGGCCCGACAGGACGCGCGCCATGGTTTCGCCCATGGATGACGGGTTCGGTGCGATGGTGATGCCAGCGGCAGACAGGATTTCCACCTTTTCCTGCGCGCTTTCGCCAAAGGCGGAAATGATCGCACCCGCATGGCCCATCTTGCGGCCCTTGGGGGCAGACAGACCCGCGATATAGGCCACAACAGGTTTGGTCATGTGGTCGCGGGCATAGATCGCAGCCTCGGCCTCCTGCGGGCCGCCGATTTCGCCGATCATCATCACGGCATCGGTTTCCGGGTCGGCCTCGAACAGTTCGAGGATGTCACGGAAGCTGGAGCCGTTGATCGGGTCGCCACCGATGCCGACAGAGGTGGAAACCCCGATCCCCAGCGCCTTCATCTGCGACGCCGCTTCATAGCCCAGCGTGCCGGAGCGGCCCACGATGCCCACGCGGCCGGGCATGTAGATATGCGGCGGCATGATCCCCATGAACCCTTTGCCGGGCGAGATGATGCCCGCGCAGTTGGGGCCGATCAGGCGCATCTTGCGCTCCAGCGGATAGCGTTTCAGGAAACGCTTCACCTTCATCATGTCCTGGCTGGGAATGCCGTCGGTCACGCAGACGGCGGTCTTGATGCCCGCATCGGCGGCTTCCATGATCGCATCCGCCGCAAAGGGCGGCGGCACGAAGACGAGCGAGGCTTCGGCACCCGTCGCCTCTACCGCCTCACGCACGGTGTTGAACAGCGGGCGGCCCAGAAGGGATTCGCCCCCCCGGCCCGGGGTCACGCCGCCCACGACGTTTGTGCCATGCTTGATCATGTCTTCGGCATGGAACTGGCCGATACGGCCCGACATGCCCTGAACGATGACGGGGGTCTTTTCGGTGATGAGAATGGCCATCTGAGCCCTCCTTACGCGGCGAGTTTGTGACGGGTGGCGACGGCCTTCTCAGCCGCGTCGGCGAGCGTATTGGCGGTGATCAGCGGCAGGCCGGAATCCTGAATGATCCGGTTGCCTTCTTCCACATTGGTGCCCGCCAGCCGCACCACGACCGGCACGGTCAGGCCGAGTTCGCGATAGGCCTGCACCACACCTTGCGCGACCCAGTCACAGCGGTTGATGCCTGCGAAGATGTTCACAAGGATCACGCTGACATTGCGGTCGGCCAGCACGGTTCGAAAGGCGCGGACGACGCGTTCGGGCGATGCCCCCCCGCCGATGTCGAGGAAGTTCGCAGGTTCCCCCCCGGCCAGCTTGATCATGTCCATCGTGGCCATGGCCAGACCGGCGCCGTTGATGATGCAGCCGATATCGCCATCAAGGCCGACATAGGCGAGGCCATGATCACCGGCGGTGCTTTCGCGCGGGTCTTCCTGGCTGCGGTCGCGCAGTTCGGCGATTTCCGGGCGGCGGAACAGGGCGTTGGTGTCAAAGGACATCTTGGCATCCAGCGCGACCAGATCGCCCGCGCCGGTGATGACCAACGGGTTGATCTCCACCATCACGGCATCCAGATCGCGATAGGCGCGGTAGCAGGCCTTGAGGATGTTCACCATCTGGGCAATCTGGCCACCCTTCAGGCCAAGGTGAAAGGCCAGTTCGCGGGCCTGAAACTCGGACAGGCCAACCGCCGGGTCTACCGTCATGCGGCGCAGCGAGTTGGGGTCGGTTTCGGCCAGATCCTCGATCTCCATCCCGCCATGGGCGGAGGCGACGATCATGATGCGTTCCGATTTGCGATCCAAGACAAAGCCCAGATACATTTCCTGCGCGATATCAGATGCGCCTTCGACCCAAAGCCGATAGACACCCTTGCCATTGGCATCGGTCTGCTTGGTGACAAGCTGCTTGCCGAACAGGGTGGAGGCAAAATCCTGCACCTCGGCCTCAGACCGGCAGAGTTTCACCCCGCCCGCCGCGCCGCGACCGCCGGAATGGATTTGCGCCTTGACGACCCAGGCATTGCCGCCCAGTTCGCGGGCGCGGTAGCCCGCCTGTTCGGGGCTATAGGCCAGCCCGCCGCGCGGGACGGGCACGCCAAAGCGGGCAAGGATTTCCTTGGCCTGATATTCGTGAATGTCCATTCGGTATTCCTCCCTGAATCCCGTCGGGGCGTTTATTTGTTGGCAATCGCCTCGGCGATCACCAGCACGTTGTTCGCCATCTTTTCCGATGCCGCGTCGATCATCTTGCCATCAAGGCTGGCCGCGCCCTTGCCTTGGCTTTCCGCGATCCGCAGCTCTTCGATGATGCGGCGGGCCTTGGTCACCTCGGCCTCGGTCGGGCTGAAGACCTCATTCGCCATGTCGACCTGCGATGGGTGGATGGCCCATTTCCCCTCACACCCAAGGGCGGCGGCGCGGCGCGCGCCGTCCTTGTAACCTTCGGGATCAGAGAAATCGCCGAACGGCCCGTCAATCGCGCGCAACCCATAGGCGCGGCAGGCGATGACCATGCGGGAAATCGCGGCATGCCACTGATCGCCCGGATAATGCGGGTTCAATCCGCCGATATTGGTGGTGCGAGCGCGCATCGATGCGGCGTAATCAGCCACGCCGAAATGCAGCGCTTCCAACCGCCCACCGAATTGGGCGATGGATTCCACATTCGCCATCCCAAGCGCGGTTTCAATGAGCGCCTCAAGCCCCACGCGGGTGGTGTAACCCTTGCCCTGCTCGATCTGGTTGACCATCGCCTCGACCATATAGAGGTCATCCCGGACGCCGACCTTGGGCACCAGCAGCGTGTGCACGCGGGAACCGGCCTGTTCCATCACATCGACCACGTCGCGGTACATGTAATGCGTGTCCAGCCCGTTGATGCGGACGGAAACCGTCTTGCCCTTGGCGGCCCAGTCGATGTCATTCAACGCCTGAATGGCGTTCTTGCGGGCCTGCTCTTTTTCCGGGGGTGCCACGGCATCTTCCAGATCAAGAAACACGTAATCGGCGGGGCCGGCGGCGGCCTTGTCGATCATGGTGGGGTTCGACGCCGGAACAGCAAGCTCCGATCGCTGCAGGCGTTGGCGCCGCAGCGGGTACAGGGTATGGGACATGATTTCCTCTGGGCTTATTCGGCGGCGATGCTGGTGGTGACGCGGGCGGTGCGCTGCACCGCGCGGGCCATCGGCTCGGCATAGATTTCCTGCGCGGCGGCGACGCCCGATCCAAAGCGGATCTGTGCGCCCGCATTGGCAAGGCAGAGTTCGGCGATGGAAATGGCGGTCAGGCACATGCCTTCGTTCAGATCGCCCAGATGGCCGATGCGGAACACCTTGCCGTTCAACGGGCCAAGGCCTGCGCCGAAGGAACAGTTGTAGCGGTCATAGGCCACGCGGATCACGTCGCGCGCATCCACCCCGTTCGGCACGCGGATCGCGCTGACCGTGTCGGAATAGAGCGAGGGGTGTTCAGCGGCCAGGTCGAGGCCCCATGCGGCCACAGCATTGCGCACGCCCGTGGCAAGGCGGCGGTGGCGGGCAAAGATGTTTTCCATCCCTTCGTCCAGCATCCGGTCCAGCGCGCGGCGCAGGCCGTGGAACAGCGGGACGGGGGGCGTGTAGGGGAAATAGCCGGTGGTGTTGGCGCGGGCCATGTCAGAGAAATCGAAATAGGCGCGGCGCATCTTGGCGGTTTCCGCCATCGCCATTGCCTTGGCCGACACGCCCAGCATCCCCAGACCGGCGGGCAGCATGAACCCCTTCTGGCTGCCGGTTACCGCAAGGTCGACGCCCCATTCATCCATACGGAAGTCGATGGAGCCGATCGAGGACACGCCATCAACGAACAGCAGCGCGTCATGGAACGACTCGTCCAGCGCGCGGCGGACAAGCGCCACATCCGACGTCACGCCGGTGGCGGTTTCGTTATGGGTGACAAACACTGCCTTGATCTTGCCGTGGCGGTCATTGCCCAGGATACGCGCGAATTCATTGGCAGGAACCCCCGCGCCCCACGCCAGATCGACGATTTCCACGTCGAGGCCCAGCTTCGTGGCCATGTCCGCCCAAAGCAGGCTGAACTGGCCATGGCGCGCCATCAGCACCTTGTCGCCGGGGTTCAGCGTATTGGTGATCGCCGCTTCCCAGCAGCCGGTGCCCGAACCGGGGAACATCATCACGGAACCGGTTTCCGTTTTGAAAACCTTTTTCAAGTCAGTGAACAGCCCCAGCGTAAGATCGCCGAAATCCGGCGCGCGATGATCCTGCATCGGCACGATCATGGCCTGCCGCACCGACTCTGGCACATTGGTTGGGCCGGGGATGTAAAGGTGTTGCGTTCCGGTTTTCATGATGACCTCCCGATCTGTTGGGTTGTCCATGCCACCAAGCAGGCGAAGTGCAAAACGAAAGCGGGTTCTGCTGTGAATGCGAGAATTTACAAAAGCTGTAATCTGTAATATTGTAAACATGACGAAACCTTGAATGTGTGCGGTGGTATGCAGAAAACCTTCATCGGCCCGCATCTGCGGCGCCTGCGGTTGGAACGGGGCGAAACGCAGGGATCCATGGCCAAGGCGCTGGGGATCAGCGCATCTTACGTCAACCTATTGGAAAACAACGAAAGATCGGTATCCGTCTCGGTCCTTCTGCGGATGTTCGAGGTGTATGGCGTCGATTGGCGCGAGATTGCGGATGAAGATGGCACCGCGCAACTGGCCGACCTGCGCGCGGTGATGCAGGACCCGCTGTTTACGGAAACTCGCCCCGATCTGACCCAACTGCGCGCCTCCATGGTGCACGCGCCCGCGCTGGTGCAATCCTTTCTGCGGCTGCACAGCGCCTATCAGGCGGCCACGGATCAGCTTTTGTCACTGACCGAAGGCGAGGCGCCGCAGATCATTTCCACTCCCGAAGCGGCGGTGCACAACGAATTTCGCCGCCACCGCAACCACTTCCGCGATCTGGAAGAGGCGGCGGCGGTGTTCTGGGCCGGCGCGGTGGTGGAACCGGATGAGATTTACGTCGCGCTCAAACGCCGCCTGCGTGATGGGGTGGGGGTGACGGTTCGTCTGGTGCAGGTGGATGACCTGCCCGGCACCCTGCGCCAATATGATGAGGCGCGGCGCGAAATCCTGCTGTCCGAGGCGCTGGATCACACCAACCGCATCTTTCAGCTGACGCATATGTGCGGCCTGCTGGAACAGCGCGCGCTGCTGGACAATCTGGCGGCGCGGTCAGGGATAACCGATCCGCGCGGCGTGGCGCGGCTGCGGGTGGAACTGGCCAACTATTTCGCTGCCGCCGTACTGATGCCCTATGATGCCTTCCTTGCCGAGGCGCGGGCCACGAAGTACGACCTCGACCACATCGCCACCCGCTTTGGCGTCTCCTTCGAGCAAGCCTGCCACCGCGCCACCACCCTGCAACGCGAA
Organism: Variovorax paradoxus; assembly: GCA_943370085.1. Taxonomy (GTDB): domain Bacteria; phylum Pseudomonadota; class Alphaproteobacteria; order Rhodobacterales; family Rhodobacteraceae; genus Paragemmobacter. The sequence goes on along the minus strand of CALRPT020000003.1, from coordinate 273,986 downwards.
GGCGCGCAGGGGGTGCCGTTCTTCTTCATGCGGATCGACAAGGGCGGCAACGTCACCAAACGGTTCAACGCCACAGGGTTCCATCTGGCCGAACATGGCGGGGCCTGCCCGCGCCTTGATGTGCATACCAGCTTCCGCACGCCGGGGCGGATCGTGCCGCAATTCGTGGAAATGCCGGACCGGTCGCAATTCTTTGTCTTTTCCCGCACCGTGGACCGCCCCACCTGGATGCGGCACGCGCAGGACAACCGCCTTGCCGTGGCAATGGGCTGCGCCATCGAACACGCGCCGGAAATCGGCTATGCCGAGGCGTTTTCCGTGACCGGCGCGCGGATGACGCCGGTCGGCATCAACTGCCGCATCTGCCCGCGATCCGGCTGCGACCAGCGCGCGCATCAGGCAGTGGTGCTGTCGCAGCCCGTCGATGAAAAGCGGCGCGGCGCGACGCGGTTCGAGGTCTGAGCAAACCACCCCTCTCCACGAACCACCCCCTCCCCAACCCTCCCCCCTGCCGGGGGAGGGAGAATCTCCCCTCCCCATCTTTGGGGAGAAGGCGGGGGAGGGGTGGCGAGGCCGGGCTACCAGATCGACCCGGCGCGCTTGGCCGCGCCGGCATCGTATTCGGCGGCGTCGATCCCGCCCCCTGAGGCCTCGGCGAGCATCTGCCCGATTGTCGGCAAGCCCCCGGACTGATCCCCCGCGGTCCACAGCCCCGCCCGCACCACGGAGCGGGCGCATTGGGAATAGACCTCGGCCACGTCGATCACGATCACCGTGCGCGGAAGGGTGCCGCCCCGGTCGAACCGCGCACGCAGCGCGGGATCGGCGGTCAGCCGGGCGGTGCCGTTGACCCGCAACAGGTTCTTCCAGCCGGGGATCAGGAAGCACAGGCTGACCCGTCCATCGCGCACGATATTGCGCAGGCTGTCGATGCGTTCGTTGCCCTTCCAGTCGGGCAGGGCGAGCGTGACGTCATCCAGCGCAGTCACCACCGGGCCATCATCACCGCGCGGGCTGCCATCGGTGCCTTCCGGCCCCACCGTGGTAAGGATACAGAAACGGCTGCGCTCCAGCACCTGCCGATAAGCCGGGATGATGCGGCGCGTGACCTTGCGGATCGCCGGATCGGCGGGGGTGCCGTACTGCGCGTGCAGGGCGTCCAGCGTGGTGATGAACTCCATGCCCGCCTCCTTCCCGGCTCAGGCGGCCTTGGTCAGGGCAAAGCCCGCCTCGGCCATCAGTTTGTCAGACCGGCCCTCGATCACCCGTTCAAGTTCGGCCATGAAATCGGCAATGCTGCGGCCCGGCTTGATTTCGGGCAGGAATTCCACCACCGCGAGGCCGGGTTTGCGATAGATGCCGTGGCGCGGCCAGAACACGCCCACATTCGTGGCCGCCGGAATGCAGGGCTGGCCCAGCTGGTTGTACAAAAGCCCCGTTCCCACCTTATAGGGCAGCGGCACGCCGGGGGCGACGCGGGTGCCCTGCGGATAGATGATCAACTGGCCCGGAATGGCGGCCCCGGCGGCGACCGCCTTCTTCATTTCCGCAACCGCGCGGCCCTTCTTGCCGCGATCCACCGGGATGCAGGCCGTCCGCCATGCGTAAAAGCCCAGAAGGGGCGCCCATTTCAGCTCTTTCTTCATGATGAACTTCGGGCGCGGCACGACCGAACAGATCAGGATGATGTCGAAAAAGCTTTGGTGTTTTGAGGCGATCATCACTTCGCCACTTGGTACCGTGCCCCGGATTTCCGACCGCAGGCCCACCATCCAGCGCGCAGTGAAGCGGACATAGCGGCAATAGGTGTGGATGCCGGCCCAAGCCCCATCCCGGCTGATGGCGGCATAGGGAATGAAGGCGATCCCGATGATGGCCATCATCACATACATCTGGACGATGAACAAAAGCGACATCAGCCAGCGCAGCGCATAGATCATGGCAATTCCCGAAGCTTTCTGAACGCGGCGGCCCGTGTGGCAAGCAGCGCCACGATCCCCGCCACCGGGGGTAGCAGAAGCGGCAGCAGCCAACCAGCCCCCTGAAAGCCAAGGCCCGTCAGGAAGCCGCCCGCCTCATCCACCGGGGGCAGCAGCGCCACGCCGATCAGGCCCGCCAGCGCCCCCACACCCGACCCGGCCAAGGCGCGTAGCGTAAAGCGGCGCACGAAGGCGGCGGCGATGTAATCATCCTGCGCCCCCACGATGCGCAAAACGCGGATCACCTGCGCATTGGCGGCCAGCGCGGCATTGGCGGCCAGCGTGATCATTGCGGCCATCGTCGCCCCGATCAGCAGGATCGACAGCCCCCCCAAGAGGTTCAGCCGCGCCGCCGCCGTGGCCAGCGGCCTGCGCCAGCGGGTGTGGTCATCCAGCACCGCGCCCGGCGCCTCTGCCGTCAGCCTTTGCCGCAACCCTTCGCTGTCATAACCCTCGGCGCTCTCGGTCACCTCAATCAGGCGGGGCAGGGGCAGCGCGTCCAGCGGCAGGTCTGGCCCGAACCACGGGGCCAGCAGCGCCTTTTGTTCGTCATCCGTCAGGGCACGTGACGATGCGATACCGGGGGTGGTTTTCAACACCTCAAGCACCGCAAAGGTCTGCGCTTCCATCTGATCCGGCGGGGCCGAGATTCGGACCGTGGCGGTCTGCGCCAAGGCATCCGCCCAGCGTTCCGCCAAACGGCCCGAGGCCAGCGACAGCGCCAGCGCAAAGACCGCAAGAAACGTCATCGCCCCGGCGGTAAAGCTGGTCAGCCAGGCGGAATGGCCGGAGGGCGGCACCACACGGTCGGCCTGACGATCCGGGGTGACAAGCAGGCGCAGGCGGCGGATCATGTTCAAAGGTCTGCCCCCGCAAGCTGGATACGGCGGTTGCGAATGCGCAGCACGCGCGCGGCGACCTGGTTCTTTGCGGTGCGGATCAGGTTCATGTCATGGGTGGCCACCAGAATGGTCTTGCCCATCTTGTTCAACTCTACCAACAGCGTCAGCAGCCGCAGCGACATTTCCCAATCCAGATTGCCCGTCGGCTCATCGGCCAAAATCACATCCGGCCCCATGATGACCGCCCGCGCCAGCGCCGCGCGCTGCCGCTCCCCGCCCGACAGTTGCGGTGGCAGGGCATCGGCCAACTGCCCCAGCCCCACCCAGCCCAGAAGATCGGTCAGATCGCGGTTGTCCCCCACCCGCCCCGATACCATCAGCGGCATCGAAACATTCGCCGCCAAGGGCAGGTGATCCAGAAACTGCACATCCTGATGCACCACCCCGATACGCCGCCGCGTCAGGGCCACATCATCGCGGGTCAGCCCCCGCACCTCACGATCAAAGATCGTGACGCGGCCCGCGGTGGGCAGCAATTCGGCATAAGCCAGTTTCAGGAAGGTGGATTTACCCGCCCCGGACGGCCCGGTCAGAAAATGGAAAGACCCCGGCGCAAGGCGCAGGCTCACCTCTGACAAAAGCTCCCCTCCGCCGTAATTATAGGCGACGTTGTCGAACGCGATCACTTGTGTTTCACAGCCCCTTGCTTGCAAAGGCAGCATTGCCCAAGGTGGGCGCGGTTGCAATGCGGGGTGGGTGCCGGTTGTAGACCTTGCAGGATGGTGTAATCGTGCGGTGACGGTCGGATGGGGGAAACCCTGTTTGGTCGTGGGGAAACGGGGAAGTATCGAATGCGGCTGATTTGTCCGAATTGTGAGGCCGAATACGAAGTGGACGATGCGGCGATTCCGGATATTGGCCGGGATGTGCAATGTTCCAACTGCGGACATGCGTGGTTTCAACTGCCGCCCGAGATTGAACTGGCGCTGGAACAGGAAGACGAACTCTTTGGCGCCTCCGGCGCGGCGGACCCGCTGCCCGATCTGGATGAGGATGACGCCCCACCGCCGCCCGTCATGCCCGATGCGCCCAAGCGCAGCATCGACGAAAACCTGATGGCCGTCCTGCGCGAAGAGGCCGAACGTGAGGCCGCCGCCCGCAAGGCCGACGCCGCCCCGATCGAGACGCAAACCGAAATGGGCCTGTCGGCCCCGGCCGCCGCTGCGGCGGCTGCGGCTGCGGCGGCCGTCGTCGCCTCGGCAGAACAATCCCGCGCGGCGGGGGCCATCCCGACGGCCGCGCATGCGGGCGGTCTGGCGGCTGCGGCGCGCCGTATCGCGCAGATGAAGGGGCTGGATCCCGACGCTCCGCCCCCGGCCCCCCCGAAACCCCCCACCCGACGCGACCTGCTGCCGGATATCGAGGAAATCAACTCCTCGCTCAAAGGGTCCGACACCCCCGCCCTGACCGAGGCCGAGGCCGAACAGATCGGCCAATCCAACGCGCGCGGCTTTCGCAGCGGCTTTGGCGTGGCGATGCTGGTCGCGGTGCTGGGCCTTGCCGTCTATGTCGCTGCGCCGCGCATCGTCGCATTGGTTCCGGCGGCCGAGGGCGTGGTCACAGGCTATGTCGCCGCCGTTGACGGTGCCCGCCTTTGGCTGGATGGCCTGATGCGGCAGGCAAACGATGCGGTGCGGCAGGCCTCGGATCAGGGCAACTGATCCGGGCTCACGCGCCCTTGGCCTTTCAGAACATGTCGAGCAGGCGGCGCAGGTAATCGCGTTCGCCTTCGGGCCGGGCCTGATCGCCAGACCGGCGGCGGATTTCATCCAGCAGATCCTGCGCGCGGCGATAGACATCTTCGCCCTGCAGCATGTTGCGATCCGATCCGATGCGCGCGGAATTGCCCGGCTCTCGCCCCAGCGGGTCGCGCTGACCGTTCGGATCGGCCTGCCCGAATTCCTGCCCCTGTTCTGCGTTGCCTTCCTGCTGCTGTTGGTTTTCGGCCAGCGCCTCGCCGAATTGCTGCATCCCGTCGCGCAGGGCTTCCATCGCCTCGGCCTGACGGTCCAGCGCGCCGGACAGATCGCCCTCGCGCAACGCATCCTCGGCCTGTTCCATCGCGCGTCCGGCACGGTCCAGCTGGCGGCGGCCTTCTTCGCCATTCTCTGATCCGTCACCGGGCAGCTGTCCGCCCTGCAACTGGCCCAGACGGTCGCGCAATTCCTGCTGGCGCTGGGCCAGGCTCTGGCCCTGTCCTTCGCCCTCACCCTGACCTTCGTTTTCGCCCTGCTGCTGGCCTTCGCCCTGCTGGCCCTGCTGGCCGGGGCGGTTGCCCTCGTTGCCTTCCTGCCCATCCTGCAGATCGCGGAAGGCATCGTCAGACAGGCCCTGCTGGCCGCGCAGCGTATCCTGCAATTCGCGCATCGCCTGCTGGCCGGGGCCGCCCTGACCCTGACCCTGACCTTCGCCCTGCGCCACCTGCATGTTTTCCATCAGCTGGCGCAGCATCTCCATCAATTCCTGCGCCTCGGCGGTGCGGCCCTCTTCCATCAGGCGCTGCAATTCATCCAGCATTTCCTGCAACTGATCGCCCGACATCTGCATCCCCGGCATATTCTGGGACAGCTGGCTGTCGGGGTTGCGCTCGGCCTCTTCGGCCAGTTCGCGCATGTAATCGTTCAGCGCCTCGCGCAGTTCCTGCATCAATTCGTCGATTTCGCCCTGCTCCGCCCCATTGCGGATCGCCTCATCCAGACGGTCCTGCGCGCGGCGCAGGCGTTCCATCGCGGAGGCAAGGTCGCCCTCTTCCACCATCAGGGCGATTTCCCACAACTCGGCGGCAAAGGTATCGCGCGCCTCGGGCGACAGGCTGGCCTTCTGAACCTCCAGATCGCGCATCAACACGCGCAGGCGCAGATAGGCGCGCTCGTTGCGGATCAATTCCTCGGGCCGGTTGGTGATCGCCTTCAGGATCTGGGTGCTGCGCGGCGCATTGGCGCGGTTCCACAGCAGATCACGCCGCATCTCGATCAGCGCCGCCGCCAGTGGATCAAAGAACCGCTTCCCCGGCAGGATCAGCTTGACCGGTTCCGCCACGCCCTGCTGCCCCGCCGCATCGGTGACAGTGAAGGTCATCGCAACGGGCAGGTTGGCAAAGGGATGCTCTGACAGGTCATCGACCAGCGCTTCGGTGAACTCGGCCCGGTCCCCGGTGATGGGCAAAGGCAGGTCCAGCACCACCGCCTCGCGCGGTTCGGGTTCCATCGTCAGGCCGTAGGTGCGCTCGATACCCGGCAGGTCCAGTGCGATGCTCACCTGCCCGGCCGCGATGCCATAATCATCGCGCGCGGCGAAATCCATGGTGAAACGGCCATCCCCTTCCCGCTCGGCGCTGTCGCCGGGGGTGACGGTGGGGGCAAGGTCGGGCGTGGTGGCCAGGGTCCATGTCCGGCCACCGGGGCCACCGATTACCACCTCGCCGGGACGGTTGAGCGTGAAGTCATGCACGGTTTCCGATGCCGCCGGCACATCGGTGCGCCCAGACACGGTTTCCGCCAGGGTCAACTGTCCCACTTCGCCATACAGGCGGAATTGCAGGCGCGTGCCGATGGGCAGTTCCAGCCGCCCCTCGGCGATGTCGTTCATGTAGAGCGATGGCTTGCCGGTATAGGCGGGCGGCTGCGCCCAGCCTTCCCATGCCGGGCCTGCGGCCAGTTCATTGCCCGCACCGGGGGCCAGCGCCTGCACCGACGCCACCCGCCACAGCGAGCCAAAGATCATCGCCATGACAAAGGCCGTCAGCGCCACATAGCGCAGGGCAAAGGGATCGCGCCGCGCAAGTTTCAGGTCAGGCTCCACCGCGCGGGCCTGCGCGGCACGCGCGGCCATCCGCGCCCGATGCGCCTGCCACACGATCAACGATGCCGGGTCATCGCTGCCGATCACCTGCGTATCGGTCAGCGCGGCGATGGGCTGGCCGGGCAGCCGCGAATCAAGCCGGATCAGCGCCTCGGCCCGGGTAGGGGCCTTGAACGCCCGCAGGCCACGCCACAGCGCGAACAGAACGGCAAGGATCGCCCCCACCAGACCGGCCCATGCCGCCTCGAGCGGCAGATGATCCTGCGCGCCAAAAGCCAATGCCGACAGGGCCAGCAACAGCACCGACCACAGCGGCCAGAACGCCCGCGTCAGCCGCTCTGCCCACATCCCCAAAAGCGTCAACCGCAGGGGGCGGGCAATGGCCGACAGCGTGCTGTTATCCTGATCCTGCATCCGGGGGGCGTTGCCTTTGCCGCTGATCGCGGACAAGCCGCCTTACAACCAGGTTGGAATGGTATCGCGGTTCAGGATTTCGTCAAAGGACGGTCTGTCGCGGATGACAGCGAAGTGATCCCCCTTCACCAGAACCTCGGGCACCAGCGGGCGGGTGTTGTATTCCGACGCCATCACCGCGCCATAGGCCCCGGCAGAGCGGAAAGCCACCAGATCCCCCTCGGCCAGCAGGGGCAATTCGCGGGCCTTTGCAAAGGTATCGCCGGTCTCGCAGACCGGCCCCACCACATCGAAGGCCTCGGTCGGGGCGGCAGCGGGCGGCTCGGCCACGGGAACGATATCATGATGCGCGCCGTACATTGACGGGCGGGCAAGATCGTTCATCGCCGCGTCAAGGATCAGGAAATCGCGCCCTTCGCCGTTCTTCACATAGATCACGGAGGATACCAGCAGCCCCGCATTGCCCGAAATCAGGCGACCGGGTTCAATCTCGATCTCACAGCCCAGATCGCCCACCGTGCGCTTGATCAGCGCGCCATAATCCATCGGCAAGGGCGGCGCCTCATTCGACCTTGTATAGGGAATGCCAAGCCCGCCCCCCAGATCAAGGCGGCGGATATTGTGCCCCTCTGACCGCAACTGGCGGGTCAGATCGGCCACCTTCAGATAGGCCTGCTCGAACGGTTCCAACTCGGTCAACTGGCTGCCGATATGAACGTCGATTCCGATGACGTCGATCCCGGGCAGACGGGCAGCCTCGGCATAGACCTCGGACGCGCGGGTGATCGGGATGCCGAACTTGTTTTCCTTTTTCCCCGTCGCAATCTTTTCATGCGTCCGCGCATCCACATCCGGGTTCACCCTGATGGTGATGGGGGCCACCACGCCCAGCGACACCGCCACCTCGGACAGCGCGCGCAATTCCGGCTCGCTTTCGACGTTGAACTGGCGGATGCCACCCATCAGCGCCAGCCGCATCTCTTCCCGCGTCTTGCCCACGCCGGAGAACACGATCCGCTCTCCCGGCACGCCTGCCGCCCGCGCCCGGCGATACTCGCCGCCCGACACCACATCCATCCCCGCGCCCAGATCACCGATCAGCTTCAGCACGGCGATGTTGGACAGCGACTTGATGGCAAAGCACACCATGTGGGGCAGGGGCGACAGCGCCTCGGTGAACAGGTGGTAATGCCGCGTCAGGGTGGCGGCGGAATAGACATAGAAAGGCGTGCCCACGGCAGCGGCAATGTCGGTGATCGCGACATCCTCGGCATGCAGGGTGCCGTTCTTGTACAGGAAATGATCCATCGTCCCCCAACCACCCTTGGCCCGATCTGGGCCCGCCATGCCCGCTGCATCTAGCCGCAACCACAAACGATTTCCACCCTGTTTCCCATCCATCAGACTGGACCCTGCCGCTGGCTGCTCTAGGCTTGCCGCAACGGTAAGGGGAGAAGAACCATGGCGCGCACAGTCATCATCGAAGCGGCGGGGGGACCCGAGGTTCTAAAGCTTGTGGATCGCCCGGTTGGCGACCCCGGCCCGGGCGAAGTGCGGATCAGCCAGCGCGCCTGCGGGCTGAACTTCATCGACGTCTATCAGCGGTCGGGGATGTATCCCATGGCCCTGCCCGCCGCGCTGGGCATGGAAGCCAGCGGCGTGGTCGATGCCGTGGGTGCGGGCGTGACCCATATCAAGGCCGGCGACCGGGTGGCCTATGCAGCCCAACCCCCCGGCGCCTATGCCGAGGCGCGTGTAATGCCCGCCGCGCAGGTCTGCCCGCTGCCCGACGGGATCAGCTTTGATGAAGGCGCGGCGATGATGCTGAAAGGCATGACGGTGCAGTACCTGTTCCGCCGCACCACCCCCATCAAGCGCGGCGATACGGTGCTGTTTCATGCTGCGGCGGGCGGCGTGGGGCTGATCGCCTGCCAATGGGCGCGGGCGGAAGGCATCACCCTGATCGCCACCGCCGGATCGGATGACAAATGCCGCCTCGCGCTAGATCATGGCGCAACCCATGCCATCAATTACCGGTCTGATGATTTCGCCGCCCGCGTGCGCGACTTGACCGGGGGCAAGGGCGTGGATGTGGTGATGGACGCCGTGGGCAAGGACACGTTCGACGGCAGCCTGAACTGCCTCAAACCCCTTGGCATGTTCATCTCTTTCGGCAATGCCAGCGGCAAGGTGCCGCCCTTTGACATCGGCCTTCTGGCGGCCAAGGGATCGCTCAAGATCACGCGGCAGACGCTGTTCACCCACATCGCCGATCCGGCCACCTGTCAGGCCATGGCGCAGGATCTCTTTGGCATGGTCACATCCGGCGCGGTGAAGATCCGCATCGACCAGCGTTTCCCGCTGGAACAGGTGGCCGATGCCCATCGCGCGCTGGAGGCACGCGCCACCACGGGCCAGACGATCCTGACGCTGTAGGTCCAGACCTTTCTGGAAAAACGCGGCCGCCTTAACGCTGCGGCCGCGACCTCAGGAACAGATACAGCGGCAAGCCGCAGCTGACGCCGATGCAGAAAGTGGCGGGAATGGCGATCAGCCCCAGCCACGCCTTGCGCGGGATCGTCTCGGCGATCACCCAGACTGTCAGGGTCACCGCCGCGATGGTCAGATCCCATGTCAGCCCTGTTGTTGATGCGTTCACATACCAGGCGTCGATCAACCCCGACAGGCCGGTCCCCGTTTCGTTCATATAGGTGACGAACCAATACATCGGGTGGATCGCCCCCCAGACGGCCAGCGCGAGCCATACAATCCGGATCGGGGCCATCACAGACCGCCCTGAATGCCGACCCGCGCTTCGCCCGTGATCGCCACGGCAGGTGCGGGGGCCTGCGACGGCGCGATCGGCGCCCCATCCGCACCGCAGGCGGCAAGCAGGATCAGGGCAGTCAGGGAAAGCAGGGTTTTCATGGCAAGCACACCTTTTGTGGAAACATCATGGCGAATAGCTGATCCGCCCGGCACCCAGCCCGGCCGAAACCGACGGGGTTACCGTCAATCCATCCGTCCCCAAACTCAGCCCGGCATTCAACCGGGGCGAGGTGCAGGCGGCAAGGCACAGGGCAAGGGCAATCAGGGAAGATTTCAAAACGGGTTTCATCGGTTCATCCGGTGCAGCGGATCGGTGACGGTGATGCCCAGCATCGGATTGGGCGCGTTCAGATCAGTGCCAAAGGTTGTATCGTCCGACAGCGGAATTTCCAGCACGGGAAGGCTGCTGTCACCACAGGCCGCAAACAGAACAAACATCGGCAGCATGGCAAGGCGCATCAAGGTTCCTGTCATGTCCCAGCCTAGCGCCCCGCTGCGTGCCTGTCACGCCAGCCTTTCGCGCCACGCAGCAATCTGCGCGCGCACCTGATCTGGGGCCGTGCCACCATAAGACCGGCGCGACCGGACCGAGTTCTCCACCCCCAGCACATCGAACACATCGGCGCGGATGCCGGAATGAACCGCTTGCATATCGGCCAAGGTCAGATCGGGCAGATCACAGCCCTTGCCCTCGGCCGTCGCCACCAGCGTGCCCGTCACGTGATGCGCGTCCCGGAAGGGCAGGCCCAATTCGCGCACCAGCCAGTCGGCCAGATCGGTGGCGGTGGAAAAGCCGCTGGCGGCGGCGATCTTCAGCACATCGCGGTTTGCCGTCATGTCGCTGACCATCCCGGTCATCGCGGCCAAGGCCAGCATCAGCGTATCGGCGGCGTCAAAGACCTGTTCCTTGTCTTCCTGCATGTCCTTCGAATAGGTCAGCGCCAGCCCCTTCATCACGGTGAACAGCGCGACCGTGGCACCAAGGATGCGGCCCAGTTTGGCGCGCAGCAATTCCGCTGCATCGGGGTTCTTCTTCTGCGGCATGATCGACGACCCGGTGGTCCAACGATCAGACAGCCGCACGAAGCGGAACTGTGCGGATGACCAGATCACCAATTCCTCGGCAAAGCGCGACAGATGCATGGCGCAGATGCTGCTGGCGGCAAGGAATTCCAGCGCGAAATCGCGGTCGGACACGGAATCGAGGCTGTTCGCCGTGGGCCGGTCGAACCCCAGCGCCTTGGCCGTCATCTGCCTGTCAATCGGGAAGGACGTCCCCGCCAGCGCCGCCGCCCCCAAGGGGCATTCGTTCATCCGCGCCCGCGCGTCGATGAACCGCCCCCGGTCGCGCGCCAGCATTTCCACATAGGCCATCATGTGATGCCCCCATGTAACTGGCTGCGCGGTTTGCAGATGGGTGAAGCCCGGCATCACCCAATCGGCCCCCGCCTCGGCCTGCGCCAGAAAGGCGCGCTTCAGCGCCTCCAGCCCCGAAATCGCGGCATCGCATTGATCCCGCACCCAAAGCCGAAAATCCACCGCCACCTGATCATTGCGCGACCGCGCGGTATGCAGCCGCCCTGCGGGGGCGCCGATGATCTCTTTCAGCCGGGCCTCCACATTCATGTGGATGTCTTCCAGATCGACGCGGAAGGGGAAATTCCCCGTTTCAATCTCTGACAACACCGTGAGAAGACCTTCCCCGATCGCCTCGGCATCCTTATTGCTCAGGATGCCTGTGGCGGCGAGCATCGCCGCATGGGCGCGTGACCCTGCGATGTCTTGCGCATAAAGCCGTTTGTCGAACCCGATGGAGGCGTTGATCGCCGTCATGATGGCGTCCGGCCCTTCGGCAAAGCGCCCGCCCCACATCTGGTTGGCGGATTTGGCATCGGGGGAAGCGGTCATGGCGATGGCCTTCGGAGGGAAGATGCTGCGGAAATTTCTGGCCGTCCTTTATACGGCCTTGGCCATCGGTGCAAATGCCGCCCTCGCGGGCGATATCGAGGCGCTGCGCGAAGGCGACATGCGCAAGCTGGCGATTCATGAAACCCCTGTGGACATTCCCGCCGCTGTCTTTCTGGATGCCCATGATACCGAGGTGCCACTGGCCCAGTGGCAGGGCAAATGGGTGGTGCTGAACTTCTGGGCCACCTGGTGCGCGCCCTGCCGCAAGGAGATGCCGTCGCTTCTGCGCCTGCAACAGGCGATGCCGGAACTGGCCGTGCTGCCCGTGGCCACGGGCCGCAATGCGGTGGAAGGGATCGAACGGTTCTATGAGGAGGCAGGCGTGCAGGCCCTGCCGATCCTGCGCGACCCGAAAAGCGAACTGGCGCGGCCAATGGGCGTGATGGGCCTGCCGGTGACGGTGATCCTGAACCCGCAGGGGCAGGAGGTGGCCCGCCTGATCGGCGACGCCGAATGGGACAGCGCCCATGCGCAGACCATTCTGAAAGCGATGATGGCGGCCAAGTGAATTGCGCGCGCCGGGCGTGCCGCCCGCCGCGCATTGCTTTTTTCCGGCCCGCCGCCCTGCGGCGGCGTGCCGGCAGAGGAGGGCCAGCCCCCCGGCGCGTGCCGCGCCTCCCCCCGGGGTATTTTTCGCCAAGATGAAGATCAGGCGGTGGCAAGGGCCGCCACGCGGGCCTGCGCCGGGCAAGTGATCAGGTGATCATTCACCAACCCGGTGGCCTGCAGGAAGGCATAGGTGATGGTGGGACCGCAGAAGGTGAAACCGTCCTTCTTGAGCTGTTTCGATATGGCCTGCGACAGCGGCGTTTCCGTCGGAATGTCGCGGGGGCTGGCAGGCCGGTTCTGCAACGGCCTGCCGTCGAGGTGCTTCCACAGATAGGGAGAGAAACCTTCGCGTTCCTCGATCACCAGATAGGCACGGGCAGAGCGGATGGTGCCTTCGATCTTGCCGCGATGCCGGATGATGCCGGGATCGGCCAGCAGCCGCGCGACATCCGATTCGCCCCAGCTTGCGATGATCTCGGGCTGGAACCCGGCGAAAGCGGCGCGGAAATTGTCGCGCTTTTTCAGGATCGTGATCCAGCTGAGCCCGGCCTGAAAGCCATCGAGGATCAGCTTTTCCCACAAGGCGCGCGGGTCATGTTCCGGAACGCCCCATTCTTCATCGTGATAGGCCACGTAAAGCGGATCTGTCCCGCACCAGGGGCAGCGCTGCGGCATGTCTTGGGCATGGCTGTGCATCGCGGGCTCCCTATCGCGGATTAATCGGATGTTTACGGGGCAGAGGGCAGGATTGTCGACGGGTCTTGCGGGGGTTGCGATGAAGATGGACAGCGGGTCAGGTCTGACAGAAGGGGCGAGTCCCCTGTCCTTTGCCATGGCCGAAAGCGCGGCCGAGGCCGTGTCGTTGGTGGCCGAGGCGGTGCGCTTGCGGCGGCTGCGGCTGGCCTATCACCCGGTGGTTCTGGCCGGAAAGCTGGGGCGGGTCGGGTTTCACGAAGGGCTGATGCGGGTGCTGGATCCCGGGGGGCGCGTCATCCCGGCCCGCGAATTCATGCATGCGGTCGAGGCGCATGAACTGGGGCGTGAGATTGATTGCGCCGCCCTTGCCATGGGGCTGGACGCGCTGGCACGGCATTCGCAGCTGCGCCTGTCGGTCAACATGTCTGCGCGCTCCGTGGGCTGGCCCCGCTGGATGGCCTTGCTGCGCGCCGGGTTGACGCGCCACCCCGGCATCGGCGACCGGTTGATCCTTGAAATCGCCGAGGCCAGCGTGATGACGGTGCCTGAACTGCTGACCGGGATGATCGCCGAGTTGCGGCCCAAGGGCGTGTCCTTCGCGCTGGATGGATTTGGCGCCGGGGCCTTTGCCCTGCGCCATTTCCGCGAGTTGAGCTTTGATCTTCTGAAAGTGGATGCCCAGTACAGCCGGAACATTCAGACCCAGGCCGACAATCAGGTGTTGATGTCGGCCTATCTCGCCATTGCGCGGCAATTCGACATGCTGATGGTGGCGCAGGGCGTGGAACAGGCGGCCGAGGCAGAGTGGCTGGGGCAACTGGGCGTCGATTGTCTGCAGGGCTATCATTTCGGCGCGCCAAAGCTGATCCCCGAAGGATTGGAACCCGACGCCGCCCCGCCCGGTGCCCGCCCGCCAGCAAGTTGACGCTGCGGCAATATGCAGGCGCAAGAATGTTGCTTTTGTTCTTCCCCGCGTCTAGGCCATGCTGCAAGGCGGCGCGGTCACGCGGACCCCGCCCCGATGGGAGAGAAGGGATCAACCATGACCAATGTCGTCATCGTTTCTGCAGGCCGGACAGCCGTGGGCAGTTTCAACGGGTCTTTTGCCAATACCCCCGCGCATGACCTTGGCGCCGCGGTGATCGAGGCCGTCGTGGCCCGCGCCGGCATCGACAAGGCCGAGGTGGAGGAGACGATCCTCGGTCAGGTGCTGACTGCCGGTCAGGGCCAGAACCCCGCCCGTCAGGCGCATATCAAGGCAGGGCTTCCGAAAGAGGCCAGCGCATGGTCGCTCAATCAGGTGTGCGGGTCGGGCCTGCGCGCGGTGGCGCTGGGCGCGCAGCATGTGCAGCTGGGCGATGCGCGGATCGTGGTCGCAGGCGGGCAGGAAAACATGTCGCTGTCGCCCCATGTCGCGCATCTGCGCGCGGGCACCAAGATGGGCGACATGAAGTTCATCGATTCGATGATCAAGGATGGGTTGTGGGATGCCTTCAACGGCTATCACATGGGCCAGACGGCGGAAAATGTCGCCAATCAGTGGCAGATTTCCCGCGACATGCAGGATGAATTCGCGCTGGGCAGCCAGAACAAGGCCGAAGCCGCGCAAAAGGCCGGCAAGTTCAAGGATGAGATCATCCCCTTCCTGATTTCCACCCGCAAGGGCGACATCACGGTGGATGCCGATGAATACATTCGCGCGGGTGCCACGCTCGAATCGATGCAGAAGCTGAAACCGGCCTTCACCAAGGAAGGCTCTGTCACCGCGGGCAACGCTTCGGGCCTGAACGACGGTGCCGCGGCGGTGGTGCTGATGTCGGCGGATGAAGCCGCGCGCCGGGGGCTGACGCCGCTTGCGCGCATCGCCTCTTACGCCACGGCGGGGTTGGATCCGTCAATCATGGGCGTGGGCCCGATCCATGCAAGCCGCAAGGCGCTTGAAAAGGCCGGCTGGAAGGTCGGCGATCTGGATCTGGTGGAGGCGAATGAGGCTTTCGCTGCCCAGGCCTGCGCGGTGAACAAGGATATGGGCTGGGATCCGTCCATCGTGAACGTGAACGGCGGCGCCATCGCCATCGGCCACCCGATCGGTGCCTCGGGCGCGCGTATCCTGAACACGCTGCTGTTCGAAATGGGCCGCCGCGATGCCAAGCGTGGCCTTGCCACGCTCTGCATCGGGGGCGGCATGGGTGTGGCCATGTGCCTGGAACGCGCCTGACACCTGTTTTTCTGCGGCAACAATGCCGCAAGTGCGAAAGAGGCGCGCAACAATGTTGCGCGCCTTCGTTCATTTCGGTAACACCATTTCAAGAACGTCTGAATTCAGGAGGAGGGACGAATGGCACGAGTGGCTTTGGTAACAGGGGGATCGCGCGGAATCGGTGCCGCGATTTCGGTGGCGCTGCAGGCGGCAGGCTACAAGGTGGCCGCGAATTACGCCGGCAATGACGAGGCGGCCGCCGCCTTCACCAAGGAAACCGGGATTCCCACCTTCAAATGGTCGGTCGCGGATTACGATGCCTGTGTGGCGGGCATCGCCAAGGTCGAGGCCGAGGTCGGCCCGGTGGACGTTCTGGTTAACAACGCGGGCATCACCCGCGACGCCATGTTCCACAAGATGACCCCGCAGCAGTGGAAAGAGGTGATGGACACCAACCTGACGGGTCTGTTCAACATGACCCATCCGGTCTGGACCGGGATGCGTGACCGCAAGTTCGGGCGGGTGATCAACATCTCGTCGATCAACGGGCAAAAGGGGCAGGCGGGGCAGGCCAACTATTCCGCTGCCAAGGCGGGCGATCTGGGCTTCACCAAGGCCCTGGCGCAAGAAGGCGCGCGCGCAGGTATCACCGTCAACGCGATCTGCCCCGGCTATATCGCGACCGAGATGGTGAAGGCGATCGATGAAAAGGTGCTGAACGAACGCATCATCCCGCAGATTCCCGTGGGCCGTCTGGGCGAGCCCTCCGAAATCGCGCGCACGGTGGTGTTCCTCGCATCGGATGACGCGGGCTTCATCACCGGATCGACGATTTCCGCCAATGGCGGGCAGTTCGTCGTCTGATCTTTCCGGCTGCGAAGGGCGCGGAATTTGACACAAATTCCGCGTCGATTTCTGACGCAGAAATCGGTGATCCTCTGCCGACCATGGGTCGGCAGAGGATCAGGCGCAAAGGTTGGGGTCCGGAATTTGCGTCAAATTCCGTCGCGGTTTTTGCGTCAAAAACCGCCTTCCCCTCGCCGAATGCCGCGCCTAAGTTGCGCGCGCAACCCGAGGCAGGAATGACCCAAAGAAACGCAACGGCCATCGGCTTTACTGCCGTCCTGATGTGGGCGCTGCTTGCGCTATTCACCATCGGATCGGCCCCGGTGCCGCCCTTCCTGCTGAATGCGCTGACCTTTGGCATCGGCGGCACGCTGGGCCTGATCTGGACGCTTCGCAATGGCATCGGCCGCCTGCGCGGCATCTCATGGCGGGTCTATGCCTTTGGCATCATTGGCCTGTTCGGCTACCACGCGCTCTATTTCACCGCCTTCCGCATCGCGCCTTCGGCGGAGACGGGCCTCATGGCCTATCTCTGGCCCTTGTTCATCGTGCTCTTCGCCAGTTTCCTGCCGGGTGAGCGGCTGCGCCCCATGGTCATCTTCGGCGCGCTGATCGCCTTTGCCGGGGCCGCGCTGATCGTTCTGGGGCGCGAGGCGGACGGGGCGGCCACACCGCTGGGCCTGTTCCTTGGCTTTCTCTGCGCCATCACCTGGGCGGGCTATTCCACCCTGTCGCGGCGGTTGGGCGATGTGCCCACGGAAAGCGTCACGATCTATTGCCTTGGCACCGCGCTCTTGTCGGCGCTGGTCCATCCGCTGGTCGAGGAAACGGTATGGCCGCAGGATGCGCTGGGCTGGCTGGCGGTCCTGGCTTTGGGCATCGGCCCGGTGGGCGCTGCCTTCTTCACCTGGGATATCGGAATGAAAAAAGGCGACATCCAACTGCTGGGCGTCGCTTCCTATGCCGCGCCCCTTTTGTCCACGCTGGCGCTGATCGTGGCCGGCATCGCCACGGCATCATGGACAATCCTTGTCGCTGCGGTGCTCATCACCGCAGGTGCGGCGCTGGCGGCCCGTGCGGGCACAGAGTCCGGCACGGGCACCAGCGCCAAAAACTGACGCCTCAGCCCTGCTGAAGGCGCGTCATTTCCTCTTTCAGCTTCAGTTTCTGCTTTTTCAGCGCGGCAATCGTCATGGCATCTGCGCCGGGACTCCGCTGCTCACGCTCCACCGTTTCAGAGAGGTGCTCATGCTTGCGGCGCAGTTCCTGCAGATGCGAAGCGATGGTCATATTCGTCCTCCTCATGACTGGTTCCAACATCGTCAGTGCAACACAACCGCTGAGTCGTGTCACGGACATTCGGTCCAGACTTATGGACAGGTCTAACCAACCCGGCCAAAGGCTGCCGATAGATCGGCCGCGTCCCGCAACACCGCCATCGCGACAGGGGTATAGCTTTCGCGGTCGCCCTCATGTGCCGCGCCCGCATGCAGGGTGAAAGGCGCCAGCAGCCGGAACGGCGCGCGGCCCCCCTTGCGGGCGCGCAGGATCACGCGCGTCGCGTCGCGGCCCCGGCGCGGCTCCAGCGGCAACACCATCCCCGCGCCCAGCTTGGGCGCCAGCGCGGCCAGTGCTTCGGGCAGGCAGGGGGTGGCAAAGATCATGGTCAGCCAGCCGCCTGGCCGCAGCCGCGCCCCCGCGGCGGCGACCCAGGCGGCTATCGGCGTGTCCACCCGCAGCGCCCGGTCCCGGTCGGGGGTGGGCGAAGGCGTGCCACCCGGTGCGTAATAGGGCGGGTTGGCAATCACATGGTCGAAATCACGCCGCAGCGCGCGGGGCATGTCGGTCAGATCTCCCGTCACCACCTCCATCGCCAGCCCGTTGCGTTCCGCATTGCGCCGCGCCAGATCGGCATAGGCGGGCTGCACCTCCAGCCCCGCCAGCGCCACGCCCGGTACCCGCACGCCCAGGCACAGCGCCGCCGCTCCCACCCCACAACCCAGATCCAGCACGCTTTCGCCCGCAACCGCCGGGCAGGCGGCGGCCAGCAGCACCGGATCGGTCGCCGCGCGATACCCCTTCGCTGGTTGCAACAGCCGCAACCGGCCCATCAGGAACTTGTCATCCGTCAGGTCACCATCGGCAAAGGCCGTCATTCCAGCCCCATCATTCCAGACCCGTCGGAATGCCATTATCGCGCAGCACGCTGCGGGCCATGAACAGATCGGCATCCCGCACCATCAACCGGCGCGGCAATATGCCAAGGCTGCCGTCAAGGATGCTCATGTGGACGTCCAGATCAAACACGTCTATACCCTCGCCGTCGAGCAGGGCGGTGGCAAAGGCGATGATCGTCGGGTCGGTGCTGCGCAAAAGCTCTCTCATATCGCGAGTAAAGGGGCACAGCCCCGAATTGTCGAGAGGCGGGGGGAACCGGGAGCATGGGTTTGGACGAGGCAGCGCAGAAACCGCATGACCGGCTTGCCGCATGGCTGTCGGATGACATGGCGGCCGTGAACGCCCTGATCCGCACCCGCATGGCCAGCGAACACGCCCCCCGCATCCCCGAGGTGACGGCCCATCTGGTCGAGGCCGGGGGAAAACGCCTGCGCCCCATGCTGACTTTGGCCGCCGCGCGGATGTGCGGCTATCAGGGCGCGCATCATGTGAAACTGGCCGCGACGGTGGAATTCATCCACACCGCCACGCTGCTGCATGATGACGTGGTCGATGAAAGCCAACGCCGCCGGGGCCGCCCCACCGCCAACCTGCTGTGGGACAACAAATCCTCGGTCCTCGTGGGCGATTATCTTTTTGCGCGGTCCTTCCAGCTGATGGTGGAAACGGAATCGCTGCGGGTGATGGACATCCTGGCCAATGCCTCTGCCGTGATCGCCGAGGGTGAGGTGCTGCAACTCACCGCCGCGCAGGATCTGGCCACGACAGAGGCGATCTACCTGCAAGTCGTGCGCGGCAAGACGGCCGCGCTCTTTGCCGCCGCGATGGAAGTGGGCGGCGTCGTCGCCGCCGCGCCCGAGCCGCAGGTGCAGGCGCTGCGCGCCTATGGCGATGCGCTGGGCATCGCCTTCCAGATCGTTGATGATCTTCTGGATTACGGCGGCACCGATGCCGCCATTGGCAAGAACACGGGCGATGATTTCCGCGAACGCAAGCTGACCCTGCCGCTGATCAAGGCCGTGGCAAAGGCCGATGCCGAAGAACGCGCCTTCTGGACCCGTGTGATCGAAAAGGGCGATCAGCGCGATGGTGATCTTGCCCATGCGATGGCCCTGATGGCCCGGCACGGCGCCATGACCGCCGCCCGCGATCAGGCGTTGATGTGGGCCGAAACCGCCCGCCGCGCGCTGGACATCCTGCCCGCCCATCCGCTGCGCGACATGCTGTCGGACCTTGCCGATTACGTCGTAGCCCGGATCAACTGACGCCCGGATAACGCCGAATAACCGCAGATAAACATCGTGTCAGCCAGCTTGCGCGGGCGTGACCCCCTTCCGATCTCTGCGCAGCACACAGAAAAGGAGGGTTCGATGCGTCATATTCTCTGGGCTTCCTGCCTTGCCGTCATGGCCGGGCCGGCCTTGGCCGACACCACCCTAATCGCGGATCTTCGCTATGGCAGCACCGCCACGATCAACGGCACGGTCGAACGCATCACGGATGAGGATGAGTTCCGCATCACCGATGCCAGCGGCTCTGTGACCGTCTATATCGGCCCCGGGATCGTGCCCTTTGACATTGGCGAACAGATCACCGTGAACGGGATCGTGGATCGCGATTTTGGGCGGATGGAAATCTACGCCCGCGAAGCGGTGCGGGCCGATGGCAGCAAACTGAGCTTTACGCATCAATATGAATGACCACAGGCCGCCGCGCCCCTTGCGGCGGCGGGGCGGCTTTCCCACCTCTTCCTGCAACAAGACCGCAACAGGGAGATGACGATGATCCGTTCTACCGCGATGGCCGCCGTTCTTCTGTCGGCCTCTGCCGCCTTTGCCGCGCCTGTCCCCATCACCAAGGCCCCGCGTGGCCAGCCTGTCACTTTGACCGGCAAGGTGATGCGCATCACCGATGCCGATGCCTTTCGGATGAAGGATGAAACCGGCGCGGTCACCGTCTATGTCGGCCCCAATGCCCTGCCGGTTCAGGTGGGGGAAGAGGTCACCGTCATGGGCGCGTTGGAGGAGGGCTTTCCCCCTGAATTCGTCGCCCGCGCCCTGCGCCGGTCAGACGGGACAGAGGTTTCCTTCCGTCACGATTGGGGCTGATGCAAGGAGGCATCCGCCACCCACCAGCCCGGTTCGGCCGCCCGCAGCGCCCGCGCGGCGGCATTGGCCGATAGCGGATCGGCAAACAGCCCGAAACACGTCGCCCCCGACCCCGACATCCGCGCGAACAGGCACCCCGTCTGGGCGGTCAACGCCTGCCGGACCCGCCCGATCACTGGCTGCAACGCCACCGCCGGGGCTTCCAGATCATTGCGCTGCATGGCGGCAAAAGCCGCAAGCTCCGCCGCTGATTTCAGCCGCGGCAGATCGCGCGGCATCGGCGCGTTATCCGCGCGCGGCAGGCTGCGAAAGATGTCCGGCGTCGAGACCGCCACGCCCGGATTGACCAGCACCAGCCAGACCGGCGGCAGGGGCGGCACTGGCGCCAGCCCTTCGCCGATCCCCGTCATCCTTGTGCTGCGGCTCTGCAGGCAGACCGGCACATCCGCGCCAAGCGCCAGCACCTCCGCCGCCCCCGGCAAGGGCCGCCCCGCCGTCCGCGCCAGCAGGCGCAGTGTGGCTGCGGCATCCGCCGACCCGCCACCAATGCCCGAGGATACCGGCAGGTGCTTTTCCAGCACGATCTGCGCCGACACCCCCATCGCGCGGGCGGCGCGCAGCACCAGATTGTCACCTTCGCCCGTCAACCCCGCCGCCATCGGCCCCGTCACCGTAAGCGATGGGGGATCAGCCAGCGTTCCGCTGACCTGATCCCCCACCCCCGCAAAGACCACCAGCGAATCCAGCAGATGATAACCATCCGCCCGCCGTCCGGTGACATGCAGTGTCAGGTTGATCTTGGCCGGGGCGAACTCAGTTGCTGCCATTCGCCACTTCGGTCAGGGGTTTTGCGCCTTCTTCCGCCAGCACGGCATCCAGCCCCACCTCCAGCTTGCGCCGGATGCGGATGGCCTCATCCTCTTCGGGTTCAAAGGACAGCGCGCGGTGCCACTGGAACCGCGCCTCCAGCTTGCGCCCCACCGCCCAATAGACATCACCCAGATGGTCCGTCACCACCGGATCGACCGGCTCCAGCAGCGCCGCGCGCTCCATCGGCTCCACCGCCTCGGTATAGCGGCCCAGCCGGAACAGCGCCCAGGCGAGACTGTCGATGATATACCCCGCCTCCGGCTGCGCCGCGACGGCGCGCTCGATCATCCCCAGCGCCTCATCCAGATTCTCGCCCCGGTCGACAAAGGAATAGCCCAGATAGTTCAACACCTGCGGCTGATCGGGGTTCAACTCCAGCGCCCGGCGGAAATCGGCCTCGGCCTCGGGCCAATTGCCCGCGCGTTCGTTGCTGATGCCACGCGAATAAAACAGCGTCCAATGCCGCTGCACCGGTTCTGGGATCAGGTCGATCGCCTGCGAATAAACCGGAATCGCATCGGTGAATCGTTCCTGCCGCCGCAGCGCATCGGCCAGCGCCGCCTGAACCTCGATGAACTGGCCATGGCTGCGGGTCAGGGACTGCAACACCTCCAGCGCGGCATCGGTCTTGTCCTCGGCGATCAGCGCATTGGCGCGGCCGATCTCGGCCACATGATAGGTGGGATCGTCCGGCGCGATCTTGCCATAGGTTTCCCCCGCCAGCGCGTTCTGCCCAAGGCTTTCCAAAAGCCCCGCCGCCAGCAGCGTCGCCTCGGAATGGTCGGGGCGCAGATAGGCCGCCGCGCGCGCATAGATCAGCGTATAGCCATCCTCGGCCTCACCGCGCAGGGCGGTGGACAGGGTAAAGAACACCTCGGCGATCCCGTCCACCGGATTGGTCACCACGTCATAGGGCACCGGCTCCCCCGCCTCCAGCCGCGCGCGCAAGGCGTCGATCTGCGGGTCCGCCTCGGTGCCGAAGGCCTGCTGCAACAGCGCCAGCGCATCGGGGTTCCGCTCCAGCTGGCTCAGGATCTGGGCATGCGCAATCGCCCCGCGCCGCATCAGCGCGATCTGCCCCGCCTCACGCCCCGACAGGATATTGTCCGCCCCCTCGAAATCCCCGACCGAAGCCAGCGCCAGGGCCTTGTGATACAGCCCGAATGCCTCCAGCCCCGGCGAGGTGGCCAGCTTGTCAAACCCCGCCACCGCATCCGACATCCGCCCGTCACCCAGCGCGGCCCAGGCCATCACCAGATCATCCAACAGCCGCCCGATGGACCGCCCCGCCAGCGTATCGGCGATCAGCGGCGCGAAATCCCCGCGCTTGGCCTGATCCGTCAACAGCGCGATATAGGCCGTCTGGCTGCGCCCGCCCTGCTGCACAAGTTGCCGCGACAGCTCTGCCGCCTGCTCGAACTCGCCAAGGCTCAGATGCGCGATAACCGCCCCTTCCAGCGTTGCCGGATCATTCACGCCAATCTGGATCAGCCGGTCATACCAGCGCGCCGCCTCGCGGAAATCATTCTCGGATGCGGCCACCTGCGCGGCCAGATAGGCCCCTGCGGCCCCTTCCGTGTCTTGCGCGGCAGCCGGAAAGGCCAGCGCAAGGGCAAGGGCAAAGGCAACAAGGGGGCTATGGCGTGGCGGCATCGGCAAGCTACTCCAGCAAGGATACGGCCAAGCTAGCCTTGGCCTGCCGCATAGGCAATCGGGCCGGGAGGGTTTCCCCATCCCGGCCCGCTGTTTCCTGCCGATTCACACGCAAATGTCAGCGTGCCCGGATCAGAGTCGGATCACATGTTGGGATAGTTCGGCCCGCCGCCACCCTGCGGCGTGGTCCAGTTGATGTTCTGCGACGGGTCCTTGATATCGCATGTCTTGCAATGCACGCAGTTCTGGAAGTTGATCACGAAACGCGGGTCCTTGCCCGCCTCGGATACCACTTCATACACCCCCGCCGGGCAATAGCGCTGCGCGGGCTCGGCATATTTCGGCAGGTTGGTCGCAATGGGAACCGACGCATCCTTCAGCTTCAGATGCGCAGGCTGCGCCTCGTCATGGTTGGTGAAACTGTAGGCCACATTGGTCAGCCGGTCAAAAGACAGCACGCCATCGGGTTTGGGATAGTCGATCGGCTTGAAGTTTTTCGCCAACCCCGTCGCCGCCGCATCCGATTTGCCGTGGCGCAGCGTGCCGAACACCGTCAGCCCGATGGTATTGGCCCACATATCAAGGCCCCCACCCATCAGCGATGCCACCAGCCCATATTTGGACCACAGCGGTTTGACGTTGCGCACGCGTCGAAGGTCTTTCCCGATGGGGCCGGTCCGCACAGCCGTTTCATAAGCCGCCAGCTCATCGCCCGCGCGCCCCGCCTTGATCGCATCAAACGCCGCCTCGGCCGCCGCCTTGCCCGACAGCATCGCATTGTGGTTGCCCTTGATGCGCGGCACGTTCACCAGCCCCGCCGAACAGCCCAGCAGCGCCACGCCCGGTGCCACCATCTTGGGGATCGACTGCCAGCCCCCCTCGCTGATGGCCCGCGCGCCATAGGCCACGCGCTTGCCGCCCTTCAGCAGCTCCGCCACCATCGGGTGATGCTTGAACCGCTGGAACTCCATATAGGGATACAGATGCGGGTTCTCATAGTTCAGGTGAACCACGAACCCCACATAAACCTGATTGTTCTCAAGGTGATAGATGAACGACCCGCCGCCCGCATTGCTGCCCAGCGGCCAGCCCATCGTATGCGTCACGGTGCCCAGCTTGTGCTTGGCCGGATCGATCTCCCAGATTTCCTTCATGCCAAGGCCGAACTTCTGCGGGCAATGGCCTTTCGACAGGTCATACTTGGCGATGACCTCCTTCGACAGCGACCCGCGCACGCCTTCCGACAGGAAGACGTATTTGCCGTGCAGCTCCATCCCCGGTTCGTAATTCGGCCCCGGCGCGCCGGTTTCCGGGTCCAGCCCGAACTCCCCCGCCACCACGCCCTTCACCCGGTCGCCGTCATAGACCAGCGCCGATGCCGACATGCCCGGAAAAATCTCGACCCCCAGCCCCTCGGCCACCCCCGCCATCCAGCGGCAGACATTGGCCATGCTGACGATGTAATTGCCGTGGTTGTTCATCAACGGCGGCATGGGGAAATTCGGAATACGCACCTGCCCGGCCGGCCCGAGGATGTAGAAGTTATCCTCCACCACCTCGGTCTTGATCGGCGCACCCATGGTCCGCCATTCCGGCAAAAGCGCATCCAGCCCCGACGGGTCCAGCACCGCGCCAGACAGGATATGCGCCCCGACCTCGGACCCCTTTTCCAGCACCACCACCGACAGATCGGCATCAAGCTGCTTCAGCCGGATCGCCGCCGACAGGCCCGCAGGCCCCGCGCCCACGATCACAACGTCATATTCCATCGACTCACGGACGATGTCGGCCATGCTGCCTGCTCCCTCACCGCGTTTCCCACAGGCCCCGCGCAATATTCTTGCGGGGCGCGGCTCATCCCCTAGCCCATGCAAAGCGCGGGGGTCAATCGTAACGCGGCATCACGATGTCGCATTGCGGCATCATGGCGGGGTTTGCGGCCATATCCCCCGCCTTTCCGCCCTTTCGCGGGCAGGGCCTTGCATTTGCCCCCCCGGTCGGTTCAGTTGGGGCAAGAGATCGCAGATCGTATCGCGCCACAGTCCCCGTAAGGGGGCCGTGGCCTTCCTTTTGTTATGTAGGGACCGATGGAAAAGATTCCGATGACGCGCGCAGGTTTCACCGCGCTGGACGAAGAGTTGAAGACGCTGAAATCCATCGAACGCCCCGCCGTGATCCGCGCGATTGCCGAGGCCCGCGAACATGGCGACCTGTCGGAAAACGCCGAATACCATGCCGCCCGCGAAAAGCAGTCCTTCATCGAGGGCCGCATCAAAGAGCTGGAGGCGATGCTCTCGCTGGCCGAGGTGATCGATCCGTCCAAACTCTCCGGCTCGGTCAAGTTCGGCGCGACGATCACCGTCGTCGACGAAGACAGTGACGAGGAAAAGACCTATCAGATCGTGGGCGAGGCCGAGGCCGATATCGAACGCGGCCTGCTGAACATCCGCTCCCCCCTTGCCCGCGCGCTGATCGGCAAGGATGAAGGCGACAGCGTCGAGGTGAAAACCCCCGGCGGCCAGAAAAGCTATGAGATCCTCAGCATCCGCTACGTCTGATCACCACAGGCAGGCAAATCGGGGACAGAATGCCGGAAGACCACGATAAACCGGAACCCTTGGGCCTATTCCTGCGCTCTGAGGAGGCTCCGCCCATCGGCCCGACCGAAATGGTCGCGGCCCTTCTGGCGCTGGTCTGGGTGGTGGCCGTCATCGCCTATGCGCTGATGGCGCCCGAAGGCACGTCCGGCGGCCTCTTGGGGCTTGTGCTGACCTTGCTCGCCGTCTTCCTGCCGCTGGCGCTGATCTGGGCCGCCGTCACCACGCTGCGCTCCGTCCGCGTGCTGCGGGCCGAGGCCGCGCGTCTGCAGGCCACGGTGGATGCCATGCGCAACGCCTATCTCCTCAGCCAGCAGACGCAGGCCGCGATCAAGCCCGCTGTCGAACAGCGTCTGCAAGAGGTGGCACAGGTCGCCCGCGAAACCGCAGGCGTTCTGGCCTCCTTCCAGACGCGGCGCGACCCCGGCCTCACCGTCCCCTCGGCGGATCGCAAGGCCGCGCTGGTGCCACCGCTCCGCCCTGCGCTGCAGGATGAACAGCCCACCCTCGCGCTTGGCACCCCGGCCGAGGATCTGCGCGCGCCCCTGTCCATCAGCGATTTCATCCGCGCGCTGAACTTTCCCGAAAACCCGGATGATCGCGAAGGCTTCCGCGCCCTGCGGCAAGCGCTTGAGGATCGCACCACAGCCAAGCTGATCCGCGCGGCGCAGGATGTGCTGACGCTGCTCAGCCAGGAAGGCATCTACATGGATGACCTGATCCCGGAACGCGCAAGGCCCGAGCTGTGGCGCAAATTCGCCCAAGGCGAACGCGGCCGCGCCATCGCCGCGCTGGGCGGTATCCGCGACCGGTCCAGCCTTGCGCTGACCGGGGCAAGGATGCGCGAAGACCCGGTGTTCCGCGATGCGGGCCACCATTTCCTGCGCACCTTCGACAAGACCTTTCAGGAGTTTGAGGCCAACGCCTCCGATGCCGACCTTGCCGAACTGGCCGACACCCGCACCGCGCGGGCCTTCATGCTGTTCGGGCGCGTGACCGGAACCTTCGACTAGCAAAGCGAAATTTGACGCAAATTTCGCGCGCATTCCTGACGCAGGAATGCTGGCGCGCGACACGCGCGCCTTGACGGAATTTGTGTCAAATTCCGTCGCGAAGTCTGCGTCAGACTTCGCTAACCCCGCCCATCACTTGCGCGGCGCGGCCGCCCGCCGCAACCGGTCATTGATCGCCCGCCCCAGCCCCACCTCCGGCACAGGGGCAAAGGCGATGCGCCCACCCGCGCCGGCCCGCTGATCCGCCGCGCGCAGCACATGAAACAGCCGCGCCGCTGCCTCCACCAGATCGCCTGTCTCCGACAGGCTCAGCGCCGCACCGGGGCAGGGGCCGAAGCCCACCCAAACCTCGCCCGGCTCCGGCTCGTGCACCTCCAGCCGCACCGCAGCGCCGGGCGCATAATGGCTCGCCAGTTGCCCGGGCGCGTTGGGCCGCTCGGCGCTCCCGCCCGACACCAGACCCACCCCCAGCACCGCCTCCAAGGCCTCCACCGTCACCCCGCCGGGGCGCAGCAGGCTCGGCACGCCGTCCAGCCCAAGGATCGTAGATTCCACCCCCACCGCACAGGCCCCGCCGTCCAGAATGCCCTCGATCCGCCCCGCCAGCCCCGCGCGCACATGATCGGCCCGCGTGGGTGACACCTTCCCCGAGGGATTGGCCGAAGGCGCGGCCAGCGGTCCGCCAAAGGCCCGCAGCAAGGCCTGCGCCACCGGATGCGCAGGCACCCGGATCGCCACCGTCTCCAGCCCTGCGGTAACCAACTCCGACAGCCCCGCCTCCGGGCGCAGCACCAGCGGCAGCACCAGCGTCAAGGGCCCCGGCCAGAACGCCGCCGCCACCGTCTCGGCCCGGTCATCAAACCGCGCGTAGTGCCGCGCCGTCGCCACATCCGGCACATGCACGATCAGCGGGTTGAACCTCGGCCGCCCCTTGGCCTCGAAAATCCGCGCCACCGCATGATCCGACCGTGCATCCCCGCCCAGCCCATAGACCGTCTCGGTCGGAAAGGCGACAAGCCCTTCCGCGCGCAGGATTTCCGCCGCGCGGGCGATCCCGTGCGGGCTGTTGGTCAGGTCTTCGGTGGCAATCATGGTCAATGACCTCGCGCGTGACGCTGCGTAGGGGTTGAGAAGGGGCAACCGGTCTGTAAACCTTTGCAGGTCAGGTGCCCTTACCCGTCACGGCCCGCTTTGCCAAGCACTCCGCCTGGCCATTGGGCCGTGCCGGACCCCGGCCCCGGCATGTCAGAGGATCGACCCATGCCTTACCGCGCCCCCCTTGCCGATTACGACCTCCTGTTCACCCATGTGCTGGGCTATGGCCGCGTCGCCGCCACCCCGCGCTTTGCGGAGGCCGGGGCCGACACCGCCACCGCCGTGCTGGCCGAGGCCGGGCGTCTGGCGGAAACTGTCCTCGCGCCGCTCAACCGCACGGGTGACAAACAGGGCGCGCGGCTGGAAAACGGCGTGGTCCGCACACCCCCCGGCTTTGCCGAAGGCTACCGCGCGATTGCCGAAGGCGGTTGGGTCGGCATGGCCGCCACCCCGGAAAACGGCGGCATGGGCCTGCCCATGACGCTGGCCACGGCGGTGAATGAGATGATGTCGGGTGCCTGCCTTGCGCTGCAGATCAACCCCCTTCTGACGCAAGGCCAGATCGAGGCGCTGGAACATCACGGGTCTGACGCGATCCGCGCGATCTATCTGCCCAAGCTCACCTCGGGCGCATGGGGCGGCACGATGAACCTGACCGAACCGCAGGCGGGCTCTGATGTCGGCGCGCTGCGCACGCGGGCAGAGCCGCGCGGGGATGGCAGTTACGCCATCACCGGGCAGAAGATCTACATCAGCTGGGGGGATTCGGATTTCATGCCGAACATCTGCCATCTGGTGCTGGCCCGCCTGCCCGATGGCGCGCCGGGTTCGGCGGGGATCAGCCTCTTTCTCGTGCCGAAATTCATCCCCGATGATGCGTGCAATCCGGGCCGCCGCAACAGCCTTTCGGTTGTTGGCCTTGAACACAAGCTGGGCCTGCACGGCAGCCCGACCTGCGTGATGCAATATGACAGCGCGCAGGGCTGGCTGGTGGGCGAGCCGCACAAGGGCCTGGCCGCCATGTTCACCATGATGAACAACGCCCGCCTTGGCGTGGCGGTGCAGGGCGTGGGCATTGCCGAAGCGGCCTTCCAGCACGCGCTGGCCTATGCCGAAGGCCGCGTGCAGGGCCGCACGCCCACGGGCCGCGCGCCGATCACCGACCATGCCGATGTGCGCCGGATGCTGGCGCGGATGCGGGCGCAGGTCTTCTCGGCCCGCGCCATCGCGCTGTCCTGCGCTGTGGCCATTGACATGGCCCGCGCCACCGATGCCCCCGAATGGCACGCCCGCGCCGCCCTTCTGACCCCGATCGCCAAGGCCTATGGCACCGATACGGGCAACGAAGTGGCGCATCTGGGCATCCAGATTCACGGCGGCATGGGCGTAATAGAAGATACCGGCGCCGCCCAATTCGCCCGCGATGTGCGCGTGACCACGATCTATGAGGGCACCAACGGCATTCAGGCGATGGACCTTGTCGCCCGCAAGATGGCCGATGGCGGCAGCGCCGCGATGACCCTGCTGGATGAGGTGCAGGCCGGGGCCGAAGCCGCCCGCGCCACGCATCCCGATCTGGCGGGCGATGTCTGGCAGGCGGCGGAAGGCTTGCGCGACGCGACCGAAGCCTTGCTACAGCAAGACATGACCGACCGCTTCGCCGGGGCTGCGCCTTACCTGCGCGCCTTCGCGCTTGTGCTGGGGGCCGACGCCCATCTGCGCGCTGCCCATGCCACGGGTGGCGCGCGGTCCGCGCTGGCCCGCGTGGCAATCCGCCGCCTGTTGCCGGAACATGCCTCGCTGCTGGCCGAAGCGCGCGAAGGGGCCGCCCAACTCTACGCCCTGTCGCCCGAGGATCTGGCGGCGTGAGGGACATCCCCGATCCGGGCATCCGCCACCCCTTCGCCACCCCGCCCGACGAAGGCATGGCGGTCCCGGTGGCCCCCGGCATCCTCTGGCTGCGCCTGCCGCTGCCCATGGCGCTGGATCATGTGAATGTCTACGCGCTGGAGGATGGCGATGGCTGGACCATCGTCGATACCGGTTTTGCCTCCAACCGCGCCCGCGCGATCTGGCAGCGCCTGCTGGATGGCCC
This sequence comes from Variovorax paradoxus, assembly GCA_943370085.1. GTDB lineage: Bacteria > Pseudomonadota > Alphaproteobacteria > Rhodobacterales > Rhodobacteraceae > Paragemmobacter. The sequence continues at coordinate 244,193 of CALRPT020000003.1, read as the reverse complement.
GCTTGACGGGCGTCCGATCAAGCGCGTCATCGTCACCCATTACCACCCCGATCATATCGGCCTTGCCGGCTGGTTTCAGTCACAGGGTGCGGAACTGCTTACCACCCGCACCAGCTGGCTTTACGCCCGGATGCTGGTGCTGGACGAACACGCCTTGCCCCTGCCGCAGGCGGTGGAGTTTCAGCGCCGCGCCGGTGTTTCGCCCGACCGCCTGCAAACCTACGCCACAACCCGCCCCTTCAACTTTGCCGATGTCGTGGCCCCGCTGCCCCCCGGCTTCACCCGCATCAAGGACAGCGACCAGATCATCGCCGCAGGTCGCCGCTGGCGCGTGCGCTGCGGCGATGGTCATGCGCCGGAACACGCCACGCTCTGGAGCCTTGACGACGCGCTGATCCTCGGTGGCGACCAACTCCTTCCCGGCATTTCCGCCAATATCGGCGTCTACCCCACCGAACCCGATGCCGACCCGCTTTCCGAATGGCTGGACAGCTGCACCCGCCTGGCCGCCTTTGCCACCGACGATCAGCTTGTCCTTCCCGGCCACAAACTGCCCTTCACCGGGCTGCCCCTGCGCCTGCGCCAGATGGCAGAAAACCACGAATCCGCCCTGGCCCGCCTGCTGGACCATCTGAATACCCCGCAGGTCGCCGCCGATTGCTTCCTGCCGCTTTTCAAGCGTCAGATCGACGGGCCGGAATTCGGCATGGCGCTGGTCGAATCGGTCGCGCATCTGAACTGCCTCTTGCAGCGCGGGCAGGTCACCCGGTCGCTCAACCCGCAGGGCGCGTGGCTCTGGCAGCGCCTGCCCGGCTGAACACCCCCGCCGCCGCGTCAATCCGGCACCCCGGACAGTGCCGTAAGGCGTGACATGGATACATGAATCGGCTATTTCGCCGGAAAGACGAAGAAAGGGAACCGACATGGCCGACCACAACAACGACTTCAAACCCGGCAGCATGGATGTCCGCGCGCAGGAAAAAACCTTCGCGGGTTTCATCAAGTTCACGCAATGGGGCGTCGTCATCATCATCGCGATCCTGATTTTCATGGCGCTTGCCAACGCCTGATTGGATCTGGCCTGACCGGACCTGACGCATTTTCAGCCCAACTTATTGGATCATCCCATGCTGCGCGCCCTGCTTTCCCTTCTCGCGCTTCTTACCCTTGCGGCCTGCGGGGCAGAGCCTGTCTGGGCACCGGAAGAGAGGGTTCAGGCCGCGCGCTACGTGCATGACGGCCCGCCCGCGATCACGCTGTTCACCGTGATCAACAACCGCTCCAATGCCGGGGCGCATAGCGGGCTGATGATCAACGGGACGGAACGGATCATGTTCGATCCGGCCGGCACATGGCAGCATCCGCGCATCCCGGAGCGCAACGATGTGCATTACGGCATCACGCCCCGCATCGTGAATTTCTACATCGACTATCACGCCCGCGAAACCTTCCGTGTGGTGGAACAGACGGTCATCGTATCTCCCGGTGTGGCCGCGCTCGTGGCGCAGCGGGCCAAGGCCTATGGCGCCGTGCCAAAGGCGCAATGCGCCAAGTCGGTGACCGATATCCTGCGCGGCGTGCCGGGGTTCGAAAACATCCGCGCCAGCTGGTATCCCAACAAGATCATGGATGATTTCGCCAAGATCCCCGGCGTCACCACCCGCGTGATCCGCGATGAGGATGCCGACAAGAACCACGGCGTCCTGCTGGTGCAGGCGGGCGAAGCGCCGCTTTAACCCGCCACCGCCAGCAGCGCGTAAAGCGTGGCACCCCCCGCCAGAATGGCGCCCATGGTGCTGCGCGTCACCACACCCACCGCCAGCGTGACCAGCGCCGCCGCCAGCCGCGCGGGATCGGTCTCACCCCCCGTGGCGGCGGGCCACAGCACGCCCGGTGCCACCAGCGCGGGCAACACCGCCACCGCCGTATAGCGCAAGCTGCGGGTCAGCCAGCCGGGCAGGGGCCGTGTGCCCAGCGTGCCAAGAAAGGAAAACCGGATCGCATAGGTCCCCAGTGCCAGCACCGGCAGCACGATCCAGAAGGTGGATTTGTCGATCACCGTACCACCGCCTGCCGCCGTTCCATCCACCGTTCCAACCCTGCGCCCACCGCCATGGCGACAGAGGCGGCAATCAGCATCCCCGTCCCCCAAGGCAGCCCGGCCAGCGCAATCGCCAGCAGGATCGACACCCCCGCCGCCGCCAGATGCGGCAGGCTGCGCAACATCGGCGCGACCATCGCCAGAAAGGTGATCGGAAGCGCGAAATCCAGCGCATATTCGGGCGGGATCGTCTGCCCGATCATTGCGCCCGCCAGACAGGCCAGGAACCACAGCGGTGCCACAGCCACCACCGCACCAAAGAACACCGCCCGCTTCTCGACCGCCGTCATTTCTGGTGTCCGGTCAATCTCGGCCACCGTGGTGGCGAAACTCTGATCCACCAGAAAATAGGCCATCAGCGCCCGCGACCGCAGCGGCAGGCTGCCGAAATGCGGGGCCAGCGTGACCGAATACATCACCATCCGCAGGTTCACCGCCAAGGCCGTGGCCAGCACCACAAGCGCGGGCGCATTCTCCTGCATCGTCTGCAATGCGGCGAATTGCGATGCGCCCGCAAAGACCGAGATGGAAAACAGCATCGTCTCGAACACGTTCAGCCCGGCCTCTGTCGCAACCACCCCGAACAAGAGCGCAAAGGGGCCGACGACAATCGTCATCGGCAACGCGGCAATCAAGCCACGAAGAAACGCCTTGCGGGTGGGAGACATGCGCGCCTGCGCTTTACCTTGCATGAGCTTCGGCTTAGGCCATTGGTCAGCAAAGCGGAAGGGCGCATCGTGCGGATTTTCGGGGTCATTCTGGCAGGTGGGCAGGGCAGGCGGATGGGCGGGGCCGACAAGGCCATGCTGCCGCTCGCAGGCCGCCCCCTGATGGCCCATGTCGCGGACCGGCTGGAGCCACAGGTGGAACGGCTGTCGATCAGCGCCAATGGCGACGCCGCCCGCTTCGCCGCCCTGCGCCTGCCCGTGTTGCCTGATCTGCGGTCTGAAGGCCCCCTGTCCGGCATCCTGTCGGCGCTGGACTGGGCCGCGCCCCTTGGCGCGACTGCGGTGGTTTCAGCCCCCGTTGACGCCCCCTTCCTCCCCCCTGATCTGGTCCCCCGCCTGATCCTTGCCGGCGAAGGCGCAGCCGGCTGCGCGCTCGCCCGCTCTGGCGGGAATGACCACCCCACCTTCGGCCTCTGGCCCGTCACCCTGCGTGAACCCCTCCGCGCCTTCCTCGCCAGCGGGGAAAAGCCCCGCGTCCGCGCCTTTGCCGACGCCCACCATGCCGCCCGCGCCGATTTCACCGATGACGGCGCCTTCGCCAACCTCAACACGCCCGAAGACCTTGCCCTCGCCGAGGCCCGCCTCCGGGGGGCAGCATGAAGGTCTACGGCGTCATCGGGTGGAAGAATTCGGGCAAGACCAGCCTGATGGAACGTCTGGTGGCCAACATCACCGCGCGCGGCTTCTCCGTCTCCACCGTCAAACATGTCCACCACACGGTTGATCTTGACCAGCCGGGGAAAGACACCTTCCGCCACCGTCAGGCCGGCGCGCGCGAGGTGGTGCTGGCCTCCAAGGACCGCTTCGCCCTGATGGTGGAACATCGCGGCCCGGAACCCGACCTTTCCGCCGTGCTCGCCCGCCTTGCCCCCGTCGATCTGGTGCTGGTCGAAGGCTACAAGCGTGACAGCCACCAGAGGCTGGAGGTCTGGCGCAGCGAAACAGGGCAAGACATGATCCAGCCCGGCGATCCCCTCATCCGCGCCGTGGCCACCGATGCCCCCGGCCTGTCCCTCACCGTTCCCGTGCTCGACCTGAACGACACCGCCACCATCGCCGATTTCATCCTTGCGGAAACCGGGCTAGACACCCCCCGCTTCGACACCGTCGCCATTGTCGACTGGTCCGCCACCAACGGCCCGTCCCCCGCCCGCCCCTCGCCCGATGCCATCTGGATCGGCACCGCCACCGGCGCAGAAGAGTCCGCGCAGTATTTCCGCACGCGGGCAGAGGCGGAATCCCACCTCTCAACCCTGATCGCCACGGAACAGGCCGCAGGCCGCCGCCTGCTCATCGGCTTTGATTTCCCCATGGGCTATCCCACCGGCTTTGCCGCCCGCCTGACCGGGCAGGCCAACCCCCGCGCCATCTGGCGCTGGCTGGCGGATCACATCACCGATGACGCCAACCGCAACAACCGCTTTGCCGTGGCCGATGCCATCAACGCCCGCCTCGGCGATGGCCCCTTCTGGGGCCGCCCCGCCAGCCTGCCCCTGCCGTATCTGCCGGAACGCAAGGCCGTGGACTACCCCGCCCTCGGCCTGTCAGAGCGCCGCGCGGCGGAAACCCATGTCCCCCGCGCGCAACCCGTCTGGAAGCTCTTCACCACCGGTTCTGTCGGCTCACAGGCCCTGATGGGCCTGCCCCTGATCCACCGCCTGTCGCAACGCCCCGGCACGGCCGTCTGGCCGTTCGATCCCATCACCACCGCCCCCGTCGTGCTGGCCGAAGTCTACCCGTCGCTGCTTGCCCCCCTCGTGGCCCAAACCCCCGGCATCGAGGACGCCGCACAGGTCACCCTCCTCGCCCGCGCGCTGTCTCGCTTGTCCCAAAAGGGTGACCTTGTCGCCCTCCTGACACCCCCAAACCTGCCCCAGATCGCCGAGGAAGGCTGGATCCTCGGCGCAGGCCATGCCGATGCCTTGATTGCGGTGTTAAAGGAGACCCCATGATCCGCATCGAACAAGGCCTTCCCGAATATCTGCGTGCCGAAGCCGCCGTCCTCTACTGGCAGGCCTTCGGCGGCAAGCTGGGCCGCGTTCTCGGTCCGGATGCCAAGGCCTTGGCTTTCCTTGAACGCGTCATGCGCGCTGACCATTGCCTGACGGCCTATGACAGCAGCGGAAACCTCGTCGGCCTTGCTGGGTTCAAATCCGAACGGGGCAGCTTCGCCGGCGGGTCCGAAACTGACCTTCGCGCCGTCTATGGCCCCATCGGCGGGCGCTGGCGGGCGCAGCTCCTGCGCCTTCTGGGCAATGATGCGGACAGCAGCCGCTTTCTTCTGGATGGTCTTTGCGTCAGCAATACCGTGCGCGGGCAGGGGGTCGGCACCCTGCTCCTTGAGGCCATCGTCGCTGAAGGCCGCGCCCGTGGCTACAGCGCCGTGCGGCTGGATGTGGTCGACACCAACGCCCGCGCCCGCGCGCTCTATGAACGGCGCGGCTTCGTGGTTGACCGGACCGAACCCATCGGTCCCCTGCGCCTGATCTTCGGCTTCAGTGCCGCACACACCATGGTCCGGCCTATCTGACACGCGCCGATTTGGCGACGATCCTGCAACAGCCCGCCCGCCTTGGGCGCATCGTTGCAGTTTCCCGGTGAAATCCATCAAATCTTCTGCATATTTCCTTCGCCAGCCCAAAAAGGCGGCAAACGGCCCCCGGGACGGGGTTTGTGACACATAACAAGACTATAGTGGGAACCGTGACATGCTGAATGAGTTCAAGACCTTTCTGATGAGAGGCAACGTGATGGACCTCGCCGTAGGTATCATCATCGGTGCGGCCTTCACCGCCATCGTGAACAGCCTGGTGGGTGATCTGATCAACCCGATCATCGGCCTGATCCTGGGTGGCATCAACTTCTCTGACATGTTCATCGATTTGTCAGGCACCAGCCCGGCATCGCTGGCGGCGGCCAAGGAATCCGGCGCAGCGGTCTTTGCCTATGGCGCCTTCATCACCGCGCTGATCAACTTTGTCATCATCGGCTGGGTGGTGTTCATTCTGGTCAAGATGATGAACAAGCTGATGCCGAAAAAGGCCGAAGCTCCCGCCGCACCGGCCGGCCCCAGCGAACTCGACATCCTGATGGAAATCCGCGACTCGCTGAAGAAGTAAGTCAGGCTGCGGAAAGACAAAGGCCGCGGGGAACATCCCCGCGGCCTTTTGCTTTCAGATCGCCAGCGCCTCGGTCGGTGTGATCGTCGGCAGCCCCAACGCCACCCCCACCGCCGCATAGGTCAGCTTGCCCGCATGGGTGTTCAGCCCCGCCAGCAGATGCTTGTCCTCGGCGCAGGCGCGCTTCCACCCCTTGTCGGCCAAGGCCAGCATGAAGGGCATCGTCGCATTGCCTAAGGCCAGCGTCGATGTCCGCGCCACCGCGCCGGGCATGTTGGCCACGCAGTAATGCATGATCCCGTCCACCTCATAGATCGGGTCCTGATGGGTGGTCGCGCGGGATGTCTCAAAACACCCGCCCTGATCGATCGCCACATCCACCAGCGCCGCACCGGGTTTCAGCTCCTTCAACTGCGCGCGTGAAATCACCTTGGGCGCCGCCGCACCGGGGATCAGCACCGCCCCGATGATCATGTCCGCCTGCCGCGCCAACTCGATCGTCGTGGCCGCATCGGCATAGCCGCATTTGAACTGCCCGCCAAACACATCATCCAGATAGCGCAGCCGGTTCACCGACCGGTCCAGCACGGTGACATCGGCCCCCATCCCGGCGCTGATCTTGGCGGCATGGGTGCCCACCACCCCGCCCCCGATCACCAGCACCTTGGCGGGCAGCACCCCCGGCACCCCGCCCATCAGCACGCCACGCCCGCCATTGGCCTTTTGCAGCGTCCAGGCCCCCACCTGCGGCGCCAACCGCCCCGCCACCTCCGACATGGGCGCCAAGAGCGGCAACCCGCCGCGATCATCCGTCACCGTCTCATAGGCAATCGCCGTCACACCCGAGGCCAACAGGTCATGCGTCTGCGCCGGATCGGGGGCCAGATGCAGATAGGTGAACAGCACCTGCCCCGCCCGCAGCCGCGCCCGCTCCACCGCCTGCGGCTCCTTGACCTTCACGATCATCTCGGCGCTGGCAAACACCTCTTCCGCCGTGGCCACGATCCGCGCGCCGGCGGCGATGTAATCCGCATCCGTGAACCCCGCGCCCACCCCTGCCTGCGTCTCCACCATCACCTCATGCCCATGCGCCACCGCCTCCCGCGCGGCGTTGGGCGTCATGCCGACGCGAAATTCCTGCGGCTTGATCTCTTTCGGGCAACCGATCTTCATGCTTCATCCTCCCTGTCGGGCCAGACGGCCCGGTATGGCGAAAGTGTCGATCACATTGGCCGCAAAAACTGTGATTTCTGGATGACCTCTGGCCAGTCGCGCGGTAGATTTCTGCGATCAATGCAGGTTTCGCGAAAGAATCCGCCACAATGTCCGAACTCGACGCAACCGACCGCCGCATCCTGACCGTGTTGCAGAAGGAAGGCCGCATCACCAATGCCGACCTTTCGGAACGCGTGAACCTCTCCCCCTCCGCCTGCCACCGCAGGACGCAACGGCTTGAGGAAGAGGGGTTCATCGCCGGCTACGTGGCGCTGCTCGACGCCCGCCGCCTCGGCCGCCCCACCACGGTCTTCGTGGAAATCACCCTGCAAGGTCAGGCCGACGAACTCCTCGATGCGTTCGAGCGTGAGGTGGCCAAGATCCCCGACATCCTCGAATGTCACCTGATGGCGGGGCAGGCGGATTACCTTATCAAGATCATGGCCGAGGACACCGAAGATTTCGCCCGCATCCACCGCCAATATCTCTCGCGCCTGCCGGGCGTGCGGCAGATGCACTCATCCTTTGCCCTGCGCACGGTCGTGAAGACCACCGCGCTGGCCGTCTGACCAAAGCGGAATTTGACGCAAATTCCGCGCCGAAATCTGACGCAGATTTCGGACACCCCCCGCTGCGCAACGATCACCCCCGAAATCTGCGTCAGATTTCGCCACGATTTTTGCGTCAAAAATCGTTTCCCGAACGCGCCGTTAACCTGAGGCCAAGGCTTCCCTGCGACCGTCCACCCGCGCCCTCTACCCACCGGACCCAATCCTTAACGAAACCCGCCGCGCGCCCTAACCCACCGTCCGCTGCGTGCATACACTTTGCTGCACAGCCTGCTGCACGGAACGCTGCACGCGGAAGACGCGGCCAAATCCCTGCCAGCCCATTGATCGGAAAATGAAAAACCCCCGGCCTCACGGACGGGGGTTGATCGGGCGGGGCCATCATACAGACAAACCCCCAGTGTCGCTGAACGGCTTAGAGGCCGCCCTCACGCTGAAGCTTTTTACGGGCGAGTTTCCTCGCACGGCGAACGGCTTCGGCTTGCTCGCGCGCTTTCTTGACGGAGGGTTTCTCGAAATGCTGCTTGAGCTTCATTTCGCGGAACACGCCTTCGCGCTGGAGCTTTTTCTTGAGGGCCCGAAGGGCCTGTTCGACGTTATTGTCGCGGACGCTGACCTGCATGTGGTTGTCACCACCTTCCTAAGTTAGAGTTGCACTACAGTGTGCAGGCGCGCGCCCTATAACAAAGGAAACCGCCCCTGTCCACTGACAGCCCCGAAGGAGACGACCATGGATCCGCAGAACACCCCGGAAAACGCCCGCGATCTGGTGTTGGAGGCCGCACTCCTGCATGTGCCCTTCGACGGCTGGTCGGAAACCACCCTGCGCGCCGCGATCACCGATTCGGGCGTGGCCGAAGGGTTGGCCCGTGCCCTTTTCCCGCGCGGTGGCATTGATCTGGCGGTCGCCTTCCACAAGCGCGGTGATCAGCGGATGGCCGAAACACTGGCCGCAACCGACCTGTCCCAGATGCGCTTTCGCGACCGCGTGACCTTCGCCGTCCGCACCCGGCTGGACACGATCGAAGACCGCGAACTCGTCCGCCGCGGCACCACCCTTTTCGCTCTGCCGCAACACGCGGCCGAAGGCGCGAAACTGATCTGGGGCACCGCCGATGCGATCTGGACAGCCTTGGGCGACACCTCGCGCGATGTGAACTGGTACACGAAACGCGCCACGCTTTCGGCCGTCTACGGCTCCACCGTCCTTTTCTGGCTGGGCGATGACAGCCTCGGTCATCAGGCGACCTGGGATTTCCTCGACCGCCGCATCGCCGATGTGATGCAGATCGAAACGATCAAGGCCAAGGTCCGCGAAAACCCGTTGGGCAAAGCCCTGCTTGCAGGCCCCGCCAAGGTGATGGAGAAATGGCGCGCGCCGACAGTCCCCGATGATCTGCCCGGCCGGTTCAGGAACCCTTTCCGCTGAGGCGGCCGCAAGGAACAGACCACGATGGAACTTTCCCACACGATGCGCGCGATCGAGATCACCGAACCCGGCGGTCCCGAGGTTCTGCAACCCTGCACCCGCCCTGTCCCGGTGCCGGGCCACGGCCAGATCATCATCCGCGTCGCCTATGCCGGGGTGAACCGCCCCGATGCGCTGCAACGCGCCGGGTCCTACGCACCCCCGGCCAACGCCTCGCCCCTGCCGGGGTTGGAGGCATCGGGAACCGTGGTGGAAATCGGCCCCGGCGTCACGCGCTGGAGCATCGGTGACAAGGTCTGCGCCCTCCTGCCGGGTGGCGGCTATGCCGAATATGTCGCCACGCAGGAAACCCACGCCCTGCCCATCCCCGATGGGTTGAGCATGAAACAGGCCGCCTGCTTGCCGGAAACCTGCTTCACCGTCTGGTCCAACGTGGTGATGCGCGGTGGCCTCAAGGCGGGCGAACGCTTCCTCGTTCACGGCGGTTCCTCCGGCATCGGCACCACCGCCATCCAGATCGCCAAGGCCCTTGGCGCGCGGGTCTTCACCACCGCAGGATCGGATGACAAATGCGCCGCCTGCGAAGGGCTTGGCGCGGAAAAGGCGCTGAACTACCGCACCGGCGATTTCGTCGCCATGATGCATGATGAGGGCGGTGCGCAACTGATCCTTGATATGGTCGGCGGCCCCTACCTGCCCCGCAACGTCAAGGCGCTGGCAACAGAAGGCCGCCTCGTCCAGATCGCCTTCCTGCAAGGCCCCAAGATCGAGTTGAATTTCGCCGAGGTGATGATGCGCCGCCTCACCATCACCGGCTCCACCCTGCGCCCGCAAAGCGACCTCGCCAAATCCCGCATCGCGGCCGAGGTGGAAACCCATGTCTGGCCGATGATCGCCGCCGGAAAGTTCCGCCCCGTGATGGACAGCGAATTCGCGCTCGTCGACGCCGCCGCCGCCCATGCCCGGATGGAAAGCAGCGGCCATGTCGGCAAGATCGTGCTGAAGGTCGAATGATCTAGACCTCGTCCAGCGCCGCTTGCAGAATGGGTGGCAACTTGGCCACGGGCATCCCCGTCAAGGTCTTCGCAAAGCTGCCCAGCAGGTTCAGCTTGGTCGGCCCCGCCAGCGCATCCTGCCGCGCCAATTCCGCGCGAACCGCGCCCAGCACCTGCGGCGGCGCCGTGATCATCAGCGGCCTGTCCTCTGCAACCTGCTTCAGATGCGCCACCACATGCGCGGCCAGCCGCGCGCCTGCGATGCGGTCTAGGTCCGGCTGCTCCATCGCCGATCTCTGGTCCTTGCCCATATCATGCACGCGTCCGGGCCTGTCGCTATAGGGGGCCAGCAGCTCTGCCGCGATCCTGTCGATCTCCTGCAGGTGGGGCTTGTCCACCGTGCCGGTGTTTTCCAGGATAATGGCCTGCTCCTCGTCCATCACAACGACCCACGTTCCCTTTGCCAGAAGTGCCATGTCATGTCCTTTCGCGGATGAGTCCCGCGTGACATCAGACACCTTCCCCCAGGCCGCTGCCCTGATCTGGCGCAAGTTTCAGCGCACGGCCTCCATCGCCACCGTCCCCCGGCACACGCGCCCCACATCGGCATTGCAGCCGCGCAGGTCCAGATCGCGCGTCAGGCAAATCCGCACCTCCTGCACCATCCCGTCGCGGCAGGTGACCACCACATCCTCGGGCGACAGGGCAGGGTTGGCCTCCAGAAACGCCTCCTCCACCACATCGGCGGGCAGGCGGATATCCTGCCGCAACCGGGTGAACACCTCCGGCACTGTCACGCTTTCAAACGCCTCCCGCGCCGTGCGGAAATACGCCCCCGCCGACAGGCCCGCACAGCGCCCGTGCTTCTTCCACTGATAGAACGCCGCCCCCGCGCCGCCGAACAGATCGGCCTGCGCCGCCGTCAGGCGGCGCGGCGGGTCGCGTTCCGCCGTCCGGCAAAAGCTGGGCCAGCCCTGCTCATATTGCGGCCACAGCCCGTGCAACACAAAGTCGATTCCCCGCCCGGCATCGCATTGCGGATCGTCGCGCGCATCGCCGGTTTGCGCGCACCAGTTGGCCGACCAGGACAGCGCCATCACATAGTAATCGAAATCCCCCGCACGTTCCCCTTCGGCCCGCGCCAAGGGGGCGATCAGCAGGGCAGTTAGAAGGGCAGTCAGCAAGGCGGGCAGGGCCAGAACAATCACACGCATTTTTGCTTTCCTCTGTCGTCAAAACTCACTATATCCGCCCGTGAACTTCCCCGAAATCGCGGAATGGCGACCCCGGTCGCAGCCGATTTCCCGGCCCGAGAGAGATATTGCAAGGAGCGATCCGATGACAAAGCCGCTTATGGCCAAGGCCACCGCCGTCTGGCTTGTCGACAACACCACGCTGTCCTTCAAGCAGATCGCAGATTTCTGTGACATGCACGAATTGGAAGTACAGGGCATCGCCGATGGCGATGTGGCCACGGGCGTGAAGGGCTTCGATCCCATCGCCAACAACCAGCTTGAAGCGATCGAGATCGAACGCGGTCAGGCCGACCCGATGTATCGCCTGAAGCTGAAGCATAACCAAGCCGCGCAGGGCGAAGAAAAGCGTCGCGGCCCCCGCTACACCCCGCTGTCCAAGCGTCAGGATCGCCCGGCCGCGATCCTCTGGCTGGTCAAGTTCCACCCGGAACTGTCGGATGGTGCCATCGGCAAACTGGTGGGCACCACGAAGCCCACCATCATGTCGATCCGCGACCGCAGCCATTGGAACATCAACAACATCACCCCGATCGATCCGGTCGCCCTTGGCCTCTGCCGCCAGACCGAACTGGATGCCGCCGTTCAAGCCGCCGCCCGCAAGCGTGCCGCCGACGGCGTGGTGATGTCGGATGACGAACGCCGCAAGCTGGTGTCGACCGAACAGTCGCTGGGCATGTCGACCGATGCCAAGGTGCCCACCGACATGGACGCCTTCACCCGGACCGAGCGCGAAGAAAAGCCTGCCGATTTCTCGGATGCGGAAAGCTTCTTCAACCTGCCGCAGACCGACGATGACGAGGATGACGAAGACGAAGACGACGCACCGCGCCGTTGACGCCTCAGGAAGCCGGGGCAGGCCGGTCGTGGCGCATCGCGCCCCGCCCGGGTCCGGCCCCGCTTCATCCTAGAACGACTTGCGCGCCCGCAACGCAGCGCCGAGCGTGCCATCGTCGAGATAATCCAACTCGCCCCCGATCGGCACGCCTTGCGCCAGCGAGGTGACCGCCACCCCCGACGGCGCCAGCGCATCGGCGATGTAATGCGCTGTCGTCTGCCCATCCACCGTGGCATTCAGCGCCAGGATCACCTCACGGATGCCCTCGGCCTGCACACGGGCGATCAGATCCGGCAGGCGTAACTCCTCAGGCCCCACGGCATCCAGCGCCGACAATGTGCCGCCCAGCACGTGATAGCGGCCCTTGAACACGCCCGCCCGTTCCAGCGCCCAAAGATCTGCCACATCCTCGACCACGCAAATCTCGCCCGTCGCCCGCCGGTCATCGCTGCAAATGCCGCAGACATCCGCCGTGCCGATATTCCCGCAGACCCGGCAATCGCGCGCCGACACCGCCACCTGCGCCATCGCTGTGGCCAAAGGCGCCATCAGCGCCCCCCGCCGTTTGAGCAGCACCAGCACCGCCCGCCGCGCCGACCTTGGGCCAAGCCCCGGCAGCCGCGCCATCAGCTCGATCAGCGCCTCGATCTCGCGCGGGCCATCGCCGCCGCCTGCGGCCATGTCAGAACGGCAGCTTCATATCGGCGGGCAGACCCAGCGCCTCGGTCATGCGGCGCATCTCATCGGCCATCTTCTGCTGGCCCTTGGCCTGCGCATCCTTGATCGCGGCGATGATCAGGTCTTCCACGACCTCTTTCTCGGATGCCACAAGGATCGACGGATCAATGTCCAGCCCCGTCACCTCGCCCTTGGCCGTGGCGCGCGCTTTCACCAGGCCCGCACCCGCTTCGCCCAAGACGATGGTGCTGGCCATTTCGGCCTGCATTTCCGCCATCTTCGTCTGCATGTCCTGCGCGGCCTTCATCATCTTGGCCATATCGCCAAGGCCACCCAGACCGCCCAAACCCTTCATCATCGTATCTCTCCCTGCATCCCGCGCACCGGTCAGTGATAGGGTGCGCCGCAGGCTGGGGCAAGTCCGCCTCAGCCGCCCCGGTTACTTGGCCCGCCGCGCCTGAAACCCACGCACCAGAACCACCGCCGCCGCCAGCACCAGAAGAACCACCGCCGGGATGGCCGATCCGATGCAGCCTTCCTGCATCGCAAGCGCGGCCATGTCGGATTGGCGGCTGATCACCAACAACCCCGCCAACGCCAGCGCAGGCAGCGCCGCCAGCAGAGCGAGCCAGCGCCGGGGAAAGACCAGCGCCAGCACGATCAGCGCCACAAGGCCCAGCCCGACAGGCGAGGCAAGGATATACAGCGTTTCAGCCCCGCCCGTGACCGGCCCCTGATCAAGGGTCCAGCCGGGCCGGGTCTTGTCGCAGACCTCGGCCCATGCCGCCTGCGGCACCAGCAGGGCAAGCGCGATCAGCCGTCCTCGAACGGATCCCATTCATCCTCGACTTCCGGCAGGGCCTCTGCCTCGGCTGCGGCGGCCAGCGCGGCAGGCGTCCGTATTTCGGCAATCTTCGCACCGGGAAAGGCCGCCATCACCGCCTGCACCAGCGGGTTGGTCATCGCCTCGGCCTCGGCCTCCAACCGCGCCTTGTCGCGCTGTTCGGCAAGGGTTGGCGCACCCCCCTCAGACACCACAGAGACACCCCAGCGCGCGCCGGTCCACATCTGCAACCGCTGCCCCAGTTGCGCGGCAAGGTCAGGGCGGGCATCGCGCGTGGGCTGAAACTCGATCCGGCCGGGGGCATAGCGCACAAGGCGCAGGCCCGTCTCCACCTCGTAGAGCAGCTTCATGTCGCGCTTCTCGCGGATCAGCTCGACCACCTGATCAAAGCTGACAAACACCTGCAATGTGCCCTCGGCCACCGCCAGCGCCTGCCCGGCACCGCCGCCGGCCTGCATCACCGGGCCGCGCGCGGGCGCAGAAGGGGCCATCTGCATCGCAGGCGCATGCACCATGCGCCCCCCGCCGCCCGCAGGCGCGCCGCCCGCACCACCGGGGGCAGGCCCCGGTTGCGGGCTGGATTGCAGCTTGCGGATCAGCGTTTCCGGATCGGGCAGGTCGGCCACATGCGTCAGACGGATCACCGCCATCTCGGCGGCCATCATGGCATTGGGGGCCAGCGCCACCTCTTCCAGCGTCTTCAGCAGCATCTGCCACATCCGCGTCAGCACCCGCATCGGCAGGCGGGTGGCCATGTCGGTGCCGCGTGCCCGTTCATCGGGTGGCGTGGTCGGGTCCTCGGCGGCAGCAGGCGTGATCTTGATGACCGAAATCCAATGCGTGATCTCGGCCAGATCGCGCAGCACGGCCATCGGATCGGCCCCATCGGCATATTGCCCGGCCAGTTCCGCCAAGGCCCCCGCCGCATCCCCCGTCACGATCAGATCGAACAGGTCCAGCACCCGCCCCCGATCCGCCAGCCCCAGCATCGCGCGCAGCTGATCCGCCGTCACCTCGCCCGCGCCATTGGAAATCGCCTGATCCAAGAGCGACGTGGCATCGCGTGCCGATCCCTCCGCCGCCCGTGTGATCAGCGCAAGCGCTCCATCCGTGATCTGCGCCCCCTCGGCGCTGGCGATCCGCCGCAAAAGGCCCATCATCACCTCCGGCTCGATCCGCTTCAGATCGAACCGCTGGCAGCGCGATAGCACGGTGACCGGCACCTTGCGAATCTCGGTCGTGGCGAAGATGAACTTCACATGCGCGGGCGGTTCCTCCAGCGTCTTGAGCAGCGCGTTGAACGCGCTGTTCGACAGCATGTGAACCTCGTCGATGATATAGATCTTATACCGCGCGCTCGCCGCCCGGTAATGCACCGAATCGATGATCTCGCGGATATCGCCCACCCCGGTGCGCGATGCCGCGTCCATCTCCATCACATCGACATGCCGGCCCTCGGCAATCGCCCGGCACGGCTCGCACACCCCGCAGGGCTCCGTCGTCGGCCCGCCCGCCCCATCCGGCCCCACACAATTCAACCCCTTGGCGATGATCCGCGCGGTGGTCGTCTTGCCCGTCCCCCGAATCCCCGTCATCACAAAGGCATGCGCGATCCGATCCGCCGCGAAGGCGTTCTTCAGCGTGCGCACCATCGCCTCTTGCCCCACCAGATCGGCAAAGGTTTCGGGCCGGTATTTGCGGGCAAGAACCTGATAGGCCTTGTCGGGGGTGTCGGACATGGTCACTCCTTGATCCCGCCCACAGTAGTGCGAGAGGGGCACCATGGGCAAGTTCGCCCGTCCCCCCTCCGTCATTCTGGCGCACTTCCCGACCGCGCCAGCCTTCTATACAGCCCGCCAACTATGTCCCATGATCGGTGCGGGAGGAAACGGTGGCATGGAAAGACGCACACGCAGGAGTCTGGTCTGGGGTCTGGTTGGGCTGATCTGCCTTGCCATGACCGTGCTTGTCGGCCGTGCAGTCACCCAAGGCTATTTCACCGAAGGCAACGGCCGCGCGGAAACCACCCTGCGTCTGGCTGCCAGCGCGCTCGAAGGCCATCTGCGGCGGTATGAGGCTTTGCCCGAACTGCTGGCAGACAGCCCCGATATCCTTGCCCTTGTCACCCGCCCCTCGGACCCGGCACAGCGCATGGCCATGAACCGCTGGCTCAAGTCCAAGAACGCGGTGATGGAATCCTCGGATCTTTATGTGATCGATCTGCAGGGCAACACCATCGCGGCGTCGAATTACGATCAGCCCAACAGCTTCATCGGCCAGAATTTCGCCTATCGCCCCTATTTCACCGAAGCAGCCGAAGGCCGCAAAGGCCGCTTCTTCGCGCTTGGCACCACATCCGGTGTGCGGGGCTATTACTTTGGCGCACCCATCCGGGACGCGGGCGGTGCCGTGGCCGGTGTCGTCGCGCTGAAGATCGGCGTGGATGATATCGAGGCAAGCTGGCGCACCTGGGAATACCGCATCATCGTCAGCGATCCCGAAGGCATCATCTTCATGTCCACCGATCCGGGCTGGCGCTACAAGGGGCTCTTGCCCCTCACCCCCGATCGGCTTGAACGCACAACAGCCTCGCGGCGCTATGCCGAGGCAGAGCTGCAAGAGCTGGTCTTTCAATCCGGCACCGAGGGCGATTTCCCCCTGATGCGCCTTCTGGCCGAAGACGGGCTGGAACATGAATATCTGGTGGCTGCCCAAGCCATGCCCGAGGCAGGATGGACGGTGCATGTCCTGCTCGATACGGCCTATCTGCGCGGGCAGGCGCGGCTGGCGATGGCGGCTTTCGTGCTGGCGCTTGCCGTGGCGCTGTCGTTGGCGGTGGTGGTCGCACAACGCCGCGCCCGGCTGGCCGAACGCATCGCCATGCAGGCCACCGCCCAGTCGGGGCTGGAGGCATTGGTGCAGGAACGGACCGCCGATCTGATGCGCGTCAACCGCCAGATCGAAACCGAGGTGGCCGAGCGGCGGCTGACCGAACAGGAACTGCGCCGCACGCAGGCCGATCTGGTGCAGGCGGGCAAGCTGGCCGCGCTGGGGCAGATGTCGGCGGCGTTAAGCCATGAGATCAACCAGCCGCTGGCGGCGGCGCGCAACTATGCCGACAGCGCGGCCTTGCTGATCGACCGGGGCGATGGGGCAAGGGCGCGGGAAAACATCGGACAGATCCTGTCGCTGATCGACCGCATGGCCACCATCGCGCGGCATCTGCGCAACGTGGCGCGCAAACCCGATGAGGTGCTAAAGGTTCTTTCCCTGCCCGAGGTCATCGCAGACGCCATGCAGATCGTGGGCGCAAGGCTGGACTCGGCGGGAGCTTCCGTGCAGCGCGATGTGCCCCATGACCTGCCCGCCGTGCGCGGTGGGGCGGTGCGCCTGCAACAGGTTCTGGTCAATGTCCTCAGCAACGCCGCCGATGCCGTGGAAACGCTCCCCGACCGCCGGATCGACCTGTCCGCGCGGGCCGAAGGCGGGGCGGTGATCCTGTCCATCCGTGACCGGGGGCCAGGCGTGCCTGCCGCCATCGCCGACCGGATCTTTGACCCGTTCTTCAGCACCAAGACAGTCGGCTCCGGCCTCGGGCTGGGCCTGTCGATCAGCTATAACATCATGAAAGATTTCGGCGGCGACCTGCGGGTGACGAACCATCCCGACGGTGGCGCCGTGTTCGAGATCGTGCTGCAAGCCGCCGACCAGCGCGAGATGGCAGCCGAATGATACAGACCGTCCTGCTGATCGACGACGATGCGCAGATGCGCCGCTCCACCGAACAGGCGCTGGATCTGGCGGGGCTGCCGGTGCGGGCCTTCGCCTCGGCCGAAGAGGCGCTGGCCTTGGCCGGGCCAGGGCTGAACGGGGTGGTGGTCAGCGATATCCGCATGCCCGGCATGGATGGCATGACCCTTCTGCAACGTCTGGCCGAGGTGGACCGTGATCTTCCGGTGATCCTGATCACCGGCCATGCCGAAGTCAGCCTCGCGGTCGAGGCGATGCGGCGTGGGGCCTATGATTTTCTGGAAAAGCCCTTCGCCACGCAGGATCTTGTCGCGGTGCTGCGCCGCGCGCTGGAACTGCGCGCGCTGGTCGTGGAAAACCGCCGCCTGCGCGCCGTGGCGGGCCAGCGCGATGATATCGAGGCGCGCCTGCCGGGGCGCAGCGCGGCGATGACCGACCTGCGCCGCCTCTTGCGCAGCATCGGGCCAAGCGAGGCCGATACCCTGATCACCGGCCCAACCGGCGTGGGCAAAGAGGTGGTGGCGCGCGCCATGCATGACCTGTCGCCGCGCGCGGGAAAACCCTTCATCGCCATCAACTGCGCCGCCCTGCCCGAGGCATTGATCGAAAGCGAATTGTTCGGCCATGAAGCGGGCGCCTTTCCCGGTGCCCTGCGCCCGCGCTTTGGCCGGTTCGAACACGCGCGGGGCGGCACGATCCTGCTGGATGAAATCGGGTCCATGCCGCTGGAATTGCAGGCAAAACTGCTGCGCGTGCTGCAGGAACGGGTGATCACGCGGCTGGGGTCGAACGATCCGGTCGCGCTGGACGTGCGCTTTATCGCCACCAGCAAGGTCGATCTGGCGGGCGAGGTGGCGGCGGGGCGGTTCCGGGCTGACCTGTTCTATCGGCTCAGCGTGGCGATCCTGCGGGTCCCGCCAGTCTCTGCCCGGCGCGAGGATGTGCCGACCCTGTTCCTGCAGCTTGCGCGCGAGGCCGCCGCGCGCCACGGGGTCGAGGATCGGGTGCCCTCTCCGGAACTTCTGGCCGATCTGGCGGGGCGCAACTGGCCCGGCAATGTGCGCGAGTTGCGCAATGCCGCCGACCGTTTCGTGCTGGGGCTGGACTGGATGGAAAGCGGCGGCGAGGAAAGCCCCCGGCTGGCCGACCGCGTGGCAGGCTTTGAGCGCAACGTGATCGCCGGGGCCATCGCCGCGCATGGCGGGCACCTGCGGCGGGTCTATGAATCGCTCGGGATCAGCCGCAAGACGCTTTACGAAAAGATGCAGAAACACGGTCTGGACCGGAAGCTGATCCTTGAGGGAGACGATCCTGAGGGCTGACTCGCGCCCCTGATGGGTGAAAATCCACCCATGGCTTTGGCGGCGATGTTTCGGTTTCCACCCAATCGCGCCCTACTACCTGAAAAAAGCATGGTGTCCTGTGGCTGTTGCATTTGCCCCGGCCCGCCCTTCGCGCCCTTCTGTCAGCGACCGTGCGGCCCTCAGAGCGCTGCGCGGCTGACATAGCCACGTTTGGGAGGACACCATGGCAATGACCAAATCGGTCGCCGGCATCACCGCCGGCGTAATCCTGACTGCATCCGCCAGCTTTGCGCAGACCTATCCGGATCGCCAGATCACCATGATCGTGCCTTTCGCCGCAGGCGGGCCAACCGATACGGTGGGCCGCCTGATCGCCGAAAAGATGTCGGCGGATCTGGGCCAGCAGGTCATCGTTGAAAACGTCGGCGGTGCCGGTGGCACGCTGGGCGCCGGGCAGGCCGCCACGGCCGAGGCGGATGGCTATACCATCCTGTTGCATCACATCGGTATGGCCACCAGTGCCACGCTCTACCGTAACCTGGCCTATAGCCCGACCGAAGCCTTTGAATATGTCGGTCTGGTCACCGAAGTGCCGATGACCATCGTCGCGCGGGCTGACTTCGAACCCGCAGATTTCGCCTCGATGATCACCTATGTAAAGGAAAACGCCGACACGATCACCATGGCCAATGCCGGGATCGGCGCGGCGTCGCACCTGTGCGGGATGCTGTTCATGCAGGCTGTCGAAGCCCCCATCGTGACCGTTCCCTACAAAGGCACCGGCCCCGCGATGACCGAACTTCTGGGCGGGCAGATCGATATCATGTGCGACCAGACCACCAACACCACCGAACAGATCAAGGGCGGCACGATCAAGGCCTATGCTGTCACCTCGCCGGCGCGTCTGGACATCTTCCCTGATCTGCCGACCGTGGCCGAAGGCGGCTTTGCCAATATGGAAGTATCGGTCTGGCACGGGCTTTACGCACCCAAGGGCACGCCGGCCGAGGCAACCGCCCGGCTGACTCAATCGCTTCAGGTGGCCTTGGCCGATCCGGATATCGCCGCGAAACTGGCCGATCTGGGCACCGCCCCGTCGCCTGCCGCCGATGCCACTCCCGAGGCGCTGAAGGCCAAGCTTGAGGCCGAGATCGCGCGCTGGAAGCCGATCATCGAAACCGCAGGTGTTTACGCAGACTAAGAATGGCAGGGGCCGCAGGGTGATCCTGGGGCCCCGGTTCTTTCGGGCGGGGGGAATGCGCCATGAATAGTTATACACTTGACCGGACAGATGCCGCCGCAGGCGTGCTGTTCATCCTGTTCGGTCTGTTCTTCGGCATCCAGTCGCTTGGGCTGGACATCGGCACGGCGTTCCGCATGGGGCCGGGGTATTTTCCGCTGGTGCTGGCCGTGGTGCTGGTGATCTTCGGCGGGTTGATCCTGTTCAATGCGATCAAGGCCGACAAGGACAGCGCGCCCATTGGCGCCGTCGCGTGGCGGGGGCTCTTGTTCATCCTGCCCGCGCCGATCTTCTTTGGCCTGACGGTGCGGGGGCTGGGCTTCGTGCCGTCGATCTTTGTGACCACGATGATCGCGGGCATGGCATCGCTGAAGATGCGGCCAGCCTATGCGCTGCTGCTTGCCGTGGCGGTGACGGCGTTCTCCACCCTCGTCTTTTCCTATGCGCTGGGGCTGCCGTTCCGGCGCTTTGGCCCCTGGCTGCCGTTTTAAGGGGGCACGCGAATGGACCTGATATCCAATCTGGGCCTTGGCTTTGCCACGGCGGCATCGCCCGAAAACCTGCTGTTCTGCCTGATCGGCGTCATCCTTGGCACGCTGATCGGGGTCTTGCCCGGCATCGGGGCGACAGCGACCATCGCCATGCTCTTGCCCATCACCTTTCAGCTGGAACCCGTGTCATCGCTGATCATGCTGGCGGGCATCTACTACGGCGCGCAATACGGCGGCTCAACCACGGCCATCCTCATCAACATGCCCGGCGAAAGCTCATCCGCCGTGACGGCCATCGACGGCTATCAGATGGCGCGCAAGGGCAAGGCGGGCACGGCGCTGGCGGTGGCGGCGCTGGGGTCGTTCTTTGCCGGAACGGTGGCCACGCTCTTGGTGGCGATCTTTGCCCCGCCGCTGACGGTGATCGCACTGAAATTCGGCGCGGCAGAGTATTTCAGCCTGATGGTGCTGGGGCTGGTGTCGGCCATCGCTCTGGCGCACGGGTCCATCCTCAAGGCGCTGGCGATGGTCGTGCTGGGCCTGCTGTTGGGGCTGGTGGGCACCGATATCTACACCGGCACGCCGCGATTCACGTTGGGCATCACGGAATATGCCGATGGGTTGAATTTCGTGGCGCTGGCGGTGGGTGTGTTCGGGATTGCCGAGATCCTGCGCAACCTTGAAGGCGATCAGGACCGCACGGTTCTGGGCACCAAACTGGCAGGCCTCTTTCCCAGCCGCGAGGACCTGCGCAAGATCGTGGGGCCGGTGCTGCGCGGCACCGGGATCGGATCGCTTCTTGGCATCCTGCCCGGCGGCGGTGCGGTGCTGGCGGCTTTCGCCAGCTACACCGTGGAAAAGCGCATGTCGAAAACGCCCGAGGAGTTTGGCCATGGTGCCATCGAAGGCGTGGCGGGGCCGGAATCGGCCAACAATGCAGGCGCGCAGACCTCGTTCATCCCGCTCTTGACGCTGGGCATCCCGGCCAACCCCGTGATGGCGCTGATGGTGGGGGCGATGATCATTCAGGGCATCGTGCCGGGGCCGAATGTGGCCAGCGAACAACCGGCGCTGTTCTGGGGCGTGATCGCCAGCATGTGGATCGGCAACCTGATGCTGGTGGTGCTGAACCTGCCGCTGATCGGGCTGTGGGTGCGGCTGTTGAAGGTGCCCTACCACATCCTGTTTCCCATCATCATGGCCTTCTGTTCCATTGGGGTCTACAGCGTCAATTCCAACGTCTATGACCTCTACGCCGTCGCGTTTTTCGGGCTGATGGGCTATGTCCTGATCAAGCTGCGCTGCGAACCGGCGCCCTTGCTGCTGGGCTTTGTGCTGGGCCCGATGCTGGAGGAAAACCTGCGCCGCGCAATGATCCTGGGCCGGGGGGATGCCACGGTCTTCCTGACGCGCCCGATCAGCCTGACGCTGCTGGTCCTGACGGTGCTGGTGCTGATCGTGGTGCTGCTGCCCTCCATCCGCAAGAAGCGCGAAGAGGTGTTTGTCGAAGGCGACTGATCCGGTGTTGCCACGTTCCCCACGGGACGCGGCAACACCCGGCAAGGCGGAATTGACGCTTGGCCGAACAGCCCTTGAGCAGGGCATCCTGCTGCGAAGCCCGCGCTTCGCCTGCATCAACCGCAAATAAGGGAAAAAGGTGAGAGGCTGGACAACGACCCAAGCGGGGCTCGTTACGGCTGCTACCTTCCGGTCCTGACCGGGTTGGCGAGGCGCTCGCCCGCGCCAACCTCTCGACGGTCGATATAGGCCCGCCCCCCCGGATTCGCAAGCACTTGCAGAAGGGATGGAACGGACAGGCTCAGATGATCCCGGCCGCCCGCGCAC
The DNA here is from genome assembly GCA_943370085.1 of Variovorax paradoxus. GTDB lineage: Bacteria > Pseudomonadota > Alphaproteobacteria > Rhodobacterales > Rhodobacteraceae > Paragemmobacter. The sequence continues at coordinate 221,794 of CALRPT020000003.1, read as the reverse complement.
CGGCCAGCAGATCCGCCGCAAGGTGACGCGCGAAGCGGCCTTCGGTCGGGGCCACATCGGGCACCTGCACCACGGTGCACCCCGCGCGATGCGCAGCCTCGGCCCCCACATCGCTGTCTTCAAACACAAGGCAGCGCGCAGGATCGACACCCAGCCGGGCGGCGGCCAGAAGATAGGGCTCCGGCGCGGGTTTGGGTTCGGACACGTCGTCAAAGGTGACCACTGTCTGGAAATGGTGCGACAACCCGGCGAGGCCCAATTTGTGATGCGCCCCATCCCGCCCGGTCGAGGTGACAAGGCCCAGCGGATGATCCAGCATCGCCAGAAGCTCCGCCGCCCCGGATTTCAACGCCAGACCATTGTTCAACTCGGCATCAAAACCGATACGCCAGGCGGCGCGGAAGGCCGTGAGGTCGATCTTCGGCAGGGCCTGAAGGATGATCTCTGCCGCCTGCGGTTCGGCCTTGCCCACAAGGCCATGCATGAAGGTGGCATCCACCGGATGGCCCACCTCAGCAAAAGCCCACAGCCCCGACGTGAGCGCGAGGCTTTCCGTATCCACAAGGGTTCCATCAAGGTCGAAAAAGATCGCGTCGAACATGGGCCGCTCCGCAGGGTGAGCCCTGTCCTACCCGATCACAGATGCAGACGGAAGCGCCGGTAGCCCGGTGCCGCACCGTCCAACAGTTCCGGACGCAGGGCAGATATGGAGGGCAGCAGATGTTCGGCGGTTGCCGCCGTATCGAATGTCGCACTGACCCCGACCGGGGCAAAGGACCAGTCATAGGCTGCAGGGGCGGGGTTTCCCTCATCCAAGGTGAGATAGGAGATGAGCGCGGATCGCGTGGATGTCTTGTCATCCAGCAGGATGCGGTCCGGCTGGCAGCCGGGAAAGCCACCGCTTCCCGCCGCGCGATAGCTGTTGGTGGCCAGGATGAAGCGCTCCGAAGGGGTGATCCGCTTGCCGCCGAGCGTAAGAGCCCGGATCCGGCGGGCATCGGGGTTGATGCATTGGCCCCGCGCATCAAAGCGCGGCGGTTTGGTCAAATCAAACTGAAAGGACAGGCCGGTGATCAGGTCGAAATCGAAACTCGGGCTGTCGGTGTTGACCAGCGGACGGTCGGGCTGTGCGGGATCGAGGGTGGCGAACTGGATGGCGGCCCGTTCCAGCCAGTCGCCCAGTTCTTCGCCCGTCAGCAACAGCCCGACGATGCTGTTGGGAAAGGGATATATGTCCACCGCATGACGCAGCTCCAGCGGGCCTTGGGGGATGTCGGTGAAATTTGCCACCCCGCCCCGCCCCCCGGCCCGGAAGGGGGCTGTGGCAGACAGGATGGGCAGATCGGCAAACGAAGTGCCCCTCAGGCTCTGGCGCACGTGCCGGGCCTGCGCGGCGGCCACCAGCCGCATGATGTTGCAGGGCGCAATGCGCGAGAAATAGCTGTGCAGGGGCGCATCCGTCTGGCCGATGCGGGTGCCAAGCCAGTTGCGCGCCGCCTGATGCGCCGCCCCGCAAACGGATTCCAGCCCGAGATGCGGCTCGGACACCGGCCGCGCGGGCAAGAGATCGGCGCGGCTGCCCGACAACGACCAGTGATTGCCATCATGGCGCAAGGTCATGTCGATCCGGCCCAGATGCGACCCGAAGAATCCGGGCATGACGGCAGGTTTGCCGTAAAGCTGCGGTCCGCCACCGCCTTGCGCGGCTTTGGCAGGATCGGGAAAGATCAGATGGGTATGCCCCAGGATCATCGCATCCGCCCCCGCCAGACGTGCCAGCGGCAGGGCCATGTTCTCCATCCCGTGCTCGGATATTGCCGATCCCATGCCGGTATGTGCCAGCAGGATCACGATATCGGCTCCGGCCCGCCGCAGCGCAGTGACCGCCTCGGTTGCGGCCGGGACGGCATCGCTGGCCACGATCTGCCCGTCGATCTGGCCTGCTTCCCAGATCACGGTCTGTGGTGGCGCGATGCCGGTGATGCCGATGCGGATCGGGCGGCTTTTGCCTTTGCCATCGGTCAGATCGCGGTCGATCAGGATCGAGCGCTGGGCGAAGGGCCCGTCATCGACAGGTTGAAGATTGGCTGACACAAAAGGAAAATGTGCATCGGCCATGGCGCGGCGCAGCAGGGGCAGGCCGTGGCTGAATTCGTGATTGCCCAGCGTCGCCGCATCATAGCCCAGCGCGTTCATCGCCGAAATCATGGGGTGGGGTACATCCTCACCCTGTTCTGCGGCCCAGTCACCCAGCGGGCTGCCCTGCAGGAAATCGCCATTGTCCAGAAGCAGGGTGTTGGGGCATTCCGCCCGCGCAAGATCGATCATATGCGCGAGGTCTGACAGGCCAAGTCCGGCCTGCGGCCTGTCGGCGTGATAGTCCCAGCCAAAGGCATGTGCATGCAGATCAGAGGTCGCAAGCAGCCTGAGCATTCCCACAAGCGTCGGCATGGGCGAACTCCCACTGAAATCGTTACGCAAAGCGGGCGATGGGTGAGCATGCTTTGTAAGGCTGATTTTACAACCGTTACGTGTTTTTCCGCAAGCAAAGTTTACAGCACGGATTCCCCTCAAGGGGCTGCGTTTGCTTTGGCCTTGTTGGCGTGGCAAGACAGCGGCGATGGCTGGCTGGGCGGAGGGGCGGATGCGGATTGCAGAAACGGTGACCTTTGGCGGATCGGCCCTGGATCGCGCCGCCGCGCTGCGCGCACAGCCGGAGAAACTTGCGTCTCTGCTGGCAACAGGCCGTGTGCTTCCGGTCTGGCGCGGCAAGCCGCTCTGCGACGGCGGGGAAGGCCTGGGGTGGGTTGACGCGGATAGTCCGGTGCTGGCCGGGGCCGGGGCGCCGGTTTTCCTTGGGATGGAGGATGGGCAAGGCGTTTTTGCCTGTGACACCTCTCACTGGTCGCCCGAGGCCGGGGCGGCGGGTGTGGAACAGGGGTTTCTGGATACATCCGAGCAGCGCCACCCGGCGCTGGAGGACGGGTTCACCTTTCTTGAACTGCGGGGCATCATGGCGGCCCTGACGCCCCGCGATGCTGAACTGGCGGCCACCGGCAAGGCGCTTTTGCATTGGCACCGCAGCCACGGCTTTTGCGCCGCTTGCGGCTCGCGAAGCGAGATGTCTCAGGGCGGCTGGCAACGGGTCTGCCCAGCCTGTGGCGCGTCGCATTTCCCGCGCACCGATCCGGTGGTGATCATGCTGATCACGCGGGGCAACAGCGTGCTGGTCGGGCGTAATGCGATCTGGCCAGAGGGGATGTATTCGCTGCTGGCAGGGTTTGTCGAACCCGGTGAAACGCTCGAAGCCGCCGTGCGACGTGAGGTTCTGGAAGAAGCGGGCGTTCAGGTCGGTTCGGTGCGCTATCTGGCCAGCCAACCGTGGCCCTTTCCGGCCAGCCTGATGTTCGGCTGTGCGGGCGAAGCGACAAGCGAGGCCATCACGATCGATCCCGAAGAGTTGGAGGATGCCCTTTGGGTGACGCGCGAAGAGATGGTGACGGTGATGGCAGGGAGGCATCCGCGCATCAAACCGGCGCGTCGCGGTGCGATTGCGCATTTCCTGATTGCGAACTGGCTTGCCGACAGGCTTGATTAGCCCCACGTTCAACAGATATGGCGAGCCACGACGGGAAAGTCAGTAGTGTAAAGTGGTTGCCAAGGGCAGGTCAGGACTGAGATGAAGTTAAGCGGTCGGACGGATATCGGGGCGCCCGTCGCCTTTGTCTTTGCTGCGCTTTCGGATTTCGAGGCGTGGGAACGTGCCGCCATGCGGCGGGGGGCGGATGTCCATCGCACGGACAAACTGCGCAATCCCGGCCCCGGCATGACCTGGCAGGCGCGTTTCGCATGGCGCGGGCGGGAACGGCAGGTGCAGGTGCGTCTGACAAAGCTGGTGACCAACCTGAATCTGGCGCTGGATTTCGACGGGCCCTCTGTCGAGGGCAATCTGAATATCGAACTGGTGGAACTGTCGGCCAAACGGACGCGGATGCTGATGCAGGTGGATCTGAAACCGCGCACGCTGTCCGCGCGTCTGTTCATTCAGTCGATGAAACTGACCAAGACCCGCGTGCAGCGGAAGTATGACGCCCGGCTGCAGACCATCGCCAAGGATATCGAGGCGCGTTTCACCGGCCAGCCCACGCTTTAGGACCGGCCCATTCCTCAGCCGCGCTGCCGGTCTGCCGGATAAACGCCCAAAACGTTGAACGACGTCGTGAAATACCGAAGCTCGTCAAAGGCGAGCTTGACGTTGGCATCCTCGGGATGGCCTTCGATATCGGCGTAGAATTCGGTCGCGGTGAAGCTGCCGCCGACCATGTAGCTTTCCAGCTTTGTCATGTTCACGCCGTTCGTGGCAAACCCCCCCAACGCCTTGTACAGCGCAGCCGGGATGTTGCGGACGCGGAAGGTGAAGGTCGTCATCATCTTGCCGCCACCCCGACGGGCGTGGTCGGGATCGCGCGACATCACCAGAAAGCGGGTCGTGTTGTTGGCCTGATCCTCGATATGGCGGGCCACCACATCCAGCCCGTAAATCTCGGCGGCAAGCTCGCTGGCCAAAGCGGCGCGGGACGGATCGCCCATTTCGGCCACCTCGCGCGCGGCGCGGGCATTGTCCGTGCTGACCTTGCCCTTGATGCCATGCGCTTTCAGAAATCCCGCGCATTGTGGGATGATCACCACATGGCCATGCGCCTCGGTGATCTGGTCCAGCGTCGCACCGCGCACGCCCAGCAGGTTGACATGAACCCGCACGAAGGCCTCATCCACGATGTGAAGGCCCGCCTTGGGCAGCAGGCTGTGGACATCCGCCACGCGGCCATAGGTCGAATTTTCGACCGCCAGCATTCCCAGATCGATCTCGCCCGAGCGGACGAGTTCGACCACATCTTCAAAGGTCTGGCACGGCACGGCCTGCATGTCGGGGCGCGCCTGGGTGCAGGCCTGATGTGAATAAGCCCCAAGTTCCCCTTGGAAAGCGATGCGTCCGGTCATGTCCGGGAAGCTCCGTAAACAAAAAACCCCGCAACAGGGGCGATTGGTCGCGCTAGTATACCTTGAAACCCTATGGGGGAAGCGGATAGATACCGCGCGATACGACGGCCAAGGGAAGGCGCGACATGTTCGACACGATGACGATCACCAAAGCAACGGGCGCGGTTTGCGGGTCGCTGCTGGTCTATCTCCTTGCGGCATGGGCGGGAGATTCGCTCTATCATGTTGGCCATGACAGCCACGGCGGCGAGGAAATCGCGCAGGCCTATTCCATCGACACTGGGTCTGAGGAAGCCTCGTCCGAAGTGGTTGAGGAAGGCCCCGATTTCGCAACGCTCTATGCCGCTGCCGATGTGGCCGCGGGCGAGAAGGTCTTTGCCAAGTGCAAATCCTGCCACAAGCTGGATGGGGCTGATGCCACCGGTCCGCACCTGAACGGGATTGTGGACAAACAGAAGGCGGCCTCGGCCGGTTATGCCTATTCCGAAGCGTTGGCTGTGCTGACGGCGGATGTCTGGTCACCTGAAAACCTGAACGGTTTCCTTGAAAACCCGAAGGGCTATATGCCGGGAACGAAGATGTCTTTTGCCGGCCTTCCCAAGGTCGAAGACAGGGCAAACCTGATCGCCTATCTGGCGACCGTGCAGTAATCCCTGCCGGGATGATCACAAAAGGGCCGCTTCCTGCCGGAAGTGGCCCTTTTTTCATGCCTGCAAGCGCCAAGTGTCTTTGTTTCACGCAAACGCAACTTGTGGCCTCGACAGGATGCGATTTAGCTTAAATCTGAACAAGACGGGCGGGACAGCCGCCGTGGCAGGGGAGATGGGCATGGTCGAACGGACGGGCGCAGGGATCAAGGCACAGGTCGGGGCACAGGTCGGGGCACGGGCACAGGCACAACGAGGCGCGATGCGATGGGCTGGGGCGGGGTTTGCCGTGCTGGCGCTGGCCGGGTGGGCGGTTGCAGCCCGCGCGCAGGATGATGTCATCGTGAGCCATGCCATCACCACCTTTGGCGACACGCCGAAATACCCGGCGGATTTCCAGCATCTTGATTATGTGAACCCCGACGCGCCCAAGGGTGGCGAGATTTCAATCTGGACGGCGGGCGGGTTTGATTCGCTCAATCCCTATTCGGTGAAGGGCCGCGCAGCGGCGCTGTCTTCGGCCCCGTTTGAATCGATCCTGACCGGCACGTCGGATGAGATTGGCACATCTTACTGCCTGCTCTGCGAGACGATGGAATATCCGGCAGACCGGTCCTGGGTGATCTTCAACCTGCGCCCGAATGTGACCTTTGCCGATGGAACCCCCATGACGGCCGAGGATGTGGTGTTTTCTTTCAACACCTTCCTGACCAAGGGGCTGACCGATTTCCGCACCATCTTTGGCCAGCAGGTCGAGAAGGCCGAGGCCTTGGCGCCCAACAAGGTGAAATTCACCTTCAAGCCCGATGTTCCGACGCGCGATCTGCCGTCTTTGGTGGGGGGGCTGCCGATCCTGTCCAATGCGCATTACGAGGCGAACAACCTGAACATGGAAGAAAGCAGCATGACGCCCTTCCTTGGGACCGGGCAATACATGCTGGACCGGTTGGATGTGAGCAAGAACATCGTCTGGAAGCGCAACCCGGATTATTGGGGCAATGACCTGCCCATCAACCGTGGGCGCGGGAATTTCGATACGATCCGGATCGAGTATTATGGCGACTATCAGGCCGCGTTCGAGGGGTTCAAGGCCGGCAATTACACCTTCCGCAACGAGGCATCGTCGATCACCTGGGCCACCGGCTATGATTTTCCCGCGATGGCGGCCGGCACGGTGAAGAAGGAGGAATTGCCCTCGGGGGCGAAGGCCAGCGGTCAGGCATTCCTGTTCAACCTGCGTCGGGAAAAGTTCCAAGACCCGAAAGTGCGCGAGGCCATCGGGTTGATGTTCAACTTCGAATGGTCCAACGCCACCTTGTTCTATGACCTTTACGCCCGCATCCATTCGGTCTGGGAAAACACCGAACTGGCCGCGACCGGCGTGCCAACCCCGGAAGAGGTGGCGATCCTGCAGCCGCTGGTTGATGAAGGCCTTCTGCCTGCGTCGATCCTGACGGATGAGGCGGTCATGGCCCCGTCATCCGGCGACCGGCAGCTTGATCGTGGCAATGTTCGCAAGGCATCCGCCCTGCTGGATGAGGCGGGATGGGCCGTGGGCGACGATGGTCTGCGCCGCAATGCGGCGGGTGAGGTGCTGACGGTGGAATTCCTGAACGACAGCCCCAGCTTTGACCGGGTGTTCAATCCTTATGTCGAAAACCTCAAGGCTATCGGGATCGACGCCAAGATGACGTCCATCGACAATGCCCAGATGGAATCCCGCACGCGGCCGCCGCAGTATGATTTTGACATCATCACCGGGAATGCGCGGTCGGATTATATCTCTGGGTCCGAGTTGAAGCAGTATTACGGGTCGGAAACGGCGGATATGTCCAGCTTCAACGTAATGGGCCTGAAATCGCCGGCCGTGGACCGGCTGGTGGATGTGGTGATGGCGGCGGAGTCGAATGACAGCCTGCGCATCGCGACCAAGGCGCTGGATCGGGTGCTGCGCGCCGAACGGTTCTGGGTGCCGCAATGGTACAAGGCCACCCACACCATCGCCTATTACGACATCTTCGAGCATCCCGAGAACCTGCCCCCCTATGCCTTGGGCGAGCTTGATTTCTGGTGGTACAACTCTGACAAGGCCGAAGCATTGCGGGCATCCGGCGCGCTGAAGTGACGGGTGGCATGATGGTGACGAAAGGCGGGCAGCGCTGATGGGCGCCTATATCCTGAGGCGGCTTCTGCTGATCATCCCGACGCTGATCGGGATCATGGTCATCAACTTTTCGCTGACGCAATTCGTGCCGGGGGGCCCCATCGAACAGGTCGCCGCCCGGCTGGAAGGCGATGGGGATGCGCTTGAAAGCGTGACGGGCGGTGGCGATGCCGGGATCGAGCAGGGCCGCGACGATGGCTATATCGGCGCGCGCGGCCTGCCGCCCGAATTTCTGGCCGCACTCGAGGTGCAGTTCGGCTTCGCCCGGATCGTCTGTGAGGACGGCTTTACGGGCGAGCCATCGGTGACCGCGCCGGAATGCCAGAAGGAACTGATCCCCGCCACCGAACGGTTCTTCATCATGATGTGGAACTACATGCGGTTCGATTTCGGCGAGAGCTATTTCCGGTCCATCGAAGTGGTTGATCTGGTGCTGGAAAAGATGCCCGTCTCCATCACGCTGGGCCTGTGGTCCACCCTGATCGCCTATCTGATCTCTATCCCCCTTGGCATCCGCAAGGCGGTGCGCGACGGCACGTCCTTTGACACATGGACCAGCGGCGCGATCATCGTGGGATACGCGATCCCCGGCTTCCTATTTGCCATCTTGCTCTTGGTGCTGTTCGCGGGGGGGTCATACTACCAGATCTTCCCCCTGCGCGGGCTGACCAGTGACAATTTCGAACAGCTTTCCCCCATCGGCAAGGCGCTGGATTATCTGTGGCACATCACCCTGCCGGTGATCGCCTCGACCATTTCCAGCTTTGCCACGCTGACGCTGCTGACGAAGAACAGCTTTCTGGATGAGATCAAGAAGCAATATGTGATGACCGCCCGCGCCAAAGGGCTGACCGAAAGCCGGGTGCTTTATGGCCATGTGTTCCGCAACGCGATGCTGATCGTGATCGCGGGCTTTCCGGCGTTGTTTGTTTCGGTGTTCTTTGGCGGCAGCCTGATCATCGAAACGATCTTTTCGCTGGATGGTCTGGGGCAGCTTGGCTTCCGCGCGGCGGTGGAGCGGGATTACCCGGTGATCTTTGGCACGCTGTTCTTCTTTGGCCTGATCGGGCTGGTGATGGGGATCATATCGGACCTCATGTATGTCTGGATCGACCCCCGCATCGACTTTGGCTCGCGGAGGACATGATGGCCCCCATGTTCTTCAACCTTTCCCCGCTGAATCAGCGCCGCTGGCGCAACTTTACGGCCAACCGCCGGGCCTTCTGGTCGCTTTGGATATTCCTTGTGCTTTATGGCATCACGCTCTGTGCCGAGGTGATCGCCAACGACCGCCCGCTGTTGGTGAGCTATCGGGGCGAGTTGCATACGCCCTTTCTCAAGTTCTATCCCGAAACCGCCTTTGGCGGGGATTTCCGGACCGAGGCGAAGTATACGGATATCGAGGTGAAGTGCCTGATCCAGTCCGGCGGCAGTCAGGAGTGCTGGGATGATCCGGAAGGCGTGATCGCGCAGGTGGAAGACGGCAGCCGCGCAGGCGTAGACCCGGAGTTTGTGCAAGGCTGGATCGTCTGGCCGCCGATCCCCTACAGTTACAACACGATCAACGATCTGGACGGGTCCGCCCCTTCGGCCCCGGACGCCAACCACTGGCTGGGCACAGATGACACCGCGCGCGATGTGCTGGCGCGGGTGATTTACGGGTTCCGGCTTTCGGTCAGTTTCGCGCTGATCGTGACGCTGATCACATCAGTGGTGGGCATCACGGCGGGGGCGGTGCAGGGCTATTTCGGCGGGATCACCGACCTGATCTTTCAGCGCGTGATCGAAATCTGGGGCGCGACGCCAAGCCTTTACATCATCATCATCGTGGCCGCGATATTCACCATGGATTTCTGGTTACTTGTGGGGCTGATGGTTCTGTTCGGCTGGACCGCGCTGGTGGGTGTGGTGCGGGCCGAATTTCTGCGGGCGCGGAATTTCGAATATGTCCGCGCGGCGCGCGCCTTGGGCGTGCCGGATGCGGTGATCATGTTCCGCCATGTGCTGCCCAATGCGATGGTGGCCACGCTGACGATGCTGCCCTTCATCATCACCGGCACGATCGGCAGCCTTGCCACGCTGGATTTCCTGGGCTTTGGCCTGCCGGAAAGCGCGCCAAGCCTTGGGGAATTGACCCAGCAGGCCAAGCAGAACCTGCAGGCGCCATGGCTTGGCTTCACCGCGTTCTTCACCTTTGCGATCATGCTGAGCCTGCTTGTGTTCATCTTTGAAGGTGTGCGCGATGCCTTTGACCCGAGGAAGACCTTCCGATGACCACGGTGCTGGAGGTTGCGGGGCTGAGCGTGCGCTTTCGTCAGGACGGGCGCGTGATCGAGGCGGTCAAGGGCGTGAGCTTTACCGTCGGCAAGGGTGAGACGGTCGCGCTGGTGGGCGAAAGCGGATCGGGGAAATCGGTGACCGCGCTTTCTACCGTGTCGCTGCTGCCTGATAGCGCGGCGGTAGAGGGGTCTATCCGCTATCTGGGCCGTGAGATGGTGAGGGCGAGCGAGCCGGAGTTGCGTCGGGTGCGGGGCAATGACATCAGTTTCATCTTTCAGGAGCCGATGACCAGCCTGAACCCGCTGCACACGATCGAACGGCAGTTGGGGGAAAGCCTGGCCCTGCATCAGGGCCTGTCGGGCGATGCGGCACGGGCGCGGATCGTGGAATTGTTGCACAAGGTGGGCATCGCCGATGGCGAAAGCCGGTTGGGGGCCTATCCGCATCAGCTTTCCGGTGGGCAGCGGCAGCGGGTTATGATCGCCATGGCGCTGGCCAACGGGCCAGAACTGCTGATCGCGGATGAGCCGACGACGGCGCTGGACGTGACGATTCAGGCGCAGATATTGGATCTGCTGGCGGACCTGAAGGCGCGGGAAGGGCTGAGCCTGTTGTTCATCACCCATGACCTTGGGATCGTGCGGCGGATCGCGGACCGGGTCTGCGTGATGCAGGGCGGCGAGATCGTGGAACAAGGCCCGGCGGCCGAGATTTTCGCCAACCCCCAACATCCCTATACCCGCAAGCTGCTGGCGGCAGAGCCGAAAGGGATGCCGGAACCGATTGCCACGGACGCCCCAGAAGTGGTGCGGACGGAAAACCTGCGCGTTTGGTTTCCCATTCAGCGCGGGCTGCTGCGCAAGACGGTGGGCTATGTGAAGGCGGTCAATGACGCGTCACTTTCCGTGCGGGCGGGCGAGACGCTGGGGATCGTTGGGGAAAGCGGATCGGGCAAGACGACGCTGGCGCTGGCCATCCTGCGGCTGACGCAATCCGAGGGGCCTGTGGTGTTCATGGGGCGTGATCTGCGGGGGGCCAGCGGGCGCGAGTTGCGCGCGGTGCGGCGCGACATGCAGGTGGTGTTCCAAGACCCGTTCGGCAGTCTGTCGCCGCGCATGACGGCAGAGCAGATCATCGCCGAAGGGCTGGGCGTGCATGGGGTGGAGCCGGGCCGCGATAGGCGTGAGATGGTGGGCGAGATCATGGCTGAGGTGGGCCTCGACCCCGCATGGATGGGGCGGTATCCTCATGAGTTTTCCGGCGGGCAGCGCCAGCGCATCGCGATTGCGCGGGCAATGATCCTGCGGCCCAAGCTGGTGGTGCTGGATGAGCCGACATCGGCGCTGGACATGACGGTGCAGGTGCAGATCGTTGATCTGTTGCGGGCGTTGCAGCGGAAATGGGGTTTGGCCTATATCTTCATCAGCCACGATCTGCGTGTGGTGAAGGCGCTTTCGCACAGGGTAATGGTAATGAAATCTGGTGATGTGGTTGAGGCAGGCGATAGCGCGGCGGTCTTTGGAGCGCCGCAGAATGCATATACTCGTGCCCTGATGGCTGCGGCCTTCGGGGGACAGGCGGCATGAAGATACTGCTGGTTCACCAGAACTTTCCCGGCCAATTCCTGCACCTTGCCCCTGAACTTGCCCGGCGCGGGCATGAAGTGGTGGCGCTGACGGATGCGGTCAACAAGCGGGAAACCAAGATCCAAACGCTGCGCTACAAGCATGAGGCACCAAAGGTGGACCCCAACCTGTCGCGGTTGGGGCGGAATTACACCACGCAGAGCGACCGGGGGGTAACGGTGGCGCGCTGCTGCCTGCGGCTAAGGCGCGAAACGGGCTATGTGCCGGATGTGATCGTCGGTCATTCCGGCTGGGGCGAGACGCTGTTTCTGAAGGAGGTCTGGCCCGAGGCGAAGCTGATCGTCTATGCAGAGTTCTACTATCGCGGACGTGGCGCCGATGTCGGATTCGACCCGGAGGCGGGTGATGCCGGGTTTGATCAGGTGCTGATCGCACAGGGGCGGACGGCGCATCTGGGGCAGGCGCTGCTGCATGCCGATGCGGGGATTTCGCCCACCGAATGGCAGGCATCAACCTATCCGCCCGCGCTGCGGCGGATGATCGAGGTGATCTTTGACGGGGTGGATACCGGGGTCGTCAGGCCGGATGCGGCGGCGCAGGTCACCCTGCCGGGGGGCCAAGTGCTGCGCGCGGGGGATGAGGTGCTGACCTTCGTCAACCGCAATCTGGAGCCGTATCGCGGCTATCACACCTTCATGCGCGCCTTGCCCGATGTGATGGCGGCGCGGCCGGAGGCGCAGGTGGTGATCGTGGGCGGGGATGAGGTGAGCTATGGCCCGCCCCCCAAGGACGGGCGGCGCTGGAAGGATATCTATCTGGACGAGGTGAAGGATCGGCTGGACCTGAATCGGGTGCACTTCATCGGCAAGGTGCCCTATCTGACATTCCTGAGCCTGTTGCAGGTCAGCCGGGCGCATGCCTATTTGACCTATCCCTTCGTGCTGTCCTGGTCGATGGTCGAGGCGATGGCAGCAGGGGCGCTGGTGATCGCGTCGGATACCGCCCCGGTGCGCGAGGTGATCCGGCATGGGGAGAACGGGTTGCTGGTGGATTTCTTTGACATTGCCGCCTGGTCGCGGGTGCTGACCGAGGCTTTGGCAGAGCCCGCGCGGTTTCAGGGCCTGCGCGATGCGGCGCGGCGGACGGCGGTGGAACGCTATGACCTGCGCGGCGTGTGCCTGCCGCGCATGGTGGCCCATGTGGAAAGCTTTGCGCCGTAAGGGCGTTCAGATCGCGGCGGAGTGCTGCGCCTTGCTGTGATCATAGGCGTCAAAGGCGCGGGCGATCATGCGGGTCAGGGGCCGCGCCTTGGGCGGGATGGACAGACCATCGGCCGTGAGGTCCACCATGCCGGGGAAGGCGTCGGCGGCGTTGCGCAAGAGATGATCCACCCGTTCGGCGGGGGTGGCGAAGTTGCGCGAGAGTTCGGCGCGGCTGACGTGGAAATCAGACATCAGCGCTTCGATGATCCGGGCGCGCAGCAGGTCTTCGCCTTGGAAGACATGGCCGCGATGGGTGGAGAAGTGGCCGCTGCGCACGGCTTTGGTGTAATCGGACGTGCCGGAGACGTTTTGCGCATAGCCCTGCGGGAAGCGGCTGATGGACGAAGCACCGAGGCCGATCAGGACGGGGGCGGTGTCATCGGTATAGCCTTGAAAATTGCGGCGCAGGGTGCCGTTTCGGGCGGCGATGGCCATGCTGTCATCGGGGCGGGCGAAATGGTCGATCCCGATTTCCTGATAGCCATCCCAGGTGAACAACTGCCGCGCGGTTTCAAACAGGCCGAGGCGTTCTTCGGGTGTCGGCATGGCGTCAGACGGGATCATCTGCTGGCGGCGGCTCATCCACGGGACATGGGCATAGCCGTAAAGCGCCACACGGTCGGGGGTGAGGGTCAGCAGTTTCTGGACCGAATCCGCGATCCGGATGCGCGTCTGGTGCGGCAGGCCATAGAGGATATCGGCGTTCAGGCTGCGCACACCGCGCGCGCGGATCATGTCGGCGACGCGGCGGGTCAGATCATAGCTTTGTTCGCGGCCGATGGTTTTCTGAATCTCGGGATCGAAATCCTGCACCCCGATGGAGGCGCGATTCATGCCTGCGGAGGCGAGCGCGTCGAGGCGGGCTTCGTCGATTTCATTCGGGTCGATCTCGACCGAAAACTCGGCATCCGCGCCCATCGGGACGGCGGCAAAGATCGTGTCGGCCAGATCGCGCATCAGATCGGCGGGCAAAAGGGTGGGCGTGCCGCCCCCCCAATGCAGGCGAGACAGGGTGATGCCGGGGGCGAGGTGGCGTTTCAGAAGCGCGATTTCCGCCTTGAGCGTGGCGGCATAGGCGCGGACCGGGATATCGGACGAGGTGCCCTGCGTGCGGCAGGCGCAGAACCAGCACAGGCGGCGGCAGAAGGGCACATGCAGGTAGAGCGAGATCGCTGAGCCCGCCGGAATGGATTGAATCCATTTCACAAAATCGCTTTCGCCGACACCCGGCGCAAAGTGCGGCGCGGTGGGATAGCTGGTGTAGCGCGGCACGCGCGCGTCAAAAAGACCAAGACGGGTGAGTTGCGATTCATGTGTCATTCGCGTACCTTGGGATACGAACAACATTTGAGCCTTGATTCAGATCAAACCGCTTCGCGGGGGAATATCGGGGTCGGCACGGAAAGGCGGCGCATGGCCCATCATGATCTGCACATCACCTCGCACGATTGCGGAGATTGCCCGATCCGGCATCGCGCGGTGTGTTCGCGCTGTGAAGCGGATGAGTTGGCGAAGCTGGAGCAGATCAAGTATTACCGCAGCTTTCAGGCCGGGCAGACGGTGATCTGGTCGGGCGACCGGATGGATTTCGTGGCGTCGGTCGTGACCGGGATCGCCACGCTGACCCAGACGATGGAGGATGGGCGGCGGCAGATGGTGGGGCTTTTGCTGCCATCGGATTTCGTGGGGCGGCCAGGGCGATCGACGGCTGCCTATGACGTGACGGCGACGACCGATCTGGTGATGTGCTGTTTTCGCAAGAAGCCGTTCGAGGAGTTGATGCAATCCACCCCCCATGTCGCCCAGCGGTTGCTGGAGATGACGCTGGACGAGTTGGATGCGGCGCGGGAATGGATGCTGCTGTTGGGGCGCAAGACGGCGCGGGAGAAGATCGCGTCGCTGCTGGCGATCATCGCGCGGCGGGATGCCAGCCTGAAGCCCAAGACGGCGAAGGGCGGTATCGTGTTCGACCTGCCGCTGACACGCGAGGAAATGGCGGATTATCTGGGCCTGACGCTGGAGACGGTGAGCCGCCAGGTCAGCGCGTTGAAGCGGGATGGGGTGATCGAGCTGGAAGGCAAGCGCCACATCATCGTGCCGGATTTCGACCGTTTGGTGGAAGAGACCGGCGATGACAGCGACGGCGGTTATCTGAATTAGGTTAACAGCCTGAAATTCCTGCGAAGTTTAGCTGCTTGAGGGAAAACGGCTGTGCAGCCGCTGGTGCAGCACCGCAGTGCAGACGGGTGTGCATACAAATTTTGAGAGTTGGCAGGCGCTGTTCGTGGTTTAGGGTGCGGCTTTGCACAATTGGCAACGCTGCTTTTGAGCCTTGCCTTGGGCGAAGGGTGGGGCGTGTGTGCCGCCACTGATGCAGCGCACCGTGCAGCAAGGCCTGCATACAATTCTTGGCAGGGATCGGGCGCGGTTAATGGTTAACGGTGCATGCCTGCACAGCTGGGGGATGCGGTTTCTGACGCAGAAACCGCGTCGGAATTTGAAGCAAATTCCGGGTTCTGGGGGCGGAGCCTGACGCAAATTCCGGGGACCGATTTCTGCGTCAGAAATCGGCGCGAAGTTTGCGTCAAACTTCGCCTTGCCGGATTAGCGCGCCATCAGGACAGGCACTTCCGCCTGTTCGAGCATGTTTCGCGTGGCCCCGCCCAAGATCGCCTCGCGGAAGCGGGAATGGCCATAGGCACCCATCACCAGAAGGTCGGCATTGCTGTCGCGCACGTGGCGGGCCAACACATCGGACACGCGGGGCAGGGTGCGGGCAAGCACGGTAACCTCGGCCTTCACCCCGTGGCGCACGAGCATCTGGCATAGCATCCCGCCCGGATCAGAGCGTTCGACGCCCGTCTGCGGCGGGTCGATCACGGTGATGCTGACCAGATCGGCCTGTTTTAGGATGGGCAGCGCCTTGCGGACGGCGGCCATCGCCTCGGCGCTCTGGTTCCAGGCGATCACGACGCGGCGGGGCGCTGCGGCATGGCCTGCACCGCTGTCAGGCAGAATCAGCACCGGGGCGTGACCTTCGAACAGGGCAGCTTCGACGACGGCCTCAGCTTCGGTTCCCAGACCCTGCCCGTAAGGGCGCGGCAGGACGACCAGATCGGCAAAGCGCGCGCGCTGGGCCACCAGTTCGGTGAGCGCACCGAGTTGGGTCATCGCGGCCTCAAGCGCGTAGCGCAGGGCGGGATCCTGTTCGGCCAGTGCCTTGCGGGCGGCCTTTTCGATCTCTTTCGCCTCCTGTTCGGCACGGTCGAGCGTGGCCTGCAGGATGACGGCCCCTGATCCGACATAGGAATAGCCGATCTGGGTGACATCGACGCCGAGGGCGAGGATATCAAGATGGGCGTCATGGGCTGTGGCGATGGCCGCTGCGCCGGTGATGGCAAGTTCGCAGCGCTCGGCACGGGTCGCGACGGTGAGCAGGGTTTTGTAGGCCATGGGGTGCCTCCTCTTTCATGGGATGGCCCAGACATAATGCCGCGCGACGGGGATTGCTTTGACAGAGGTCAATCCGGGGCGCACAGATTGTTGATATGGATCAAGGCACAGAATGGCCGGTCGCCGCAAAAGCGTACCAGTCGCAAGAGGCCCCGCCTGACCAGATTCTCAGGGTCAAGGCCGGGACACGAGACGAAGGGACGCAAAATGTGGGATTACACGAAACTGGTCGTGCTGGGGGTGATTGCGGTTTTTGCCGCCATCGCCACCAATTATGCATGGGACCTGGCCTATCAGGTCAACGCGCTGGTGGTGATGCTGGCGGCGGGGCTTACGTTCATGTGGACGCTGCGCACGATGGGCGAGCCGAAGCTGGCAACACCGAATGAATATCTGGATGGCGTGGTGCGCGCCGGGGTGATCGCTACGACCTTCTGGGGCGTGGTGGGCTTTCTGGTGGGCGTCTGGATCGCCTTTCAGCTGGCCTTTCCGGCGCTGAACTTTGAATGGGCGCAGGGGATTTTGAACTTTGGACGGTTGCGGCCGCTGCACACAAGTGCGGTAATCTTTGCCTTTGGTGGCAATGCTCTGATCATGTCGTCCTTCTATATCGTGCAGCGCACAAGTGCCGCGCGGCTGTGGGGCGGGAACCTTGCGTGGTTCGTGTTCTGGGGCTGGCAGTTGATGATCGTGCTGGCGGCGACGAGCTATGTTCTGGGCGGCACGCAATCCAAGGAATATGCCGAAACCGTCTGGTATATCGACTGGTGGATCGTGGTGGTCTGGCTGTCGTTCCTGGCGGTGTTCATGGGCACGCTGATCAACCGGAAAGAGCCGCATATCTATGTGGCGAACTGGTTCCTGCTGGCCTTCATCGTGACGATTGCGATGCTGCATGTGGGCAACAATCTGGCGATCCCGGTTTCCATCTTCTCGTCGCAATCCGTGCAGGTCACGGCGGGCGTGCAGGATGCGATGATCCAGTGGTGGTATGGCCATAACGCGGTGGGCTTCTTCCTGACCGCAGGTTTCCTTGGGATGATGTACTACTTCATTCCCAAGCAGGCCGAGCGGCCGGTGTTTTCCTACAAGCTGTCGATCATCCACTTCTGGGCGCTGATCTTCCTGTATATCTGGGCCGGTCCGCACCACCTGCACTATACCGCGCTGCCGGATTGGGCATCGACGCTGGGCATGACTTTTTCGATCATGCTGTGGATGCCAAGCTGGGGCGGCATGATCAACGGGCTGATGACGCTGTCGGGCGCCTGGGACAAGCTGCGGACCGATCCGATCATCCGGATGATGGTGGTGTCGGTCGGGTTCTACGGGATGTCGACCTTTGAAGGCCCGATGATGAGCATCAAGGCCGTCAACTCGCTGAGCCATTACACCGACTGGACCATCGGCCACGTGCATTCCGGTGCGCTGGGCTGGAACGGGATGATCACCTTTGGCGCGCTGTACTTCCTGACGCCGCGCCTGTGGAACCGGGAGGGGCTGTATAGCCTCAAGCTGGTGTCCTGGCACTTCTGGCTGGCGACGATCGGGATCGTTCTTTACGCGTCCTCGATGTGGGTCACCGGCATCATGGAAGGGCTGATGTGGCGCGAAGTGGATGCGAACGGGTTCCTTGTGAACGCCTTCGCCGACACGGTGGCCGCGAAGTTCCCGATGTATGTGGTGCGCGGCTTGGGTGGGGCGATGTTCCTGACCGGTGCGCTGATCATGGCCTACAATTTGTGGATGACGGTGCGGGCGCAGCCTGCAAAGGCGCCCGTCAACGCCAACAACTCCGTTCCGGCAGAGTAAGGGGGGGCATGAGAGATGGCTTTTCTTGACAAGCATAAAGCGATTGAGACCCATGCGACCCTGCTTCTGGTGTTGTCGCTTCTGGTGGTGAGCATCGGGGGGATCGTGCAGATCGTGCCGCTGTTCTATCTGGAGAACACGATCGAGAAGGTGGAAGGGGTTCGCCCCTATAGCCCGCTGGAGCTGGCGGGGCGGGATATCTACATCCGTGAGGGATGTTATGTCTGCCACAGCCAAATGATCCGTCCGATGCGGGATGAGGTGGAGCGGTATGGCCATTACAGCCTGGCGGCGGAGTCGATGTACGACCATCCGTTCCAGTGGGGGTCAAAGCGCACCGGGCCGGATCTGGCGCGGGTGGGCGGGCGGTATTCGGATGCCTGGCATGTGGACCACCTGACGGACCCGCAATCGGTGGTGCCGGAATCGGTGATGCCGAAATATGGCTACCTGCTGAATGCCGAGATCGACGGGCGCTACATCACGCAGATCATGAACACCCACCGCTTTGTGGGGGTGCCCTATGATGAGGCGATGATGGAAAACGCGGTGGCCGATTTCACCGCGCAGGCCGACCCGAACAGCGATTACGCCGGGCTGCAGGAACGCTATGCCAAGGCGAATGTGTCGAATTTCGACGGGCAACCGCAACTGACCGAAATGGATGCGCTGATCGCCTATCTGCAGGTTCTGGGGACGATGGTCGATTTTTCGACCTTTACCCCGGATGCGAGCCGGTGAGGGGGCGAGATGGAAACCTACAGCTTTCTGAGGGAATTCGCGGACAGTTGGGCGCTGGTGGCACTGACGCTGATCTTCATCGGTGTGGTGATCTGGGCGTTCCGGCCCGGCAGCAAGCCGGTGCATGACGAGGCCGCGATGCAGATCTTTCGAAACGAGTCGAAACCGGCGGGCGAGGCCGGGCGCGATGCAAATCGCGCCCCCGCCAGCAGCCAGAAGGAGGCGTGAGCGATGTGCGCCAAGCAAGTGACGAAAAAGCCCAACGAGCCGGTCGGCACGACGGGGCACGAATGGGACGGGATCGAGGAACTGAACAACCCGATGCCGCGCTGGTGGGTGTGGACCTTCTACGCCACGATCCTCTGGGCGGTGGGCTACATGATCGCCTATCCGGCCTGGCCTCTGATCAACGGGGCGACGCCGGGGGTTCTGGGGGCATCAACCCGCGCGGATGTGGTCAAAGAGATCGAGCGCTTTGATGCGGCCAATGCCGAGATCAAGGCCGCCCTGATCGCGGCGCCGCTGGCGTCGATCCCGACCGATACGGCGCTGATGGCCTATGCCGAGCCGGCCGGGGCATCGGTGTTCCGCACCAATTGTTCCACTTGCCACGGGTCGGGCGCAGCGGGCGTGGAAGGCAAGGGATACCCCAATCTCCTGGACGATGATTGGCTGTGGGGTGGGACGATCGAGGATATCCATCTGACCATCACCCATGGCATCCGCAACACGACCGATCCGGATGCGCGCTATTCGCAGATGCCTGCCTTCGGTGTGGATGAATTGCTGGAACCGGTGCAGATCGATGCGGTGGTGGAGCATGTTCTGGCCATCTCTGGGCAGGAGCATGACGCGACCATGGCCACGGAAGGCGCGACGCTTTACGCCGAGAACTGCGCCGCTTGCCATATGGAGGCGGGCGAGGGCGACCCGACGCAAGGCGCGCCGCGCCTGAATGATGCGATCTGGCTTTATGGGGGCAGCCGCGAGAAGATCAAGGAAACGATCGTCTACGCGCGGTTCGGCGTGATGCCGAACTGGGCCGGGCGGTTGAGCGAGGATGAGATCCGGGCTGTGGCGGCCTATGTCCATTCGCGCGGCGGCGGTCAGTGATCTGACCCTGTGCAGAGTCGGGAAAGGCGGGGTCGGTTGACCCCGCCTTTTTCTTTTGGGGCGGTCAGGCTTCGGCGGCAGCAAGGCCCGCATCGAGCAGCTTCTTGATTTCCTCGCACGAGGTGCCAGCGACGCTGCGGCCCAGTTCCGTCTTGCCCTTCAGCAGCACAAGCGTGGATCGGCGCGGGATGTTCAGGCTTTTGGACAATGCGCCTTCGCCATGCTCATCCCAATCGACGGTGATGAAGCGGATGGCGGCGTCATAGGCGGGGTTTTCAGCCCGCAACTCATCCATCACGCGCACCTGCGCGCGGCAGGTAGAGCACCAGCTGGCCCAGAAATCCAACAGGATCACGCGGCCATCGGCCATGTCCTGTTCGGCAAGGCCGGGGGTGTAGAACAGCTTGGCCATTTCGGCCTGCGCGGCCATGGGCAGGGCAAGCAGGGCGGCGCCTGAGGCAAGCAAGGTGCGGCGGGTGATCATGGGGTGGTCCTTTCAGGTGGGATGGATCAGAGCGCGACCGAAAGATCGGTCAGCCAAGGGGGAAGCGTGTCGAGCAGCCATGCCTCGACCGGGTGATTGAGGCCGAACCAGAGGAAGAGGCCCACGGCAAGGAAGGCCGCGCCGAGGATCGGTTTGGCCTTGGGGGCGAGCCGGGCGAGAAGCGCCTTGCGGGCCTGAAGCCGGGATTTCGCGCCATAGGCAAGCGCAAGGATCAGGGTGGAGACCCCGGCGGAGAAGGCGATCATGACGAGCGTGGCGCCCAGCAGATCGGTGCGCTGCGCCGCCAGCGAGATGGCAGCGCCGAGGGTGGGGCCGATGCAGGGGCTCCAGACCGCGCCAAGAAGAAGGCCGCCGAGCAGCTGACCTGATGGCGAGGCGGCCCAGTCCGTGCGCAGGGTCTGATCTGCCCGGGAGGCGAGGCCTGCGGTGGCGGTGGCGAAACCGGCAGAGAGACTGGGCACCAGCATGAACAGGCCGAACCCGGCCATCAGGAAGGCCGCCCCGCGCGCCGCCGCCTCTGGCGATATGCCAAGGCTGGACCCCGCAGCGGACAGGCCGACACCGAGGACGACGAAAGACAGGCTCATCCCCGCTGCGAGACGCACAGGCGCGCGCCGGTCGGCCGACAGAGACGAGGCAAGCACGATGGGCAGCACCGGCAGGACGCAGGGGTTGATCAGCGTCAGGAGACCAGCGCCGTAAGCGAGAAGGAGTTGGAGCATCGGGCAGGGGTTCCATGGGAAATTGGTGTCAGACGCGGGGGAATACAGATCGTTGTCCTGTCCCTTCGCGCGCGGGCGCGGGGCGTTACCTGTGGTCACAGGATGGTGATCAGATAGCGGCAGGCGGTTGTTCTGCATGAAAATTTTTCGCCGGGGCGTTCCAAGAATTTTCGGGAAAATTCTTGGAACTGTGCCGCATTGGGATCGGGGCCTGCGACAAAGGTGCATCGCGGATGATGGATTGATGCATGTCAATGTGCGGGTGGCCATGGTGCAGGATACCGGGGCTATCCGAATCCTTGGAGAATGCCGTGTCCAGCCCAGATGTCGAACCGCCAAGCCTTTATGCCGCGCGCGAGCCGATCTTTCCGCGCCGGGTGAAGGGGGCGTTCCGGTCCATGAAATGGTGGATCATGGCGGTGACGCTGGGGATCTATTACCTGACGCCATGGATCCGCTGGGACCGGGGGCCAAACCTGCCGGATCAGGCGGTGCTGATCGACATGGCGAACCGGCGGTTCTTTTTCTTCATGATCGAGATCTGGCCGCATGAATTCTATTTCGTGGCCGGTTTGCTGATCATGGCCGGGCTGGGGCTGTTCTTGTTCACCAGCGCGGCGGGGCGGGTCTGGTGCGGCTATGCCTGCCCGCAGACGGTTTGGACGGATCTGTATATTCTTGTCGAACGCTGGGTCGAGGGGGATCGCAACGCGCGCATTCGCCTGCATCGGCAGGGCTGGGATGGGGAAAAGATCCGCAAACGCGCGGTGAAATGGTCGATCTGGTTGCTGATCGGCTTGGCCACGGGTGGGGCGTGGATATTCTACTTTACCGACGCGCCGACGCTGGCCGTTGATCTGGTGCAGGGCACGGCTCATCCGATTGCCTATCTGACCATGTTGATCCTGACGCTGACGACCTTTGCCTTTGGCGGGTTCGCGCGGGAGCAGATGTGCATCTATGCCTGCCCCTGGCCTCGGATTCAGGCGGCGATGATGGATGAGGACACGCTGACCATCGCCTATCGCGAATGGCGGGGCGAGCCGCGGGGCAAGTTGCACAAGGGTGAGGTGCCCGAGGGGCAGGGCGATTGCATCGATTGCATGGCCTGTGTGAACGTTTGCCCGATGGGGATCGACATTCGCAACGGGCAGCAGCTGGCCTGTATCACCTGCGGACTGTGCATCGATGCCTGCAATGACACGATGGACAAGATCGGCAAACCGCGCGACCTGATCGGCTATATGGCGCTGACCGACGAGGTGCGCGAAAAGGCGGGGCAGACGCCGAAATCGGTGTGGAGCCATGTGTTCCGTGTGCGGACGATGCTTTACACCGTGCTTTGGGCGGCGGTGGGCGTCGGGCTGGTGGTGGCGCTGTTCATGCGGTCAGAGATCGACGTGAACGTGTCGCCGGTCCGCAACCCCACTTTTGTGACGCTGTCGGACGGCACGATCCGCAACACCTATGACCTGCGGCTGCGCAACAAGACCGGCGATGATGCGTTGTTCTCCGTCTCTGTCACATCCGAGGCGGGGCTGGTGTTGCGGCTGGAAGGCAGCGAGGACGCGCTGGTGCGGGTGCCCGCGAATGAGACCCTTCAGCAGCGGGTGTATATCGAGGCCGGGCCGGGATCGCCGGCGGCAGTGACAGACCGGACGGACCTGCGGCTGTGGATCGCGGATACGCGGGGGACGGCGCGGGTGCATCATGATACCGTGTTCAATGGCAGGGGGCAGTAAGATGGCGGAACTGAAGGGCAAGCATGTGTTGGGGATCGCGGTGGGCGCGTTTGGCGTGATCATCGCGGTCAATCTGGTGATGGCCTATCAGGCGATCAGCACCTTTCCGGGGTTGGAAGTGGCCAATGGCTATGTCGCGAGCCAGACCTTTGACGCGGACCGCAAGGCGCAGGAGGCGCTGGGCTGGACGGTGGCCACGGATTACACGGAAGGCAGGTTGACGCTGGCCGTGACGGATTCCGACGGTCTGCCCGCAGCGATGCAGTCGCTGGCGGTGCTGGTGGGGCGGACGACGGAATCGCGTCAGGACAAGCGGCCGGAGTTTGAACGCGTGGCCGGTGTCTGGCAGGCGGATGTTGCGCTGGACTGGGGCAAGTGGATGCTGGTGGTCGAGGCCGAGGCGCAGGATGGCACCAAGTTCAAGCAGCGGTTGGAGCTGTTCGTGATGGATAAGGCGCAGGGGTAGGCGATGACGGTTTCTGCGCCCCTGTCAGGCCCCCAGACCGGACCCATGCAGGAACATGTATCGGCGGCGGCCTGCCCGGCCTGCATTGCCGCGCCGAGCGCGCAGAACATCGCGGCCATGGCGGCGGATATGCAGGGGGCGCGATTGATGCTGTCGCTGCCCACGGCGCATTGTGCGGCTTGCATGGTGACGGTGGAGCAGGCGCTGCAAGCCGTGCCGGGTGTGCGCAGCGCGCGGGTGAACCTGTCGCTGCGGCGGGTGAGCGTGGATGCGGACACGGAGGTGACGGCCGAGCCGCTGATCGCGGCGCTGAAGGGGGTGGGGTATGAGGCGCATGAGCTGGACCCCGGACTGCTGAGCACGACCGAGACGGACCGGCAGGGGCGTGATCTGCTGATGCGGTTGGGGGTGGCGGGGTTCAGCATGATGAATGTCATGCTGCTGTCGGTCGCCGTCTGGTCGGGGGCAGGGGATGCGACACGCGATCTGTTTCACTGGATTTCCGCCGCGATTGCGCTGCCCACGGTGGTGTTCGCGGGGCAGCCGTTCTTTAAATCGGCCTGGGCCAGTTTGCGGGTGGGGCGGCTGGGGATGGATGTGCCGATCAGCCTTGCGCTGATCCTGGCATCGGGGATTTCGTTGTTCGAGACGTGGAAATCGGGGCATCACGCCTATTTCGACGCGGCGGTGATGTTGTCGTTCTTCCTGCTGGCGGGGCGCTATCTGGACCATCGCACGCGGGCGGTGGCGCGGTCGGCGGCGGAGGAGTTGGCGGCGCTGGAAGTGCCGCGCGCGACGGTGCTGCGTGATGGGGTTGAGGTGGTGCTGCCGATTGCCGAGGTAATGGCGGGCGATCTGGTGCGGGTGCGCCCGGGCGGGCGGATGCCGGTGGATGGCGTGGTGGTTGAGGGCCAGTCGGAACTGGACCGTTCGCTGCTGACGGGGGAAAGCCTGCCGGTCTTTGCCGGGGAGGGCCTTGTGGTATCGGCGGGCGAGGTGAACCTGACCGGGCCGCTGGTGGTGCGCGTGACGGCGGCGGGGCGGTCATCGAGCCTGCATCGCATGGCCGATCTGGTGGCCGTCGCGGAGAGTGCGAAGACGCGGTACACGTCGCTGGCCGAGCGGGCGGCGCGTCTTTATTCGCCGCTGGTTCATATCCTGTCTTTCAGCGCGTTTGGCTTCTGGATGTGGAAGACCGGGGGTGATCTGCGCTTTGCGGTGAACATCTCTGCCGCCGTGCTGATCATCACCTGCCCCTGTGCGCTGGGCTTGGCGGTGCCTGCGGTGGTGACGGCGGCGTCAGGTAAGTTGTTCCGCAAGGGGTTGCTGATCAAGCATGGTACGGCGCTGGAGCGGCTGGCCGAGGTGGATACGGTGGTGTTCGACAAGACCGGGACGCTAACCATGGGCGCGCCGGAGGTGACCAATCTGGGTGAGCATCCGGTGACAGCGGTAGAGGTCGCGGCGGCATTGGCGGCGGCATCGTCGCATCCGCTGGCCTTGGCGCTGGTGGCCGGGGCGCGGGCGGCAGGCATCCATCCGGCGCGGGTGGAAGAACTGCGCGAGGTTCCGGGCTATGGCGTCGAGGGGGTCTGGAAGGGCCGCCGGGTGCGGCTGGGGCGGGCGGAATGGTGCGGAAGCGATCCGCTGGGCGTGACGGCGACCTATCTGTGCACAGGTGAAGGCGCGGCGCGGGCATTCACCTTTGCCGACAGCCTGCGCCCCGGTGCGGCGGAGGCGGTGGCGAGCCTGCGGGCGCAGGGGCTGCGCGTGATGCTGGTATCGGGCGACGTGGCCGGGGCGGTCGGGGAACTGGCCGGGCGGTTGGGGATTGCCGACTGGACTGCGGGTGCGCTGCCCGCCGAGAAGGCCGCAACCGTGGCGCGGCTGACGGCTGAGGGGCGGCGCGTGCTGATGGTGGGCGACGGGCTGAACGACACGGCGGCGCTGGCGGCGGCGCATGTGTCTGTATCGCCCGCGAGCGCGCTGGATGCGGCGCGGGTGGCATCGGACATCGTGCTGCTGGGGCAGGACATGGCGCCCATCGGGGATGCGCTGCGGATCAGCCGCCAAGCCTCGCGCCGGATTGTCGAGAATTTTGGAATCTCGGCGGCCTATAATGTGATTGCGGTGCCGCTGGCCTTGGTCGGGATGGCGACACCGCTTGCGGCGGCGGCGGCGATGAGCCTGTCCTCCATCACCGTGTCGCTGAATGCGTTAAGGTTGAAGTGAGGGGAATGCGATGTCGATCCTGAGCCTGTTGATCCCGATGTCGCTGTTTCTGGGCGGGATCGGGCTGGTCGCGTTCTTTTGGGCGATGAAGAACAAGCAGTATGACGATCCTGAAGGGGATGCGAACCGCATCCTGACCAAGGAATGGGACGACCACCCCAAGCCGTGAGCGGGGAGCGGAATTTGACACAAATTCCGCGCCGTTTTCTGACACAGAAAACGCAGGAAATCCTTGCAGGATTTTAAATTGCGGGTGAGGGGGCCGTTACGGCCCCATCGTGAAGCACTGGATCGCGCGGGCCTGCAGGCGGCGGCAGGCCAGATCGGCCTGATCCTGCGTCAGCCCCACGAAGGTGGCGTCAAAGCCGCCGCTGCGAGGCATCACCTTGCGCAGCGATCCGTTCAGCGTGGCGGTTTCCACCAACTGCGTGCGCAGCAGCGCGCGTTCGGCATCGTAGCTGGACCCAAAGCGGCCCACATTCACGCCCCAATGCCTGTCACCCGAGGTGGAAATGGACAGGATGACCTCTGGCTCTGCGGGCAGGTCAGTGGTGGTGGGGGCGCTGACATCATCAAAGATCGGGGCGTTGCGCTTTTGCGGGCGGGGCGAGACGGCCACGCCTGCGGCAGAGACGACCTGGAAGGGGATGATTTCGGGTTCCGGCTCTGTTGGGGCGGCTGCGGTCATGGCCTCGGTCGCTGTGCCTTCGGGCGAGGGGGCAAGCGCAGCGGCGAGGGCTTCGGCATCGGGCAGGGCGTCGGTGGCGCTGGTGCCGGCCGAGGCCAGTTCGACATCATCGACGGCCAGCGCGGCAGAAGGTGCTGCGGCCTGCGCCAGTTCGGCGGCCTGCGCCTCAAGGCTGTCTTCGGGGGCGAGGGCAGCGGCGAGGGCGCCTTCGATGCCCGATTGCATGGCATCCACGGCCTCGGCCGTGGCGACCACGGTTTCGGGCGGCGCGCTGGCCGCGCCGGGCCGGGCCTGCGGGCGCAGCGATGTGGTGATCTGCATGGAGGCGCGGACCGTCTTGCCTGCGCCATCGGCGGTGACGGGAAGATCGGTGTCGGCGACGAGCATCTCTTCGCCGCCCTGATAGCTGGGCGCGTCGGGCGGGTTGACGGGCGCGTTGCGCGGGGCCTTGCCGAAGCCGAGGTCGAGCAGTTTCATCATCTTGGCGTTGCGGTCGGCGGTGGATTTGCCGCCGAAGATGGTGGCGATCAGACGCTTGCCGCCGCGATCTGCCGAAGCGGTGAGGTTGAAGCCGGCGGCAACGGTGTAGCCTGTCTTGATGCCATCGGCGCCTTCATAGGCATCCAGGAAGCGGCGGTTGGTGTTGTTCACCGTGGCCAGCCCCGCATCGACCGAGCGGCGCGAGAAGAGGTTATAATACTGCGGGAAATCGTAGAACAGGTGGCGGCCGAGGATCGTCATGTCGCGGGCCGAGGACAGATGGCCCTGCGCGGTGAGGCCGTTGGCATTTTTGAAGGTGGTGTTCGACATCCCCAACGCCTTGGCGGTGCGGGTCATGCGGCGGGCGAAATCGGGTTCATTGCCGCTGATCGCTTCACCGATGGCGGTGGCAGCGTCGTTGGCGGATTTGATGGCGGCGGCGCGGATCAGGTTGCGCAGCGAGATCTTTTGCCCTGACCGAAGGCCGAGGCGCGAGGGCGGCTGGGCGGCGGCGTGTTTGGAGATGGTGACCATCGTGTCGAGCGAGATGTTGCCGCGCTGAATTTCCTCGAACGCGATGTAGAGCGTCATCATCTTGGTCAGCGAGGCCGGGTGCAGGCGGGTGTCGGCGTTTTCGGAATAGAGCACCTCGCCGGTGCGGGCATCGATCACGATCGAGGCATAAGGCGCGGCGCGCAACGGTGACGCGGCGAGGAGCGCGGAAAATGCCGCGAATGCCATGAATGTAAGAAAACGGGCGTAATGCCCAATGAGCGATGCCACGTCGCTGGTTCCTTGTGCCTGCCTCAGGTTGCCCCGGTTTTTTGTGGGACTTATCTGCTGGGTCAAAAGTTAGCACATGGGTTTCTTCCGGAAAACCCCTGAATTTCAATGGCTTTCACGGTGTAGCTGAGATGTTGCAAACCTGCCGGGTGTTGTGAGTGGCCGCTAGGTTTGGTGTGTCAGCCGAGATTGGATACAAGATCGGGGAGAAGGCCGAGGTGATCGAGCGCCGCAAAACGGGGGTGATCGCTGGGCGGATCGGCATGTTCCAGCGCCCAGGTCAGCCCATGGGGGATGTGGACACCGAAGCCGCCCGCCTCGATCACGGGGATGACATCGGATTTGAGGGAGTTGCCCACCATCAGCGCGCGGTCGGGGCCGTGGCCGTGGCGGGTGAAGATCGTGGCATAGGCGGGGGCGGTCTTGTGCGACACGATTTCGACCCCGTGGAACAGATCGCCAAGGCCGGACTGTGCGAGTTTGCGTTCCTGATCCAACAGGTCGCCCTTGGTGATCAGCAGGACGCGATGCGTTTCCGCCAACGCCTCGACGGCCGTGCGGGCATGGGGAAGCAGCTCGATGGGATGTTCCAGCATCTCGCGCCCGGCGGCAATGAGATCGGCGATGACGGCGGCGGGGACGCGGCCTTCGGTCACCTCGATCGCGGTTTCGATCATCGACAGAGTGAAGCCTTTGACGCCAAAACCGTAATGGCCGAGATTGCGGCGTTCAGCGGCGAGAAGGCGGTCATGCAGGTGATCGGGATCGGCGTAATCGGCAAGGAGCGCGGTGAATCGGTCTTGCGTGAGGCGGAAGAAGGATTCGTTCTGCCAGAGCGTATCGTCGGCATCAAAGCCGATGGTGGTGATGTGGCGGTCATTTGGCATCGCGGATGTTCCCTGTTCGCGGTGCTGTGATGCCGTGAGACAGGGTTGGGAGCAAGCATTGGCTGCGGGGCGCGGGTGGCCCCCTTTTCCAAGCGCGCGAATGGATTATACTATTGTGCACTGCTCTTATTGCGAATCCCCACCCTTTTACCCGGAGTCACCGTCAAGTGAGCCTGAGCCCCATCATCCTGTCTGGCACCCCTCAGGGACCGGGGAACGACTCGGGTCTGTTGACCAAGACCAAATCCAAGACGCAGCGCCCGCCTTTGTACAAGGTGATGCTGCTGAACGACGATTACACGCCGATGGAATTCGTGGTGCATGTGCTGGAGCGGTTCTTTGGGCTGAGCCATGCGCAGGCCTTCGATATCATGCTGACGGTCCACAAGAAGGGTCTGGCAGTGGTCGGGGTGTTTTCCTTCGAGGTGGCCGAGACGAAGGTGGCTCAGGTGATGGATTTCGCGCGCCGCCATCAGCACCCGCTGCAATGCACGATGGAGAAGGAGTGACGCGGTCACCCTTTGGTAGCGATTTCTGACGCAGAAATCGCGACGGAATTTGACGCAAATTCCGGTGAAACCGCCCAAGGGGGCGGTTTTTCGTTTCCTGCGTCAGGAAACGGCGCGAAATCTGTGTCAGATTTCGCCTTGGGTTCCGGCGGGGCGATGCCTATGGTGCGCGGTGTTTTGCGAGAGGACCTGCGATGCGATCTGCCCGACTGACCCAGGCGCTGGAAGGCGGGCTGTTCGTTGTGCCTGCGATGGGTAAGGTGGCGGTGATCCGTCCCCGGATCGGGGACGATCTGGCCGATCTGCCGAAAGACCGGGTCGAGGTGATCACGGGGTTCCGCCCGGATTTTGATTGGTTCGCGGCGCGGGGCCACACTGTTCTGCGTGAGGGCGCCGGGCCTTATGCGGCGGCAGTGGTCTGTCTGCCGCGCGCCAAGGCGCAGGCGCGCGCGCTGGTGGCAATGGCCGCGGCGCTGGTGGTGCCGGGGGGGCCTGTGGCGGTGGACGGGCAGAAGACCGACGGGATTGATGCGCTGCTGAAGGAAGTGCGGGGCCGGATGGTGCTGTCCGACGCGCTGTCCAAGGCGCATGGCAAGCTGGCGGTTCTGACAGCGGGGCCGGGGTTGGAGGATTGGGCGGATGTGCCGGTGGATGTGGCCGGGTTCCGCACCGTGGCGGGGGTGTTTTCGGCCGACGGGATTGACCGGGGGTCGGCCCTGCTGGCCGCTGCCTTGCCGCCCGAAATGAAGGGGCGGGTGGCCGATCTGGGCGCGGGCTGGGGGTATCTTGCGCAGGCCGTGCTGGGCCGGGTGGGCGTGAAGGAATGCCATCTGGTGGAGGCGGAGGCCGATGCGCTGGATTGCGCGCGGGTGAATGTGACGGATGAGCGGGCGGTGTTTCACTGGGCCGATGCGACCACGGTCAAGCTGCCGCGCCTGGACCATGTGGTGATGAACCCGCCCTTCCATCAGGGGCGGGATGCCGATCCGGGGCTGGGGATTGCCTTCATCGGCGCGGCGGCGCGGATGTTGTCGCCGCCGGGGGTGTTGTGGCTGGTTGCGAACCGGCACTTGCCCTATGATCGTGTGCTGACCACCTTGTTCCGTGAGGTTCAGGATATTGGCGGGGATGCGGCCTTTCGGGTTATACGGGCATCGCACCCGATCAGGGCGCGCTAGGCAGGGAATTCCATGAGCTTTTCCATATCGGGCAAGACGGCCATCGTGACAGGGGCGGCCAACGGGATCGGGCTGGCGATTGCGCGGCACTTTCAGGACAAGGGGGCGAATGTGATGTTCGCCGACATGGATGAGGTCCGGCTGGAGGATCAGGTGGGCGAAGAGGCGCGGGCCGAGGGGCAGGTGCGCATGTTCGCGGGCGATTTGCGCCAGAAGCTGACCATGGCGAACCTTTTGTCGGCGACTGTGGATGCTTTTGACCGGATCGACATTCTGGTGAATGCGAGCCGGCAATGCGCGTTGTCCGATGCGCTGGACCCGGAGAAAGACGCGGTTGAGGAGTTGCTGGAGCAGAACCTGCTGACCAGCCTGCGGCTGAGCCAGATGACGGCGAAGCGGATGATCCAGAAGGCGGAGAAGGCCGGGGTGGAGGGGATGATCGGGTCGATCATCAACCTGTCATCGCTGGCTGCCGTTCGGACGCAGCCGCAGCTTTTGGGCTATTCGATCAGTTCGGCGGCGGTGGAGCAGATGACGCGGTCGCTGGCTGTCGCCTTGGCGACGAAGGGGATTCGGGTGAACGCGGTGTCGTTCGGATCGGTGATGAGCGCGTCGCTGCAAAGCGGGTTGCGCGAGCATCCGGATTGGCGGGATGTGATCGAGGCGGGCACGCCGCTGGGCCGCATTGCCAGCGCCGACGAAGTGGCGGAGGCGGCGCATTTTCTGGCCTCGGACGCATCCGGATTCATGACGGGGCAGGTGTTGACGCTGGATGGCGGGCGCAGCCTGCTGGATGCGGTGTCTGCGCCGACGTTCTAATCATTCGGGCTGATTATTCCGGATACTGCGCCTTGCACTGGGCGATGACGGGCTGTGCCGCGCGGGCAAGTTCATCGCGGCGTTGCAGCAGGCTTTCCAGCTTGGCCCGTTCGGCGTTCAGGTCGATCGCCTTTGGCCGGGTTTTCGTTTGCGGTTCTTCATCAAAGCAATAGCGCGGGGGCGGGGCCGGCTGGTCCGGTGCCGGGGCGGGCGGGCGTTCGCAGATCTGCCAGACGGGAACCCAGACGGTGTATTCCTCGATCGCATAGCCACGGGTGAGGTTGGCTTGGGTTTCATCGACGAGTTTCTGCATCGTGCGTAGATCGCGCGTGTTGCGGTTGATGCATTGTTCCTGCGGCGTGCCGCAGGCGACAAGGATCATAAGGGCAGGCAGAAGGAGGCGGCGCATGACGATGTCCTTTGGTGTGCGGGCATTTTACGCGCTGGGGCGGCTGGTGCCAAATGCCATGTTGGCGCGCGGGGTTTTCCAATGCTAGGCATGGCGGTGTAAACTTGGAGAGACACCGATGACCGACCCGTTTGATGCCCGTAAAGCCCGTGCCGCCGCCTGGTTCCGCGAATTGCGCGACCAGATCGTGGCAGCGTTCGAGGGGCTTGAGGACCGGTATGGAACGGGCGCGCCGGGGCGATTCGAGGTGACGCCCACCACGCGGGCCGATGGCGGCGGCGGGTTGATGAGCGTGATGCGCGGCGGGCGCGTGTTCGAGAAGGTGGGCGTGAACGTGTCCGAGGTGCATGGCACGCTGGGCGAGCGGGCGCAAAAGGCGATGGCGGCGCGCGGCGTGCCGGGGATGGATACCGACCCGCGCTTCTGGGCATCCGGGATTTCGCTGGTGGCGCATATGGTGAACCCGCATGCCCCGGCGGTGCATATGAATACGCGCATGTTCTGGACGCCGCATGCCGCCTGGTTCGGCGGTGGGTCGGACCTGAACCCGGCAATCGAGTATCCGGAGGATACCGCACATTTCCATGGCCAGATGCAGGCGGCCTGTGATGCGCATGACGCGGGTTACTACCCGAAGTTCAAGGCCTGGGCGGATGAGTATTTCTTTGTGCCGCATCGCGGGCGGGCGCGGGGTGTGGGCGGGATCTTTTACGATGATCTGCATACCGGTGACTGGGAGGCGGATTTTGCCTTTACGCAGGATGTGGGGCGGCATTTCCTGCCCGCATTCGTGCCGGTGACCGAGCGGCGCGTGAATACGCCGTTCACCGACGCGGACCGCGAAGTGCAGTTGATCCATCGCGGGCTTTATGCGGAATACAACCTTGTCTATGACCGGGGGACGAAGTTCGGGCTGGAGACCGGGCATGATGCCAATGCCGTGCTGATGAGCCTGCCGCCGATCGCGAAGTGGACGTAGATCATGGCGGATATCGAGATACGGGCGCGGGCCTTCTGGACGGATGTCGAGGGGGCGGAACATGCCGTGGGCTTTGCGGCGAGCGAGGACCCGGAGGATGGCTATGTGATCTTTGAGGGCCGTCCGGGCGACCGGAAGGGGCTGTATCTGGAAGTGTCAGACGACATCTTTGCCGCGAAGGATGCGGTGGAGGCGGTGGTCTTTGGTTCGGAGGGATTCACGCTTACGATCCGGCCGGGCATGGTGGCCAAGTTGGGCATGGTGAGCGAAGTCGCCGTCCTTGTGCGCGAGGATGATGCCGATGGGCAGGCCGCATTGGCCGTGCTGAAGGGATTGTTGGGCTGACACTGGGCGGAAATTAATATTTATTTACACCGCTTTGGGTGTTGTGGCCCGGCAAAATCAGGCCGGGTTGCAAAAACGGGATTTGCGTGATTCGTTTCAGTTTGATAGCCTGAATGCACAAAAAGAATAAACCTGAGGCATAGGGCATCATGAAAAAACATATGATTTCCACCGCGCTTGCGGTGGCATTTTCGGCTGGCATCGCAACGGCGCAGGAGTTCAAGGGGGATATCACCCTTGGCTATTCGGCGTTCTGGGATGACACGGATTTCAACACGCTGTCGGGCACCGGTTCGTTTGAGTTCGGGGTTGCCGATCAGGCATCGGTGCAGGTCGATGTTGGCCTATACGGGTTCGGTTTTGTGGGTGTTGAAGGCGCCAATCTGGTGTTGCACGGCATTTATGACGTGAACCCACAGGGATCGTTGGGCCTGTTTCTTGGCGTCGATTCCGCAGGGGGCGTGCGGCAGGAATTCTATGGCGTGGAATACGGGCAGGCCTTCGGCGCAGGGAGTGTTGAGGGATACATCGCGCGGGGCGAGGATTCCGGAGTGGACGGCACCATGATCGGTGTCGAAGGTTTGTTTGCGGTGAACAACAACATTGGCATCGGCGTGAAGTATGACAACGCGGATTTTGGTGGAGCTTTGGACGCGCAACGCTTTGGCGTGAAGGGCAATTACACCGTGGGCCAGGGAACTTCGGTCTTTGCAGAGATCGGATCGGCCAAATATGATGATGGCGCGACGCAGCTGAGCGAGCCGTTTGTCGGAATTGGCATGTCGTTCAACCTTGGCGAGGGAAAGGCCACCTTTGGCCAGCGCAGCCAGTTTGCGTTGGTCCCGGGCCTGTAACGCCTAGCCCTGCTGCCAGAGCAGGGCGGCGACGCCGGACAAGATCACGGCCATCCCGAGCAGTTGCCTTGGGGTGGTCTTTTGTTTGAAGTAGGCCCACGAGACGAGTTGGGCCATCGGCACCTCGATCAGCGCCAGGGTGCGGACATTGGCGGCGCTGGTCAGCGAAAAGCCGGTGAACCAGCAGGCCGAGGCGAAGGCGCCGAGGAAGCCTGCGGCAAGCGATGAGCGCCAGACACGGAACGATGCTGCCAGCGCGCTGCGGTCGAAGAGCAGCATCCAGATCAGCAAAGTGGCGGTCTGGATGGTGAGCGCGAGCGTGAGTGTGGTCAGCGCGCGGGTGAGGAAGCTGCCATCGGGCAGGGCGGTGATGCCGCCGCGAAAGCCGATGGCGGCCAGGCCGTAGCCGAGGCCCGCCAGCAGGCCGATGGCGGCGGGGCGGGCGTGGAAGAAATGCCCCAAGGAGGGGCCGGGTTTGACCGACAGGATCAGGACACCGGCCACGGCGATGCCGATGGCGGCGAACGTGCCTGCGGTGAGATGATCGCCGAGCAGGGCCGTGCCCAGCAGCGCCACGAGGACAGGTTCGGTTTTCAGCCATGCGGTGGCGACACCAAAGGATTGATCCCGCATCAACATCAGCATCAGGGCGGTGCCTGCGATCTGGGCCCAAGCGCCAAGCGCTGTCCAGCCAAGGGTGGTGGGGCCGGGCAGGGGGACGGGGTCGCCAGACCATCCGGCGTAGAGCAGCAGGAACAGGGCGGCGAAGGGCAGGCCGAAGAGGAACCTGACTTGGGTCGCCCCTACGGTGCCGAGCGCCGTGGTCAGCCCCGCCTGAGTGGCGTTGCGCCCGGTCTGGGCAATCGCCCCCATGAGGGCCGCCCAGACCCAGAGCGGGAAGGTCATGTCAGGCCCCGCGGACCGTGTCGATCATCAGTTGCACATTTTCAGGGTTTGCATCGGGCGTGATGCCATGGCCGAGGTTGAAGATATGCGGCCCCTTGCGGAAGGCATCCACCACGCGGCGGGTTTCACGGACCAGCGCCTCGCCCCCGGTGACCATATGTTCGGGGGCAAGATTGCCCTGCACGCAGCCGCCCGGCTGCACATGTTCCGCGCCCCATTCGGGGGTGATGGAATTGTCCAGCGCCACGCAATCGGCCCCGGTTTTGGCGGCAAAGCCGATATAGCCATCGCCTGCCTCGCGCGGGAAGGCGATGATGGGCAGGCCGGGGTGGCGGTCTTTCAGGGCAGAGATGATCCGCTCGGCCGGTTTGACGGCGAAATCTTCGAAATCCTGCCCTTTGAGGGAGCCTGCCCAGGAATCGAAGAGCTTCACCACCTCGGCCCCGGCATTCACTTGCGCGGAGAGGTATTCGACGGTGGAGTCGGTGATCCGGTCGATCAGGGCCTGAAAGGTGGCGCGGTCGCTGTTCTTCAGGGCATGGGCGGCGGCCTGATCCTTTGATCCTTGGCCCGCGATCATGTAGGTGGCCACTGTCCAGGGCGCGCCGGCGAAACCGATCAGCGTCGTCTCGGCCGGGAGTTCGCGGGCGAGGATGCGGACGGTTTCATAGATGGGCGACAGCGTGTCGTGGATGGCATCGGTCGGCTTGAGCGCGCGCACCTGATCCATCGTGGTGGTGGTTTCCATCCGAGGGCCTTCGCCGGTTTCGAACCAGAGCTTCGGCCCCAGCGCCTGTGGCAGCAGCAGGATATCGGCAAAGAGGATTGCCGCGTCAAAGCCGTAGCGGCGGATCGGTTGCAGTGTGACCTCGGCCGCAAGTTCGGGATTGTAGCAGAGTTTCAGGAAATCGCCCGCCTGCGCGCGGGTGGCGCGGTATTCGGGCAGGTAGCGGCCCGCCTGGCGCATCATCCAGATCGGGGGCGTGGGCAGGGTTTCCCCGGCGAGGGCGCGCAGGATCGTCTTGGTGGGTTTGGTCATGGGCGGGCTTTCGAACTGGTGTCGCCATTTGTGCGGTCGACGATGGATTGCAGGGAGGACATGGCAAAGCGCCATGCGCCCAGATGCCAGAGGGAAGAGATCAGGATCACCCCGGCCGCCCAAAGCGCACCCTCTGCCCACCAGGTGATGGCGGCGACGGGAATCGTTGCGCTGGCCGAGACGATGAAGGCCACGAGAATGGTGAGGCCGTTCGCGCCGTTGATGCCGCCAAGGATCGCGCTGCGTTCCATCCAGAACGCCAGAGAGAGGAGCGCGGCCGAGGCAAGAAGGGCGAAGAACAGGAACAGCGTCATGCTGTCATGGGTCGGCTGGCGGCGCGGGCTTGTCAAGAGTTGTCAGGCAAAGATGACAGTTGTATGCCTTTGCTCATGACATATCCGCTTCCCTCCCCCGCCCAACCGCTGAAGATCGGCACCCGTGGTTCCCCCCTTGCGCTGTGGCAGGCGCATGAGGTGCGGCGTTGTCTGGGGGCGGCGTTCGACCTGCCCGATGAGGCGTTCGAGATTGTGGTCATCAAGGTGACAGGTGATCAGATCCTGGACAAGCCGCTGAAAGAGATCGGCGGGAAGGGGTTGTTCACGCGCGAGATCGAGGAGGCGCTGATCGACGGCGGCATCGATATTGCCGTTCATTCGATGAAGGACATGCCGACGTTGCAGCCTGAGGGGCTGGTGCTGGATTGCTATCTGCCGCGCGAGGATGTGCGCGATGGGTTTGTGTCGCCCGGTGTGGCGTCGCTGGCCGATCTGCCGCACGGGGCGGTGGTGGGGTCATCGTCGCTTCGGCGGCGGGCGCAACTGGCGCTGCGGCGGCCGGATTTGCGGCTGGTGGAGTTCCGGGGCAACGTGCAGACGCGGATGCGCAAGCTGGAAGAGGGTGTGGCGGTGGCCACCTTCCTTGCCATGGCGGGGCTGAACCGGCTGGGGATGGCGCATGTGGCGCGGGCGGCGATTGCGCCGGAGGAGATGCTGCCTGCCGTGGCGCAAGGCGCGATCGGGATCGAGCGGCGGGTGGCGGATGAGCGGGTTGAGTGGTTGCTTTCGGCCATTCATCATAGGGAAACCGGGGTGCGGCTGGCCGCCGAGCGCGGGATGCTGGCGCGGCTGGACGGATCATGCGAGACGCCGATTGCCGGGCTGGCGATGCTGGAGGGCGATGCGCTTTGGCTGCGGGGCGAGATCCTGCGACCCGATGGCAGCGAGTCGATCACCGGAGAGCGGCGCGGGGCGGTGGCGGATGCGGCGGCGCTGGGGCGCGATCTGGCGGAGGAATTGCTGGGGCGTGCGCCTGCGGGTTTCTTCAGCTGGCGGTGAGCGGGGGCGAAATCTGACGCAGATTTCGCGACGTTTCCTGACGCAGGAAACGGGCGCCCTTGCGGGCGCGGCGCTGGGGCCGGAATTTGCGTCAAATTCCGGCGCGTTTTTTGTGTCAAAAAACGCTTAGGCGCGGGCGCGGTCGACCCAGATCAGGGTGGCGGCGGCGGTGATGGCAATGGCTGCGCCGACGATGGCAGTAAACGCGTAGCCGCCGACCACCACGCCGATGGCGAATGCGGCGGCGGCCAGTAACTCCGACACCAGCCGTTGCAGCGCGATCATCGCGCCCGAGGTACCGGGGCGACCGGCGAGCAGATCCTGATAATAGGCGATGGGCAGGGTCAGGATCGCAGCACCGCCAAGCCCGGCGAACAGGGTCAGCAGCCAGAGCCATGCGGTTTCCGTCAGCACCGGCATCAGGGCGAGATGGGTGCAATAGAGCAGCGTTCCGGCCCCGATCAGGGTTTCGCGCCGGAAGCGGTGCGTGATCAGCGGCAGCAGGAGCATGAAAGGCACCTCCCACCCCGCGACGAGGCCGATATAGAGCGCCACATCGCCCGCATCGCGGGTGGGCGAGG
The DNA here is from genome assembly GCA_943370085.1 of Variovorax paradoxus. Lineage (GTDB taxonomy): Bacteria > Pseudomonadota > Alphaproteobacteria > Rhodobacterales > Rhodobacteraceae > Paragemmobacter. The sequence continues at coordinate 184,277 of CALRPT020000003.1, read as the reverse complement.
CATCGAAGACCAGCGCGGTCAGGATCATGTAGAGGTTGCCCGCCGAGGCGATGGCCCCCAAGAGCAGAAGGCGCAGCAGGATGGGGGGCGAGGCGACCTCTGCCAAGGCGCGGCGGAAGTTCAGGCCGGAGGGCGTGTCTTGCCATGTGGTCTGCCCGTCGCGTGGCCAGTAGAGGTGCAGAAGCGCCGACAGGGCCACGGCGGCGATGGTGGCGGACAGGTAGACCGCCATCACATCCAGCCCTGCGCCGAAGGCGAAGGTCCAGAAGATCAGCATGGCAAGGAAGCTGAGCGAAAGCGCGGCGCGGATGGTGGCGAGGATTGCGTCGCGCGCGGCCCCGTCATCAGAGCGGGCGAGGCGGGCGAGGGCGAAAAGCTGGCCATAAAGCGAGGTGGCAACGGGGAACAGCAGGCCGTGGCACAGGGCGAAGGTCAGGGGGGAGGGTGCCAGATACATCAGCCCGACGCCGGCCGTGCCGGAGGCGGTGGTCAGCAGCGCGATGCGGCGGCGACCCGCACCCTGATCGGTAAGGATGCCCAGCAGGACCGAGGCGGTGACCGACACGGCAGAAGCGGCCACGAGGACGAGGGCGAAGGTCGTCTCGCTCATGCCGATGCGTTCGATCCCCACCAGCGACTGATAGGGATAGACCGAGGCGTTGAGAGCCCCCAGCAGCAGCAGGGCAATGGCGATCAGGCGCAGGGTCGGGTCGCGCAGAACGGCAAGGGAGGACATGGATCAGGCTTTCTGGGATCAGGCTTTCGCGGCAGGGATGACCTTGCCGGGGTTCATCAGGTTATTGGGATCGAGCGCGGCCTTGATGGCGCGCATGACATCCAGCGCGACGGGGTCTTTGCGGCGGTCCATCGAGTTGAGCTTGGACAGGCCCACGCCATGTTCGGCGGAAAAGGAACCGCCAAGGTCTTGCACGATATCCTCGATCGCCTGGATGACGCGGTCATAGACGGCTTTGGACGGATCGCTGGGATAGACCGAGAAATGCAGGTTGCCATCGCCCAGATGGGCCACGGTGACGGTATCGGCACCAGGGGCGATGGTGGCAAGGCGGGGGGTGATGCGGTCAAGGAAGGTGGCGACCTTGTCCAAAGGCACGGCGATATCGCTGTCGATCATGGGTTTGACCGCCGCGCCGATTTCTGCGGCGGCTTCGCAGCGGGCCCACATGGCGCTGCGCTGGGCGTCGGACCGGGCGATCTGGGCGTTCAGGATCAGGCCTTCGTCCATCAGGTTGGCGAGGGTGGATTCCAGCAGATCGGTGAGCGGGATGGTGCCATCTGCCTGCGCCGTGGTCAGGGCGGGGGAGGTGGCGGCAAGCTCCACGAGGATCGTGCAGTCATGCGGTTCAGTGAAGGGCTGGCCGATATCGGGGCGGACCTGAATCAGGCGGCGCATGTAATCGGCAGGCATGTATTCGAAGGCTTCGACCAGCCCGCCTGAGGCGGATTGCAGACGGTTCAGGAGAGTGAGGGCATCGGGGAGCGAGCGGGCGGCCAGCGTGGCCGTGGCCTGCGCGCGGGGGGCGGGGACGAGTTTCATCACGGCGGCGGTGATGATGCCAAGGGTTCCCTCGGCGCCGATGAAAAGCTGTTTCAGATCGTAGCCGGAATTGTCCTTGTGCAGTTCGGACATGAGGGTGAGGACGCGGCCATCTGCGAGGACGACTTCGAGGCCAAGGCAAAGTGCGCGGGTTGAGCCGTAGCGCAGGACGTTGGAGCCGCCCGCATTGGTGGAGAGAACCCCGCCGATCATGGCCGAGCCGCGCGCGCCGAACCAGAGCGGGAAGTAGAGTCCGTGATCGGCGGCGGCATCGTGCAGGCGGGACAGTATCACGCCGGATTCGACGATGGCGATGCGCGCGTCGGGGCGAAGGTCGCGGATGCGGTTGAGGCGTTCGGTGGAGAGGAGCAGGCCGCCTTGGGTGAAGGTGCCGCCGGTCAGGCCGGTATTGCCGGCGATTGGGATCACGGGGACTTGGTGTTCGGCGGCAAGCTTGACGGTCGCAGCGACTTCGGCGGTTGATCCGGGGCGGGCCACGGCCATGGGGGTGCCGTGGTAATTGCCCATCCAGTCCTGCGCGTAACCGGCCATGTCGGGGCCGGTCAGGACGTTGGGCGCGCCCAGAAGGGTGGTGAGATCGGCGATGAGGGACATGGGACGCGGCTCCGTCTGGTGGCGGAGTGATCGGACGGGTGGGGGGGAAGTGCAAGGGGGGTTGAAGGGGGGGCAGTTGCCCCCCCTTTGGGCCGGATCAATCCGCCGCGGCCTGCGCAAGTTCGAGGATGGTGGGGCCAAGGCCTGCGACGATCTTGGCCACGCCATCGCGGCTGGGGTGAATGCCGTCGGGCTGCATCCAGGGGGTGAGGTCGGCCATATTGGTGGCATCGGGCGCGAGGGGCGCGAAGAAGGGGACGGCAAGGCGCGCGCCGTAGGTCTGGGCGATATCGGGATAGAGGTTGTCGAAGGCAGTCTTGTATTCGGGGCCGTAATTGCCGGGGGCCTGCATCGGGATGACCAACACCTCCAGCCCGCGTTCGGTGGCGGCCTTCACGATGGCATCCATGTTCTTGCGGGTTTCCTCGGGCGGCAGGCCGCGGAGCAGGTCATTCCCGCCGAGGGTGACGATCAGCGCATCGGTTTCCGGGGTGAGCGACCAATCCAGCCGCGACAGGCCGCCTGCGGTGGTATCGCCCGAGACGCCTGCGTTGATGACCGTTGCGTCTGCCCCCTGCGCGGTGAGCCAGCCTTGCAGTTGGGGAACGAAGCCCTCACCCTCTGGCAGGCCATAGCCTGCGGTCAGGCTGTCACCCAAGGCCACGATGGTGACGGGTTCAGCGCTGACCGCGACGGGAGTGAGAGCCGCGAGCGTTACAGCCACTGTCGCCAATGTGATGTTGCGCCGCAGCGTGCGCGCGCCATATGTGGCTTTGGACAGCAGCTTTGACTGGAACGAAAAGGCGATTTTCATGGTGGATTCGGTTCTTACGCTAAAGGATGCACGGTTGACCTTGGCGGGAAATGCGGGGCCGGTCGATATACTCAAGGGTATATCACTGGAAGTTCATAGCGGCGAGACGCTTGGGCTGATCGGGCCGAGCGGATCGGGGAAGTCGTCGCTGCTGATGCTGATGGGCGGGTTGGAGCGGGCCACGGGCGGCGAGGTGCATGCGCTGGGGCAGGACCTGACGGCGATGGACGAGGATGGGCTGGCGCGGTTCCGGCGTGGCAAGATGGGGGTGGTGTTCCAGTCATTCCATCTGATGCCCACGATGACGGCGCTGGAGAATGTGGCGGTGCCGCTGGAATTGATGGGTGTTTCCGACGCTTTTGCGCGGGCCGAGGCGGAGTTGCAGTCGGTGGGGCTGGGCGCGCGGATGGATCACTATCCGAGCCAGATGTCGGGCGGCGAGCAACAGCGGGTGGCGCTGGCGCGGGCGGCGGCACCACGGCCTGCGATCCTGCTGGCGGATGAGCCGACGGGGAATCTGGACGGGGTGAACGGGCAGGCGATCATGGACCTGCTGTTTGGCCTGCGCGACAAGCATGGCGCGACGCTGGTGCTGGTGACGCATGCGCCGGAACTGGCGGCGCGGTGCAGCCGGGTGGTGCGGCTGGCCGATGGGCGCGTGGTGGGTGAGGGGCTGGTATGAATCTGGCTTGGACGATTGCCCGGCGTGAATTGCGCGGCGGGTTGAAGGGGTTTCGCGTTTTCCTCGCCTGTCTGGCGCTTGGGGTGGCGGCGATTGCCGGGGTGGGCATGGTGCGAGCCGCGATCCAGCAGGGGCTGGAGGATCAGGGCGCGGTGCTGCTGGGTGGCGATGCGCAGATGGAGTTCACCTATCGTTTTGCCACGCCCGAGGAACGGGCCTGGATGGAGGGCGTTGCGGACCGGGTGTCGGAGATTGTGGATTTCCGGTCGATGGCGGTGGTGGGTGAGGAAACCGCGCTGACGCAGATCAAGGCGGTGGATGACGCCTATCCGCTGCTGGGTGCGCTGGAGTTGGAGGCCGGAACGCTGGCCGAGGCCTTGGCGGTGCAGGATGGCGCGCCCGGCGCGGTGATGGACAAGGTGCTGGTGGATCGGCTGGGGCTGGTGCCCGGCGACCGGTTCCGGCTGGGGGTCAAGGACTTCCGGCTGGGCGCGGTGCTGCTGCGCGAGCCGGACAGTGCCAATGGCGGCTTTTCGCTGGGGCCGCGCACGATTGTGCGGACGGCGGATCTGGAGGGGTCGGGTTTGCTGGAACCCGGATCGCTGTTCGAGACGGAATATCGGCTGGTGCTGCCGCCGGGGACGGACCTTGCGGCGATGGAGGCCCGTGCGGAGGCGGAATTTGCCAATGCCGGGATGGGCTGGGATGACAGCCGCCGCGCCGCGCCGGGGGTGGAGCGGTTCGTGGAACGGATCGGGTCTTTCCTGATTCTGGTGGGTATTGCCGGGCTGGCCGTGGGCGGCGTGGGCGTGCAGGCGGCGGTGCGGGCCTATCTGGATGGCAAGGTGGCGACCATTGCCACGCTGAAAACGCTGGGGGCCGAGGGGCGGCTGATTTTTCGCATCTATCTGCTGCAAATCGCGGTTCTCGCGGGGGTGGGCGTGGTGCTGGGCCTGCTGTTGGGGGCCGGTTTGCCCATCCTGTTTGGTGGGGTGATCGAGGCGGCGCTGCCCTTCCCGGCGGAAATCGGGCTCTATCCCATGCCGTTGATGGAGGCGGCGTTCTATGGGCTGGTGACGGCGTTCCTGTTCACGCTGTGGCCGCTGGCGCGCACCGAAGGGGTGCGGGCGGCGGCGCTGTATCGCGGGTCAGGGCAGGCGGGTTGGCCTGCGGCGCGGCATCTGTGGGCGATTGCTGCGCTGGCCGTGCTGCTGGTGGGCGGGGCGGTGTGGTTTTCGGGCACGTGGGAACTGACGCTGGGTTCGGCGGGCGGGATCATCGGGGCGCTCTTGGTGCTGGCACTGGCGGCACTGGGCCTGCGCCGGGGCGCGCGTGCAGCGGCGCGGGCCGGGCTGGCGCGGGGGCGGGTGCCGCTGCGCATGGCGCTGGCCGCGATTGGCGGGCCGCGCGAGGAGGCGGGGGCGGTGATCCTGTCGCTGGGGCTGGGGCTTTCGGTGCTGGCGGCGGTGGGGCAGATCGATTCCAACCTGCGGTCGGCGATCGAGACCGATCTGCCGGAGCGCGCACCGAGTTATTTCTTTGTCGATATCCAACCCGACCAGATCGAGGGTTTTCTGGCGCGGGTGGAGGGTGACCCTGCGGTGAGCAAGGTGGAAAGCGCGCCCATGCTGCGCGCGGTGCTGACCCAGATCAACGGGCGGCCTGCGAAAGAGGTGGCAGGCGAGCATTGGGTGGTGCGGGGCGACCGGGGGATCACCTATGCCGCCCAACCGCAGGAGAACGCGCAGGTGGTGGCGGGCGCATGGTGGCCCGAGGATTACACCGGGCCGGCGCAGGTGTCCTTTGCCGCAGAGGAGGCCGAGGAGATCGGGTTGAAGCTGGGGGATGAGTTGGTGGTCAATGTGCTGGGGCGCGATATCCCGGCGACGATCACGAGCTTTCGGCAGGTGGATTTTTCCAGCGCGGGGATGGGGTTCGTGATGACGATGAACCCCACTGCGCTGCAAGGTGCACCGCATACGTTCATCTCAACCGTCTATGCCGAGGAAGAGGCCGAGGCGGCGATTTTGCGGGATGTGTCGAAGGCCTATCCCAACGTGACCGCGATCCGCATCCGCGAGGCGATTGACCGGGTGACCGAGGCGCTTGAGGCGATAGCCACGGCCACCGCCTGGGCGGCAGCGGCGACGCTGGTCACCGGGTTTGTCGTGCTGATCGGCGCGGCAGCGGCGGGCGAGCGGGCGCGGGTCTATGAGGCGGCGGTGCTGAAGACGCTGGGGGCCACGAGGGGGAAGATTCTTGCCAGTTTCGCCTTGCGGTCGGCCCTGATGGGGGCGGCGGCGGGCGTGGTGGCGATTGTCGCGGGGGGCATTGCCGGATGGGCGGTGATGGTCTTTGTGATGGAGGCGAGTTACCGGTTCGAACCGGTGTCGGCCATTGCCATCGTGCTGGGCGGGGTGCTGGCCACCATGGCGGCGGGGTTGCTGTTCGCGCTGCGGCCACTGGCGGCGCGCCCGGCACAGGTGTTGCGGTCGCAGGAGTGACCCTTGCGGAACGCCGCGCAGGATGGGCAGTATTGCCCATCCTGCGGAGGACATCATGACCCGGCCCATCATCCATCACATCCCTGTCTGTCCCTTTTCCCAAAGGGTGGAAATCCTTCTGGCGCTAAAGGGTTTGCGCGAGGCGGTGGAGTTTCGCGTGGTGGACATCACGACGCCGCGCGATCCGGAGCTGCTGGCGAAAACGCGGGGGACGACGGCGCTGCCGGTGCTGGAGCTGGAGGATGGGCGTATCCTGAAGGAGAGCCTTGTTCTGATGCGCTATTTCGAGGAGCGGTTCCCCGAGGTGCCAGTGGCGCGGGCGGATCCTTACGAGCGGGCGGTGGAGAGGTTGTTTGTCACGCGCGAAGGGCCGTTCGGCAATGCGGGTTATCTGTATGTGATGAACCGCGACCGGGCGCAGACCGGGGCGAAGCGGCAGGCGTTGCTGGATCAGTATGCTTGGCTTGACGACATGCTGCGGCATTACAACCCGGAGGGTGTGTTCCTGTTTGACCGGTTCGGCTGGGCCGAGGCGGTTTATACGCCGCTGATGATGCGGTTCTGGTTTCTGGATTACTATGAGGGCTTTGCCCTGCCCGACGATCCGGCCTTCGCGCGGGTGGCGCGGTGGCGTGAGGCCTGTCTGGCCCATCCCGCCGCGCAGCAGGTGACGGCGGAGGAGATCGTGAAGCTGTATTACGATTACGCGCTGGGCAAGGGGAACGGGGCGCTGCCCGAAGGGCGGGCGCGGTCGTCCTTTGTCTTTGAGCCGCATTGGAAGGGACGCCCGATGCCGCCGAAGGACAAGTACGACCGGATCGCTTCGGATGCAGAGCTGGGGCTGGTCTGACGATCTTCGTCAGGATGGAATATTCGGGTTGAAGGCTGTGAAAAATGGAATAGAAGTTCCGTTTGAGGGGCGCAGCGTTCCATTGAGGGGGGATCATGCCGGATCATTCGGGGACAGTGGCTGTCATCACGGGCGGCGCGCAGGGGCTGGGTCTGGCGATAGCCGAGCGGCTGGTGGCGGAGGGCTGCCGCAAGCTGGTGATTTCCGGTCGCAACGTGACCAAGGGCGAGGCGGCGGCGGAAGGGCTGCGCGCGAAGGGCGCGGATGTGCGGTTCCTGCCCGCCGACATGAAGGATGCGGGCGAGGCGGTGGAACTGGTGGACCGTGCGCTGAAGCGGTTCGGGCCGCTGAATGCGCTGGTGAACGCGGCGGCATCCACCGCGCGGGGGTCCATTCTGGATACCACGCCCGATGGGTGGGATGAGCTGATGGACACCAATGCCAAGGGGCCGTTCTTCGCGCTGCAGCGGTTCGCGCAGGCGGCGGTGGCGGCGGGGCATCCGGCATCTTGTGTGAATATCGTCACCATGAGCAGCCATTGCGGGCAGTCGTTTCTGGCTGGTTATGCGGCCAGCAAGGCCGCGCTGGCCAATATCACCAAGAACAGTGCCAATGCGCTGCGTACCCATCGCATCCGGGTGAACGGGGTGAATGTGGGCTGGATGGACACGCCGGGCGAGGATGCCATCCAGCGGAGTTTCCACGGGGCGGATGACGGTTGGCTGGCGCGCGCCGAGGCGGCGCAGCCCTTCGGGATGCTGGTGAAGCCCGGCCATGTGGCGGGGCTGGTGTCCTATCTGCTATCGGACGAGTCGGGTGTGATGACCGGGGCGATGGTGGACTTTGACCAGAATGTGAATGGGGCCTATGGGGAGTGATCCCCCTTTGGCATGGAACAGGCCCTGAGCGGGCGAAGGAGTAGGACGATGGCAATCAGATTCGGGCTGCTGGGCGCGGGGCGCATCGGCAAGGTGCATGCAAAGGCCGTGACGGGCGACGCGCAGGCAAAGCTGGTGGCGGTGGCGGATGCCATGCCTGCAGCGGCGCAGGCGATTGCGGATCAGTATGGCTGTGACGTGCGCACGATCGAGGCGATCGAGGCGGCAAAGGATATCGACGCGGTGGTGATCTGCACGCCCACCGATACCCATGCTGATCTGATCGAGCGCTTCGTCCGTGCGGGCAAGGCGGTGTTCTGCGAAAAGCCCATCGACCTGAGCCTTGCGCGGGTGAAGGCTTGCCTTGAGGTGGTGCGGGCCGAGAAGGGCACGCTGATGGTGGGGTTCAACCGCCGCTTTGACCCCCATTTCCGCGCGGTGCGGGCCGAGATCGACAAGGGCACCATCGGAGATGTGGAGATGGTGGTGATCACCAGCCGCGATCCCGGCGCGCCGCCCGTGGACTATATCAAGCGGTCGGGCGGGATCTTCCGCGACATGACGATCCATGATTTCGACATGGCGCGGTTTCTGTTGGGCGAAGAGATCTCCGAGGTTGTGGCGACGGCCGCCGTGCTGGTGGACCCGGCGATTGGGAAGGCGGGGGATTTCGACTCTGTGCAGGTGCTGCTCAAGACGGCGAGCGGCAAGCAGGCGATGATTTCGAACTCGCGCCGCGCGACCTATGGATATGACCAGCGGATCGAGGTGCATGGGTCGAAAGGCGCGGTGTCGGCGGAGAACCAGCGGCCGGTGTCGATCGAGGTGGCGACGGGGGCAGGCTATACCCGCCCGCCGCTGCATGATTTCTTCATGACGCGCTATACCGAGGCCTATGCGGCCGAGATCGCCACTTTCATCGCGGCGATGGCCGGGACGGGCAAGGCAGAACCCACGGGCGAGGACGGGCTGATCGCGCTGGCGTTGGCCGATGCGGCGGTGAAGTCGGTGGCCGAGGGGCGCGTGGTGAAGATGGCAGAGGTGCTCTGATCTTCAGCTTTTGAATTGGGGATGCCGCGCGGGGGACTGCGCGGCATTTTCCTTTTTCGGATGCCCCCCTCTCCCCGGCCCTCTCCCCCCGAAGAGGGGGGAGAGGGAGGAGGCCCGGTGTTCTGATGTCGCGCGAGTGGTGGCGTGGAATGGGTATTTGGGCCAAGGTGAATGGGCAGGTTTGCGCGTTTTTGCTGCGCAGCATTGGCCCATCATGCTGCGGGTTTCGCTGCGCAGCAAATTAGATGATTCAATGGGTTAGTTGGTGAGCAGGCTGTAGCTGGCCGGGGTTTCGCTGCGGTTGGTGATGGTGATGGAGAAGGTGGCGTTTTCCGGGGGGGTGAAGGCGCAGAGGGCGCGGTCGGAGGGGGCGCTGTCGAGGCAGATGGGGGTGCCGTCGGCGGTGGTGACGGCCAGGTCGAGATTGGCGCTGCCATCGCCCAGAAGGCCAACCTCGGCCAAAGCGGCGGCGAAGAAGGGCAGGGTGTAGACCTGCGCCGCGCCACCCGCGATGCCGCGCGAGGAGCGGATGACGGTAAGGGTGGGGGTGCGTGCGACCTCGGATTGCGTGCGCGCGGTGAGGTCGGTGGCCAGGTCATCCTCGGCCGCGAGGGCGCGGGTGGCGGTGAACATGAAATCGGCGGTGGGGTAGGTGGCGGGGACGGCCTCGCCGGCCGGGTCGGGGATGCGGTCGGCCTCAGTCGCGGTGATCCCGGCGGTGAGGCGCGCGGCGGCGAGGGTGGCGAGCGGATCTTTGCGGGCGAGGCCGAGCTCGAAGAGCGCCTGGGCGTGGAGGAGTTGCGCCACGGCGCCAGCATCGCGCGGGGTTTGGGGGGAGGTCTCTTGCGCGGCAAGTGGGGTGGCGAAGAGGGTCAGGAGGGCGAGGATGGGCAGGCGCATCGGGGAATCGCTTTCGACTGGAACCCCGCGACATTTGCACCGGGGCCGCGCGGGGGGAAGGGGCGGCCCTTCCGCTTGGCGCGGCTTTGCGGTTAGGTGACGCGCAGATGGAGGGATGCCCGATGGAAGCGCGTGCGATACTGGAACGGCTGATCGCCTTTGACACGGTGAGCGACCGGCCCAACCGGGCGCTGATGGATTGGGTGGCGGGGGTGCTGGCCGGGGCCGGGATCGAGGCGGTGCTGATCCCGGATGCGGGGGGCGGCAAGGCCAATCTTTATGCGACGGTGGGGCCTGTGGGTGTGGGCGGGGTGATGCTGTCGGGGCATACGGATGTGGTGCCCGTGGAAGGGCAGGCCTGGACGCGGCCGCCGTTTGAGTTGACGGAAGCCGAGGGGCGGCTTTACGGGCGCGGGACGGCGGATATGAAGGGGTTTGTCGCCTGTGCGGTAGCGGCTGTGTTGAAGGCGGCGGGGCTCGCGGCGGCGGGCCGTCCGTTGCGGGTGCCGCTGCATCTGGCGCTGTCTTATGACGAGGAGATCGGCTGCATGGGCGTGCGGTCGATGATCGAGATGCTGGAGGGAGCACCCGTGCGACCGCGCATGTGCATCGTGGGGGAGCCCACGGGGATGGCGGTGGCGACGGGGCATAAGGGCAAGGTTGCGCTGCGTGCGACCTGTGTGGGGCGTGAGGGGCATTCGGCGCTGGCGCCGCTTGCGCTGAATGCGCTGCATCTGGCGGCGGATTTCGTGGGGGTGCTGCGCGGGGTGCAGGCGCGGGTGGCCGCCGAGGGGATGCGGGACGGGGATTATGACGTGCCTTACACGACGCTGCATGTGGGCAAGCTGAACGGTGGGGTGCAGGTGAACATCGTGCCGCAGACGGCGGTGGCGGATTGGGAGATCCGGTCGCTGGCGGGGGAGGATGTGGTGGGGCTGATCCAGGAGGTGCGCGCGGGCTGTGAGGCCGTGTTGGCACCGCTGCGGGCCGAGTTTCCGGAGGCGGATATACGGATCGAGCGGCTTTGGGATTATCCGGGGTTGGGCACGCCCACGGATGCCGATGTGGTGCAGTTCGTGAAGGGTCTGACCGGGGCCAATGGGACGATCAAGGTGGCCTTTGGCACCGAGGGCGGGCTGTTCGATGCGCGGCTGGGGATCCCCACAGTGATCTGCGGACCCGGATCGATGGCGCAGGGGCACAAGCCTGATGAGTTTGTGAGCGTGGAGCAGATGGCGCGCTGTGAGGCGATGCTGGCGGCGCTTGTCTCGGCCTGTGAGGCGGGGTTCTGATGGTGGTGAAGCTGGAGAGCCTCGCGGATGTGCTGGCGCTGCGCTTTGATGACATCATCGATGTGCGCGCGCCTGCGGAATGGGCCGAGGACCATATCCCCGGCGCGATATCGCTTCCCGTGCTGGACGATGACGAGCGGGCGCGGGTGGGGACTATCTACAAGCAGGTGAGCCCCTTCACCGCGCGCAAGGTGGGCGCGGCGCTGGTGGCGAAGAATGCGGCTGCGCATCTGGAGGGGCCGCTGGCCGACAAGCCGGGGGGGTGGCAGCCCTTGGTCTATTGCTGGCGCGGGGGGCAGCGGTCGGGGAGTTTCGCCTCGATCCTGAGCCAGATCGGATGGCGGGTGGAGGTGGTGCAGGGCGGGTACAAAAGCTGGCGGCGGCTGGTGGTGGAGGCGCTGTATGACCAGCCCTTTGCGCATCGGCTGATCGTGCTGGACGGCAATACCGGGACGGCCAAGACCGAGGTGTTGGCGCGGTTGGCGGCGCGGGGGGTGCAGGTGGTGGACCTGGAAGGGCTGGCCAATCATCGCGGGTCGCTGTTCGGGCATATGGGGGAGCAGCCGAGCCAGAAGGCATTCGAGGGGCGGTTGGCGCTGGCGCTGGCGCGGCTGGACCCGGACCGCCCGGTGGTGGTGGAGGCCGAGAGCGCCAAGGTAGGCGATTGCCGCCTGCCGCCCAAGCTGTGGCGGGCGATGGTGACAGCGCCGCGGATTTCCATAGAGGCCCCGCGCCGGGCGCGGGCGACGTATCTGGTGCGCGCCTATGCCGATCTGGTAGCGGATGTGGCGCGGCTGGACGGGGTGGTGGCGTCGCTGGCAGCGGCCCATCCGCGCGAGGTGATCGCGGAGTGGCGGGCCATGGTGGCGGCGGGGGCGTTTGTGGACCTGGCGGAGGGGTTGATGGCGCGGCATTACGACCCGCGCTATGGCAAGCACCGGGCGCGGATGGATGTACCGGTGACCGAGGTGGGCGTGGAGGCGTTGGACGATCTGGAGGGCTTGGCCGACCGGATCGCGGCGTTGATCGCGGCCTATTGAAAGGCGCGGGCATGCGCCCGCATGGCTTTTGCCTGGCCTGCGCGCGGTCGCGCTTGGCTCAGGATTTTTTGGGTATTTGGGCCAAGATGAAGGGGCGGGGTCAGGCCTTGCGGCGATGGGCGGGGGGGATGCCTTGGACTGCGCGGTATTTGGCGACCGTCCGGCGAGCGATCAGCGCGCCTTCGGCGGAGAGGGCGCGGGCGAGGGCGTCGTCGGACAGGGGGCGACTGCGGTCTTCGCGGGCGATGAGGGCGGCAAGTTGCGCGCGCAGGGCGGCGGCGGAAAGATCGGCGGCGGTGTCGTTGCCCCGGCGGGCGGAGAACAGGGCGCGGAGCCAGAGGGTGCCGCGCGGGGTGTCGACGCTGGTGCCGGAGACCACGCGGCTGATGGTGCTTTCATGCAGGCCGAGCGGGGCGGCGATATCGGCCATGGTCAGGGGCAGGAGGCGGGCGGCACCGTGATCGAGCGCGGCCTCTTGCCTGCGCAGAATCTCCTGACCCACGCGCAGGAGGGTGGTGTTGCGCGCTTCGATCAGGCGCAACAGGGCGCGGGCGGGGCCCTGGCCATTGCCGCGCCCCGGCGTGATGGTCACGCTGGGCAGGGCGGAGCGGTTCAGCGCCACGGTCCATCCCAGATCGCCCTTGCGGGCGATGAGATCGGGTTCCCGGATGGGGGCGGCGAGGCTGTCGAATTGCGCGCCGGGTTTCGGGTTCATGGCGCGGATGGTGCGGATGGCGCGGATGATGTCCGCTTCGGGCGCACCGAGTTTGCGGGCAAGGCGTGGGGTGTCGTTGCTGGCGACCAGATCGAGGCTGTCGATGACGCCCAGAAGGACAGGGTCGGCCTGCCCTTCGGCGCGGGCCTGCAGGCGCAGGCATTCGGACAGGGAGCGGGCAAAGAGGCCGGCCGGTTCGATGGTTTGCAGCCGTGTCAGAACGGAGTCGACCTGCCCTGTGGTTACGGCAAGGTCGGCTGCAATCTGGCGTAGGGGTTGGCCCAGCCAGCCGGAGGGTTCGAGGGCCTCGGTCAGCGCGAGGGCGATGCGGGCGTCATCCCGGGGGAGGGATTGGCGCGTGATCCAGTCGGAGACATGGGCCATCAGGCTGGGCGGGGCAGACTCTGCGCGGCTTGGCGGGGGATCATCGTTGCGGAACATGCTGTCCCAGCGGGGAAGCCAGTCGCCGGCGGGCGGCGGGCCGATCTGGAGCGCGGGGTTTTCGGCGGCTTGTTCTTCGAGATAGCGGGTCAGGCCTGCGGCATCGGCCTTGAGCAGGCGCAGCGAGGATTGCAGCGCCATGGAGAGGTGCAGGCGCTGGGTGGTGGTGACTTCGATCCGCTGGTTGGTGGCCATGATGTTTATTACGGCGGGCGTTTGGGCGGTGCAACTGCGCTGCGCCGGGCGACGGTGCGGGGCAAAGGGGCGCGGGTGGGCCCCCTCGCCTTTCAGGGGGGCGGGGGGTAGGGTGCCGGGCGGATGCACACAGGGAGGCAATACAGACGGGCGATGATGCAGGAACCGATCCCCCTTGTTCAGGATATCGTGCTCGTGGGCGGGGGGCACGCCCATGCGCTGGTGCTGCGGATGTGGGCGATGGACCCTTTGCCGGGGGTGCGGCTGACGGTGATCAACCCCAATCCGGCGGCGCCCTATACGGGAATGCTGCCGGGGCTGATCGCGGCGCATTACCGGGCGGAGGAGATCATGATCGATTTGGTCCGGCTGGCGCGTTTCGCCGGGGCGCGGGTGATTTTGGACCGGGCGGTGGGGATCGACCGTACGGCAAAGCAGGTGATCTTGGCGGGGCGTGGGGCGCTGCGCTATGACCTGCTGTCGCTGGATATCGGGATCGGGTCGGACCTGCCGGATGTGCCGGGATTTGCCGAACATGCGGTGGCGGCCAAGCCCTTGGGTGATTACGCGAGACGGTGGGAGGCGTTTTTGGCCACGGCCCCTGCGGAGCCACGGCTGGTGCTGATCGGGGCGGGCGTGGGCGGGGTGGAACTGGCGCTGGCCTCGGCCCATCGGTTGCGGGCAGCGGGGCGCGCGCCGCAGGTGACGCTGCTGGAGCAGGGCGAGACGGCTTTGCCCAATATCGGGGCGCGGGCGCGGGCGACCCTGCTGGCGCGGCTGGACGGGGCGGGGGTGGTGATCCGGACGGGGACACGGCCCGTGGCCGTGGGGGCCGATCATGTGATGCTGTCGGATGGAGCCAAGCTGGCATCGGATTTCACCCTGTCGGTGGCGGGCGCGAGGCCCCAGGGGTGGTTGGCCGAGACCGGGCTGGTGGTGGAGCAGGGCTTTGTTACCGTGGACCGGCATCTGCAAACGTCCGACCCGGCGATCTTTGCGGCGGGTGACTGCGCCTATCTAAGCCATGCGCCGCGCGCCAAGGCGGGCGTTTACGCCGTGCGGGCGGCGCCGGTATTGCAGCACAATCTGCGGGCGGCGGCGGCAGGGTCGCCGTTGCGCCCGTTCCACCCGCAACGAGATTATCTGAAGCTGGTCTCACTCGGCCCACGCGAGGCGGTGGCGGACAAGTTCGGCCTGCGGTCGGGGGGGGCGTGGTTATGGCGGTTGAAGGACCGGATCGACCGCACCTTCATGGCGAAGTTCGACGTCTATCCCGTGATGAAGCGGGTGGTGCCGGTGCCCGGTGCGCTGGGGCTGGCCGAGGCGATGGGGGAAAAGCCGCTTTGCGGTGGCTGCGGGGCGAAGGTCGGGCCGGGCGCGTTGACCAATGCGCTGCGGGGATTGCCGGTGCCGGTGCGGGGGGATGTGCTGTCGGGGCCGGGGGATGATGCGGCGGTGCTGCGGCATGGGGATGGGGTGCAGGTGATCACCACCGATCATCTGCGCGCGACTTGTGCGGATGCGCGGCTGATGGCGCGGATCGCCGCCATTCATGCGCTGGGTGACATCTGGGCGATGGGGGCTGCGCCGCAGGTGGCGTTGGCGCAGGTGACGCTGCCGCGTCTGACAGAGGTGCTGCAGGCTGACATGCTGGCCGATATCATGGACGCGGCGGGTGAGGTGTTTGGCGCGGCGGGCGCGGATGTGGTGGGCGGGCATACGACGGTGGGGGCGGAGCTGACGATCGGGTTCACCATCACGGGGCTCGTGGCGCGGCCTGTGACGAAGGCGGGGGCAAAGCCGGGGGATGTGCTGATCCTGACCAAGGCGCTGGGGTCTGGCACGATCATGGCGGCCGATATGGCGCTGGCGCGTATCCCCGGTGCGACCCTCGGGGATGCTGTGGCGGCCTGCTGGGCGGCGATGGGGGTGCCGCAGGACAAGGCGGCGGGGATTCTGGCACCGGTGGCCCATGCGATGACGGATGTAACGGGGTTCGGGCTGGCCGGGCATGTGCTTGAAATGCTGGAGGCATCGGGTGTGGCGGCGCGGATCTCGCTGGCGGCGTTGCCCTTGATGGCCGGGGCAGAGGCTTTGGCGGCGCAGGGGGTGGCGAGTTCCATCGCGCCCGCGAACCGGGCTGCGGTGATGGGGCGGATGAGTGTATCGGAGGACCCGCGCGGGGCGCTGCTGTTCGATCCGCAGACGGCGGGGCCTTTGCTGGCAGCGGTGCCGGAGGAGCGGGCGGAGGCGGTGTTGGCGGCGCTGGTGGAGGCGGGGGTGTCGGCGGTGCGCATCGGGGTGGTGCAGGCCGGTGCGCCCTATCTGCATGTGGACGGAGGGGGCGAAATCTGACGCAGATTTCGCGACGATTTTTGCACGCAAAAATCGACTTTCCGGCGTGGTGCGATGTGAAGGGGCGGAATGTGCGTCAAATTCCGGCGCGGTTTCTGTAAGCGAGTCCGCTTTGGCGACCTGTTGAGTCGCCTTCGGGGGTGATCTTGGCCAGTCTTCGCATTAGGTGCCGGGACGGAACAGTCTTGCAGGCGGGCGATGGCGTATTTTCTGGGCGTGGATACAGGCGGCACTTACACCGATGCGGTGATCGTGGATGAGGCCGCGACGCAGGTCATCGGATCGGCAAAGTCGCTGACCACGCGGGGTGATCTGGCGCTGGGGATTGGCCGCGCCGTGCATGCGGCGCTGGCGGGGGCCGGGGTTGCGCCCACACAGGTGTCGCTCGTGTCGCTTTCCACCACGCTGGCCACCAATGCGCTGGTTGAAGGGCAGGGTGGGCGGGTCGCGCTGATATTCATCGGCTTTGATGCCGCCGATCTGGAGCGGGGCGGGCTGATCGAGGCGTTGAAGGGCGATCCGGTGATCCATCTTGCGGGTGGGCACAGCCATGCGGGGGCTGAGGCGGCGCCGCTTGATCTGGTGCGGCTGGAGGCCGAGGTGGCCGCCCTGGCCGATCAGGTGGTGGGCTTCGCGGTGGCCGCGAGTTTTGCCACCCGCAACCCTGCGCATGAGGTGGCAGCGCGGGCGGTGATCCGGCGGGCGACGGGGCGGCCGGTGACCTGTTCGCATGAGTTGTCTGCCAATCTGAACGGGCCGAAGCGGGCGCTGACGGCGGTGCTGAACGCGCGGCTGATCGGGATGATCGACCGGCTGGTGGCGGCCTGCGAGCGGCATCTGGATGCGGTGGGGATCGTGGCCCCGCTGATGGTGGTGCGCGGGGATGGGGCGCTGATTTCTGCGGCCATGGTGCGCGAGCGGCCGATTGAAACCATCCTGTCCGGCCCGGCCGCCAGCATCGTGGGGGCGCGCTGGCTCACGGGCGAGTCGGATGCGCTGGTGTCTGACATCGGCGGCACGACGACGGATGTGGCGCTGCTGCGCGGTGGCTTGCCGGAGATCGATCCGCAGGGCGCGCGGGTGGGCGGGTTCCGGACCATGGTCGAGGCGGTGGCGATGCGGACCACGGGCCTTGGCGGAGATAGCGAGGTGCATCTGATCACCGAGGGGCTGAACGGCGGTTTGCGGCTGGGGCCAAGGCGGCTGGTGCCAGTATCGCTGTTGGCGGTGGAGCATGGGCCGATGGTGCATGCGGCGCTGGATCGGTGGTTGTCGGCGGATGCGGTGGGCGAATATGACGGGCGGTTCGTGATCCCGATGGGGGGCAATACCGGCGGGTTGGGGCCGCGCGATCTGGCGGTGCTGGGGCGGGTGACGGGGCCGATGCCGGTGGGCAATGCGCTGACATCGCGGCTGGAAGTGGCGGCGCTGGAGCGTCTGGTGGCGCGGGGATTGGTGATGATTTCGGGCGTGACGCCATCGGATGCCAGCCATGTGCAGGGGCGGCTGGATGCCTGGGACGGTGCGGCGGCGGAAAAGGCGGTGCGCCTGCTGGCGCGGCGGCGCAACGGGCGGGGGGAGCGGTTCGCGCCGGATGCAGCGACGCTGGCGCAGGCGATCGTGGATCAGTTGACGCAACAGACGGTGGATTGCCTGCTGGAGGCCGCCTTTGCCGAGGATGCGGCCTTTGCGGGCGAGGTGCCGGAAGCCCTGGCGCGGCATCGGCTGACATCGGCGGGCCTGTTGCAGCATCGCGGGATTGTCGAGATCACGGCGCGGTTGGGCGTGCCGGTGATCGGGCTGGGGGCATCGGCCGGGTCTTACTATGGCGCGGTGGGCGCGCGGCTGGGCTGCCGCATGGTGCTGCCCGAACACGCGGGGGTGGCCAATGCCATCGGCGCCGTCGTGGGACAGGTGAGCCAGCGGGTGAGCGGGCTGGTGTCGAGCCCGGCTGAAGGGCGGTTCGTTGCCCATCTGGCGGAAGGCCTGCAGGCCTTTGCGGACCGCGACTCCGCGTTGGCAGCGATGGAGACGGCCTTGCTGGCCGAGGCCGAGGCACGCGCGCGCGCCGCAGGAGCGGAAGAGGTTCAGGTGCGCGTGGCGCGGGACGTGCGCGAGGCTGAGGTGGAGGGGCGTTCGATGTTCATCGAAGCGACGGTGACCGTCACTGCGTCGGGCCGTCCGCGCGTGGCGCATTCCTGAAGGCGCAGTCTGGAAGGTGCATTCCTGCAGGCGCAGTCTGGAAGCGTGGCCGGGGGCCTGTGTCGGGTGCGGTACGGCGCTGCGCCCCGCAGGCGGGGCGCAGCGGAAAGTTGCGTCGGATGGTGGCTTGACGCCATCCATGGGAGTCTGTAGGCAGCGCGCCAATGGCTAGGTAGCTCAGTTGGTTAGAGCATGCGACTCATAATCGCAGGGTCGGGGGTTCGAGTCCCCCCCTCGCCACCACCTACGCATCCAGACAAGTGTGAAGACATCTGGAAATCCCTGTGATGTAGGGGATTTCATGATGAAACTTGTCCGAGCTCGTCCAGTCTGATCCGTAACCATGGACCCATATTGGGGGTACGTTCTGGGGGTAGGATCGAGTTCGGCTGGAGAGCGTAACCCCACGATGCCTTTGAGCGACGCAATGGTAAGCTCCTCTCCGAAAATCGGACAGTGACGGAAGCTGTGATCTGACGTCTGCTGGTCTTGAAGATCGAGGAGATCAGGACATGAAGAAACGCAGGAACCATGACGCGGGGTTCAAGGCCCGTGGTGCGCTGGAAGCCGTGAAGGGCGAGCGCACGGTGTCTGAGTTGGCCGCCGAATATGGCGTGCATCTGACGATGATCCATCAGTGGATTGAGCCATTGTCCGCCATTGGTCCGAGGACAATGGCAAGGGGCGCTGCTCGATGGTGCGGCTGACATCTTCGAGCGGGGCGGTAAGACGGCTCCCTCGGTTGATGAGGACACGGTGCGGTCCTTGAAGTATGAATGCGTCTACCTGTATGCTTGGGAAACCGGGTCGCAGGCCAAGACTGCCATCGAGCGATGGATTGCCTTCTACAACCACCATAGCCCACACACTGCCCATGGCGGACAGCCGCCCGCCGTGGTCTCCATCAATACCATCGAAACCGATCAGCAGGTGCAGGCAGTAGCTTGAATCAGCCGGAAATCTGTTCAAGGATCGGGGAGTAGCGCAGACCTGCGGGGTCATGGTGCACCAATAGCAGGTCAGCGTCCGTCGATCCTCACGATCTTGTGATAACCTGGCGTCGGCGTGTCCGCTATGTGCTGCCGCAGCATGCGTACGGACGCCTGATGACCTTGGACAGTCTTGCCACGATCGGCGATACAGCGCGCAGCCGTTTCCGTCGGCTGGGCGCAATGCTGCGTTGCGTCTTGCTGGTGCTTACGCTCGGCGTGCTTGCCATGGTCGTCGCGCCCGGCGCGGCAGAGGCTCATGGGCTTCACGCAGAACAGAGTGCCACGGATCTTGCTGACCACGTCACCGCGTACGAGAAAGACCTTGGTGTCGCGGTACAGTGCGAAACGACCTGCTGTTCGCCGCTAACCTGCGCGTCGGCACTTGTGTCGCTGCACGACCCGTCGCCTCGGTTCGATGCAGAAGGTGGGCGGTTCTTGGTGCCCACCGACGCCCGTGTCGCCGGATTTTTGCAGACTGCACTGAGGCGACCACCAAGAGCCTGACGGAAAGATCCTGCCACGGACCAGTGGCATCAATCCCGTCAGTCTGATCGAGGTGTGTCGTGACCAATCTTCGCGCGGGTGTGCTTGCCACCCTTTTCTGCATCCTGCTTCCGTTTGCCGCCCCGGCGCATGAGGGCCATTCCCATGGGGATGAGGAACCTCCAACCACGGTCATCACCGCACCCCGTGCGACCGGGCTTTCCCCCTTGTTCCAGCTGGTGGCCGTGGCGAACGGTCCCGCGCTTACGGTCTACATCGACCGGTTCGAGACGAATGAGCCTGTCACAGGGGCCGAGGTCTCGGTCGAAACGCCGGTGGGCCCGGTCAACGCGAAGGCTGACGGGGAAGTGTATCTTCTGGACGCGCCCTGGGCGACCGAACCGGGCGATTACGAGCTTCTCTTCACCGTCGTGGCGGGCGTGGACATTGACTTCGTCACCGCGACCCTGACGATCCCGGAGGCCCTGCCGGTCGCAGAGCCTGCGTCACCTACGGCCGCCCTCTGGCAGCTTCTGGACCGCCCCTCGCGGGTTGATGCGCTGAAGCTGGCGGCGCTGGCCGGGGCGGGTTTCCTGCTGGGCTTGGCGGTCATGGCGGTAGGGCGGCGGCGCGCAGTTGTGGCGGGTATTGCGACGGTCGTCCTTGTCCTGGCCTTGGGCACAACCGTTGCGATGGCCGACACTCCGGCGTCGGGCGAACCCGTCGTCCGCGATATTGCCCAGCGGCTTCCCGACGGGCGGATCTTTGCCCCGAAGGCCGCGCAGCGCATCCTTGCGGTCCGCACCCTGATGGCAGTGGAAACCGAGCATCGCCGCAGAATCGAGATGGCGGGCCGCGTGGTGCCCGATCCAAACGCCAGCGGTTTCGTTCAAACTGCCATTGGTGGCCGCCTCGCTCCGCCGCCCGAAGGCTTTCCCGTCCTGGGCAGCAAGGTAGAGGCAGGTCAGCTGATGGCCTTGGTCGAGCCATCGCTCGCGGCGGCCGACCTATCTTCGATCCGGCAGGCCAAGGCCGAACTTGACCAGGAAATCGCGCTGGAAGAGGGTCAGCTTGCCCGCTACCGACCGCTTGCCGAGGCGGGGACGATCTCGGCGGCGCAACTCGAAGAGGTCGAGCTGACCTTGCAGGGTCTGCGCGAACAGCGCGCCGCGCTCGACTCCCAGCCGGTGAATGCAGAACAGCTCGTGGCGCCCGTGGCAGGGATCGTGTCGAAGGCCAATGCTGTGCCTGGCCTAATCGCCGAAACCAACACCGAGGTGTTCCACATCATCGACCCCGCGAAGCTTTGGGTCGAGGCATCGCTCTTTGTTGACGAGACCGTTGCGGGGACAGCCTCTGTGGCGGACGAGGACGGTGAGGCCATCCCACTGACCGTGATCGGAAAGGGCTTTGCCGAGGACGGTCAGGCCCGCCCGGTGCATTTCCGCGTCGACGATCCGTCCGGTCGTCTGATGGTGGGGGATCGGGTGACGGTCTTTGCCGAAACTGCGGATGTCGCGACAGGTATCGGCGTGCCACGCGACGCGTTGATCCGCGGGGCGAACGGTGAAAACATCGTCTTCGTCCACGTCGGCCCCGAGCTTTTCGAACCCCGCGCCGTGCGGATCGAGCCCCTGGATGGCGGCAGCGTCCTCATCGTTGCGGGTCTGGCCGAGGGCGACCGAGTGGTGACGCAGGGTGCCGAACTTTTGAACCAGTTGCGCTGAGGGAGGCCGGATATGTTCACCTTCCTTGTCACGCAGTCGCTGCGCAACCGTGTGCTGGTTCTGGCCATCGCATTCATCATGATGGTCTATGGCGCCTTCACCGCGCTGCGCTTGCCGGTCGATGTCTTTCCCGACCTGAACCGCCCCACGGTCACCATCATGACCGAGGCCGAAGGGCTTGCCCCGCCCGAAGTCGAAAAGCTGGTCAGCTACCCGATTGAAACCCAGATGAACGGGCTTCCCGGCGTGGAACGGGTCCGGTCCGTATCTGGCGTGGGCCTGTCGATCATCTATGTCGAGTTCGACTGGGGCACTGACATCTACCGAAACCGCCAGCAGATCGCCGAAAAGCTGACTCTGGTCGCTGCGCAACTGCCCGAGGGCGTGGTGCCGCAGATGGGGCCGATCAGTTCCATCATGGGGCAGATCATGCTGGTCGCCGTGACCGCGCCCGAGGGCGTCTCGCCGATGGAAATGCGCGAGGCGGCAGATTTCATCCTGCGACCCCGGCTGTTGACCATTCCCGGCGTGGCCCAGGTCATCCCGATCGGTGGCGAGGTGCGCCAATTCCGCATCGCGCCTGACACCAATGCCATGCGCGCACTTGGCGTGACGCTGGAAGAGGTCGAGGCCGCAATCACCGCCTTTGGCGGCAACACCGGCGGCGGCTTCACGGACCAGTACGCGCGCGAGTTTCTGATCCGCAATATCGGCAGCACGCTCAGCCTTGAAGACCTGAAGAAGGTCGTAGTGAAAAGCGACGGGCGTCAGACGATCCTGCTGCATCAGGTGGCTGACGTCGGCTTCGGCGCGCGGCTGAAACGGGGCGAGGCGGGCTATATGGGCAAGTCCGCCGTGATCGTCTCGGTGGAAAAGCAGCCCGATGTCGATACTGTCAAGCTTACCCGAGACGTCGAGGCAGCCCTGGCCGAGATCACCGCAGCACTGCCCAACGGCATCCGGGCTGACGACATCCTGTTTCGCCAATCGGACTTCATCGAAACCTCGGTCAAGAATGTGCAGAAAGTGCTGGTCGAGGCGATCTTGGTCGTCGCGATCGTCCTGTTCGCCTTCCTGCTGAACACCCGCACGACCTTCATCTCGCTGACCGCGATCCCGGTGTCGATCCTTGTCACCGCCATCGTCTTCCAGATGCTGGGCCTGTCGATCAACACGATGACGCTGGGCGGCTTGGCCATCGCCATCGGCGAACTGGTCGACGACGCCGTTGTCGATGTCGAAAACATCTTCCGAAGGTTGCGCGAGAACCGGCAGGCCGGGAAGCCGCGCTCGACCTTCCAAGTGGTGGTTTCCGCCTCGCAAGAGGTCCGCTCGGGCATCGTCTATGCGACGATGATCATCGTTCTGGTCTTCGTGCCGCTCTTTGCCCTGTCGGGGATTGAGGGGCGGCTCTTTGCGCCTCTCGGCCAAGCCTACATCATATCGATCCTCGTCAGCCTGCTTGTGTCCATCACGCTGACGCCGGTCATGGCCTATTACATGCTGCCGGGCCTGAAGCGGCTTGACGAGCATGAAGGCTGGCTGATCCGCATACTGAAACGCGGCAACCGCGCGGCCCTTGGCTTCGTCTTCCAATGGCAGCGCAGCCTCATGGCGCTGTCAGTCGCGGCCGTTCTGGCGGCGGCGGCGGCGGCGCTTCTCCTCCCCCGCGCATTTCTGCCGCCCTTCAACGAAGGCACCTTCACCATCTCGATGCTCTTCAACCCCGGCATCTCGCTGGCCGAGTCCCATCGCGTGGGGCTGATCGCCGAGAAGCTGATCCTCGACGTGCCGGAAGTGCGCGCTGTGGGCCGACGCACGGGGCGGGCCGAACTCGACGAACATGCCGAAGGGGTGCATTCCTCGGAAATCGAGGTCGATCTGGAGCCTTCGGAGCGTTCCAAGAACGATATCGTGGCCGATATCCGCGGCCGCCTTGCGCTGCTCCCCGTGGCGGTGAACGTGGGTCAGCCGATCTCGCACCGGCTTGACCACATGCTGTCGGGCGTGCGCGCGCAACTGGCGCTGAAGATCTACGGACCTGACCTCGACACGCTACGCACGGTGGCCGAAGGCTTGCGCGCCGAGATGGCGGGCATCGAAGGCATTGTCGACCTGCAGGTGGAAAAGCAGGTCCGCATCCCGCAACTGGAAATCCGTGTCGATTACGACCGCGCCGCGCTGTACGGCATCCAGCCCGCCGCGATCACCGAGGCACTAGAGCGGCTGTCGAATGGCCGCGTCGTGTCCCGCCTGGTGGACGGCGCGCGGTCCTATGACGTCGTCATGCGCCTGCCTGACGAAAGCCGCACCACGCAGGCACTAGGGGACCTGCTGATCGAGACTCCAGCGGGCTGGGTCCCGGTGCGCGAACTGGCCGAAGTGACGGAAACCGACGGGCCCAACCAGATCCTGCGCGAAAACGGCAGCAGGCGGATCATCGTGCTGGCCAATACCGACGGACAGGTCGACATGGCCGCCGTCGTCGCGCAAATCCGCGCCATTCTGGCCGAGGCCGACCTGCCCACGGGATACACCGCGTCGCTGGAAGGCACCTTCCAGGCGCAGGAGGAGGCCAGCCGTACCATCGCGCTACTGTCGATGATCTCGCTCGGGATGGTCTTCGCCATCCTTTACAGCCGCTACAAGTCGTCGGTCTGCGCGCTGATCATCATGGGATCGGTGCCGCTGGCGCTGATCGGCTCGGTCGCGGCGCTGTGGATCGCGGGGCAGCCCCTTTCCGTCGCCTCGATGATCGGGTTCATCACCCTGACCGGCATTGCAGCGCGCAATGGCATCCTGAAGATCAGCCATTACATCAACCTCGCCCTGCAAGAGGGGATGCCCTTCGGGCCCGACCTGATCATCCGCGGGTCGCTGGAACGGTTGACACCGGTGCTAATGACCGCGCTCTCTGCCGGGGTCGCGCTGATCCCGCTGATGATCGGGGCCGATGCGCCGGGCAAGGAAATCCTCAGCCCGGTGGCGATCACCATCTTCGGTGGGCTGATCTCCTCGACCCTGCTCGACACTTTCCTGACCCCCGTCCTCTTCCTCCGCTATGGCCGCAAGTCGGTCGAGCGGCTGGTCGAGGCCGAGAAATCAAGACGGTCGGATGCTGAGCTTGCATCCTCCGCCCCCCTGCAGACCTTCTAATCCGAAAGGACCGACCCATGCTTCGCACTCTTCTGGCCATGCTTTTCCTTGCGGCACCCGTCGCCGCCCATGAACCGGGGATCGGCCCGAACGGCGGCATGCGCGTAGATGCCGCCCCCTACCGCGTCGAACTTGTTCCCGCGGGCACCATAGTGAATGTCCATGTCACGCTGGACGCCGATGACAGCGTCGTAGACACGTCCGGCATGACCGGCACCGCCATTCTGCTGATCGACGGCAAGCCCGTCCGCGTTCCGCTTTCCCCCGCTGCGCCAGGTGTACTCTCTGCCGACACGGGCGTGACCGTTCCGGTGGACGTGAAGGGCGCGGTCCAGCTTACCGGGCTGGATGGAAACACAGTGCAGGCCAAGTTCTGAGGCCGGCCGAAACCCACAGGTGCAACTGCAGTTTTCCTAAGGCTTTAGGTCCAGAACTGCTTCTGGTGGAAACGGCAACTGGGGTAGATCGCTGTTATTCAGGAAGTTAGGCTTGAATGTCCGCTCTGGGTCGACCGGCGCCTAGCCTGCCGGTCGGGTCAGTCCTTCACAGTTCGATCCCCTCCGAGAGCGTCAAGGCGTCCTCAAGATCGACGCCAAGGTAATGCACCGTTCTGTCCATCTTCATATGTCCCAGCCTTCATATGTCCCAGCAGCAGTTGGACGGCGCGCAGGTTCCCTGTCTTCTTGTAGATCTGCGCCACCTTGGTCCGGCGCATTGAATGACCGGTGATGCGGCCTTTGATCCAGGCAACGCGAGCAGGAAGTCGGGCAGGAAGAAGATCAATGGACATGGGAGTACCGCCTGTCCACCGGGCCCACCCTTCTTTAGTCTTGCCGACGCTAGCAGGGTATCACGATTAGAGGCGTCTTGTCCTCGCTAAGGGCGGAAAGCGGACATTAACAGCCGTGCCTAGACGAATCCGGACTGGCCTGTTAGCCGATGAATAGCGTCTTCATGCGATGGCCTGCCAGTGATCGACACCACCAGCCTCATTCCGCTTATTCGGGCGGAATTGGCCCAGACGGATAGGGACGCTCCCCTTTACCGCCGTCTCGGCACGGCCCTTTCGCACGTCTTTTCGTCAGACCGCATCGTTAAAGGTCAGACCTTGCCGAGCGAGCGTAAACTGGCCGAAACGCTGGGGCTGAGCCGTGTGACGGTGCGTCGTGCCCTTGATGATATGGCGCGCGAGGGGCAGTTGCGGCGCAGGCAAGGCGCGCAAACACGTATCGCCAATCGCGTCCAGAAATCACTTTCAAAAATCACCGGGTTTTCCGAGGAACTGCAGGCCCGTGGAAGTGTGCCGGGCCATCGCTGGGTATCACGCCAGACTGTCTTCCCCAACCCGACCGAAGCCTTGGCGCTGAACCTGACAGCACAAGATCAGGTTGTCCGCTTGGTCCGCATTCGCACCGCAGATGGCGAACCGCTTGCTATCGAACGTGCGTCCATCCCTCAGTCCATCTTGCCAGACGGGGAAATTGTGGAAGCCTCGCTCTACGCCGTGTTGCGTGGTCTTGGGGCCGAACCCGTGCGCGGCGTCCAGCGCATCCGCGCGGGCGTCATGGCACCGGTCGAGGCAGAGTTGTTGAAGGCTGAGGTGGGTTCGCCCCTCCTCATCATCGAAAGGCGTTGCTATCTCGCCGACAGCCGACCGGTCGAATTTACCGAAACGCGCTACAACGGCGCGCTGTATGACTTCCTCACCGATCTCGGCACCTGAACTGGACCATACCAGTTAAATACCGGTTGCCCGATTCCAAACCCGCCGACAGTCTGATCCGGGGGGATAAGATGACGCGAATCCTTGAGCAACTGCGCGGCGGCCTCGTCGTTTCATGCCAACCGGTGCCGGGCGGTCCGATGGACCAGCCTCAAACGGTGGCGGCCTTTGCGCTGGCCGCTCTGGCAGGTGGTACTGTCGGACTGAGGATCGAGGGGCTGGCCAATGTCCGCGCCGTGCGGGCCGTTACCGACGCACCGATCATTGGCCTCGTCAAGCGCGATCTCGACGACAGCGCCATCAGGATCACGCCCTTCCTGCACGATGTGGCGGGTCTTGCCGAAGCGGGCGCGGACGTCATCGCATTCGATGCTACGGACCGCCCCCGCCCCCTGCCATGCGCCGACATCGTCGCGGCCATCCATGCGGCGGGCTGCATCGCTATGGCCGATTGCAGCAGCGAAGCGGAGGGCCACGCCGCACGGGCGCTGGGATGTGAAATCCTCGGCTCCACCATGTCCGGCTATACTGGCGGTGACGTCCCCGATGCGCCGGACTTGCCCCTGGTGGCGGCGCTGTCCCGCATGGGGGCCTTCGTCATCGCCGAAGGGCGCTATCATGCGCCCGAACAGGCCGCCGCCGCAATCGCCAACGGCGCAGATGCGGTGGTCGTAGGCTCTGCCATCACACGGACCGAGCATGTCACCGAATGGTTTGCCAGAGCCATCGCCACGGCCCGACCGACCAATTCCAAGACCGTGCTGTCCATCGACCTCGGCGGCAGCAAGATTATCGTCGCACTGGTTCAAGGCAAGACCGTCCACGACCGCGCCGAACTGCCAACTGACCGCTCAGGCGGACCCGACGATTGGCTCCACGCTATCGCCAAGATAGCGCAGGAGTGGAAAGGACGGTTCGACCGCGCGGGAATGACCGTCACGGGTCTTGTCTCAAGGGGCATATGGCGCGCACTGAACCCTGCCACCCTAAACCTGCTTGATGACTTTCCGCTTCAGGCACGTCTCTCAGCCCTGCTCAACGTGCCGGTCGCACTGGCAAATGACGCACAGGCTGCGGCTTGGGGCGAACATGTCTACGGCGCAGGGGCTGGCTCCGACATTGTCTTCATGACCGTGTCGACGGGAATCGGCGGCGGAGTTGTGTCGGACGGGCGTCTGCTACAGGGGCGCAGTGGGCTTGCGGGGCATTTCGGCCAACTTCTTCCCCCTGATGGCGCACCCACGCTGCTGGAGGATTCCGCCTCGGGCACATGGATCGCTCAGAGAGCCGCGGCAATCGGCCTCGCCCCAGATGCACGCGCCGTCTTTGCCGCCGTGGAAGCGGGTGATGCGCGGGCCGCAGAAATTCTGTCCACTTCGGCCGCCCGTGTTGGCAGGCTTTGCGAAAACCTCCAGCTTTCCTTTGATCCGGACCGCATCGTGATCGGCGGCGGTGTGGGTCTTGGTCCCGGCTACCTCGACCGGGTGGCGCGGTCCTTGGCGCATCTCAACGACTTGCGCCGCCCCCAACTCGTACCGGCCCAGCTTGGCCGCGATGCGGGGATCATCGGCATGGCCGATCTCGCACTTGGAAACCAGAACAACAGGGAGAAGACGCTATGAAACATCTGTCCATATTGCGCGGAGGCGTGGCTGCTTTGGCCATCGCCATAAGCGGCATGGCACAGGCCGAGGTAACCGTCCTCGGCTGGCCCGGCGGCCCCGAGGAAACCGCGCTCCGCGCCGTGACCGAGATCTACAACGCCAAGCCAGATCTTGCGGAGGAAAACAAGGTTGAGCTTCTCTTTACCTCGCGCGACGGGTTCTTCGACAAGCTCCAGGTCGATCTCGCAGCTGGCAGCACCGCCTTCGACGTGAACCTGATCGCCACCTATTCCATCGGCCGCTACGCCCCCTTCATGGAACCGGTCACTTTGTCCGATCAGGCAGGCGCGGTCTTCGGCGACACGGTCCTCAAGACCATGCAGTTCGACGGCCAGCAATACGGCGTGCCGACCGACCTGTCGCTGCACTTCCTCTATTTCCGTAAAGACCTAATCGACGCGCTTTTGGCCGACGATGCGGCCAAGGCGAAGTACGCCGCAATCGCGCAGGAAAAGCTGGGCAAACCCTTGGAGCCAAAGCAGCCCGCCGACTGGACTTGGGAGGATTTCGTCGCCAACGCACTTTACTTCAGCCAGTCGGTCAACCCCGACAGCCCGACGCGATATGGTACAGTCATCCAGGCCAAGAACCTTTTGTTCAACATGATGGTCTTTCATTCGTGGCCGCGCAGCTATGGCGGCAACTGGATGGATGATGCGGGCAACATCACTGTAGATAGCGAAGCATTCCGCACTGCACTGTCACAAGCGAAGATGCTGTTCGACCTCGGGGCGACCCCGCCTGACTCCACCTCGTACGAATATGCTGAGGCGAATGCGGCCTATGCGTCTGGCCAGGTAGCGGCGATGGTCCAGTGGAACGCTGCAGCGACCGAGCTGACGGCGGCGCAGGCGGCGACGGGCACCACCGCGCCCCCATCTGGCCCCGATGGAAAGTTCACCCATATCCATGGTCTTGGTCTAGGCCTGAACAAGGCGGCAGAGAACAAGGAAGGGGCGATTGCCTTCCTACAATGGCTGTCAACCGAAGAGGCTGTTTTGGCCTATGCCAAGGCGGGCGGCGCGCCTGGCCTTGCACCGGAAACGGCTGCAAAGCTGGCCGCGGATCGGCCAGATCTGGTTCAGGTTGGCGAATATGCCTCGACTTATGGTTTCGTGATGAACGGCGGCACCTCGGAAAAGGCGCTTTCGGTTTATGAAGCGCAGGCCAAGGAGTTCACGGGCTATTGGGCTGGAACGCAGGATCTCGACACGGCGCTCAAGAATACAGCGGCGGCGATGACCGAACTTTTGAAATAAGCTAAACTGGCGCGGGCGGCACATGTCGCCCGCGCTGTCCCAAGGACAAGAGATGCGCTCCAAAACTCGCCGAGAAAACGCCGTCCTCGCCAGCCCGATGGTGCTGTTCCTGCTTGCAATCCTTGGCTTTCCGGCGGTGCTTAGCCTCATCTACGGCTTTTCCGAAACCAGTTTCGAGACGCTGACCCACCCCGAATTCTCAGGCCTTGCGAACTTCCGCGATGTGCTGGCCGATCCCACCTTTTGGCAGGCTGCGTGGTTTTCGCTTCGCTTCGGGGTGATCACCGCCATCTTGCAATGCAGCCTCGGCCTCGCGCTGGCGGTCTATCTCGCTCCCCTCGTGCAAAAGCACGGCTGGACTGTTGCGGTGCTCATCGTTCCGATGATGGTTGCTCCTGCAATGATGGGCCTGATGTACCGCCTCGTGCTGCACGAATTCGCGGGCCCCTTGCCGCATTACCTCTACGCATGGTTTGGCACCTCGCCTGCCTTCCTCGGCCCCGCCCACGTCTTCAAGACCATTGTCGTGGCCGAGACTTTGCAATGGACGCCCTTTGCCTTTCTCCTGTTCCTGACCGCCTATCAGGCCATCCCCGACGACCTGCGTGAAGCTGCCGCCGTTGATGCCGCAAGCCCGTGGTCGATCTTCCGCTACATCGAATGGCCGCTGATGCGCCCCACGCTGTTCGTGGCGCTCTTCGTGCGCTTCATCGACGGGTTCCGCGTCTTTGATAACGTCTACACGCTCGTCGGCGCGGGCCCGGGCGGATCGACCACGTCGATGTCGATCTACATCTATGAAAGCTTCCTCCGGAGGGGCGAGATCGGCAAGGCAATGGCCGCCGCGATCCTTCTCTTCCTGACCGCCTTCCTGCTGCTCGCCATCGGCCAGCGCCTTACACAAAAGCGAGCCGAATGATGAAGCGCCGCATGGGTCCCCGCTGGATCGTCTTCGCCATCGCGGCCTTCGCGATGAACTTTCCCGTGCTCGCCACGCTGGTCACCGCCTTCAAATCGCCCGCCGAGGTCAGCCGCAACCCCTCGCTCTGGATCGAGGCACCCACGCTTGCCAATTTTGCTACCGTTCTGACCGTCAGCGACCGGCTGAACATCTACCACTACCTCTGGAATTCCACCGCCGCCGCTCTGATCGGCGCAGTGCTTCCAATGGTCGTGGCCTTCCCCGTCGCATGGGCCATAGTGCGGCGCGGGGTCGGGCGGGCGGTGCTGTTTCCGCTGGTCGTCAACCTACGCGCCTTGCCCCTCATCATCTTCGCCATACCGCTTTACATGATGTATTCCGTTGCGGGTCTCCTCGATACACGCTTGGGCCTCGGCCTCATTCTCGCGGTGGTGAACCTGCCGCTCGCCCTCATGCTTCTGGTGAATGCCGTGGCCGAGATCCCTGCAGAAATCGAGGAATCCGCCCGGATCGACGGTGCACCCTTGCCCCGCCTGCTCTGGCACGTCGTCCTGCCCCTCTGCCGCCCCGCGCTGGTGACGACCTTCGTTTTCGGCTTCATAACGGCATGGAACGAGTTCCTCTTCGGCCTGATGCTGACCACGCGCGAGGCGGTGCCGATGACAGTCGGTGCCTCGTTCTTCTTCGCTACCTCGGGGGGTGGCGTTCAATGGGGCGTAGCGGCCGCCGTAATGATGATTGCAGCCCTGCCGCCCCTGCTGCTGGGCTTGGTCATGTACCGCCGCATCACCGGCTCGATGGTGGCAGGGGCGGTCAAGGGATAGCGAGCCTGATCAGCGCCGCAATTCCCTATTCACCCAGATCGCGTGGACGTCCGCTTTGGGCCGCACGTCGTCACGTTCACGAAGGGCGGGAAGCGGACAGTTGAGGTCTTTGGATGATGATTTTCTGGACACATGCCATGCTCGCTCTTTCCGACTTAACAGTGGCCGCTTTTCCCAGGAATTGAACGACAAGCTTACACCGAAACACCGAAGATGCGACCTACGCCCGCCGTGATGGCCATGGCCGCCGCGCCCCAGAACAGCACCCGCGCGGTTGCGCGCAGTTTCGGCGCGCCGCCGGCATAGGCACCCAAGGCGCCAAGCCCGGCAAGGCTGATGAGCGTGGCCACGACGACCGCCGGAATGATCTGCGCTTCGGGCGCGACGGCGGCGGCGACCAGCGGCACGGCGGCGGCCACGGTAAAGGTCAGGCCTGATGCAAAGGCTGCTTGAAGTGGATTTGCGGCGTGCAGGTCCGACAGGCCAAGCTCATCGCGCATATGCGCGCTGAGGGCATCTTTTGCGGTGAGTTCGCGTGCAACCAGCGCAGCCGTTTCCGGCGACAGGCCACGGGATTCATAGATCGACGCCAGTTCCGTTTCCTCGGCCGCCGGTGTGTCCTGCAGGGCCTGCTTTTCCCGCGCGATATCGGCGCGTTCCACATCCGATTGCGAACTGACCGAGACATATTCCCCTGCAGCCATGGACATGGCGCCTGCTGCCAGCCCGGCTGCTCCGGCGATCAGGATCGCCGCGCGGCTTGGATCGGCAGCGGCGACGCCGACGATCAGGGAGGAGACCGAAACGATGCCATCGTTCGCACCAAGTACTGCGGCGCGCAGCCAGCCTGCGCGGTCTAGGTAGTGCAGTTCCTTATGTGCGGATTGATAGGGAAGGGTCATGGCTGAATGTCCATTCTGTTTGGTGGATATGCCTGCAAGAGAAGTGCAGCACGGAACCCGGCCGTATGGCCCGGGATGGGAGACTGAAGCTGGAGGTCCGACCCGACGCGCCTGGAAATCGTCTGGACGATGGCAAGGCCAAGCCCGCTGCCATCGCCCCCGGATGCGCCCCGGACGAACCTGTCGGTCAGCGAAGCAAGCTGGTCGCGAGGGATGATCGGGCTGTCATTGTCGACCGTCAGGGTTCCGTCTGCGGCCAGCCGGACCTGAACCGGCCCGGACTGCCCGTGGCGCAGGGCGTTTTCGATCAGGTTGCGCGCGACGATCGCCACGGCGTCGGGGTCAATGTGGGACAAGACGGCCGCATCAGGAAGGGCGAGGGTCACGCGACGCGCATCCGGCCCATGATCGAAGTCACGCACCACGAGCGAAAGGATTGTACAAAGATCGCTCGCGCTGTTGGAGACCAGTCGCGCCCCTTCGGCGCGGGCCAGTTGCATCAGGCGTTCGGACAGGCGGGTCAGGCGTTTGAGAGTCTGTTCCACCTCATCTGCGCGGCGGCGGGTGTCTGGGTCTGTTGTCTGCTGGCGTAGGCGCTGCACCTGTGCCAGCGCCCCAGCCAACGGCGTGCGCAGTTCATGCGCGGCGTTGGCGGCAAAGCTGCGTTCGGCGCTAAAGGCCATATCCAGCCGCGCCAGAAGATCATTCACCGTATCCGCAATCGGGCGAAGCTCGTCCGGCAGGCCATCCATTGGCACAGGGGAAAGTTCCGTGGCCCCGCGGCGCGAAAGCTGATTGCGCAGCGCCTCGAGCGGGCGCAACCCGTAGCCTAGCCCGTAGAAGATCGCCACGATGCTGAGCGGCACCATGATCAAAAGCGGCAGGGCCAGTGCTAGGGCCATTTCCACCCCGACCTCCTGCCGGTGCGACAGGGGTTCCGCGATGGTCAGGATCACAGTCTCGCGCACGGCGGATTCCTGATAGTAGCGCAGCCCGTTCAACTGGTGAAAGCCCGGCTCCGCAAATGTGGGGAAATCGTCCGGATCGGCGCGGTGCGAGGTGAGCAGGACGCCCCCCTTGGCGTCGCGCACCACATAGGTGAAATGTTCGTCATGCGCGGCAAGGCCGGTGACGCGGCGGGTGATGCCTTCCTCTTCGCGGTTCAGGACATCGACCACCGCCAGTTGCAGGATGCGTTGCCCGGTTTCCTGCAGGGTGGAATCGAACACCTCATCCAGTTCGGCCGACAGCAGGCGGGCGGTGAGAAGGGCCGTTGCCAGCCAAAGGGCCGTGACGATGACCGACAGCGCGATGGCCGAACGGATGCGGATCGACCCCGCTCTCATGGCTGCGCCAGACGGTAGCCAAGGCCGCGTTCGGTGAGGATGATATCGGCCCCCAGCTTCTTGCGCAGGCGGCTGATATGCACCTCGGTCGTGTTGCTTTCGACCTCGGCGTCAAAGGAGTAGAGGCGTTCCTCCAGCAGGGTTTTCGACAGGAGCTGACCGGGCTTTTGCAGGAAGGCCTCGAGCAGCACCCATTCCCGCGCGGTCAGCGGCACGGGTTTGCCCGCGCGCAGTAAGCGGCGGGCGGCCATATCGATGGACAGATCGCGCAGGGTGATGCGGGGGTTGGGGTTGCCCGCATAGCGGCGGGAGACAGCGCCGATGCGGGCTGAAAGTTCGCTCAGATCGAAGGGTTTGACCAGATAGTCATCCGCCCCGGCATTCAGCCCGTCGATCCTGTCTGACACCTGATCCAGCGCGGTCATGATGATGACCGGGGTCTTGGCACCGCCGGCGCGCAGTTTGCGCAGGAAGGGCAGGCCGCGCCCATCGGGCAGCATTAAATCCAGCAGGATCAGGTCGAAATGCGCGGTTGCCAGCGCATCGTCCGCCGCATCCAGCCGTGCCGCCCAGTCGATGGAGTGCCCTTCGCCTTCCGCCTGTTCGCGGATGGCGGTCGCGATCACGCGATCATCTTCGACCAGCAATATCCGCATCGGCAAACTGTTCCTTCGGGCCGTTCTTCACGCCTGTTACCGTGCCAACCTGACGGCGACCTGAAGCAGATTTTCCCGGCGCTTAAGGCAGGCGTCAGTTTCACGGCACAGAAGGGCAGCGTGGATAGCCCCTGCGGAGTGTCACGCATGATCCGATTGCCAACAAGCCTTGTCATAGCCTGCCTGCTGGTCGTCGCGCCGGCATTGGCCGATGACGATTGCGCCGTGCCGATGGCGGACTGGCAGCCGCGGGATGCCGTGATGCAGCTGGCCGCGACGAACGGCTGGGCCGTCAGCCGTATCCGGTTGGATGACGGTTGTTACGAAGTGACCGGCCGTGATGCCGAGGGGCGATGGATCGAGGTGAAGCTCGATCCGGGGACGCTGTCGATCATCGAGATGGAGTTCGAAGGCCACGGTCATGGCGGCGGCAGCCGCAGTGAAAACGAAGACTGATCATCGGGTCTTGAGCCCGCTTTGAGATGGAGAAACAGAAGATGAAACAGGTATTCGCCCTTGTTCTTGCGGGCAGCGCCCTGATTGCCGGGCAGGATGCGCTGGCCGCGGACGCGCCGGTTGCGGCGCATCGTTTTGCGTTTGACGTGCCGAGGGCCGCAACAGGCCTGTCGTTGCCCCCCACCCGTGTCAGCGATGACGGGGAAGAGGGCATATGGTTCTTTTCAAACGGCGGTGGCAGCGGGTCGGGCGATGACAATGGCGGCGACAGCGACGATTGCACCGTAGGCGATGACCCGTCCTGCGCCTTGGGTGGGGCGGGGAATGCCGCCCCAGCAGGCACCGTCGCCCCACCGCAGAATGGGCTTTTCACCAACGGCACCGCGCCGCAGGTCAAATCGAACTGACTGGAGTATTCGACATGAAACCGCTTCTTGCCGCATTGGCACTGACCACCGCGATCATCGCCCCTGGCCTAGCGCTGGCGCGCCCCGTCACCCTGACGGCCAACCTGTCGCAATATGGGGGACAGGGGGCTTATCTGGCAATCTATGTCACCGATCCGTCGGGTGCCTATGCGGGCAGCCTGTGGATGGCGGGAGGAAAGTCGAAGTATTACAAGCACCTGTCTGATTGGGCCCGGCTGACCGGGGGCGATGTGGCGCAGGTGGACGGGATCACAGGGGCCAGTGTCGGGGCCGGGCGAAGCCTGGAATTGACGATGGATCTGGCCGATGTGCTGTTTGATGCGGGCTATACGCTGCATGTAGATGCGGCCGTGGAGGATATGCGCGACAGCCCCGACGAAATCACAGTGCCGCTGACGACACAGGGCGCAGGCCAGCCCGTGGCGGGGCGGCGTTACGTGGCCGATTTCACCTATGCCTTCTGACGGGTGACCAGAATGTTACGCGCTCTTCACCGTTGGCCGGGCCTGCTGGCCGCCGTTCTTTTGATCGCCCTGTCGCTGAGCGGGGCGGCGCTGTCGGTCTTTCCGGCGGTGGAGGCGGTCAATGCCCCGGCTGCGGTGGCGGGGCAGTCTGTGGGCGATCTTGCAGCAAAGGTGCTGCTGACACATCCGACAGTGGAACAGATCCGGCGCGCGCCTTCGGGCAAGATCACCGCCTATTGGTTCGACGGGGATGCGCCGGGGGCGGCGGTGGTGGACCCGGCGACCGGACAGGACGCGGGCAGCGCCGATCCATCGGCGCTGCGCAACTGGCTTACCGATTTTCACCGCGCTTTGCTGATGGAGGATGCCGGGCGCTGGACCACCGCTGTGGGCGCGCTGGCGATGCTGGTGCTGGCCTGTTCCGGTGCCGTGTTGATCGCGCGGCGGCAAGGTGGGTGGCGGCGATGGTTCTCCGCCCTGCGCGGCCCCGCCGCCGGGCGCTGGCATGGCGAAACCGCACGCATCGCCGTGGTGACGTTGACGCTTTCGGCGCTGACGGCGCTGTGGATGACGGCATCCACCTTTGATCTTTTGCCGTCAGATGAGGCCAATCCCGCCTTTCCGACGGCAGTCAGCGGCCAGAGCGGCCTTTCCCCTGCCGAGATGCCGGCGCTTTCGGCGATTGCGGTGGCCGATCTGCGCGATCTGACCTTTCCCTATGCTGGCGATGCGGCGGATGTCTTTACGGTGGCAACCAGTGCCGGTACCGGCTTTGTCGATCAGGGCACGGGGGTGCTGCTCGCCTGGGCTGCACAGGGGCCTTGGGCGCGGATCGGAGAGTGGGTTTATCTGCTGCACACGGGCGAGGGGGCGGCGGTTTGGGGCTTGATCCTTGGCTTGCTGACGCTGGCGGTGCCGGTCCTGTCTGTCACCGGCGCGCTGATCTGGCTAGGCCGCCCGCGCCAAAGCGCGGCGCTGGCCCGAATGGCCAGCGCAGAGGCGGCCCGGACGGTGATCTTGGTGGCCAGTGAAGGCGGCAGCACATGGGGCTTTGCCACGGCGCTGGGGCGCGCGTTGCAGGCGGCGGGGCAGAGCGTTCACCTTGCCCCACTGTCCAGCTTCGCCCCGGCGACTTATTCACTAGCCGAACGGATCGTGGTCATGGCGGCAACATGGGGTGATGGGGATGCCCCTGCCTCGGCCCTTGGCATGGAAGACCGGCTTTCCGCCTCTAAGCCCCTGGCCTCTGCCCCGATGGTGATCCTTGGGTTTGGCGACCGCAGTTTTCCGGCCTTTTGCGCCTTTGCAGAGCGGCTTGAGGATGCTGCGCGGCGGGCGGGATGGGCAAGCCTGTTGCCGTTGGACCGGATTGACCGGCAATCGGCGCAGGGCTTTGCCCGCTGGTCGCGCGATCTGGGTGCGGCGATGGCCATTGCGCTGGAGGTGGTCCACCAGCCCGAAACGCCGGCTAGCACAGCGATCACCCTGCTGTCGCGGCAGGATTACGGCGAGGCGGTGCAGGCCCCCACTGCGATCCTGCGTTTTGCGCTGCCGCGCGCCTCGGTCAGGGCTTGCCTCTCGGGGCAGGGCATGGCGCGGTTCCGCCCCGGCGATCTGCTGGGTATCGTGCCGGAGGGGAGCAGCCTGCCGCGCTATTATTCGCTGGCCGCTGGCACCAAGGATGGGTTCGTCGAGATCGTGGTGCGCAAGCAGGCGGGCGGTCTGTGTTCGGGGCAGTTGATGGAATTGCAACCGGGCCAGTCTGTCCGAGGTTTCATCAAGCCCAATCCCGGCTTTCAGCCTGACGCTGGATCATCCCCACTGATCCTTGTCGGCGCCGGAACAGGGATCGGGCCGCTCGCGGGCTTTGCGCGCGCCAATGCGGCGCGGCGGCCGATCCATCTGTGGTTCGGGGCGCGGCATCCGGAAGCGGATTTCCTGTATCAGGGCGATCTGGCTGCATGGGCCGCCGACGGCCGCTTGACGGAGTTGCACACGGCGTTTTCCCGGGTGGAAACCCGGCAATATGTGCAGGACCGTTTGCGCGCAGATGCCGACCGGGTGCGCGATCTTGTTGCCAAAGGCGCGCGGATCATGGTCTGCGGCGGGCGCGACATGGCGCTGGGAGTGCGTCAGGCGCTGGAGGAGATTCTGGCCCCCATGGGACTAAGCCCCAACAGCCTGCAGGCCGGGGGGCGCTATGCTGAAGACAGTTATTGAAGGCGGGATGCTGGCCTTTTCGGGTCCGACAATGGGTACAAGCTGGGAGATGCGGGTCGATGATCCCATGCCTGACGGGGACCGTGCCCAACTGCATGCAGCTTTGCAGGCGGCGGTGGATGAGGTGGATGGCCAGATGTCCACATGGAAGCCCGACAGCGCGCTGATGCGCCTGAGCGCAGCCCCGCTGGGTGTTTGGCTGCCGTTGCCGCGCGCGCTGCTGACCGTTCTAGAAGCGGGCCTTGCCATCAGTGCAGCGACAGACGGGGCGTTTGAGATGAACATGGGGGCAGCGGTTCGGGCCTGGGGATTTGGGCCCGATCCGATTGATCTGCCCGCCATCCGTGCCGCCAGCGCCGCCCCGCGCATTCGGGCAACAGACGCATTGCAGATTGACTTGGCGACGGGTCTTGCCCGCAAGACTGCGCAGCTATCCCTTGATCTTTGCGGCATTGCCAAGGGCTTTGGCGTGGACCGGCTGGCGGAAACCGCCCGCGCCTTCGGTATTGCCCATGCGCTGTGTTCGATTGACGGCGAGGTTCGCGCCTTGGGCCCGCGTTTGAATGGCGAACTCTGGACCGTGGGGGTGGACGCGCCGGACAAGGCCGGACGTGGCAGCCATTCCGTGATCGCGCTTTCCGATGCGGCCATCGCGACATCCGGGAACTACCGGCACTTCATCGACATTCGAGGCAAACGCCTTGCGCATACGATGAACCCAAAGACCGGGGCACCGGTTGTGGGTTCACCTGCCTCGGTCACGGTGCTGGATCAGTCTTGCATGATAGCAGATGCGATGGCCACGGCGCTGATGGTGCTGGGGCTAGAAAAGGGCAGTGCGCTTGCAACTGCAAAGGGCATGGATAGCCTGTTTCTGGTGCCCTCTGGGAAAGGGTTGGCGACACACGGAACCGGTGTCTTTGCAGGCTGAAGGGTGTCTCAAGATGCAAGGGCGTAGGTTATGGCTACTGTCTGCCAGCGACTGGGTAACGATCAGGCGTTACGCGTTTCAGCCACCCGCGCGGGGGTAGTGGTCAGACCAACTAAGGCTGTCTTGCCTTCGATCACAGCTCGGGATTTGGCCTTACAAATGGCATGTCTTGACCCTTGGGTCGGAAAGCCCGTCGGCAGAAACGACACCCGACCTTCAATCGGCAGGCTGGCGTGAAGCAGCGTCGCGTCTCCAGAACTCCACCATCAGCATCGTCATCGTCGCAGCCAGAGGACCGAGAATGAATCCCGGCGCTCCGAAAAGCAGAAGGCCGCCGATGATCGAAATGAACGCAGGAATGGTGTGCAGGCGCAGACGGTTGCCGACGAACATCGGACGCAGGATGTTGTCGATGCTGCCAACCACGATCCCGCCCCAACCGGCCAAAATGACCGCGCGTATCCAGCTTCCATCCAGAAGCAGAAGGATCGCGGCCGGTATCCAGACGATGAAGGCCCCAAGGACCGGAACGATCGACAAGAGCCCCATCACCAAGCCCCAAAGCAGAGGCGTCGGAAGACCAAGCGCCCAGAACATCAAGCCGCCCAAAGTGCCCTGAACTGCGGCAACGGCAAGCGTTCCGTAAACCGTCGCGTGAACGGTTTCAGCCACCCGCCGGAGCAGCTGTTCGTTCTCAGGCTTGCTCAGCGGCAGCCACGCCGTGATCATGCTCTTGGCGGCCACCCTGTCGCGCAGAAAATAGAAGAGAAGGTAAAAGGTAATCAGCACCTCGACCACTTGCAGCAACGACCCTTTGACGAAGACAGCCCCAAGATTGCTGAGCCAGGTTGCAATCGCGGACATCATCGACGGCAGATCGAATTGCCGGTCAATCCAGGCGCCAAAGGGTGCCAGGGCAGGATGGCTGTCGAGAAGGGCCTGAAGCTCGCCGCCCTCGACGCGCGCCTGAAGGGAGAGGATCCCCGACGTGGCTTCGGTGATGAGGCGTTCGACCACGAAGGCCGCAGGAACGACCACCACGACGATGACAATCGCCGTCGAGAGCAAGGCAGCGATGTTTGGGTGTCTGATGCGCTTTTCGACCCTTCCGTGCAGCGGCGTGAAAAGGATCGCCAGCGTCAGCGCCCAGGTGATGGCACCGAGGAAAGGCCAGGCGATAAGTGCGCAGAGGAGGATGCCGGCTACGCTGGCTGCTGCTAGCACAAGGCGTCCGATACGACGACTGTTGCGTGATCGAGGCTCTGGTTTCATCTGGTCACCGAACCCCCAGATCCAGAAGAGGCACCCTGATGCCCGCGCTGATTGACACGCCACGCCCGTAGAGAACGGCGAGAAGACGCGTCAAGGGACGCTTCAGTTTTTGGGATGGGACGGATTTTGGCAAGTGTGTCCTCCCGTGCAACTTCGGTCGATGGTAGCCCTGCGCCCAAGCAGTCGGGTTGATGCAGGTTGTTTTTTAGTCGAACGCAAGCAGCGCGTATCAATTTGGTCTTGCTGTCCCCGATGCCGACGATGGCGTGATCCAAGTCAATACGAACACATCATAGGCGGCCTATGCATTGATCCTGAACAAAGGCCGTTCGATTTTCATGGAGACTGCACTGTTCCTTGATCCGCCCATGCTGAACCTGGTCAGTGCCGTCGGGGTCGGCGCGTTGATTGGCGCGGAAAGAGAGCGGTGCAAGGGCGAAGGTCCGACGCGGTCACCGGCCGGGATCCGGACGTTTACCATCACCTCAATCTCAGCTGCTGTCGCCTTCGCCATCGGGGGCGTAGGTCTGCTTGCCGCCAAAAGCAGCTTACCGGGCCAATGAGTGAGCCTGTTTGCATCGCGCGAAAATCTATTCACTATTGTTCATGGATAGAAGGCCGCTCCACTGCACCGCCAATAGCCCCAGTTTTGTCTTGTCGGGTTGCGAGACGCGGCGCTGTGCGCTCTACGCTACGTCAGAATGATGTATTGGGGTATGTTTGGGGGTAATTGGTGGGAAAACATCAAAAAATAACTATTTAAAACAAAGAAATGTTTCAAATTTATGAGTCCCCCCGGCGCCACCACATCCCCCTCTGGGCAGGTGAAAGAAGATCCGGAAATCCCCCTTATGCGCGGGATGGCACGGTGAGATTGGTCCAAGCCTGCCCCAGCCTGAT
Organism: Variovorax paradoxus; assembly: GCA_943370085.1. Lineage (GTDB taxonomy): Bacteria > Pseudomonadota > Alphaproteobacteria > Rhodobacterales > Rhodobacteraceae > Paragemmobacter. The sequence goes on along the minus strand of CALRPT020000003.1, from coordinate 143,861 downwards.
CCAGTCGCATGTAGCCCAGTCGGGAGTGTTTTCCGGGCGCAGGCCCCGAGGTGGGCGGGACGCGGCGGCGAATCTGGTGAGGGTTGATCAGTCAGGTGGTGGGGTCTTCCCAAAGAAAACGGGCGCACCCGAAGGGCCGCCCGTTCATTCTTCTGCCGGGGTTCTAAAGGAAAACCCGAAGCCGGACAGTGCGCAGCCTAGAAGCGGTAGCTGACGCGCAAGTTGAACGTGGTCGCGTCCAGATCGATGCCCAACCCGTTGAAATCGTCAAAGCGGTGGTCCAGCATTTCCGCACCCACGGCAAAGCGGTTCGTCAGGGCATACTCGACGCCCACGCCCATCGCATAGCCCGTGTCGCTGCCCAGCGAGCTATCGGCCTTCACGCTTGCAACCGTGGCGTAAAGCAGGGCCGGACCCAGATCATAGCCACCGATCAGCTTCAGGCGCGTCACCTTGTCCACTGTCACGGCACCGCCGTTCAGATCGATGTCGGTCCAGTCGTAGTTTCCTTCGATACCGACAACGACCTTGCCCAGATCTGCCCGGTACCCGGCGAAGAGGCCCTTGGTTGAGCCGGTCCCATTAAAAGCCTTGTCGGATGCAATAACATCGGCATTGCCGAGTTGACCACCGATATAGAAACCGCTCCATCCCGCATTTGCTGCGGCGACAGCGGCTGGTGCCACGGTCACTGCTGGCGCAGGGGCAACCGACGGTTCGGTGAAAGCTTCGGCCAGGCCGCCCGCCAGCGCGGGCACCGCGCTGAATGCCACCACTGCGGCCAGCGCAGTAGCCTTGATCGGTTTCATTCGGAGTCCCCCCAGATTTTCAACAATTTTTTGGTAAGCTTTATTAAACAGTCCCGGGGTTCAAGCGTCTTTTGTTTCGAGCGGCGTTTATTCGCATGGTCTGCGCCCTGAAGAGTGGTCCGGCATTTGAAGCGGTGCTGGTGTTCACTGGGCCAGCGGGACCCGCTTCGTCGGCCGCCGCAACTGCAGCGCCAGGCGCCGTAATGCGTTTGGAATGAAGCCGGATCACCGGATCGGGGCTGGCCGCGCTTGATCCCCAACCTCTGCGGCCCGGAGGCGGAGATTACCGGCTCTGCTCCGGGTGGCGCGTGCCTTCGGGGCAAAGTCGACAGGTCAACGCCGCTCTGCGCCAAGCCCGCTGTCCAGCGCGTTGCTGAGAGCGTCGATGATCTCGGCGGCAGGTTGCGACTTGTAGAGAAGCCCGACATCACCTGCAGTTCCGGTGGACGGCTGCTCCGGCGTCATGCGGTTGCCGGTGATGGTGACGGTTCTGCCGGTGCCATTCAGCCCGGCCAGACGTTCTATGGCGTCAGCACGTTCAAGGCCGGGCGCCGCGATATCCAGAAGCATGAGTTCAAAGCCGCCCGATGCGTTGATTTCCCGACGCGCTTCGACCGCGTCGCTGGCAATTCTGACGGCAAAGCGCGCCTTCTGTTCCAGATAGTAGCCAAACGCCTCGGCGACCGAACGCTCAGCATCGACGATCAGAATACGCGCCTTGTCTGGCCGGTCCAAAAAAGCGTTGTCCATTTTCTTTCCAATGCAGTGGGTGGAGCCAGACATCGCCAAAAAATTAACAAAGGTAAATTGTTCCCAAGGACGGTTCTGGGGGGCGTATGAGGTAGGCGCTGTCAGAAGTCAGGGCGCTTGATACCAAAGAGTAGGGAGAGGCCCCGACCTGCGGATAAGTGCGGCGTGACGCGGCAGTTTCACTATGGCGGCTGTCGGTTTGCCGTGCCGTTTCGTCGGCGACCGTGATTCTGATGACACGGCGCGTGATGGATCGGCTGTCATGGGATGGCCTGATCAGGCGGGCGAGGCTGGCACATCTACGCCGCCCATGAGGCAATCGCGGATAGCGGGCAGAAACGCTTGGGAAGGCCTATGGGTTCAATCGGAAGAACGCAGAAAACTGGCTGCCAACGATGCCCAGGTTTCCTGCCAGATGGGCTCCAGATCCGCGGCAAGCTTTTGCAACGCGGCGCGGTCAGAGGCGTCACAAGACGCCTCCATCGCCGAAAGACGCCGGTGCAGGCGGACCGCGCCCGTCACCGCTGCTGCCCCGGCCCCTTGATGGCACAGGGCGGAAATCTCGCTCAGCGGTTGATCGGACAGTCCGGAGAGAATGGACGCCACGATCTTGTCCATCTGGGTCTTCATGCTGGCAAGAACGCGCCGGACCGCCAGATCGCCCGACATGCTTTTCAGGCTGCCCAGCCATTCGGGATCCACCACGGGTTCCGCAGGCGCATCCGTTGGGGCGGTGTCCTCGTTTCGGGCAAGCGGGCTGTCCTGCTGATCCAGAGCCGCGGCAAGCGCGTTGATCGACAGCGGTTTCGTCAGCCATGCGTCGATGCAGGAGGCCTGGAAGTGATCCTTGCGATCAGGGTTTACGTGGGCGGTCAGGGCAATGATCCGGCTGCCCGTGGATTCGCCGTTCTCTCGGATTGCTGCTGCCGCTGTCCAGCCATCCATCTTTGGCATCGACAGATCCATCAGAATGACGTCGAAGCGTTTGTGGCGGGCGCGCTCTACGCCTTCGAGACCGTCAACCGCGATGGTGGCCTTGTGGCCCAGATAGCCCAGCATTTCCTCGGCAATCAGGCGGTTCGTCTCATTATCCTCGACGATCAGGACATCAAGTTGGCGCATTGGCGGGGGAATGATGGGAAGGTGCTGCTGCTGCGTACCGTCCGGTCCGGCCATCTGCGCAAGGGCCAGAGGCAAACGCAGCCAGAAGCAGCTGCCTTCGCCCTGCGTGCTTTCGACCCCGACATCGCCGCCCATGATCCGCGCGAGCCGGCGCGAGATGGAAAGGCCAAGGCCGGTGCCTTCGCTTGACCGCTGATAGGAGGAATCGACCATGACGAAGTCAAGAAAGACCCGATCCAGATCTTCCTCGGCGATGCCGATGCCAGTGTCGATCACCCGGACCTCGACTTCGATCTTATCCTCGAACCGGCTCTGCACTTCGATTTCGACGATGATGCTGCCATCTTCGGTGAACTTGATCGCGTTCATAAGGAAGTTCTGGATGATCTGGTTCAGCCGGAACGGATCGCCGCGCAGGATCGGAAAGTCCGATAGCACGTTCACCTGAAGGGTGTTTCGCTTTTTCTGCGCCGCTGGCCGCAAGGTATCTGCAATTTTCGTCGCCTGGGCGGGCAGATCAAAGTATTCGTCCGCCAGTGCAACAAACCCGGTGTCGATGCGGGAAATATCCAGCACGTCATTCACATGGCGCAGGAGCTGTTCGGCGGCCCCTCGGGCCAGATTCAGGAATTGGCCCTGTTTTTCATCCAAGGCGGAGCGACCCATGATGTCCAACGCGCCGATCACTCCGTTCAGGGGGGTGCGCATTTCGTGGCTCATCACCGCGATGAAGTTGGTCTTGGTCCGGTCGGCCGCGAGCGCCTCGTCGCGCGCGGCGACGATTGCCGCCTCTGCCTGTTTCTGATCGGAAATGTCCCGCATGAAGGCGATGAAGATCGTGCCATCGGGGCCCTTCTCGCTGGCAATCGCGATCTCGACCGGAAATCCCGCGCCGGATTTGTGCACGGCGGTCATCTGGACACGGCCCGTATCGACCAGGTTCATCAGGGCCTTGTTCGCCATCTGATCGACCGCTGTCACGTTCCTTGCGCGATGCTGTGGTTGCACGATCAGCGTGCCAAGGCTTTGCCCAATGGCCTCGTCGCGGGTGTAGCCGAAGATGCGTGCGGCGGCGGGATTGAAATCGATCACGCGACCATCTTGCCCGGCGACAATGACGGCATCCAGCGAAGAGCGAACCGTTGCTTCCAGCCTTGATTTTGCGCGCCGCAGTTCCTGCCTGCGACGTTCCGACTGCGCATTCAGCGAAAGGACCATGGCAAGCAAGAAAATCAGCAGCAAGGCCAGTGTCAAGCCCGATATTGCCGTCCTCTGAAGGATGACCGACAGGTCTTGTCTGCGAGTGTAATCCCGCAGGGCCGTCACTTCGATCACTTCGATTGCCGTTGCCCGGATGTCCATCCGCAGGGCTTCGGCGGCCGCGACGACTTGGGGCAGCGCAGCACGCAGGTCTTCATCCGCGCTGTCGATCTTTGGTGTCGTCTCAGCAAGGAAAAGCTGCATCCGGTTCAGAAGTGGCCCGGTCGCTTCAGACAGGCCAAGCTGGGCAAAAGTTGTTCCGTCAATCAGGGTGGTGGCGCGGCTGAAGAACAGATCAAAGCTTTTGCGAAGATCGTTGAGATCGGCCTGCGGTTGGGCAACCGCCAACCTTGCCGACTTTTCAAGCCGCACGGCATCGAGTTCCAGTTGCGTGACGTTCCATTGCAGGTTGTCGGTCGGTTCTTCTTTCAGCGACCGCAACTCATTGCGCAGGCTGATGTAATTGAACGCCACAAAGGTGATGGCGATCACGACGAGGACCGCCAGAATCCACCGGAACCTCCAGGCCAGACGGGCGAAGGAAATCGGGCGCGATTGGGGCTTGGACCGGGGGCTTTGGCCGAACACGTCAGTCCGTCACTTCGATCCGGTCAAGTTGCCAGATCGAGCGGGCGAAATATTCTTCGGTTTGATATTCGGCGACATCGTCAAAGGGATAGATCAACCAGATCGGCCCCTTGTCGCGCAGCGAAAGGGTCTTTCCATCAACCAGATAGGCCAGAAGCGGGCCGTCATCCGCGACGGCCGCAGTCGGCATGGTGATGTGATAGTCGTTCACCGCACGCAGTGTCATCTCGGTTCCCGTGCTGCCGGCGGCTGCCAGCAGATCCCGCAGCAAGACCCCGGAATAGGTGGCGGTGCCTTCTGTCCACATCGTGGACGTGGTCAGGCTGTGCTGCGGCAGGCTGGCCAGAAGATCGGCGTCGAGGGCGAGCGCGCCGTCAACATTGGTGTTGGTGATGGCGCCGCTGATGCGCAGGATCACATCGCCCGTCGGGGTGGGCATCTGTTCTGCCTGCGCTGGCCCTGAGAGCAAGGCCACGGCGGCCAAACCTGCAATCAGGAAGCTGGCAAGGAGTGGGCGGCGGGCGATCGACATGGCTGGATTTCCAAAGTGACTTTTCCTTTTGATCCAGTAGCATCGCAGTTGCGCTGAGTCATTTGGCCATTCGGACAGCACCCTACCCCTTTGGATAGCCCACTCAGAACAGACCGGCCTCCTTGGCGATCATCGCGGCATGGGTGCGATTGCGGGCATCGATCTTGCGATACAGCGTCTTTACGTGAAGCTTGACCGTGACCTCTTGCAGATCGAGTTCACGGGCGATCTCTTTGTTGGCAAGGCCCCGGCACAGAAGCCGCAGCACATCGGTTTCGCGTTCGGTCAATTGCGCGCCGGACAGGGTGGCAACCGGCGACTCGCGTTCGGTAAGCATCGTCATGGGGGCATAGATCTCGCCCGCCGCCATGAAGCGCAGTGCGGCGATCAGGGTCTTGGGCGCCATGGTCTTTGGCAGAAAGCCAGCCGCACCTTCGGCCAAGGCCTGTTCTGCCACCGAACGAGGTGCCGTGCCGGACAGGATGGCAACCTGTACCCCAGGCGCGGTCTTGCGCATGACGGTCAATCCGGAAAGGCCGTTCATTCCCGGCATCTGATAATCCAGAAGGATCAGGTCATACTTGTGCCCCTGTTCCACGCGCGCCAGCGCCGAAGGGAAGTCGGCGGCGACGTCCACCTCGATCCCCGGCTCCAATCGCATGAAGCTGGCGATGGTTTCGCGCACCAGTTCCTGATCATCTGCAAGTAGTATCTTCATCTGTCCCTCACACGCACTGCCCTCTAGCCGCGATTTTCGGCAGAACTTGGGCCATCGCAGGCCTTAGCCATCCTTGAGGCTTTCGATCAGAGTAATGGGTGTTAACACCCCGCCCAGCAACTGCAAGCTGGGAAGGATTTCGCCGATGGCCGAGTTCCAATCCCCGATCGCCGACCGCGGCACGAAGACCACATCCCCGGGTTCCAGCGGAAAATCGAGGCCCTTGCCCGTCAGCATCCGGTTGGCATCCACCACGATCAGCTCGCCCTGCGTGGGCGATGCGGTGCGAATGATGCGGATGTCGGTCAGCAGGGCTTGTCCCTTGGTCGGGCCGCCTGCCATGGAAAGCACCTGCAGCAATGTGCGCCCGTCTGCGCCAAAGGCCACCGCCTGCGGGTTCACCACGGCGCCAAGGACATAGACCGACATGTCTTCTTTGCGCGGCACGAACACCACGTCGCGCGGCTTCATCCAGACATTCTGATCGAAGGCGCCGTTGCGCAGCAGGGCGTTCAGATCGACCGTACAGATCCGGTCGTCGCGCAGCAGGCGCGCGCCCGGAAGATAGGCGTCCTGCGCAAGACCGCCGGCAAGGGCCACCGCCTCGATCACGTTGGTTTGTCCCGTCATGTAGCGGACGCCGGGTTCGCGGAATTCGCCCAGGAAATAGAGGGGCGCGCTCTCAGCCTCCATCAGTTCCACGGTGACCCAGGGGTTGATCATGTGGGGGGCATAGGCCTTTTTCAGATCCGCCTGGATGTCGCGCGTTGTCTTGCCGCCGACCCGGACCAGTTCCACGATCGGCAACTGGACATAGCCCGCGTCATCGACGCGTGCCGACAGGTCGGACATGCCCTCTTCGCCGAAGATATTGAAACGCAGCGTGTCTCCGGGGCCGACACGCGGCGAATAGCCATTGCCGGCGCTGGCAGCGGTGGCCAGCCGAGACGGCCCGCAGGAAGGCCCGCCAGAGCGCGCGACGGCAGGCGCCGACACGGCCATCCGTTCAACGACGCCATCCGAGCGCAGCTTTGATCCATCCGGAAACGGCGTGCAGGAGGCAAAGGCCAGCACGCCGATCAGCCCTGCCACAGCCCTCACTATCCTATCGGATAGCGACCTGACCCGGATGGTCAACCTGCCGATCCTGAATCGCCGAACTGGTTCATCTGGCCCCAAAACCTATCCCGCCATACCGCAGACACCCGCGATGCAAAACGGATATTGCCGCACCAGTCAATAGTGCAGGCCCCCAAATGATAACACTTCTTAACGCTGCCCCCGATACCGGCAATCAAGGCGTCAGCGCGCTTTGTCTTTCGGCGCTGTCCGGCCTTGCTGCCCGGGATGCAGGACCTTTGGCTGTTGCAGATCATGGGCGCGGCGTGCGCCAGGACGACATGGGTTTTGCCCATGTGACGCGCATCGGCCTGACCCATTCCCGCCGCTTGTGGCGTGGCGAAAGCCTTGCGATGGTGCGCGCTTTGGCTCGCATCGGCGGCGGACCCAGCGCCTCGGCCCGCGCGATTGCCGGGTCGCGCACCATTCTGGATGTGTCCGGTGGCGACAGTTTCACCGATCTTTATGGCCCGCGCCGATTCCGTTCCATGGTGCTGACCAAACGGCTGGCAATCGATAACGGCCTGCCGTTGATCCTGCTCCCGCAGACGCTTGGCCCGTTCCGAGAGGCGGCGAACAAGGCGGAAGCTGTGTCGATCCTGGCCGCCGCGCGGGCGGTCTGGGTACGGGATGCCGCCAGCTTTGCCTTTCTGCAAGAGGTTCTGGGGGCAGGCTTTGACGCCGAACGCCATCGTCTTGGCATCGACATGGCCGTGGCGCTGCCGCAGCGCGAGCCCGACCATCTGCCTCCGCGCCTGAAGGCGTGGCTTTCACCTGCACGGGATTTCCCGGTTGCCGGATTGAACGTGTCCGGGCTGCTGACGCAGGACGCAGAGGGGGCGCAGGCGACATTCGGGCTTGCCGACCGTCATGATGCGCAGATTTTGGCGGCGGCGCGTGCCGTGCTTGACCATGATCCGAAGATGCACCTGCTGCTTGTGCCGCATGTGCACCGCGATCTGGGCGACCGGGAAAGCGACCTTGCCGCCGCGCTGGCGCTCAAGGCGCGGCTGGATGGCGATTACCCCGACCGTGTCGAGGTGGTGACAGACCGGCTGGATGCGATGGAACTGAAATGGGTGCTGGCGCGGCTGACATGGTTCGCTGGCGCGCGGATGCATGCCACGATTGGGGCTTTTTCTTCGGGGACGCCGACGCTGGGCCTTGGCTATTCCGACAAGGCGGCCGGAGTTTTCGCGCAATGCGGGATCGGTGACCATGTTGCCGACCTGCGCCAGATGGATGCGGCGATGTTGGCCAAGGCGGTTGCGCGGTCCATCGCGATGCACGAAGCGGCGCACCGGGACTTGTCTGAGCGCCTGCCGGGCTTGCTGGCACGGGCCGAGGCGCAGATGGATGCCATCGTCGCCCAGATCGTGGCCTGACGCGATGCGCGCAGCCCTTTCCACCCGCGTGATCGGCTGGTCCGTGCCGCTGCTGGCAGAGGCTGGCGCGCTGGCGCGGTCGGCCATCTTTGCGCGGCTGATCGGCGGCGAGGAACTGGGCAAGGCCATGGTTCTGACGCTGGTGCTGCGGCTGGCCGAAATGATCAGCGATGTCGGCATCGAGCGGATCGTGATGCAGCGGCAAGGCGTGATCACGCCCGCCCTTCTGGCGGCGCTGCATGGCGCATCGCTGTTGCGGGGGCTTGGCACGGCCCTGCTGCTGTTGGCGCTGGCCTTTCCGATGGCCTGGGCCTTTGACGGTGGCGCCAGTATCGAAACCTATGCCGCGCTTGCGGTTGTGCCAGCGCTGCGCGGGTTTCTGCATCTGGGCTATCGGCTTGCGGAACGCGACATGCGGCTGCTGCCGCTTGCTGTGGTGGAAGGCGGCGCGATCCTTACGATGCTGGCCGCGCTGCCGCTGACGCTGGCCGTTTGGGGCGATCATCGGGCCATGCTTCTGGTGCTGCTGGCGCAGGCGCTGGCACAGGTGGCCTTGTCGCATATCGTGGCGCGCAGCGGGTATCGGATTGCCTTTGACCGCGCCGTGCTGGCCGAGGTTCTGGGGTTCGGCCTGCCGCTGGTGCTGAATGCGGGGCTGATGTTCCTGACGTTTCAGGCCGACCGTCTGATCGTGGCACAGTGGTATGGCTGGACCGAGGTCGCCGTCTATGCGGTGGCGCTGCAACTGGCGATGCTGCCGGCGCAGATCGCCGGGCGGGCGGCGGGGTCGTTGTTGGCGCCGCGTCTGCGCGGGCTTGCGCCCGTAGCGTTGAGCGCAGCGGCGCGACATGCCGTGCTGGCTTACCTTGGCCTTGGGGCGGTCTTTGCCATCCTTTTTGCGGCCATAGCACCGCAGGCCATCGCGTTGGTCTATGGCGCTGCATTCCGCCCTGATACCGCGCTTGTCCTGCTGTTCGGTCTTGCGGCAGGGGCGCGCATCCTGCGCACGCCCTTGTCGCAGTTGGCGGTTGCCATGGGCCGCACGGGTGATCCGGCGCGTGCGAACCTGTGGCGCGCGGCCGCGCTTGGCCCGGCGCTTGCCGCGGCCTGTCTGGACCTGCCCCTTTTGTGCATCGCCGCCGCCGCCGCATTGGGCGAAGCGCTGGCCACCGCCCGCGCGCTGTTTCTGGCGCGCCCCGTTTTGACCCCCCCTCTTTCAGACAGAGCTTTCGCATGACACGCATGGACCCCATCACCCGCACCGTTGCCCGCAATCTTTGCACGGGGTGCGGCGCCTGCGCCGGAGCCTTCCCTGCCGCGATCCGGATGGTGGATGACCCGGTGAATGGCCGCCGCCCGGTTGTCGACAACTCTGCCCAGGGCCGGGATGCGGCCAAGAAGGCCGTGTCGCTTTGCGCGGGGACCGGAAGCGATTTCACTGCGCTTGCGGCGCATGACGGTTTTGGTCCCGTTGTCGGCGCGTGGGAAGGCCATGCGGCCGATCCGGAGATCCGCCATCGCGGATCGTCGGGCGGCGCGGTTACGGCTTTGGCGCTGTTCGCGCTGCAAACCGGGCTGGCACAGGGTGTTGCCCATATCGCCGCCCGCGCGGATGATCCCCGGCTGAACGAGGCCGTCATCAGCGAAAACCGCGCCGGGCTGTTGCGCGGGGCCGGGTCGCGCTATGCGCAGGCCAGCCCGGCCGAAGCGCTGGGCGCGATAGCAGCGGGGGATCGATCTGTCGCCTTCATCGGCAAACCCTGCGACGTGGCCTCGGTCGCCAAGGCGCGGGCGGCGGACCCGGCCCTGTCGCGCAAGATTCCATTGACCATCGCCATCTTTTGCGCCGGGGCGCCGAACCTTGTGGCGACCGAACGGTTGCTTGACAGGCTGGGCGTCCCAAAGCAGGCCACTTTGACGGACCTGCGCTATCGCGGGAATGGCTGGCCCGGCCTGATGCAGGCGCGCTACCGCGATGCGGATGGCGTCGAGAAGGAAAGCGAGGGCATTCCTTATGCGGTGGGCTGGGGGCAAATCCTTCAGGCGGAACGGCGGTGGCGGTGCCGCATCTGTGTGGATCATACCGGCGCGCTTGCCGACATTTCGGTGGGCGATCCGTGGCACAACCCGCCGGAAGGCGCGGCTGAGGCGGGCCGTTCCCTGATCATCGCCCGGACCGCTGCCGGAAAAGCCTTGATCGAAGCGGCCTTGCGGGCAGGGGTGCTGGTTGCTGTGCCGCAGCCGCGTGACGTGATCGCCACGGCGCAGCCCAATCTGGTATCGGCGCAGGGCGCGGTCTGGGGGCGCCGCCTTGCGATGCGGGCCTTCGGTCTGCCGCTGCCGGCAGATCCGGGGATGCCTTTGCTGCGGGCTTGGCTCAACCTGCCGGGGCGGGCCAAGCTGTCCTCTGTGGCGGGCACTTTGCGCCGCATCGCCCGCCTGCGTCTGAGGCGGCCTGTTCGCATCAAGGCTGCGCCGTGATGCTTGGCACCGCGATGCGCCAGGGCCGCGACAACAACCTGCACGCCCTGCGCCTTTTCCTCGCCGCGGCGGTTGTCGTAAGCCATGCTTGGCCGCTTGCCCTTGGTGCGGGCACGGCAGAGCCGCTGAAGGCCCTGACCGGCCATTCGCTGGGCGGCTGGGCGGTGGGTCTGTTCTTCTTTCTGTCCGGCCTGCTGATTATGGGCAGTGCCGAACGGTCCACGACGGCGCGCTTCTGGCTGGCACGGGCAAGGCGCATTCTGCCGGGGCTGGGCCTTGCGCTGTTGGTGACGCTTGTCCTTGCCGCGCTGACGGGGGGCGCGCTGACGCCTGCTATCGCCGCGACCTATTTTCTGCGCGGCATCACGCTGATCTCGCTGGAGCATAACCTGCCGGGCGCCTTTGCCAATGCGCCCATGGCGGGCGTGGCGAACGGCCCGCTCTGGAGCCTTGTGCATGAGGTGGTCGCCTATGCGCTGTGCTGGGCGGCGGTGCGGTCTGGCCTTGCCCGGCATTGGGCGGGTTTGGCCAGCCTCATGTCGGCGGCGCTGCTGCTTTGGGCCTTGCCTGATCTGCCCGCACGCGCGGCAACCTTCGCGCCGCTTTTTGTTGCCTTCACCTTGGGGATGGCGGCGCACCGGTTCCGCGATCATCTGTCCTTGTCCCCTTGGGTGACCCTTGCGCTGCTGGGTCTGGCTCCCTTGGGTTGGCCTTTTGCGATGGCCGCCCTTGGCCATGCGGCGCTGGTTGTGGCCTTTCGCCTGCCGGCGCAGCCGTTGACGTGCGACCTGTCTTTCGGGCTTTATATCTATGGCTGGCCCGTGGCGCAGGTTCTGATCCACCAAATGCCCGGATTGACGCCGCCGCAGCTTGCCCTTCTGACGTTGATCGCCACCCTGCCCTTTGCCCTGCTCAGCTGGCATCTGGTCGAGTCACCTGCGCTGCAGCGCAGATCGGCAAGGGGCTGAAGGCATGGCCACTGCCACCCAGACGCGCCGGCGTGGCACCATTTTCGGTGTTCCCATTCCGGTTGCGCTTTTCTTCCTTGGGATGATGCTGCCCACGTCGGTGGGCATCAGTGTGGGCAGCCTGCGCCTGTCGGTCTTTCGCGTCGTGCTGCTGGTCATGATCATCCCGATGCTGGTGATGCTGTTCTCTGGCAAACGCGGCAAGCCGCATCTGTTTGATGCGCTGGCCTTTGGTCATGCGGGGCTGGCGCTGCTGGCGTTGATAAAGTGGGGCGGGTTGCAGCAAGGGATCGAATCCGGCGGCATTTATATCGTTGAATTCGTGGGCGCCTATCTGCTGGGTCGGCTGTACATCCGCAGTTATGAGGACTTTTATGCCTTTGCGCGGGCCTATGTGGTGACGGTCGTCGGCATGCTGGCCTTTACCATCCCTGAGGCGCTGACTTCGGTCCACATCCTGCATGACACCATCGCTGGTGCCACGGGCGGCGCGCCTGCCCCCTTTATCGAACAGCGCATGGGCCTTGAGCGGACCTTTGGCCCTTTTGATCATCCGATCCTGTACGGTGTCTTTTCTGCCTCGGCCTTTTCGCTGGCCTATTTTGTGCTGGCCGAAAAGCGGCTGATGAACTTTCGCGGCCTTTTCCTGATCCTGGGGGTGGCAGTTGCCACCTTTCTTTCAGCCTCTGGCGGCCCTTACGTCGTTCTGATGATGCAGATGTTCATCGCGTCATGGGAGCGGGCCTTTGGCAAGATCGATGGCCGGTGGAAGATGCTGTTCCTGCTGTTCGCGCTTATTTATCTGGCGATTGACCTGTTCTCGAACCGCACGCCGTTCCACGTCTTTGTCACCTATTTCACCTTTTCCACGGTTTCCGCCTATAACCGGATCCTCATCTTTGAATACGGCAGTGCCGAGGTGATGCGAAATCCTTTGCTGGGCATCGGTCTGGGCGACTGGATTCGTCCGGTGTGGATGTCGGACAGCATGGACAACTTCTGGCTGCTGATCGCCGTGCGCTATGGTCTGCCGGCCTGGGCGTTGCTGGTGGGGCTGATGCTGGGGCTGATCTATGCCGTGGCGCAGCGCAAGGACCTGCCGGATGCGTGGAAGCGTGCGCGCCATGCATGGGCCTTTACCCTGTTCGGGATCACGGTGGCGGCGGCCACGGTGCATCTGTGGAATTCGCTTTTCGTGCTGTTCCTGTTCCTGATCGGCTCTGGCGCCTGGCTGTACGACGCAAAGGTCACCAAACCGCGCCCGATGGTGCGGCGCAACGGGATAGGGGAGGCTGTCCAATTGCGCAGGCCCGCTGCACGCATGCGCCGCCCGGTCGAGCGGTTCTTCCTGTAACGGTGCCCGCGAATGAAGGAGACTGCCATGGACCTGTCCATCATCATCGTCAACTGGAACACATGCGCCCTTTTGCGCGACTGCCTTGCTTCGGTGTTCGCCGGAACGGGGCAGCTGCAGGCCGAGGTCTGGGTGGTTGACAACGGATCGACCGACGGGTCGCTTGCGATGCTTGCCGAGGAGTTTCCGACGGTTCTGCTGATTGCGAACCGGGAAAACCGGGGCTTTGCTGCCGCCAACAATCAGGCGCTTGAACAGGCGACGGGCCGGTATGTGCTGCTTTTGAACAGTGACACGGTCGTGCATGGGTCTGTTCTTGCTGACGCCGTATCGTGGCTGGATGTCCATCCTGGTGCGGGTATCCTTGGCCCGCGCATCCTGAACGGGGATGGGTCGGTTCAGGGATCGGCGTCAAGCTTTCCGTCGCTTTATAGGCTGGCCCGCCAGACGCTGGCCTTGCACAAGGCAGAGTCACCCAATGCGGGCCTGACCCGCCCGCATGAGGCGCAGGTCATCTCGGGCTGTGCGATGTTTGTTCGGCATGCGGCCATGTCGCAGGTTGGACTGCTGGATGAGGCCTTCTTTTTCTACGGCGAGGAAACCGACTGGTGCCGCCGCTTTGCCCGTGCGGGTTGGGGCGTGATCTGGGCCCCGGTGGGGGAGATCACGCATTTCGGCGGCGGATCGGTGCGCAGGCTGAACCACCGCCGCGACGTGATGCTGACCGAGGGGACGGTGCGCCTGCACCGCAAGCATCACGGGTTTGTCGCCGCAATCGCCTGCTATGCGCTGCTGGCTGTGTTCAACGTCTCGCGCGCCATAGGCTGGGCCGGGCTGGCCGGGCTGCGCAAACCGGGCGCGTCGGCCCGCGCGCGGCATTTTGCGGGCGTGGTCACGGATTTCGCAAAGGCCTGGCCCGCGGAGGCCAGTCGGTGAAGGTTCTTCTGATCGCGCCCAACATTGACGGCACCGATGTCGGCGAGGCCTTTGTCGCCTTTAAGTGGGCCGAGGCGCTGTCTGCCCGCGTATCGCTGACCGTGATGTCCTTTGAACGGCCGGGGCGCAAATCCCTTGCCGCGCAACTGCCTTTGGCGACGGTTGTCACATGGCCCGAACCTGCCTGGGCGCGCCGGAATGAGCGGTTCAACGCCATGCTCAAGCCGGCATGGCCGGTTTTTTCGCGGCGGGTGCAAACTTGGCTGCGTCAGGCACTTGCGCAAGGGGCCCGGTTCGATGTGGCGCATCAGTTGATGCCGCAGGCGGCGCGCTACCCTTCGCCGCTTCGGCATTTTGACATTCCCTACATCATCGGTCCGCTTGGCGGGGCATTGGACACACCCGCGCCGTTTCGGTCGGAGGCGGGGTCGGCCCCGCTTTTCACCCGTTTGCGGGCGCTGGATGCGTGGCGCTTTCGGCATGATCCTTGGCTGCGCTCAAGCTATGCTGGGGCGACCTGTGTGCTGGGTGTTGCCCCCTATGTTCGTGATGTCTTGTCTGACATCCCACTGCGCCGGTTTGAACCGGTGCTGGAACTGGGGATCGACGATGTCGAGGCCGCCCAACCCCGCCCGTTGGAGGCAGGCCGCCTGAAGCTGCTGCATGTCGGGCGCGGGGTGCGCACAAAAGGATTGCGCGACACCGTGCGCGCCATGGCGCAATTGCGCGATCTGCCCGGAGTGACGCTGACCAGCGCCGGGGGGGGCGAAGAGATTGCCCTGTGCGAGGCAGAGGCGCGTGCCTTGGGCGTTGCGGACCGGATCACCTTTCTTGGCCGACAGCCGCGCGACCGGATCGAAGACCTGTACCGCGCGCATGATGTTTTCGTCTTTCCTTCCTTTCGCGAACCTGCGGGCGGGGTGCTTTATGAGGCGATGCGCCATGGCCTGCCGGTGATCACCGCCGCGCGCGGGGGGCCTGACTACATCATCGACGACACCTGCGGCCTGCGCCTGCCTGTGACGACCCCTGCGGAATTTGCCAGGGCCATCGCGACGGCGATCCGCGGGTTGCATGCCGATCCGGCCCATGCCGGCCTGCTGGGTGCGGGGGCGCGCGCCAAGGTTCTGGCCGAGGGGCTTTGGGGTGCCAAGGCAGATCGTATGGTGGCGCTGTACAAAGATGCCACCGCACCCTCCGCACGGAGTGCGCTCTATCCCCAAGGATAGTCGTACCATCCCCCCGAACCTTGAAATTCCCGTTTGTTCACAAGCATGTTGCCCGGTCCTGCGGTTAAAGCTTGCGGCAGGAATTCACCCAGGTTCGGAACGCAAACATGACCCTCATCGCTTCTTCCAGCAAACCCCGCCGTATCCTTGCCGTCGCCTCCGGTGGTGGCCATTGGGTGCAGCTTCTGCGTCTGCGCCCTGCTTTTGAGGGGGCCGAAGTCCATTATGCGACGATCGATCCGACAGCCCGCGCCACGGTCTCTCCGGCGCCGGTCTATCTGTATCAGGATGCCAACAAGGATACCAAACTGCGCCTGATCCTGTCAGCGCTGACCATGACGGTGATCGTGTTGCGGGTGCGCCCGCATGTGGTGATCTCGACCGGTGCGGCGGGGGGCTATTTCGCCATCCGCGTTGCCCGGCTGATCGGCGCGCGGACGGTCTTCATCGATTCCGTCGCCAATACCCGGCAGCTGTCCATCTCGGCCCGTTTGGCCCGGAAGGTGGCGGATATGGTGCTGAGCCAGTGGCCCTCTGTCGCCGAGACCAGCGGCGTGCAGCACCGCGGTGCCGTGCTCTGATCCGCCAACAGGAGGGACGCGAGATGATCTTTGCAACTGTTGGCACACAACTGCCCTTTGATCGTCTTTTGCTGGCGATGGATGCCTGGGCAGAGGTGCACCGCGATGTGGAGGTGCTGGCCCAGACCGGCCAGACCACACGCCATTACCCACATCTGACCGTCACGCCCTTCATGGATCAGAAGCGCTTTGCCGAATGTGTGGGGCGCGCGCATGTCATCGTTGCCCATGCCGGAATGGGCACCATCCTGACCGCGATCGAGATTGGAAAGCCGGTGGTTCTTATGCCGCGCCGCGCCGATCTGGGCGAACATCGCAATGACCATCAACGCGACACGGCGGCAGAGATGTCGGCGCTTGCGAATGTGACCGTGGTCGAGGATGCGCCGGGGCTGTTTGCGGCGATTGAAGCCGCGCTCGCGCAATCAAGTGACCCCTGTCTTGCGACCCGTTCCAGCTTTGCCTCGGCCCAACTCCTCGATGCGGTCAAGGAATTCATCTGGTCTGAGCCTGCCGACACCGCGCCACGGAACATGTGGCAAGCGAGAGTGTCCCGCAGATGAGCGCGCTCGCCACGATCCTGATCCCCGCCTTTAACGAAGCCGGGGTGATTTCCCGCACCCTGTCCTGCCTGCAGACGGGCATTGCGCCGGGGACGTTTCGCATCGTCGTGATTGCAAACGCCTGCACCGATGCCACGGCAGAGGTTGCCCGACGGGCCGGCCCGGATGTGATCGTGCTGGAAACCCCGGTGCCGGGCAAATGCCATGCGATGAACCTAGGGTTGACGCAGGCGCTTGCTGATCGGCCAGTCATCTGCCTTGACGCGGATCTCGATGTTTCGCCCGAAAGTATTTTGCGTCTGATTGCCCCGCTGCGCGATGGGACGGCCCTTGCCAGTTGCGGGCGGATGGCGGTGGACACGACCGGCTGTTCGGCGATTGTCCGCGCTTGGGTGCGGGCCTGGCAGGTGAACCCCTATTTTGCGCGCGGGAAGTTCGGGGGTCTGTTCGCCCTGTCGCCTGCCGGGGTGGCGCGGGTGTTTCCCCTGCCGCAAGTGACCGGGGATGATGAATGGGTACGCCGCGCCTTTTCGGCGGAGGAAGTGGGCTTCGTGCCGGGCTGCAGCTTTGCCAGCCGCGCCCCGCGCACGCTTAGCGCACTGATTCGGACGCGCCGCCGCAGCCTGCGCGGGGCGCGGGCTGTTACGGCGATGGGACGACCCACGCCAGAAAATGAAAGTGCGCGGGTGATGCTGCGGACGGTGCTGCCACGGCCCGGATTGTGGTTTGCGATGCTGGTCTATGCAACGGTCATGATCTGGGTGCGGGTTCTGCTGGCGGTGGAGCCGCCTGCGGCCGCCCGGCGCTGGGAGCGCGATCTGACCACCAGACCGGGGGCATGATCCCGTGACCAGACATGACGACATCAGCATGGCCATGGCCGAACCGGTGGCGCCGATCGAACCGATCGAGCAAAGCCCAATTGCCGCCCTGGTGCGTGCAATGCGTGGCCGCTGGAAGATCGCGGGTGTCGCGGCGCTGGCCTTGGCGCCGATCTTTGCGGCGGGCGGCTATTTTTCCGGGGTGCGCCTTTTCGAAGGCAGCGCGATCCTGCGGGTGTTTCCCCAGGAATCCAACATTCTGTACCGCACGGGGGACGACTCGGTTCTGAAGACCTTCGACAGTTTCGTGAAGGCGGAAACCACATCGGTCGCCTCGCAGCCCGTGATGGAACGCGCCCGCAAGCAACTGGCGGCGGAATGGCCCGAGCAAACCCGGGATATGACCTCGGGCGATCTGGCACGGTCGATCGAGATCAAGCGCAATGACAGCCTTATCACGCTGAACACCAAATCAAAGGATGCGGGCTTTGCAGCGGCCAAGATCAATGCCGTGGTGGCGGCCTATCTTGACCTGCAGGCCGAAGCCGAGGCCGACCGGAGCACGGTGCGACTTGAGGAATTGCAGGCGCGCGAAGCGATCCTGCTGGAACGGCAGGCCGACATCCGCCGCCGGACGTTGGAGGTTGGCGGGGAATACGGCATCGACGCCTTGGCAAAGGCCCATGTGGAAAAGGTGGCGCAGATCAATGCCCTGTCCGAGCGGCGGGCCGAGGTGGAAGCAACACTCGTCGCCCTGCGCAGCCGAGAGGGGGAGTCCTCTGCCGACATGTCGGATAATGAAATCATGCGGGCGACGCTGCTGGATCGGGCTTTGGCCGACCTGAACTTTGACCGCGCCAAGCGCGAGGCGGACCTTGCCACGATGATGCTGCGCTATCCGCCCAGCAATCGTTTGGTCATCGACCTGCAAGGGCAGATTGCTGTGCTGGACCGCGCGATGGCCGAACGACGCGAGCAGATCAAGGTTCTGGGCCAGACCGGCGCCCTGACAGACACCTCGGGCGCAAATGCCGAGGCCAGCCAGGCGGAAATTGCGGCGCTTCTGGACAAGGTCACGGGCCAGTTGGCCGCGACCCGCGAAGAGGCGCGGGACCTGAACGGCAAACGCGCCGAACTTGCCGCCTTGCAGGAAGAGGCGGATGATCTGCGCAAGCTGCTGGAAGAAACGCGCAACGCGCTTGAAGTGATCCGGCTGGAGGCAGGGCGCGCCCTGCCGGGCTATACGGCCATCCTGTCCCCGGCGATCATGGCCTACGAGCCGGCCGAAGACAGCCGCAAGCTTCTGGCGGTGGCCGGTCTGGGCGGCGGGGCTGTTCTGCCCTTTGCCTTGGCGCTGATCTTCGGGCTGGTATCCGGGCAGGTCCGCTATTCCGATGCATTGTTGCGCCATGGCCATCTGGTATCGGTCCTGCGCGTTTCACCGCGGGGTCAGGCGGCACGGAATGAAGCCGACCATCTGCGCAATGCGTTGCAACTGCATCCGTTGCGCTTCCCCCACGGCAAGGGGCAGGCGCGTGTGATCACCTTTACCCGGCTTGACCGGGATGCCCCTACTGACGCCGCGCTGGCGCTTGCACAGAGCTTTGCCCGGGCAGGGACCCGCGTGCTTCTGGTGGATGCCGATCTGCGGGGTGGCGGCATCAGCCACACGCTGGGCCATGACGACACGCCGGGTTGGCGCGAGGTGCTTCTTGGCCAGACGGCCGAAGCGTTGCCCGTGTCTGAAGGGCTTTCGTTGCTGCCGGTTGGCCGTGACGCGAGCCTGACCGAGGCGAATACCGGGATCGATGCCGTGCGCCGTGCCGTGGCCGGCTGGTCGGCGGAAACCGATCTGGTCCTGATCTGTGCCGAAAGCCCGGGCAATTGCCTGACCACCGAACTGCTGCTGTCGGTCAGCGATCTTGGGCTGGCCGAAGTCTGCCCGGCAGACCGCAAGGCGGCGATTGCCGCCCATATCCCCCGGCTGGACAGCCTGCCGCGGCAGGGCGGGGCAATCATCTTTTCCAAAGCGCACCGCGGCGATCCCGGACTTGCCACCTGAGCCATCACATCCGCATCGAGACATCACATGCATTATCCGCAACTGTCATTCCAAAGCGCGGCGCATCACGCGACCCCGGTCACCCCCACCCCGCTTGTGGCGACCCGCCCGGTGCCGCGCTGGAAGCGTGCGCTGGATCTGACTCTGGTCATCGCGGCCCTGCCGACACTTTTGCCGATCTTTCTGGTCATCGCCTTGGCCGTGCGCCTTTCGGGGCCGGGTGGGGTGTTTTTCTTGCAGACCCGGATCGGACATGGCGGAAAACCCTTCGGCATGATCAAGTTCCGGTCCATGTATGCGGATGCCGAGGCGCGGCGCGCGGCCTTGCTGGCCCAGAGCGATCGGGAAGGCATCTGCTTCAAATCCCGCAACGATCCCCGCATCACGCCGGTGGGTCGCATCCTGCGGCGGTGCTCTCTGGATGAACTGCCGCAGCTGATCAACGTCTTGCGGGGCGAGATGTCGCTAGTGGGCCCGCGCCCCGCCCTGCCCGAAGAAGTTCGCGCCTACCCCCAACCCGCGCTGGAGCGATTGTCGGTTCTGCCCGGAATAACCGGCCTGTGGCAGGTCTGTGGCCGTGCCGAGATCGGGTTTGAAGAGATGGTCGAACTGGATCTGCACTATGCACGGGACGGCCGGTTGTCGCTTGATCTGCATATCCTGTGGCGCACTGTTTCGGCTGTCATGTCCGGGCGCGGGGCGTATTGAGGAGGAAAGTGGCCCGTGGGCTTCGCTGCAGGAGAGTCTGCGGCCAACCCGCGGATCCTTATGATTGCAAGCCGGGAAACCGAGGTCGGGCAGGCGGGCGGATCACGGCCAAATGGTTGTGAAGGGCAGGCGTCCGGGGTGGCGCTTGCCGGTCGGGCATGTCTTATGGTGGTAACAATTATGACCGGAGACATTCATGACACAGCCAATGCTGACGCTGAACGATGGGCGCGCGATCCCGCAGGTGGGCTTTGGGCTGTGGCAGGTGCCGGCCGACGAAACCGCGCGGGTGGTGCGTGAGGGGTTGGCGGCGGGCTATCGGCTGATCGACGGAGCGGCGATCTATGGCAATGAGGTGGGGTTGGGCGAAGGGCTTCGGTCGGCGGATGTGCCGCGCGATCAGGTGTTCGTGACCACCAAGGTCTGGAATGACCGGCAGGGGCGCGATGAAACCGCGCGGGCGGTGGAGGACAGCCTGCAGCGGATCGGGTTGGCGCAGGCCGACCTGATGTTGATCCACTGGCCCTGCCCGGAGAAGGGGCTGTTTCTTGACACATGGAAGGCGCTGATCGATCTGCGCGCGGCGGGGAAGGTGGCATCGATCGGGGTGTCGAATTTCCGGCGGTTGGATCTGGAGCGGATCATCGGGGAAACCGGGGTCGCCCCGGTGCTGAACCAGATCGAGCTGCATCCGCGCCTGCAGCAGGCAGAGTTGCGGGCGTTCCATGCCAAGCATGGGATCGTGACGCAAAGCTGGACGCCGCTGGGACAGGGCCGATCTTTCAAGGCGGCCCCGGTTCAGGCGGCAGCCGCGCGGACGGGGCGCAGCCCGGCGCAGGTGATCCTGCGCTGGCATGTGCAGCTGGGCTGTTCGGTGATCCCGCGATCCACCCGCGCGGCGGGGTTGGCCGAGAACATCGATCTGTTTGATTTCACCCTGACCGAGGCCGAAATCGCCGCCATCGCCACGCTGGACGCGGGTGAGCGGACGGGTCCGGACCCGGCAAAGTTCAACTGACCTTTGGCGGCTTTGGCCAATATTGCCGCGCGGCGGCCAGCGCGAATTGCAGCGCAAGGCCGCCCGCGATGATCAGCGCGTCGGTGGCGAAATCTTCGCCCGTTACATGTTTTACCCCCTGCAAACCGATGCAGAGCACCGAGCCAAGCGCAAAGACGGGCAGGGCCTGACGACCCAGCAGCTCGAACGGGGTGGCGATCCAGTGGGCGCAGGCGCGGCGGATGACGGCGAAGGATGACAGGAAATAGGCCAGTGCAAGAATATGAAGCAGGCGCGGCCCGGTGACATAGGTCTTATCGAAGGCCGTCAGGTTCCACGGCAGGTTGAAGGTTTCTTTGGCGAGCCAGAGCGTGTTGCCAGTGATCTTTGACACGGCCGGAAACTGCACAGACAGCGCGGCATAGACGAGGAAGATGCCCGTCAGAACCTGAAGCCAGCGGCGGATGGGAACGAAACGCCGTCCGTCCTTCATCGCAACTCCGGTGAGCAGGCCGGTTATGAAGATAACCTGCCAGGCCAGCGGGTTGAAGAACCACACGCCCGAGGAGGGGTAATTGGGCGGCCCAAGCCGCCAGATCCCCGCCGCAAGCCAGACCGCGACCGACACAGCCATCAGCCAGAGCGGATACCGCCAGGCGAGGAACAGGAGCAGCGGTGCCACGGCCAGCAGGACAAGGTAGAGCGGCAGGATGTTCACATAGCCGAATTGGTGGGTCAGGATCACCAGACCGATCAGGGTGCGCAGCGGATCGAGCCAGACCCATTTCATCTGGTTCTCGAACAGCAGTTCCGAATTGTTCAGCCAGAGTGCCACGGCCCCGGCGACCGCAAGCGCCGCAAAGGTGGTAAGGATATGCACCAGATAAAGCGTCCAGACCCTGCGCCAGACGCGGGCGAGGCCTGTCCAGAGCCGCATGGACGTGGCGCGGAAATCGGCGGAATAGGCCAGACCCGCCGCGATGCCGGACATCAGGACGAACCCTTCGGCGGCATCGGAGAAGCCGAAATTGCGCGAAGTGAATTCCTCGAACACCGTGCCGGGGACGTGGTTAAGAAAGATCATGACAAGGCAGATGCCGCGAAACACATCAAGGCGGGGGTCGCGGGTTGAAGGTATCCGCACGGGGTTGGCAGAGTCGGGCATGGGTCACCGCTTGGCCGGGTATCTCCGGGCTGGCGGGGGTCTTGCCCGCTCTGGCCGCGATCTGCAAGGGGCGCTGCGGTGCGGCGGCAGAATGCTGCGCGCGCGCGGGCCAGGCGGCGGCGCGATCGGGCAGGTCAGCCTCCCACCGGGCGAGGACGCGATCATGCAGGGCCATGATGGCCGGGGGCTGCTGTTCGGTGGGGATGGTGAAAAGCGCGGTGCGGCTGGGGCGCGATGACCATGAGATCAGTGCGGGGGCCAGCACCATCGGTAGTGCCACGGGCAGAAGCCACGGCACCAGTTGCGGCGACAGCGCCTGTGCGAAGGCCAGCACGATGGCGCCGGTGGTGACAATCCAGTGCGACGCGGCCCAGGCATCGCGGAAGGACAGGGTGCCATCGCCGCGCGTTTGCGCGGGCCAGCCGCCATCGGCCCCGCGCAGCACCTGCAGGACGGAGCGGGTCTGGAACATCAGGAAGATGGGCGCGGTGATGGAGGAGAACAGCAGTTCTGTCAGCGTCAATTGCAGGGCGCGGATCGTGCCGCCAAAGCCGCGGGCACGGCCGCGCAAGGCTGCATCCAGAAGGATCAGCATCTTGGGCAGGAACAGCAGGCCGCCCACGCCAAGCGCCAGAAGCAGCGCCTTGGACACCTGGCTGACCGGGATCACCGGGAAGGGCCAGTATTCGATGGGGAAATAGTCGATCGGCGGCGCAAATAGCGGCGCGGCGATGGAGGCTGCAAGGAAGGCCAGCCAGAAGACCGGGGCGATATAGGCCAGGATGCCCTGAAGAAAGACGAAGCGGCTCCACCCCTTCAGGCCGGGCGCGAAGATCAGGCGGGAATGCTGCAGGTTGCCCTGGCACCAACGGCGGTCGCGCTTGGCATGGTCGATGATGTTTTCGGGCGCTTCCTCATGGCTGCCTGCCAGATCGTCATCCACCCGCACCGTCCAGCCCGCGCGGGCCAGAAGGGCGGCCTCGACATAGTCATGCGACAGGATATGGCCGCCAAAGGGCGGGCGGCCCGACAGTTCCGGCAGGCCGCAGCTTTGGGCGAAGGCATCCACGCGGACGATGGCGTTGTGGCCCCAGAAGGGGCCGGTGCGGCCCTGCATCATGGCCAGACCGCGCGCGAAGATGGGGGAATAGAAGGCCCCGGCGAATTGCATCGTGCGGCCAAAGCGCGATTTCGCGCGGATGATGGTGGGCAGGGTTTGCAACAGGCCAAGGTCCGGCGCGGCCTGCATGCGGCGGACCATTTCCACCATCGTCGCGCCTTCCATCAGGCTGTCGGCATCGAGGATGATGGCGTATTGATAGGCCGCCCCGGCGCGCTTGATGAAATCTTCGATATTGCCGGCCTTGCGCCCTTTGTTCTGGGTGCGGCGGCGATAGAAGATGCGGCCTTCGCCATGGGTATCGGCGAGCAGGCGCAGGAACCAGATGCGTTCGCGCGCTGCCACTTCATCATTGCGGGTGTCGGATAGGATGGCGAAATGGAAGCGGTCGCCAAAGCCCGTGGCGCGGAGCGAGGCATCCATCGCGGCGATGCGGGCGAAGGTGGCGACCGGGTCTTCGTTATAGACGGGGACAAGGATCGCGGTCATGGCCCGGATCGGGCCGGGATCGCGCGGCACGGCGGGCGGGCGCGAGGTCAGGCCCAGAAGGGCTGTGAACGCCCCCCATGCCAGCCAGAAGGTGGAGGCAAAGATCAGGACGGCGCGCAGGACATCGAAACTGTCAAAACCGTCCGACGCGCCGAATTGCAGAAAGACGATGAAACCAAGCCCGGCGGCAAGAAGTGAGGCCGTCAGGGTGAGGGTGCGTGTCACATACACCCAACGGTCAGGGGCGACCTTGGCCCCCACGGCCTAGTGCCCGGCCTTCCGCAGGCGCGCAAAGCGCGGGCGCAGGGCGGCCAGCAGGCCGCTGGCATGCGGCGCGGTTTCCAGTTCCTGAACCGGCATGGCAAGAGGCGCATCGGGAAGTTTTCCCAACTGCTCGGCCAAGCGGTCGAGGTCGAATTGTTCCGGCTTCGCGACTTCCATCATTTCGCGTTGATCCACTGATAGAGCCAGGTTTCCGTCAGGCGGCGGTCAAACCCCGCCAGATGTGCCGAAAGTTCGACAACGGCGTCGTCTTCGGCGGCAATGTCGATGACCAGACGCCAGATATCGGTGTCTGCGATCTTTTCCAGCACCTTGCTGGTCACTTCCCCGTTGGCGATTGTAACAACGGGTTCAAGTTCGGTGTCACCACCCAGCGGGCCGATCAGCCCACCGCGATAATCCACCACGAATTTGCGCGTGCCCTGCTGGACCTCGACCCCGGCAAAACCGCCATGGCCGGAGCGCGTTTCAAAGACATAGGCCAGAGGTTCGCCCGAGTCATGGGCAAGGTCGCCCCAGTGCAGCCGATAGGCGAATTCCCGAGCATCGCCCGCCTTGGCCGGGGCTTCGGGCACCCAATAGGCGACGATGTTGTCGTTGGCTTCGAGATCGGACGGGATTTCCACAAGGCGCACATTGCCCTTGCCCCAATCCCCCAGCGGTTCGACATCCAGCGACGGGCGGCGTTCATAACGGGCGCCGGTGTCCTGATAGCTGTCAAAGCTGCGGTCGCGCTGGTGCAGACCGAACTTGCGCGGGGCGGTTTCGGCAAAATAACTGCCGGTGAGGCGCGGCGGGTTGTTCAGGGGCCGCCAGATCACATCGCCATCGGCGCGCAGGATGCGCAGACCGTCGCTGTCATGGACGTTGGGGCGGTAGTCATCGAATTCCGCGCGGTTCTTTTCCGAGAAGAGGAACATCGAAGTCAGCGGCGCGACGCCCAGTTCGGCCACGTCCTGACGGAAGAACAGCCGGCAGGTGACATCCATCACCGTCTCGGTCCCTGGCGTGATGATGAAACTGTAGGCCCCGGTCACGCTGGGGCTTTCCAGCGTGGCATAGACGGTGATGCTGTCGCTGCCTGCGGCGTCACGTTCCATGTAGAAGCGCGAGAAGCGGGGGAATTCCTCGCTTTGCGCGGTGGCGGTGTTCAGCGCCAGACCGCGCGCAGACAGGCCATAGGCCGAGTTGCGGCCAAGCGCGCGGAAATAGGACGCGCCGACGAAGGCCACCAGTTCATCCCATTTATCGGGGCGGTTCAGCGGATGGTTCAGCCGGAACCCCGCAACGCCGGGCAGTTCGGCATGTTCGGGAACACGCGCCGCCAGATCGTTGAGATATTCGAAATCATCGGTGGAAAACAGCATCTCGGACGCCATTCCACCCGACACTTCGAACAGGCGGACGGGTTCGGGAAACAGCCAGCCCATGTGGAAGGCGGCAAGGCGGAAACGGGTCTTTTCCCCGGCCCAACGGGACCGGTCATCGTTGAAGCGGATCAGGCGATAGTCATCGTAATCCAGATCGCCCAGAAACCCTTCGGGTGCGGCGGCAGTGACATGCGGCTGCGTGCTGAGCACGCGCATTTCTTCGGTCAGCAGATCGAACGAGAATTGCTGCGCTGCCGCAACCGGCGCGACGGCGGGCGCCGTGGCGGTTTCTTGTGCAAAGGCCGTGTGGGGCAGGGCAACAAGCGAAACGGGCAGCAGCGCCCCTGCAACAGAGAGGAAGTCCCGCCGCGACAGCCCGGAGGTGGTGGTGCCTGTAATCGTCATAGAGGTCTATAACCCAACGGTTTTTTCCCGCGCCTCAGACCGCGCGACTCAGCGGCGGATATAGGGGACAGGGGAAGCCGACTGCAAGGCGCGTTCAACTGGCCGTGAAAGGGATGGCGTGAATTTGCCAAGACATGCCCGGAAAGCTGCACAGAATTTGAACAAAAACAATGCTGCGCCTGCAAAGAGCCGCCTGTTTCAGCTTTTGCAAAAGCGCGATCCGGATTGTGGGGCCGCTGCCGGGTGCTGCAACAGGGTGCCAGAATGGGCTGGGTCAGGCGGACGCGCGTTCCGCCTCGGCCCGGAGGATCGACATAAGTTCCGCCAGGCCTTTCCGGCTGCGCTCATCGGTCAGCAAGCCATTGTCATCGAAAGCTTTTCGTGAGTTTGCGATCATCACTTCCGGTCCGGTGATCAGGCGGGGGCGGAAGGGGGTGAGGCAGAGGCGGAGGGAGTATTGCGACCGTTCCCCCCCGGCGCGGCCATCGGCGGCGGACATGATCGCGACCGGCTTGTCGCGCCAGGCCGCGCCCGGCACGCGAGAGACCCAGTCCAGCGCGTTCTTCAGGACACCCGGAAGGGCCTTGTTGTATTCGGGCGTGGCGATGACGATGGCATCTGCGGCGGTGATCTGGGCGTGCAGCGCCAGCACGCCGGTTGGAAAACCTTCTGCGATTTCAAGGTCTTCATCAAAAAGCGGCAGGCGAAGATCGGCCTCGGTGTGCTGTGCCTCGCCAAAGGCGCGGCGGGCCTCGGCCAGCAGGAGGCGGTTGGTCGAGGCGGCGCGGAGCGCGCCGGGAATGCCGAGAAGGGTGAGCATGCGGGGATCGCCTGTGGGTTGCTGTGGACCCGAAAGGTATATGGTTAACCGGCCTCTGCAAGGGCGGGAGGGAAGGTTTGGGCTGTGCAGCGCGCCAGTGCAGCGCCGCAGTGCAGACAGTTGTGCATACGCAGCGGACGGTCCTTCGGGAGATCGTTAAGGTTAACGCCCCTGATCCTGGTCGCCATGACAAGCCGTCAGACCGCGCGGCGGAAGGTGAGGGCGGTGGGGCGGTCATAGCCGGGATGGGCGGTGGCGGCAGTCTTGACGAAACCCATGCGGCGGAAGGCAACGTGGTTGGCGCGGAGTTCGATGCGGGTCTGAAGCTCCAGCGCGGGCAGGCCGAGGGCGCGGGCGCGCTGGGCCGCATGTTCTATCAAAACGCGGGCATGGCCGTGGCCTTGATGGGCGGGGTCCACGGCCAGTTTGCCGAGATAGAGCGCGTCCGGTCTGGGGGTGAGGAAGACGCAGGCGAGGGCGGGCTGGCCGATCACCCAGACCTCGCCCTTGCGGGCCTGTTCGGCAATGCCTGCGGCGGTGAGGCGGTGCAGCGAGGAGGGCGGGTCGATGATCTCGTCCATGCTGGCGAAGGCCCGGTGCAGCAGGGCGAGCAACGCGGGCCAGTCATAGGGATCAATCGCGCGCTGGGCTGGCATCTGTGCGATCATGGCGGGGAAGGGTGTCGTGCAGCTTTGCCCAAGGCATGTGTTCCGCGAACTGGACATGGGCGGTGGGGGTGTAGGTGGCAGGGTCATCAAGGGTGCCTGCGTAGAAATGCTGCTCAAGCGGAAAGCGGTCGGCGCGATAGCCCATGGGCGTGCCGCAAGTCGGGCAGAATTGCCGGGTGACGCCTGGGGAAGAGGAGAAAGTGGCGGGTGGGAGGCCTGTCCAGACCCAGGCGCCATCCGCCAGGCCGAAGAAGGAGGCAAAGGCCGCCCCGGTGGCACGGCGGCAGCTTTCGCAATGGCAGTGCATTTGCCAGAGCGGCGGGGCATCGCAGCGATAGGTGACGGCACCGCAGAGGCAGCGCCCGGCATAGGGTGGGATCATCAGATTACGCTAGCGCAGCTTTGCGGTGGCAGGAAGGGCAGACCCCCACCCTCTCCCTCCCCCTGAAGTGGGGGAGGGAAGCGCCCTTTTCTGGAAGGGATTGCTGCGGGGCTGCGGTGGCTTTTGGGTATTTGAGCCAAGATGAAGGGGCATATCCGGGATCCTTGAACGTCAGGGTTTGCGGCCCGGTTGCGCAATATCTTGGGGATAAGGGCGCGGATGTGTCGATATACAGGGTTCGGGCGGTTGACGGGGGCGGGGATCGCGGGGAGCATGAGGGTTTGACGGAATCACGAAGGATTGCCCGCCTTGCGCCTGACCCGGCTGCGATTGAACGGCTTTAAAAGCTTTGTCGACCCCACGGATCTGGTGATTCATGAGGGGCTGACGGGTGTGGTAGGGCCGAACGGATGCGGCAAGTCGAACCTGCTGGAGGCGCTGCGCTGGGTGATGGGCGAGAACCGGCCCACAGCGATGCGCGGCGGCGGGATGGAGGATGTGATCTTTGCCGGGGCCGCGACGCGGCCTGCGCGGCATTTCGCGGAAGTGGCGATTGTCATCGACAATCAGGACCGGCTGGCACCATCCGGGTTCAACGAGGCGGATCAGATCGAGATCGTGCGGCGGATCACGCGGGATGCGGGTTCGGCTTACAAGGCCAACAGCAAGGATGTGCGGGCGCGCGATGTGCAGATGTTGTTTGCCGATGCCTCCACGGGGAGCCATTCCCCGGCGCTGGTGCGGCAGGGGCAGATTTCCGAATTGATCAATGCCAAGCCGAAAGCGCGGCGGCGGGTATTGGAAGAGGCGGCGGGAATCTCGGGCCTGTATGCGCGGCGGCATGAGGCGGAGTTGAAGCTGCAGGGGGCCGAGCAGAACCTGCTGCGCGTGGATGACGTGCTGGAGCAGTTGGCGCAGCAATTGTCGACGCTGACCCGGCAGGCGAAGCAGGCGGCGCGATATCGCGAGATTGGCGAGGAATTGCGCCGGTCGGAGGGGATGCTGCTGTATCGGCGCTGGCGCGAGGCCGATCTGGCGCGGGCCGAGGCGGAAGGGGTGTTGCGCGAGCGATTGGTGGCGGCTTCGCAGGCCGAGGCTGCGGCGCGGGCGGCGGGCAAGGCGCGCGAGGGGCGCGAGGATGTATTGCCGGGGCGGCGTGAGGAGGAGGCGATTGCCAGCGCCATCCTGCAACGGTTGGCAGTGCAGCGCGATGGGCTGGCCGAGCAGGAGGCGCGGGCGCGGCAGATGATCGATACGCTGCGCGGGCGGATCGAGCAGTTGGTGCGCGATATGGAGCGCGAGGCGGGGCTGAACCGCGACGCCGGGGAGACGATTGCGCGGCTGGACTGGGAGATCGAGCAATTGGCGCGTGCCCATGACGGGCATGAGGAACGGCTGGCCGAGGCGGGCGAGGTGGCGCGGTCGGCCGGGGCAGTGCTGGGCGACCGCGAGGCGCTGTTGGCGCAGGCGACCGAGGATAATGCGCGGCTGGCGGCGCGGTACCAGTCGGCGCAGCGGTTGCTTGCGGATACGCGGGGCACGCTGGAGAAGGCCGAAGGGCAGGCTGAGGCGGCGCGGGCGGCTGTGGAGGGCGCGACAGAGGCGCTGGCGCTGTCGGCCGAGGCCTTTGTCGCGGCGGAAGAGGCGCAGGAAGTGGCGATGGCGCAGGCCGAGGAGGCCGAGGCGCTGTTGGAGCAGGCCGAGGTGGCGCGGGCCGAGACGCAGGGGCGCGAGGCCGAGGCGCGGGCGGCGCGGTCATCGGCCGAGGGCGAGGCCAATGCGCTGCGCGCGGAAGTGGCGGCGCTGGCGCGGTTGGTGGAGCGGGAATCCGCGGCCGGGACGCAGCTCTTGGACCGGCTGGAGGTGGAGCCGGGGTATGAGGCTGCGCTGGGTGCGGCGCTGGCCGACGATCTGCGCGCGCCGGAAGTGGGGGCAGAGGCGCGGTCGGGCTGGGCTTTGCTGGCGGATTACGACAGGCCGCAGGGGTTGCCGGGGGGCGTGGCGCGGCTGTCGGCGCATGTGAAGGCGCCGGGCGTGTTGGCGCGGCGGCTGGGGCAGATCGGGCTTGTGGACCGGGCGCAGGGGGCGGCGTTGCAGGCCGCGCTGTTGCCCGGTCAGCGGTTGGTGAGCCGCGAGGGCGATCTGTGGCGCTGGGACGGGTTCCGCGCGGGGTCGGAGGATGCGCCCAGTGCCGCGGCGCTCAGGTTGCAGCAGTTGAACCGGCTTGTGCAGTTGAAGCGCGATCTGGAGGAGGTGGCCGCCAAGGCCGAGGGCGCGCGGCAGGCGCATGAGGCCTTGCAGGGGCGGCTCATGGATCTGTCGCGCGCCGATCAGCTGGCGCGCGATGCGCGGCGGGCGGCGGATGGGCGGGTGACGGAGGCCAACCGCGCGGCGGCGCGGGCGGAGGCCGACCGGTCGATTGCCGGGGGCAAGCTGGAGGCGGCGCGGCTGGCGGTGTCGCGCTATGAGGATGAGGCGATGGCCGCGCGGGCGCGGCTGCGCGAGGCCGAGGCCGCGATGGGGGATCTGGGCGATCTGGAGGCCGCGCGGGATGCGGTGGAGGTGGCCAAGGTCGCGGTGGAGGCAGCGCGTCTGGCGATGCTGACGCGGCGGTCGGCGTTGGATGAGGTGCGCCGCGAGGGCGAGGCGCGGGTGCGGCGGCGGCAGGAGGCGGTGAAGGAGCTGTCGGGCTGGAAGCACCGGCTGGAGACTGCCGAGAAGCGGATTGCGGAACTGGCGGAGCGCAAGGTCGAGACGGAGGAGGAACTGGCGGAGGCCAGCGCCGCGCCGGAAGAGATAGCGATCAAGCGCGAAGAACTGGCCGAGGCGATTGCTGCGGCGGAAGAGCGGCGACGGGTGGCGGCGGATGCTTTGGCCGAGGCCGAGGCGGCGCTGCGCGAGGCGACGGTGGCAGAGCGGGATGCGGAGCGCGCGGCGGGCGAGGCGCGCGAGGCGCGGGCGCGGGCCGAGGCGCGGATGGATGCGGCGCGCGAGACGGTGGCCTATGCCGCCGAGCGGATACTTGAGGAGACGGACAGCGAGCCGCAGCAATTGCTGGACACGCTGAAGGCCGACCCGGACAAGATGCCGGATGCCGAGACTCTGGATGCCGAGGTCAACCGGTTGAAGCGGCAGCGTGAGGCGTTGGGGGCGGTGAACCTGCGGGCGGAAGAGGACGCCAAGGCGGTGTCGGATGAGTATGACACGCTGCTGGCCGAGAAGCTGGATCTGGAAGAGGCGATCAAGAAGCTGCGGGCGGGGATTTCGGGCCTGAACCGCGAGGGGCGGGAGCGGCTTCTGACCGCGTTCGAGCAGGTGAACGCCAATTTCACCACGCTGTTCACGCATCTGTTCGGTGGCGGCGAAGCGCGGCTGGTGTTGGTGGAAAGTGACGATCCGCTGGAGGCGGGGCTGGAGATCATGTGCCAGCCGCCGGGCAAGAAGCTGGCGACGTTGTCGCTGCTGTCGGGCGGGGAACAGACGTTGACGGCGCTGGCGCTGATCTTCGGGGTGTTCCTGGCGAACCCGGCGCCGATCTGCGTGCTGGACGAGGTGGATGCGCCGCTGGACGATGCCAACGTGACGCGCTTCTGCGATCTGCTGGACGAGATGGCGCGGCGGACGGAGACGCGGTTCCTGATCATCACCCACCATGCGGTGACGATGGCGCGGATGGACCGGCTGTTTGGCGTGACGATGCAGGAGCAGGGTGTGAGCCAGTTGGTGAGCGTGGACCTGAAGAAGGCCGAGGCCTTGGTCGCGTGACGCTGGAGGCGGCATTACGGGCGGCGGGCTGCGTTGGCGTGGAGCGGGTGGGGGCGGTGGTCTTTGCCCGTGATGGTGCCGAAGCGCTGGAATTCTTGGCCGAGGCGCGGGACGGGCGGGTGGTGCTGACGCTGCGCTTTGCGGTGCGCGCGACGGAGGCCGAGCGGGCGGCCTGGATGCGGGCGCATCCGCAGGGGCGACTGGAAATCGCAGAAGGCGAGACGCAGCTTTCGCTGGTGCTGCCCGACGGGGCCGATCTGGCGGCGGAACTGCAGGATTGGCTGCGCCTGACGCGGGCGGCGGCGCAGGCGGCGGTGGTCTGGCGGCGGCGGAAGAAGCCGCTTTATGGGATGTGACCTATAGCCTTTTGTTAACCAGCGACTGGTTAAGGTTTCCGTGCCGCAATCCCTTGCAGTGAACGGAGGTGAGCGAGCTGAACATGCATGACTATCGCAAGTGGATGGTCCTGATTGCGGCGGGAACGCTGCTGGTTTCCATCTTGCGCCTTTGGATCGGGCAGTGAGCCTGTGAAAAAGGAAACCCGGCGAAGGTGCAACTGCGCCGGGTTCTTTTTGGTGATTGGTCTGAACATGGACTATCGCACCACCAAGATGGCAACGACGCGGTGGCTTGTAAAGGTTGGACTGCGGCGTTGGTTAATGGGCTGTGTCGGAAACGGCATTGCCGGGGTGGCGCGGGCGCGGCAGGGTGTTCGCGGGCAAGTGTGGTGCGCGCGATGCGGGATGCGACGGTTCAACGGTTTCTGGATGCGGCGGAAGCCGCTTTGAGGGCTTCGACAGGCGGGAATTCTGCTGCCAGTGCGGCGGCGGGGCGGGTGTTTGCGCGGTGTCGCGACAGGTTTGGCGCATCGGGCACGGCGCTGCCTTTGGCCTTGCCTGTCTGCGGCTGGGTGGAGCCTGCTTTGGACGTGGCGGAGGGCGGGCCGCGTGCGGCAGTGGCGGATGCCTTGGCCGTGCTGGTGGAGCGGCTGGAGTGGAAGCGTCGTGCCTCGGCCGATCCGGCGGATAGGGACTTTTGGGACGGGCACGCCAATGCGACGCTGATCGGTCCCGGCGGGCTGGAGGAGCGTGGGGATGTGTGGATCGGGGCCACGGTCATGGCCCCCGGCGTGACCTATGTCGATCACGACCACCCGCCCGAGGAGGTGTATCTGTCGCTGACACCGGGCGAGTGGTGGAATGCGGACATGGACTGGACCGATCCGGGGATGACCGGGGTGATCTATAACCCGCCCGGCATTCGCCATGCAATGCGGTCAGGCAAAGGGCCGTTTCTGGCGTTGTGGTTCCTGCCTGTCTAGAGACGGTCGAGCAGATCGGCGGTGGGCCAGGCATCGGCGGGCAGGCCGAGGCGGTTTTGTTCCTTTTGCACGGCGATGCGGGTTGCGGCACCAAGGATGCCGTCGATGGCGCCCACATCATGGCCGAGGGAGGACAGCTTTGTCTGAAGCGCCTTCATCTGGTCAAGGCTGAGGGCAGGGTCGGGATTGCCCGCGAGATAAGGTTCCGCCCCCATCAGGCGCGTGCCGAAATAGGCGGCGGTGGTGACGTAGACAAAGCTTTTGTTCCAGTCGAACAGGGTGCGGAAGTTCGGGTAGATGAGGAAGGCCGGACCCTTGCGCCCCTGTGGTAGCAGGATCGAGGCGGGAAGGCCGTTTTCCACAACGCCGTTGCGGATCTGCACGCCCATGGCGGCCCATTGTTCGGCGGGGAGTTCGGTATCAAGGCCTGTCAGATCCCAATCGAAGGTTTCGGGAAGGATCACCTCTTGCAGCCAGGGTTCGCCCGCGCGCCAGCCATGGTGTTGCAGCATCCTTGCCCCGGACAGGAGCGCATCGGGGACCGAGGTTTTCAGTGTGACCAGACCGTCGCCATCGCCATCCACGCCGCGGGCGAGAATGTCACCGGGCAGCATCTGGACCATGCCGATTTCGCCCGCCCAGGCACCGGTGGTTTCCAGATCAAACTCGCCCAAGCGATGCATTTCCAGCGCGGCCATGACCTGCGGCTGGAACAGATCGGGGCGGCGGCAATCATGGGCGAGCGTGACAAGCGCGCGGCGGGTGTTGAAATCGCCCTGCACGGCGCCGTAATCGGTTTCAAACGCCCAGAAGGCCAGAAGGATGCCGCGCGAGACGCCGTATTCGGACTCGGCCCTGTCGAAGATGGTATCCCACTGGTCTGAAAGGGCACGGCCCCGGACCAGCCTGTCGCGCGAGATCAGGCTTTGGGAGAATTCCAGAAAGCTTTTGCGGAACACGCCTTGCGAGCGGTCGGCCTTGATCACGCGGGGATCGGGGCTGAGGCCAGCAAAGAAGGCATCGGCGGTGTCGGCCGGGATGCCGGAGGCGAGGGCCTCGGACTTGGTGGCACGGACCCAGTCGCCGAAGTCGCCGCCGCAGGGAGCGGCGAGGGCGGGCAGGGGCAGGGCAAGGGCGGCAAGGGTGGCGATGAGGCGCATGGGATCACTCTGGCAAGGTGGCGCGAGGGTATGCGCTGCGCCGAGGCGCCGCAACCGGGGCGCGATCAGATGATCGCGATGAGGGCGGTGAGGGCCAGAAAGGCCGCCCACGTGCGCCAGAGCGCCGTGCAGGCGGCGTCGATCTGATCGGGGCCGGGGTCGCGGCGGCCTTCCGGCCAGACCCAGGGGTAATCGCGCATCTCGCCGTGATAGGCGCGGGGGCCGGAGAGGGCGGTGTTGAGGATGACGGCCATCGCGGCCTCGGGCCAGCCGGCATTTGGCGAGCGGTGCAGGGGCGCGTCGCGCAGGATCGGGCGGGGATCGGTCCAGCCATGGGTGAGGGCGATGAGGAGCGCGGTCAGACGGGCGGGGATGAGGTTAAGGAGGTCGTCGAAGCGGGCGGCGGCCCAGCCGAATTCCTCATGCCGGGGGGTGCGGTGGCCGATCATGCTGTCGGCGGTGTTGGTGATCTTGTAGAGCATGAGGCCGGGCAGGCCGGCGATCAGGAACCAGAAGGCGGGGGCGATGACGCCGTCGGAGAGGTTTTCAGCAGCGCTTTCGATGGCGGCGCGGGAGACGCCGGGGGCGTCGAGGGTGGCGGTATCGCGGCCTACGATCATCGCCACGGTGCGCCGCCCGCCCGGCAGGGAAAGGCGCAGTTCATCGGCCACGGCGCGGACGTGTTGGACGAGGGATTTCTGCGCCAGGAGGATGGCGGCGGCGATGATTTCGAGGATGCCGAAATCGGGGATGAGGTGGATGAGCCAGCCGAGGGTGATCGCTGCGAGGCCGAGGGCGGCCATGGTGGCGGCGCCCTTCAGGCGTTTGTGATTGCCCTGATTGAAGCGCTGGTCCGCCCAGCCGATGGCGCGGCCCATCAGGACTGCCGGGTGGGGAAAGCGGTTCCAGAGCCATTTGGGCTCGCCTAGGGCGGCATCGAGGAGGAGGGCGGGGATGAGGAGGGTTGCGCTCATGTCAGGGCATGCTCCAGCCGCGCCCAGCCTGCGCCATCGGGCAGGCCGAGGCGGAGCCAACGTTGGGAATAGGGGAAGATGCGGGACAGGATGCGGTGGCGGGCGAGTCGGGCTTGCCACTCTGCCGCATCGGGCGTGTCGTAAAGGCGGAACAGGGTGGTGCCGCCAAGGGGAGTGATGCCTGCGGCGGACATGAGGGCGTCGAGGCGTTGCGCGTCATGGGTGAGGCGGGCGCGGGTGGCATCGGCCCATGCGGGATCGGACAAGGCGGCGGTGGCGATGGCGAGCGTAGGGCCGGGGACGGCCCAGGGGCCGATCATGGGCTTGAGGCGGTCGATGAGGGAGGGGTCGCCGATGGCGAAGCCGAGACGGGCCCCGGCGAGGCCCCAGAACTTGCCGAAGCTTTTCAGGATGAGCGTGCCGGGGCGGGTGGCTTCGCCCATGTGGGTTGCGTCGGGGGTGACGTCGCAGAAGCTTTCGTCGATCACGCGGAAGGGGCTTTGGGGCGCGGGGTGAAGGCGACCGTCGGGGTTGTTGGGGTGGACGATGACCGTTGCTTCGGCGGCCTCATCGGAGACGGCCCAGCCGCAGGCGCGGAAGGCGCGGGCGTGTTCGTTATAGGTGGGGCCGGGGATGGCGACCTGCGCGGCGGGTAGCAGGGCCGGGATGCGGGCGATGAGGGCAGAGGCGCCGGGGGCGGCGATCACGGCGGCGCTGGCGGGGATGTTCCAGAAGCGGCGGGCGGCCTGTTCCAGCGCGGCATGGGCGGCCTGGTCAGGGAGCGCAGTCCATGCATCAGCAGGCAGGGGTGGGATCGGGTAGGGCCGGGGGTTGATGCCGGTGGACAGGTCCAGCCAATCGCCGCGCGCGCCGCCCCAGCGGGCGCAGGCGGCATCTATTCCGCCGCCATGATCGGGCGGGGCGATTCGTGTGTGATCCGTGGTCATGGGGGCAGAGAACCGATTGCGCGCGGGCTGTCCACTGGGGGAGGCGGGTGACTTTAGCCAAAAATGGCGGGCGGATCGCCGCCGGTTGTGCGGGCTGCGGTAAAACTGTCACGCTGCCTTAACGTCGCGTTTACGCCTTGGGGTTTCCTTGATTTTGCCCGTCTGCACCGCAGATTTGAAATTGGGGGTCGGAGGTTGTCATGCTCGAGTTTCTGCCAAAGGAAATACGGGACGGGCTTGAGGCCGCGCGCAAGCGGGACTTGCGGCGCAAGTCGCGGCTGCGGGTGCAGGTGGGACATGCCGTTTTCCCCATTCTGCGGTTCTGGGATGAGGGATTTGCCCTGGATGCGGCGCTGACGCCGAACCTGCGGGGGTTGGTGGATGTCTATGACGGGGCCAACCATATCTTTCAGTGTCTGATCGTTGCGTCGGCCACGGAGAATGGTGAGTTGATCTGCGATTTCAAGCGATCCACCGCCGTGCTTGACCGGCCCGCGCTGGATTACTGGCGGGATGAGAACCTGCCGGTGGGTTATCTGCCGAAGGCCTGATCGAGGTTTGCGCTGACGCGGAAGCCGGGGTGGATGTGGTCCTGCCCGGTCAGGATCAGATCAGCCATCACCTCGGCCACTTTGGGGGCCATGCCGAAGCCGATCTTGAAGCCGCCATTGGCGATGAAATGCCCCGGTCTGCCGGGCCAAGCGCCCAGCATGGGTGCGCGGGTGCGGGCGCGCGGGCGGATGCCGACCCAGCGGTCGATCACGGGGGCGTCGGCAAGGATGGGCAGCGCGGCGCGGACCTTGTCGAGCAGGGCGTCGAGTTGAGCATCGGTTGAGGCGGGATCGGCCCACGTGTTTTCCGAGGTAGAGCCGATGGCGGTGGTGCCATCGGCATGGGGAACGATGTGCAGTGCATCGGCGAAAAGCTGGGGCAGGTCGCGGGCATCGTGTTGCAGGAGAAGTGCCTGCCCTTTGACGCCTGCGCCGATGGGTTGGTTTAAGGTTTGGGACAGGTCCACCAGCCCGGCATAGCCGGTGGCCCAGAGAATGGGGCCTTCGGCGGCGGCATGGCCTTCGATCACCTCTCCCCCTTGCGCGCGGATGGCGGCGGCGAGGGCGGCGCAGGCGCGGCGGGGGGACAGGCGGGCGGTGAGCGTGTCATGGATCAGCCACCCGGTCGGGCTGTGGGGTTCCCAAGCCGCGCCGGTGGCGGGGATGACGCGCCAGTCGGCGCGGCCTTGCCAGAGGGTTTGGGATTCCGCGATGCGCGCGCGGGCGTTGTTCAGGGCGCGGTCATCGGGGATGGGTTGCAGGCGACCCGAGCGGAGATAGCCCGGATTGATGCCACCAGCGGCGGTGACGTCGGACCACCAGCTTTCGGCCATGAGAAGGCTTTCCAGTTGGAATTGCTTCTTGTCGTTCCAATTTTCCGGCACATGCGGGGCTAGCGCGCCGACAAGGCCGCCCGATGATCCGGCACCGATCTGCGCGGTCTCGATCACCCGCACGCGGGCGCCCCGGCGGGTGGCTTCCCATGCGCAGGAGAGGCCAAAGATGCCGCCGCCCATGACCGTGAGATCGACCCTTGCCATTCCTTGTGCCCTTGCCCATGGTCCGCCGCATTCTGGGGTTTAGGGCATATGACGGGCGGGGAACAGGCATCGGTGGGGCTGGACTGGCGCGATGGCATCGTGCCGGTGTCGCAGCGCTTCGATGACCCCTATTTCAGCCTTGCCGATGGTCTGGCCGAGACGCGACATGTGTTTCTGGCCGGGAATGGCCTACCAGACAGGTTGCGGGACGGGTTTCATGTGGCGGAACTGGGGTTTGGCACGGGGCTGAACCTGCTGGCGCTGATGATGGCCTGGGCGGGGACGGGCGCGCCGGGGGTGGTGCGGTTCACGTCATTCGAGGCCTATCCGATGTCGGCCGGGGATATGGCGCGGGCATTGGAGGCCTTCCCCGAGGCGCGGGCGGTGGCGGGGCCGCTGCTGGAGCAATGGGGGGCGGGCGCGCGGCGGTTGCACCTGCCGGGGGTGGAGGCAGAGGTCATCATCGGCGATGCGCGCGAGACTTTGCCGGTTTGGGGCGCGGTCGCGGATGCGTGGTTTCTGGACGGGTTTTCGCCTGCGAAGAATCCGGAACTGTGGTCAGACGATCTGATGCGCGCGGTGGCGGCGCATACGACGGCGGGCGGGACATTTGCCACCTATACGGCGGCAGGCCATGTGCGCCGCGCGCTGGCAGAGGCGGGGTTCACGGTAGAGCGACTGCCGGGGCATGGAAGGAAGCGGCATATGACGGTTGGGGTTCTTGGGGGTGTTCGGGCATGAGCGGGTTGCCGAAGCTGGACCGCAACAGCAATGCCACCGTGCAGAACACGACGCTGGGCATCTGGCTGATGATTGCCACAACGGTTGTGTTTGCCGTGCAGGACGGAATTTCGCGCCATCTGGCGACGGAATACAACGTCTACATGGTGGTGATGATCCGCTTCTGGTTCTTTGCGGCCTTTGTCATGGCCTTGGCCGCGCGTGAGGCGGCGCGCGAGGGTGGCGGGCTGCGGGCGGCGGTGCGGTCGCGCTATCCGGGATTGCAGGTGGTGCGCGGCGTGCTGCTGGTGACCGAGGTTTGCGTGATGGTGGTGGCCTTTGTGAAGCTGGGGCTGGTGGAAAGCCATGCGGTGTTCACCTGCTATCCGCTGCTGATTGCCGCTTTGTCCGGCCCCATTCTGGGCGAAAAGGTGGGCTGGCGGCGCTGGACGGCGATCATGATCGGGTTCGTGGGGGTGCTGATCATCCTGCAGCCGGGCTATGCGGTGTTTTCACCCTGGGCGCTGGTGCCGCTGCTTTCGGCGCTGCTGTTTGCGATCTACGGGCTGATGACGCGCTATGTGGCGCGGGGGGACAGTGCGGCGGTGTCGTTCTTCTGGACCGGGACGGTGGGCGCTGCCGCGATGACGCTGGTCGGCGTGTGGTTCTGGGAACCGATGACGGCGCCGGATTGGGGCTGGATGGGGGCGCTGTGCTGCACCGCCATCGTGGGGCACTGGCTGCTGATCAAGGCCTTTGCGGTGGCCGAGGCGTCGGCCATCCAGCCCTTTGCCTATCTGCAACTGGTCTGGGCCTCGGGGATCGGGCTGTTCCTGTTCGGCGAGGAGTTGCGGACCAACGTGGCCATCGGCGCGGGGCTGGTGGTGGCGGCGGGGCTGTTCACGCTGTGGCGGCAGCGGGTGAAGGCGCGGCAGGCCTAGCGCGCGAGCAGATCGAGCAGGCGCGCCCGCGCTTCGGGCAGGGGGCGGCCGTTCAAGAGCGGCTCCAGCCCGCGCGTCAGGAAATGGCCTGTGACGGCAAGGCCTGCGGAGATCTCCGTCGCCGTGCCGCTGCCTTGGCCCATCAGCACCTGCGGCAAGGGGAGCAGGCGGCTGGCCCAGTCGCCTGCGCCTGCGCGGCTGACGGCGCGCCCGGATTTCGGGGAGACATAGATCAGATCGTCGCGCGTGCCTGTGACCGCGCAGGTGCCGAGATCAAGGCCGAAGCCAAGCTCTTCGAGCAGCAGCAGTTCCCAGCGCAGGTAATCGGCGGGCCAGTCGGCGCTGCGTTCCAGCGCATCCAAGAGCGGCATGGTCGCGCGCCAAAGGAGTGGGTGGGATTCCCGTTCCGGCAGCGCAGTGCGCAGGAGCGCGCAGATGGCGTTCAGGCCCGCCAGCGCCAGCCTGTCCGACAACACACCCGCGCGGGAGCGGAGGGGTTCCACGGTGAAGGTGCCGATGTGATCATCCAGCCGCGCGCGCCAGGTGACATCCAGCTGCGCGCCCGGTTGCAGGATGGGGGCGATGCGGCGCGAGGTGCCGCCGCGCACCACACCGGCATGGCGGCCATGTTCCGCCGTGAAGACCTCGATGATCGCTGCGCTTTCGCCGTGGGGCCTGACCGACAGAAGCGCGCCTTCGTCCCGCCATTCCATGGGCACGACTATCGGTGCAGGGCGGGGGAAGGGCAAGCGCCCGTCTGTGCGAGTTCAGTCCGAGAGGCCCGGTTCATCCAGCAGGGTGCGGCCCTGACGATCCTCGACCTCGATCACCCAGAGATCGGGGTCGCGGTCGCGCTGGCGGCGGAGGATGGCGTCAACCTCAACCTCCGGGCCTTCGGTGAGGGTGACCCAGACGCGATTGCCCGAGGACAGATCGAAGCTGCGTTGAAAGGCGCGGGCGCGGCCGTCCAGCGTGGCGGATTTCACGATCACCGCGCCCGCCGTGGCATCGCCTTTGGCGGCCACATAGACCGGGATATCGGCCAGCCGGAGCCGGGTGAGATAGGCGGAAACCCAGAGGTCAGTTGTCAGGCGCAAACCCTGCCTCCATTTTCTGTCAATAAATATCCTCGGGGGGTCCGGGGGGCGAAGCGCCCCCGGGGTTGCCACCCCGAGGGTCAGTCGCCATCCTTGAAATCAAGGCCCATTTCGGAATAGCGCTCGGCCTCTTCCAGCCAGTTCGGGCGAACCTTCACAGTCAGGAACAGGTGCACCGGGCGATCAAGGAAGGTGGAGATTTCGGCCCGCGCCTGCTGGCCGATGGCCTTGATCGTCTCGCCCTTGGCACCTAGGAGGATGCCCTTGTGGCCATCGCGGGCGACATAGATGATCTGGTCGATCCGGGTGGAGCCGTCGGGGCGGTCTTCCCACTTCTCTGTCTCTACCGTCAACTGATAGGGCAGTTCCTCATGCAGGCGCAGGGTCAGCTTTTCGCGGGTCATTTCCGCCGCGA
Organism: Variovorax paradoxus; assembly: GCA_943370085.1. Taxonomy (GTDB): domain Bacteria; phylum Pseudomonadota; class Alphaproteobacteria; order Rhodobacterales; family Rhodobacteraceae; genus Paragemmobacter. Next base: position 103,246 of record CALRPT020000003.1, on the reverse strand, counting down.
TCATGCGCATGGGCAGGTCGGCGATCTGGTCTTCGGGATAGAACCACGGGCCTTCGGGCAATTCCGCCGCCAGCCATTCGCGCAGGTCATCGACGCCGTAGCCGCGTTCGGCGCTGATCATGAAGGTTTTGGCAAAGGGGAAGGCGCCGTTCAGCTTTTCGGTGAGCGCGAGCAGGGTTTCGGCTTTGACCTTGTCGATCTTGTTGATGGCCAGGGCCACGCGGGTGCCTTGCGGGATCTTGTCCTTGAGGTTGTCGATGATCGCTTCGACCCCACCCGTGAGACCACGATGCGCCTCGACCAGCAGGACGATGATATCGGCATCTGCCGCCCCACCCCATGCGGCGGCGACCATCGCGCGGTCCAGCCTGCGGCGCGGGCGGAACAGGCCGGGCGTATCGACAAACACGATCTGTGCCGCGCCTTCCATGCAGACGCCGCGGATGCGCGTGCGGGTCGTCTGCACCTTATGCGTGACGATGGAGACCTTGGCTCCCACCATCCGGTTCAGAAGCGTGGATTTCCCGGCATTGGGTTCGCCGATCAGGGCGACGAAGCCCGCGCGGGTGGGGCCTGCGCTGGTGGTGGGTTCAGTCATTTGTCTTCTCCATCCGGTCGAGCAGCGCGCGCGCTGCTGCCTGTTCGGCTGCCCGTTTTCCGTTTGCCCGCCCGGTTGCGGCTTGCCCGTTTTCCAGCCGTGCCTCGACGGTGAAAACAGGTTGGTGATCCGGCCCCTCGCGCCCGGTCTCAATATAGGCGGGGGGCGGCAGGCCACGGGCTTGCGCCCATTCCTGCAGGCTGGATTTGGCATCGCGTGTTTCGGCCAGAGAGGCCGCCGCGATACGGGGGCCCCAGAGCCGGAGCACCATGTCGCGTGCGGCGTCAAAGCCCCCATCCAGATAGACGGCGGCGATGACCGCCTCCATCGCGTCGCCCAGCAGCGCCTCTTTGCGGCGACCACCCGAAAGCATTTCTGACCGGCCGAGTTTCAGCACATCGCCAAGGCCCGTTTCGCGTGCGACATCGGCGCAGGTTTCCTGCCGCACCAGCGCGTTGAAGCGGGGGGCGAGGGTGCCTTCGGTCGCGTGGCCGTCGGCCTTGAAGAGGGCGGTGGCGATCGACAGGCCAAGGACGCGGTCGCCCAGGAATTCCAGCCGTTCATTGGAGGGGCGGGTCTGGGACGAGATCGAGGAATGCGTGACGGCACGAACCAGCAGTTCGGGGCGGGCGAAGTCATGCCCGATCCGGGCCGCGAAGGCCGCGAGTTCCGCGGCCAGCTTGACCCGTTGCGTCGTCACGCCACCGCCCCGAAAATCGGCCCGATCATCGCCTTGCTCATTCGACCGCCTTGAAGAAGCGGTCGGCGCGCCATGTCCAGAAGAACAGCATGGAGCGACCGGCCGAGGAGAAGATGATCCGGTCGGCGCGGCCGATCAGGAATTCGGCGGGAACGAAGCCCACGCCGCCAACCGCCTGACCAAAGCGCGAGTCCTGGCTGTTGTCGCGGTTGTCGCCCATGAAGAAATACTGCCCTGCGGGCACGGTAAAGACATCCGTGTTGTCGGCGAAACCGCCATTGTCGATGTTGAGCACGTTATGCGTGCGCCCACCCGGCAGGGTTTCGGTATAGCGCGAAGAGGTGCAGATACCGCCTTCGCCCACGGGGCCGTTTTCGCAACGGGGCAGTTGGCCCATCGGGCCCTGCTTTTCATAGATTTCCTCGAACACGCCATCGGGCGTTTGCGGCACGACTTCGCCGTTCAGATAGAGGATGCCGTCGCGCATCTGGACGGTGTCGCCGGGCAGGCCGATCAGGCGCTTGATGAAATCGGTGCCGTTGACCGGGTGGCGGAACACGACCACATCGCCGCGCTCCGGGTCGGAGGCCAGCAGGCGACCCGAGAAGGGGCAGGCCGAGAAGGGGCAGGAATAGCGCGAATAGCCGTAAGCCATCTTGTTGACGAAAAGGAAGTCGCCGATCAGCAGCGTGTCCTTCATCGAGCCGGAGGGAATCCAGAAGGGTTGGAAGAACAGGGTGCGGAAGATGCCCGCGATCACCAGCGCCCACAGCACCGTCTTGATGGTTTCGACGATGCCGCCGTCGGTCTTGGCCTTGTTGCCTGCCATTTTGTCCACTCTGATTGGGGTCTGTCTGTCCGGATCGGCGCTAATTGCGCGCAGCGGGCGGGGGAGTCAAGTTCCGGGGGGATGTGGGGGCTGGATCGGGCGGGCTTCGATCACGACAAAGGCCTGTGCCCAGGGGTGATCATCGGTCAGGGTGACGTGGATTGTCGCCTCATGCCCGGCGGGTGTCATGTCGCGCAGGCGCTCGGCCGCCCAGCCGGTGAGGTGCATGACAGGCTGGCCGGAGCGGAGGTTGGTCACCGCCATGTCCTTCCACGAGATGCCCATGCGCAGGCCGGTGCCGAGCGCCTTTGAGCAGGCCTCTTTCGCGGCCCAGCGTTTGGCATAGGTGGCGGCGATGGCGCGGGGGCGGCCTTCGGCCTTGCGCTGTTCGCGTTCGGTGAAGACGCGATCCTTGAAGCGGTCACCGAAGCGGGCGATGGTCGCCTCGATCCGTTCGATATTGGCGAGATCGGTGCCGATGCCGAGGATCATCTGCTGCGGTCCAAGGGTTTTCCGGCCCAACGAATTTTCTGCGAAAATTCAGGGCCGGGTGCTGGGTCGGGGGCGTGATTTTTCGCAGGAAAATCGTGCGCCCCCGCGTGCGTGGGGTGGGTCATGGCTGGCCTGCGCGGGCTTCGTCCATGCGGCGGCGCATTTCTTCGATGGCGGGGCCGAGGCCGCGGAAGATCGACTCGCCGATCAGGAAATGGCCGATGTTGAGCTCCATCACCTCGGGCATTGCGGCGATGGGGGCCACGTTGTCATAGGTCAGGCCGTGGCCGGCATGCACCTCAAGCCCCAGCGCATGGGCGAGTTTTGCGCCATGGCGGAGGCCTTCGAGTTCTTCGGCGGCCTCGGCCTCGCGGCCCTCGGCCAGCAGTTCGGAATAGTGGCCGGTGTGCAGTTCCACCACGGCGGCGCCGATGCGGGCGGAGGCTTCGATCTGGCGGGCATCATGGCCAATGAACATGGAGACGCGGCAGCCAGCTTCGCGCAGGGGGGCGATATAGGCCGCCAGACGGTCTGCATCGCCTGCGACATCAAGGCCGCCTTCAGTGGTGCGTTCCTCGCGCTTTTCCGGCACGAGGCAGACGGCATGAGGTTTGTGGCGCAGGGCGAGGGCCTGCATCTCGGCCGTGGCGGCACATTCGAAGTTGAGCGGGATTGAGATGCCTGCCACCAGAGCCTCGATATCGGCGTCGCGGATGTGGCGGCGGTCTTCGCGCAGGTGGGCGGTGATGCCGTCGGCGCCCGCTGCCTCGGCCAGCAGGGCGGCGCGGAGGGGTTCGGGCCATGCGCTGCCGCGGGCGTTGCGGACGGTGGCCACGTGGTCGATGTTGACGCCCAGCCTGAGCGGGCCTTTCGGTTTCATGTCGCGCCTGTCCTTCTGGTTCCGAGTCGTTTGGGCAGATTAGGACGGACCGGCGGCGTCGTCATCCCCCGGACCGGTGTTGCTTTCGCCACGATGCTTTAGCTTGGCAGCGGCATTGGCGAGCGCTTCGCGGAGTTTGTGACGGCGTTCGCTGCGTTCCTTGGATTTGGCATCGCGGGCCTTTTGATAGGCCATCACGAGCGGGATGGTGAGATAGTAGAACAGCCCGGAGAGAAGGAAACCCGGCACCAGTGCGCCAAGGAAGTAGGGCAGGTAGATTTCGTGCCAGAACTGGCCAAGCCCGGCCCAGCGGGCATGTTCGGGGCCGAAGATCGCCTTGATGTTGAACCACAGATCGGCGCCGGCATTGGCGAAGGCCATGCCGATATATTCGGGCGAGAGCGGCTTTTCGATGCCCAGGATCCAGTGGCCCAGCGACATGGCCAGCACGGCGAAGAAGGGTGTGGTGATCGGGTTGGTGTTGAAAGTGGCCAGCAGCGCGGCCAGCAGGTTGCCCTTCACCGCCCGTGAGGCCAGCCAGGCGGCGACGAATTGCATCCCCGGCAGGGGCAGGAAGCCCACCATCGACCCGGCAAAGACGCCGCGCGCGATGCGATGCGGGCTGTCGGGCAGGCGGCGCATGCGGTGCAGGACATATTGGGTGGCACGCCGGAAGCCGCCTTGCGGGTAGACCATTTCGCGGGTCCATCCCCAAAGGGTCCGAGGATTGCGCCGCTTGAAAACCAATACCCTATCCCCCGCGCCCGATCAGGGCTTACGCGTCATATCGCGGTGTCGTGAAATCTGGGCGACATCGGTCTCGGCCTCAAGCGCGGTCATGACCATGTGCAGATGTTCGACATCGCGAAGGTCCACGTCGATGATGAGCCGATAATAATCGGGCTTGCGATCCGTGAACCTCAGGTCGGAGATATTGGCCTTCTGCTCGCCGATCAAGGTGCAGATGCGGCCCAGCACCCCGGCATCGTTGGAAATGGTTATTTGAAGGCTGACGGTGTGGACGGCGGCGTGGCGGCCGGAATGCCAATGCAGATCGACCCAGCGGCCGGGCTGTTCTTCGAATTCCTCGAGCGCGGGGCAGTCGATGGCGTGGACCACCACGCCTTGCCCGCGATAGGTGATGCCGACGATGCGTTCGCCGGGCACCGGCTGGCAGCAGGGCGCGCGCCGGAAGGATTGGTCATCGGACAGGCCCACCACCGGGCGGGAGGCATCGACCTCATCCGCCTGGGCGCGGGCCAGTTCGGGATAGAGCGTTTCCACCACGCGGCGGGCGGTGATTTCGGCGCTGCCCAGACGGGCGAGGAGATCCTGTTCGTCGGCAAGGCCCAGCATCTTGGCCGCGGTGCGCAGCGCCTTGTCGGTGGCCTTCTTGCCGACATGGTCAAAGGCGGCGCGGGCGAGTTCCTGACCGAGCTTGACGTAGCGGCCCTTGTCTTCTTCGCGCAGGGATTTGCGGATCGCGGCCTTGGCGCGGCCTGTTGTCACGATGTCGATCCAGCTGGCCTGTGGGCGCTGGCCTTCGGCTGTGATGATCTCGACGCTTTGGCCATTCTTCAGGCGTGTCCAGAGGGGGACGCGGATGCCGTCGACCTTGGCCGAAACGCAGGAATTGCCGATGCGGGTGTGGATGGCATAGGCGTAATCAAGGGGCGTCGCCCCGCGCGGCAGTTGTACCACATCGCCCTTGGGCGTGAAGCAGAACACCTGATCGGAGTACATCTCCATCTTCACGTGTTCGAGGAATTCGTCGTGATCGCCTTCGTCGAAGCGTTCGGTCAGGGTGGCGATCCATTTGGCGGGATCGACGGCGAAGGGGTTCTTGGCGCGGACGCCTTCACGGTAGGACCAGTGGGCGGCAACGCCTGCCTCGGCCACTTCGTGCATTTCGCGGGTTCGGATCTGGACTTCCACGCGTTTGCCATCGCGGCCCGACACGGTGGTGTGGATGGAGCGGTAGCCGTTGGATTTCGGCTGGCTGATGTAATCCTTGAACCGGCCCGGCACGGCACGCCAGCGTTGGTGGATCACGCCGAGGATGCGGTAGCAATCGGCGACCGAGCCGCAGATGACGCGGAAACCGTAAATGTCGGACAGGCGGGAAAAGGCGAGATCCTTTTCCTGCATCTTGCGCCAGATGGAGTAGGGTTTCTTGGCGCGGCCATAGACATCGGCGTCGATCTGGACCTTTTCCAGTTCGTTGCGGATGTCGGCGGTGATCTTGTGGACCACATCTCCCGCTTCGCGTTGCAGGGTGATGAAGCGGCGGATGATGGAATTGCGCGCATCCGGGTTCAGGACGCGGAAGCCGAGGTCTTCGAGTTCCTCGCGCATCCACTGCATCCCCATGCGACCTGCAAGGGGGGCGAAGATTTCCATCGTTTCGCGGGCTTTTTGCGCCTGCTTTTCCGGCTTCATGCTTTTGATCGTGCGCATGTTGTGCAGCCGGTCGGCCAGTTTGACCAGAATGACGCGCAGATCCTTGGACATGGCCATGAACAGTTTGCGGAAGTTTTCCGCCTGTTGGGACTGGGCCGAGGAAAGCTCGATATTGGTGAGCTTGGTCACGCCATCGACAAGCTCGGCCACCTCGGTGCCGAACAGGGTGGCAATGTCGGTGTAGGTGGAGCGGGTGTCTTCGATCGTGTCGTGCAGGAGCGCGGTGATGATGGTGGCATCATCCAGCCGCTGTTCGGTGAGGATCGCGGCGACGGCAACGGGGTGGGTGAAATAGGGTTCGCCCGATTTGCGCATCTGGCCGTCATGCATCTGAAACCCATAGGCATAGGCCTTGCGGATCAGGTCGGCATTGGTGCGCGGATTGTAGTTGCGGACAAGGGCGATGAGGTCTTCGACGTCGATCATCATCGCCCCTGAGATCGGGCTTCCGCCCGGATCAGTTGTCGCCTTGCGCTTCCATGAGCGCGCGGAGGAGTTTCTCTTCGGACATGTCGTCCTGCATCGGGCGGTCAATCTCGCCCGACATCAGGAGGGCCATCTGGTCATCCTCGGGCTCGTCCACCTCGATCTGGGTCTGGTGCGATTCGATCATGCGTTCGCGCAGAACTTCGGCCGACTGGGTTTCCTCGGCGATTTCGCGCAGGGCGACCACCGGGTTCTTGTCATTGTCGCGGTCGATACCGATCGGCGAACCGGCCTGAATTTCGCGCGCACGATGGGCGGCGAGCATCACCAGTTCAAAACGGTTCGGCACCTTGTCAACGCAATCTTCGACCGTCACGCGGGCCATGGTCTGCTCCAGTTCGAAAGGGGGGCATGAAGTGGCTTACTTAGTCGCATCATCCGTTATTGACAAGCCTTGAATCCATGCGCTGTGGGGATGACTTCGGCCCGGTCGGACGCGGGCAGGGCGGCGGCCATCTGCGCGATGTTCAGGCCGGTCAGGGGGTGGGGCCAGTCGGGGGCCACGTCGCAGAGCGGGATCAGGACAAAAGCGCGGTCCTGCAGGCGGGGATGGGGCAGGATCAGCCGGTCGGGGGCAAGGCGGCGCTGGTCAGCGGCGGGCAGGTCGCGCCAGTGGCGGTGGGTGGCGGGGTCGGGCAGGACCGTCTGGCCAAAGGCGATGAGGTCCAGGTCGAGCGTGCGCATGCCCCAACGGGTTTCGCGGTGGCGGCCGTGCTTGTCTTCGATGCGGTGCAACAGGGCCAGCACCTCGTCCGGCCCGAGATCGGCGGGGATGGGGGCCGAAACGGCGGCATTCACATAATCGGGACCTGCCCCTGCAGGAAAGCAGGGCGTTGCATATATACTGCTGGTGACGAGCGGGCCGAGATGTGCGGCAAGGTCATCGCAGGCGCTGCGCAGCGTATCTTCGGGCGGCTGCCCGCCGAGCGGCAAGTTTGCCCCAAGCGCGATGAGCACTCTTTGGCTGCCGTTCGTCACCTTGGATACCCTTTCGTATAGCGGAACTTGAATGATTGTTCGGTGCGCTGATAACTTGGCAATGTTTCCCGTGTATTTGCCTGCATTGTCGCAGTCCATTCATGGAAAGTGTTCGGGGACATGTTTTGAGGGGAACTCATAATGTTTTACAAGGACGAACGGCTTGCGCTGTTCATAGATGGATCGAATCTTTACGCCGCGGCCAAGGCGCTTGGGTTTGATATCGACTACAAGCTTTTGCGGCAGGAATTCATGCGGCGGGGGAAGCTGCTGAGGGCCTTCTACTATACCGCGCTACTGGAGAATGACGATTATTCACCCATCCGGCCGCTTGTGGATTGGCTGAATTACAACGGGTTCACCATGGTGACCAAGCCCGCCAAGGAATACACCGACAGCCAGGGGCGACGGAAGGTGAAGGGGAACATGGATATCGAACTGACGGTCGATGCCATGGAACTGGCGCCGCGGGTGGATCATATCGTGCTGTTTTCGGGCGATGGGGATTTTCGCCCGCTGGTGGAAAGCCTGCAACGGCAGGGGGTTCGGGTGTCGGTCGTGTCCACGATCCGCAGCCAGCCGCCGATGATCGCCGATGAACTGCGGCGGCAGGCGGACAATTTCATCGAGTTGGACGAGTTGCGCGATGTGATCGGCCGTCCGCCGCGTGAACCGCGGCCGGGTGAGCGGGAAGAGGTTACGGTTGATGTGAAGTGACCACGGCAGCCGCAGCGGCGGCCCTTGCGCCCGATGTGTTGGACTACACGCTGGACGCAGGGGATGCGCTCGCATGGGAGCGGGTGTCGCCCGCCTATCGCAAGCGCGACCGTCTTGCGCTGGCGGCCAGTCTGTTTGCAGGGCTGGGCCTGTTGAAGATGCTGTCGGGGCAGCTTGAGGCGGTGCCGGGCCTGCACAGCCTGCCGGCGGCATTCATCCTGATGGCGCTGCCTGTGCTTATGGTGGGCCTGTTCCAATACCGCGACCGTCGGCAGCGCGCAAAGGCGCGTGCCGGCAGCGACGTGCGGGTGGAGGTTTGGCCCGATCGGTTGATCGAACACCGCGCGGATCGGCGAGAGCCGCTGGTTCTGGGCGGGCGGTCGTTGCGGGCGTTGCGCGAGACGCGGGATCATGTGTTTCTGAACTTTGGGCGGGAGGATGTGGTCATTGTGCCTGCCCGCGCCTTTGCGACGCCTGCGGCGAAAGTGGATTTCGCAACCCATTGGCGCGGAAAGATCGGCTGACGTCTTGTCGCGCGGGGCGTGGCGGTCCATCTGGGGCGGATGATCCTGGGTTCCGCACTGTTTGGCCTGTTCCTTGCCGCCTTTGTCGCGGCGACGCTGATCCCGTTTCAATCCGAGATCATCTTTGCAGGCATGATCGTGGCCGAGCCGGGGCGTTTTGGCGTGATCCTATTGGTGGCGTCGGTGGGCAATGTGCTGGGGTCGTGCCTGAACTATGCGTTGGGGCGCGAGCTGATGCAGTTGCGCGTGATGGAGCGGTTCCGCATCCCTGAGGATGCGCTGCGCCGGGCCGAGGCGTGGTTTCGCCGCTGGGGGGTGTGGTCGCTTCTGCTGTCATGGTTGCCGCTGGGCGATGTGCTGACGGTGGTGGCGGGCACCCTGCGCACGCCGTTCTGGCTGTTTGCGGTTCTGGTCACCATCGCCAAGACGGGGCGGTATGTGGTTCTGGGGCTGATCACGCTGGGCTTTATGGGGTGACAGTGCGCGGCAGGTTGCGGTTTACCACAGCCGAGTTTGGCCCTAAATCAGGGATAGCTGATCACGAGGCCGCCTGATGACCCTTCCGCCCCTGACCCTGTATCTGGCCGCGCCGCGCGGGTTTTGCGCCGGAGTGGACCGCGCGATCAAGATCGTCGAGATGGCGATCGAGAAATGGGGTGCGCCGGTCTTTGTGCGGCATGAGATTGTGCACAACAAATACGTGGTGGACGGGCTGCGCGCCAAGGGGGCGGTGTTTGTCGAAGAACTGGATGACTGCCCGCTGGACCGGCCGGTGGTGTTTTCCGCCCATGGCGTGCCCAAGGCCGTGCCGGCCGAGGCGGCGCGGCGCGAGATGATCGCGGTGGATGCGACCTGCCCATTGGTGACCAAGGTGCATAACGAGGCGGCGCGGCACAGCGAGAACGGGTTGCAGATGATCATGATCGGTCATGCGGGGCACCCGGAGACGGTGGGCACCATGGGGCAGTTGCCCGAGGGCGAGGTGCTGCTGGTGGAGACGGTCGAGGATGTGGCCGGGCTGGTAGTGCGTGATCCGGGAAAGCTGGCCTATATCACCCAGACCACGCTGTCGGTGGATGATACGGCGGATATCGCGGCGGCGTTGGCGGCACGGTTTCCGGCCATTGTCGCCCCCGCGCATGATGACATCTGCTATGCCACGACGAACCGGCAGATGGCGGTGAAGGCGATGGCGGGCAAGATCGACGCGCTGCTGGTGATCGGGGCGCCGAATTCTTCGAATTCGAAGCGGCTGGTGGAGGTGGGGGCCAATGCGGGCTGCGCCTATGCGCAACTGATCCAGCGGGCGACGGATATCGACTGGCGAGCGCTGGAGGGGATCCGTTCGGTGGGCATCACGGCGGGGGCGAGCGCGCCGGAGGTGTTGGTGAACGAGGTGATCGACGCCTTCCGCGCGCGGTTCGAGACCACGGTGGAGATGGTCGAGACGGCGGTGGAGAATGTGGAGTTCAAGGTGCCGCGCATCCTGCGGGAGCCTGCGTGAGCGACTGGGTGGCGTTTGAGGCCACGGTCGAGGCGGTGGACTGGGGCCGCGCGACCTATACCGTTTTGCGCCTGCCCGATGACGCGGCGGAGGCCCTGCTGGCGCAGGGGGCCAAGCGGGTGGAGGGGGAAATCAACGAGCATCCGGTGAACCTTGCCCTGTCGCGCGCGCCGGTGGTGGAAGGTGTTTTCCTGTGGGCGGGGGCGTCGCTGCTGGACCGTGTGGGGATCAGCCCCGGTGAGGTGCTGGAGGTGCGGCTGCGCCCCGCGCCGGATGACCAGGTGGATACGCCCGAGGATGTGGCGCTGGCCCTGCGGCAGGCTGACCTGACGGCGGAGTGGGAGGGGCTGACGGCTGGCAAGCGGCGCGGATTGCTGTATCAGATCGGCACGGCCAAGACGGCCCACACCCGCGCCAAGCGCATCGATGCCCTGATCAAGAGCCTGACATGAATTCCATTCCCCGTTCCGCCCTGATCCTGGGTCTTGCCGGGCTGATCCCTTTCCTGTGGGGGGCGGCGAATGTGCTGTTCCCGGCGACGGTGGGCTGGGGCGGGCAGTGGATGAGCCCGCTGTTCATGGGAACCTATGTCAGCCTGACCTATGGGACGGTGATATTGTCCTTCATGTCGGGCGTGCTGTGGGGCTTTGCCACAAAGGCCGAGGGGCAGTTGGCGGCGATGGGATATGCGCTGTCGGTGATCCCGGCGCTGTGGGCGTTCTTCATGGTGAATGGCGATCCGGGGGATGCGGCGGTCAACCTGTTCGCGGGCTTTGCCGGGCTGTTGATGCTGGATTGGACCTTTGCGCGGCAGGGGCTGACGCCCGCATGGTGGATGCGGTTGCGCGGGCTGCTGACGGCGGTGGTGCTGGCCTGTCTGGCGGTGCCGATCCTGTTCGAGTGAACGATTTTTCTGCGAAAATCAGGGGGCGTTCCGCCCCCTCGTCGCTTCGCTCCTCACCCCCTGAGGGTATTTGGGCCAAGATGAAGGGGCTTGGTTGACGGTTGGGCGGGGTCTGCCTAAACGGGATCAAAGGGAGCCGCCATGCCAGATCTTTACGCCTATACCGATGGTGCCTGTTCGGGCAATCCGGGCCCTGGAGGATGGGGCGTTTTGCTGTTGGCGCGTGAGGCGGGGGCGGTGGTCAAGGAGCGCACGCTGCAGGGTGGCGAGGAGATGACCACCAACAACCGGATGGAGTTGCTGGCGGCGATTTCGGCGCTGGAGGCGCTGGCGCGGCCTTCGGAGATCGTGATTGTGACGGACAGCGCTTATGTGAAGAATGGCGTGACGGAATGGATCCATGGCTGGAAGCGCAATGGCTGGCGCACGGCGGGGCGCGATCCGGTGAAGAATGCCGATCTGTGGCAGCGGCTTGATGCGGCGCAGGCACGGCACAAGGTGGACTGGCGCTGGATCAAGGGCCATGCCGGGCATGAGGAGAACGAGCGGGCGGATGCGCTGGCGCGGGCGGGGATGGCCCCGTTCAAGGTAAAGAGCGCATGATGGCGCCCGGCCTTGCCCTGCCGGCCGAGGCGCTGCTGCCCGCGCTGGATTATGCATCGGTTGCGATTTTCGCGCTGACGGGGGCGCTGGTGGCGAGCCGGTCGCAACTTGATATCGTGGGGTTCATATTCGTGGCCTGCCTGACGGCGGTGGGGGGCGGGACGCTGCGGGATGTGATGCTGGATCGCCCGCCGCTTTGGACATCCGACCCTGCGCTTTTGCTGGTGGCGGCGGTGGCGGCGGTGCTGGTGTTCTTTGGCGCGCATCGGTTGGAGAGCCGCTATCGCGCGCTGGAATGGCTGGATGCCTTTGCGCTGGCCGTGGCGGTGCCGGCGGGTGTGGGGGTGGCGCTGGCCGAGGGGTTGGGTTGGCCGGTGGTTCTGGTGATGGGGATGGTGACAGGCTGCATGGGCGGGCTGATGCGCGATGTCGTGTGCAACGAGGTGCCGCTGGTGTTGAAGCAGGGGGAGCTTTACGTCACCTGCGCCTTTTGCGGCGCGGGGGTGGCGGTGCTGCTGGGCGGGCTAGGGGCCGAGGGGTGGCAGGCGTTGCTGGGCTGTGCGCTGGTGACGTTGATCCTGCGGGCGGGGAGTTTGCGCTTTGGCTGGCGGTTGCCGGTTTACAAGGCGCGGCCGCCGCGGCCGGGATCGCCAAAGCGGTGAGGCTTGTCAGGCTTTAGGTGAACGGTTATTCGTTTAACATGGGCAGACCGCGCAGCGTACCGGATGATGAGGTGTTTGCGGCCATCCTCGGGCTTTTGGCCGAGGATGGTGCGGGTGCGGTGTCTTTTGGCACGGTGTCGAAGGTCTGTGGACTGGCCCCACCCACATTGGTGCAGCGCTATGGCGACCGGATGGGCATGCTGCGCGCGGCCTTGGCGCGGGGCTGGGATGGGGTGATGGAGGCGGGTGAGCGCATCGCCGCCACCGAGGAGACCGCGCAAGGCTATCTGAAAGCCCTGTCTGCCCTGCTGCCGCGCGGGCTGATCGTGGCCAGCCTGGCCGATGCCGAGACGGCAGCGCGAGCGGCGGAGTGGCGGCAATCGGTGGAGCGGGTGTTGGCGGCCAAGCTGGGTTGTCGTGATGAGGCTGCGGCCATGCTGTTTGCGGCGTGGCAGGGGCGGTTGATCTGGGATGTGGCCGGCGGCGCGGGGTTCAAGCTGAAGGATGCCGCGCGGCGGCTGGGTTGATCACTTCGAGACGTACTTCTGCCAGAGCCAGATCAGCGCCATGGCGCCGATGATCGCGCCGACAAAGGCCGCGACCCAGCCTGTGACCGAGACCAGAAAGCGCAGGATGCCCCAGCCCACAAGCGCACCGCCGATGCCGATGGCGATGGTGGTGGGAACATCGGTCTGCACCCGCATGAAGCGGGTGGCGAGGAAGCCTGCAGCGGCACCGATGACGATCAGGATCAGGAAGGGCATGGGGGCCTCCGGGGTTTCGCTTGCGATCATGGCGCAGCGGGCCGGATCAGTCCAGCAGATCAGGCCAGTTGGGCGGGCAGGGGAAAGCCGCGCAGGAAATCGGTCGGGGATTGGGGTTTCTTGCCCTCGCGCTGAGCGAGGGTGATGTCGACGGCACCTGAGCCGCAGGCGAAGGTGAGGTCGTGAAGGACCTGACCGGGTTGCCCTTTGCCTAGGGTGAGGCGGGAGCGGAGGAGTTTGATGCGTTCGCCCCCCGCCATGCACCAGGCACCGGGGAAGGGGGAGAGGCCGCGAATCTGGCGGTCGATATCGGTGGCGGGGCGGGTCCAGTCGATACGGGCCTCGGCCTTGTCGATCTTGGTGGCGTAGGTGATGCCTTCGCCGGGTTGGGGTTCAGGGGTGAGTCTGGGCAGGGAGGCGAGGGCGTCGAGGATGAGGCTTGCGCCCATCTGGGACAGGCGGTCGTGCAGGTCCTGGGTGGTGTCCTCGGGGCCGATTTGGGTGGATTGGCGCAGGAGGACGGGGCCAGTGTCGAGGCCTGCTTCCATCTGCATGATGCAGATGCCGGTTTCCGCATCGCCCGCCATGATGGCGCGGTGGATGGGGGCGGCGCCGCGCCAGCGGGGCAGCAGAGAGGCGTGGATGTTTAGGCAGCCGTGGCGCGGGGCATCGAGGATGGCTTGGGGCAGGATCAGGCCATAGGCGACCACCACGGCGACATCCGCATTCAGGGCGGCGAAGGCGGCCTGGTCTTCGGGTGATTTCAGGCTGGCGGGGTGGCGAACGGGCAGGCCGAGCCGTTCGGCGGCGGCGTGAACCGGGGTGGGGCGCAGGTCCTTGCCCCGGCCTGCAGGGCGGGGGGGTTGCGTGTAGACGGCGAGGATGTCGTGCTGCGCGGCGAGGGCGTTGAGGATGGGCACCGAGAAATCTGGGGTGCCCATGAAAACGATTTTCATCCGCGCCTCCGCAGCTTTTCGGCCTTGGCGAGCAGCATCTTGCGTTTGAGCGGTGAGAGATGGTCGAAATACATCTTTCCCGCCAGATGGTCGATTTGGTGCTGCACGGATGTGGCCCAGAGGTGGACGAAGTCACGGTCTTCCATCTCGCCCTTTTCGTTCAGGTAGCGGACGGTTACGGCGCGGGGGCGTTCGATGACGGCCGAGACGCCGGGAAGGTTGGGCGAGGCTTCCTCATGCGTGCGGGGCTGGACGCTGGCATGCAGGATTTCGGGGTTTGCCATGCGGATGGCTTGGCCCCGTTCCGTGGAGCAATCCACGACCGCAAGGCGCAGGGGAATGCCGATCTGCACGGCAGCGAGGCCGTAGCCGGGCATGGCCTCCATCGTGTCGATCATGTCGGTCCAGATGGCGCGGATGTCATCGGTGATGGCGGTGACCGGGGCGGCGGGGGATTTCAGGATCGGGTGGGGCCAGGGCAGGCAGGGGCGGGCGGTCATGCCGGGGCCTGCGCGGCGGTGTAGGCATCGAGCGCGGTGGCGCGGGCGGCGGGGGACAGACGGTCAAAGGTCACGAGGCCATCGAGATGGTCATATTCATGTTGGGCGCAGATGGCGGCGAAGCCGGACAAGGTTTCTTCCTGCGCGAGGCCATCGAGATCAGTCCAGCGCAGGCGGATTTCGGTGGCGCGGGTGATGTCGGTGGTGAGGCCGGGGATGGAGAGGCAGCCTTCGGCCCCGGTGGCGGTGGTGTCAGAGTGCCATATGATTTCGGGGTTCAGGCAGACGTAGGGGGAGGGGGTGCCCTCTTTCCACGTCACGTCCATCACGAAAAGGCGGATCAGATGGCCGACCTGTGGCGCGGCGAGGCCGCGGCCGGGGGCGGCATACATGGTTTCCAGCATGTCGGCGGCGAGGGCGCGGACCGCGTCGGACAAGACAGCGGGGGTGCAGGGGGTGGCAAGGCGCGGATCGGGCCAATGCAGGATGGGAAGGACGGTCATTCCCCCATCCGCGCGCGTTCGCGTTTCAGCTTTTCCATCTTGCGGGTGATCATCTGGCGTTTCAGCGGGCCAAGATAATCGATGAACAGCTTGCCATTCAGATGGTCGATCTCATGCTGCACGCAGGTGGCCCAAAGGCCGGAGAACTGTTCCTCGGTCACCTTGCCATCAAGCCCGGTCCAGCGGACGCGCACTTCGGCCGGGCGCTGCACCTCGGCATATTGATCGGGGATGGAGAGGCACCCTTCGTCATAGGTGGACAGCTCCTCCGAGACCCAGGTGATTTCGGGGTTGAACAGGGCGATGGGGCGGGGGGGATCGAGGTCGCCCTTGACGCAATCCATCACGATGAGCCGCTTCATCACGCCGATCTGCGGCGCGGCAAGGCCGATGCCGGGGGCGGCATACATGGTTTGCAGCATGTCGTCGGCGAGTTGGCCAAGCTCGGGCGTGATCTCGGCAACGGGATCGCAGAGTTTCTTGAGGCGCGGGTCGGGATGGAGCAGGATGGGGCGGATCATGGGGAATGATTTAAGGAAAATCGGCCTTTCGCGCAATGGCAGGACAGGGTCGCCGAGAAGGGTGTTGCGATTGGAGTTTTGTGCCATTGAATGCAATGATTGTAGATTATTGTTCTGCTTTTTTAAATTAATGCAGAAAGATTTCCACTTTTGAAATTCATGGTTGGAACAAGTGTCCTGCATTGCTATTCCTGTGCGGGACCAAGGAACAGAGGGCTGACATGAGCTTTGATACCCCCATCGACCGGCGTGGCACGCATTGCGTGAAATGGGACATGATGGAGAAACTCTATGGTGTGCCTGCCGAAGGCGGGTTGGCCATGTGGGTGGCGGATATGGAGTTTCGCCCGCCAGCCTGTGTGCAGCGCGCGGTGGAGCGGATGGCCGCGCATGGGGTTTACGGCTATTTCGGCGATGATTCTGCCTATCTGGAGGCGATCCAGTGGTGGATGCAGGGGCGGCATGGCTGGGCCGTGGCGCGCGAGGATATCTTTACCACCCATGGGTTGGTGAACGGGACGGGGCTGTGTCTGGACGCCTTTACCGCGCCGGGGGATGGGGTGGTGCTGACCACACCGGTCTATCACGCCTTTGCCCGCACGATCAAAGCGGCAGGGCGGGTGGTGGTGGAATGCCCGCTGGCCATGGTGGATGGCCGATACGAGATGGATTTCGACGCCTGGGACGCGATGATGACGGGGCGGGAGAAGATGTTCCTGCTCTGCTCGCCGCACAATCCGGGGGGGCGTGTCTGGACGGCCGAGGAATTGCGCGGGGTGGCCGATTTCTGCAAGCGGCATGACCTGATCCTGGTGTCGGACGAGATCCATCATGATCTGGTCTTTCCGGGGCACAAGCATGTGCCGATGCCGATTGCGGCGCCCGATATTGCGGACCGTCTGGTCATGATGACGGCGACGACCAAGACCTTCAACATCGCGGGCAGCCATACGGGGAATGTGATCATCACCGACCCGGTGCTGAAGGCGAAATTCGCAGGTCGGATGGCGGCGCTGGGCATTTCGGGCAACAGTTTCGGGATGCACATGGCGACCGCCGCCTATTCGCCCGAGGGGGCGGAATGGGTGGATGGACTGATGGGCTATCTGGACGGAAACCGGACCGTGTTCGATGAGGGCATGGCGGCGATACCCGGGCTGCGGTCGATGAAGCTGGAAGCGACATATCTGGCCTGGCTGGATTTTTCGGGCACCGGGATGGCCCCGGCCGAATTCATCGCGCGGGTCGAGAAGGAGGCGCGGATCGCCACCAATCACGGGGTGAGCTTTGGCCTTGGCGGCGAGCATTTCCTGCGGTTCAACATCGCAGCACCCCGCGCGCAGGTGGCCGAGGCGGTGGCGCGGATGCAGGCGGCGTTTCGTGATCTGCAATAGGGGTTCGTGAGCGGCGCCGCATTCGCGGCATTTTTCCTGACCTTCTGCCGGGGACTTCGCCCCGTCAGAAGGGGGTGGGGGCTGCCGCCCCCGGTCGCGCATGCGCGCGCCCTCCCCCGCGGATATTTGAACAGAGAAGAATTGCAGGGGTCAGGGACGGGTGCCACCCGTTGCCTCGGTCACCTTGTCGGCGGCCGTGCGGACGAGCGTGCCGATGCGGGTGGCGTCAGAGAGGCCCATGCGGAAGGCGGGGCCGCTGACTGAGAGGCCGGCGACAGGTTCGCCATGGCTGTTGAAGATGGGGGCGGCGACGCAGCGCATGCCTTCGGCGCGTTCCTGATCGTCGATGGCAAAGCCGCGTTCGCGGGCGCGGGCGAGGTCGCGCAGGAGGGCGGTTTCCGAGGTGTGGGTCAGGCTGGTGAAGCGTTCGAGGCCCTGACGAGAGAGGATGCCGCGGGTCTTTTCTTCGGGGTACCAGGCGAGCAGGGCCTTGCCGATGCCAGAGACGTGCATGGGGGCCATTGTGCCGGGCGGGAAGAAGGCGCGGATCGCCTGATGGGTTTCGACCTGCGACAGGAAGAGCACCTGATCGCCGACTTCGACGCCGAGGTTGGCGGTCTCACCACTGTCGCGCATCAACTGATCCATCGGGGCGCGGGCGCGTTCCACAACCTTGGTGCGGCGCAGGAAGGCGGAGCCGACGCGGAAGGCACCCGGGCCGATATGCCAGATCTGGCCGGGCTCTTCGAGTTCCACCATGCCGTGGCCCTGCAGGGTGACCAGGGCGCGGTAGACGGTGGCGACGGCCTGACCAGAGGTGTCGGCCAGTTCCGACAGGGTGAGGCCGGGGGCGGCGGCGAGAGTGGTGAGGAGGGTGAGTGCACGGTCGAGCGCCTGCACGGTGTTCTGATCGGTCTTGTCGTGGAAGGCCTTGGGGCGGCCACGGGGGCGGGGTTGTGTGGGCAACATGCGGCCTTTCTGTGACGAGCTGGCACCGGATGAAAAAGCGAGAGTATCTGATTTCATTCGAGAATAGCGCATTTTTCAAATTTTGAAAAATCTTTTCGAAAAAATTGTGCCTTGGGCATGCTGCGCCTAGGATTGCGGCATAGAGTTCGGAGGAGCGCCCCATGTCGTATCAGAATCCGCTGTTCATTCCCGGCCCGACCAACATTCCTGAAGCGATCCGCAAGGCCTGCGACATGCCGACGATCGACCATCGGTCGCCCGCCTTTGCGCGGCTGTTCAGGCCTGCGGTGGAAGGCGTGCGGCGGGTGTTGCGGATGGAGGGGGGTGAGGTGATCATTCTGCCGTCTACCGGGACGGGGGGTTGGGAGGCGGCGATCAGCAACACGCTGTCGGCTGGGGACACTGTTCTGGCGGCGCGGTTCGGGATGTTTTCGCATCGCTGGATCGATCTGTGCCAGCGGCATGGGCTGAATGTGGATATAATTGAGACGCCCTGGGGCGAGGGCGCTCCTATGTTGGCCATCGAGGCGGCGTTGCGGGCTGACACGGCGGGGCGGATCAAGGCGGTGCTGGCCACGCATAATGAGACGGCGACGGGAGTGAAGTCCGACATCGCGGGCATTCGCCGGGCAATGGATGCGGCGGGGCATGGGGCGCTGTTGTTCGTGGATGGGGTGAGTTCCATCGGGTCGATGCCCTTTGATATGGCGGGCTGGGGCGTGGATATCGCGGTGGCGGGAAGCCAGAAGGGATTCATGCTGCCGGCCGGACTGGCCATTCTGGGCGTGTCTGACAAGGCGTTGGGGGCGATGGAGGGGGCGGGGCTGCCGCGCACTTTTTTTGATTTCCGCGACATGCTGAAAAGCTATGCGGCGGGGGGGTATCCTTACACGCCGGCGGTGGGGTTGATTTCCGGCCTCGCGAAGGCCGTGGAGATGCTGGAGGATGAGGGGCTGGAGGCGGTCTATGCCCGCCATGCCCGGCTGGCCGAAGGCGTGCGCCGCGCGGTGGCAGCCTGGGGGATGCGCCCCTGCGCGGTGTCGCCGGAGTTGTATTCCGACACGGTGACGGCGGTGGTGGTGCCTGCCGGGTGCAACGGCACCGATCTGGTGAAGTTGGCGGCGGAGAAATACGGCGTGGCCTTTGGCGTGGGGCTGGGCGAGGTGGCGGGAAAGGTGTTCCGCATCGGGCATCTGGGGATGCTGACCGATGTGATGGTGCTGGCGGGGCTTGCGACGGCCGAGATGTGCATGGCCGATCTGGGCTGGCCGGTGAAGCTGGGGTCCGGGGTGGCGGCGGCGCAGGAGTTCTATCGCGGCTCGGTTGTGCCGATGGCCATGGCGGCGGAATAGCGGTGGGTGCGGGACCGGGGGCCAGCCCCCGGACCCCCGGGATATTTTCACAAAGGAGAATGGGCATGAGGGATTTTCATGGGTTGAGCGTGCCGACCTTTGATGACGTGCTGGAGGCCCATACGCGGATTGCGCCCCATATCCACCGGACGCCGGTGCTGACGTCGAGCTATCTGAATACGCTGACGGGGGCGGAGTTGTTCTTCAAATGCGAGAACTTTCAGAAGGCCGGGGCGTTCAAGGTGCGGGGCGCGTCGAATGCCGTGTTTGGCTTGCGCGAGGATCAGTTGCCGCGGGGGGTTGCGACGCATTCGAGCGGGAACCACGCGCTGAGCCTGTCTTATGCGGCGGGGCGGCGGGGGATACCCTGCACGGTGGTGATGCCGCGCACGGCGCCGGATGCCAAGAAGGATGCGGTGCGGGGCTATGGCGGGGTGATCGTGGAATGCGAGCCGTCGACCAGCAGCCGCGAGGCGGTGTTTGCCGAGGTGCAGGCGCGCACGGGGGCGGATTTCGTGCATCCCTACAACGACCCGCGGGTGATTGCGGGGCAGGGGACCTGTTCGCGCGAATTGATGGAGCAGGTGGAGGGGTTGGAGGCGGTCGTCGCGCCCATTGGCGGGGGCGGGATGA
This sequence comes from Variovorax paradoxus, assembly GCA_943370085.1. GTDB lineage: Bacteria > Pseudomonadota > Alphaproteobacteria > Rhodobacterales > Rhodobacteraceae > Paragemmobacter. The sequence continues at coordinate 83,317 of CALRPT020000003.1, read as the reverse complement.
TTTCGGGGACGTGCCTTACGCTTTCGTCGAGTGCGCCGGGGGTGGAGATCTTCGCGGCGGAGCCGGTGAATGCCGATGATGCGGCGCGCAGTTTCCGGGCGGGCCATATCATCGCAGATGATGCGCCGGATACGGTGGCTGACGGGTTGAAGGTGCCGTTGAAGGAGCTGACCTGGCATTTCGTGAAGAACCACGTGACCGATGTGCTGACTGCCACCGAGGATGAGATCGTGGAGGCGATGAAGCTGCATTGGAAGCGGATGAAGATCGTGATCGAGGCCAGCTGCTCGGTGCCGCTGGCGGTGATCCTGAAGAACCCGGAGCGGTTTCGCGGCAAGCGGGTGGGGGTGATCCTGACCGGTGGGAATGTGGATCTGGACAAGCTGCCTTGGATGAAAGGGTGACGATGATGGACGGAAGAACGGATTTCGACGGGCTGGAAGTGGGCTATGACATCCCGGCGCTGCCGGGGATGGACGAGGCGGATATCCAGACGCCCTGCCTTGTGCTGGATCTGGATGCGCTGGAGCGGAACATCGTGAAGATGGGAGAGTTCGCGCGGGAGATGGGCGTGCGGCACCGGGTGCATGGCAAGATGCACAAGTCGGTGGATGTGGCGCTGTTGCAAGAGCGGCTGGGTGGATCGGTCGGCGTCTGCTGCCAGAAGGTGAGCGAGGCCGAGGTCTTTGCGCGCGGCGGGATCAAGGATGTGCTGGTTTCCAATCAGGTGCGCGATCCGGCGAAGATCGACCGTCTGGCGCGGATCCCGAAACTGGGGGCGCGGGCCATCTGCTGTGTGGATGATCTGGCCAATGTGGCCGACCTGTCGGAGGCGGCGGTGAAGCACGGGACCACGATCGAATGTCTGGTGGAGATTGACTGTGGCGCGGGGCGCTGCGGCGTGACGACCACACCCGCCGTGGTGGCGCTGGCCAAGTCGATTGATGCAGCGCCGGGCCTCAAGTTCAGCGGCATTCAGGCCTATCAGGGTGCCATGCAGCACATGGACAAGTATGAGGATCGCAAGGCCAAGATCGATATTGCTGTGGCGATGGTGAAGGACGCGGTCGATACGCTGGCGGCCGAGGGGTTGGCCTGCGATATCGTCGGTGGCGGCGGGACGGGGTCCTATTATTTCGAGGGCAATTCGGGGGTGTATAACGAATTGCAGTGCGGGTCCTACGCTTTCATGGATGCCGATTACGGGCGCATTCTGGACAAGGACGGCAATCGGATCGATCAGGGGGAATGGGAGAACGCGCTCTTCATCCTGACGAGCGTGATGAGCCATGCGAAGGCCGAGAAGGCGATCTGCGATGCCGGGTTGAAGGCGCAATCGGTGGATAGCGGGCTGCCGGTGATTTATGGCCGGACGGACGTGAAATACGTCAAGTGCAGCGATGAGCATGGTGTGATCGAAGACCTGCAGGGCGTGCTGAAGGTGAATGACAAGCTGCGTCTGGTGCCGGGGCACTGCGACCCGACCTGCAACGTGCACGATTGGTATGTGGGCGTGCGCGGCGGCAAGGTCGAGGTGGTCTGGCCCGTCTCGGCGCGCGGCAAGGCGTATTGAGCAAAGGGGGGTGCGGGGGGAGCGGTTGCTCCCCCCGCCCGGTGGACAGGGGCCAAAGCGCCCGGATTGGAAGACCCATGCTGATCATACCTGAGGCGTTGATCGCCGAACTGGTTTCCCCCGAGGATGCCTATGCGGCGGTGGCCGCGACCTTTGCCGCGATGGCGCGCGGGGAGGCATACAACTTCCCGGTGGTGCGTGAGGCGCTGGGCGAGGGGCGGCAATACGGGTTCAAATCCGGGTTGGACCGGGCCGGTGGTATGCTGGGCGTGAAGGCAGGGGGGTATTTTCCGGGCAATGCCGCGCGGGGGATCACCAATCACCAGTCCACGGTCTATCTTTTCGATCCGGAAAGCGGTCGGCCCACGGCCATGGTGGGGGGCAATCTGTTGACGGCACTGAGAACGGCCGCGGCATCGGCCCTGTCGATTGACCGGCTGGCGCGGGCTGAGGCGCGGGTGCTGGGCATCGTGGGGGCGGGGCATCAGGCGGGGTTCCAGCTGCGCGCGGCGGCGCGGGTGCGGAACTGGGACCGGGTGATCGCGTGGAACCTGCATCCGGACATGCTGCCCAGGCTGGGGGCGGTAGCGGCGGAACTAGGCTTGCCGTTTGAGGCAGTGGGGTTGGAGCGGATGGTGGAGGCGGATGCGATCATCACCATCACCTCTTCGCCTGCGGCTTCGCTAATGGCGGCGCATGTGGCGCCCGGCACGCATCTGGCCTGCATGGGGACGGACACCAAGGGCAAGCAGGAGGTGGAGCCTGCGCTGGTGGCAAAGGCGCGGCTGTTCACGGATGAGGTGGCGCAGTCGGTTTCCATCGGCGAGGCGCAGCATGCCGTGGCGGTGGGGCTGGTGGCCGAGGGGGATATCACGCCGCTGGGGGTGGTCCTGATCGGGGCGCATCCGGGGCGGGGGTTGCCTGAGGAAATCACGCTGTTCGATGGAACGGGTGTGGGCTTGCAGGATCTGGCTGTGGCGGCTGTGGCCGTGGCGCGGGCGACTGAACGCGGGCTGGGCGTGGAGGTTCAGGTTTAGCGGAATTTGACGCAAATTCCGCGCCGATTTCTGACCCAGAAATCGGTTGGAGCCGGGCCGCCAGTGAAGGGCCCGGTTTTTGTGCCAAAAACCGTTGCGAAGTTTGTGTCAAACTTCGCCTTTGGGTCATTTGATCATATCTTGTTTCAGGCATTGTACCCCCGCGCGGGGCGTGGTCTGACTGTGCGCCAAGCGGCGGAGGACGTTGGGGATGCGTGTCTTTATCAATGGCTTCGGGCGGATCGGGCGGTCGGTTCTGCGGGCCTATCTGCAATCGCCGGACCGCTGGCCAGGGCTGCAGGTGGCCGGGATCAACGATATCGCCGCGCCCGAGATGTGCGCCTATCTGTTTGAATATGACAGTGTCTTTGGGCCATGGCGCGGGACGGTCGCGCTGCAGGCGGGGGCGTTGGTGGTGGATGGGCGGGCCATCCCGCTGCACCGGACGCCGGATATAGCAACGCTTGATCTGCGCGGTGTCGATGTGGTGATGGAATGCACCGGCCGCGCCGATGCGCGCGACGTGGCCGAACGGGGGCTGCGGGCGGGCGCGCGCCGGGTGTTGGTGTCGGGGCCATCGCAGGCGGCGGATCTGACGGTGGTGCTGGGGGCGAATGATGGCCAGTTGGCCGATCAGGCGATCGTGTCCAATGCCTCTTGCACGACCAATGCGCTGGCGCCGCTGGCGCGGCTGATCGATGATCAGTGGGGCGTGGTGACCGGGTCGATGACGACGATCCACTGCTACACCGGCAGCCAGCCCACAGTGGATGCGCCCGCGGCGGATTATCCCCGGTCGCGGGCGGCGGCGCTGTCGATGGTGCCGACGACGACCTCGGCCAGCCGGTTGCTGGATCGCGTGTTGCCGCAGATTGCCGGGCGGATCGAAGGCTCGGCGGTGCGGGTGCCGACAGCTTCGGTTTCCTGCGTGGACCTTGCGGTGATGACGGAACGGCGGGCAGATGCAGAGGCGGTGAACGCCGCCTTTCGCGCGGCGGCGGGGGTGATCGGGGCGACGGATCGGCCGCTGGTATCCACCGACTTGCGGGCGCGGCCGGAGAGTATTGTCATGGCCTGCCCGGAGACGCGGGTGACGGCGGGGGGAATGCTGCGCGTCTTTGGCTGGTATGACAATGAATGGGGCTTTTCCAACCGGATGCTGGATGTGGCGCAGCGGATGGGATGATCCGCCGCGCCGCGTGATCTAGACTGCGACACGCTCGCCCAGTTCCACGACGCGGTTGCGCGGCAGGTGGTAGAAGTCTGACGGATCCGCCGAAAAGCGCGAGAGCAGGGCGTAGATGTTGTCGAGCAGACGGTCGAGGCTGATAGGTCCTGTCACAACAGGCCGCCGTTTGCCGAGGAAGAAGGACGAGGTCATCACGTCGAACTTCAGCCCGGCCCTGCGGGCATGGGCCATCGCGCGGGTGACATTCGGGGTTTCCATGAAGCCGAAGCGCAGGATGAGGCGTGCGAAGCGGGGGTTGATCACTTCGTAGGTTGCGCGATCCTCCGGGTCGGCCACGGGGATGCGCAGGGTTTCCACGGTGACCAGCACGTTCTGATCATGCAGCACGCGGTTGTGCTTGAGGTTGTGCAGCAGGGCCGAGGGAACCACGGTCGGATCCGGCGTCAGGAAGAAGGCGGTTCCGGGAACCACGGGCGCCGAACTGCGCAGCATCGAGGCGGCAAAACTGTCCAGTGCGATGGCATGCTGGTGGGTGTGGGCCAGCAGTTGCTGGGTGCCCCGCCACCAGGCCAGCATCGCCAGCATGACGAGCGCAGCAAGGAGGAGCGGGACATAGCCGCCATCTTGCAGCTTGGTCAGGTTCGAGGCGAGGAACGCAAGTTCCAAGAGCAGGATCGGCGTGGCGATCATGAGAGCCAGCGGCAGGGAAAGCTTGCCCGAGCGGGTGACGTATACGATGGCGAGGAGGGTGGTCACCACCATCGTGCCAGTCACCGCTATTCCATAGGCCGAGGCCAGTGCCGCAGAGGTTTCAAAGGACAGGACCAGCGCCACCACACCCATGAGCAGCAGCCAGTTGACCGCGCCGATGTAGATCTGGCCGCTTTGGTCATGCGAGGTGTGCCGGATCGTCAAGCGCGGCAGCAGGCCAAGCTGGACAGCGGCGCGCGTCATCGAGAAGGCGCCCGAGATCACAGCCTGCGCTGCGATCACGGTGGCGGCGGTGGCGATCAGGACGAGGGCGGGAAGCCATGCCTCGGGGACGAGGCGGAAGAAGGGATCGTCGATGGCGGTGGGATCCGCCAGCACCAGCGCGCCTTGCCCGAGGTAGTTCAGGATCAGGGCGGGCATCACCAGCGCGATCCAGGCGGTGATGATGGGTTTGCGCCCAAAATGGCCGAGATCGGCATAAAGCGCCTCGGCCCCGGTGACGGCGAGGAAGACCGCGCCGAGAACGAGGAAGGCGACCGTCTGGTGGTCGAGCAGGAACGTGACCGCGTAGGTCGGCGAAAAGGCGGCAAGGACGCCGGGATTGGCTGCGATGTTCCACAGGCCGAGGCCGCCGAGGGTGAGAAACCAGAAGGCGGTGATCGGTCCGAAGGCCAGTGACATGGCCCCTGTCCCGCGCCGCTGCACAAGAAAGAGGGCGAGAAGGATGCCGAGCGTGATCGGCACCACCCATTCGGCCAGGCTGGGAAGGATGAGGCCCGCGCCTTCCACCGCCGACAGGACCGAGATGGCGGGCGTGATGATCGCATCACCCGCAAAGAGCGCTGCGCCCGCCACGGCAAGGGCGAGGACGGGGATCGAGCGGCGGCCTATGGCAAGCCGAGCCAGCGTGTAAAGGGCCAGAACGCCGCCTTCGCCCCGATTGTCTGCGCGCAAAAGGAAGAGGACATACTTCACCGTGACGATCAGGGTGAGCGTCCAGATGAGAAGGGAGAGAAGGCCCAGCACCTCTGTCTGTGCGAGACCGTCGGCCACAATCGGGCGCAACGCTTCGCGGAAGGCATAGATCGGAGAGGTGCCGATGTCGCCATAGACAACGCCCACCGCGCCGATGGTGAGGGCGGCAAAGCCCTGTGGTGCAGGCGGCGGCGGATCGGCCTCTTCGCGGAGGTATTCGGCGATGTCGAGTTCGGACGTATCAAACAGGCGGTCCTGTTCGATGCCCGACAGAGGGGCAGTCGGTTTCTGGATCATGATGCCACGATTTTGGGTGTTTAGGAAAAGCAGGTGCCCATCGACGCCCTTGATCAGGGCGGAGACGACCTTCGGACCCTGGCAGGGGCCCGCTTTACTCCAGAAAGGACCGCGTGAGTCGCGGCGACTGAGGAAAAGGCTACGCCTGTTGCCATGGCGCGGCAACGAAATTCTGCATTGCAGAATATCCGCGGGAAAAGCGCGATCACGTCAGCGGGTGACGGTCCAGGCTTGGGCATAGCGGTGCTCTTCGAGATTCGGCGTGGCGCCGATCCTGTCTACCACGGCGAAAAGGCCGGGGGCGTGGAGGGGGGTCAGCACGCCATGCCATGTGCCGCGATGCAGGTTGATGCCTTGCGCGCCATTGGTGAGGAAGGCGCGGGGGGGGGCTTCTGGACCTTCGGACACGATGACGAGGAAGGGGTGTGCCGACATCGGGATAAAGGCCTGCGCGCCGTCAGGATGGCGTTCGATCAGGTCAAAGCTGTAGGGCAGAGCGCGGGGTTCGGCCTTGAAGATGGACAATCCGGCACGGCCTTCGGGGCCGAAGTCAAGCTGCGCGCGGTCGTGATGGCGGCGGCAGAGGCCTGCATTGATCAGACGGAAATCGCCTGTGGCATCAAGCACATCGCCGAAGGGGGCGAAGGCGTCGGCGGTGAGGTGTTCAAGTCTGATCTCGCGCATGCTGCGCCTCTTGCTTGCCGCAGGACCGGGGGCTTTGCGCCCCCGGACCCCCGCAGGATATTTGAACAGAGAAGAAAGAACCGGGTCAGCGCGGAAATGAGAACGGGCCGCGGAGTTTGGCGTGGCGGTTGACGTCCTTGTAAAGCAGATACCGGAAGGGGCCGGGGCCAGCGGCATAGCAGGCCTGCGGGCAGAAGGCGCGCAGCCACATGAAATCGCCTGCCTCAACCTCGACCCAGTCCTTGTTGAGTTTGTAGACGGCCTTGCCTTCCAGCACGTATAGGCCGTGTTCCATGACATGGGTTTCTTCAAACGGAATGACGCCGCCGGGTTGGAAGGTGACGATGTTCACATGGGCGTCGTGGCGCAGATCGGCGGGGTCAGTGAAGCGGGTGGTGGCCCAGCGGCCCTGCGTACCGGGCATGGCTATGGGCGCAACGTCGCGTTCGTTGATGAAGATGGGTTCCGGGTGCGGCACGCCGGGGGCGGGTTCATAGAGCTTGCGCAGCCAATGGAAGCGCGCGGGGGACGCGCCTTCGGCAAGCAACTTCCACGGGGTTCCGGCGGGGATGTAGAAGTAGCTGCCTGCCTCGACATCATGGCCTTGCCCGCCAACCGTCACGGTGGCCAGCCCCCCGGTGAAGAAGAGCCAGTGTTCCACGCCCGTATCCGGATCGGGCGCGTCGGAGCCGCCACCGGGGGCGACCTCCATCACATATTGGCTGAAGGTTTCGGAAAAGCCCGTCATGGGGCGGGCGATCAGCCAGAGGCGGGTCTTTTCCCAGCCCGGCAGGTAGCTGGTGACGATATCGGAAAACACGCCTTTGGGCAGGAAGGCGTAGGCGTCGGTAAAGACGGCGCGGCCTGTCATCAGGCTGGTTTGCGGGGGCAGGCCGCCGGGGGGGGCGTAATAGCCGGTCATGGGAGAATGTCCTTCAGGCGAAGTTCGGCGATGCGTTCCACCTGCGCGCAGGCGGTGGCGAATTCGGTGGCGGTGTCGTTGGCGATCCGGGTGGAGAAAGCCTGCAGGATGGCGGCCTTGGTATTGTCGCGCACGGCGATGATGAAGGGGAAGCCGTGCTTGGCGACATAGGCGGTGTTGAGTTCGGTGAAGCGCGCGCGTTCCGCATCTGTCAGCGCATCCAGCGCGGCGCTGGCCTGTTCGGCGGTGGATTCGGGCGTGAGGCGCTTGGCGGCGGCGAGTTTTCCGGCAAGGTCGGGGTGGGCACGCAGGACTGCCACCCGCTGATCGGGAGAGGCCGAGCGGAAGATGCGGGCGAGCGCGTTGTGCAGGCCTGTGGCGCAATCATGGGCAGGGCCGAGTTCGAGGGACCATGCGCCTTCGGCGATCCAGGGGGAATGTTCGAAAATCCCGCCGAAGCGTTCGATGAACCTCTCGCGGGTCATCTGCGAGGGGCGCTCATGGCGGCGGTGGGGGTGGGTCGCGGCCCAGTGGCGGGCGATGTCGATCCGGCGGGCGAACCAGACGTCTTGATGGCGCTGAGCATAGTCGAGGAAGCGGATCAGCCCCGCAATCTTGCCTGGGCGGCCGATCAGGCGGCAATGCAGACCGATGGAGAACATCTTGGCGCGGCCATCCTGACCTTCGGCATAGAGCGTGTCGAAGCTGTCCTTAAGGTAAGTGAAGAACTGTTCGCCTTCGATATAGCCCGGTGCGGTGGCGAAGCGCATGTCGTTGGCCTCGAGCGTGTAGGGGATGACGAGCTGGTCGCGGTCGCCGAGTTCAAGCCAGTAGGGCAGGTCGTCATCGTAGGTATCGGAAATCCAGTCGAGGCGGGCGGTTTCCGCCGTCAGACGCACGGTGTTCATGGAGCAGCGGCCCGTGTACCAACCGCGCGGGGGTTCGCCTGTCACTTCTTCATGCAGACGGAAGGACTCAGTGATCTGGGCGCGTTCGGTTGCTTCGTCCATGTCGCGGTGATCGACCCATTTGAGGCCGTGGGAGGCGATTTCCCAGCCTGCGGCTTTCATCGCCGCCACCTGTTCGGGGTTGCGGGCGAGGGCGGAGGTGACGCCGTAGATCGTGATGGGCAGGTTGCGCGATGTGAACAGGCGGTGGAGCCGCCAGAACCCCGCGCGGGCGCCGTAATCATAGATCGATTCCATGTTCCAGTGGCGCATCCCCGGCCATGGCGCGGCACCGGCGATGTCGGAGAGGAACGCCTCGGACTGGGCATCGCCGTGGAGGATGTTGTTTTCGCCGCCTTCCTCATAGTTCAGCACCAGCGAAATGGCGATTTTCGCACCATTGGGCCATCTGGCATCAGGTGGGTTGGGGCCATGGCCACGGAAATCGCGCGGGTAACGGTTCAACGGACTCTTCCCCGATTGTCATAGGTTGCGGCAGCTTAGGCCGCTTTTCCGGCAGGCTTTATCAAAAAATGTCAGAAAGAGCTTATCGGCTGCTGTGCGGTCGCTTGTGGGGCGCGGATCGGGTTAGGATGGGGCCGCAAAGCAGGAGGCAGGCATGAGCGGTGGACGGTTGACGACCCATGTTCTGGATACGGCGCGGGGCAAGCCTGCGGCGGGGGTGAAGATCATGCTGTATCGGGTGAGCGGGAATTCCCATCGCAAGATCGCCGAGACGGTGACCAATGCCGATGGCCGCACGGATGCGCCGATGCTGACGGGGAAGGAGTTCACCGCGGGCAGCTATGAACTGGTGTTCTGCGCGGGCGATTATCTGCGCGCCACCGGGCAGGCAGTCGGAGAGGTGCTGTTTCTGGACCAGATCCCGATCCGGTTCGGCGTGCCGGATGCGGCGCAGCACTATCATGTGCCGCTGCTGATTTCGCCCTTTGCCTATTCCACCTATCGCGGGTCTTGATCAGGCGGTGTGCGGCATCCGGGGCAGGCTGACTGTCCGCGCGGCGAATTGTGCGGCGATCAGTTGGCGCAGGGCAGGTCGGGGGGCCTTGGCAGGCTGCGCGGCGGGCGCGGTTTGTGCGGGGCGCGTCTTGCGGTTTGCAGGGGTGGTCATGGCGCGTTCTCCTTGTGGTTGTGCAGGGAAGAACGGCAAGTTCCGGGCCGGGTATCACAGACCCATACTTTTGCGGCGCTGAACCCCACCTGTGGATGCCGTGATCCGCAAGAGGCGGCGGCGGTCGCAGGCAAGGGCGGCGTCGATCAGGCCGGTCAGGGCGCCTTTGGATTTCAGATGCGGGCCAAGGTCGGAATGGTGGATGCCGGGGTAAAGGATGTGGTCCACCTTCGCGGCTTCGGGGAAGCCTTGGGCCTGTTTGCTGTCATCGGCGAGGCCGTGAAACAGGACATGCCAGATGTCGGGGGCAAAAGCGGGCGGGGCAAGGGTGCCAAGGTGCGTGGTCCAGGCCTGCCAGCGCGGATCGTTCAGTGTGGATTGCGGGCCGAGGGCTAGTATCGCGGTGATGGGTGCCAGAAGGGCCGCGCGCAGGGCGCAGACCGCGCCCATGGAGGAGCCTATGGCAAGGCAGCGCGCGGCGGGGCCGGCGGCGGCGAGGCCCGCCTGAAGGGCGGGGGCAAAGCCGGGATCCGCGCCCCAGCTTCGGCTTTCATCTGTGATAAACAGCGCGCGCCGCCCGCCTGCGGTGGCAGAGGCCACGAATTCGGGTGAGGGGCGGCGGGTGGCATCGTGGCCGATGCTGGAGAAGGCGATGACAAGATCATCCCCTGTGCCGGGGGCGAGGGCGACGTGCCAAGGCGGGCTGTCATGGACCGTCTGCAGGATCATGCCGCGAAGGCGGGCAGCCCTGTCATGCGGGCGGCCATGTCGGATTTGATGCGGGCGATGATGTAATCGGTGAACAGCCGGACCTTCGGATCTTTCAGGCGGCGGTGCTGGGACAGGACGGAAAGCTGCGTGGGCAGGGGCGGGGTGGCCTGGGCCACGGGGACAAGGCGGCCTTCCTTCAGATGTTCGGCCACCTCGAAGATCGGTTTCATCACGATGCCCCAGCCATCCAGCGCCCAGCCGGTGAGGACATCGCCATCGTCGGATTCAAAAGGCCCGGTGATTTCGAACCGGCGCGGGCCATCGGCTGTGGCGAGGTTCCACTGGAATTCTTTCGCGCCTGGAAAGCGCAGGTTCAGGCAATCATGCCGGTCATGGACCAGCGCCGCGCCATCGGCGGGCATGCCGCGCCGGGCGATATAGGCGGGGGCGGCGCAAAGGATACGGGGGCAATCGGCGATAAGGCGGACCTTGAGGGTGGAATCCTCCAAGAGGCCAAGGTGGAAAGCGATATCCAGCCCTTCGGCGGTGACGTCGATCACGCGGTCTGACAGGCGCAGGCGGACGTCGATCTGGGGGTATTGATCCTTGAAGGCGGGGACATGGGGCGCGATGAAGCGCCGCCCGATGCCGAGGGGGGCGGCGACAAAGATGGTGCCGCGCGGGTTTTGGGTGACATCCATCACCGCCGCCTCTGCTTCGTCTATCGACTCCAGCACCTTGCGCGCGCCGTCATAAAAGATGCGGCCGTTTTCCGTGGGTTGCAGCGACCGGGTGGTGCGGTTGAACAGACGCACGCCGAGATGCTTTTCCAACTCTGATATCCGGGCCGAGGCGACGGCGGGCGAACAGCGCTGATCCCGCGCCGCCGCACTCATGCTGCCCAATTCATAGACACGGACGAACATTCGGATGTTGTTCACATAGGACATCGCACTCAGGCCCCATTCTTTGCCGTGGTTTGAAAGTGATTGGGCATTTGAAGGATTAACAGGGGAATGCCGCCCGGTATAGCCTTTCGGCAAAACAGGAAGGGAGCCGCGCCGATGGAAGGCATCTATGATTGGGCCGTGTTGTGGGAATGGGTGGAAATTGCCGCCCGCTGGACACATGTGATCACGGCCATCGCCTGGATCGGATCGTCTTTCTACTTCATCGCGCTTGACCTTGGGTTGCGCAAAGCGCCCGGCATGCCGGAACTGGCGCATGGCGAGGAATGGCAGGTGCATGGGGGCGGGTTCTATCACATCCAGAAATATCTGGTGGCGCCCGAGCGGCTGCCGGAACACCTGACCTGGTTCAAATGGGAAAGCTATGCGACCTGGCTGTCGGGTTTTGCGATGCTGGTGCTGGTCTATTACCTGGGCGCGGACCTGTATCTGATCGACGCCAACGTGATGGATCTGGCGGTCTGGCAGGCGGTGGCGATTTCCGTAGGGTCGCTGGCGCTGGGCTGGGGGATTTATACCACGCTGTGCCGGGTGTTCGTGAACGCAAACCAGACGGTGCTGATGGTGGCGCTGTTTGCGGTGCTGGTGGCGATGGCCTGGGGCTATACGCAGGTGTTCACGGGGCGCGCGGCGCTGCTGCATCTGGGGGCGTTCACGGCGACGATCATGTCGGCCAATGTGTTCATGGTGATCATCCCGAACCAGAAGATCGTGGTGGCGGACCTGAAGGCGGGCCGCACGCCCGACCCGAAATACGGCAAGATCGCCAAGCAGCGCAGCACGCATAACAATTACCTGACGCTGCCGGTGCTGTTTCTGATGCTGTCGAACCACTACCCGCTGGTCTTTGCGACGGAATGGAACTGGCTGATCGCGAGCCTTGTGTTCCTGATGGGGGTGACGATCCGGCATTGGTTCAACACCCAGCACGCGCGCAAGGGCAGCCCGCATTGGACATGGGCGGCGACTGCGGTGCTGTTCCTGATCATCGCCTGGTTGTCGACCGCGCCTATGGCGCTACGGTCGGGGGAGGAGGATCAGGCCCAACTGTCGGGCGCGGCGCTGACCTATGCCTCGGCCAGCGGGTTTGACGATGTGGTGAGCATCGTGCAGGGGCGCTGTTCCATGTGCCATGCGGCGGAACCCGCGTGGGAGGGGATGTATTGGCCGCCCAAGGGCGTGGTGCTGGAAACGCCCGCGCAGATCGCGCAGGAAGCACGGCGGATCTATCTGCAATCTGGCGCATCACACGCCATGCCGCCCGCCAACCTGAGCTATATGGAGCCCGCCGAACGCGCGGCCATCGTGGAGTGGTTCCGCACTGCCGGGACAGGCGGGGTGGACGGCTAACCTCGGGTGAAACGCCAGACGGTGTGCTGTCGGTATTCCGCTTCGGGTTCCAGCACGATCGAGGGAAAGCCTGCATGATTGGGCGCATCGGGCCAACCCTGCGCCTCGATCGCCAAGCCTTCATAGGCGCGTCGTCCGGGGCGAAAGGCATTGCGCCCGTCATAGACCTGAATCCCCGGCTCGGTTGTAGAGACGATCATTCCGATGCCGGACTGGCCGTTCAGGCGCAGCGCTTCGCGCAGGGGGCCGGGTTCATCGGACAGGCAGAAGCAGTTGTCGAAGGGGTTGCTGGCGGGATCGATGCGGCGGGTCTTGCGGAAATCCATGCCGTCCTGTTCGACGGGGCGCATTTCGCCCGTGGGGGTGAAATCCGGAGTGGTGGGCAGGAAGAACGGCGCATCGACCCAAAGGCGGTGACCGGCCCAGGTGGGCGTGCCGTCAAGGTTCCAGTAGCTGTGATTGGCGAAGTTCACGAAAGTGGGCTGGTCGGTGGTGACATGCACACGCAGGTGCAGGCTGACTCCATCCACCTGAAATGCCGCGGTCACGCGGCGATTGCCGGGAAAGCCGCCTTCGCCATCGGGAAGGTCCAGTTCCAGACGTAAGGAGTCCTCGGTCGCTTCGGCCAGACGCCAGACCTTGAGATGGGTTCCGGCAGACCCGGAATGCAGGCAGTGGCGGTTGTCCTGATTGGCCTCGAACCGCAGGACGCGGCTGCCAAGCGGCGCACGGGCATCGCTGAAGCGGTTCACGACCGGGCCAATCAGCGACCCGTGATAGCGCATCGCGCCTTCGTAATCGGAAAGCCGGTCTGACCCCAGCGTCAGGTTGCGCTCTGCCCCTTCAAGCCAGACACCCTGCAGTACGGCGCCCCATGTGAGCACGGAAACACATAACCCGTCTCGTCCGATTGTCACACGTTGAACGGGACTGCCATCTGCCGCCACACCAAACGGGGTGATCCCCAACTGCCGATCCGTCATCCGTCCCCTCGTCTCCGCCTAATGCCAGTGGTGGAGATTGTAGAGGGGACGGTCAAGCGCAATGCTCAGGGCGTGCCCGCAACGCAATCGGCCATTGCCTGCGCAAGACTGCGCATCAGCCCGTCATAAGCGCCCGGTCCGGGGTCCTGAGTAGAGCCGTTCGGATCCAGCGCGGCGCCCACCTTTGCGCCGGTGCCTTCGGCGAGTTGGGTGATCATCGTGGCGTCATGCTGCGCCTCGGGGAACAGGCAGACGGGGGTGCCTGCCTCAACCCCCGCGCGCAGGTCCGACAGACGCGCCGCACCGGGGGCGGTGGCATCGCCCAGGGCGATGGAGCCGAAAACCTCCAGCCCGTAATGCGCGGCGAAATAGCCATAGGCATCGTGATAGACGACCAGCGGCTTGCCCTGCACCGGGGAGAGGATCTGCGCTACCTCGGCATCCAGCGCCTGAACGCGGGCGATGGCAGCTTCGGCATTGGCGGTGTAGGTCGCCGCGTTCTCTGCATCCAGACGGCCCAGCTCCGCCGCGATGGCCGTCAGCCAGACCTCTGCATTGGCCGGATCAAGCCAGGCATGGGGATCGGTGCCGTCGTGGCTGTGGCCATGGTCATGCTCTGCCGATGCGGTTTCCTCATGCCCGTGGTCATCATGCGCGGCTTCTGTGGTTTCCTCATGCCCGTGGTCGTGGCCATGGTCGTGAGTGCCGGCTGCCTTTTCTTCGGCAGCATGGTCATGCCCGTGATCATGATCTTCTGCGGCGGATTCTTCTTCTGCGCCGTGATCATGGCCTGTATGGGCCCCATCCTTGGAAAAGGCGCGGGTTTCGGTTCCCGGCACGGCCAGAAGGCCAAGGCGCGCACCGCTTTCTGCGATGCCATCCAGCGCGCGGTCCAGCCACGGGGTCAATTCCGGGCCGATCCAGACCACCAGATCCGCCTCGGCCAGACTTGCGGCCTGCGACGGGCGCAGTTGGAAATCATGCTCGCTGGCCCCGCGTTCCAGAAGCAGTTCCGGCGTTCCCAGATCGCCCATCACCTGCGCCACAAGGGCGTGGACGGGGTGGATGTCGGTGATGACCTTCGGCACTTCGGCAAAGGTGGGCAGGGCGAAGGCGAGGGTGGCAATGGCGGGGGATATGATATAACGCATCGGGAGGGCCCTTCCTGTGCAGATCACGAGGGGCTATGTATGTTATACAATAACATGTCAAGAGGCCCCATGGCACAGGCGCATCCCCATACCCATTCCGACGCCTGCCCCGGTTGCGCCGCAACGCCAGAGGTGGCCTTTGCCCGGCATGACCACAGCACCTGCGCCGATGACGTGCTGGCGCGGGGCGAGGCGCTGGCGCTGGCGCAGGGGGTGAAGCTGACACCAGTGCGCCGCCGGGTTTTGGAAATCCTGTTGGAAGAGCACCGCGCGCTGGGGGCCTATGACGTGCTGCAACGGCTGGCGGCGGAGGGGTTCGGCAACCAGCCCCCGGTGGCCTATCGCGCGCTGGATTTCCTGGTGGAGAACGGGCTGGCCCATCGCATCCGCCGCCTGAACGCCTTTGCCGCCTGCATGCATCCGGGCGAGGCGCATGCCCCGGCCTTTCTGATCTGCCGCCAGTGCAACCATGTGGCCGAGGCCCCGGCTGCCCCGGTGCGGGCGGCGTTGGATTCTGCAGCGGCGGCGCTGGGATTCGTGATCGAACGGTCGAATATCGAGGCGCTTGGCCTGTGCCCCGCCTGCCAAGGGGGGGCGGAATGACCGGCCTGATCACCGCAAATCACCTGTCGGTGGCATTGGACGGGCATCCGGTGCTGAGCGATGTCAGCCTGACCGTGCAACCGGGTGAGATCGTCACAATTCTTGGCCCCAATGGTTCGGGCAAGTCGACGCTGCTGCGGGCCTTGCTGGGCATCGTTCCCGCCACGGGTGGCGCGGTGGCGCAGCGGGACGGGCTGGTGATCGGCTATGTGCCGCAGCGGTTGGCGATCGACCGGACCTTGCCGATGACGGTGCGGCGGTTCCTGTCGCTGCCGAAAAGGGTGGGGGATGCGGATGCCGCCGCCGCGCTGGCGCGGGTGGGGGTGCCGGATGTGGCGATGCGGCAGATGGCCGATCTTTCGGGCGGGCAGTTCCAGCGCGTGCTGCTGGCGCGGGCGTTGTTGGCGAAGCCCGGATTGCTGATCCTGGATGAGCCGACGCAGGGGCTGGACCAACCCGGCGAGGCGGCATTTTACCGGCTGATCGAAGAGGTAAGGCGCGAAACGGGCGTGGCGATCCTGATGGTGAGCCATGATCTGCACGTGGTCATGGCGGCGTCTGACCGAGTGATCTGTTTGAACGGGCATATCTGCTGTGAAGGCACGCCGCGCGTGGTGTCGACCGCGCCGGAATATCGGGCGCTGTTCGGGCTGGGCACGCAAGGTGCTTTGGCGCTGTATCAGCATGTGCATGACCACGGCCATGATGGTGGCGGGCATGCCCATCACGGCCATGACCATTCCCATGACCACGATCACAAACATGATCACAGCCATGCTTGACGATTTCCTGATCCGTGCGGCACTGGCCGGGGTGGGCCTGTCGCTGGCGACCGGACCGCTGGGGTCTTTTGTCGTCTGGCGCCGGATGGCCTATTTCGGTGATGCCACTGCGCATGCGGCGATCCTTGGGGTGGCGCTGGCGCTGGCGGCTGATCTGCCGGTGACCTTCGGCACGCTGGTGGTGGCACTTGCCATGGCCCTGACCGTGTCTGTCCTCGCGGCGCGGGGCTGGGCGATGGATACGACGCTGGGCGTGCTGGCGCATTCGGCGCTTGCCTTCGGGCTGGTGGCGGTCAGCTTTGTGCCGGGGGCGCGGACGGATCTTTCGGCCTATCTTTTTGGCGATATTCTGGCGGTGTCGCGGGCGGACCTTGGGTTCATCTGGGGCGGTGCGGCGCTGGTGGTGGGGCTGCTGGTCTGGCGCTGGCAAGCGCTGCTGACCAGCACGCTGAACGAGGATCTGGCCCATGCCTCGGGCCTTAATCCGGCGCGGGAGCGGCTGGTGCTGACACTGGCGCTGGCGGTGGTGGTTGCCGTGGCGATCAAGGTGGTGGGCGCGCTGCTGATCGCGGCGCTGTTGATCATCCCGGCTGCCGCCGCGCGCGGTTTGGCGCGGACGCCGGAAGCCATGGCAGGGATGGCCGTGCTGATTGGTGCCGCCTCCAGCATCGGCGGGCTGCAACTGTCGCTTTGGCAGGATACGCCGGCGGGGCCGTCGATCATTGCGGCGGCGGCGGTTCTGTTTGCCCTGACGGTGCTGTTCGGGCGGGTGCGCCGGGCCTGATCCGGTCTCTGTCCCCACGGTCGCGCGCGGCCAGAGGCGACACCGTCGCTAATCTGCTACCCATGTCGTTTTCGTCTGCCAAGGGTCGGGTTGTCTTGCCCCTTTCCCAGCCGTTCGGGCAGATAGGGTCAAACACCAATCCCCGGGAGTCGCCCCATGAAGACCCATGTCAAAGCCCTCGTCGTCGGCGGTGGTGCCGTCGGCAACGGCATCGCCTATCACCTTGCCAAAGCCGGCTGGGATACGATGCTGGTGGAGCGGGATGAGCTGACCGCCGGGTCCACCTGGCACGCGGCGGGCCTGCTGCCCCTGTTCAACATGAGCTATGCCACGACGCATATCCACAAATACTCGGTCGATTTCTACAAGGGGCTGGAGGCGGAGACGGGGCTGAACCCCGGCTTCTATGTCGTGGGTAACCTGCGCATGGCGCAGCGGCAGGAGCGGATGGACGAATACATGCTCTATTCCTCCGTCGCCGAGACGGCGGGGGTCTATCATGAATTCCTGACGCCGAAGGAGATGAAGGATCGTTGGCCGCTGCTGCGGACCGATGATCTGGTCGGCGCGCTTTATCACCCGCAGGACGGCTACATTAACCCCGCCGATGTGACGCAGGCCATGGCCAAGGGCGCGCGGCAGTTGGGGGCGACGATCGAGCGGAAGATTCAGGTCGACGGGTATCGCTGGACCGGATCGGAATGGATCGTGTCCTGTTCGCGGATGGTGGAAACCGGGGGGAACCTTGTCGCGTCGGACGACAAGTTCGAAATCACGGCAGAGCATGTGGTCACCGCCACCGGCAACCATGCGCAGCGCACGGCGCGGCTGTTGGGGATCAAGATCCCGGCGATCCCGGTGGAGCATCAGTATATCGTCACCGAACCCGATCCGGCGCTGGTGGAATGGCGCAAGACCAACCCGCAACACCCGGTGCTGCGCGATGCCGATGCGAAATGGTATGTGCGCGAAGAGCGCGGCGGCTGGATCCTTGGCCCCTATGAGCGCAACGCCCCGGCGCGGTTCCTGTATGACGTGCCGCACAGCTTCCGCGCAGACCTCTTCCCGCTGGATCTGGAGCGGATCGAGGCGGAATACATGTCGATGATCCATCGCCTGCCGTCTTCGGAAACCGTGGGTCTGAAGGACGATTACAACGGCCCGATCTGCTATACGCCGGATGGCAACCCGCTGGTTGGCCCGGTGCCGGGCCTGCGGAACATGTGGATCGCGGAAGGGTTCAGCTTCGGGATCACGGCAGCGGGCGGGACGGGGTATTATCTGGCCCAGATGATGACGGAAGGGGAGGCCGAGATCGACATGGCCTCGCTTGACCCGCGCCGCTATGGCAACTGGATGACGACGGAATACGCGGCGCGCAAGAATGAGGAATGCTATGAGCATGTCTTTATCCTGCACCACCCGGACGAAGAGCGTGAAGCCTGCCGTCCGCTGCGCACGGCGCCTGTCTACGACAAGCAAAAGGCGCTGGGGGCGCAGTTCGGGCAGGTGAACGGCTGGGAACGCCCGATCTATTTCGGCCCCAAGGACGCGGCTGAGGATTTTGACCATAATACCCGGTCTTTCCGTCGCGGCGGCTGGTGGCAATATGCGGTGGAAGAGGCGAAGGCCATCCGCGAAACGGCGGGCCTGATCGACGCCACGGCCTTTACCAAGCATCTGGTGCGCGGGCCGGGGGCGACAGCGTTCCTTGACTGGTTCACCTGCAACGCCTTGCCCAAGGTCGGCCGCATCAATCTGACCTACGCGCTGACGCCCACGGGAACGACGCGCACGGAATACACCATCGTCCGCAACGGCGAGAACGACTATTACCTCGTCTCTGCCGGGGCATGGACGGCCTATGACGCTGACTATCTGCGCAAATGCGCCGAAGATTTCATGGCGGGCGGCGGCGGTTACATCGATATCCATGACGTGACCACTCAATGGGGTGTCTTTGCGATTGCCGGGCCGAACAGCCGCAAGATTCTGGCCGAACTGATCCGCGACGCAGAGCCGGAAACCGCGCTGTCCAACAAGCGGTTCCCGTGGCTGTCGGCGCGCAAGATCGAGTTGGGCATGTGCCCGGTGAATGCGATCCGCGTGGCCTATACCGGCGAGTTGGGCTGGGAACTGCACCACCCGATCGAGATGCAGCGCTATCTGTTCGATCAGTTGCTGGTGGCGGGCGAAAAGCACGGGATGAAGCTGGTGGGTGCCCGCGCCCAGAACTGGCTGCGGCAGGAGAAATCCTATCGCGCCTTCGGCAATGAGCTGGGCCGCGATGCGACCCCGCTGGAGGCCGGGCTGGACCGGTTTGTCGATCTATCGAAGGAATTTCAGGGCAAGCAGGCCATGCTGGATACCGGCATCCGGTCGATGTGCGTGACCGTGCTGATCGACGGGCCGGATGACACCGATCCGTGGGGCAAAGAGGCGCTGCTGCTGGATGGCGAAAAGATCGGGCGTCTGACCTCGGGCGGCTATTCGGTGGCCTTTGGCAAGCAGATCGGCATGGGCTATGTGCGCCCCGATCTGGCGAAGGTGGGCCAGAAGCTGAAGGTCCGCATGAACCGGGAGTTGTGGGATGTGACCGTGGTTGAGGACAGCCCC
This sequence comes from Variovorax paradoxus, assembly GCA_943370085.1. Lineage (GTDB taxonomy): Bacteria > Pseudomonadota > Alphaproteobacteria > Rhodobacterales > Rhodobacteraceae > Paragemmobacter. Next base: position 63,902 of record CALRPT020000003.1, on the reverse strand, counting down.
TTCGATCCCAAGAACGCGCGTATCCGCATCGACGGCTGAGCTTTGGGAAAGTTGGAAAGGGCACCGGGCGCAGGTCCGGTGCCTTTTGCATTCAGGGGTGGCGGTTGGCGGCCAGCCACGCGGCCCAGTCCGGCGCGCTGCCGTCAAAGACGTTGATATCGACCTCTCCGGCAATGCCGGGGATCAGGCCGGTGCTGGTATATTGCCAGAAGGTCCAGTGACGCCCGCCATAGACCTCATCGGGATGGGCGGCGACGGCGCGCAGCCAGAAGGGGTAATTGCCCACGCGCCACATCTGGTTTTCCTGATAGAAATCCACGGTGGAATAGATGATGGGACGCTGGCCGTAATGGCGTTCGACAATGTCGAGGAAGATCTTCGCCTCGGACCGCAGCACCTCGGGCGCGCGGCGGATGGTGCAGGTGGGGGAGAACGGTGTCCATTCCATATCCAGCACGGGCGGTAGCGCGCCGGGGGTGCGGGGGACGTTGCGGATGAAGAAGGTGGCCTGTTCGGCGGCAGGACGGCAGTGATAGAAGAAGTGATAGGCCCCGCGCGGCACACCGGCGCGGCCAGCCCCGCGCCAGTTGTCGCGGAACATGGGATCGACCAGATCGCCGCCTTCTGTTGCCTTGATGAAGGCGAAGTTCACCCCATTGGCACGGGCCTGCTGCCAATCGATCGCGGTCTGGAAACGGGCCACATCGATGCCATGGACCTGATGATCCTCTGGCCCGCGGCGGCCAAAGCTGGCCGGGTCGGCATCGCCGAAATTCGGAGGAACCACGCGGACCTGCGCAGGGGTGGCAATCGCCCCGGCCCCGGTTGAAAGCGTGGGGCCGTTCGTCGGCGCACCGCAGGCGGCGAGGGACAGGGCAAGTGCGGCAAGAAGCGGGCGGATCATCATGCGCATGATGCTGAACGATCCGCGCCTGCCTGTCACGCCTGTTTGCCGGGTGTGGCGGATGTTGGCGTTTCAGCCAAAGCGCACGGGGTCGAGCGCGTGGACAAGGCAGGGGGAAAGGCCCGTTCCGCCCCCCCCGATGAGGTCGGCGGCTAGCCTGCTGGCGGCGGGGCAGGTCTGAAAGCCATAGCCGCCCTGACCGGCGAGCCAGAAGAAATCGGCAACACGCGGATCGCGCCCGATCACCAGCACCCGGTCGGGGGAAAAGGTGCGCAGACCGGCCCAGTTGGAAATCAGGCGGGTGACGGGTTCGGTGACCATTTCCTCATACCGGGCGAGCCCTTCGGCCAGCACCATGTCATCGGCCCAGGCGTCATGGGGTTCCTGCGGGTCTTCCTCGGCGGGCGACACGATCAGGGCACCTGCATCCGGTTTGGCATACCATGTCTCACCCGCGCCAAAGAGCATGGGCCAGCGGCTGATGTCATGCCCGCCCGGCGCAGGGATGCGTGCCATGGAACGGCGGTTGGGGGTAAATCCCAAGGGGCGCACCCCGGCCATACTGGCCACCTGATCGACCCAGGCCCCGGCGGCATTGATCAGCACCTTGCCGGTGAAGTCGCCTGCGGCAGTGGTGACGGCCCAGCCTTCGCCCCCCCGCGCGATGGCGGTGACACGCGCGCCGGTCACGATCTGCGCGCCGCGCGATTTTGCCTCGCGCGCAAAGCCTTGCAGCAAGAGGTCGGTGTCGATGTCCCAGGCATGATCGGCATAGGCGGCCATTGCGACCGTGTCGGGGTTCAGGATCGGCACGATGGCGCGTGCCTCGTCGACCGTGCAGCGCGTCATCTGCATGTCGCGAACTTCGGTATCGAAATCCTCTTTCTGATCAGGCTTGGCAACGATCATCAATCCGCGCGGGGAAAGGACATTCTCTGCGGCGCGAAAGTGATCCTCAGAGGCCAGCGACAATTCCACCACCGCGCGCAAGCCGTAGCGCGGTTCATACAGCGCGGCGGACCGACCTGATGCGTGGTGGGCCAGGGCGGTTTCCGCCTCCAGCACCGCGACAGAGCCAAGCTCGGACAGGCGCGCGGCGGCAGAGATGCCGGCGATGCCGCCGCCGATGATCAGGAAATCGGTCATTCTTCCTCCAACCGGTCAGTCGCCGGGGGTGGCGCGGGGTAAAGCGCCGACAGGCACGCGCGCAGGTCTGCGGTCATGGGCAAGGTCAGTGCCGCGAGCGAGGGTACAAGCTGCGCGGTGTCGCGGGCCGAGATCAGCGGGATGACGGGCGTGATGGGGCAGGACATGACCCAGGCCACCGCCAATGTGGCGGGGTGGGTGCCCAATTCGGCGGCCAGTGCCGCCAGACCGGTGGCCGCCTGATGCATGGCCTCGGGTGCATAGCGGGCGGCGTAGCGGCTGTCTTCAGACAGCCGACCTGCGCCGCCCTGTGCGTATTTCCCGGTCAGCAGCCCGCCGCCAAGGGGCGAATAGGCGTGAACCGAAATCGCCTGATCGGCGCACATTGGCAGAAGTTCCACCTCTGCCTGCCGTTTCACCAGATTGTACATCGGCTGGATCACATCGATCCGGCTGCCGAAGCGGGCGGCTGTGGCCTGGGCCTTCATCACCTGCCACGCGGCGAAGTTGGACAGGCCGATGCGGGCAATGCGGCCGGACTGTTGCCATTCCACAAACAGGCTGATGGTTTCTTCCAGCGAGGTGGCGGGGTCGTAGCGGTGCAGATAAAGCAGGTCCACTGCATCGGTGCCCAGACGGCGCAGGCTTTCGTCGAATTGCGCGGACAGGTTGGCGCGGCCTGCGCCGCCTGAATAGCCGACCTTGGTGGCGATGGTGACGTCGGCATCGCCTTGCGCGAATTCGCCAAGCAGGCGTTCCGATTGCCCGTCCGTGTAGATGTTCGCCGTGTCGAAATGGGTGATCCCGGCCGCGCGCGCGGCATCATACATCGCGCGGGACGCCTGGGCATCGGCGCGGCCGCCGAATTGCATGCAGCCAAAGGCAAGGGGGGAGAGTGCGTTCATGACCGTGAACCTGCCATGCCGCGCGGCGGTTGAAAAGGCGGGGGCCGCCGCTTTTGCGGCGACCCCCGACAGGGGGCTGGGGGACGTCAGCCTTCCTGTGTCTCTTTCAGCTTGTCGATGCCCAGCGTCTTGAGCGCGAGCGTCTCATAGAAGGGTTCCGACACGCCCTTGCGCAGCTTGCGCAGGAAGTATTTCTCGAACCCGATCTTGGCCATGTGGACCCATTTGCCGCTGGAGGACCAATTCACATTGCGCGGCGGAATCTGGGGCTGGGCGACAAAGGCGATGCCGCCGTCGCCGAAATCTGCCAGACAAACCGCGTTCCATGTGCCGATGCGATCGGGTTCCTTGCCGCGGACGATATTGCCGATGTTGTGGGCGGTGGCGGTGACCATGGATTCGATCATGAAGCCGGTCTTGGGCACGCCCACCGGCACCGGGGTCGGCCCCATCGGCGGGATGGCCACGCAGACGCCGACGGCGAAGATGTTGGGGTATTTCGGGTTCTGCTGGTGCTTGTCCACGATGGTGAAACCGCGCGGGTTGGACAGGCCTTCGATTCCGGCCACGGGTTTGATCCCCCGGAAGGCCGGCAGCATCATCGAAAAGGCGAAGGGCAGTTCCTTTTCGCCCTTCGATGTGCCGTCATCGGCGATCTCTTCGACCGTCATTTTGCCCGCCTCGACCTTCTTCACCTTGGCCGAGGTGATCCATTTGATGTGCTTGGCGCGCATTTCGGATTCCAGCAGCCCCTTGGTATCGCCCACCCCATCAAGGCCCAGATGGCCGATATAGGGTTCGGGGGTGACAAAGGTCATCGGCACGCGGTCACGCACCTGGGCGCGGCGCAGGGCGGTTTCGAGGATGAACAGGAATTCATAGGCCGGGCCAAAGCAGCTTGCCCCCTGTGCCGCGCCGATGATCACCGGGCCGGGGTTCTTGACCAATTCATCAAAGACCTGCTTCGCCGCAAGCGCGTGGTCGATATGGCAGACGGATTGGGTAAAGCCGCCATGGGGGCCAAAGCCTTCGATTTCGTCGAAGGCGAGTTCCGGCCCGGTGGCGATCACGAGGTAATCGTAGGAAACGGACTCGCCGTTCACCAGCGCGATCCGGTTTTCCGCCGCATGCAGCTTTTCGGCGGCGACGGGGATGAAGTTGATCTTCTTCTTGGCCATGGTGGGCGCAAGATCGACGGTGATTTCCTCGCGGTCGCGCCAGCCGACAGCAACCCAAGGGTTGGACGGCACAAAGTGGTAGTGCGGGTCCTTTGTCACCACGGTGACAGTGTCTTCCTTGCGAAGCTGGTCCTTCAGTTCATAGGCCATGATGGCCCCGCCAAGCCCAGCCCCAAGCACCACAACATGTGCCATGCCGTTTCCCCCCAGCAAAGATGCATTGAAGGAACTATACATTCATAAAATTAAATATAATTGATCTGGATCATGCGGCAGCAGAATCGGCAGCAATGAAAAAGGCCCGCAGAAGCGGGCCTTCCTGTTTGGTTTCGGCGGGACGGATCAGGACGGGATGTCGCCCGTGATGCCTTCGACATAGAACATCATGCCCAGCAGATCACCATCCGGCGCGGTTGCGCCTTCGGCCAGCCACGGGGTTCCGTCCTGCTTGTTGATCGGGCCGGTGAAGGGGTGGTAGGTGCCCGCGGCGATGGCATCGCGCATCGCCTCGGCCTCTGCCTTCACATCGGCTGGGACCGCATCGGTGATTTCGCCGATCTCCACTTCGCCACCGGCAATGCCTTCCCAAGCATCGGCCTGGGCATAGGTGCCGTCCATCAGGGCACCGACACGCTTCACGTAGTACGGCGCCCAGTTGTCGATGATCGACGAAACGCGCGGGCTGGGCTTGTAATCGGCCATGTCGGAGGCCTGACCGAAGCCGATCACGGCCCCGTTCGTCTTGGCCGCTTCGGCCAGCGGCGCGGTCGAGTCGGTATGCGAGGCGATGACATCCACGTCCTGATCGATCAGCGCCTTGGCCGAGTCGGCCTCTTTCGCCGGGTCAAACCAGGTGAACGCCCAGACAATGGACAGTTCCACATCCGGGTTCACCTTCTTGGCGTGCAGGTAATAGCTGTTGATGCCCATGATCACTTCGGGGATCGGGAAGGAGGCGATGTAGCCGATCTTGTTCGACTTGGTCATCTTGCCCGCGATATGGCCCTGAATCGCGCGGCCCTCATAGAAGCGGGCGTTGTAGGTGGACACGTTCGCATGATCACGCTTGTAGCCGGTCGCGTGTTCGAACTTGATATCCGGGAACTTGGCCGCGACGGCATTGGTCGGGTCCATGAAGCCGAATGATGTGGTGAAGATGATGTTGCAGCCCGACAGCGCCATCTGCGTCAGCACGCGTTCGGCATCGGCACCTTCGGGAACGTTTTCCTGCCAGACGATTTCGACCTTGTCGCCAAAGGCCTCTTGCACGGCCAGCGCGCCTTCATGGTGCTGGAACGTCCAGCCGCCATCGCCGATGGGGCCCACATAGACGAAACCCGCCTTTACCTTTTCCAGCCCCTGCGCGAACGCGGCCTTGCCGCCCACCATGCTGGCAAAGCCCAGTGCGGCGCCGCCTTTGAGGATTGTTCTTCTCTGCATTTCTTGCTCCCTGTTGCGGGGACTGTTGCCCCGGTGTTTCGATAAGCCTCAGCGTGAGGCGTGGAAGTTCTGTCCCAGCGCGGCAGGCGCGTTCAGTGCCGCCTTGCCCTTGCCCGAAGACATGATGACCAGCACGAGGATGGTTATCAGATACGGACTCATCGACAAGTATTCGACCGGGATTCTGGCCCCGGCTGCCTGCAGGTTAAGCTGCAACACAGTGATTCCGCCAAAAAGATAGGCACCCAGCAGGATACGCCAGGGTTTCCAGCTGGCAAAGACCACAATCGCCAGCGCGATCCAGCCGGCACCGGCGGTGATGCCGTCGGTCCACTGCGGCACGCGGATCAGGCTGATATAGGCCCCGCCCAGCCCCGCCAGCGCCCCGCCGAACAGGATGGCCAGCACCCGGATGCGCACTACCTTGTAGCCCAGCGCATGTGCCGCATCATGGCTTTCGCCCACCGCGCGCAGCACAAGGCCCATGCGCGTGTATTTCAGCACGGCCCAGACTGCACCGCAGGCGAGGATGGAGAGATAGACCATCCAGTCATGGTCGAACAGCACCGGGCCGAAGAAGGGGATATCCGCCAGCGGGCCAAGCGGGACAGTCCCGGTCAGCGGCGGCTTGATGCCCACATAGCTTTGCCCGATCAGGCTGGACAGCCCCAGCCCGAACAGCGTGAGCGCCAGCCCCGTCGCCACCTGGTTGGCAAGGAAGAACTGGGTCAGCACCGCAAAAACAAGGCTGAGGCAGGCCGCGCCCAGCGCGCCGCCCAGAAAGCCCAGATAGGGATTGCCCGTCGCGACGGCCGTTGCAAAGCCGCAGATCGCGCCCATGATCATCATCCCCTCGACCCCGAGGTTCAGGACACCGGCCTTTTCCACCACCAACTCGCCCAAGGCGGCAAGGATGATGGGAACGGATGCCACCATCAGGGACGCGATCAGGATTGCCGGATTGATGCCACCCATATCCATCACAGAGCCTCTTTCTTGGTGCCAAAGCGGATGCGGAAGTTCGTCAGCAGATCGACCGCCAGCAGGAAGAACAGCAGCATCCCCTGAAAGGCCTGAATCGCGGCGGCAGGCAGGCCCAGCATGAAGCTGGCCAACTCGCCGCCGATATAGGTAAGCGCCATCAGGAGGCCCGCCAGCAGGATGCCGATGGGGTTCAACCGGCCAAGGAAGGCCACGATGATGGCGGTGAACCCGTAGCCCACGTTGAAATCGATGCTGATCTGGCCGGAGGGGCCTGTCACCTCGAACAATCCCGCCATGCCCGCCAGCGCGCCCGACAGGCCCATGCACAACACGACCAGCCGGTTGGGGCTGACCCCGGCAAAGCGCGCGGCCTTGGGGGCCTGACCGGCCAGCTTGATATGATAGCCTAGGATGTGGCGCTGCAGCAGGATATAAGCCGCGATCACCACGACGAAGGCGAGGATCACCCCCCAATGCAGGCCGGTGCCGGGGATCAGTTCCGGGTTGGCCATGGAGGGGATCTGGCTCAGGTTGCGACTGCCGGGAAAGCCGCCGCCTTCGGGGTTGCGCAACAGGCCGATGGACATCGAGGCGAGGATGTTCTGCGCCACATAGACCAGCAGCAGCGAGACGAGGATTTCATTGGTGTTGAAGCGCGTCTTCAGGATGGCCGGGATCATCGCCCAGAGCCAGCCGCCAAAGATGCCTGCCGCCACCATCAGCGGGAACACCCAGCGCGTTTCAATGGGATAAAGCGCCAACCCCACCGCCGCGCCGAAAATGGCGCCCATGATATACTGCCCCTCGGCCCCGATGTTCCAGATGCCGGCGCGGAAGCCCAGTGAAAGCCCCACCGCGATCAGGATCAGCGGCCCCGCCTTCACCAACAGCTGTGGCCGTGAATAGGACGCGAATTGCTCGTTAAACAGCGGGTCCCAGAAGATCGTGCGGATCGCCTCGAACGGGTTCTTGCCAAGGATGGCGAACATGATGCCGCCTGCGATCATGGTCAGGATCACCGCCAGAACCGGCGTGGCCCATTGCCAGAAGGCGCTGGGAGAGGGGCGTTTTTCAAGTCTTACCACGACAGTCTCCCGGTTGCGTTCTGACTTGGGCGGTCTACCTGCCGAAGGCAGCGACCGCCCCCTTCGCGGGCAAAGGGCGGGGGATCAATGGCCCACATGCGCCACCTCCATCCCATGCGCGCCGCCCATCATCAGGCCGATTTCGTCGATCGTCAGCCCCTCCACCGGGCGCGGCTTGGTCAGCCGCCCGGTGTTCAGGGCAGCGAAGTTGTCGGCGATTTCCAACAGTTCATCCAGGTCCTGGCTGATCACCACGACCGCAGCGCCTTCCGCAGCACGGTCAAGGATGGCCTGCCGGATAGACGCGGCGGCGGCCGCGTCAACGCCCCAGGTGGGCTGGTTGATCACGATGATGCTGGGCGATTGCGAAAGCTCGCGGCCCACAACGAATTTCTGCAGATTTCCACCCGACAGCGCGCGCGCCGCCACATGCGTGCCCGGCGTGCGGACATCGAAATCCTTGACGATTTCCGCCGCAAAGCGACCGGTGGCGGCCCAGTCGATGAAGCCGTTCTTGACCAGAGCCTTGCGCACCACGCCCGACAGCAGCGCGTTTTCCACAAGGCTCATATCGGGTGCCGCGGCATGGCCCAGCCGTTCCTCGGGTGCTGCGACAAGGCCCGCCGCACGCCGTGTGTTGGGGCCCGTGGCCCCCATGGGTTTGCCGTCGATCTTCACGGCCCCCGGATCGGTGCGCAGCTCGCCCGACAGGGCCAGCAGCAATTCATCCTGCCCGTTCCCCGCCACCCCGGCGATCCCCAGCACCTCGCCCCGCGCCACGCGGAAATTCACGTCCTTGAGGCTCATGCCAAAGGGGATGGGAGAGTTCACCGAAAGCCCCGTCACCTCCAGCGCTGTATCGCCTTTGGGCAAGGCGGCGCGGGCGGGCGGGTTCAGGGTGGCACCCACCATCAGTTCAGCCATCTCGCGCGCGGAACGGTCACGCGGCGTGCAGGTGGCCACCACCTTGCCGCGCCGCAAGATCGTGGCCTCATCACACAGCGCGCGGATCTCTTCCAGCTTGTGGCTGATATAGAGGATCGCGGTACCCTCAGACGCCAGCTTGCGCAGCGTGGTGAACAGGATGTCCACCTCTTGTGGGGTCAGCACGCTGGTCGGTTCGTCCATGATCAGCAGTTTGGGATTCTGCAACAGGCAGCGGATGATTTCCACCCGCTGGCGTTCGCCTGCCGACAGATCGCCCACCATCCGACCGGGATCGAGTGGCAGGCCATAAGCCTCGCTCACCGATTTGATGCGGCTTGACAGTTCCCGCATCGGGGGCGGGTTTTCCATGCCAAGGGCAACGTTTTCGGCAACATTCAGCGCCTCGAACAGGCTGAAATGCTGGAACACCATCGCCACGCCTGCCGCTCGCGCGGCCTTGGGCTCCGTCGGGTGATAGGGTTGGCCGCGAAAGCGCATCTGGCCGGTGTCGGGTTTCACAAGGCCATAGATCATCTTGACCAAAGTGGACTTGCCCGCGCCGTTTTCACCCAGAAGCGCATGAACCTCGCCCTCGGCGATACTGAAGGACACATCGCTGTTTGCCACAACGCCGGGATAGGCTTTGGTCACGCCCTCCACGGCCAGCAGTTCTTTACTTGTCCCTGTCATCCCGCGTTCTCCTGTCGTGACGCGTTTGTTTGTCGGCCGTGAAGAAAGGCGGCTGCGACGCCCACGGCAATGGCCTGCGGGTGCTTGCCAAAGCTGGGGTCGCCAACGGGGCAATCGATCCTGCCGATACTGGCCGGGTTGTGGCCCAAGGCCGCAAGGCGTGACCGGAAGCGCGCCCATTTGGTGGCGGATCCGATCAAACCGCAACGGGCAAATCCGTGAACCAGCAGGCGGTGGCAAAGCTCCAGATCAAGGGCGTGGGAAAATGTCAGGATCAGATGCTCAGCCTGCAAGGGCGCGTCGGGTACCAATTGTGCAGCATCTGGCGCGGCGCGGCATAGGACATTTGGGGGGATGCCGTCAGGAAAGCGGCTTTCGGCAACATCGACCCAGGTGATCGCAAGCCCCGGCAAGGGCGCCATGACCGACACCAGCGCCCGCCCGACATGCCCTGCGCCCCAGATCCAAAGATGCCGATCCGGGTGGGCAACGGGTTCCACCATCCAGCCCTGGATCAGGGTTGCACGAGGGGCGACCCCCTCACCCCGCCCCCGTGCAAGGATGCGCTTGACGGCAAGTGGCATGGCGCGGCCATCGGTGCTGCGCGCGATCACGCCTGCCTCTGGGTGGGGCAGGGTGCTGGCATCGAACACTTCGGTCAGCACAGTCACGGCCCCACCGCAGCATTGCCCAAGCTTTGGCCCCAGCGGCGTGCGGTCCAGACGGGTGCCACCAGCGGCCAGCATCGCCCGGGCCGTGCGGGTGGCTTCATGCTCCAATGCGCCGCCGCCAATGGTGCCGGACTGTCCCTTCGCCCAGACCAGCATCGCTGCGCCCACTTCGCGTGGGCTGGACCCGTCATGCGCGGCGACGACCACGCGGGCTACTGCGCCATGGGCCGCGATGGCCTGTTGCAGGGCGGGCAGGTCAAACATCGCCACCCCCGCAGAACGATTTCTGCACGCAGAAATCGTATCGAAAACTGTGCGCAGTTTTCGGCGCGGAATTTGCGTTCAAATTCCGCTTTCCCTGACCCAACCGATCACCCATGCGCGCGCACCCGCTTCACCGCTGCCAGCACCCGCTCTGCCGTCGCGGGCGCGTCCAAGGCGGGGTAGATGGAGCCATCCCCGCAGGCGGCGATTGCATCGGACAGGGCGTAAAGCGCCGATATGCCCAGCATGAAGGGCGGCTCACCCACGGCCTTGGATTTGCCCACCGAATTCTCGGGGTTGGGGCGGCCCCAGAGGGCCACGTTGAAGATACGCGGGCGGTCGGAACAGGCAGGGATCTTGTAGGTGCTGGGGGCATGGGTGGACAGCCGCCCTTTGCCATCCCAGACCAGTTCCTCGGTCGTCAGCCAGCCTGCGCCCTGTACATAGGCGCCTTCGACTTGCCCGATATCCAGAGCGGTGTTCAGGCTGGCCCCAGTATCGTGCAGAAGGTCAGCCCGCAGGATGCGGTTTTCGCCGGTCAGCGTGTCGATCACCACTTCGGTCACCGCCGCGCCATAGGCGAAGTAGAAGAAGGGGCGACCGGTGCCACGGACCCGGTCCCAGGTGATTTTCGGGGTGGCGTAAAAACCGGTGGAGGACAGCGACACCCGCGCCTGATAGGCCCACATCACGACGCGGGCAAAGTCATAGGCTTCGCCCGCCACATGAACCATGCCATCGGCAAAACGCACCTTCGCCGGATCGGCCTGATGCTTTTCGGCGATGAAATCGGCAATCCTTGCGCGGATCGTCTCGGCCGCGGCCTGCGCTGCCATGCCGTTCAGGTCTGACCCGGACGAGGCGGCGGTGGCGGAGGTGTTGGGCACCTTGGCCGTGTCGGTGGCGGTGATCTTGACCAATGCGGTATCGACGCCAAAGACTTGCGCCACCACCTGCGCCACCTTCTGGAACAGGCCCTGGCCCATTTCTGTGCCGCCATGGTTCAGGTGGATCGACCCGTCCTGATAGACATGGACCAAGGCCCCCGCCTGATTGAGGTGGGTCAGCGTGAAGGAGATGCCGAATTTCACCGGTGTCAGCGCGATGCCACGTTTCAGGATCGGGCTTGCGGCGTTCCAGACGGCGATTTCGGCCCGGCGCTGTTGGTAGTGGCTGGACTGTTCCAGATCGGCAACGAGGTCATGGCCGGCGAAATCCTCGACCGGCATGTGATACGGGGTGGTCTGCACCGGCCCCGGTTGCCCCATCGGGCGGTAGAAGTTCGCACGCCGCACCGCCAGCGGATCGCGGCCAAGGGCGTGGGCGATGTGATCCATCACCCGCTCAACCCCCACCATCCCTTGCGGGCCGCCAAAGCCGCGAAAGGCGGTGGCGCTTTGGGTGTTGGTCTTCAGGCGGTGGCTCTCGATCCGGATGTCCGGCAGGTGATAGCAATTGTCCGAATGCAGCATGGCGCGATCGGCCACGGGCAGCGACAGATCCTGCGCCCAGCCGCAGCGGAACAGATGGGTGAACTCCAGCCCCGTCACGCGACCCGTATCATCAAATCCGGCACGGTAGAGGATGCGCAGATCGTGCCGCTTGCCGGTGATCACCATGTCATCGTCGCGGTCATAGCGCATCTTGGCCGGGCGGTTCAGCCGCGTGGCGGCCACCGCACAGGCGATGGCCAGCGCGTTGCCTTGGCTTTCCTTGCCGCCAAAGCCGCCGCCCATGCGGCGCACCTCGACCCGGACCGCGTTCATCGGGATGTGCAGGGCGTGGGCGACCTTGTGCTGGATCTCGGTCGGGTGCTGGGTGGAGGAGTGGATGAGCACATCCCCTCCTTCCAGCGGCAGGCAGGCGGCGACCTGGCCTTCAAGGTAGAAGTGTTCCTGACCGCCGACTTCAAACTGGCCTTCGACGGTGTGGGGCGCGGCGGCAAGTGCGGCGGCGGGATCGCCTTTCGCCCAGATCACTGGACCTTGCTCAAACCGGCTGTTGGCGGCCAGCGCATCATCGACGGTCAGCAGGGCGGGCAGTTCCGCATAGGTGATCTTGGCCAGACGGGTGGCCTTGCGCGCGGCAAGGTGGCTGTCGGCCACCACCATGAAGATGGGTTGCCCGTGGTAATGGACGCGACCGGTGGCCAGCAGCGGTTCGTCATGAACCGAAGGGCTGCAATCCGGCATTTCGTCGAAATCCGTCGCCGACCAGACGGCGACCACACCGGGGGCAGCGCGGACGGGATCAAGGTCCATCGACAGGATGTCGCCATGCGCGATGGTGGACAGGCCAAAGGCGAGGTGCAGGGCGTTGGCGGGCAGCGGGATGTCATCGACATAGCGGGCCTGACCGATGACATGCAGCGGGGCCGCATCATGTGGCAGGGGTTTGCCCATCGTCATGGCGCGACCTCCAGCACCGATACGGGCGCGCCGTTCAGGTCGTGGAAATAACGAACCAACAGGTTCGCGGCAGCCTCCAACCGATAGGCGGCGCTGGCGCGCATGTCGGACAGGGGGGTGAAATCCTGTGCGAAGGCGGGCAGGGCGGCGGTGACGGTCGCCTCAGTCCATGGTTTGCCGATCAGAGCGGCCTCGACGGCCGAGGCGCGTTTCGGGATGCCCGCCATGCCGCCAAAGGCGATGCGGGCGGCGGTGACATGGCCGTTCGCAACGGTGATGTTGAAGCAGCCGCAGACGGCAGAGATGTCCTGATCGAAGCGCTTGGATATCTTGTAGCAGCGCAGCGCGGGGGCAGTATCGGGGAAGCTGATCCCGGCCACGAATTCAGCCGGACGGCGATCCTGCTTGCGGTAGTCTAGGAAGAAATCCTCCAGCGGTATCGACCGCATCTCATCGCCGCGCCGCAGGTGGAGTGTGGCACCAAGGGCGATCAGGGCGGGCGGGCCATCACCGATGGGTGAGCCGTTGGCGATGTTGCCGCCTATGGTGGCGGCGTTGCGGACCTGTTCGCTGGCATAGCGGCGGAGGAGTTCGGCGAAGGAGGGCAGGCGTGCGGCCATCGCCGCGCGCAGCGCGGCGATGGTCACGCCTGCACCGACATGCAGCATGCCGCCCTGAACCTCGATCTGTTGCAGGTCGTGCATGCCGTTGAGGAAGGCCACGGGTTTGAGGTCACGCAACTGTTTGGTAACCCACAGGCCCACATCGGTGGCCCCGGCGATCAGTGTGGCGTCGGGATGGGCGAGATACCAGTCGGCGAGTTCATCCGAGGAGTGCGGCTGGAAGGCCGGGGGGACATCCGTCCCCCCGGACCCCCCTTGCGCATCAGACTGAGGGGTGGAGCTTGCGGGGGCGTTGTCTTTGGGTATTTGGGCCAAGATGAAGCGGCTGTCGTCTTTCATCCAATCTGGCACAGGGGCGGATTCGGCCGCTCGCGCCGCGCGGATGATCGGGGCATAGCCGGTGCAGCGGCACAGATTGCCCGCCAGTGCGTCATCATGGTCGGTCTGGCCGTTCAGATGGGCCACCGCCATGGACACCACAAAGCCCGGCGTACAGAAACCGCATTGCGATCCGTGATGCGCAACCATCGCCTCTTGTACCGGGTGTTGGGTGCCATCCGGCCCGGCGATGCCTTCGACGGTGCGGACCGCCTTGCCATCAAGTTGGGGCAGGAAGAGAATGCAAGCATTCAGCGCCCGGCTGCCACCTTCATCCGTCACCATTACGGTGCAGGCACCGCAATCGCCTTCATTGCAGCCCTCTTTCGTGCCGCACAGACTCCGCGTGTCGCGCAGCCAATCGAGAAGTGTCCGCGTCGGGGGTTCCCCCGTAACGCGGACCGGCGTTCCGTTCAGCAGAAACGCGATCCCGGCCATGTCTCAACCCGCCGCCTTCTCCCCGTTCGAGGCGTTCTGCGTGGCCGCCCGATGCGGCGTAAAGCGGGCCACGCGCCCCATGCCCCCCGTTATCCGGTTCGGGCCTTTATCCTTTCTATCAGTGAAGCGCGCCGCCTTGCCACATGGCAAGAAGAACCTTTTTGCAAATGGCGGAAGCAGTTTCGTCTTTTGCCGAAAGAAGGGGCGGCCTTTCCCTGCGCCTGACGCTTCGCTAGGCTGTGGTCATGTCCAGCATTCCCCGATTCATTCACCTGCGCGTCCATACCGAGCATTCGCTTCTGGAAGGGGCAATCCCGGTGAAGAAACTGGTCAAGCTCTGCGCGGCGGCAGAGATGCCTGCCGTGGCGGTGACCGATACCAACAACATGTTCTGCGCGCTGGAGTTTTCCTCTCTCGCCAAGGATGCGGGGCTGCAGCCCATCGTGGGCTGCCAGGTGGCGCTGGCGCATGATCCGGCCCAGCCGGGGGAAAAGCTGCGGATGCCCGCGCCGGTGGTGCTGCTGGCGCAGTCCGAAGCGGGTTACATGAACCTGATGAAGTTGAATTCCTGCCTCTATCTGGACAAGGGCGGGCAGTTGAATCAGGTCACGATTGAGGAGTTGGAGCGGTATTCGGCAGGGCTGATCTGCCTGACAGGTGGGGCCGATGGGCCGGTGGGGCGGTTCCTGCAGCAGGGGCAGGGCGCGAAGGCGCAGGCCTTGATGGACAGGCTGGCGGCCTGTTTCGGGGACCGGCTTTATGTGGAATTGCAGCGCCATTCTGGTGAGGGCGGGCGGCTGACCGAGGCCGAGGCCGCAACCGAGCGCGGGTTTGTGGAAATGGCCTATGCGATGGGCCTGCCGCTGGTGGCCACAAATGACGTCTATTTCCCCAAGGCCGCCATGTATGAGGCCCATGATGCGCTGATCTGCATTGCCGAAGGGGCCTATGTCGATCAGCAGCAGCCCCGCCGCCGCCTGACGCCGCAGCATTATCTGAAGACCGAGGCAGAAATGTGCGCCCTGTTCGCCGATCTGCCGGAGGCGTTGGAGAACACGGTCGAGATTGCCCGCCGCTGCGCCTTCATGGCGCATAAACGCGCGCCGATCTTGCCGCGCTTTGCCGATGACGAGGTGCAGGAATTGCGCCGTCAGGCCAATGCGGGGCTGCAGGCACGGTTGGCGGTGATCCCGCATGCGGCGACGGTGGAAGAGTATCAGGCGCGGCTGGATTTCGAGCTGGGCATCATCGAAAAGATGGGGTTTCCCGGCTATTTCCTGATCGTGGCCGATTTCATCAAATGGGCCAAGGACCATGGCATTCCCGTCGGGCCGGGCCGGGGGTCGGGTGCCGGGTCGCTGGTGGCCTATGCGCTGACCATCACCGACCTTGACCCCTTGCGCTATGCGCTGCTGTTCGAGCGGTTCCTGAACCCGGAACGGGTGTCGATGCCCGACTTCGACATCGACTTCTGCATGGATCGCCGGGAAGAGGTGATTTCCTACGTGCAGGATCGCTATGGCCGCGACAAGGTGGGGCAGATCATCACTTTCGGGGCGCTGCTGTCCAAGGCTGCGGTGCGGGATGTGGGGCGGGTGCTGCAACTGCCCTATGGGCAGGTGGACCGGCTGTCGAAGATGATCCCGCTTGAGGGGGTGAAGCCCGTCTCCATCACCAAGGCGCTGGCAGATGAGCCGCGCCTGCGCGAGGCGGCGAAGGAAGAGGTGGTAGGTCGCTTGCTGACCTATGCCGAACAGATCGAGGGGCTGTATCGCAACGCATCGACCCATGCCGCAGGCGTGGTGATCGGGGACAGGCCGCTGGATGAGCTGGTGCCGCTGTATCAGGACCCGCGGTCGGACATGCCCGCCACCCAGTTCAACATGAAATGGGTCGAGGCGGCGGGGTTGGTGAAGTTTGACTTTCTGGGTCTTAAGACGCTGACCGTGATCCAGAACGCGCTGGACCTGCTGGCGCTGCGCGGGGTGACGCTGGATATCAGCCTGATCCCCTTGGACGACAAGCCGACCTACGAGCTTTATGCCGCCGCCAAGACAGTGGCGGTGTTTCAGGTGGAAAGTTCGGGGATGATGGATGCGCTGCGGCGCATGAAGCCCACCTGTATCGAGGATATCGTGGCGCTGGTGGCGCTGTATCGCCCCGGCCCGATGGAGAGCATCCCCGTCTATTGCGAGGTGAAGAACGGTCTGCGCGACCTTGAGTCGATCCATCCCACGATCGACCATATTCTGGCGGAAACGCAGGGCATCATCGTCTATCAGGAACAGGTGATGCAGATCGCGCAGGTCATGGCGGGCTATTCGCTGGGCGGCGCTGACCTGCTGCGCCGGGCGATGGGCAAGAAGATCGCCGAGGAGATGGCGAAGGAACGCCCGAAGTTCATCGAAGGGGCAAAGGCCACCCACAATATCGATGCCAAGAAGGCGGGCGAAGTCTTCGACCTCTTGGAGAAGTTCGCCAATTACGGCTTCAACAAATCCCACGCCGCCGCCTATGCGGTGGTCAGCTATCAGACGGCCTACCTCAAGGCGAACTACCCGGTCGAATTCATGGCCGCCGTGATGAACTGCGATATCCACCTCACCGACAAGCTGGCGGTTTATAAGCGCGAGGTGGACAAGTTGGGCATCAAGACGGTGCCGCCTTGCGTGAACCGGTCGCTGGCGACCTTTACCGTGGTGGAGGGCCAGATCGTCTATGCGCTGGGCGCGTTGAAGAATGTGGGCGTCGAGGCGATGAAGATGATCGTCGAGGCGCGGCGGACCGATGCGGGTGAGCGGCCCTTTGCCACCCTGTTCGATGTCGCGCGGCGGGTGGATCTGAAACGTGTGGGCAAGCGCCCGCTGGAAATGCTGGCGCGCGCCGGGGCCTTTGATGCGCTGGATGGCAACCGCGCGCGGGTGTTCGAGGCGCTGGATGCGCTGGTGGCCTATTCCGCGGCGATCCATGAAGCGAAGGGATCGTCGCAGGTGTCTCTGTTTGGCGAGGCGGGGGCAGATATCCCCGAGCCGCGTCTGGCGGGGCGGGGGGATTGGCTGGCCACGGAACGGCTGGCGCAGGAACATCAGGCGATCGGATTCTACCTGTCAGGCCATCCGCTGGACGATTACATGGGTGCCCTGCGCCGGATGGATGTGAAGACGCTGGCCGAGGTCACACGCATGGCCGAACAGCGCGGCACCTGCGTGGTGAAGATGGCGGGGTCTGTGTCGGCCCGGCAGGAACGGAAATCGGCCAAGGGCAACCGGTTCGCCTTTGTCGCGCTGTCCGATCCTACGGGGCTCTACGAGGTGACGGTGTTCTCTGACGTGCTGGAGGCATCGCGCGATCATCTGGAACCGGGGCGCAACATCGTGCTGACGGTACGGGCTGACCCGGATGGGGACTCGGTCAAGCTGTTGGCCAATGGGGTGCAGCCGATTGATGCCGTGGCCGCCGAGGCGGGGGCGTCGGACCTGCGTATCCACCTGAACCGGGCCGAGGCGGCGGGGTCGGTGGCGGCGCTGTTGTCCAATCTGGAAGGGCGGGCCAAAGCGCAGATCACGATCTGCGTGCCGGATGAAACCGGGTGCGAGATCGACGTGATCCTGCCGCAGCCCTATCCGGTGACGCCGCAGATCAAGGGGGCGATCAAGGCGATGCCGGGGGTTTTGATGGTCGAGGAGATCTGACCCGGGATCGGCCCGATACCACGCGCCGGTGTCACGGTATCACGCCTTCGGCCAGCCCTGGGCTGGCCCAATCCTCGGTTTCCACCCAGTCGCAGAAGGTGGCGATCTGTTTCACCCGGCGGTGGGATTTCGGGACCACCAGATAGAAGCCGGGCACCTGTTCGGGCGGCATCTGTGCCATGGCCCCAGTGCCAAAGGGTGCCAGAAGACGGCCAGAGGCAAGATCTTCGACCGCATCAATCGTGGAGATGAGGCCAACCCCCAGACCCGCCAGCGTGGCGCGGCGCATGGTGGCGGCATCCTGAAACCGGATGGAGCGCGTTTCCGGCGAAAGCGTGACACCCAGATGGGCCAGCACATCGGACCAGAGCCGTTCATGCAGGATCGGGTGCAGCAGGGTTTCGGCCAGCAGGTCTGTCGCTTCGCGCAGCCTGCCCGCGATTTCCGGCGTGCAGCAGATCACCTTCAGATCGCGCAGAAGAAGGCTGGACTCATGCGGCGGCCAATCGCCAAAGCCCCATTGGATGGCCACATCCACATCATCCCGCGCGAAATCGGGCAGATCGACCATGGTGGTCAGGCGCAGATCGGCATCGGGCAGGATGTCGCGGAAGCGAGCCAGACGGTCCAGCAGATGGCGCGTTGCGAAATAGGGGCTGGCATTCACGTTGATCCGGTTGCGCTGGGTGCTGCGCGTAACGCGGCGGATGCCTTCGCCGATTTCGTCAAAGCCCGCAGTCACGAAATGCGCCAGCAGGATTGCCTGTTCGCCGGGTTCGATGCTGCGGCCCTTGCGTTCGAACAGGGTCACGCCAAGGGCCTCTTCCAGACCCCTGATCTGGAGGCTCACGGCCTGAGGCGACACCAGCAATTCATCCGCCGCCGCGCGAAAACTGCGATGCTGCATCACCGCCTGAAAGACGCGCAGCGCGTTGAGCGAGGGCAGGCGGGGCGGTCGGTCGGTCATGGCGGGTTCAGATGACAGCCTTTTCAAGGAAGGGGCGGCCCTCGACGATGCGTTCATAGCCCACCTCGGACAGGTCCAGTGTGCGATAGGCGTTGTGGATAATCAGCTCCGATACACCGCGCCCAGCGGCGGGGGCCTGTTGCAGGCCATGGCCGGAATAGCCGTTGGCAAAGATGAAGTTCCGCACCGTCGGGTGGCGGCCCACGATCAGATTGTGATCAAGGCTGTTGAAATCGTAATGCCCCGCCCATTGGTTGACGACCTTGATCGCCTCGAACGCCGGGGAGCGCGCGGCGAGTGTGGGCCAGATGATATCGTCGAATTCGTGGTAGCGGGGTTCGAAATCATCCCACTCCACGGCTGGGTCCTCGGTAGGGGAGGCACCCGTCAGGAAGAAGCGGCCTTCGGGTCGGCAGAACACCCCGGTCGGATCGATCATCAGGGGCAGGCGACCGCCGTTCACGCTGGCGCTGCCCTCTGGCGTGGTGGCGCAATCGAACACGAAAGAGGTGCGCTTGCGCGGTTCCACGGGCACATCCAGCCCGGCCATCCGCGCGGTCAGCGCGGCGCGGGGGCCAGAGGCGTTGACGATGGTGCCCGCGCCGATTGTCGCGCCGGATTTCAGGCGGATGGCGGTGACGCGGTTGGTGGTGCGGTCGATCCCCACCACCTCATCGGTGATGTATTCTGCACCTTGCGCGCGGGCTTTGGCCTTGAAGCCGTTCATCAGGCCGGTATTGGAAAACCACCCCTCGCCCGACCGGCCGTAAGAGGCAAGGCGGATGTCTTCCACGTTCAAATGCGGAAAGGCGCGGTGCAATTCTGCCTGATCCCACAGCACCACATCGGCCCCGCAGGCCACCTGAACGGCGTGGTTTTCGTGCAGGGTTCGCGCCTGACTGTCCGTGGCGGCAAGGAACAGATAGCCGCCCTGATGAAAGTTCAGGTCAGGCGGTGCTTCGCCCGCAACCTGCATGGTCTGGGCAAAATCGCGGATGAAAGCAGAGCCGAATTGGCTGATCTTCACATTGATGGGGTTGGAAAACTGCGTGCGGATCGACGAAGAGGAGAGAGAGGTGGAGGCGAAGCGATAGGTGGGGTCGCGTTCCACCACCAGAACGGTGCCGTCGAAATCGGGATTGGCGGTCAGGAAATAGGCGACCGACGATCCGATGACCGCGCCGCCCACGATGACCACATCATAGTGCGGCTTCACTTGGCTGCCTCATCATCCGGGTGGCCCAGATCGACGAACCATCCCCCCAGATGCTGCACGGCAGGGGCTTTCGGATCGGGTGTCGGGGTGCGCGCCTCTACCCCCGCGCGGTAGGGTTCGGTGTTGTCCTGCGGGTGATAGCCCAGATGGTTGGCGAGCCGGTTGTCGACCGGTTTCACGGCGTTATCCGATATGCCGAAGGATACCGTGAATCCCACGCGCGGGGCGGTCAGGGCGGCGGTCACCAGACGGATGCAATCATCGAAGGACAGCCATGACCACAGCATCCGCCGATCCGCCGGTTCCGGAAAGCTTGAGAAGATGCGCAGGGCTGCCGTCTCGATTCCGAACTTGTCCCAGTAAAGACGGCCCAGATCTTCGACAAAGCATTTCGACAGGCCATAAAGGCCATCGGGGCGATGCGGGCTTTCTGCGTCGATCTGATCCTCCAGCCGGTGATAGCCGATGGCATGAACGGAAGAGGCATAGATGATGCGCCCCACCCCGGCTTTCCGCGCGCCTTCGTAGATGTGATAGCTGCCCCGGATGCTGGAATTCAGCACCTCGTCCCAGGGCCGCTCCATCGGTGCGCCGCCGAAATGGACGATGGCATCGACGCCTTCGCACAGGGCAAGGATCGCCTCCTCCTCCGCCAGTTCCGCGATATGGGCGGATTCGTTGGGTTGCAGATCGGGGATCGCCACACGGTCGGTCAGGCGCAGGTGGCGGGCAAGGGGTGCAAGGCCACGGCGCAACTGGGTGCCCAAACGGCCCGCCGCGCCGGTGATCAGGATCGTGTCAAAGCGCGGGGTGGTCATTGGGTTTTTCCCTTTTCGGCTGCGGTGACATAGCCTTTGACAAGGTCGGCCTGCCGGTCGGCGTGTGAACGCCTGGCCGGGTCGCCAAAGCCGCCACCGCCGGGCAGGTTCAGGATCAAGCGGCGGCCTGCGGGCACATGCTGCCAGCCCTTGGGTTTCAGCACCGTGCCATCATCCAGTGCCACGCGGCCCGCCGCCCCCGGCCCGCCACCATCGCGGCCCTTGGCGGGGTGGTTGACGCGGTCGAACATGGCGGAAAAGTCGAATTCATGCCCCGGCAACGGTTCAATCTCGATCACCTGCCCTAGCCCGCCGCGATGGGTGCCATCGCCGCCGGAATCGGGGCGCAACTCCTTGCGCCAGACGACGATGGGGCCGGTATGTTCCGTGGCCTCGATCGGCATGGTCATCACGCCAGAGGGGAAGGCAGTCGCTGACAGACCATCCAGCCCCGGTCGCGCGCCCATGCCGCCCGAGTTGAACATCAGGATCTCGGCCCGCCGCCCGGATTGGCCCGCCGCAGGGCGCACCGACATGTGGATGTTCCACAAGGACGCCGCGCCTTCGGCCAGCACCTGCCCCGGCAACGCCTTGGCCAAAGCGCCGAGCACAAGGTCCGGCACCAGATGCCCGATGACATGGCGCACCGACACTGGCGCGGGGCGGGGGGCGTTCAGGATGTTTTCCGGGGATGAGATGGTGAAGGCCTGCAAGGACGCCCAGTTGTTGGGAATATCCGGCGCGATCACGCATTTCAGCGCATAGGAGGCATAGGCTTTGGTATAGATCACCGGCACGTTGATGCCCCAGCGGCTGACCGGGGCGCTGCCGGTGAAATCGACATGCACCACATCGCCCGCCACGGAAACCCGCGCGGCAAGGCGGACAGGTTTATCATAGCCATCGGTATCCAGCACATTGTCCCATGCCCCCTGTGGCAGGGCGCGGATACGGTCCAGCGTGGCGCTGCGCGTGCGGGCAAAGATGAAATCCCCCAGCGCATCCAGCGAGGGCAGCCCGATTTCCTGCATCATGCCCGTAAGGCGGCGGTGGCCCACATCGTTGCAGGCCGCCAGCGAATAGAAATCCCCGACCACCTGATTGGGTTCGCGCACATTGGCGCGGATCAGTCGGACCAGATCGGCATTCACCACGCCCCGTTCGGCGAATTTCATGATGGGGATCTGGATGCCTTCCTCATAGACCGACTTGCCATCCGCCCCAAAGCCGCGCCCGCCCACATCCACCACATGGGCGGTGCAGGCGAAGAAACCGACCAGCGTTTCGCCAAGGAATGAGGGCGACACCATGGTGATGTCATGCAGGTGCCCGGTGCCAAGCCACGGGTCGTTGGTCACATAGGTATCGCCGGGGAACATGTTGGCGCGGCCGATTTCGGTGATGAAATGCCCCACCGCCTCGGCCATCGTGTTCACATGCCCCGGCGTGCCGGTCACGGCCTGCGCCAGCATCCGCCCCTGCGGATCGAACACCCCTGCCGACAGATCGCCCGCCTCGCGCACAGAGGTGGAAAAGGCGGTGCGCAACAGCGTCATCGCCTGTTCCTCGACGACCGAGATCAGGCGGTTCCACATCACCTGCATCCGGATTTCCATCGTGGCATCGGTCATGCTGTCGGTTCCTTGCGCAGGAGAAGGAGAGAGCCGTCATCCTGCATCACCGCATCAAAAGGCGCGGTAACGACGGTGGCGGTTTCGCGTTCGACGATCACGGCGGGGCCGGCCACGCGGGTTCCGGGGGCAAGGGCGCTGCGGTCATGGATGGCCGATTGCAGCGCGCGGCCAGCGGTCGGGTCAAAGACCGGGCGGGTCTGCGACGGGGCAATGGTGGCGTGCCCGGTGGTAAGGGTCTGGCGCGGGGGTGCGGGGCGTTCGTCCTGCGCCTTGACCGACCAGGTGACGATCTCGATCTCCAACCCATCCAGCCCATCAATGGCACGGCCAAAGAAGCGGGCGTAATTCTCGCGGAAGGCCGTGCGGAGCGCCGGAATGTCATCGGCGGTGAAAGCGCGATCCGGCAGAATGACCGGGATTTCCCAACCCTGCCCCACATAGCGCATGAAGGCCGTAACTTCACGATGCACCACGCCCGCGCTGCCCGCGCGGACAAAGCCTTCGGCGGTGGCGGTCAGATCGGCCAGCATGGCGTTGACCCCCGCGACGTCAAAGGTCGACAGGCGGGTCACCTTGGACATCAGCGCCTCATACCCGAAAGGCGCGCGCAGGAAACCGATGGCCGACCCCACCCCCGCGCCGGGCGGCACAAGGCAGCGGTCGATGCCCAGCTTTTCGCACAGCCGTGCCGCATGCAGGGGGGCAGCCCCGCCAAAGGCGATCATCATGTTGTCGGTGATGTTCTTGCCGTTCTCCACGGCATGCACGCGGGCGGCATTGGCCATGTTTTCATCCACCACCTCGCAGATGCCAAAGGCGGCGGCCTCTACCGGCAGGGAAAGGCGGTTGCCCACATCGCGGGCGATGGCGGTCTTGGCGAGGGCGGGAGAAAGCCGGATCGCGCCGCCAGCGAAGTTTTCCGCGTCGATCTTGCCCAGCACCAGATCGGCATCCGTAATCGCAGGCCGTTCGCCACCGCGCTGATAGCAGGCGGGGCCAGGTTCCGAGGCAGCGGATTCCGGGCCGGTCTGGATACGACCCATGCTGTCGACCCAGGCGAGCGAGCCGCCGCCTGCACCAATTTCGATCATCTCGATCACCGGGATCGAGATGGGCATGCCCGACCCTTTGGCGAAACGGGTGGTGCGGGCGACCTCAAAGCTGCGGGCGGTCTTTGGGGCGAAATCCTCGATCAGGCAGATCTTGGCGGTGGTGCCGCCCATATCGTAGCTGACCACCCGGTCCAGCCCAAAACGCCGCGCCACATCGGCGGCGAAGATGGCTCCGCCGGCGGGGCCGCTTTCCACCAGACGCACCGGGAATTCGGCAGCGGTGTCCACGTCGATCAACCCGCCACCGGAATGGATCATATAGACCGGGCAACCCGCCCCCATATCGGCAAGACGGATTTGCAGCCGTTTCAGGTAAACTGCCATCTGCGGGCGGACATAGGCATTGGCGCAGACAGTGTTGAAGCGTTCGAACTCGCGCATTTGTGGCGAGACTTCGGAGGAGATGGAAATCGGTACGCCCACCTTGGCGGCGATGATATCCCGCGCGCGGCGTTCATGGGCGGGGTTCATGTAGGAATGGATGAACCCGATGGCGACCGCGCCATAGCCGCCCTTTGCGATCTGGTCTGCCAGCGTTTCCAGCGCCGCCTCATCCAGCGGCGCAAGCTCCTGCCCTTCGGCCCCGATGCGGCCCGCGACGGGAAAGCGATCCTCGCGCGGGACAAGGGGCAGCGGCAGGCGCAGGTTCAGATCGTATTGGTCAAAGCGGTTTTCGGTCCGCATTTCCACCACATCACGAAAGCCCTCGGTGGTGACAAAGGCCGTCCGCGCGCCGCGCCGTTCGATCAGGGCGTTGGTCGCCAGCGTGGTGCCGTGGATGACAATCTCAAGGTCAGCGGGGGCAAGCCCGGCCTCGGCCAGCAAGAGCGTGATGCCGTCGAGGATGGGCTGTTCGGGGGCGGCGTAGTCGGTCAGGATCTTGGTGGAATGGAGCGTTTCACCCACCTCCAGCACGATATCGGTGAAGGTGCCGCCGATATCGGCGCCAAGCCGGACGGGGGGGCGGGTCTGGGCGGCGGGCATTACGGTTTGTCCTTTGCCGCAAGGGCGTTGGCGCGCATCTGCGACAGGGTCAGCCGTGGCGTGATCGCCTCGGCCGAGATGTTCAGGTCCAGCACCGCCCCGCTTTTCGATGCAAGCGCACGGGCAAAGGCGGCGGGGAAGTCGGAGGTGGTTTCCACCCGTTCGGCATGGAATCCATAGGCGCGAGCCAGCGCTGGGAAGTCGGGGTTGATCAGATCGGTGGCCGAAACGCGGGCAGGGTAATTGCGCTCCTGATGGGCGCGGATCGTGCCATAGGTGCCGTTGTTCAGGATCAAAACAATGGGCTGTGCGCCCGCCTGCATGGCTGTGCCAAGCTCTTGGCAATTCATTTGGAAATCACCATCACCTGCAAAGCATACGACTGTCCTGCCAGGATGCGCGACCTTGGCCGCGATGGCGGCGGGCAGGCCGTAGCCCATGGCCCCCGATTGCGGGGCCAGAAGCCGCGCCTTGGGGCCGTATTTGAAGAATTTGTTGGGCCAGACGGTGAAATTGCCCGCGCCATTCGTCAGGATCACATCATCGGGCAGGATCGCGCGCAGATGGGCGGTGACGGCGACCATGTCGACGGGCGAAGGCTGGGCGGGGGCATCGAAGCTGGCCTCGTATCCCGCACGGGCCGCTTGGCGCCATGCAGCCCATGGGCCGGAGATGGGGCGCAGGGCGACGGCAAAGGCATTGGGCCCGGCCTGAATGCCAAGCGTGGGTTGATAGATCTTGCCAATCTCGCGGTCCGACGGGTGGACATGGATCAGCCGCTGTTTGGGAACCGGCACGTCGAGCAGGGTATAGGCGTCGGTCGTCATCTCGCCAAAGCGGATGTTCAGGGCGAGGATCGTGTCGGCCTCAAGGATCAGCTTGCGCACATGGGGCGGCATGCCCACCCCGGCCTCGCCTGCATAGACGGGCGAGTGGTTGTCGAACCGATCCTGAAAGCGGAAGGCGGCGATGACCGGAATATCGGACGCTTCGGCAAAGGCCTGCATCGCCTGCCGGCCTGCATCGGTCCAGTTGCAGCCGCCGAGCAGGATCAGGGGGCGTTGCGCGCCGCGCAGCAGGGCCAGCGCATCCGCCATGCTGGCCTCATCCGGGGCGGGTTCGCGGATCGTTGCCGCACGCGTCAGCGGAGGTGTGGCGGTGAGGGTGGTCAGCATATCCTCGGGCAGTGCAATCACCACCGGGCCGGGGCGGCCTGACAGGGCGGTCATCCATGCCCTTGAAAGAACTTCGGGAATCCGGTCGACATGGGTGATCTCTGTCGCCCATTTCGCCATGGTGCCAAAGACGGCGCGGTAGTCGATTTCCTGAAACGCCTCGCGCCCCTGCAGATCAGTGCCGACCTGCCCCACGAAGATGATCATGGGGGCAGAGTCCTGCATCGCGGTGTGAATCCCGATGGAGGCATTCGTCACCCCTGGCCCGCGCGTGACCATGCAGATGCCGGGGCTGCCCGTCAGCTTGCCCCAGGCGGCGGCCATGAAGGCCGCGCCGCCTTCGTTGCGACAGAGCGTGAAATCCAGCTTTCCGGCGGTGTCATGCAGCGCATCGAGAACGGCAAGATAGCTTTCGCCCGGCACGCCAAAGGCACGGGTCGCGCCAAGCGCCACAAGCGATTGCACCAGAAGCTGGCCGCCATTCTGCATCGGGCATTCCTTTCACGACGCGTGAGTCTGTCGTGATCAGCATGCCCGTTACGGCGGCCGGGGAAAACCAAGTTCGGCGGGCAATCGGCAAGTTTTGCTTGCCGATCAGCGCGTCATCCGCATTTGGAATAGCCGCAAGAGGCGCAGGTCATGCAGCCTTCGACCATCCGCATCTCAAAACTGCCGCAAGAGGAGCAGGACTTGCCGCGCGGGGCACCCAAGGCCACCACTTCGGCCTTGGGGTCGGATTTCAGGCCAAGCCCTTCGCCCGCGATGAAGCCGATCTCGATCAGGTGGCGTTCTATGACCCCGCCGATGGCGGCGAGGATCGAGGGGATATAGCGCCCCTCCATCCACGCCCCGCCGCGGGGGTCGAACACAGCCTTGAGTTCTTCGACCACGAAAGAGATGTCGCCGCCGCGACGGAAGACCGCGCTGATCATGCGGGTGAGCGCGACTGTCCAGGCGAAGTGTTCCATGTTTTTCGAGTTGATGAACACCTCGAACGGGCGGCGGTGGCCGGCGATGACGATGTCGTTGATGGTGATGTAGAGCGCGTGTTCCGATCCCGGCCATTTCAGCTTGTAGGTGGCCCCCTCCAGCGCGGCGGGGCGGTCGAGCGGTTCGGACAGATACACGACCTCGGCCCCGTCGCCGGACTGGTGCATGGCGGCGGGGGCCTCGGCCGGGGTCTTTTCGGATGACTCCGACACCGTCAGTACAGAGCCTGTCACATCATTGGGGCGATAGGTGGTGCAGCCTTTGCAGCCCTGATCCCAGGCGGCCATGTAGACCTCTTGGAAATCCTCAAAGCTGATATCTTCCGGGCAGTTGATGGTTTTTGAGATGGAACTGTCGACCCATTTCTGGGCTGCGGCCTGCATGCGGACATGGTCCAGCGGGGGTAGGGTCTGGGCGTTGACAAAGTAATCCGGCAGCGGCGCATCGCCATGCGTTTCTCGCCACAGGCGGACGGCGTAATCGACGACCTCTTCTTCCGTGCGGGAGCCATCCTTTTGCAGCACCTTGCGGGTATAGGCATAGGCGAAAACGGGTTCGATCCCCGAAGAAACGTTGCCCGCATAAAGGCTTATGGTGCCGGTGGGCGCGATCGAGGTAAGAAGCGCGTTGCGAATGCCCTTGGCCCGGATCGCGGCTTTCACGTCACCCGGCATATGGGCCAGTGCGCCGGAGGCGAGGAATTTGTCGGCGTCGAACAGGGGGAAAGCGCCCTTTTCGGCGGCAAGGTCGGCAGAGGCAAGATAGGCGGCGCGGGCGATGGCCTGCATCCAATCATCGGTGATTTCCGCCGCCTTTTCAGAGCCATAGCGCAGGCCCACCATCAGCAGGGCATCGGCAAGACCGGTGACGCCAAGGCCGATGCGGCGCTTGGCCAGCGCCTCGGACGCCTGTTGCGGCAGGGGGAAGCGGCTGGCATCCACGACGTTATCCATCATCCGCACGGCGGTGCGGACGAGGTGATCGAGCGCGGTCAGGTCCAGCGCGGCGTCTTTGGTAAACGCCCCGTTAACCAGTTTCGCGAGGTTAATGGAGCCCAGAAGGCAGGCCCCATAGGGGGGCAGGGGCTGTTCGCCGCAGGGATTGGTGGCGGCGATGGTTTCGCAATAGGCGAGGTTGTTCATCGCGTTGATACGGTCGATGAAGATCACGCCGGGTTCGGCGAAATCGAAAGTGTTGCGCATGATCCGGTTCCACAGATCGCGCGCCTGAAGGGTTTTGTAGACCTTGCCGTCGAAGACCAGTTCCCACGGACCATCCGCCTTGACCGCCGCCATGAAGGGGTCGGTGATTAGCACGGAAAGGTTGAACATCCGTAAACGGGCGGGGTCTTTCTTCGCCTCGATGAACTGTTCGATATCGGGGTGATCGCAGCGCATCGTGGCCATCATCGCGCCGCGGCGGCTGCCCGCCGACATGATGGTGCGGCACATCGCATCCCATACATCCATGAAGGAAAGGGGGCCGGAGGCATCGGCAGCAACCCCCTTCACCTCGGCCCCGCGGGGGCGGATCGTGCTGAAATCATAACCGATTCCACCACCTTGCTGCATGGTCAGCGCGGCCTCTTTCAGGCCGTCAAAGATGCCGCCCATGTTGTCGGGGATGGTGCCCATGACAAAGCAGTTGAACAGCGTGACAGAGCGGCCCGTGCCCGCGCCTGCAGTGATGCGGCCTGCGGGGAGGAATTTGAAATCCTCCAATGCTTTGTAAAACTCGCCCTCCCAATGGCCAGGATCGGTTTCCACCTCGGCTAGGGCGCGGGCGATGCGGCGCCAGGTATCCTCAACCGATCCGTCGATCGGCGTACCGTCCGCCTCCTTGAGACGATACTTCATGTCCCAGATCTGCTCGGCGATGGGGGCAGCGAATCGGGACATGCGATTTTCCTTGGTTTTGCGGTCTTTGCGGAGAAGCGCACAAGATAGGCCTATTGGGCCGGTGCGTCAAACCTTGCGGGTGGCTTTGTTAAGACTAGAGTCCCACGGGGTTGGGTCGGGGGAATCGTGGCGTATATCAACATTCTGAAGCTTTGTGTCGGCGCGGACAGTGTCGAGGATCTGACCGACTGGCAGGAAAGCCAGCGCCACCGCTGGCCTGCAGGGCGGGCGGTGCATGTGACGCGGATGTGGCCCAAGCGCGAGGCCGAGGTGGTGGCAGGCGGTTCACTGTATTGGGTGATCAAGGGCGTGATCCTGGCGCGGCAACGTATTGTGGCGCTTGAGAAAGTGGAAGGCGCGGATGGGATCTTGCGCTGTGCGCTGGTGCTGGATTCAGAGGTGATCCGCACCGAGGCGGCAGCGCGCCGCCCGTTTCAGGGCTGGCGCTATCTGGACCCTGCGGAAAGCCCGCGTGACTTGCCGAAAGGGCGGGAGCGGGAAGAGGCCTTGCCACATGAGTTGGCGCAGGCGCTGGCGGAGATCGGGCTGCGCTGAGGAGGGCGGTTTCTGACGCAGAAACCGCGACGGAATTTGACGCAAATTCCGGTGGCGCGCCCGGTGGCGCGCCCGATTTCTGCGTCAGAAATCGGCACGAAATTTGCGTCAAATTTCGTTTCCCGGGGCGGTAAAGGCGGAAGCCGGGCGGCGTTAAGGTTACCGGAATCTGGCGTTAACTATCGCCATATCGGTGTCAGCAGCCGGTGCAGCACGCTGGTGCATCAGAGTGTATGCACGCAGCGAACGGAGGTTTTCGGGCCGATTAACCATCCGCTGCGCGCGTTAACCATGAATTTTCTGATGCGACTGATCAGAAAAACTTGGCTTAGATCGGGGGTCAGAAATTGTTGACGTTGCCCGCGATCAGGGTGCCGGTGCCATCATCCTTGCCATCTTTGACCCAGGTGACGGTTTCCCCGTCCAGACGGACTGACCAGCAATTCGCCCCTTCGCCGTAGTTGAAGCACATCTGATCATTCTCGACCGTCCAGGTGCCGGCATAGCCGTCGCCCTTGATGGTGCCGTCGGCGGCGTAGAATTCGGTATAGGCGCCGGATTCGACCATCGAGCCTTGGACCGTCTTGTCGGCGATGGCGGCCTTGATGGCGTCGCCCTTTGCGAGATCCTGAGCGAAGGCGGGCAGGGCGAGGAGGAGGGAGGCGAGGGTGGCACGAAGATACATGTGGGGTTTCCCTTTTGTTAACCGAAAAGGGAGGTAGCGCCGGGGTGCGGGCGTCAAGATGCCCTTAAAGATCGGCGGGAAGGGGAAGGCCCAGACGGGTGGCGAGGGTGGCCAGCGTATTGCGGGTGGGCTGTGGCCAGTCGGCATTGCGGGCGAGGTAGAGCATCGCCTGCGACTGGTGGATCAACGCGTCAGACAGCACCTTGAGGTGGTTGG
Organism: Variovorax paradoxus; assembly: GCA_943370085.1. Lineage (GTDB taxonomy): Bacteria > Pseudomonadota > Alphaproteobacteria > Rhodobacterales > Rhodobacteraceae > Paragemmobacter. Next base: position 33,919 of record CALRPT020000003.1, on the reverse strand, counting down.
CGCGCAGGGTCTCGCCGGTTGACGTGATGTCGGCAATCGCCTCGGCCGTCAGGTTCTTGACGGTGCCTTCGGTGGCGCCCTGACTGTCGACCAGTTGGTAATCAGCCACGCCGTGGCGGGTGAGGAAATCGCGCACGAGGCGGTGGTATTTGGTGGCGATGCGCAGGCGGTGGCCATGCGCGGCGCGGAAGGCGGCGGCGGCGGCGTCAAGGTCATCGAGCGTGTCCACGTCGATCCAGGTGACGGGGACGGCGATGATCAGGTCGGCATGGCCGAAGCCCAAGGGGGCCAGTTCGGCCACCTGCGCGGGCCAGTCGGCCAGCTTGTCGCGCACGAGGTCGGAACCGGTGACGCCAAGGTGGATGCGGCCTGCGGAAAGCTCGCGCGGGATTTCGCCAGCGGAGAGCAGCACCAGTTCAACGCCATCGATCCCTTCGACCGCGCCGGAATATTCGCGGTCATTCCCGGTTTGGCGCATGGCGATGCCGCGCGCGCCGAACCATTGAAACGTTTTCTCCATCAGCCGGCCTTTGGAGGGGACGCCGATTTTCAGCATCAGATCACCCCTTTCAGGCGGGCGACAAGGCCGGGGCGGATGACGCCGCCGACAGCGGGGATCGACCGACCCTGCCCCAGCACGGCGGTGAGCGCGTCGTAGCGGCCGCCCGAGGCGAAGGGGGGAAGGGCGGGGTCTGGGGCGTGGAAGCTGAACACGAAGCCGTCGTAGTATTCGAGCGAGGTGCGGCCGTGGCTTGCCTCGAACGGCAGAGTCGTGGTGTCGGTTCCCAGCGCATCGAGCGCGTCGAGCCTTGTGGCGAAGCGGTCAACGGCGGGGGCGATGGCGGGCAGCATCGGGGTGATGCCGCGCAGGTGGTTGAGGGCTGCGCGGGCGGGGGCTTGCAGGGAGAGGAGGTCGTAGAGCAGCGCGGCCTCGGGGGCCGCGATCGGGGGGGTGGCGGCATCCTCGATCAGGGCGCGGGCGCGGGCGGCGATGTCGGCGGGGCTGCGCAGGCCGACATGGGTGCCTGCGGCATCAATGAGCGTCTCGGGCCTGTCCTGCTGGAGATGTTGCAGGAGGGCGGCGCGGGCGGCGGGCAGGGGGGCGCGGCCGGAGAAGCGGTCAAGCAAGGCGCGGAAGCGGTTGGGGCGCCAGATGTGGCGCAGGAGGGCGGCTTTGCGGCGCTCAGTGGTCGACAGGCCGCGGACGGCGGCCATGAGGATGCCGATATCGCCGGTAGCAGCGCGGAGGTTCAGGGGGGCGAGAAGCTGCGCGAACAGGGCGAAGACCTGTGCGTCGGCCTGTTCCGGAGCGGTGCGGTCGAAGAGTTCAAAGCCCACTTGCAGGTATTCGCTGGCGCGGGGGCCGGGCGTATCCTGTTTGCGGAACACCTCGCCCATATAGCAATAGCGCGCGGGGTCCGCGCCGTGGGCCATATGGGCCTGCACCACGGGCAGGGTGAAATCGGGTCGCAGCATCATTTCGCCACGCAGGGGATCGGATGTCACATAGGCGCGGGCGCGGATGTCTTCGCCGTAAAGATCCAGCAGGGTTTCGGCCGGTTGGAGGATGTCCGCCTCGACCGGTTCCGCACCCGCAGCGCGGAAGGCGGCGAAGAGGGTTTCGGCCTCACGCCGGATCGCGGCTTTTGTCGTCATTGGTCCAGCATCTTGCGGACCTGCGCCACGAGATCGGCGCGGGGGATTTCGACCTGAGCGGGGCGATCCTTCCATTCCTCCAGCGTCGCATTTTGCGCGATTTGTGCGCCGAGGATGAGGTCTTTGAGGATGACGGTGCCCTTGTCGGCCTCGTTCCCGCCCTGGATCACAGCGATGGGAGAGGCGCGCTTGTCGGCGTATTTGAGCTGGTTGCCGAAGTTCTTCGGGTTACCCAGATAGACTTCGGCCCGGATGCCCGCGTTGCGCAGGTCGGATACCATGGCCATGTAATCGGCCATGCGGTCGCGGTCCATCACGGTGACGACGACGGGGCCTGTGGTGTTGGCCGTGCTGCGGCCCTTGGCGTGCAGCGCGGCGAGCAGGCGGTCCACTCCGATGGAAACGCCCGTGGCGGGGACGGACTGGCCTGTGAAGCGTTTGACGAGGTCATCATAGCGCCCGCCGCCCGCGACAGAGCCGAAGCTGCGCTTGCGGCCCTTTTCATCGAGGATTTCAAAGGTCAGTTCGGCCTCGAACACCGGGCCGGTATAGTAGCCAAGGCCGCGCACGACGCCGGGATCGATGAGGATGCGGTCGGGGCCATAGCCCTGACGGTCGAGAAGGTCAGCGATGGTTTCCAACTCGGCCACGCCTTCGCTGCCGATGGTGGAGGGGCCGACGAGTTCGCGCAGGCGGGCGGTGGTTTCCGCCCCTGTGGCGCGGCGGGCGGCCATGAAGGCCATGACGACCTCGGCCTGTTCGGGGGCAAGCCCTGCGCCTTTGGTGAAATCGCCAGACTCGTCCTTGCGGCCTTCGCCCAGCAGGGCACGGACGCCTGCATCACCCAGACGGTCGATCTTGTCGATGGCGCGCAGGACGATGCCGCGTTCGTTGGCGAAGCGGTCGGGATCGGTGGGGTCGAGCACGCCCGCCACCTCCATCACGCCATTCAGAACCTTGCGGTTGTTGACCCGAACCACATAGTCACCGCGCGGGATGCCGACGGTTTCAAGGGCGTCAGACAGCATGGCGCAAATCTCGGCATCCGCCGCGACGCTGGGCGCGCCCACGGTATCGGCATCGCATTGGTAGAACTGGCGGAACCGCCCCGGTCCCGGCTTTTCATTGCGCCAGACCGGGCCCATCGCATAGCGGCGATAGGGGGAGGGCAGGTCGTTGCGGTATTGCGCGGCGACGCGGGCGAGGGGCGCGGTCAGGTCATAGCGCAGGGCCATCCAATCGGCGTCTTCATCCTGCCACGCGAACACACCTTCATTCGGGCGGTCGACATCGGGGAGGAATTTTCCCAAAGCTTCGACGGTTTCCACGGCGCTGGTTTCCAGCGGGTCGAACCCGTAGCGGTGATAGACCTCGGCCACCTTGTCCAGCATCGCCTTGCGCTCGGTCACCTCGGCACCGAAATAGTCGCGGAACCCTTTGGGGGTTTCGGCGCGGGGGCGGCGGGTGGATTTGTCCTGTGCCATGGGTCGGACCTTCGCTTTTTGTCGCGGCCCGTGTATCGGATGGGGCCAAGGTCGGCAAGCGGCGGAGGGTGGCATGGCGGATGCGGTTATCGAGGAAAAGGTCGCGCATCTGATGCGGGCGGTGGATGACCTGTCGGACATCGTGGCGGCGCAGGCGACCGAGATTGACCGGTTGACGCGGTTGGTGCGGATGCTGGTGGAGCGCGAGGCCGAGCGGGAGGCGATGGCGGGCGACGGGCCTGCCGCGAATGTGCCGCCGCCGCATTGGTGATGCGGCTTTAGCGCAAGGGTTGCATCCCGGCGCGACGCGCGGCAGGAACGGCGGGCGATGCACGAATTCATTTCCAGACTGAAGGCCGTGGATTACCCGGCGCTGCTGTTGACGCTGGCCCTTGGGGCGGTGGGCGGGCTGGTGGCTTTGTGGGCGGGCTTTCCGCTGGCGCTGCTCTTGGGGTCACTTCTAGTGACGGGGGTCGTGGCGGCGGCGGGCTGGCGGCCCTTTGGCCGCGCGGTGCTGTTGCCGATGAAGCTGCGGTCGGCCTTTGTTCCGGTGATCGGTGTGTCAATCGGCGGGGCGTTCACCCCGGCGGTGATGTCGGAAGCCGGGGCGTGGTGGCCGTCGCTGCTCGCGCTGCTGCTGTTCCTGCCGCTGACCCATGCGGTGGCCTATCTCATCTACACGCGCGGGGGGCTGCCGAAGCTGGAGAGTTTCTTTGGCGCGGTTCCCGGTGGGCTGATTGAAACGGTGCAGATGGGCGAAGAAGCGGGCGGTGATGTGCGGTTGATGACGGTGCTGCAATTCCTGCGCCTGATCCTGACTATCGTGGCGGTGCCGTTGATCTTTTCGGCGCTGACCGGCGTGGCGGTGGGGTCGGCCAGTGGCGCGGTGCTGCCTGCGGCAGCGGTGCCGCTGAGCGCCTATGAGGTGGTGGTGCTTTTGGCCGTGGGGGGATTGGGCGTCTGGGCGGGGCGCCTGCTGCGCCTGCCTGCCGCGATCATGACCGGGCCAGTGCTGTTTTCCGCCGTGGCCCATGCGGCGGGATTGGTGCATGGGGTGCCGCCCGGCTGGCTGGTGGGGGTGACGCAGGTGGTTGTGGGCTGCGGGCTTGGGGCGCGGTTTGCCGGGATCGAGCGAGGGATGCTGATCCGCGCGGTGCGGCTGGCGGTGATCAATGCCGGTGTGGCGCTGGGGATGGCCTTTGGCTTTGCCTGGGCCTTGGCGCCTTGGGTGGGAGAACCACTGACGGCGGTGTTCCTGGCCTTTGCGCCCGGCGGGTTGGCCGAGATGAGCCTGATCGCGCTGAGCCTGCAGATGAGCGTGGTTTATGTGACCGTGCATCATGTGGCGCGGATTGTGATGAGCGTGATGATGGCCAAGGCGGGGCGGCGATGGATCGGTTAAGGGCGATGCGGCAGCGGGATTGGGCGCGGGTGTTCGGCATTCTTTGCGCCGTGGTCGGACTGGGCCTATCGATCCGGGGCTATCCGGGGGCGGATTGGGACGCGCTGATCCTGCTCTTGGGGGCGCTGATGCTGCTGCGTGGCGCGGTGGAGGGGCCATCGCCCGACCGAGTGGCGGGGCTGCTGCGGGCGGGGCGGGTGATCCTGTTCATGTTCGCCTTTGGCGCGGTGAACCGCGCGCAGACCGACGTTGCGGGTGCGGTGACCGGGGTGCTGGGAAACTGGATTCTCTGGGCCGTGGCGGCGCTGCTGCTGGCGCTGCCGCTGCTGCGGCGGGGGTTGCCCTGGGGGAGCGGTGCGGAGGGGCTGCGCCAGAGTGCGGGGATTGTAGCAATGGGAATCGCCTTCTGGGCGCTGTTTGCCTGGCTGACCCCTGCCATGGCCGATCTGAGGGCGCTGGTTGCAGTGGCTGCCGTGGCAAATGCGGGGCCTGTGCTGCGGGTGGCGCAACCCGGTGTGGCGGGGCTGGTCTTTGCGGTGATGCTGTGTTGCGTGGTGGCGATACCGGGTGCAACATTGTGGCCTGTGGCCCTGGGCGCGGTCCCTGCTGGCCTGGCGTTTTGGGCGCTGCGCCGGAGGGGCGCGACAGGTGATGCGAAGGCTTGATCGCCGCCAGCCCACATGAACCGTAACACGCTGCAGGCGCATCTGGCTTCATACTAAGGTCACTAACTACACATGCTGGCGACGATCAGCCTTGTGATTGCACCGCGCCTCATGATCGTGAAGATGACAGATGACGAAGGCAGTTTGAAACTGATGGACGGGACGAATTCATCATTTCGACATGACGAGTTCGTCATTCCGACATGACGAGTTCATCATCCAAAGAAACGAAAACACCTTCTTCATAAGTAAATTCTACATATAGAAAGCATGTTTTACGTGTCGGGAACCGCCGTTCGCGCCAAAAACGGCTGTCTTGAGCGACGCTTGGCGATTCCAACTCTCGCCGGAGGTGTTGCCTGATGGCACTAGAATTGGGTTTTCATTAAGGTTAACGTCCAATCAGCCTGGGGGGGCTGATGATTGGATGACGCATAATGGCCAAGCCTCCCATGGCGGTTCCCGCCTTCGTTTTTGCCGCTTTCTGCACAGCGCTGTTCGCCGTGCCCGCTGTCGCGCAGGAGCGTGTCACGCTGGGCTGGGGCAGGTTGCTGACGAATGATGCCATCGGCGATGGCAAGGACCGCTGGCGCACGGGATCCTATGTCCTGAGCCGGGTGCGCGGGCCGAGCTGGTCGGGCACCTTGCCGGGCCGACCCGGCGAGATTCTGGAATTCCGGATACGGCTGGAAACGATCGCCCCGGCCGATCTGGTGGTGGCGAACCCGCTGGACCGTCGCTATGTCGGCGCGCTGTCGTTGGGGATGCATACGCATTTTGAAACTGCGGGTATCGAGTCGAGCATCGGTATGGATGCGGTGATCGTGGGGCCGCAGACGGGGATCAGTTCGCTGCACGGGGACCTGCACGATCTGTTGGGTCTGCCGGACCCCACGGTGTTCGGCGGGCAGATCGCCGATGACGTGTTCCTGACGCTGACAGCGGAATTCGGCCGGACGTTGCCGTTGGGCGCCAATGCGCAGGTCCGACCGTTTGTCGAGGCGCAGGCCGGGGCCGAAACCCTGGTGCGCATGGGTGGCGACATGACCTTTGGCCATTTCGCAACCGAGGCGCTGATGCTGCGCGACAGTTCGACCGGCCAGCGCTATCGCGCGGCGGCGGGCGACCGGGTGGAAGGATTCAGCCTGGTGCTGGGCGGGGATATCGCCAAGGTCTATGACAGCGAATATTTCCTCGCATCGGATGCGATCACGCCGAGCGACACGCGCAAGCGGTTGCGGGCCGGGATGCATTGGCAGGGCGCCCAGAGCGAGGTGTTCTATGGTCTGACCTGGCTGGGCAAGGAGTTCGAGGAACAGCCGGACGATCAGGTGCTTGGGTCGGTCAATCTGCGGTTGCAGTTCTGACCTATGCGAATTTGCATCTGTTGCGCTGATGCCATAGTCAGACCTCAGGTCTGATGCTAGCATCCTAGACCATAAAAAGACGAAACGAGCAGGCAAACAGGCAATGATAACGGGCTCTCGTGGCACGTTCGTCATCTCTTGGACACAGACAGAAGTTGATGGGGTGAAAGGGGCGTCGCTGGACCTTCTTTCGGTTGGTGCCGCATGGCGCTGGACCGGGGATTTGGTGCGGGTCGACGGCCAGACAGACCTGCTGCTTCTGGAAGGGGCCGAGGGCAAGGCGGAAATGCAGAAACGTGCGGCGCGCATGGTGCGCCGCCTGATTGGTTCGGCTGTCGGCAAGGCCGCGCAGGATCGGGCTGATGAAAAGGCCCAAGACCGGGCCGAGGATGGCGATGACCTGCCGGAGCAGGGCTTTATCGTCACGGATGGGGTGCAGAGCTTTGCGCTGACCATCATCCCGGTGCCCGACAGCGGCGCGCGTCTGGTGATGATGCTGGGCGATGTGCCGCCCGCCAATCGCGATCTGTGGGTGGTGCGGACATCGATCGACCGGGCACGTGTGGCGGCGGGCGGGCGCGAAGGCGGCGGCGTTATCTGTTTCACCCCCGGCACGCGCATCGCCACGCCCGACGGGCCGAAGCTGATTCAGACGTTGCGGCAGGGTGACCGGGTGCTGACCAAGGATGACGGCCCGCAAGAGGTGCTGTGGACGGGCAGTCGCCGCATGTCGGGCGCGCGGCTTTATGCGATGCCGCATCTGCGGCCGATCCGCCTTCGCGCCGGGGCTTTCGGCAATGACCGGCCCGAGCCTGATCTGATCGTATCCCCCGCGCATCGGATGCTGGTGAAGGGTGCGGCGTCGCAGGCGCTGTTCGGCACGTCCGAGGTTCTGGTCCGGGCCGAGGATCTTTTGAACGATACATCCATCGCGGTGGATCACCTGCTGCGCGAGGTGACCTATATCCATATCCTGCTGGAACGGCATAACATTATCTTTGCCAACGGGGTTGAGACGGAAAGCTTTCACCCGTCGAACACCGCGCTGGAGATGATCGACCCGGACCAGCGCGACGTGCTGATGGAGGTGATGCCGCAGGTCGCGATCAATCCCGAAGCCTATGGCGATTACGCGCGGCGCAACCTTTCGGCCAGCGAGGCGGCTTTGCTGCGCCATGACATAGCGGCGTAACGGGCGTTGACTCTGCGACGACCGGCTGTATAAGCCCCCGATCCCGGCGTTCTGCGCCGGGGTTTTTCATTGGTGTTGGTGGCCCTCGCAAGGGGATGCCTGTCGCCGGGGAGACCCGGAAAGGACAACGCCCTTCATAACCTACGAAGGAGATCAGCGGTGACCAAACGCACCTCTGCCAAGTATAAAATTGACCGCCGCATGGGCGAAAACATCTGGGGCCGTCCGAAATCCCCGGTGAACAAGCGTGAATACGGCCCCGGCCAGCACGGCCAGCGCCGCAAGAACAAGCTGTCGGACTTCGGCACCCAGCTGCGCGCCAAGCAGAAGCTGAAGGGCTATTACGGCGATCTGACGGAAAAGCAGTTCCGCAAGATCTTTGCCGATGCAGAACGCGTGCGTGGTGACACCGGCGAGATGCTGATCGGCCTGCTGGAGCGCCGCCTGGACGCCGTCGTGTATCGCGCAAAGCTGGTGCCGACCGTGTTCGCCGCGCGTCAGTTCGTGAACCACGGCCATGTGACCGTGAACGGCATCCGCGTGAACATCGCGTCCTACCGTGTGAAGGAAGGCGATCTGATCGAGGTGCGCCAGAAGTCCAAGCAGATGGCGCTGGTTCTGGAAGCCGTCGCGCTGACCGAGCGGGACGTTCCGGATTACCTGGAAGTCGACCATTCCAAGATGACGGTGAAATTCGTCCGCACGCCGGGCCTGGGCGATGTGCCCTATCCGGTGCAGATGGAACCGAACCTGGTCGTCGAATACTACGCCAAGAACTGATTTCGGCCTGCTGTCGGAATTTTGGAGGCCCGCAGCGATGCGGGCCTCTTGCTTTTGGCAGGGGATGTTACAGGTTGGCGGGCATGAGCAGGAAGCGCACGACAGAAGACATGCTGGAGCGGGGGCTGTTCGCCTCGCGCTGGTTGCTGGCCCCGATGTATCTGGGTCTGGTGGTGGCGCTGCTGATGCTGGTGGTGATCTTTTTCCGCGAGCTGGCCTATTATGTGCCGCAGATGATGACGCTGTCGGCCGAAGCGGTGATCCTTGTGGCGCTGACGCTGATCGATCTGACGCTGGCGGCGAACCTGCTCTTGATCGTGATGTTTTCGGGGTATGAAAGTTTCGTGTCGAAGTTCGATTTCGACGCGGGCGATGATCGGCCGGGCTGGATGGGCAAGGTGGATTTCGGCGGATTGAAGATGAAGCTGATCGCGTCCATCGTGGCGATATCGGGCATCCACCTGCTGAAGCGGTTCATGGAGATCGGGGATCCGACAAAGCCCGGAATGGATGACCGCACGCTGCTGTGGCTGACGGTGATCCACATGACATTCGTTGTGTCGGGCGTGCTGCTGGCCCTGATGGATTGGCTTCAGGCACGGTCGTCAAAGTGACGCGCGCTTCTGCCTGGGTCGGCGATAATCCGGCTGGCAAAGCCGCGCGCCCGCCGCTAGAACCCCGCAGCATGAGGGGAAATCTGCCAAAATGACCGACGCCATCCGACCGCAGCCTGGGATTCTGGACATCGCGCTTTATGAAGGCGGGAAGGCCAATGTCGCGGGCATGACCAATGTGGTCAAACTGTCGTCGAACGAAAATCCGTTCGGCCCGTCGGACCGCGCAAAAGACGCGTTCCAGCGCAGCGTTCACACGTTGCACCGCTATCCTTCGACCGATCATCGCAGCCTGCGCGACGCGATTGCCGAGGTGCACGGGCTGGATGCGGATCGGGTGATCTGTGGGGTCGGGTCGGATGAGATCATCACCTTCCTGTGCCAGGCCTATGCCGGGCAGAAGGATGAGGTCGTGTTCACCGAACACGGTTTCCTGATGTATCGCATCAGCGCGCTAGCGGTGGGGGCTACCCCGGTCGAGGTGGCGGAGCGGGAACGGACGACGGATGTGGATGCCATTCTGGCGGCCTGCAACCGGCGCACGAAGCTGGTCTTCATCGCCAATCCGAACAACCCCACCGGCACGATGATTTCGCTGGCCGAGATTGCGCGGCTGGCCGACGGGATGCCGCGTCAGGCTATTTTGGTGCTGGACGGGGCCTATGCGGAATATGTCGAAGGCTATGATGGCGGGCTGGCGATCCTTGAGGCGCGCAGCAACGTTGTGATGACGCGGACATTTTCGAAGATCTATGGTCTGGGCGGGCTGCGGATCGGTTGGGGCTATGGCCCCAAGGCGATCATTGATGTGCTCAACCGCATCCGGGGGCCGTTCAACCTGTCGTCCACGCAGTTGGAGGCGGCCGAGGCGGCGGTGCGGGATCAGGATTTCGTCAATCGCTGCCGGGCCGACAATGCGCGGATGCGGCATTGGCTGTCCGAGGCGCTGGCAGAGCTGGGCGTGCCGTCGGACACGTCGATGGCGAATTTCGTGCTGGCGCGGTTTGCCAGTGAGGATGAGGCGATTGCCTGCGATGCATTCCTGCAGCAGCAGGGGCTGATCGTACGGCGGGTGGCGGGATACAAGCTGCCGCATTGCCTGCGGATCACGGTGGGGGATGAAGCATCCTGCCGGCGGGTGGCCCATGCGGTGGCGCAGTTCAAGGGTGTGAAGTGATGGTCGCGGCCCCGATCTATGATCGCGTGGCGCTGATCGGGCTGGGGCTGATCGCATCCTCCATGGCGCATGCGATGAAGGCCAAGGGATTGGCGGGCGAGATTGTGGGCTATGCCCGCAGCGCCGAGACGCGGGCGGCGGCGCTGGAGATCGCGTTTTGTGACCGGGTGACAGAGACTGCGGCGGATGCCGTGCGCGGGGCCGATCTGGTGGTGCTGGCCGTGCCGGTCGGGGCGATGGGCGCGATTGCCGAAGAGATCGGTCCGCATCTGATGCCAGGTGCCACGGTGACGGATGTGGGATCGGTGAAGCAGGCGGTGATTGCCGCCGTGGCCCCGCATATGCCGGAAGGCGTGCATTTCATCGCGGGCCATCCGATTGCGGGGACCGAACATTCCGGGCCGCATTCCGGCTTTGCCACGCTGTTTGAAAACCGTTGGTGGCTGTTGACGCCGGAGGGCGCGGATGCGGGGGCCGTGGCGCGACTGCGCGCGCTGTGCGAGGGGATGGGGGCAAAGGTCGATGAGATGGATGCCGCCCATCACGACCTTGTGCTGGCGGTAACCTCTCACACCCCGCACCTGATTGCCTATACGATGGTGGGCGTGGCCGATGACCTGCGGCGGGTCACGGATAGCGAAGTGATCAATTACTCGGCGGCGGGGTTTCGGGATTTCACCCGGATCGCGGCGTCGGACCCGACGATGTGGCGCGATGTGTTTCTGACCAACAAGGAAGCGACGTTGGATATTCTGGGGCGGTTCACTGAGGAACTGTTTGCCCTGCAACGGGCGATCCGGCTGGGCGACGGCGACCATCTGCATGCCTATTTCACCCGCACGCGCGCCATCCGGCGCGGGATCATCGAAGCCGGGCAGGATACGGCCGCGCCTGATTTCGGCCGTGCGGCGCAGGTCGCGCCTAAGGGCGGCTGAATGCGGTTCCGTGGTGCGTTTCTGTGTGTAGTGGTTTCCCTTCTGGCGGGCGCGCCCATGGCGCAAGAGATGACAACCTCGCCCCGTCCCATGCCCCGCCCCGGCGTGCAGGCCGATCCGGCCCCGGCTGTCATGGCGGCAGGTCCCGCCATTTCCCCCAAACCGCGCCCGCGTCTGGCGGCAGAGGCCCAGATGCCGGTGCAGACGCAGACGCAGGCGCTGCCGCCCCAACCGGGGATGGTGCTGTCGCTGCCCGTGTTGCGCCCCAAGCCGCGCCCGGCAGGCTGGGCCGGCGCGGTGCCGCAGGCTGAGGCCCCGGTGACAGAGGTGGCGGCGGCAAACCCGCCCCCGGCGGCGCAGCGCGAACGGCGCGGCGGGCTGTTCGGCGGCCTGTTCCAGCGGCGCGAGCGGGAAGAGCGGGCCGAGCCTGCGGATGGCTTCGTTTGCGGTGATCGCGCGATCCGGGGCGAGGAACTGGCGCGGATCAGTTCAAAGGTGCAGGGCTGCGGGATCGAGGCCCCGGTGCGCGTGACGCAGGTGGATGGCATCCGCCTGACCACGCCCGCGACGATTGATTGCGCCACGGCGACGGCCCTGAAAACCTGGATCAATGACGGGATGCGCCCGGCCTTTGGCCGGCAGGAGGTGGTGGAGCTGCGGGTGGCCGCCAGTTACATCTGCCGCCCCCGCAACAATGTGCGCGGCGCGAAGATCAGCGAACATGGGCGCGGCAAGGCCATCGACATTTCCGGATTCATCCTGTCGGATGGGCGGGAATTGACAGTGTCAGGCGATTTCAACCGCCAGATGCGGAAAGCCCATCGCGCCGCCTGCGGGATTTTCGGCACGACACTGGGGCCGGGATCAGACGGCTATCACGAGGATCACCTGCATTTCGACACGGCAACCCATCGAAACGGGTCTTACTGCCGCTGAAAGATCTGCGGCGCGGGGCCAAGCGGCAGGGGGCCAAGGCTCATGCGGCCCTGCTGAAAGCTGAGCGGCAGGGTCAATACCGTGGGATCGGTGCCTTGCTGGGCATAAAGTTCCAGCGCGCGGGTCACGGTTTGCGACGACTCTTCCGTCACCAGCCCGGAGGCAATCAGCACCGGGACCAGTTCACGCCAGTTCTCGACGCGGATCTCGATCCGGCCTTCGGGCGTGCCATCGCTGGCCGGGGTCAGGCTGCCCGTGGCGGACAAGACCAGATCGCCCCAGCGCAACAGGCCTTCGCGCAGGGTGAAGTCGGTCAGGGCGGGGCGGGTGGTGGCAGCGTGCCGGTCAAGCGGGGCCGACAGGCCGAGGACCGTGTCCAGACGGAGAAGGTCGATCTGTTCGGGCAGATCGGACCGCTGAGCCAGCGCCATGCGGAAACCGGCATCCGGGGTGAGCGTGGTCAGCTCCAGCCCCACATCATGCGCGAGGGCCCGGTCAGCGGCCTGCCTTGTGCCGAAGCGGGCCGAGGTGGCCGATACCTCCCACCCGGCGGTGGAGCGCAGGGCAAGGCCATCGCCCGCGATGGCGGTGCGGTCCAGCGTCAGGGCGGTGCCGGGGGTGACAATCACGCTGCCCTGCGCGAGCGTGGAGGTCAGCGTCACGTCCTGCCCCGGCAGGCTGATGATCTGTTCCTGCGGGAGGGTGGCGATGACGTGCCAAGGCTTCCAGGTCATCATGAAGACCTGCGCAAAGGGCGCGGCCCAGCTGATGCCGGTTTCGGAATCGGTCAGGCGGGGTGAGGTCACTGTCAGATCGAAGCGGTTCGGAAAGCCGGACACGGCCAAGCCCTGCTGTTCGGCCAGAAGCGGGCGGCCCTGTTGCGCGGCAAACCAGCCCGTCGCCGCCTGATCCATCGCCCGCGATCCCACGAACCAATAGCCGCCCCAAAGTCCGGCCAGGACAAGGACAATCACCAGAACTGCACGCATCTTGCACCCTTTTCTTCGGCTCTTGCCTGCTGTTTACAGGGGGGGAGAAGGGAGGGCCAGCGGATGACGGAACCGTTATGGGTCTTCGGCTATGGGTCGCTGATCTGGCATCCCGGCTTTGCGGTGGCGGAACGCGCCGTGGCGCGGCTGGACGGGTGGCATCGGTCCTTTTGCATGCGGTCGATCCACCATCGCGGCACGGTCGATGCGCCCGGATTGGTGCTGGCGCTGGACCGGGCCGAGGGCGCGCATTGCGACGGGGTGGCCTTTCGCGTGGAACCTGGGGAAGAGGACGCGACGATTGCGGCGCTGCGCGAACGGGAGTTGATCTCATCGGCCTATGTCGAGGATTGGCTGACCCTGCGGCTGGCCGATGGGCGCGCCATGCGGGCGCTGGCCTATGTGATCGACCCGGGCCATGTGCAATATTGCGGCGGGCTGCCGCTGGAGGAACAGGCGCAGATCATTGCCCGCGCCACGGGCGGGCGGGGGCAGAACAGGGATTACCTGTGGTCCACCGCCGCGCATCTGGCAGAGCTGGGCATTGCCGATGCCGATCTGGATTGGCTGGCAGACCGGGTGCGCGCCATCGTGGCGATGACGGAAGGCTGATCTGCGCTGGCTTGGCAGGGGCAATTGGCCTGTTATGGTGAAGGCGGGCAAGACATAGACTGGACACGGGCAGGACGGATGGAAAAGACACGCGTCGAGGCGTCGCCGACCTTCAGCCAGCCGATCCGGCAGATCGTGATGATGCTGATCGTGCTGGTGCTGGTGGGCAGTGGGGCATGGCTGATCCACAGGCAGGTGGCGGAAATCCTGCAGGCCAATGTGCTGTTGAACGGGTTTATCGCGGCGGTGTTCGTGTTCGGGGTGCTGACTTGTTTCTGGCAGGTGCTGATCCTTGCGCAATCGGTGAGCTGGATCGAGGATTTCGTCCGCCACGTTCCCGGCCATGACGCAACCAAGCCGCCGCGATTGCTGGCACCGCTTGCGTCGCTTCTGCGGTCGCGCGGGGCGAAGATGCAGATTTCGGCATCGTCGTCGCGGTCGATCCTTGAATCTGTCTCTACCCGGATCGACGAGGCGCGGGATATCACGCGCTATATGGGCAACCTTTTGGTTTTCCTTGGTCTTCTGGGCACGTTCTATGGCCTTGCAACCACGGTTCCGGCGGTGGTGGAAACCATCCGGTCGCTTGCCCCGCAGGAGGGCGAGACGGGGTTGCAGGTTTTTGAAAAGCTGATGTCGGGGCTTGAAAGCCAGCTGGGGGGGATGGGGACGGCGTTTTCCTCTTCGCTGCTGGGGCTGGCCGGATCGCTGGTCATTGGCCTGTTGGAACTGTTTGCCGGGCACGGGCAGAACCGGTTCTTCCGCGAGTTGGAGGAATGGCTGTCATCCATCACGCGGGTGAGCCTGTCGTCGGGCGATGGCGAGGGCGGCGATACGGCGGCGATGGCGGCGGTGCTGGATCAGGTGCAGGCGCAGATGGATGCGTTGCAATCTCTCTATACCCAATCCGACATCACGCGGGTGATGGTGGAGGACAAGATCGACGATCTGGCCCGGGCCATCACCAAACTGGCCGAGCGGCGTGAGGGGGGCGGGGGCGGCGATATGGTCGCCGCGCTGGCGCGGATTGCCGAGGGGCAGGAGCGGTTGATTGCCGCCGTGTCAGGCGGGGGTGAGGGCGCGATGGGCGCGGATGCCGAAAGCCGGATGCGCCTGCGGTCGATTGACGTGCAACTGCTTAGGATTCTTGAGGAAATGTCGGCTGGGCGGCAGGAATCGCTGGCCGATCTGCGCGGCGATATCGCGTCGCTGACGGCGGCGATCCGGCAATTGTCGCGCGGCACGGTCGGGCGGGGGTAAGGCATGGGCCTGCGCAGCCGCCGCGATTCATCCATCATCTGGCCGGGCTTCGTGGATGCGGTCACGACACTGCTGATGGTGATGATGTTCGTGTTGACCATCTTTACCGTGATGCAGGTCGTGCTGCGCGAGACGATCACCACGCAGTCGAATGAGTTGGACAGTCTGACTGACCAGATCGCGCAATTGGCCGATCAACTGGGGTTGGAACGGCAGCGCGCGGCGGGGCTTGAGACGCAGGTGGGGGAGTTGACGGCGTCGCTGACTGCGGCGGAGGCCGAGGGAGAGCGTCAGGCGACACTGATCACCACGCTGACGGGGCAGTTGTCCACCGCGCAGGGCGCGTTGGCCGATGCGCAGGGGCGGATCGCCAGTTTCGAGGCGCAGGTGGCATCGCTTCTGGCGGAACGTGATGCGGCGCGGGGGCAGGTCACGGAACTGACAGCCTCTGTCCAAGAGCTTGAAGACGCACAACAAAGGTTAATCACTGAGCAGGAGGCGATGCAGCTGGCGCTGGCCAAGGCCCGCGATGAGGTGGACGCCAATGCCGAAGCCGCGCGCCTGATGGCGGCACGGCGGGCGGCGGTGGAGGCGCTGATCGCTGATCTGCGGAGCCGGGCAGACGGGGCCGAGACGCAGTTGTCCGAAGCGGAGGCTGCCCGGTTGGTGGATGCGGCGGCGCTGGAAGCGTTGCGGGATCGGCTGAAGGGGGCCGATGACGAATTGGCGGCGATGACGCTGGCGCTGGAGGAACAAAGGAAGCGCGCAGAGGAGACGTTGACGCTGCTGGCCGCCGCGCAGACCGAGGCGGCGCGGGCGGTAGAGGGGCAGGATACAAAGGATGCGGCGCTGGCGGCGGCAGAGCGGACGCTGACCGAGGAACAATCCAAGTCATTGGAAGCAGAGCGAAAAGTGGCGCTGCTGAACGAACAGATCGGAGCGCTGCGGTCGCAACTGGCGCAGTTGCAATCCATTCTGGACGCATCGGCTGCGCGGGATGAGGCATCGCAGGTGCAGATGGAGGCGCTGGGCAGCCAGTTGAACGCGGCCTTGGCGCAGGTGGCGGCAGAGCAGCGGCGGCGGGCGGAGCTGGAGGCGGCAGAGTCGGCACGGCTGGCGGCTGAGAATGCCGATCTGGCGCGGTATCGGTCTGAGTTCTTTGGCAAACTTTCCGAACTGCTGGACGGGCGGCAGGGTGTGCGGGTTGTGGGCGATCGGTTCGTGTTCTCAAGCGAGGTGCTGTTCCAGCCGGGTGCGGCGGAACTTGCCCCCGAAGGGCAGGCACAGATTGCCGGGGTGGTGGAAATCCTGAATGAAATCAGGGGGGATATCCCTGAGGAGCTGGACTGGATCATCCGGGTGGACGGCCACACGGACAACGTGCCGCTGTCGGGCGCGGGCGAATTCAGCGACAATTGGGAATTGTCGCAGGGCCGTGCGCTGTCGGTCGTGCGGTATATGCAGGAGCAGCTGGGCTTTCCGCCCGAGCGGCTGGCGGCGACGGGGTTTGGCGAATACCGGCCCGTGGCTGAGGGCGATGATGCGGCGGCGCGGGCGCAGAACCGGCGGATCGAGTTGAAGCTGACCGAACGCTGACATGGGGATGAGGGGGGGTCAAGGGGGGACAGGTGTCCCCCCGGACCCCCCTTGGCCCCTGACTTTGCCGTGGTTCAGGGTTGGATGCGCAGTTGCAGGGCCTGTCGGCCCAATTCCTCGCCCCCGCGTGTCATGAGGATTTCGGCATTGTAATCACCTGCGGGCCAGCCACCGGGCGGGGTGCGTTTGCCGACGGCGCGGAAGGCGAGGGCCTGGGTGCGCTCAACGGGGATAGTCTCGCGGATGACCTCGCCCTGCGGGCCGGTGATGGCGAGGGTGAGGGTGTCGCCGGTGCGGGGGCCGAAATAGGCGGCCCAGATCACGAGAGCGGGGGCATCGGCGGGGAGCGTGGCGGGGGAGGGGAGGCCTGCCTTGATGGCAGCCCATTCCGGGACGGCGGTGGAAAAGCCTGCGGCGGTGAAGCCGAAGGGATCATAGGCGATGGGGTCTGCCCAGAGCGTATCCGCCGGGGCCGTGCCGCAGGCGGCGGTGGCATCGGGGGCGAAGGGATCAAGCTCCACCCCATCCTTGCGGATCGCCAGATGGACATGGGGAAATTCGGTATTGCCGGAGAGGCCGACAAGGCCGATCTCCTGCCCGGCTTCCACCCTGTCGCCGGGTTGCACGCGCAGGCTGCCCTGTTTCAGGTGGCAGTATTGCGTTTCCCAGCCACCGCCGTGGTCAATGGCAATGCCATTGCCGCAATCGCGGCCTTCTAGCGCCGGGGCGGCCGGGTCGGAAATCGCGATGTCGGGCATTCCGTCCCGCACTCCGCGCACGGTGCCGGGGGCGGCGGCAAGGACCGGCACGCCCGCCTGCATCGCGGCCAGAGACGGCACGGCGAAATCGGTGCCGTCATGGCCGTCATAGGTGAGGTGGCCGCAGGCCATATCCGCCGTGCCGGGGCCGGGGTCGCGGTCGAAATAGTTCTGGATATGGCAATCCTCGCCCAAGGTGCAGGCGATGGGTTGGTCAAAGTCAAGGGCCCCCGCCGGAAAGGCGAGGGCCAATGTCAGGCATGCAGCGGTTCGGATCATTCCGCCGTGAGAAGCGGCGGTTTCTGGCCCGTGAGGCGCGGCTTCTGCGGTTCCTGCACTTGCAGGTCGATCGCATCATCCTTGACCCCCACGCGGACCACGCCGCCCTTGGTCAGCTTGCCGAACAGGAGTTCTTCGGCCAGCGGCTTCTTGATGTATTCCTGGATCACGCGGCCCAGCGGGCGCGCCCCCATCTTGTCATCATAGCCCTTGTCGCCCAGCCACAGCGCGGCTTCGGGGGTAAGCTCGATATGGACGTTGCGATCCAGAAGCTGTGCTTCAAGCTGCAGCACGAATTTCTCGACCACCTGAAGGATGACCTCTTTCCCCAAGGGCGCGAAGGAGATCACCGCATCCAGACGGTTGCGGAATTCGGGGGTGAAGATCCGTTCCAAGGCGGCGGTGTCTTCGCCCGTGCGGCGTTCGCGGCCAAAGCCGATGGCGGCCTTTGCCATGTCGGATGCGCCTGCGTTCGACGTCATGATCAGGATCACATTGCGGAAATCGACAGAGCGACCGTTGTGATCGGTCAGTTTGCCGTGATCCATGACCTGGAGCAGGATGTTGTAGACATCCGGGTGGGCCTTTTCCATCTCGTCCAGCAGGAGCACGCAATGCGGGTGCTGATCGACACCATCGGTGAGCATGCCGCCCTGATCAAAGCCGACATAGCCCGGAGGGGCACCGATCAGGCGGGAAACGGCGTGTTTCTCCATGTATTCCGACATGTCGAAACGCAGCAGTTCCACACCGAGCGAGGAGGCCAGTTGCTTTGCCACCTCGGTCTTGCCCACGCCGGTGGGACCGGCGAAGAGGTAGTTGCCGATGGGCTTTTCGGGTTCGCGCAGGCCCGCGCGGGCGAGTTTGATGGAGGAGCAGAGCGCCTCGACGGCCTTGTCCTGACCAAAGACCACGCGCTTGAGCGTTTTTTCCAGATCGCGCAGGGTTTCGGCATCGTCCTTTGAGACGTTCTTGGGCGGGATGCGGGCGATCTTGGCGACGACAGCCTCGATTTCCTTGGTGCCCAGCGTCTTGCGCTTTTTGTTCTCAGGCAGCAGGTGCTGTGCGGCACCGGCCTCATCAATCACGTCAATGGCGCTGTCGGGAAGTTTGCGGTCATTGATGTAGCGCGCGGCCAGTTCCACCGCGGCCTTGATGGCATCGGCGGTGTAGCGCAGGTCGTGATGTTCTTCGAAATGCGGCTTGAGGCCCATCAGGATCTTGATGGCATCGGGGACCGAGGGTTCGTTCACGTCGATCTTCTGGAAGCGCCGGGAAAGCGCCCGATCCTTTTCAAAGTGCTGACGGAATTCCTTGTAGGTGGTGGAACCCATGGTGCGCAGTTTGCCGCCCTGAAGCGCGGGCTTCAGAAGGTTGGAGGCATCCATCGCGCCGCCGGACGTGGCACCCGCACCGATCACGGTGTGAATCTCGTCGATGAAGAGGATGCCGTCGGGGTGATCCTCCATCTCTTTCACCACGGCCTTGAGGCGTTCTTCGAAATCACCGCGATAACGGGTGCCTGCGAGGAGCGCGCCCATATCAAGGCTGTAGATCGTGGCATGGGCCAGAACCTCGGGCACTTCTTTCTTCACGATCTTCCAGGCAAGGCCTTCGGCGATGGCCGTCTTGCCCACGCCGGGATCGCCCACCAGAAGCGGGTTGTTCTTGCGGCGGCGGCAGAGCACCTGAATTGCGCGCTCCACCTCGGCCTCGCGGCCGATGAGGGGGTCGACATCGCCCTTCATCGCCTTGACGTTCAGGTCGACGCAATATTTGGAGAGGGCGGATTCCTTCGCCTCGCCCGCTTCGGCCTTGGGGGTTTCGTGGCGTTCTTCTTCCGCGCCGGAGACGGGGCGGGATTCGCCATAGGACGGGTCTTTCGCCACGCCATGCGCGATGAAGTTGACGGCGTCGTAGCGCGTCATGTCCTGTTCCTGCAGGAAGTAGGCGGCGTTGCTTTCGCGTTCGGCGAAGATGGCGACAAGGACATTGGCCCCGGTCACTTCGGTCCGGCCGGAGGATTGCACATGGATCGCCGCGCGCTGGATGACGCGCTGGAAGGCGGCGGTGGGCACGGCCTCGGACCCTTCGACATCGGTGACCAGCGTCGACAGATCGTCGTCGATGAAATCGACAAGCGTCTTGCGCAGGTCATCAAGGTTGACCGAACACGCCTTCATCACGCGGGCGGCGTCGGGTTCGTCGATCAGGGCCAGCAGGAGATGTTCCAGCGTGGCGAGTTCGTGGCGGCGGGCATTGGCGAGGGCCAAGGCGCCGTGGATGGCCTGCTCGAGAGTCGTTGAAAACGATGGCACGTTCTGGTGCTCCTGTTCATCAGGGTTCGCGGGGGAAGACCCGCCGAACCGCGGCCTCATGCCCCTCAGAGTTCGGCTTATTTCGCCGCACTTCAAGGGTTTTTTGGGTTCAGTGTCGGTTTGCTGCAGGGTTGCCGTAAAAAGTGACCGGCAAGATGCAGAGATTGATCAGAACCTGTCCTTGCGCGCGCGGATTTCGGTGAATGTGGCCTCATCGCTGGCCAAGGGCTGGCCTATGGCGGCTTTCAGGTCGGGCAGATGCGCGCGAAGGAAGGGGTTGGTTGCCAGTTCTTCGGAAAGAGCGACGGGAACGGTGGGACGGTCTTCTCCGCGCGCCACTGACACCCGATTGCTTCTGGAGATAAGCGCGGCATTGGCGGGTTCAAGGGTCAGGGCAAAACGGATGTTGGAGGCGGTGTATTCGTGGCCCGAGCAGATCAGGGTTTCCGGGGGAAGCCTGGCGAGACTGGTCAGGCTGGCATGCATTTGGGCAGGGGTGCCCTCAAACAGGCGGCCGCAGCCAGCGGACATCAGGCTGTCGCCGGTGAAGGCGAGGGCGGCAGAGGGGATGTGAAAGGCGATATGGCCGATGGTGTGGCCGGGGACGTCGATGACGTCGACGTGGTGACCGGCGAAGCTAAAGGGGGTGCCGGGGGTGAGGGCGATATCCAGCGGGGGCAGGCGGTGGGCGTCAGTGGCGGCGCCGGTGACGCGGGCGCCGGTGGCGGCTTGCAGCGCGGCCACGCCCTGGATGTGATCGGAATGGTGGTGGGTGAGCCAGATGTCCGTGAGCCGCCAGCCGCGACCCGACAGGGCCTGCAGGATAGGGGCCGCGTCGGGGACATCGACCACCGCCGTTGCGCCGGTATCCGGGTCGTGGACCAGATAGGCGTAATTGTCCGACAGGCAGGGGATGGTGACGAGTTCAAGCGGCATGGTCTTTGATCCGGGTTTCGCTATGCTGCCCGCAGACTGAACCGGTGGGGACGCCAAGCGCAATGCACCTTGATGTGCTCGATCTGCGGAATTTCTACTATCGCACCCAGTTGGGCCGCGTGGCGCAGCGGGCGATCCGGGATCAGGTGGTGCGGCTGTGGCCGGTGCAGCAGGGGCAGACGGTGGCGGGCTTCGGCTTTGCGGTGCCGCTTCTGCGCCCCTATCTGGCCGAGAGCCGCAGGGTGATCGGGCTGATGCCCGGCCCGCAGGGGGTGATGCCCTGGCCTGCAGGGATGGAGAATGTAAGCGTCCTTTGTGAAGAGACCTATTGGCCGGTGCCCACGGGGATGGTGGACCGGCTGGTGCTGATGCACGGGCTGGAGACATCGGAACATCCGAGCGCCGTGCTGGAAGAGGCGCATCGCGTGCTGGGGCCGGGGGGTAAGGCGCTGATCGTGGTGCCGAACCGGTCGGGGCTGTGGTCGCGGCGCGATATCACTCCCTTTGGCTTTGGCCGACCCTATTCGATGACGCAGCTGGAGGCGCAGTTGAAGCGGCACGGGTTCACCCCGGAGCGGACCTGTGCGGCGCTGTTCACGCCGCCGTCGCAGGGGCGGTTCTGGCTCAGGACGGCGGATTTCTGGGAAGGGATCGGGCGGCGGTTCGGGCCGTGGCTGGCGGGGGGCGTGCTGATGGTGGAGGCATCAAAGCAGGTCTATGCCCCCACGCGCGGCGGGCTTGGCGCATTGGCGCGGCGGCCCTTGAAGGTGCTGGAAGGCGTGGGCAAGGGCGTGCCGGAGCCTGCGATGAATTTCAAGGAAGAGTGATTTAATTGAATGTCGTCCCCGCAGGCGGGGACGACATAAGCCTTTTTCCCCGCATCGCGCGTGCCGCGCGCTGCGGGCGTGAGGGGGGCCAGCCCCCCGGCGCGTGCCGCGCCCCCCCCGGAGTATTTGGGCCAAGATGAAGGGGCGGGCCGGTGCCTTGGCCGGGTTCGGGGCGCGCTTCAGGCGAAGACAGCCTCGCGGGTGATCGTGATGCGCGGGTCGTTGGCGGCGATCAGGGCGTTGAAGGTGACGACCGTCTTGCCGCCGATCTGGATGGCGGTCTTTGCAGGGTCGTCGCCAGTTCCGGGGATTTGCGCGAACAGGATAGGCCCTGTGATCCCGGCTTCAAGCTCGATGATGACTTGGTCGGAGGGGGTGAGTTCAAAGATCTCGGTCGCGCTGCGGGTGTCGATGTGATCGCCATCGATGCCGATGGTCAGGACATCATTGCCAGCACCTTGCATGTTGACGCTGTGGCCCATCCACATCGACAGGCTGTCATCGCCGGAATCGTCATAGGCGAAGATGGGGTTTATCACGTCCTTGTCGATGATCAGGCTGTCATTGCCGGAGCCGAGGTCGATCTGAAGCTGGACTTCGGTTATGGAGGGGGGCACGGCGGGGGCGTCGATGGTGACGGTGTCATTGCCTGCGCCTGTGTCGAAGGTGAAGAAGCTGCTGGTCGTGTCGGCCGGATCGGGGCCTGTGGTGTAGTCGACCGTGTCGTTGCCTGCGCCGGTGACCAGATCGACGCGTGCGCCGGTGGCGGTATAGGTATCGTTGCCATCGCCGAGGTTGATGACGCCGCCCGTGGTGCCTGCCCCTGCTGTGACGCTGTCCGCGCCTGCCCCCGAGGCGAGGATTATGTCGCCGCTGGCTGCTGTCAGCGTGTCTGCGCCGGGGGTGCCGAGGGTAACGCTGTCGAGCGGGGCTGATGTCTGGAAATCGAAACCGATGCCGGGTGTCGGGGCGATGTCCGCCTCGGTGACGAAATCGAAATCATCGAGCGTGAGACCCGTGACGCCCCTGACCAGCACGGTCATGCTGTCGGTCTCGGTGTCGCTGACCTGCCAGTCGACGGTGAGGCGCGTGTCGCCGTCAGACTCAGTGAGCGTGATGTTGGAGGGCGGCTCGACGAGATGGACAGCGATGCTGTCGCTGCCTTTGGTGAAATCGGTGATGGTGACGGCCTCATCGCTGGTGCTGAAGGCCTGAACGGATGAGGCGATGAAGCTATCCGCGCCCTGACCGCCGATCAGGACAGCGCCATTCGCGCCCACCAGTGTATCAGCCCCAAAGGAGCCACGGGCCAGCACGCCATCCCCGGCCACCAGCAGATCGCGCCCGGTGCCGCCTGCTAGGGTGACCTGCCCATCGGTTTGCGACCATGCACTCAGGGTGTCGTTGCCTTCGCCGCCGGATAGGCGGATGTCATGGCCCGAGGGTGCGGCAGAGGAGGCATACCAGGTGATGAAGTCATCGCCCGCCTCGCCCGCTGCGGACGCGGTGTTGATCACTGAAATCGCGTCACTACCGGCGCCACCATAGGCGGTGCCGCCGGGTGCGCCAGCGCTGACGCCGAGGACGGACAAGGTATCATTGCCGAAGCCGCCATAGGCGGTGGCCCTTTCGGACAGAGAGATCGTGTCGCGCCCGGTTTCGCCGTAGCCTGTGGCGCTGTCGGTCAGGGTGATCGTATCGGCCCCGGCACGGGCGCGGATGATGTCGGTGTCATCGCCTTCCAGCGTGTCGGCACCAGCGGTGCCACGGATGAAATCGCCACTGGCGCGGGCCGCTGCTTTGGTGGTGGTGTCCTGGCTGCTGCTGTCATCCGGGGTGGAGTCATCCTCCCCGCCCCCATCACCTGTGCCGAGAACGCCTGCAAAGGCCCCAGCGCCGAGAAGGGAAAGAAGAAACAGCATACTCATGAAAACACACCCCGAAAAAAACACGCAACAGGGAAAAACCTTAAGGAAGCATCAGGATTCGGTCAAAGATTTTCGCGTTTGGGGCGAGTGCCGGCCTGCGGGTGCGCGCTTGCCGGGCGGGGATGGGGCGGGGCGGGTGCTGCGGTATCTCGTCCCACCTTGATCGCGCTGATTCTGCGCTGCAGCGTCGTGTTTGAGGGGCGCAGTTGCCGCAATCGCCGGAACAAAAAGCCGCAGGTCCGGGATGTGCGTGGCCGGGCTGTGTAAAAGCTGCGTGGAACAATCACTTTGGCGCGACCTTCCCGGTTGCGGGCTTGGTGGACCTCTGCTACAGACCGCCCGAATTGACAGACGCAGGGGCTTCCCTGCGCCCTGGGATGCCCTTGGCCTGTGCAAGCTTTGCGCGGGCGCGGGGGCCAAGACAGCGGAAGGGTTGACGTGTCCGAACCAGCTTCGATCTCCTCCGGCATTGCCGCACGCTACGCCACCGCTCTGTTCGAGCTGGCGAAGGAAGACAAGGGACTGAAGGCGCTTGAGGCGGATGCCGAAGCGCTGGCGGCGGCCCTTGCGGTGAGCCCGGAATTGACTGCGATGATCGCCTCGCCTGTCGTATCGCGCGAGGATCAGGCAGCGGCGATTGCCGCGATTGCCAAGAAGATGAAACTGTCGGCGCTGACCGCCAACACGCTGGCGCTGATGGCCGGCAAGCGGCGGCTGTTCGTGCTGCCGCAGATGGTGGCGGATGTGCTGGCGCGGATCGCGGCGGACCGGGGCGAAGTGACGGCTGAGGTGACCTCGGCTGCCGCGCTGTCGGCTGCACATACCAAACAACTGGCCGCGACGCTGAAGGCGCGTGTCGGCAAGGATGTGAAATTGAAAGTCGCCGTCGATGAAAGTCTCATCGGTGGTCTTGTCGTCAAGCTGGGCTCGACCATGATCGACACGTCGGTCAAGGCAAAGCTCGCGGCTCTCCAGAATGCAATGAAAGAGGTTGGGTGATGGGAATTCAGGCTGCTGAGATCTCTGCGATCCTGAAAGAGCAGATCAAGAACTTTGGCAAGGATGCCGAAGTGGCCGAAGTGGGCCGTGTTCTTTCGGTGGGCGACGGGATTGCCCGTGTGCACGGGCTGGACAATGTTCAGGCCGGCGAGATGGTGGAATTCCCCGGTGGCATCCGCGGGATGGCGCTTAACCTGGAAGTCGACAACGTCGGTATCGTGATCTTCGGGTCCGACCAGGACATCAAGGAAGGCGATGTCGTCAAGCGGACCAAGTCCATCGTGGACGTGCCCGCCGGTGATGCGCTGTTGGGCCGCGTTGTGGACGGTCTGGGCAACCCGATCGATGGCAAGGGCCCGATCAAGGCGACCGAGCGTCGTGTGGCTGACGTGAAGGCCCCCGGCATCATCCCGCGCAAATCGGTGCATGAGCCGATGGCGACCGGCCTCAAGGCCGTGGACGCGATGATCCCCGTTGGCCGTGGCCAGCGCGAACTGATCATCGGCGACCGCCAGACCGGCAAGACCGCCGTGGCGCTGGATACGATCCTGAACCAGAAGGTCTATAACGAGGCTGCCGGTTCGGATGAATCCAAGAAGCTGTACTGCATCTATGTGGCCATCGGGCAGAAGCGTTCGACCGTGGCGCAGCTGGTGAAGAAGCTTGAGGAAACCGGGGCGATCGATTACACGATCGTCGTGGCGGCCACCGCATCCGACCCCGCGCCGATGCAGTTCCTGGCCCCCTATTCGGCCACCGCGATGGCGGAATATTTCCGCGACAACGGCCGCCATGCGTTGATCATCTATGATGACCTGTCCAAGCAGGCCGTGGCGTACCGCCAGATGTCGCTCTTGCTGCGCCGCCCGCCGGGACGTGAAGCCTATCCGGGCGACGTGTTCTATCTCCACTCGCGCCTGCTGGAGCGTTCGGCCAAGCTGAACGAGGATTTCGGGGCTGGCTCGCTGACCGCGCTGCCGATCATCGAAACGCAGGGCGGCGACGTGTCTGCCTTCATTCCGACGAACGTGATCTCGATCACCGACGGCCAGATCTTCCTGGAAACCGAACTGTTCTATCAGGGCATCCGCCCGGCTGTGAACACCGGTCTGTCGGTTTCGCGCGTGGGCTCTTCGGCGCAGACCAACGCGATGAAGTCGGTCGCGGGCAAGGTGAAGCTGGAACTGGCGCAGTATCGCGAAATGGCGGCCTTTGCGCAGTTCGGGTCTGACCTTGACGCATCGACCCAGCAGTTGCTGAACCGCGGTGCGCGTCTGACGGAGCTGATGAAGCAGCCGCAGTATTCGCCGCTGACCAATGCCGAGATCGTCTGCGTGATCTTTGCGGGCACCAACGGCTATCTGGACAAGATCGGCGTCAAGGATGTGGGCCGGTTCGAGGCGGGTCTTCTGAAGCATCTGCGCACCAAGGGCGCGGCGCTGCTGGAAGACATCACCAAGAACGACCGCAAGGTTTCGGGCGACCTGGAAAAGGCCATCCGTGCGGAGCTTGATGCGTTCGCCAAAGACTTCGCTTGATTTTGGCCCTGAGGGAGTAGGCAGATGCCCAGCCTTAAGGACCTGAAGAACCGGATCGGCAGCGTCAAGAACACGCGCAAGATCACGAAGGCGATGCAGATGGTCGCGGCGGCGAAGCTTCGCCGCGCCCAAGAGGCTGCGGAAGCCGCGCGCCCCTATGCCGAACGGATGAATGCCGTTGTGGCGGGGCTGGCGGCATCGGTGGGCGGGTCGCCCTCTGCACCCCGGCTGCTGTCGGGGACGGGGGCGGACAAGGTGCATCTTCTGGTGGTCATGACCGCCGAGCGTGGCCTGTGCGGCGGTTTCAACTCGTCCATCGCGCGTCTGGCGCGGGTGCGGGCGCAGGAATTGCTGGCGGCTGGCAAGACGGTGAAGATCCTGACCGTCGGCAAGAAGGGCCGCGAACAGCTCAAGCGTGATCTGTCGGCGCATTTCGTGGGCCATGTCGACCTGAGCGAGGTCAAGCGTGTGGGCTATGTCAACGCGCAGGCCATCGCGCGTGAGGTGCTGGCGCGCTTTGAAGCGGGCGAGTTCGACGTGGCGACGCTGTTCTACAACCGGTTCCAGTCGGTGATCAGCCAGATCCCGACCGCGCAGCAGGTGATCCCGGCCAAGTTCGAAGGCGGCGGCGTGTCGTCGCTGTACGACTATGAGCCGAGCGAAGAAGCCATCCTTGCGGACCTGCTTCCGCGCGGTGTTGCAACGCAGGTGTTCACTGCGCTGCTGGAGAACGGGGCATCCGAACAAGGTGCGCGGATGTCGGCGATGGACAACGCCACGCGCAATGCGGGCGACATGATCAACAAGCTGACGATCCAGTACAACCGTTCGCGGCAGGCGGCGATCACCAAAGAGCTTATCGAAATCATTTCGGGCGCCGAGGCGCTCTGAGTTAGCGGAGAGACAACATGGCACAAGGCAAAGTCACGCAGGTGATCGGCGCCGTGGTGGACGTTCAGTTCGACGGCGATCTGCCGGCGATTCTGAACGCACTCGAAACCGAAAACAACGGCAAGCGTCTGGTTCTGGAAGTGGCGCAGCATCTGGGCGAAAGCACCGTGCGCACCATCGCCATGGACGCGACCGAAGGTCTGGTCCGCGGTGCGGTTGTGCGCGATCTGGGCGCGCCGATTTCGGTTCCGGTGGGCGATGCCACGCTGGGCCGCATCCTGAACGTGATCGGCGAGCCGATCGACGAAAAGGGCCCGATTGCATCGACGACGATGCGCGCGATCCACCAGCCTGCGCCGTCCTTCGCGGAACAGGCGACCTCGTCCAACATTCTGGTTACGGGCATCAAGGTGATCGATCTGCTGGCCCCCTATTCCAAGGGCGGCAAGATCGGCCTGTTCGGCGGCGCCGGTGTGGGCAAGACGGTTCTGATCATGGAACTGATCAACAACATCGCCAAGGTGCACTCGGGCTATTCCGTGTTCGCTGGTGTTGGCGAACGGACCCGTGAAGGGAACGACCTGTATCACGAGATGATGGAATCGGGCGTTATCAAGATTGATAACCTGGCCGAATCCAAAGTGGCCCTTGTGTACGGCCAGATGAACGAACCGCCGGGCGCACGTGCCCGCGTGGCGCTGACCGGGCTGACGCTGGCCGAACAGTTCCGCGACCAGTCGGGGACCGACGTTCTGTTCTTTGTCGACAACATCTTCCGCTTTACCCAAGCCGGATCGGAAGTGTCGGCTCTGCTGGGCCGTATCCCCAGCGCCGTGGGCTATCAGCCGACGCTGGCCACCGACATGGGCGCGCTGCAGGAACGCATCACCTCGACCAAGGCGGGCTCGATCACGTCCGTGCAGGCGATCTACGTTCCGGCCGACGACCTGACCGACCCGGCACCTGCGACGTCGTTTGCGCACCTTGACGCCACCACGGTGTTGTCGCGTGCGATCTCAGAACTGGGCATCTATCCGGCGGTGGACCCTCTCGACTCCACCTCGCGTCTGATGGACCCGGCGGTTCTGGGCGAAGAGCATTACAACGTGGCGCGGTCGGTGCAGGGCATCCTGCAGCGTTACAAGTCGCTGCAGGACATCATCGCCATTCTGGGGATGGACGAACTGAGCGAAGACGACAAGCTGACGGTGGCGCGCGCCCGCAAGATCCAGCGCTTCCTGTCGCAGCCCTTCGACGTGGCGAAGGTCTTCACCGGTTCGGATGGCGTGCAGGTTCCGCTGGAAAAGACCATCGCATCGTTCAAGGCGGTTGTGGCCGGTGAATACGATCACCTGCCGGAAGCCGCCTTCTACATGGTGGGCGATATCGACGAGGCCGTGGCCAAAGCCCAGCGTCTTGCTGCGGCAGCGGCATAAGGGGGCAAGCCAATGGCAGGCACGCTGCAATTCGACCTTGTCTCGCCGGAGCGGAGGCTTGCCTCTGTTGCCGCGAGCGAGGTTCAGATCCCGGGGGCCGATGGCGACCTGACGGCGATGGAGGGGCACGCCCCCACCATCACCACGCTGCGCCCCGGCATCCTGAAGGCGATCTCGGCCGAAGGGGCGAAGTCCTATGTCGTGACCGGCGGCTTTGCCGACATCACCGCAAGCAGCGTGTCGGTTCTGGCCGAACGTGCGGTTCCGGTGGAAGAGGCCAATGCCGCCCTGTTCGACGGTCTTCTGGCCGAGGCGCGTGAAGCTGCCGCGTCGTCAGCCGACAAGGATAGCGCTGACAAACTGGTGGCCGACATTCTGGCTATGCGCGCGGCGGCGGGCCAATAAGCGCGCCCGTCTGAGAGAATTCGGAAAGGCCCCGTTGTCATGGCGGGGTCTTTTCTTATGGTGGTTCTGTGATGTGCACGACCAGGTAAAGGGTGACCGGTGTTCAGATGAAGCAGCCAAAGATGAAGCGCATGTCAGCCAGCAGGATCGGGATATTGCAGGGCAGCCGCGTCCTGTTTTCGGATTTCGCCTCGGATGGGGTGATGTGGACGGGCAGCGGCGACCGCGAGAGCCGGTTTCACGTTACCTTTTCGGAACCTTTCCGCGCCACACCTGCGGTGATGGTCGGCATCTCGCTGTGGGATGCGGATCACAAGACCAACCTGCGCGCCGATCTGACCGCCGAGAATGTATCGGAGAAGGGGTTCCAACTGGTGTTCCGCACCTGGGGCGACACCCGCATCGCCCGCATCCGCGCGGATTGGACAGCGATCGGCCCGGTGCGCGATGAGGATGACTGGGATATTGCCTAGAGATTTCCGCTTTGCGCGTGCGCGCGACGGGCTTACGCTGAGCCTAGTGAAATCTATATGATGGCAACCCGGCAACATGCAGCCGGGGCTAGGTTGCGGGGTTTTCATGATTGGTGTCGTCACCCACGTGTACAACAACGGCGATTTTGACGTTTGGTTTGCAAGGTCCAAGTTCGGAGCCACCTACTTTCGAACGCCGAATGACACGACCGAAGTCTTCGAGCCGGGCGATCATATCGACTGCATCGTTGCCGAAGCGGGGCGGGGAACCGTTCTGAAGGCGCGCCGTGCGGTGCAGGCAAGGGGCGGGATGCGCGCAGCGGCCAATCGCGCATCAGCGGACAGGCCCGCCGGGGCAAAGAAGCGCCCTGCGACATCCGGGCAGAGCGAGATTGATTTTTATCAGGAGTGATGACTCCCTGCCGTGCCGAGTGTTCGGATGGCGATTGTTCCTTTCAGTAACGAGTATCCGCCTTGCAATCCGTCGTGCCGATCACCCATCGCAAGTTCTTTGGCTGCCGCAGTGTTCAGGAACTGACCGGTTTACAAGCGATCCTGGCACCTGAAGACTTGATCTTTGGGATGGCGCTAGATCGGGCTGGACCACAACTGATCAAGGCGTATTAGGCCAGATCCGGTTATACTGAACGCGCAGCATCCGCCACGCATGTGGCGATCTGGACGGAAGCGGGGACGCTTCTGCACGCCACAACCGGACGTGGCTGTGTTGAAGAGGAGGCAACCTATCTTTTGGGGCGGGATGTCGCGATCGGGCGTTGGGAGCATCCGAATAAGCCGGTGCAGGTGGACGCCATTCTCGCTGTGGCGCGGGCATCGCTGGGCCGCCCCTATGAGATGGGCCGCCTTTTCAGCGAGCTATTGGCGCCCAACTCGGATCAGGCCGAGCCGTTCATATGTTCAACATTCGTCAACAGCGCCTTTCGCGATGTGATGCGCCAAGCATCGCCGCTGCATGATGACGGATTGGAACGGAAAACGCCCTATGTCTGCCCGGCGCATCTGTTCATCCAGCCGGGGCTGATTGACCCCTGATCCGCGTCACCCGCGCACATACATGCCTTCATAGATGGGAACGAGCGTATCGGTTTCGAACAGCGACGATACGCTGGTGCCGTTCCAGATGTTCAGGATGGCCTGTGCAAAGACCGGGGCGGTCGGCACGATGCGGATGTTGGAGGCCGCACGGACCTCATCCGTGGGTGCGATGGAATCGGTGATCACCAGCGACTTCATCACCGAATTCTGCACCCGCTCCACCGCCGGGCCTGAAAGCACACCGTGGGTGATGTAGCTGTGAACCTCGGTCGCGCCGTTTTCCATCAGCACTTCGGCGGCCTTGCACAGGGTTCCGGCAGTGTCGCAGATATCATCCACGATGATGCATTTGCGGCCGCGCACATCGCCGATCACGGTCATCCCTGCCACTTCGCCCGCCTTTTCACGGCGTTTGTCCACGATGGCGAGGGGCGCGTTGATCCGCTTGGCAAGTTCGCGGGCGCGCGCCACGCCGCCCACATCGGGCGAGACGATCATCAGGTCTTCCAACTGGCCCTTGAAGTGATGTTCGATATCCAGCGCGAAAACCGGGCTGGCATAGAGGTTGTCCACCGGGATGTCGAAAAAGCCCTGAATCTGCGCGGCGTGCAGATCAAGCGTCAGGACACGGTCTACGCCCGCGCGGGTGATGAGGTTGGCCACGAGTTTCGCGCTGATGGGCGTGCGCGCCTTGGCGCGACGGTCTTGGCGGGCATAGCCGAAATAGGGGATCACGGCGGTGATGCGCGCGGCCGACGACCGGCGCAGCGCATCGGTCATGATCAGCAATTCCATCAGGTTGTCATTGGCCGGGTTCGAGGTGGACTGGATGATATACATATCCTCGCCCCGGACATTCTCAAACACTTCGACGAAGATCTCTTGGTCGTTGAACCGTTCGATCCGCGCGTCGACAAGGTTCACCGACATGCCGCGATGCATCGACATGCGACGGGCGATGGCCTTGGCAAGCGGCAGATTGGCATTGCCGGAGATCAGCTTCGGTTCGGTGATGGCGGGCATGGGGAACTCCGGTGGGCAGCCTGAGGAGGGGGCGGATTCGGTGCTGGACACGCCTTATCACTGCGTTACGGTCTTGCAAACCGAGGCTGAACCGGGGGTGGGCAAATGGTGCAGATCGACTACTTTTTCGCGGTGATTTCGCCCTTTGTCTATCTGGCGGGTGACCGGCTGGAACAGATCGCAGCGCGGCAGGGGGCGAGCATCCGCTATATCCCGATCGACGGGCCGGCGCTGTTTCCCCGCACGGGCGGGCAGGTGCTGGCGGAACGGCATGAAAGCCGCAAAGCCTATCGTCTGCAGGAGCTTGCCCGCTGGTCGCGGCGGCTGGGGATGAAGCTGGATTTGCAGCCCGCGCATTTTCCGGTGAATCCGGCACCGGCCTCTTATGCCGTGATTGCGGCGGCAGCGGCGGGCGGGGGCGATCTGGCCGGGCTGGTGCGGGCCTTTCCCCGCGCCGTCTGGGCGGAGGGC
This sequence comes from Variovorax paradoxus, assembly GCA_943370085.1. GTDB lineage: Bacteria > Pseudomonadota > Alphaproteobacteria > Rhodobacterales > Rhodobacteraceae > Paragemmobacter. The sequence goes on along the minus strand of CALRPT020000003.1, from coordinate 1,916 downwards.
CGCAACATCGCGGATGATGCGGTGGTGAAGGAGATCACGGCGGAGAACGGCTTTGATCCCGCCATCGCGGATCGGGGCATGTTCATGGCCGCCGATACCTATGTCCGCAATCTGGATGAGGCCGTGGCACGCGGCGTATTCGGCCTGCCCTTCTATATCGTGGGTGACGAGCGGTTCTGGGGGCAGGACCGGCTGGACCTGCTGGAAGAGCATCTGGCGGGGCGCTGACGGGCGACCCCCTCCCCCGGCCCCTCCCCCGCGCGCGGGGGAGGGGAGGGCGCCGTTAGGCGACCGGGGTGGGGGTGGTTGGGGCGGAATTGGGTATTTGGGCCAAGGTGAATGGGCAGGGTCAGCCCTTCAGGGCGGCGAGGAAGCCGTCGACCTGTTCGTCGGTTGTGTTCCAAGAGGCGACCATCCGCGCCGTTTCGCGGCCATCGGGCAGCGGGCGCAGGTCGTAGTAAATGGCCCCTGACTTTTGCAACCGGGCATGGCCGCCGGGTTCCCAGTTCGCAAAGATCATATTGGCCTGTGAGGGATGAGTCAGCGCGGCATGGTTCAGGCCCGCGATGCCCTGCGCCAGCCGTTGCCCCATGGCATTGGCCTGTGCGGCGAGGCGCAGCCAAAGGCCATCCTGCAGATAGGCCTCCATCTGCACGGACAGGAAGCGGTGTTTGGAAAAGAGATGACCACCCCGCTTGCGGCGCAGTTCCAGTTCCCAGGATTTTGCAGGGTCGAAAAGCACCACGGCCTCCACCCCCAGAAGCCCGTTCTTGGTGCCGCCAAAGGACAGCACATCAATCCCCGCGCGCCATGTCACCTCCGCCGGGGTCGCGCCTGTGGCCACCAGCGCATTGGCAAAGCGCGCGCCGTCAAGATGGCAGGGCAGGCCGTGGGATTTGGCGATGGCGGTGAGGGCGGCAATCTCTGCCGGGGTGTAGACGGTGCCTGCCTCTGTCACATTGGTCAGCGACAGGCAGCCGCGCTGCACGCCATGCACGCCCGAGGCGCCGGTTGTGGCCAGCGCCTCGGTCAGGGCGTCGGGCGTGATACGGCCATGCGCGCCGTCGATCAGCACCAGTTTCGCGCCATTGGTGTAGAATTCGGGCGCGCCGCATTCATCTTCGGCGATATGGGCGTGGCGGTGGCAGAATACGGCCCCCCAGGGATCGGTCAGCGTGGCCAGCGCAAGCGCATTGGCCGCCGTGCCGGTGGCCACCAGATGCACCTCCGCCTCGGGTGCATCGAACAGCGCGCGAATCTGCGCCGTGACGCGGGCCATGATGTCATCGCCGCCATAGCTGCGGGCGAAGCCTTCGTTGGCGCGCAGAAGCGCCTGCATCACTTCGGCCGGCGCGCCGGAGGTATTGTCAGAGGCGAAGAACATGTCAGGGCTTCTCGTCGATAATGTAGTCGTCCCATTCTTCTTCGGGCACCTCAAACTCGGGCACGGTCATGCCGCGCACGGAATTGCCGGACGTGTGAGTGCTTTCCGGATCGCCTGTCCGCAGCGGGTGCCAGTCGGGCAGGCTGCCGCCCTGATACAGCAGGCGATAGGCGCAGGTGCGGGGCATCCAATAGGCGACCTTGGGCAGGGTCTTTGGCGTCAGGCGCACGCAATCGGGCACGAACTGGTGGCGGATCGCATATTGGCTGCAGCGGCAGGTTTCCCCGTCCAGCAGGCGGCAGGCGACACTGGTGTAATCGACCTCGCCCGTGTCTTCATATTCGATCTTGTTCAGGCAGCACTTGCCGCAGCCGTCACAGAGCGCCTCCCATTCCGGGGCGGTCATCTTGGCGAGCGGAACGGTTTCCCAGAAGCGGGGGCGGAATTTCGTGGTCATGGCGCTGAACCTGCGCTTTTGGCCGCAGAAAGGGAAGCGGTGGAGCGCCAAAATTTTCCATGGAAAATTTTGGCG
>CALRPT020000002.1:0-343456 GCA_943370085.1 Variovorax paradoxus | reverse complement strand
CAAGGTGGCACCGCCCTTCCGTGAGGTGGAGTTTGACATCATGTATGGCGAAGGCATCTCGAAACTGGGCGAGTTGATTGATATTGGCGTGAAGGCCGGGGTCGTGGAGAAGTCTGGTGCCTGGTATTCCTATGGCGATGAGCGGATCGGGCAGGGGCGTGAGAATGCCAAGCAGTTCCTGCGCCAGAATCCGGCCATGGCCAGCGACATCGAAGACAAGATTCGCGCGGCGAACGGGCTGGATTTCACCGCCGCAGGGGGCCCGGATGAGGCGGATGTGCTGGACATGTGATCCACACGCATGACGCCGTTATGGAAAGGCCGGACCCTTCGGGTTCCGGCCTTTTTTCATGGCGCGCGGTGGTGGCGGTGGACAGGGGCGACAGGGGGGGCTAATTGGAGGGCCGACATGGCTTTTCCGCCTTTCTGAAAGGGTCTTTGCAGCATGGCGTCGCTGAACGATATCCGGTCCACCTTTCTCGATTTCTTCCAGCGCAACGGGCATCGCGTCGTGGAAAGCTCGCCCCTTGTGCCGCGCAATGACCCCACGCTGATGTTTGCCAATTCCGGGATGGTGCAGTTCAAGAACTGCTTCACCGGGGTGGAGACGCGGGAGTACAAGCGCGCGACGACGGCGCAGAAATGCGTGCGCGCGGGCGGCAAGCACAATGATCTGGACAATGTGGGTTATACCGCGCGGCATCACACCTTCTTTGAGATGCTTGGGAATTTCAGCTTTGGCGATTACTTCAAGGCCGAGGCGATTGCCTTTTCCTGGGAATTGCTGACCAAGGATTTCGGGATTGATCCCAGGAAGCTGTGCGTCACCGTCTATCACACCGATGATGAGGCGGCGGGTATCTGGAAGAAGGTGGCCGGGCTGGAGGATCACCGGATCATCCGCATTCCGACGGATGACAATTTCTGGCGTATGGGGCCGACCGGGCCGTGTGGCCCCTGCACCGAGATCTTCTATGACCACGGCGACCATATCTGGGGCGGCCCGCCGGGCAGCGCGGATGAGGACGGCGACCGGTTCATCGAGATCTGGAACAACGTTTTCATGCAGAACGAACAGTTCGCTGATGGCACGATGCGGCCGCTGGACATGCAGTCCATCGACACCGGCATGGGGCTGGAGCGGATCGGCGCGCTGCTGCAGGGCAAGCACGACAATTACGACACCGATCTGATGCGGTCGCTGATCGAGGCGAGCGCCCATGCGACCAGCAGCGATCCCGATGGTGCGGGCAAGACCAGCCACCGCGTGATTGCCGATCACCTGCGGTCAACCAGTTTCCTGATCGCCGATGGGGTGATGCCGTCGAACGAAGGGCGCGGCTATGTGCTGCGCCGGATCATGCGGCGCGCGATGCGGCATGCGCATATGCTGGGCGCCCAGGACCCGGTGATGCACCGTCTGGTGCCCGCACTGGTGCGCGGCATGGGGGCGGCCTATCCCGAATTGCAGCGTGCGCAGAGCCTGATCGAGGAAACGCTGCGGCTTGAGGAAACCCGGTTCAAGACCACGCTGGATCGTGGCCTGCGCTTGCTGGATGACGAATTGGCCCGCCTGCCCCAGGGCGGCGATCTGCCCGGTGCGGCGGCGTTCAAGCTGTACGACACCTATGGGTTCCCGCTGGACCTGACGCAGGATGCGCTGCGCGAGAAGGGCCGTGCGGTGGATGTGGCCGGGTTTGACGCCGCGATGCAGGAACAAAAGACCAAGGCGCGCGCGGCCTGGTCGGGTGCGGGTGGCACGGCGGATGCGAAGATCTGGTTCGAACTGGCCGAGGCGCATGGGGCGACCGAGTTTCTGGGCTATGACACGGAAACCGCTGAGGGCGAGGTTCTGGCGCTGGTGCGCGACGGGGCAGCGATTGGTTCGGCGGCCATGGGCGAAACGGTGCAGATCATCGTGAACCAGACGCCGTTCTATGGCGAATCTGGCGGGCAGGTCGGGGATGCCGGGTATATCCGCACGGATACGGGCCTTGCCGAGGTGACGGATACCCGCAAGTCGCAGGGGATCTTCATCCATGTGGCCAAGGTTCTGGAAGGGTCTGTCCTGAAGGGGCAGCCTGCAAAGCTGGAAGTGGCACATGCCCGCCGGTCGCAGATCCGCGCAAACCATTCGGCGACGCATCTGCTGCATGAGGCGTTGCGTCATGCGCTTGGCGATCACGTTGCGCAGCGGGGCAGTCTGAACGCGCCGGATCGTCTGCGGTTCGATTTCAGCCATTCCACGGGCATGTCGCCCGCCGAACTGGCGCAGGTCGAGGCAGAGGTGAACGCCTATATCCGCCAGAACGCGCCTGTCGAGACGCGGATCATGACGCCGGATGATGCCCGCGCCATTGGGGCGCAGGCGCTGTTTGGCGAGAAATACGGCGATGAAGTGCGCGTCGTGTCGATGGGCGTGCAAGAGGGTTCGGGCAAAGGGGCGGATGGGCGGACCTATTCGCTGGAACTGTGCGGCGGCACGCATGTGCGGCGCACGGGCGATATAGGGGCCTTCGTGGCGCTTGGCGAAAGCGCGTCATCCGCCGGTGTGCGCCGGTTCGAGGCGTTGACGGGGCAGGCCGCGCTGGACCATCTGCGCGCGCAAGATGCCCGTCTGGCCGAGGTGGCGCTTGTGCTGAAAGCCTCGCCCCTGGAGGCGGTGGAGCGGGTGAAGGCGCTGGCGGATGAACGGCGTGCCCTTCTGAACGAAGTGGCGCAGTTGCGCCGCGAGGTTGCCATGGGCGGCAAGGCGGGCGGCCCTGAGGCGCGTGAGATTGGCGGCGTGAAGTTCCTAGCGCAGGTTCTGTCCGGCGTGTCGGGCAAGGATCTGCCCGCGCTGATCGACGAGATGAAGGCGCGGATCGGATCGGGCGCGGTCCTGCTGATCGCCGATACCGGGGCAAAGCCCGCCGTGGCGGCCGGGGTAACGGCGGATCTGACGGAAACGCTGTCGGCCGTGACGCTGGTGAAGGCGGCGGCCGAGGCGATGGGGGGCAAGGGCGGTGGCGGCCGGCCAGACATGGCTCAGGCGGGTGGTGCGGATATCGCGCAGGCCGAAGCGGCGATCAAGGCGGCAGAAGCCGTGCTGGAGGGGTAAGGCGATGCCGACTGCACTTTGGATTGCGCATGTACAGGTGACCGACGCAGAGGCCTATGGGCGTTATGCGACAGAGGCAGGCCCGGCGATTGCCGCACATGGCGGTGTGTTCCTGGCGCGCGGCGGCCGTTACGTTCAGCTGGAAGGCAATGACCGCCCGCGCAATGTGGTGGCGCGGTTTCCCAGCCTGGAAAAGGCAGTGGAGTGTTACCATTCTGCTGCCTATCAGGCGGCGCTCGCCCATGCCAAAGGGGCGAGTGTCCGTGATCTGATGGTGGTGGAAGAGGTCGAGTGACCTGGCACCTTCTTCATCCAAACAGGATTTTTCTGTGGGTGAAGGCGGTTCCGAAAGAGTTCCTGTCGCATTTGCAATGAACGTCGGTTGACGGCACCTTTGGCGGCGTTAACATTAATTTACGTTTTACCCCATTTTGGGTTTTGCCGAGTTGCGTGTTTCCCGAGTGCAAAAGGATTTTCTTGCCAAAGGGGGTTTTGTGCCATGGCGGCGGCTTTCCCGGACTGGAACGACCTGCGTGACATTCTTCTGATTACCAATGCGGGCAGCCTTTCGGGGGCGGCGCGGATTGCACAGATCAGCCAATCGACCATGTCGCGCCGTCTGGCCGCGATCGAGGCGAACGGCCAGCCTGTATTTTTGCGCGATGAGATGGGCCGTCTAAGCCCGAATGCGCGCGGGCTGGAGCTGGTGGCAGCGGCGCGTGAGATGGCGGCTGTCTATGATCGGGTCAAGGCGCGGCTGACGGATGCCGGGCCGCCGCTGCGCGTGGCCAGTTGCGAGATGATGGCAAAGCTGTTTCTGGCCCCTGCCTTGCCGGTCTGGTCGGCGCGGGCGGACAGTGCGGCCGAGTTGCAGGTGCATGAGGACGTTTATGCGCTGGAAGCGGAGTCCTTTGATGTGATGGTCGCGCCCATGGCGGCCGCACCTGAACGCAGTACGGGGCAAATGCTCGGCTTGTTTCAGATGGGGCTGTTTGCCGCGCCGCAATATGTGGCGGCGAACCGGATCAGGGGTGGTCTGGATACGCTTGAGGGGCAGGGCGTGATCCGTGCGTCAAAGGTACTTGCCGATACGGAAAGCTATCGTTGGCTGGCCCGACAGGGTGGGAATGTGTCGATGCTGTCGCCCAACATCCCGATCATGGCCGAGGCTTGTGCCGCTGGATTGGGGGTGGCCTTGTTGCCGCTGGATCTGGCGGGGCATGATCCGCGGCTGTTGCCCATTGATGGTCCGAAACCGCCACCCTGCGAGATCTGGGCCGTGGCAGATGCCAAGTCGGCCAGCGATCCGCGGGTGGCGGGATTCCTGAAATGGGCACGCGGGCATTTCCGCGCGACCCGGGGTGAGGATCGCGCAGCCGGTTAGGAAGCGGCGCGCGCCTCAGGCAGAGCGAGATTGGCGCTTGCGCTCATGCGGATCAAGGATCCGCTTGCGCAGGCGGATGATCTTGGGCGTCACTTCGACCAGTTCATCATCGTCGATATAGGCAATCGCCTCTTCGAGGCTGAAGCGGATATGCGGCGTCAGGCGGACGGCTTCATCCGTGCCCGAGGCGCGGACGTTGGTGAGCTTCTTTCCCTTGAGCGGGTTTACCTCGAGGTCGTTGTCGCGGCTGTGTTCGCCGATCAACATCCCCTCATAGACGTTTTCCTGCGGGCCGATGAACATGCGGCCCCGCTCTTCAAGGTTCCAAAGGGCATAGGCGACGGACACACCGTTTTCCATGCTGATCAGCACACCCTGACGCCGGCCCTGGATCGGGCCCTTGTGGGCGACCCAGCCGTGGAAGATACGGTTAAGAACGCCCGTGCCGCGCGTGTCGGTCAGGAATTGGCCGTGATAGCCGATCAGACCGCGTGAGGGGACATGGGCGATGATGCGGGTTTTGCCCACGCCTGCGGGTTTCATCTCGACCAGTTCGCCCTTGCGCTCGCCGGTCAGCTTGTCGATCACGGCGCCGGAATATTCGTCATCCACATCGACGATGACTTCTTCCACCGGCTCATGCCTCACGCCGTCTTCGTCTTTGAAGATCACGCGGGGGCGGGAGATCGACAACTCGAATCCTTCGCGGCGCATGTTTTCGATCAGCACGCCCATCTGAAGTTCGCCACGGCCGGAGACTTCGAAGGCTTCACCGCCGGGGGTGTCGGCGACCTTGATGGCGACGTTGACCTCGGATTCCTTCATCAGGCGGTCACGGATCACGCGCGACTGGACCTTCGATCCGTCGCGGCCTGCAAGCGGGCTGTCATTGATGCCGAAGGTGACGGTGATGGTTGGCGGGTCGATCGGCTGGGCGGGAAGGGCGGTGTCAATCTCCAGCGCGCAGAGCGTATCGGCCACGGTGGCCTTGGACATGCCGGCGATGGTGACGATGTCGCCTGCCAATGCCTCATCGATGGGTTGCTGGCCGAGGCCGCGGAAGGCGAGGACCTTTGTCACGCGGAACTGTTCCAGACGGTCGCCGGTGCGCGACAGCGCCTTGATCGTTTCACCAACGCGCAGGCGGCCGGATTCGACGCGGCCGGTCAGGATGCGGCCGATGAACGGATCTGCTGAAAGCGTGGTGGCCAGCATGCGGAAGGGTTCATCTTGCGCGGCAAGCTGCTTGGGCGCGGGGACGTGGCGCACGATCATATCGAACAATGCGTTCAGATCCTTGCGCGGGCCATCGAGGGATTCATCGGCCCAGCCAGCGCGGCCAGAGGCGTAAAGATATGGGAAATCAAGCTGTTCATCAGTGGCGCCGAGGTTCGAGAAAAGATCGAACACTTCATTCAAGGCGCGGTCGGGTTCGGCGTCGGGCTTGTCGACCTTGTTCAGCACCACGATGGGCCGCAGACCGAGGGCCAGAGCCTTGGCCAGCACGAATTTCGTCTGCGGCATGGGGCCTTCGGCCGCGTCGACCAGAAGGCAGACACCATCCACCATGGACAGGATGCGCTCCACCTCACCGCCGAAATCGGCGTGGCCGGGGGTATCGACGATATTGATGCGCGTGGCGTCATGTTCGACCGAGGTGCATTTGGCAAGGATGGTGATGCCGCGTTCACGTTCGATGTCGTTGGAATCCATGGCCCGTTCGGAAACGGCCTCATTGGCGCGGAAGGCGCCGGACTGCTTGAGCAGTTCGTCTACGAGTGTGGTTTTGCCATGGTCGACATGCGCGATGATGGCGATGTTGCGAAGCTCCATCGGGGAGGTCTCTTTCAAATCTTTCTGCGGTTGCGAGGGCCATACAGGGTTTGCACCGGATTGGCGAGTCCCCCGTTTCAGGTAGCGATATAACGGTCGCGCCTGTGATTTATGGCGATGACGAGGTTGACGACTGCCGCGCCGAGAAAGGACCAGGCCACGGTCTGCCAGGGCAGGAAGGTGGCGGCGATGGCGAAGAGGACAGCGTCGAAGATCAATTGGGTATGGCCTGCACGAAAGCCAGTGCGATCTTGCAGGTACAGGGCGAGGATGCCGATGCCGCCGAGGCTGGCCCCGTGGCGGAAGATGGCCAGAAGGGCCGCGCCCGAGATGAAGCCGAAGAGGATGGCGCCAAAAGCGGGGTTGAGGGTAGAGAAATCGACCCAGTCCGGCATCAGGGCGGACAAGAGCGACAGGAGAGCGACGGCGAGGAAGGTCTTGATCGTGAACGACAAACCCATGCGGCGGTAGCCGAACCAATAGAAGGGGATGTTGATGGCAAAGAAGATCCATCCGAACGGAAGGCCCGTTGCATAAGAGATCAGGACAGCCAGCCCCGCCGTCTGCCCGGTGATCATGCCGAGATGGGTGAGGATGACGATTCCGAAAGCGGCCATGGTGGACCCGAAGGCGAGGCCTTGGGCGTCTTCGATCAGGCTGTGGTCTTTGGGATCGGTCATGGCGCGCGGCATTACCTTGGAGCGGCGCGATGCGCCAGAGGATCAGGCCGCGATATAGCGGTCGCGGCGGTGATTGATGGCGAGGAAGAGCGAATAGGTGGCCGCACCAAGGAAGGACCAGAGCAAGGTTTCGGGGGCAAGGATGAGCGCGGCGGCGGCGAAAATGACAATGTCTACAGCCAGTTGGATGTAGCCCGCCTGAATGCCCCAGCGATCCTGAATCATGAGGGCGACGATGGAAAAGCCCCCGAAGCTTCCGCCATGGCGGACGACGGCAAGGGCGGCGATACCGAAGAGGATGCCAAAGAGGATGGCGGCAAAGGCAGGCTGGATTTCCCCCAGCACCATCCAGCGCGGCAGGATGTCGATCAAAACCGAGAGGGCGGCGGTTGTGATGAGGGTTTTCAGCGCGAAACGGCCCCCCATGCGCCACCAGCCAAGCAGCAGGAAGGGCAGATTGATGGCGAAATAAACCAGCGAAAACGGCAGGTTGTAGCTGTAGGCGATCAGCACGGCGAGGCCGGTCGTCTGGCCCGTGGCAAAACCCATATGGGTGAGGATGTAGATACCGAGGGCGGCCATGATGATGCCGAAGGCGATGCCTTGGGCATCTTCGAGGAGGGTGTGGGTTTTCGGATCGGTCATGGCGAACTCGCGCTGGATTTAAAGGTCATAACATGTGACCTTTTTAGGGTCAACAAGATTGACCTAAGGCGCGCGTTGTTGCGAAGCTGCATCAGCCTGCATGTCGCAAGGGAGCGGGGGATTTACCGGGGCAGATCAAGTGGCGTAAGGACGCCCATCCGCAACGCAAATGATGGAGGGCGTGATGGTAGACATTTCTGGATCGTCACGGCGTGGCGGAGAGACCGGTGTGGGCAACACGTCGCGATATCGCTTCGCATAAGCCCTGAACCGCCTGCCATCGGGCGTGAAGCTCGTGGCGCAACCCTCTGACATTGCCGAATATAGCGCCATCGTGCCGGGCGATGCCCCGGCCAGCTGCGGCCTTGTTCTGCCCCAACCCAACCCCTGACAGGAGCCGGTCCGTGCTGCGCGGCAGCCGCCGGGAAATGACATGAAAGACATGACCCAACTGCGGGGCGCGATGCCCCATTCCATTCAACTGGCTATCCAAGAGCATGGCGCGATGCGCGTGCTGCTGGTGGCGGTGAAGGCGCTGATGGGGGCGGCCTTGGCCCCGACGCAGCCTGATCTGAGCGAGCATCTGAGCGACCATCTGCGGCGGGATATCGGACTGCCGCCGCGGGGGTCCCCGCTGCCGGAGGCGCCGATGCTGCCAGTGCGGTGGTAAGGCGAAAGAGGCCGGATCTGGCGATCCGGCCCCATTTTGGAAGTGCAGCGCGTGGTGCAGCACCGCAGTGCAGACAGGCGTATGCACGCAGCGCACGCCGATTTGGGGGTATGCGCAACGGTTAGCACCCCCTCTCCCCGACCCTCTCCCCCTGAAGAAGGGGGAGAGGCAGAAGGGGGGTCAGCCTGCCATGGCCTTGTTGAGATATTCGTCGACCTTGTCGAGATAGCCGATCGTGGTGAGCCACTTCTGATCCGGGCCGACGAGAAGGGCGAGGTCTTTCGTCATCCAGCCGTCTTCGACCGTTTGGACGGTCACCCGTTCCAGCGTCGTTGCAAAGCGCATCAGAGCATCATTGTCATCCAGTTTGGCGCGGTGCTTCAGCGCGCCGGTCCAGGCGATGATAGAGGCGATGGAGTTGGTCGAGGTCTGCTTGCCCTGCTGGTGTTCGCGGAAGTGGCGGGTGACGGTGCCGTGCGCCGCCTCAGCCTCGACCACCTTGCCATCGGGCGTCATCAGGACAGAGGTCATGAGGCCCAACGAGCCGAAGCCCTGGGCGACGGTATCGGATTGCACATCGCCATCATAGTTCTTGCAGGCCCAGACATAGCCGCCCGACCACTTCATGGCAGAGGCCACCATGTCGTCGATCAGGCGGTGTTCGTAATGGATCCCCAGCGCCCTGAAGCGGTCTTCGAATTCGGCGGCATAGACTTCGGCGAAGATGTCCTTGAAGCGGCCATCATAGGCCTTGAGGATCGTGTTCTTGGTGGAGAGGTAAACCGGCCAGCCCTTCATCAGCCCGTAATTGAGCGAGGAGCGGGCGAAATCGTAGATCGAGGCGTCGAGGTTATACATCGCCATGGTCACGCCTGCGCCGGGGGCATCGAACACGTCGCGTTCGATCACGGTGCCGTCTTCGCCCACGAATTTGATTGTGACCTTGCCCTTGCCGGGGAAGCGGAAATCGGTGGCGCGGTATTGGTCGCCAAAGGCGTGACGGCCCACGACGATGGGTTTGGTCCATCCCGGCACAAGGCGGGGGACGTTCTTGCAGATGATCGGTTCGCGGAAGATCACGCCGCCGAGGATGTTGCGGATGGTGCCGTTGGGCGATTTCCACATCTGTTTCAGGCCGAATTCTTCGACCCGGCCTTCATCGGGGGTGATGGTGGCGCATTTTACGCCCACACCGTGCTTCAGGATGGCGTGGGCGGCATCCACGGTGACCTGATCATTGGTGCGGTCGCGTTCCTCGATCCCAAGATCGTAGTAATGCAGGTCGACATCCAGATAGGGCAGGATCAGCTTTCTCTTGATGAAGTCCCAGATGATGCGGGTCATCTCATCGCCGTCAAGTTCGACGACGGGGTTGGCTACCTTGATCTTGGTCATGCCCTTGGCCCTTTCGGAAATGGAAGTGATGCGGCGGTCCTTAGTGCAAAATGCAGCCTTTGGAAAGCATTGTATGCAACGGCATACCGTTTATTGCCGCCGTTGACGTGACTCGCCTTTGAGTTGATCCTTTGTGCTGCGGTGTATGGGGTGCGCGATGAAGAACATAGCGGTTTTCTGTGACGGAACGTGGAACCATATGGACATGGTGGAGCCGACCAATGTGGCGATCCTGTCGCGCAATGTGGTGCCGGTGACGGCGGCGGGGGTGGTGCAGCGGGCGATCTATCTGCCGGGGGTGGGGACGCGCAAGAAGGCGGCGGGGCCGATCGAGCGGGCGGTGGATCGGGTGACGGGTGGCGCCTTTGGCTGGGGGCTGGATGGGCGGCTGGAGGCGGCCTATCGCGAGATTGCAGCAATCTATGAGCCGGGCGACAAGCTGTTCCTGTTTGGCTTTTCGCGCGGGGCCTATATGGCGCGGTCGCTGGCGGGGCTTTTGCGCAATTGCGGGCTGCCGGAGCCTGAAACGATAGGCCGGATCGGTGAGGCGATGACGCTTTATCGCAACCGCGAACCGGGATCGCATCCGGATGCGCCGACCAGCCTGCGGTTCCGGGCGGCGTTCTCGCCGCGCTATGCGACGAGCGAGACGGACCGGATGGTGCGGGCCGGAGCGGTGGAGATGCTGGCGGTGGATTATCTGGGGGTGTGGGACACGGTGGGCGCGCTTGGGGTGCCGGATCACTTCGCCGGATTGGCGGCGCTGACCAATGGGAAGTACAAGTTTCACGATCTGCGCCTGTCGAGCATGGTGAAATCGGCACGGCATGCGGTGGCGATTGATGAACGGCGGCGGACCTTTCCGCCGACCCTATGGGAAAACCTGACCGAGTTGAACATCGGTGAGGGGGATCTGCCTTATCGGCAGGAATGGTTTCCCGGAACGCATGGCGGGGTGGGGGGCGGCGGGCCGATCCGGGGGCTTTCCAATGCGGCGCTGTTGTGGATTGCAGGCGGGGCGGAGGAGGCGGGGCTGGAGATATCCGCCGCCATGAAGGATGCGGCGCAGCGCGCGGTGGCGGTGGATGCGGCCCTGGACAACCATCCGCCAAAGACGGGGCTTCTGGCCGGGTTGCTCAAGGGCCGGGGGGTGGACCGGTCACCGCCGCCTTCGATCAGGGCCGTGTCATGGATGGCGCGGGAGCGGTGGCGGCTGCATGGCTATCGCCCGGTGCCGCTGCGGCCTTTTGGTCCGAGGATGGAGCCGCCGGTGATGCCGGGGGAGTGGCGGGATTAGGCGAAGAAGCGCAAGCATTGGCCGCGGACCCAATCCCACAGGCGCGGGGCCCCGCGGGCGATCTTGGAGCCCACGCGGCTGTCGAGTTGATCGAGCGTGACGTTATAGGTGATCCATGTGCCGCCGCCGGATTGCAGGTTGGCCATGACGGGCTGCACGCGATCAAGGCTTTTGGCGAAGATGGCGTCGGGGGTCTCAGTGGCCTCAAACTCTTCCCACAGGGCGCGGAAGCTGGCTGCGAGGTCGGGGGGGAGGAGGCCGAAGATGCGGTCGGCGGCGCGGGATTCGGCGGCTTGGGTTTCGGTGGAGGCATGGGCGGTGCCATTGGCGGAATGGATCGGGACATCGCCCACGTCAATCTCCACCAGATCATGCAGCAGGAGCATGCGGATCACCCGGTCGATGGAGACGCCGGGCGGGGCGTGATCAGCAAGGGTGAGGGCGTACAGGGCGAGGTGCCAGCTGTGTTCGCCGGAATTTTCCGGCCGCGAGCCATCGCAGAGCGTGGTGGCGCGCAGCACGGATTTCAGGCGGTCAGCCTCATTCAGGAAGGCGAATTGCTGATCGAGCCGTTCGGTCAATGACCGGCCGTGTCGAGAGGCGCGCGGGGGGCTGCTGCCCCTTCGCGCTTGGCCTTCAGCGTTTGTTCCAGAAACTTGCGGCCTTTGCGTTCGGCAAGGATCACGCGCACGGCGGTCATGAAGGCCTCTTGCGTGGTGGGCGAGGCGTCGAGCAGGACGCGCGCGACCCGATCATGCAGTTTGTCATCGCCAAGCTCATCCATCGCCTCGACGACATCCTTGGCGAGTTGTTCGGTGAGGTCCTGCAGGATGGGCATCAGCGCGACCCCTCGGTCAGGCGGCGGCGGACGTAATGGGCGACAGTGTCGATCATGGGTTTCATATGCGCCTCTTCATCCTTGAAGAAGTGATCCGCACCCTCGACCTCGGTATGGGTGATGGTGATGCCCTTTTGCTCGTGCAGCTTGGAGACCAGCTGGCGCGTGTCCTTGGGCGGGGCGACGCGGTCGGCGGTGCCATTGATGATGAGGCCAGACGAGGGGCAGGGGGCGAGGAAGGAGAAATCGTAAAGGTTCGCCGGGGGGGCCACGGAGATGAAGCCGGTGATTTCCGGGCGGCGCATCAGAAGCTGCATCCCGATCCAGGCCCCGAAGGAGAAGCCCGCGACCCAGCAATGCTTGGCGTTCTGGTTCATCGATTGCAGATAGTCGAGCGCGGAGGCGGCATCGGACAATTCGCCGATCCCCATGTCATATTCGCCCTGGCTTCGGCCCACGCCGCGGAAGTTGAAGCGCAGGACGGTGAAGCCCAGATTGTAGAAGGCGTAATGCAGGTTGTAGACAACCTTGTTGTTCATCGTGCCGCCGTACTGCGGATGCGGATGCAACACGATGGCGATTGGGGCGTCACGGTCCTTTTGCGGATGGTAGCGGCCTTCCAGCCGGCCTTCGGGACCGGCGAAAATGACTTCGGGCATTGGTCAGCGCCTGTCTTTGACTGGAGCGAATTGTTGACGACTTCGCTCGGACAATTTAGAACCATTCCAAAGGCGCGTCAGGCGCACCGTCTGGGCGGGTCGGTTTCAGGTAATGGGCCGCACTCGCGGCGTCAATGTTTTTGCAAGGGATTGGTCATGAAACTGTCGACCAAAGGGCGATACGCCATGGTGGCGCTGGCTGATCTGGCGCTGGCGAAAGGGGATGATCTGGTTTCGCTGGCCGAAGTGGCCAAGCGGCAGGACATCAGCCTGCCTTATCTGGAGCAGCTTTTCGTGAAGCTGCGCCGGGCCGGGCTGGTGGAGGCGGTGCGGGGGCCGGGGGGGGGATACCGGCTGGCGCGCAGCCCGGATGCGATCCGCGTGTCGGATGTGCTGGAGGCGGTGGAAGAGACGGTGGACGCGCTGCATACCGGGGCAGGGGTTTCGGGCGGCGTGTCGGGAACACGGGCGCAGAGTCTGACCAACCGGTTGTGGGAGGGGTTGAGCGCGCATGTCTATGTGTTCCTGCACCAGACGCGGCTGTCGGACGTGATCCGCAACCAGATGACGCCCTGCCCGGCGGTGCCGGCGCTGTTTCGCGTGGTGGATGAGGATGCGTGAGGCGATTTTTCTGCGAAAAATCGGGGCACCCGGCGCGGGGATGGGGCGTGGGGTGGAGGCCTGGTTTGGGTATTTGGGCCAAGGTGAACCATGAGGCCGCGGGTCTATCTGGACTGGAATGCCACGACGCCGCTGCGGGTTGAGGCGCGGGCGGCGATGATCGCGGCAATGGATGTGGTGGGCAACCCGTCCTCGGTTCATGCCGAGGGGCAGGCGGCGCGCGCGCTGGTGGAGCGGGCGCGGGCGCAGGTGGCGGCGGCGGTGGGGTGCAAGCCTGCAGAGGTGGTGTTCACATCCGGGGCCACGGAGGCGGCGGCGGTTTTGGCGCGGTTGCCTGTGGCCACGGTGCAGGTGGACCCGACGGCGCATGATTGCCTGTGGTCGCAGCGGCGTGCAGGGCAGGGGGCGCGGGCGCTGGCATGGGGCTATGCCAATAATGAAACCGGCCTGATCACGGAGGCGCCCGCGCGCGCCGAGGGCGAACCGCTGCTCTTGGATATCGTGCAGGCGGTGGGGAAGGTGCCGTTTTCTTTTGCCTGGAGCGGGGCAGAGATGGCGGTGGTGTCGGCGCACAAGTTTGGCGGACCCAAGGGGGTTGGCGCGCTGATCGTGAAGGATGGGTTTGAGACGCTGCCCGTGCTGACCGGGGGTGGGCAGGAGATGGGGCGGCGGGCGGGAACCGAGAACATCATCGGCATTGCCGGGATGGGGGCGGCGGCCGAGGCGGCGCAGCGCGATCTGGAGGCCGGGGTCTGGGACGAGGTGGCCGAACTTAGAAATATTCTAGAAGTCGGATTGTCCTCTGCGGCAAACAATACTATTTCTGTCGGGAAAGGTTTGCCCCGGCTGCCCAATACGCTGTGCCTGATCGCGCCCGGATGGAAGGGTGAGACGCAGGTGATGGCGATGGATCTGGTGGGGTTTGCGGTTTCGGCCGGATCGGCCTGTTCAAGCGGCAAGGTGCGCGCAAGCCGCGTGCTGACCGCGATGGGACATGACGAGGCGGCGGCGGCGCAGGCGATCCGCGTGTCGTTGGGGCCGGGAGTGACAAAGGACGAGGTGCTGCGCTTCACTGACATATGGTGCGCGCAGTATCGCAAGGCCCTGAACCGGGCTGCTTGAGTTTGGAATTGAGCGGGGGCCTGCCCCTGCGCCGTGGAGAAGAACCGATGACCGAAGCCGCGCTGAAGGATGCCGATAACCGTGCCGAAGTTCGGGACGGTGTGGATCGCGAGACGATCGAAACCGTGCAGGCCATGGCCGGAAAGTACAAATACGGCTGGGAAACCGAGATCGAGATGGATTTCGCGCCCAAGGGCCTGTCGGAGGATATCGTCCGGCTGATTTCCGAAAAGAACGGTGAGCCGGAATGGTTGCTGGAGTGGCGGCTGGCGGCCTATCGGCGCTGGCTGCAGATGGAAGAGCCGACCTGGGCGATGGTGAATTATCCGGCCATCGACTATCAGGACCAATATTACTACGCCAAGCCCAAGAGCATGGCGGAAAAGCCCAAAAGCCTTGATGATGTGGACCCTAAGCTGCTGGCGACCTATGCCAAGCTGGGCATTCCGCTGAAGGAGCAGGCTTTGCTGGCGGGCGTGGAAGCGCCTGAGGGCGAACGGCGGGTGGCGGTAGATGCGGTGTTCGATTCCGTATCGCTGGGCACCACGTTCAAGGCGGAACTGGCCAAGGCGGGGGTGATTTTCTGTTCGATCAGCGAGGCGGTGCGCGAGCATCCGGAACTGGTGAAGAAGTATCTGGGGTCGGTCGTGCCGCAATCGGACAATTTCTTTGCCACGCTGAACAGCGCTGTCTTTTCGGACGGGTCCTTCGTCTATATCCCCGAGGGCGTGCGCTGCCCGATGGAATTGAGCACCTATTTCCGCATCAATGCCGAGAATACGGGGCAGTTCGAGCGGACGCTGATCGTGGCCGACAAGGGCAGCTTTGTGAGCTATCTGGAAGGCTGCACCGCGCCCAAGCGGGATACCCATCAGTTGCATGCGGCGGTGGTGGAGATCGTCATTCTGGATGATGCCGAGGTGAAGTATTCGACCGTTCAGAACTGGTATCCGGGCGATGAGAATGGCAAGGGCGGCATCTATAACTTTGTCACCAAGCGCGCGGATTGCCGGGGGCATCGGTCCAAGGTGATGTGGACCCAGGTGGAAACGGGATCGGCGATCACATGGAAATACCCGTCCTGCATCCTGCGCGGGGATGATTCACAGGGTGAGTTCTATTCCATCGCCATCGCCAACAATGCCCAGCAGGCCGATACGGGCACGAAGATGATCCACTTGGGCAAGAACACCAAGAGCCGGATCGTATCGAAGGGCATCTCGGCGGGGCGGGCGCAGAACACCTATCGCGGGCTGGTGACGATGCACCCCAAGGCCACCAACAGCCGCAACTATACGCAATGCGACAGCCTGCTGATCGGCGACAAATGCGGGGCGCATACGGTGCCCTATATCGAGGTGAAGAATAACTCATCCCGCGTGGAGCATGAGGCGACCACGTCCAAGGTGGATGAGGATCAGCTGTTCTATTGCCGGTCGCGCGGGATGGATGAAGAAGAAGCGGTGGCGCTGGTCGTGAACGGGTTCTGCCGCGATGTGTTGCAGGCGCTGCCGATGGAATTTGCCATGGAGGCGCAGAGCCTTGTGGCGATTTCGCTGGAAGGGTCGGTGGGGTAAGCGATGGTCTGGGGGAACAAGCCGATGATCGTGACGACGACGCCTTCGGTGGAAGGCTATCAGATTGCGGAATATCTGGGCATCGTGACCGGTGAAGCGATCATGGGCGCGAATATTGTGCGCGATCTGTTTGCCGGGATCACCGATATCATCGGGGGCCGGTCTGGCGCCTATGAGGCGAAGCTGGCGGATGCGCGTGAGACGGCGTTGAGCGAGATGCAGGAACTGGCACGGTCGCGCGGGGCGAATGCGGTGGTGGGGGTTGATCTCGACTATGAGGTGATCGGCCAAATGCTGATGGTGTCGGCCAGTGGCACCGCGGTGCGGCTGGGCTAGGCCTGCGGGCGGGGATGATGCAGCAAATTGCCTTGAATTTTACGAAGTCGCGCCATGGTTGCGTGGCATCCACCTTTGCAGTGTTGTCTGTAAGTGGTGCCTGTCATGTCACGTTCCCCGCATTTCGACCCGAAACTGGAATTTGCCGACCGTCTGTCGCGCATCGAGGCGGGGGGGATCAATACCAACCGCACGCTGTTCGTGGGGATGGAGGAAACGCTGCATCTGCCGCCGGGCACCTTTGTGCGCAAGCGCAAGAAGCGGGGCAGGGTGCTGCCCTTGTTTCTGACGGTGGTTGTCGGGTCGGTCGGGGCCATTTTGGCCACGATGACACAAAGCAATCTCTACTGACGGGCCGCGCGCCCGATAGCGAATATGCGCCGCGGCGGCGGCATAACGGAAACCGGGGGCGCCGCGCGGCGGCAGCCCCCCTTTGGCATTGAAGGACCAGGGGCAAAACATGCTTCAGATCAAGAACCTGCACGTGAAACTTGAGGAAGAGGACAAGCAGATCCTCAAGGGTGTGGACCTGACGGTAAAGGCCGGTGAGGTGCATGCGATCATGGGGCCGAACGGATCGGGGAAATCGACCCTGTCCTATGTGCTGGCAGGCCGTGAGGGCTACGAGGTGACCGAAGGCAGCGCCACGCTGGAGGGCGAGGAGTTGCTGGAGATGGAGCCCGAGGAGCGGGCGGCGGCGGGGCTGTTCCTTGCGTTCCAATATCCGGTGGAAATTCCGGGCGTGGGCAACATGACGTTCCTGCGTACGGCAGTGAACGCGCAGCGCAAGGCGCGCGGCGAGGAAGAGATGAGCGCGGGCGATTTCCTGAAGGTCGTGCGGGCCAAGGCCAAGACCTTGAAGATCGATGCCGAGATGCTGAAGCGGCCGGTGAATGTGGGCTTTTCGGGCGGTGAGAAGAAGCGCAACGAGATCCTGCAGATGGCGATGCTGGAGCCGAAGATGTGCATTCTGGATGAAACCGATTCCGGGCTGGACGTCGACGCGATGAAACTGGTGTCGGAAGGCGTGAATGCGCTGCGCGATGCGGGGCGGGCCTTTCTGGTGATCACGCATTACCAGCGCCTGCTGGACCATATCCACCCGGACGTGGTGCATATCATGGCGGCGGGCCGGATCATCAAGACGGGTGGGCCGGAACTGGCGCTGGAAGTGGAGCAGAACGGCTATGCCGATCTGTTGGCGGAGGCGCAGTGATGGCATTGGTGCAGGCCAAGCAGGACCAGTTGTCCGCGCGGATTGCGGGGCTGTCCTTTGCGCGCGAAGGGTGGCTGGGTGCGGCGCGGGCCGAGGCCTTGGCGCGGCTGACCGCCATGGGGATGCCCGCGAAACGCGATGAATACTGGCGCTATACCGACCCGACGAGCCTGACAGCGGTGGAGGCCCCCAAGGCGGCCGTGTTTGATGACAGCGATGAGGCCCCGGTTTTTGACGCGATCGACCGGGTGAAGGTGGTGTTCGTGGACGGCGTGTTCGATGCGGCAGCATCGGATGACCTGCGGCTGGCAGGGGTGGAGATCGAGCGTCTGGCACGGGCCGGCGGCGCGGATATCCACTGGGCGCGCGAGACCTATGGCGTGCTGGAAGCGCGGGGGCAGAAGCCCGTGGAGCGGCCATTGGCGGCGCTGAATTCGGCCTTTGCGACCGATGGGCTGCTGATCCGGGTGACGGGAAAGGCGGCCAAGCCGATTTCCCTGATTTATACCCATAAATCCGACAGTTCCGATGCCATCCTGCACCATTGCATCAAGCTGGAAGAGGGCGCGGAGCTGACGGTTCTGGAAAATGGTCCGGCAGCCGCGCGGTTTTCGGAGGTGATGGAAGTGGAGGTGGGCGCAGGGGCGCGGTTCCACCATATCCGGTCGCAGGGCCGCGATCACCAGCGCCGGGCCGTGACGCATGTCTTTGCCCGGCTTGGGGCAGGGGCTTTGTTCAAGTCCTTCACCCTGACCGCGAATGGTGTGATGACGCGCAACGAGGCGGTGCTTGAATTGGCGGCGGATGACGCGCAGGCGCACATCGCCGGGGCGGCCGTGGGCGACGGCGATTTTCACCACGATGACACGGTGTTCGTCACCCATCAGGGCCAGCGCTGCGAAAGCCGTCAGGTGTTCAAAAAGGTGCTGAAGAACGGTGCTGTCGGCGTGTTTCAGGGCAAGATCCTGGTCAAGCAGGGCGCGCAGAAGACTGATGGTTATCAGATCAGCCAAGCGCTTTTGCTGGACGGGGACAGCCAGTTTCTGGCCAAGCCGGAACTGGAAATCTATGCCGATGACGTGAAATGCTCGCACGGGTCCACATCGGGCGCGATTGACGAGGTGGCGCTGTTCTATCTGCGGTCGCGGGGCGTGCCGATGCGGGCGGCGCAATCGCTTTTGGTGCTGGCATTCCTTGCCGAGGCGATTGGCGAGATTGCGGATGAGGCGATTGCCGAAGATATCCGGTTGCGTCTGGAAGGCTGGCTTTCCCGGCACGAGAAATAGATGCCGGTCGTTCCCGATATTCTGGCCTCATGGCGGCGCCCCAGGGCGGTGCTCGCGCGCAAGCTTGCCGAAGGGCCGCGCGAGGATCGGGCGATTGCGACGGTGATGGGCGCTTGCGCGCTGATCTTCGTGTCGCAATGGCCGGGGCTGGCGCGCGAGGCGCATCTGACGCAGATCGCGGCCGAGGCGGCGGGAACGCCGCTGGATCAGGTGCCAAGCTTGCAGGCGCTGATGGGATCGCGGCTGTTTGCGCTGATCTTCATCGCGCCCTTGGTGTTTTATGTGCTGGCGGCGATCAGTCATCTGGTGGCGCGGCTGTTCGGGGGCAAGGGCACGGGCTATGGCGCGCGGCTGGCGCTGTTCTGGGCGCTTTTGTGCACAACGCCCGTGATGCTGTTCAACGGGCTGGTCGCAGGGTTCATCGGTGAGGGCACGGCTGCGACAGTGGTGGGGGTTGGGGTCTTTGGCGCTTTCCTCTATCTCTGGATCAACATGCTGATCGAGGCGGAAAAGCCATGGAAATGACTCTGGCAAATGTGGCCGGTCTGGTGCGATTGACCTTTGCGAAGCCCCGGCAGGCGGCGCAAGTGGTGATGCGCCTTCCCATGACGTTGCAGGACCGCTGGGCAGTGGTTGCGCTGATGGCGGTTTTCTCGGCCTTTCTGATGCAGGCCATGGCGGCGTTGCTGCCGCCGGCTCTGGGCCCGAACGGCGAGGCATTGCAGCCGGTTGGCCCGTTCTTCTGGGCCGGAATGGTGGCAGTAGGGATGGTGATGACGGCGAGCCTTGCCTTTGCCGTCGGGCGCTGGCGCGGCGGCAAGGGGGAACTGGCGGATGCGGTGATCCTGATCGCCTGGTTGCAGTTCATCCAGCTGTTGATGGTGGTGCTGCAACTGGTGCTGGCGGTGACGGTGCCGGTGCTCGCGCCGGTCGTCGAGATCGGGGCGGTGCTGCTGTTTCTGTGGCTTCTGGTGAACTTCGTGGCCGAGATGCACGGCTTCCGGTCGCTGGGGTTGGTGTTTCTGGGGGTCATTGTGACCTTCGTGGCGGCGGTGTTCGCGATGAGCCTGCTGCTGATGCTGATGGGGGTTGGGATCTGACGATGTATGACGTTGAACAGATACGGGGCGATTTTCCGATCCTGTCGCGGCAGGTGAACGGCAAGCCGCTGGTCTATCTGGACAATGGCGCCAGCGCGCAGAAGCCGCAGGTGGTGATCGACGCGATCACGCAGGCCTATTCGATGGAATATGCCAATGTTCACCGTGGCTTGCATTACCTTTCCAACCTTGCGACTGAAAAGTATGAGGCCGTGCGCGGCATCGTCGCGCGGTTTCTGAATGCCGGGGACGCGGATGAGATCGTGTTCAATTCCGGCACGACAGAGGGGATCAACCTGATCTCTTACGGATGGGCCGCGCCGCGATTGCAGGCGGGGGATGAGATCGTTCTGTCGATCATGGAGCACCACGCCAATATCGTGCCCTGGCATTTCCTGCGGGAACGGCAGGGGGTGGTGCTGAAATGGGTGGAGTGCGACGCGAACGGCGATCTGGACCCGCAGGCGGTGATTGATGCGATCGGGCCGCGCACCAAACTGGTGGCGGTGACGCATATGTCCAACGTGTTGGGCACGGTGGTGGATGTGGCGGCGATCTGCGCAGGCGCGCGGGAAAAGGGCGTGCCGGTGCTGGTGGATGGCAGCCAGGCGGCGGTGCACATGCCGGTGGATGTGCAGGCGATTGGCTGCGATTTCTATGCGGTGACGGGGCACAAGCTTTATGGCCCCAGTGGTTCCGGGGCGATCTACATTCGTCGCGAGCGGATGGAGGAGATGCGGCCTTTCATCGGCGGCGGCGACATGATCCGCGACGTGGGGCGCGACGTGGTGACCTATAACGATCCGCCGATGAAGTTCGAGGCGGGGACGCCCTCGATCGTGGCGCAGATCGGGCTGGGTGTGGCGCTGGAATATATGATGGGCCTGGGGATGGAGAACATCGCCGCCCATGAGCGGGAGTTGCGCGATTATGCGCGGGCGAAGCTGGCCGGGATCAACTGGTTGAATGTGCAGGGCAATTCGGCCACCAAGGGGGCGATATTCTCGTTCACCATGGCGGGTGCGGCGCATGCGCATGACATATCGACGATCCTCGACAAGCGCGGTGTCGCGGTGCGCGCCGGCACGCATTGCGCGATGCCGTTGATGGAACATATGGGCGTCGGCGCGACATGCCGGGCGTCTTTCGGGCTGTATAACACCAAGGCCGAGGTGGATGCGCTGGTGTCGGCGCTGGAACTGGCGAACGAACTTTTCAACGGATAGCCGGGGCAGGGGGCGGATAGGCGGTTGCATCCGCCCCGGCTTTTCGGTAATCGGACTGCACAGCGCACCCATAGCTCAGCTGGATAGAGTGTTGCCCTCCGAAGGCAAAGGTCGCACGTTCGAATCGTGCTGGGTGCGCCAGATTTTCCAAACTTAATGCTGTGTTGTTCGTGCTGTTGGCACGGGTAAGTGTGTGTTTGTATGTTCAGGGGGGGCGTTACTGCCAGCCGTTTTCCATATCCGCATATCCGATAACCAATATTATGTAATATACGGGATATGGTGGTGCGCTGCTGGTCTTGGGCCATGGATTGCGTTAGAAGCCGGGAAAGCCAACCCTGCCACGGTTTCTGGAGACATTCGATGACATTCTCGCGTGCGATCAAGATTGCCCCGTCGATCCTGTCGGCGGACTTTGCGAACTTTGGCGCGGAGTGCCGGGCCATTGAGGCGCAAGGTGCGGATTGGGTGCATGTGGATGTGATGGATGGGCATTTCGTGCCGAACCTGACCTTTGGGCCTGCGATGTGTGCAGCGATACGGCCGCATATCAAGGGCGTGATGGATGTGCATTTGATGATCGCGCCGGTCGATCCGTATATCGAGGCTTATGCCACTGCGGGTGCAGATGTGATCTCGGCGCATCTGGAATCCGGGCCGCACATTCACCGCACGTTGCAAGCCATTCGGAATACGGGGAAAAAGGCAGGATTGGCGATCAATCCAGGCACCGGAATTGACGCCGTGGCGCATCTGCTGGATCTGGTGGATCTGATCTGCGTGATGACGGTGAATCCGGGCTTCGGCGGGCAGAAATTCATTCATTCCCAGATAGATAAGGTGCGTTCCTTGCGTGCCATGATTGGCGATCGGCCGATCCATATCGAGATTGACGGCGGCGTGACGGTGGAGACGGCACCGCTGGTCGCGGCGGCCGGGGCGGATGTGCTGGTGGCGGGTTCGGCGGTGTTCAAGGGCGGGTCGGTGGACCACCCTGCCCCCTACGGCGCCAATATCGCAGCGATCCGGACGGCGGCGGAAGCCGCGATCTAACCGTGCAGCACGTGGTGCAGCACGCCAGTGCAGACGGGCGTATGCACGCAGCGCGCGGTGAGGTGCGTGGTCGTTAACCGGGTTCAAAGCGGGTTGGCGGGGTGACCCCCGCCCTACACGACCGCCAGTTCCGCAAAGGGGCGGCCTTCGATCATTCGCTCGACTGACAGATCAGAGAGATCGATGGTCTGCCAGCCGCCCGTGAGGATATGTTCGGCCACGCCTCGGCCCACGGCGGGTGATTGTTGCAGCCCGTGGCCGGAGAAGCCGTTGATCAGGTAAAGGTTGGGCAGCGCCGGATGCGGCCCGAGGATCGCGTTCTGATCGAGCGTGTTATAGGCGTAATGGCCGACCCAGTGGCGGATGACCTTGACCGCATCAAAGCAGGGCGCGCGGTGCCAGAGCGCGGGCCAGATCACATCTTCCCACAGGTTCAGATCGGGTTCGAAATCATCGGCGTCGCAAGGGCCGTCATCGGCGGGCACGGTGGCGGTGATCCATTGCTGATGTTCGGGCCGGATCCAGTATTCGGTGTCGATGAGCAGCGGTGCGCCGGGAAGGCGCGCGTTGGGCGCGTCGATCACGAAGACGGTCCGCTTGCGGGGTTCCACGGCGAGGGGCAGGCCCGCCATCGCCATGACCTGTGCCGCGCGGGGGCCTGCGGCATTGACAGCCGCGCCACAGGCGACGTGCCCCCCCTGCCCCAGCGTGACGCCGGTGATGCGGCCTGCGCTGGTGGTAAGGCCGGTGACCGTATCGGTGAGGAAGCGTGCGCCAAGGGCCTTTGCGGCGCTGCGGAAGCCTGCGAGCAGACCCATATTGTCGAAGAAGCCTTCATCGCGAGGCCCGAAGCTGGCCCCGGCCAGATCGGCGGTATTGAGCCAGGGCAAGCGCGCGGCGGTTTGATCCGGCGTCCAGATCTCGGTCGCGGCGCCATGGGCGTGCTGCATCGCGGCGACCTCTGTCAGGGTGGCGAGGGCCGTGTCGCTGCGGGCGAGGAAGAGATAGCCGTTTTCGCGCAAGCCAAGCGTGGGGATGCCCACATCGAGGCCGAGGCTTTCCTGAAAGTTGCGGATGAAGCCGATGCCGAATCGCGAGATTTCCACATTCACCGGGGTGGTGAATTGCTGGCGGATTCCGGCGGCGGACAGCGCGGTGGAGGCACGGGCGAAGCTGGGATCGCGTTCGACGACAAGGACATCCAGCGTGGGCTGCAGCCGTTTCAGCCAGAACGCCACGGACGCGCCCATTACAGCCCCGCCGATCACCACGACATCCGCTTTCATTGCACCCTCCGCCACGGTGTTGCCTGTTTTTCTGTACAGCTTATGGTGGCGTGGTAGACAGTTAACCTGTCGGGGACAAGTCGTGGCTGGTTTGGGGACTGGCGCGATAAACGGGGATGAAAAAGGTGAGCGAGGTTCTTCCGCTTTTGGCGCGGATTGCCGATGCTGTTGCCGTGCGCCCTGTCTGGGACGCGGCGACCGGCTATTTTGCCGGTCTCGGCTTTAGCCGGGTGAATTATGGCTTTACGCGCTTTGCATCCGAACGGTCGATCGGCAATCCGGAGGATGCGGTCTTTCTGACCACCGGGGATGATGATTATGCGCGGCGGTATTTTTCGGGCGGGCTGTTCGCGCGGACGCCGGCCTTTCGCTGGGCAAAGGAAAACACCGGCGCCTGCACGTGGAAATGGGTGAAGGAAGCCTATGAAAAGGGTGCCCTGAGCGAGGCCGAGGCGGCGGCCGTGCGGCAGAATGCGGCGATGGGTGTGACGGCGGGGATCACGGTGAGTTTTCCTGAAACCTCCAGCCGCGCCAAGGGTGCGTTGGGGATGATCGCCGATCCGGGGCTGGACCATGACGCGGTGGAAAACATCTGGGCCGAGCGGCGCCACGAAGTGCTGGCCGTGGCCAACATGATGCATCTGAAAATCGTCAACATGCCGGGGGCCAACCGCCGCCGCCCGCTGACGCATCGGCAGCGCGAGGCGCTGGAATGGGTGGCGGATGGCAAGACCATGCAGGATGTGGCGCTGCTGATGCAGGTGTCACCGGCCATGGTGGAAAAGCACCTGCGCCTGGCGCGCGAGGCGCTGGATGTGGAGACGACGGCACAGGCGGTGGCCAAGGCCGCGCTGTTGAACATGATCTTTCAAAAGCAGGATGGTGAGGCTTTGGCCCCCGCCACGGCGGCGACCGCCGCAAGGTAGGGAATCCCTGACTATCTTTACGCCGCGTTAACAGGTCTTTTGGCCACACGTTCCGCTATGTGTTGGCTTCGGCCTGGAACGGCTGGCAGGGTGAACGGCGCGCATTTCACCGCATCTTGCCGGCAGTCCGCCCTTCCTCATCCCCGGGGAGGTGGCTTTTGTCGGAAAGGCGGAATTTCCCGCCGCCTGACCGACGCAGTGACAATGTGCCTGGCCTCATCCCCAAGGCAGGGCGCATGAAGATACGGTGCAGTCGAAAGGCTGCACCGTTTTTCTTTTTGCGTCATCGGAGCTATTGGACCCCCTGCCCTTCGCGCAAGCAAAAGGCCCGCCCCTTGCGGGACGGGCCTTTCGATACGGGTAGACAGAAGATCAGCCGTTCAGGGCCTTGGCCACTTCGGCGGCGAAATCTTCCTTTTCCTTTTCGATGCCTTCGCCCACGGCCATGCGGACGAAGCCCAGAATTTCGACGCCCGCATCCTTGGCCGCCTGGGCCACGGTGATGTCGGGGTTGATGACGAATTTCTGGTTCAGCAGAGTCGATTCTTCGAAGAACTTCTTCATCCGACCCGGGATGATGTTGTTCTGGATCACGGCTTCGGGCTTCGGCTTGGCCGAGGCTGCGTTTTCTTCCAGCGCCTTGGCGGTTTGCACGGCCAGTTCGCGGGCGATGGTGTCGGCATCCATGTCAGCCTCGGACAGCGAGACCGGCGAGGTGGCGGCGATATGCATCGCAACCTGCTTGCCGATGCCGTTATCGGTGCCCTTGATCGCCACCAGAACGCCGATACGGCCAAGGCCATCGGCAGCGGAGGTGTGGATATAGGAGGCGACGCTGTCACCTTCGACCGATGCCATGCGGCGCAGGTTCATGTTTTCGCCGATGGTGGCGATGGTTTCCTGCAGCACCAGTTCAACCGGCTTGCCGCCCATATCCGCGGTCTTGAGCGCGGCCAGATCCGACACGGTCAGTGCGGCATGGGTGATGCCCCGGACGAGGTTCTGGAAATCGGCGTTCTTGCCGACGAAATCGGTTTCCGAGTTCACCTCGACCGCGACGCCCTTTCCGCCAGAGACGGCAACGCCCACCAGACCTTCGGCGGCGACACGGTCGGCCTTTTTCGCGGCTTTGGCGAGGCCCTTGGTGCGCAGCCAGTCAACAGCGGCCTGCATGTCACCGTTGGTTTCGGTGAGTGCTTTCTTAACATCCATCATCCCTGCGCCGGTCGATTCGCGCAGTTCCTTCACCATTGCTGCGGTGATTGTCATGTCAGACTCCTGAAATTCGAGAGTGACCCGGGAGGTATCCCTCCCGGGTAAACGGCCTGTGACAGCGGATCAGGCTTCGGCGACGGCTTCTTCTTCGGGCGCGGTTTCCAGCGCGCCCACGTCGATGCCGGCGGCGCCGAGCTGTGCCGACATGCCATCAAGCGCGGCACGGGCGACCAGATCGCAGTAGAGCGCGATGGCGCGGGCGGCGTCATCGTTGCCCGGGATCACGTAGTCCACGCCCTTGGGCGAGCAGTTGGTGTCGACCACGGCCACGACCGGGATGCCCAGCTTCTGCGCTTCGAGGATGGCGAGGTCTTCCTTGCCCACATCGATGATGAAGATCAGGTCCGGGGTGCCGCCCATTTCGCGAATGCCGCCCAGCGAGGCTTGCAGTTTGTTCTGCTCACGCTCGATCTGGAGGCGTTCTTTCTTGGTCAGGCCTTCGGCACCATGGGCCATCATTTCGTCGATCTGCTTGAGGCGCTGGATCGACTGCGAGACGGTCTTCCAGTTGGTGAGCGTGCCGCCCAGCCAGCGGTGGTTCATGTAGAACTGGGCGCATTTCTCGGCGGCTTCGGCGATCGGCTTCTGGGCCTGACGCTTGGTGCCGACAAACAGGATGCGGCCGTTCTTGGCGACGGTGTCGCGCACGACTTTCAGCGCCTGCTCCAGCATGGGAACGGTCTGCGTCAGGTCGAGGATATGGATGCCGTTGCGGTCGCCGTAGATGTACTGACCCATCTTCGGGTTCCAGCGTGCGGTCTGGTGGCCGTAGTGAACGCCAGCTTCAAGCAGCTGACGCATGGAAAACTCTGGGAGAGCCATGGTCGTGTTCCTTTCCGGTTTATTCCTTGGCACCGCTGTCTCAGGGGTTGCCCCCCAACCGGCGGACTTTGCGGGATTTCTCCCCGAAAAGCCCAAGCGGTGCCTGTGAAGTGCGGGTGCCTTAGTGGGTTTTGCCGCAAAGCGCAAGCGCGATTGGGGATTTTCACGGTCAGGGCCGCGTGAGGAGGATCCATTCGGCGAAAGGCGGTTGCCAGAGGGCATCGCCCACGGCGGGGCGGCGTGCGCGTTCGGTGAAGCCTGCGGCGTGGTAAAGCGTGATGGCGGAGGCGTTGGTTGACCCGGTGATAAGCGCCTGCGTCTGGTCTTGGGGCCCCTGCCCAGCTTGCCCCAGCATCCAGCGGGCGAGGCCCTGGCGGCGGAAGGCGGGGAAGAGGGCGAGGCCGTTGATGTAGATCGCGCCGCGTGGGGCGAGGTTTTCCAGTTCCTGCAGCGGGATGGCGGTGGCGGGCAGGTCGTGGGTGGGAAGCGGTTCGGGCGGGAGGGGCCAGGACATGAGCATCCCGGCGCTTTCGCCGTTTGCCACAAGGATGCGGGTGTTGCGATAGCTGAACCCGCCCTTCTCACGTTGCGCGCGGGCGATGGCGAAGGCGTCGGGGTCTTGACCCGGTGGCGTGATCGCGGCCCAGAGGGCGCGGGCCATGCCGTGGCTGGCCATATCCATCAATGCCACGATGGCGGCGGCATCCTGGGGCGTGGCGGGGCGAAGCTGGCGGTCCATCGCGCCAAGGTGGCATGTCGCGGGGCGGCTTGAAAGCCCCTGCCCTTCCCGCCTAGATGGGCGCATGACGCAAAACCCCCCGCCCTCCGCCCCCGACATCCTGTGTATCGGTTCTGTCCTGTGGGACATCATCGGCCGCTCTTCCATCGTGATGCGGCAGGGATCGGATGTGCCGGGGCGGATCACGCGGCTTCCCGGTGGGGTGGCGATGAACATCGCCATGACGCTGGCGCGGCTGGGGTTGCGGCCTGCGGTGCTGACGGCCATCGGGCGGGATGCGGCGGGAGAGGAACTGGTCGCCGATTGCGCGCGGCTGGGGGTGGAGACGGGGTTCGCCTATCGATCAGATGACCTGCCCACCGATCAGTATATGGCGATCGAGGGGGCGAACGGGCTGATCGCGGCAGTGGCGGATGCCCATTCGCTGGAGGCGGCGGGGGACAAGATCCTGCGGCCGCTGGCGGATGGATCGCTGGGTTCGGCGGGTGCGCCATGGGCGGGGATGATTGCGCTGGATGGGAACCTGACGGTGCATCTGCTGGCTGATATTGCTGTGTCACCCCTGTTTGCGGCGGCGGATTTGCGGGTGGCCCCGGCATCGCCCGGCAAGGCGGAGCGGTTGCAGCCCCTGATGGGGCATCCGCGCGCGACGCTGTATGTGAACCTTGAGGAGGCCGGGCTGATTGCGCATGACACGTTCGACAGCGCGGCGGCGGCGGCCGAGGGGTTGCTGGCGCGCGGTGCGGCGCGGGTTTTGGTGACGGATGGCGGGCGGTCTTGTGCCGAAGGCGCGCGGGGGTTGGGGGTTGTGGTGGATACGCCGCCCAAGGTGATGGTCACGCGGGTGACCGGCGCGGGGGATACGTTCATGGCCGCCCATATCGTGGCCGAACGGCGTGGCGCGGATCGGGCCGAGGCGCTGCGGGCGGCGATCCGCGCGGCGGCAACCTATGTGAGCGGGGAGATGCCGGAATGAGCCGATTTTCACGGATGACGTGGATGAACCCGCCAGTGGAGCAAAACGAAGGCCCGGGCGGGCTTGAGGTTGTGACGGGCGAGAAGACGGATTTCTGGCGCGAGACATTTTATGGCTTTGTCCGGCATAACGGCCATTTCCTGTGGGAGGCGGCGCAGGGGGATTTCACCGCCGAGGTGACAATCGCGGGAAATTACCGCGCGCTCTATGATCAGGCGGGGCTGATGATGCTGCTGTCGGATCAGCACTGGATCAAATGCGGGGTTGAGGTGAATGACGGCCAGCCGGTGTTTTCCACGGTGATCACCAATCTGCATTCTGATTGGGCGACGATGCCCCTGCCCTTTGATGCGAGCAAGTTGCGCCTGCGGCTGACCCGGCATGCCGAGGCGGTGCGGGTGGATGTGGCGAACCCTGCCGGTGGATGGATACTGGCGCGGCTTGGATATCTGCCGGCGGGATTGCCCGCGAAGGTGGGGATCATGGCCTGTTCGCCGGAACGGGCACGGTTCCGGGTGACGTTTTCGGATTATCGCTGCGGGCCTGCGATCCCGCGCGCTTTGCATGAAGGACATTGAGATGGATCTGCTGGTCTTTTCGCCGGAGGTGGCAGCGGCGCTGCGCGATGCTGCGCCGGTGGTGGCGCTGGAATCGACGATCATTACCCATGGGATGCCTTTTCCGCAGAACGTAGAGGCGGCCCGCGCCGTGGAGGCTGAGATCCGCGCCCATGGGGCGGTGCCTGCCACCATCGCGGTCATGGGCAGGCGCATCCATGTGGGGTTGACCGGGGCGGAATTGGAGGCGCTGGGACAGGCCAAAGGCGTGGCCAAGCTGAGCCGGGCGGACCTTGCCGCCTGTCTGGCCACGGGCGGCGTGGGGGCCACCACTGTGGCGGCCACAATGATCTGTGCGCGGCTGGCGGGGATTGCGGTCTTTGCCACCGGGGGGATCGGGGGCGTGCATCGCGGGGCGGAAACGAGTTTCGACATCTCTGCCGATCTGCCGGAACTGGCGCAGACGGCGGTGACCGTGGTGGCGGCGGGGGCGAAGGCGATTTTGGACCTACCCAAGACGCTGGAATATCTGGAGACGGCGGGGGTGCCGGTGATTGCCTATGGGCAGGATGCCTTTCCGGCGTTCTGGTCGCGCGACAGCGGGTTGAAGGCGCCGCTGCGCATGGACAGCGCAAGCGAGATTGCAGCGGCGGCGCGGATGCGGGCGGCGCTGGGCTTGCCGGGCGGGCAGTTGGTGGCGAACCCGATCCCGGCGGAGGCCGAAATTGCGCGTGACGTGATCGGCCCGGTGATCGAGGCGGCGCTGGCCGAGGCGGCGGCGCGCGGGATTGCGGCCAAGGCGGTGACGCCCTTCCTGCTGCAGCGTATTTTTGAACTGACCGAGGGGCGGTCGCTGGCGGCCAACATTGCCCTTGTTCTGAACAATGCGCGTCTGGGAGCGGCGATTGCCGTGGCGCTGGCGCACGGGGCGTGATGCGGCAGTTGTATGGTGCGAGTGGGGTTCCTAAATTGGCGGGAACAAGGGAACGGGGACAATGACAGAGAACCATCCGCCAAGGCGCAGCCTGCTGGGCGCGCTGCGGGCCAGCTTTCTGACCGGATTGGTCGTGGTGCTGCCCACGGGGCTGACGCTGTGGCTGATCTGGTCGGTGGTGGGGTGGCTGGATGGCTGGATCCTGCCGCTGATCCCGGCGGCCTATCAGCCCGAGGCGATCGTGCATCGGATTTTCGGGCCGGAGGTGAATTTTCCGCTGCGCGGTGTGGGCGTGGCGGTGTTTCTGGTCTTTACCGTTCTGATCGGCTGGATGGCGCGGGGGTTTCTGGGCCGCACGCTGATGGGTCAGGCCGAGCAACTGGTCGAGCGGGTGCCGGTGGTCCGGTCGATCTATGGCGGGTTGAAGCAGATCACCGAGACGGTGTTTGCGCAGAAGGAAAAAACCTTTGACCGGACCTGTCTGGTGGAGTTTCCGCGCGCGGGGGCCTGGGCGGTGGGGTTGGTGGCATCGAGCCCCAAGGGCGAGATCGCGACCAAGCTGCCGGGAGCGGAAGACATTATCGCGGTGTTCGTCGCGCTGACGCCGCTGACATCGGGGGTGCTGATCTATGTGCCCCGGCGCGAGGTGATCTTTCTTGACATGAAACCCGATGAGGCGGCGAAGCTGGTCGTGTCGGGCGGGTTGGTCTATCCGGCGCAGAAGGAACCGCTGATCAGCAAGTGATCCGGCGAACAGCCAGCGATCAGTTGAACAGAGCCGGCAGGTCGAGCGTGGCGCGGTGGCCCAGATCCGCGCGGTGGCGGCTGATGAAGCTGTCGCAGGCGGCGCGGCCTGTATCGTGCAGCAGGGTGATGAGGCCGGGATTGGGCGAGAGCTTGGTGGAGGCAGACAGGTCTGCCATCACCGCGTCATCGGCGATGAGATGGACCAGAACATCCTTCATCTGGCCCTTTTCCATCCGACCCGTCGCGATCAGCCGTTTGACGAAGTTCACCGCGCGCAACTCGCCCAGAAGGGCGGCGTGGAAGCTGATTTCATTGACGCGGTTCTGGATATCGAGGGGGGTTTTCGGCACCTCGTCCCGCAGCCAGGGATTGATGGAGACGATGGCGATATCGTCGGGGAGATCAGGTTCATAGAGCGGGAACAGCGCCGGGTTGCCGGAATAGCCACCGTCCCAAAAGGTATCATCACCGATGGTGACGGCCTGAAACACGGTGGGCAGGCAGGCGGAGGCAAGCAGCACCTCGGGTGTGACGGCATCGCCAGTGAAGATGCGGATGCGCCCGGTGCGGACATTTGTGGCACCCACGAACAGGCGCGGGCCATCGGCATGGCAGACCTGGCTGAAATCGAGGCGGCGGACGACCGGTTCAAGCGGGTTTTCCCAGAATGGACCCCAGCCATAGGGTGACCAGAGCTGTGCGGCGATGCCTTGCGGCGAGATGGGGAAGGCGGTTTCCACGGCGTCTGACACGGCGCGAGAGGCGGCGTAGAAGGGCTGCATCCAGGAGGACATGCGGAAGTCGCCCACATTGGCAACCTGGGCCCAGAGCGCGGCGAGGCTGGCCTTGGCCCCTGCCCGCCCCCCTACAAGCATCCCGGCCTTGAGCGCCGCGCCGTTCAGGGCCCCCGCCGATGTGCCGGAGATGGCAGCGATTTCGATGTCGTCCTCTTCCAGCAGGCGATCCAGAACGCCCCAGGTGAAGGCGCCATGGGCGCCGCCACCTTGCAGGGCGAGCGATATGCGAACGGTCATTCGGTATACTTTCCGTCGAACGGGGCGTTTTCGGGGGTCAATTGTATTCGAAGAACATTGAAAACTTCTTCGAAGGATTGTGGGTCACAGCGCCGTCCAACCGCCATCCACGCTGATGGTGGTTCCCGTCACCTGATCGGCATAGGACGAGCAGAGATAGAGAACGGTGCCGCCGATCTGTGCGGTGGTGGCAAATTCGCGCGATGGTTGGCGTTGCAGCATCACCTCGCGAATGACGGTTTCACGGTCCATGTTATGGACCTTCATCTGATCGGGGATCTGCGCCTCGACCAGTGGTGTCAGCACATAGCCGGGGCAGATGGCGTTGCAGGTGATGCCCTGCCCCGCCGTTTCCAGCGCGACCGTCTTGGACAGGCCGACAACACCATGCTTGGCCGCGACATAGGCCGATTTGAAGGGGCTGGCGGTCAGGCCATGGGCAGAGGCGATATTCACGATCCGGCCCCAGCCTTTGGCGCGCATGCCCGGAAGGGCGGCGGCGGTGGTGTGGAAGGCGGAGGACAGGTTGATGGCGAGGATCTGGTTCCACTTGTCGGCCGGGAATTCATCCACCGGGGCGACGAACTGGATGCCCGCGTTGTTCACGAGGATATCGCAGGCACCGGCCTTTTCGACCAGAGCGCGGCAATCCTCACCCTTGGACATGTCGGCGGCGATGTAGCGGGCGGTGACGCCATGATCGGCGGCGATGCGGGCGGCAAGGGCGTGATCCTCATCCCGGTCGGTAAAGCTGTTGATCACGACGTTGATCCCGGCGCGGGCCAATTCCTCGGCCACGCCAAGGCCAATGCCGGAGTTTGATCCGGTGATGATCGCGGTCTTGCCTTTCAGGTCCATGATGGCCCCCATTTATGCTGCACATGCAAAGTTACGCATGCTGCGGAGCCAAATGCTACCCCGCACGGCGGCGGGTCGCGGGGGTGTGATGCATAAAAAAAACGCCGGCACGAAGCCGGCGTCTAGTTATTGAGGCAGGTTTCATACAGGCAAGAAACCTATCGAGCAGTGCCCTTCTTATACGCGGCCTGTTGCCGGTATCCAAGCTAAAAGTTTGAAATGGAACGCAAGGCACCTTAGGGTCATGTTCAGGATTATTGACCTGTGGGGGAGAGTTACGGCCATGCGTTCAGGAATTCTTGGTGGTTGGCGAGGGGTGGCGGTGGCCCTGACTTTGGCGGTGGCGCCGGGTCTGGCGGTGGCACAGTCGCATGGCATAGCTATGTATGGGGAGCCTGCCCTCCCCCCGGATTTTGTGTCTTTGCCCTATGCAAACCCGGATGCCCCCAAGGGCGGACGAATCGTTTTCGGCGAAAGCGGGGGGTTCGATTCGCTCAACCCGTTCATCGTGAACGGCATCGCCCCGGCCGGGCTGACCGCGCATACGGTGGAAACGCTGCTGGGCCGGTCTTTTGACGAACCCTTCACGCTTTACGGGCTGTTGGCCGAATCGGTTAACACGGATGAGGCGCGGACCTACGTGGAATTTACCCTGCGTGAGGGGGCCCGATTCTCGGATGGCAGCCCGGTGACGGTGGAGGATGTGATCTGGTCCTTTGAGACGCTGGGGACCAAGGGGCAGCCACGCTACGCCGCAGCATGGAAGAAGATCGGCACGGTGGAACAGACGGGCGAGCGGAGCGTGAAGTTCACCTTCAACACCGAGGATCGGGAATTGCCGCTGATCCTGGGTCTGCGGCCCATCCTGAAGAAGGCGCAGTGGGAGGGGAAGGATTTCACCCTGTCCACATTGGAGGCCCCTATCGGATCGGGGCCTTACGTTGTGGCGGAGTTCGAGCCGGGCAAGTTCATCAGCTATCGCAAGAACCCCGATTGGTGGGGGGCGGACCTGCCCTTCAACCGGGGACAGCACAATCTGGACGAGATCCGCTATGACTATTTCGGCGATGGCGGGGTGGTGTTCGAGGCGTTCAAGGCGGGCGTGATCACCAGCTGGCGCGAGACGAACCCGGTGAAATGGGAGCAGCAATATGATTTCCCCGCCGTCGTTGCGGGGGATGTGGTGAAATCGGTGATCCCGCACAGCCGGCCATCCGGGATCGAGGGGTTTGTGTTCAACACGCGGCGGGCCATGTTTGCCGATTGGCGGGTGCGCGAGGCGCTGATCACGGCGTTCAATTTTGAACTGGTGAACAAGACGCTGAATGGCGGGGCGCAGCCGCGCATCCAATCCTATTTCTCGAACTCTCCGCTGGGGATGGTGCCCGGCACGCCTGCCGAGGGGCGGGTGGCGGACTTGCTGGCGCCGTTCAAGGATACGCTGCTGCCCGGCGCGTTGGAGGGGTATACGCTGCCCGCGGGCGATGGAAGCGAGGCCAACCGGGGGGCAATCCGGGCGGCGACGGCACTGCTGGAAGAGGCCGGATGGACGGTGCAGGATGGCGTGCTGAAAAATGCTGCCGGCGAGCCGTTCACCTTTGAGATCCTGATCACCAATGGCGCCGATGACATCATCAACGCGGCGACGATCTATGTCGAAGGGTTGAAGCGGCTGGGGATCGAGGCGCGCGTCACCACGGTGGATTCCGCCCAGTACAAGGAGCGGACCACGAATTACGATTTCGACATGACGCATTACATCCGGTCTTTGTCGCTGTCGCCGGGAAATGAGCAGACGCTTTATTGGGGATCTGCGGGGGTCACGGAACCGGGCACGCGCAACTGGATGGGGATGAATTCGCCCGCAGCCGAGGCGATGATCGCCACCATGGTGGCGGCCAAGGACAACACGGAGTTTGTGGCCGCCGTTCAGGCATTGGACCGGGTGCTGACGACGGGGCGCTATGTGATTCCGATCTGGTATTCGGATGTATCAAGGCTGGCGCATCGCAAGGAGTTGAAATATCCCGAACGCCTGCCGCTTTATGGCGACTGGCCGGGCTTTCAGCCCGAAGTCTGGTGGTATCAGGAATGAGGACGGGACAAATGAAGGCTTATCTGGGTCTGATGGTGGTGCTGATGGCTTTGGCGGGTTGTGCCACGATCGCGGGTGTGGGGGAGGACATCTCGGCCGGGGCGCGGACGGTGCAGAACACGTTCTGAGGGAAGCGAATTCTGACGCAGAATTCGCGGCGGAATTTGATGCAAATTCCGGGTTGGTCCGGGAGCGGGCCGCAGGGTGCGGCCCCGAATTCTGTGTCAGAATTCGGCACGTTTTCTGCGTCAGAAAACGTTCGCGATCAGGTCAGGGATGTGACCCAGAGGATAGTGGCATCCTCATCCGACAGGCTGATCACGTTATGGCCCATGGAGGCGTCGTAATAGGCGCTGTCGCCCCGGCGCAGATCGACGGGTTCGTAGAATTCTGTGTAGAGCCGGATGACGCCGGTGAGGACGTAGAGGAATTCCTCGCCGTCATGACGGACCCAGCCGTCGAATTCATCAAAGTCGCGGGCGCGGATGCGGGCGCGGTAGGGCAGCATTTGTTTGCGCGTCAGCGGCCCGGCGAGGAGTTCGTGTTCATAGGTGGCGGTGGCGTGGCCCAGGCCTTCATTGGCCTTTGTCACCGCCATGCGGCCAGACACCTGCGCCTTGGAAGGCGGGGTGAACAATTGGGGCACGGTGATCGCGAGACCTTCGGCGAGCTTTTTCAGCGCCTCATAGGTTGGCGACATCTGACCGTTTTCGATTTTCGACAGGGTGGAGCGGGCAAGGCCCGCCTGCGTGGCGGCCTGTTCCAGTGTCCAGCCCTTTGCCTTGCGCAGGTCGCGGACGCGCTGGCCCAGATCGAGCGGCGCGACGGGCGGTTCTGTCCCGTTTTCGCGGGCGATGCGGATGAGGGTTTTCGGGTCTGATCCAGCCATGACTTCGCCATTACGCGAGGCGGGGTCTGCTTGCAACGGCGCTGTGAGAGCCTAGAAAGGCGGGATGCTGTCCGAAATTGACCTTGGCCCCTGGCCGGCCTGCCCTGCCCCGTTCAATCTGGCGCGTCATGTGCTGGAGGCCTCTTGCGCGCGGGTGCCGAAGCGGATCGCCTTGCAGATCGTCAGTCCCGACGGGGCGGAGGGGTGGAGCTATTCGCGACTGATGGCGGCGGTTCGCGGGTGTGGCACGGGGCTGCTGGCACGCGGGTTGGTGCCAGGTGACCGGGTGCTGATGCGGCTGGGCAATGTGGTGGAATTTCCGGTGCTGTTTCTGGGGGCGATTGCGGCGGGGCTGGTGCCTGTGCCGACATCTGCCGCGCTGACAGGGCCGGAGATCACGCGGATGGCGGCGGTGGTGAACCCTGCGCTGATCGTCGCGGGGGATGGAGTGGCGCTGCCTGATCCCCTGCCCTGCCCGGTGGTCGCGGCATCTGAGGTGGTGGAGTGGGAGCGGCTGCCGCCTTGTGACTGGGACATGGGAAGCCCGGAGCGGCTGGCCTATGCGGTGTTCACCTCTGGCACTTCGGGCCGGGCGCAGGCCGTGGGGCATGCGCATCGGGCGATCTGGGCGCGAGGGATGATGCATCAGGGCTGGGAAGGGATTTCCGGAGCCGACCGGGTGATGCATGCGGGGGCGTTCAACTGGACCTACACGCTGGGGACCGGGTTGATGGACCCCTGGACGCTGGGTGCGGCGGCGCTGATTCCGGCGGCAGGGGTGGAGGCGGCCGCGTTGCCGCTGTTGGTGCAGCGGTTCGAGGTGACGGTCTTTGCGGCTGCACCGGGGGTCTATCGGCAGATGCTGCGGGCAGGACTGCCTGCACTGCCGAAGTTGCGGCATGGATTGTCAGCCGGAGAGGCGATGCCAGGGGCGCTGCGTGCGGCCTGGGAGGCGGCAACAGGCTGTGCGGTGCATGAGGCGCTTGGGATGACGGAGGTGTCGACGTATCTGTCTGGCAGCCCGGACCGCCCTGCCCTGCCCGGAACGGCGGGATGGGTGCAACCGGGCCGACATCTGGCTGTGCTGGGCGAGGATGGTTCGCCCGTTGCGCGCGGTGACGTTGGGGTCTTGGCGGTGGACCAGCGCGATCCGGGGCTGATGCTGGGCTATCTGGGGGATGAGGCGGCGACGGCGGCGCGGTTTCGGGGCGACTGGTTCGTGACGGGCGATCTGGCGGTGATGTCCCCGGAAGGGGCCATCCGATTTGCGGGGCGCGCGGATGACCTGATGAATGCGGGAGGATTTCGCGTGTCGCCGCTGGAGGTGGAGGCGGTGATGGCGGCCTGCGCGGGCGTGGAGGATGTGGCGGTGACGGATGTGGCGGTCAGGCCGGGGGTGCGCGTGATTGGCTGTTTCTTTGTGGGTCGAGCGGAGATGGCGGCGCTGGAAGCGCATGCGATGAAGCAACTGGCGCGGTGGAAGCAGCCGCGCCTTTACCATCGGCTTGACGCCCTGCCGCGTTCGGCCAACAACAAGCTGAACCGTCGGGCGCTGGCCGCGTTGCTGCCCCGACCCACGCCTGAGGAGGGCGCGCTGTGATCCGTCTGGATATCTTTTCCGATCCCGTCTGCCCCTGGTGCCTGATCGGGAAGGCCAATCTGGACCGGGCGATGGAAAGCCGCCCGAACCACCCGTTTCAGGTGCAATGGCATCCGTTCCAGTTGAACCCGGAGATGCCCAAGGAGGGTGTGGGGCATGTGGATTATCTGGCGGCAAAGTTCGGCAGTCGGGAGAAGGCGGTGCAAGCCATGTTGCAGGTGGCGGAGCATGCGAAGACCGCTGGGGCCGAAATCGACATGGAAAAGGTCACGCGCCTGCCGAACACGCTGGATGCGCATCGGGTGATCCATTGGGCGGGGATCGAAGGGCGGCAGACGGCGATGGTGGCGCGGCTGTTCAAGGCGCATTGGCGTGAGGGCGCGGATATTGGCGACGCTGCCACGTTGGCGCGGCTGGCGGGCGAGGTGGGGATGGAGGCTGCGGCAGTGGCGCGGCTCTTGGCGACCGATGCCGATGCCGATGACATCCGGGCGCGCGATATGGATGCGCGCCAGAAAGGGGTGAACGCGGTGCCGACCTTCCTGATCGCGCAGCAATACGTGGTGTCGGGCGCGCAGCCCGTGGAGTTGTGGCAGCAGGTGATCGACGAACTGGCCGAAAAGATCGCGCAGGGCTAAGCGCCGGGGCGGCTGAATTTTCGCAGGAAATTCGTTGCCGCTCTTTTCCGGGGACAACGATTTTTCTGCGAAAAATCAGTCCCCTTTGCGAAGACGGGGAGCGCACAGACATCTGTGCGCTTTGGGTGGTTTCGCCGGGTGAACCCCCATGTTAGCAGGATTTCATGACACAGAGAACCCCCCCGGACACCCGACCCGCCGCCATCATGGGGCCACGTGAATTCATCGCGATGATCGCGATGCTGTTTGCCACCATAGCCTTTTCCATCGATGCGATGCTGCCCGCCCTGCCAGAGATCGCGGCGGAGTTGTCGCCCGATGCGCCGAATGCGGCGCAGTTGATCCTGACCTCTTTCGTGCTGGGGATGGGGATCGGGACGTTGTTTGCAGGGCCATTGTCGGATGCCTTTGGGCGGCGGCCCGTGATCCTGGCCGGGGCGGCGCTGTACTGTGCCTCGGCCCTTGTGGCGTATGTCTCGCCCACGCTGGAGGGCGTGCTGATCGCGCGGTTGTTGCAGGGGCTGGGGTCAGCCGGGCCAAGGGTGGTGTCGCTGGCGCTGGTGCGGGACTTGTACAAGGGGCGCGACATGGCGCGGGTGGTGAGTTTCGCCATGATGATCTTTACGCTGGTGCCCGCGATTGCGCCCTTCATCGGTGAGGGGATCATGTGGGTGACGGGCTGGCGGGGGATTTTCCTCGCTTTCCTTGTGTTTTCCGGCCTGTCGATGCTGTGGTTCTGGCTGCGCCAGCCCGAGACGCTGACGGCAGCACAGCGGCGGCCCTTGCGGGTGGCGACATTGCGGTCGGCCTTTGTCGAGGTGTTGTCGCATCGGGTGGTGGTGGTGTCGATCGCGGTGCAGACGCTGGGCTTTGCCTGCCTGTTTGCCACGCTGTCAGCTACCCAGCCGATCTTTGATCAGGTCTATGGCGAGGGGGACCGCTTCGCGCTGTGGTTCGCGGTGATTGCGGTGGTGTCGGGGACGTCGAGCCTGATCAACGCCAAGCTGGTGGGGCGGTTGGGGATGCGGCGGATGATCACGGTCACTCTGGCAGCGCAGGTGGTGTTTTCCTGCGCGATGCTCTTGACCAAGTCGATGGGCATGTGGCCGGGTGCCCTGGCCTTTCCGGCGCATCTGGTGTGGACCATCGGCGTGTTCTTCATGACCGGGCTGACCATTGGCAATCTGAATGCGCTTGGGTTGGAACCGGTGGGCCATATCGCCGGGATGGCGGCGAGTGTGATGGGGGCGATTGCGACGGTGGCCTCTGTCGTGTTGGCTGCCCCGGTGGGGCTGATGTTCAACGGCACGCCTTATCCGCTGATGGCGGGGGTGGCGGTGTTTGCGGCTGCGGGTTGGGCGTTGATGCGGCTGATCCCGAGGTAGGGAACGGGCAGAGGGAACGCAGCGCTAGGCCTTGACGGCTTTCGCGGTTGTCTTTTCGGGTTTGACCACCTTTTCGGCGAGATCGCGGGCGATGGCGAAGGCGCCTTTGATGCGGTCGGCCTCAGTTTTCCAGTCGCGCATCAAGACGATCTTGTTGCCCTGCACACGGTTGGCGGGATCAGACTTGATGAAATCCACCAGACCTGCGGGATTGGCGAATTTATCGTTGTGGAATTGTACCGTGGCCCCTTTTGGCCCGGCGTCCAGACGGCTGATCCCGGCGCGTTTGCACATGGATTTGATCCGCATGACCAGCATCAGGGTGTTCACCTCGCGCGGGAGGGGACCGAACCGGTCGATCAGTTCGGCGGCGAAGCCTTCGAGTTCCACCTTTGTGGTGAGTGACGAGAGGCGGCGATAGAGGCCGAGGCGGATGTCGAGATCGGGGATGTAATCCTCGGGGATCAGGACCGGGACGCCGAGGTTGATCTGCGGGGCCCATTGGTCATCCAGCGGCGCGAGGCCGGACAATTCGCCCGATTTCAGCTTGGCGATCGTGTCTTCCAGCATCTGCTGGTACAGCTCATAGCCCACTTCCTTGATATGGCCCGACTGTTCCTCGCCCAGCAAATTGCCTGCGCCGCGCAAGTCGAGGTCATGCGAAGCGAGGTTGAAACCTGCACCGAGGCTGTCGAGGCTGCCCAGAAGGCGGAGGCGTTTCATGGCCTGCGGCGTGAGCGGCGCGCGGGGTTTGGTGGTGAGGAAGCAATAGGCGCGGGTCTTGGCGCGGCCCACCCTGCCCCGGATTTGGTAGAGTTGGGACAGGCCGAACATATCGGCGCGGTGGATGATCATGGTGTTGGCGGTGGGAATGTCGAGGCCCGATTCCACGATGGTGGTGGAGAGGAGCACGTCATACTTGCCGTCGTAGAATTCGTTCATCCGCTCATCCAGATCGCCAGCGGCAAGCTGGCCATGGGCGATGATGTAGCTGGCCTCGGGGACGTGGGTTTTGAGGAAATCCTCGATTTCCGGCAGGTCGGCGATGCGGGGGACGACGATGAAGGATTGCCCGCCGCGATAGCGTTCGCGCAAGAGCGCCTCGCGCAGGGTGACGGGGTCGAATTCACTGACATAGGTGCGGATGGCGAGGCGGTCGACCGGGGGTGTGGCGATGATGGACAGGTCGCGCACGCCGGCGAGCGAGAGTTGCAGAGTGCGCGGGATGGGTGTGGCGGTGAGGGTGAGGACGTGGATTTCGGACCTCATCTCTTTCAGCCGTTCCTTGTGGGAGACGCCGAAATGCTGCTCTTCGTCGATCACCAGAAGGCCGAGTGTCTTGAACCGGATGTCCTTGGCCAAGAGCGCATGGGTGCCGACGCAGATATCCACCGTGCCATCGGCAAGGCCCTGACGGGTGACCTTGGCCTCCTTGACGCTGACAAAGCGCGACAGGGGTTTGACGGTGATGGGAAAGCCCCGGAAGCGTTCGGCGAAGCTGCGGTAATGCTGGCGGGCAAGGAGCGTGGTCGGGCAGATCACGGCGACCTGCATCCCCGCCAGTGCCGCGACAAAGGCCGCGCGCATGGCGACCTCGGTCTTGCCGAAACCCACATCGCCCACAACGAGGCGGTCCATGGGGCGGCCTGATTCGAGATCGGCCACCACATCGGCGATGGCGGAAAGCTGGTCATCGGTTTCCTGCCACGGGAAGCGGGCGGCAAACGCCTCCCACAGGCTATGGGGTGCCTCAAGGATGGGGGCGTGGCGCAAGGCGCGTTCAGCGGCGATGCGCATCAGGCGATCCGCGATCTCACGGATGCGTTCCTTGAGCTTGGCCTTCTTGGCCTGCCATGCACCGCCGCCGAGACGGTCGAGCAGCCCCTCATCATGGCCATAACGGGAGAGGAGTTCGATGTTCTCGACCGGCAGGTAAAGTTTCGCGCCTTCGGCATATTCCAGCGCCACGCAGGCATGCGGGGCGCCGAGGGCGGTGATGGTTTCAATCCCCAGATAGCGGCCCACGCCATGTTCCACATGGACGACAAGATCGCCGGGGGTGAGGGTGTCGACCTCACGCAGGAAGTTTTCGGCCTTGCGCTTGCGCTTGGGTTTGCCCACCAGACGGTCGCCCAGCACATCCTGTTCGGAGATGACGGCAAGGCCGGGGGCGGTGAAGCCCTGCTCCAGCGCCCAGACCATGAGGAAGAGGCCACCCTTGCCATCGGGCACATCGCGGAGGTCGCGGATGCGCTGCGCGCCGCTGACACCCTGATCGGTGAGCAGGCCTTCCAGACGCTCGCGCGCGCCATCCGACCATGAGGCGATGATGACCTGACGGTCCTGAAGCAGATCCTTCACATGCGCGGCCAAGGCACCGAAAAGGCTGATGTTTTCCTGCTGACGTTCAGGGGCGAAGTTGCGCCCCATGCGCCCGCCCGCATCCAGCACGCCGGGGCCAGGGCTTTGCGGGTTGGGTGAGAGTTGGACCAGGCGATGGGGGGCAGTGGCCTGTTCCCAAGCGGAATCGTCGAGGTAGAGCAGGCCGGGGGCGACGGGTTTGTAGACAGAGTCGAGCCGCCCCTTGGCCGACATCGCCTCACGCCGTGCGTCATACTGATCTTCGATCCCTTCCCAGCGCGACAGGCGCTGTGGGGTGATCTGGTCGTCCAGCATCACCGTGGCATCGGGCAGATAGTCGAAGAGGGTTTCCAGCCGATCATGGAAGAAGGGCAGCCAATGCTCCATCCCCTGATGCTTGCGCCCGGCGCTGACAGCCTCATACAACGGGTCATCCGATCCCCCTGCCCCGAATTCCAGCCGATAAGACTGGCGAAAGCGGGTGATCGCGGCCTCATCCATGATGATCTCAGACATCGGCGCGAAATCGACCGAGGCTAGCTTTTCGGTGGTGCGCTGGGTGTCGGGATCGAAACGTCGCGCGCCATCAAGCACATCGCCAAAGAAATCAAGCCGGATGGGCGACCGGCTGCCGGGGGGCCAGATATCGACAATGCCGCCGCGCAGGGCGAAATCGCCGGGCTCGGCCACTGTAGAGGCCGGCGAAAAGCCCATCCGGGTGAGAAAACCCTTGAGCCGCGCCTCATCCACACGGTCGCCCACGCGGGCCGAGAAGGAGGCCCCGCGGATCACGTCCTTGGCCGGTAGGCGCTGGGTGGCGGCGGTCAGGGTGGTAAGCAGGATGAAGGAGCCCTTGATCCCCTCGGCCAGGGCGGCCAGCGTGGCCATGCGGCGGGCGGAAATGGCGGGGTTGGGCGAGACCCGATCATAGGGCAGGCAATCCCAGGCCGGGAAATCCAGCACCAATGCGCCCGGCGCCATCACCGTGAGGGCGGCGGCCATCGCCTCGGCCCGTTTGTCATCACGGGCGATATGGATGATCGGGGCACCCTTTTCCAGTTCACGGGAAAGGAGGCGGGCGTCGTACCCTTCGGGTGCGCCACCAAGGAGGATGCGAGGACCGGTCTGCATGGCGACTGACTTAACCGCAGAGGCGGCGGCGTCAACGCCTATTGCGGACCTTCTGCCGGATCAGGAGGAGAGAAAGGGTCAGCCAAAGACGCCGAGGGTCAGGTTCTGGTACATCCCGAACATGCCGGTGAAGAACAGCGCGAACATCCCCACGCTTTGCACCGTGATGCGGTGGCGGCGCAGGCAGCGCAGCAGATCGTGGCCACGCAGATCGGAGCCTTCGATGCTCAGGCAGGTGCGAAAGGTCATCGTACCCACGCCCAGCATCGGCACCAGCAGGAAAAGCACGGCCTGGGCGAATTCCACGCGGTAGAGAATGGCCAGAAGCAATAATCCCGTCACCAGAAAACACACAAACCAGATGAGGATCAGCCCGCCGCTGCGCATCAGGAACAGGAATCGCCGCGTGTAAATATGGGCCAGCGCTTCGACATCGGCCATGGCCTGATCGCCATCCCGTTCAGCGCGACGGATAAGATCATGCGGCACGCCGATGACAAAATGGCTCACGGTGGACCACATCACTGCCAGTGCCAGCCAGAACCAGAGGTTGGAGAAG
This sequence comes from Variovorax paradoxus, assembly GCA_943370085.1. Lineage (GTDB taxonomy): Bacteria > Pseudomonadota > Alphaproteobacteria > Rhodobacterales > Rhodobacteraceae > Paragemmobacter. The sequence goes on along the minus strand of CALRPT020000002.1, from coordinate 300,606 downwards.
GATCGCAGGTCGATCACTTCGAATATCGTCTTGTACCAGTCCAACCCGCGCGTCCCTGTCTGCCTGCGCGCCCGGTGCTGCGTCGTGACGGCTTGAGGCGCGGCTCTTTCTCTGGCAGGCAAGGGGCGTGGGCGCAAGCCCCCGCTGGTTCTTCCCAACCCCGAGGCCCGCCTGATGAGACCGATTTCCGCACCGACCCCGGCCACCCGCTTTCGCCGCCTGCGCCGGACGGCTGCGCTGCGGGCATTGTCACAAGAGACATTGCTGGGGGTGGGCGATCTGATCTGGCCCGTCTTCGTGCGCGACGGCGTGGGGGTTCGGGAACCCATCGCCTCGATGCCGGGGGTGGAGCGGCTGAGCGTGGATCTGATCGTGAAGGCGGCGGAAGAGGCGGCGGGCCTGGGTATTCCGGCGATCTGCCTGTTTCCCTACACGGACCCGGCGCTGAAGACGGAAGGCTGTGAGGAAGCGTGGAACCCGGACAATCTGGCCAATCGCGCGATCCGGGCGATCAAGGCGGCGGTGCCCGAGATTGCGGTGATGACGGATGTCGCGCTGGATCCATACAACGCCAATGGCCATGACGGACTGGTCCGCGACGGGGTGATCCTGAACGATGAAACGATCGAGGCGCTGCTGAAGATGGCGCTGGCGCAGGCGGAATCGGGCGCCGATATCCTGGGGCCGTCCGACATGATGGATGGGCGCATCGGCGCGATGCGGCGCGCGCTTGAGGCGGCGGGTCACAAGGATGTGGCGATCCTGTCTTATGCAGCGAAATATGCCAGCGCATTCTACGGACCCTTCCGCGATGCGGTGGGGGCCTCCGGCGCGCTGAAGGGCGACAAGAAGACCTATCAGATGAACCCTGCCAACAGCGACGAGGCCCTGCGTCTGGTGGAGCGCGACCTGCGTGAGGGGGCGGATATGGTGATGGTCAAGCCGGGGATGCCCTATCTCGACATCTGCCGCAGGGTAAAGGATGCCTTCGGCGCGCCAACCTATGCTTATCAGGTGTCGGGCGAATACGCGATGATCCGCGGCGCGGCGGATCGCGGCTGGATCGATGGCGAGAAGGCGATGATGGAAAGCCTGATGGGGTTCAAGCGCGCGGGCTGTGACGGCATCCTGACTTATTTCGCCCCCGAAGCCGCCCGCAAGCTGCGCGCTGGCTGGAGCTGGGGCTGAACGGCCCTGCCCCCTCTTCTCTGTTCAAATATCCTCGGGGGTGAATTGGCGCGAAGCGCCAAGAGGGGGCAGACAGCCCCCTTTTTTCTTGTCGCAGCAAAGCCCCGGGCGGCGGGGCCTTGCCGGGGCAACAGGCGGGGCATGACAGGGCGGCGGAATGTCGCTATTGTATCGCGTGAGCGGGGGCAGAGACCCCCGACGAGGCAAGAGAGGGCGGGTTTCATGGAACAGATTTCAAGACGGGCGCTGTTGGGCGGGGCCGGGGCATCGCTGATGCTGACCGCAGCCTGCGGCAATGGCGTGGGCGGCAGCGGCGCGCAGCAGATCGACGCGCGGGTCAGCGCGACAAGGAGCTTCCTGTTTTCCCGCTATCCGGGGACGCAGGATCTGGCCGGGCGCGCGGCGGGCGTTCTTTACATGCCGCTGATCACGGAGGCCGGGTTCTTCCTTGGCGGGGCTTACGGTCGCGGCGCGCTGCAGATCCGGGATGTGACGGTGGATTACTATTCCTCCACCAAGGCGAGCTACGGGTTGCAGATCGGCGCACAGCAATATGCCCATGCGTTGTTCTTCATGACGCCCGAGGCGCTGGCAGAGTTCCGGGCTTCTACCGGCTGGGCGGCGAGTGCGGACCTGAAATATGCGACACCCGAGCAAGGGGCCAGCATCGGCAAGGAAACCACCGAGATCGACCCCGTCATTGCGCTGGTCTTTGGTCAGCAGGGGCTGATCGCCGGGGCGACGCTGGCCGGAGTGAAATACACGCGGATCATTCCGTGATGGGGGGGTGCGGGGGGGCTGTTGCCCCCCTGCCCTACCTCAACGTAGACGCCGGATCAGGCTGGATGTGTCGTTCCGGCCGCCGCCCATGTTCTGGACGTCCTTGTAGAATTGATCCACCAGCGCGGTGACAGGGAGCGATGCGCCGATCTCGTCGGCAGTCTTCAGGCAGATGCCCAGATCCTTGCGCATCCAGTCCACCGCGAAGCCGAAATCAAACGCGTCTTTCAGCATCGTCTTGTGGCGGTTGACCATCTGCCATGATCCTGCGGCGCCTTGGCTGATGACCTCGACCACAGCCTCGCCGTCCAGCCCGGCCTTCTGGCCGAAGGCAAGCGCTTCGGACAGGCCCTGCATCAGGCCTGCGATGCAGATCTGGTTCATCATCTTGGCCAGTTGTCCGGCCCCGCTGTCGCCCAGACGGCGGCAGATGCGGGCATAGGCGGCGATGATGGGTTCGGCGCGGTCGTAATCTTCGATACTGCCGCCGCACATCACGGAAAGGACGCCGTTTTCAGCCCCGGCCTGCCCGCCCGAGACGGGGGCATCGACAAAGCCGATGCCTTGCGCGGCGGCAATGGTGGAGAGGTGGCGGGTGATTTGGGCCGAGACGGTGGTGTGATCGACAAAGACGGTGCCCGGCGCCATGGCGCCAAAGGCCCCGTCTGGGCCGGTACAGATATGGGCGAGGTCGTCGTCATTGCCCACACAGGCCATGACAAATTCCGCGCCCGCCACGGCCTTGGCCGGAGTGTGGCCCAAGGTGCCGCCATGGGCTGCGACCCAGGCTTCGGCCTTGGCCGTGGTGCGGTTGTAGACCGTCACCTGATGCCCCTTGGCCGCAAGATGGCGCGCCATCGGCCCGCCCATTACGCCAAGGCCCAGAAATGCCAGTCGCGCCATCGTTTCCCCCGTTGGATTGCCCTTCGTTCTGCGATGGACTAGGAAGCCATACGGTAACCGTCGTCAAGAACAGGCCCCAGATGTTCCTTGTCTTTCGCTGGATGTTGCGCCTGTTCACAGGGATGATCGTCCTGTCGCTGCTGACGGGGATGATCCTGTACTATTTCCTGTCGCGCTCTTTGCCCGATTATGACGAGGATTTCGACATTGCGGGGATTTCGGCCCCGGTCGAGATCGTGCGAAACAATGACAATGTCCCCCATATCTTTGGCCAGGCGGATGCGGATGTGTTCTTTGCCTTGGGCTTTGCCCATGCGCAGGACCGGTTGTGGCAGATGACCATGCTGCGCCGCACGGTGCAGGGGCGTTTGTCCGAGGTGTTTGGCAACCGCACGCTGAGGATCGACGAGTTGATGCGGCGCTATGATCTCTATGGTCTGGCGCAGGAGTCGGTTGCCGTGCAGGACGCCACCACGCAAACGGCGCTGGAGGCCTATGCGCGGGGCGTGAATGCCTGGATCAGCGAAGTGAACCGCGAGGCGCGGGGCCGCGGTGCTCCGGAGATGTTTCTGTTCTCCAACGAGATCGCGGCCTGGCAACCGGCTGATTCCATTGCAATTCTTAAACTGATGGCGCTGCAACTGTCGGGGCAGCTGGAGAATGAGGTGTTGCGGGCGCGGGTATCGCTGGTGCTGCCGGATGCGCGCGTGCGCGACATCCTGCCCGATGCGCCGGGAAGCGGTGTGACCGCTCTGCCCGACTATTCCAGCCTTGTGCCGGGAGTAAGCCCGAGCCTTGAACCGATCCGGCGGGCGTCGAATGATGTGCTGTCGCCCTTTCCCACGCGCGACTTGGCGGGTGCATCGAATGCCTGGGCGGCGGTTCCGGCACGGTCTGCGGCGGGTGGGGCGCTGCTGGCCAATGACCCGCATCTGGGCTTCACCGCACCGACCGTGTGGTATCTGGCGCGGTTGGAACTGGCGGCGGGCGGTGTGATCGGCGGCACCATCCCCGGCATTCCGGCCGTTCTGGTGGGGCGGTCCGAGGCGCTGGGCTGGGGGCTGACGTCCAGCTATCTGGATGATCAGGACCTGTTCATCGAAGAGGTGAATCCCGACAACCCGGAGCAGTACCGCACGCCGGATGGGTGGAAGGAGTTCGTCACCCGCCGGTCGATCATCACGGTGAAGGATGAGACCCCTGTCACGATCACCCTGCGCTGGACAGATAATGGGCCGGTATTGCCCGGCACGCATTATGACATCGGATCGGTCACCCCGCCGGGGCATGTGGCGGCGCTGTCATGGACGGCGCTGACGGGGGCAGACACGTCGATGACGGCGGTTATCCGGATGATGGGCGCCGGGTCGGTGACCGAGGCGATGGAGATGGGCCGTCTGGTTGTGGCACCGGCACAGAATGTGATGCTGGCCGATCAGCGTGGGATTGGGATGCAGTTGATGGGCGCGATGCCCGCCCGCGACCCCGGCCATCAAAGCAAGGGGCGGATGCCCGTTCCCGGCTGGATCGCCGAGAACCGCTGGCAGGGGATCCTGCCCTATGAGGACAACCCGCGGGTGATGAACCCGACCTCGGGCCTGTTGGGAAACACCAACAACAAGACCGTGGACCGGCCGTTTCCGCTGCATGTGTCCTATGACTGGGGCGATACGCAGCGCATCCAGCGCTGGCTGACACTGATGCAGGCGCGCGAGGTGCATACGCGGGAAAGTTTTATCGAGGCGCAGTTGGACACGGTGAGTTTTACCGCAAGGTCGCTGTTGCCGCTGATCGGGGCGGATCTGTGGTTCACCGGCGAGGCGGCACCCGAGGGCACGCCGGAGAGGCTGCGCCAACGCGCGCTGGAAATATTGGCGGCCTGGAATGGCGAGATGAGCGAGCATCTGCCGGAGCCGCTGATCTATCAGGCCTGGGTGCGGGCCTTGCAGGACCGGTTGATCCGCGATGATCTGGGGCCGCTGGCGGACACGTTCACGCATATCGAGCCGCTGCTGATTGAGCGGGTCTATCGCAATGTGGACGGGGCCAGTGTGTGGTGCGATGTGGTGCAATCGGCGGTGGTGGAAAGCTGCGCCGATCTGGCGCGGATCGCGCTGGATGAGGCGTTGCTGACCTTGCAGGAAACCTATGGGCCGAACCCCGAAAGCTGGCGCTGGGGCGATGCGCATCAGGCGACGCATGACCATCCGGTGCTGGGGAACCTGCCCGTGCTGCGCTACTTCGTGAACATCCGGCAATCGACCAGCGGCGATGACCACACGCTGTTGCGGGGCAAGACCAAGGGCGACGGGCCGGAGCCGTTTCTGAACGTGCATGGCGCGGGGTTCCGGGGCGTGTATGACTTTGCCGATCCGGACTCGTCGGTCTTTATCACCTCGACCGGGCAATCGGGGCATCCCCTGAGCCGGTTCTATGATGATCTGGGGGAGTTGTGGCGGCGGGGCGAATATGTGCCCATGTCGCTTGACCCCGAACTTGCGCGGGCGGCAGCGGTGGGGGTGACTGTGCTGACCCCTGAGGAGGAATAGGCCCCCCCCTGCCCCAATCTCTGCCGGCCTAACGCTTGACCTTTTGCCGTCGCGCAACATTATTGCGTGCAGGCGGGGATCAGGGAAAAAAGATGACCGAGGCATTCGGCGCATGGGTGGGCCGGGTCGAAGAGGCCCGTGACGAAATCAGTGCAAGACAGGCACGGCAGATGGCCGCCACGCTGGGGGTTGGCGGCGATTTCGCCGCTGGCGCGGTGCTGCCGCCGCTTTGGCATTGGATGGGATGGACGCCGGAAGCCGCGATGGCGGAACTGGGGCCGGACGGGCATCCGGCGCGGGGTGGGTTTCTGCCGCCCGTGCCCTTGGAGCGGCGGATGTGGGCGGGCGGGCGGCTGCGGTTTCATGCGCCCCTGCGGATTGGAGAGCCGCTCTATCGGCGGTCGGAAATCCTGAAGGTTTCGGAAAAGACCGGCACGACGGGGCGGATGGTCTTTGTCACCGTGCGCCATGATGTGCATGGCGCGGCAGGGTTGGCGGTGGAGGAAGAGCAGGACATCGTCTTTATCGCGATGCCGGAACGGTTTACCCCGCCGCCGCCCGTGCCCGCGCCCGAGGCGGAGTGGTCCGATCCGGTGGCGATGGATGAGGTGCGGCTGTTTCGTTATTCGGCCCTGACCTTTAACGCGCATCGCATTCATTTCGACCTGCCCTATGCGACGGGGGTGGAGAAATATCCCGGTCTGGTGGTGCATGGCCCGATGCAGGCGATGCTGTTGATGGAGGCAGGCCGCGCGCGGCATGGGTGGGCGATCCCTGCGGGATACAAGTTCCGGGGGGTGCGGCCGCTGTTCCATTTCGACGCGTTGAGCCTGCAGGGCGTGGGCGACAGTCTGGCGACGGTAAACGGGGATGGGTTGGTCTGCATGCAGGCCGAAATGGCTTGGGGGGCTTAGGCGATGGCGGGCGTGCTGGCGGGGATGCGGGTGGTGGAGGGATCGGCCTTTGTGGCGGTGCCGCTGGCGGGAATGACCTTGGCGCAGATGGGGGCGGATGTGATCCGCTTTGACCGCCCGCAGGGGGGGCTGGACGCGCATCGCTGGCCGGTGACGAAGGATGGGGCAAGCCTCTTCTGGGCGGGGATGAACAAGGGCAAGCGGTCGCTTGCGGTGGATATGGCGCGGCCCGAAGGGCAGGAGATTGTCGCGGAGTTGATCTGTGCGCCGGGGCCGGATGCGGGGATGTTCCTGACCAATCTGCGCGCGCGGGGCTGGATGGATTACCCCGCGCTGCAGGCGCGGCGGGAGGATTTGATCATGGTGTCGCTGACGGGCACGCGGCGGGGCGAACCTGCGGTGGATTACACGGTGAACCCCAGCTTGGGCTTTCCGATGGCGACGGGGGCGGAGGGATCGACCGAGCCGGTGGCGCATGTGCTGCCCGCATGGGATTGCATCGCGGGGGGTATGGTGGTGAACGCCCTGCTGGCGGCAGAGCGGCATCGGTTGCGGACCGGCAAGGGGCAGTTGGCGGAATTGTCGCTGAAGGATGTGGCGGCGGCGATGATGGCCAATCTGGGAATTGTCGGTGAGGTTGCGGTGAACGGCGTGGACCGCGCCAAGGCAGGCAATGCGCTTTACGGCGCATATGGCCAGGATTTCGTGCTGGCCTGCGGGACGCGGGTGATGGTGGTGGGGCTGACGGATCGGCAATGGCGCGGGCTGGTCAAGGTGACCGGCTGTGAGGCAGAGATGACCGGGCTTGCGGATCAGCTGGGGTTGGATCTGCGGCAGGAAGGCAATCGTTGGCTGGCGCGCAAGGAGATTACGGCGGTGCTGGAGCCGTGGTTTGCGGCGCGGCGGCTGGAAGAGGTGGGGCCGCTGTTCGATGGCGCCGGGCTGACCTGGTCGGTCTTTCGCAGCTTTGCCGGGGCGGTGGCGGATGACCCGGACCTGTCGCCTGACAATCCGATGTTTGCGATGCTGGATCAGCCGGGGATCGGGCGCTTGGCGGTGCCGGGATCGCCCGTGAGCTTTTCCGACTTTGCCCGGATGGGGCCGGTGGCGGCACCTGTGTTGGGTGAACATACCGAGGAAATCCTTGCCGATCTGCTGGGCCTTGGGTCCGGACAGATCGGCAAGTTGGTGGATGCGGGCGTTGTGGCGCAGGGGATCAGGCCTGCCGTGCGGGCGGCCTGACCCCCTGCCCTTTTTTCATGCCAGAGCGGCGGCCACGGTTGCAGCCATCGGCGTGGTCGGGCGACCGATCAGCCGTGACAGGGTGCGGCTGTCATCAAAGAGCGCGCCTTTGGCAGCCTGAACGTCACTATCCGCCAGAACATGCGCGAATCCTTCAGGAAGACCGAAAGACTGCAGGATGCCGGCATAGGTATCGGGCGGGAGATCGTTGTAGGGAATGGTCTTGCCCGTCTGCCGCGAAACTTCGGCGGCGAGTTCGGCATAGCTGTGGGACCCATCCCCGGCGAGTTCGTGGATGGCATTCTCGTGGCCCGGATTTGCGGCCGTGACGGCGATGGCTTCGGCGTAATCCGCCCGCGCTGCGGTGGAGAATCGCCCGTCGCCGCCAGACCCGATCAGGGCACCTGCCGCGATGGCCCCGGCCAGCCCGGCAGTGTGGTTTTCGGTGTACCAAGCATTGCGCAGGAAGGTGAAGGGCAGGCCCGAGGCGCGGATCGCCTGTTCCGTGGCCTTGTGATCCGCGGCGAGCAGCATCGGCGATGTGCCAGCCCGCAGGATGGAGGTGTAGAGGATGCGCGACACGCCTGCCGCCTTGGCGGCGGCGATGACGTTGCGGTGCTGCGCCATGCGGTTCTGGACATCGTTGGAGGAAATGAGAACGAGTGTGTCAACACCCCTGAGCGCCGGGGCAAGCGTCTGGCTTGCCGCATAATCGAAGGCGCGGGCCTCGGTCTTGAGGTCGGCCGCCTTGGCCGGATCGCGGACCAGCGCGATGGGGGTTTGGCCGCGCGCCTGTAGGGCGGCGATGGCAAGGCGGCCAAGTTGGCCGGTGGCACCGGTGATGGCGATGGTCATGTGGGTTCACTCCGTTCCATGATGTGGTGGGCAGGAGATGGCGGGTTTACTTACGAAAAGGAAGTACGTACATTTTGGTAAGTATCCCATATTTCAAGACAGGGTTCTGTGCGATGAAGGATTATCCTACCCCACCACCGGGGGCGCAGCCGAATGTGCTGCATCCGCTCTGCCCATCCCGGCAGGTGCTGCAATTGCTGACAAGCCGCTGGGGTGCGCTGATCCTTGTGGCGTTGGCGGGGCGGACCCTGCGCTTTTCACAATTGCGCCGGGAACTTGGCGATGTGAGCGAGCGGATGCTGGCGCAGACCCTGCAAGGGTTGGAGGGCAGCGGGATGGTGCGGCGGGTGGCCCATGACGTGGTGCCGCCGCATGTGGATTATTCCCTGACTGAGATCGGGGAAGAGGCGGCGGCGCATGTGCGGGCGCTGGCCGGTTGGGTGGAACGGCGGATGCCAGACATCATGGCAGGCCGTGGCGCGGAGTGCTGAGGGCGGACCGGGGGCCAGCCCCCGGACCCCCGGGATATTTTGGCAGAGAAGAATGGGGAAGCAGAGGTTTCAGTGATGGGACGAGGCGCGTGATGCTGAGGCGAGCCGGGCTTCAACCGAGATCGCGGTAGCGTTTTTCCTGACGGGCGGTCCAGCGGACGGTGACGGCGAAGCCGGTGTCGGTGGGGGTTTCGTCGAGGACGACACCTTCGGCATGAAGCCAGGCACGGCGGCGGCCGTCGGTGAAGGGGACGGCAAAGGTGCGGTCGGTCTTTTCCTCGTCGAAGGCGGCGGACACGGCATCAAGCAGGCGGTCGATGCCTTCGCCGGTGAGGGCGGAAACGGGGAAGACCCGGTCGCGGGTGGCGGCCTGCTGGGTGAGCGCCTCACGCTGCGCGGCATCGACGAGGTCGAGCTTGTTCCAGATTTCAAACTGGGGCGTGGCGGGACCGACGCCCAAGGATTGCAGGATATCGGCCACATCGGCGGCCTGTTCGTTGGTTTCGGGGTGCGCGATGTCGCGCACATGCAGAATGAGGTCGGCTTCGAGCACCTCTTCCAGCGTGGCGCGGAAGGCGGCGACAAGCTGGGTGGGCAGGTCGGAGATGAAGCCCACGGTGTCAGACAGGATCACCTTGCGCCCGGATGGCAGGGTGACGCCGCGCATGGTGGGGTCGAGCGTGGCGAAGAGCATGTCTTTGGCCAGAACCTCGGCCCCCGTGGCGCGGTTGAAGAGCGTGCTTTTGCCCGCGTTGGTGTAGCCCACAAGGGCCACGATGGGGAACGGCACCTTGCGGCGGGCGGCGCGGTGAAGCTCGCGGGTTCTGACCACCTTGTCCAACTGCCGTTTCAGGCGGATCACCTGATCGTCGATGGCGCGGCGGTCAGCTTCGATCTGCGTCTCGCCCGGACCGCCGACAAAGCCGAAACCGCCGCGCTGGCGTTCGAGGTGGGTCCAGGCGCGGACGAGGCGGGTGCGTTGATAGCTGAGCGCTGCGAGTTCCACCTGCAGCACGCCTTCGCGGGTGCGGGCGCGATCGGCGAAAATCTCAAGGATAAGACCGGTGCGGTCGAGCAGTTTGACGCCCCATTCCTTTTCCAGATTGCGCTGCTGGACGGGGGAGACGGGGCCATCCACCAGCACAAGGGCGATGTCTTCGGCCTTGAAGCGGGCCTTCAGGTCTTCGACCTTGCCCGAGCCGAACAGCATTCCGGGATGCAGGCGCGGCAGGCGGATCACCTCGCCGCCGATCACATCAAGTTCCGGCAGGGCATTGGCAAGGCTGACCGCCTCGGCCAAGCCATGTTCCGGCAGGCGCCGCGATTTGGCAGAGCGGATATCGGGGTGCAGCACAAAGGCCCGCGTGGCGCGGGCCGCAGTGGAGCGGTCGCGTTCCACCCGCTCGGTCAAAAGCGGGAGATCGTCATCCTCGTCTTCGGGGCGGTCTGAAATCAGTCTTCGCCTTCATAGAGGTTGATCGGAGCGCCCGGCATGATGGTGGAAATCGCATGCTTGTAGACAAGCTGCGATTGGCCATCACGGCGCAGAAGAACGCAGAAATTGTCAAACCAGGTGATAACACCCTGCAGTTTTACCCCGTTGATCAGAAAAATCGTCACCGGAACCTTGGCTTTTCGGACGTGATTGAGAAAGGCGTCCTGCAAATTTTGTTTATCGCCGGCCATTTTTGTCTTTGCCTTTGTTATTGGTCTTGTCGCGCAGGTTGGACACCCGTTCCCTCAGCCCGGGCTGCCGTCCAACGGAACAAAGTATGGTATGCCTTGCAGACAGTTTCCAGCCCAAAAACAGAGTTTTAGACGGCTGTGACAGGGCTGCCGCTCAGTTGCGCCAACTGTCGGGCGCAAGCAGAACGAGAATCGCCAGAAGCTCCAGCCGCCCGATGACCATGGCGACGCCCAGAATGGCCTTGGCGGCGGCGGGCAGAAGGGCAAGGGCGATGGGGTCTGTCGCAGCGACGCTGGTGAGCGGACCGGTGGTGGTGAGCGCGCCAAGGGTGAGGATCAGGGCGGTTTCAAATTCGATTCCGACAAGGGCCAGCGCTGCCACAAGGATCGCGATGGACAGCGCGAAGAGCATGAAGAAGATCCAGGCGAGATAGGCCCCTTCGCGCCGCAGGCGGCGGGCGGACTGACCCGAGCCGCCAACGGAATTCGGGTGGATCAGGCGGTCAAGCTCGCGTTCGCCGTGGCGGAACAGGGCATAGACGCGCAGGAGTTTCACCCCACCCGCCGTGGTGGCGATGCCGCCGCCAAAGATGGCAAGCCCCGCCAGCACAAGACCCGGCGTTTCAAGCCCCGACCAGTTGCGCGCGGTGACCCAGTCGGCCGAAGTGAAGCCGGTGGTGGTGAGGAAAGAGAGTGTGGTGAACAGCGCGCCCCAGAGCGCATGCAGACCCGAGCCCAGATCACCTTCGACCGGAGCGACACCTTCGGTGGCGGCCAGCCAATGGCGCAGGAACAGGAGCATAGGAATAACCGCGAGCAGTGCCAACGACATGCGCAATTCGGAATCATCGGTGATGCGGGTGCCGGGATCATAGGAGAACGAACCCGGCCAGAGGCGGCGTGTCACGGCGAGGAAGAGGGCCGCAAAGATTGCCAATTCGGCAAGGAAGGTGGGGCCTTCGACAGGCAGGCCGCCCGAGGGGCTTATCCCCGAGGTGGAGATGGTCGACATGGCATGGATCAGCGCCGGAAGGTTCGGCTGACCTGCCATCAGCAGGGCCACCCAAAGCGCGATGGTGACCCCGGCATAGACCGGAAAGATCGCTGCGGCCTGACGGGCCACGCGGCGGGCCGGATCGGCGGTGGCGGTGATCTGGGACAGCCCCTCGGCCCCGCGGCCGGGGACGCGGCCCGACATCACCTCGATCCCGCCCAGCGTCATGGGGGCGAGGATGGCAACGGCGGCAACAAGGATGAAAAAGCCACCCATCCAGCCGACCTGCGCGCGCCAGAGGTGGATGGAATCCGGCAGGCGATCGGGCGCATAGAGGGTGGCCCCGGTGGTGGTGAAAGAGGAGATCATCTCAAGCCAGGCGTTGGACCAGCTTGTATCCGGAAGCGCCTGCACGACGGGCAAGGCCATCATCACCGGCAGCACGCCGTAGGCCGCGACCAGAGCCGTCAGGTTGGCGCGGGCGGGGTTGCGCGCGCGCTGGTTGACGGTGGCGATGCCGATCATCCCCGTCAGGATCAGCAGGATCACGCCGGAATAGAAGAAGGCCCGCGCGGTATCGTGATCGCGCAGGATGACCGCATGGGCGGCCGGCAGCCACATCGACATTGCCGTGATCCCCATGAGCAGGACCAGAAGCGGCAGTTCCGACAGGCGACGCCACATGATCAGAAGAAGTCGATAGAGACTTGCAGCAGGCGTTCCACCTCGCGCACGTCCTTGGCCATTGTGAAGAGGGCGATGACGTCTCCAGCCTCGATCCGGGTGTCGCCGGTGGGTTTGACCACCTTATCCCCCTTCATCAGGGCCCCGACGAGGACGCCTTCGGGAAATTCGATGTCGCGGATCTGGCGCCCGGCGAGCGGCGAGGTGGAGAGGACCTGCGCCTCGATCATCTCGGCCTCGGAATCGCCCAGCGAATAGATCGCGCGCACCTTGCCGTGACGGATGTGGCGCAGGATGGAGGAAACGGTGGTGGCGCGGGGGTTGATGTAGGCGTCGATGTCCAGCGGCCCCATCAGGGGGGCGAGCGTGGGGTCGTTAACCAGCGCGATCGACATGGGGCAGCCCGCCTGTTTGGCGCGGACGGAGACAAGGAGATTGGTCTTGTCATCATCTGTAACCGCCAGCACGGCATCGGCGCGGTCGATGGATGCCTCGAGCAGGATATCCATATCCATGCCATCGCCGTTCAGAACGATGGTGCGTTCGAGGCTGTCGGCGGCGCGTTCGGCGCAAGCGCGGTTCTTTTCGATGATCTTGCAGCGGACGCGGTCGGTCCGGCGTTCCAGCGCACGGGCCACGCCAAGGCCCACATTGCCGCCACCGATGATGACGATGCGTTCCTGCTTCTTGGTCTGCTTGCCAAAGATTTCCAGCGTGCGGTTGACGTCTTCGGAATGGGAGAAGACGTAAATCTGATCGTCAGGGAAAAGCTGGTCGCCCGGATCGGGGGCAAACAGCCGGCCTTCGCGCCGCACGCCCACGACGATGGCGCGCAGGGTGGAGAAGAGATCGCTGAGCTGGCGCAGGGGCGTGTTGACGACGGGGCAATCCTCATCAAGCTGGATGCCCAGAAGCTGTGCGCGGCCCAGCATGAAGCTTTCGGTGTCAAAAGTGGCGGGCGCGGCAAGGCGTTGCAGCGCAGCCTCGGCCACCTCGCGTTCGGGGCTGATCACCACGTCGATGGGCAGGTGATCGCGGCGGTAGAGATCGGAATAGATCGCATCCAGATAGGATTGCGCGCGCAGGCGGGCGATCTTGCGCGGGACGGAAAAGATGGCATGGGCGACCTCACAGGCGACCATGTTCACTTCGTCGGAATGGGTGGCAGCGATGATCATGTCGGCATCGCGGGCCCCTGCCCGTTCCAGCACATCCGGGTAAGAGGCAAAGCCCACAACCCCCTGCACATCCAGTGTATCGGTGGCGCGGCGGACGAGATCGGCATTCACGTCGACCAGCGTCACATCGTTCTTCTCGCCTGACAGCTGGCGGGCGATCTGCCAACCCACCTGCCCTGCCCCGCAGATGATCACCTTCATGCGCGCCTCCGGTTCATCATGGCCCTTGAGTGGCAGATGGGGGGGCGGTGGTCAATGGTGGCGGGCGACGCAGCGGCCTCAGGGGAAAGCTCTTTGTTGATCTCGGGGCGGGTGATAGCGTTTTGACGTGGGGCAGCCGCCCTGCGTGGTCTTTATGACAAATGAGGGGACGTGCGATGCGCCTGATTGTGATGGGCCTTGGCCTGACGATGGTTCTGGCAGGATGCGGTACGGAATTGAGGCCCCTTCCGATGGTCAGCGTATCAAGCAGCGATGTCGTGATGCGCGGCAGCCTGACCCCGAGGATGGACTTCACCGGAAGCTTCACCCTGGCGACGGAGGGATCGGCTGTCACATGCAAGGGAGAGACGTCCGCAGACGGCAAGGGCAGCATGACCTGTTCCGATGGCAAAGTGTTCCCGATTGCCATTCCGAAACCGCCCTATGGGCGTTTCAGCGGTGCGACTGTGCAAACCTATCCTGACCAGAGCGTTGCGGTAGGCTGGGGATCAGAGGCCGATGCAACCAAGCTGCGCGCGATGTTGGCGCGGTAGGGATCAGACCTCCTCGCCCTCATCCTCGTCCATGTCCTCATCCAGCCGGGCCATGCGGCCGCCGCTTTTAGAGGTGGTGACGACGCCCAACGATTTCAGTTTGCGGTGAAGGGCGGAGCGCTCCATGCCGACGAAGCTGGCGGTGCGGCTGATGTTGCCGCCGAAGCGGTTGATCTGGGTGAGGAGATATTCGCGTTCGAACACCTCGCGCGCTTCGCGAAGGGGCAGCGTGGCCATGGCCCCGCCGAGGACGAGGCGGCCGGTTTCGCCTTCGGGCGCCTCTTGCCCCGGCAATTCGCGCGCGTCGATGGGGCCTGACCCGTCGCCCAGGATCAGCACCCGTTCGATGACGTTGCGCAACTGGCGAACGTTTCCGGGCCAGGGCATGGTTTGCAAAAGCGCCTCGGCCTCGGTCGACAAGGTGCGGAGCGGCAGGCCCTGGCTGCGGTGGAACATGTCGATGAAGTGGCGGGTGAGTTCCGGGATATCCTCGCGCCGATCCTCAAGGCTGGGGACCGGGATCGGGACGACGTTGAGACGGTCATAGAGTTCCTGCCGGAAGCGCCCTGCCCCGATTTCGCTGCGCAGGTCGCGGGTGGTGGAGGAAATGACGCGCAGGTCGACGCGGACCTTGTCGGTGCCGCCCGCGCGGGTGAACTGCTGTTCCACCAGCACGCGCAGGATTTTCGATTGCGTGCCGAGCGGCATGTCGGCCACCTCGTCGAAATAGACGACGCCACCGTGGGCCTGTTCCAGAAGGCCCTTTTCCACGCCACGTTCCGAAGTTTCACGCCCGAAGAGAACCTCTTCCATCCGCTCCGGTTCGATGGTGGCGGAGGAGACGGAGACGAAAGGTGCTGCCGCGCGGTTGGAGTTGGAATGGATGAAACGGGCGGCCATTTCCTTGCCCGATCCGGCGGGGCCGGTGAGCATGACGCGACCGTTGGATTTGGTGACCTTTTCCAGCTGGGACTTCAGCGCCTTGAAGGCGGGGCTGTTACCCAGCATTTCCGACGAGGTCACGTCCTTGCGGCGCAGTTCGGAGTTTTCGCGGCGCAGGCGGGAGGTTTCCATGGCGCGGCTGACGACGACCATCAACTGATCGATGTTGAAGGGCTTTTCGATGAAGTCATAGGCACCCTGCTTGATCGCAGCGACGGCGATTTCTATGTTGCCATGGCCCGAGATGATGACGACCGGGACATCTGGGTTGTCGCGCTTGACGGTTTTCAGGATGTCGATCCCGTCCATCCGGCTGTCCTTCAGCCAGATGTCGAGGATCATTAATGCCGGGGGTTCGGCGTTGATTTCGGCCATGCAATCATCGGAGTTTCCGGCAAGGCGGACGAGGAAACCTTCGTCCTTGAGGATATCCCCGATCAATTCGCGGATGTCTTTTTCGTCGTCGACTATCAGAATACTGCTCATGACTTATACCCCCTGGGCGGCGAGTGCTGCGGGTTTGCGGCTGCGGCTGCGCGGGGCGCGTGGGAGACGGATCTCTGCCATGGCCCCGTGGTGGCTGTTGCCTTCGAAAACAGGTGCATCGAGAAGGGCGAGCGTGCCGCCGTGTTCCTCGATGATCTTCTTGACGATGGGCAGGCCGAGGCCGGTGCCCTTTTCGCGGGTGGTGACGTAAGGCTCAAAAAGGCGCGCGCGGTCGGGCGGCAGGCCGGTGCCATTGTCCATGATGCGGATGATGGCCATGTCGGGTTCAGAGGTCAGGCTGATGCGAATTTCGGGCCGGTGGCTTGCGGGCGCGCCTTTTTCCTGCAGGGTTTCAATGGCTTCGCCCGCATTTTTGATGAGGTTGGTCAGGGCCTGACTGATCATGGTGGAGTCGAGGTCCAACATCAGGGGCGCATCGGGCAGATCGCGGACGAAAGTCACGCCGGGTTGGCCGCTTTCCTGCAGCAGGATCGCGTCGCGCAGCAGGACGGTCAGGTCATTCTCACGCCGATCCGGTTCAGGCATGCGGGCGAATTTGGAGAATTCGTCCACGATGCGGCGCAGGTCGTTGGTCTGGCGGACGATGACATCGGTGTATTGGTCAAGGTCTTCGGGTTCGTTCACCTGCGGGCGGAACTTGCGTTTGATGCGTTCGGCCGACAGCGCGATGGGGGTGAGCGGGTTCTTGATTTCATGCGCGATGCGGCGGGCCACATCGCCCCAAGCGGCCATGCGCTGGGCGGAGACGAGGTCTGTCACATCATCGAAGGCCACGACATAGCCTTCCAGACCGCCCTGATCGTTGCTGCGTTCGGACATGCGGACCAGCAGGCTTTCCAACTTGCCCCGGCGGGTAAGACGCACCTCTTCCTGTGCCGCAGACAGGCCGCTTTCCAGCAGGCGTTCGAACAGGGGCCCGAATTCCGGAACGGCGATGGCAAGTTCCACATCGGCAGACAGACCCACGCCCATATCCAGCAGGCGTTCGGCGGCGCGGTTGGCAAAGTCGATCCGGCCATCGGAATCAAGGCCGATGACGCCTGCGGTGACGTTGGAGAGGACGGAGTCGAACAGGCGGCGGCGGCGTTCGGTCTGGCTGTGGCTTTCCACCAGCGCGTCGCGCTGCCCTTTCAACTGGCGGGTCATGCGGTTGAAGGAGCGGCCGAGCGAGGCGATTTCGTCATCCCCCTCTTCCTCGCGCACCTGCACATCAAGATTGCCCTGCCCCACGCTTTCGGCCGCCTCGGCCAAGCGGCCCACGGGGCGGGAGAGGCGTTCGGCGAACCACAGGCCGATCCAGACGGCCGCGAGAATGAGGATGAGGGCAAAGCCGAGGTAGAGGAGGCCGAATTCGAACAAGAGCCGCCCGCGTTCGGATTCAAGCTGGTGATAGAGCGCCACGGTTTCGCGCGTGCCGTCCAGCAGCGACAGGATGGAGCCATCGACGGTGCGCGAGATGTAGAGATAGCGGTCAGCAAAGGCATCAAGATGGACGAGCGCGCGGAATTCGTTGTTGGCCCAGTCCTGGATCAGCACGGTTTCGCCCGCACGGGCGCGCTGCACTTCCTCTGCCGTGGGCTGTTCGAAATCAAACAGGTAGCTGCGTTCGCCGCGCGTCATCAACTCGCCGGCACCGTTGATGAGATAGGCCTCTTTCAGCCCGCGCTGGATGGTGGCCTGAGCTTGGGTCAGGACCGGGCGCATCTGATTGTCTTCGAGGAAGAACATGGATTGCTTGAAGAGATTCAGGTCGCCGGCCAGCGCCTCTGCATCCTCGATCAGATCCTGGCGGTGTTCCTGCTCATAGGCCTCGGCGGCAGAGAGCGAGGAGCCGACGACAGAACGGACGCGTTCGGAAAACCAACCCTCAAGCCCGAAATTCACGGTCACAACGGCAAAGACGGCGACAAGGATGGTGGGAACAAGGGCCACACCCGCAAAGACGAAGGTCAGGCGCAGGTGCAGGCGGGAGCCTGCGGATTTGCTGCGCCGGTCGGCAATCATGCGAACCACGCGCGCCATGACGAGGGTGGCAACGACGAGAATGTAGACAAGGTCAGCCAGCAGGATCAGACGCAGGGCGGGTGAATTGCCGCCCTGATTGAGCGGGCCGAGCGCGAGGAAGGTGGCCACCGCCAGCAGCGGGCCGAGAAAGACCAGACCGAAGGTCATGGCATTCTGGAACTGGCGCTGCCTGCGCAGGCGCGAAAGCCGCGCCCATGTGTTGCTGCCAACGCTGCGATGCACGCCGACCGATCCCTTCATCGCGAGGGACCGATTCCCCCGCCGCCCATATGTTGTGGCCCAAAATGCCTTGCGGCATGGGGAACACGCTTGATGTTGCGGTTTTACATCAGCTTGCGGCGGCGAGTCACGCGGATATCGAGGTCGGTGATCTTCTTGCGCAAAGTATTGCGGTTGATGCCAAGAAGATCGGCGCATTTGGCCTGATTTCCGGCCGTGGCATCCAGCGCGATTTCGATCAGGGGTGTTTCCACCTCACGCAGGATCCGCTGATAGACGCCTGCCGGGGGCAACTGGCCGCCATGCAGATCGAAATAGCGCTTCAGGTGGCGCGCGACCGAGGCGGAGAGTTTCTCGCCTTCGCCGCCGCCCTTGAGCGGTTCCATCGTGGGCTGGCTGCCCAGCACAGTTTCCACCTCGGCCTTGGTGATTTCGGCCTCGGAACTGGTGACCATCAGGCGGCGCAGGGTGTTTTCCAGTTGGCGCACATTGCCGGGCCAGGAATAGGCGCGGACAAGTTCGCGCGCATCGTTGGACAGGCGGCGCAGGGCGCTGGAATCGCGTTCGCCGCGTGCAAGGAAGTGTTCGGCCAGAAGCGGGATGTCATCTACCCTTTCCCGCAAGGCGGGAACATGCAGGGTGACGCCGGAGAGGCGATAGAACAGGTCCTGCCGGAACTGGCCCCCCTCCATCCGGGCGGAAAGGTCGGTTTGCGAGGTGGCCATGATGCGCGGGGCATTGTCGCCTGCCAGATCGAGCATCCGCACGATGCGCGCCTGCATGTCATCATCGTAATCGGCGACCTCGTCAAAGACAAGGCTGCCGCCACGGGCGCGGGCCATCAGGGCCGAGGGACCATCCATCCCGGCCAGATCGGCAGCCTGCGCGACCACGAAAGGTTGGGAACGGCGGTCGGAAAAATCATGGATCGCCTTGGCGATGAGGCTTTTCCCGGTGCCCGATTCGCCAGTGATCAGCACCGCCAGATCGGTATTCATCACACGCGCCACCAGCCGGTAAAGCGCTTGCATGGCCGTGGTGCGGCCCACCAGCGGCAGATCATCCTCGGCCTCACGCGGGGTGACGACGCGAGCCGGGGCACGGCGCTTCTGTTCGAGCGCGCGGGCGGAACGTTTCATCAGATCGGGCAGGTCAAAGGGTTTGGGGAGGTAGTCGAACGCCTCGGCCTCGGCGGCCTGAATGGCGGTCATGATGGTGTTCTGGGCAGATATGACGATGACCGGAAGGCCGGGGCGCATCTTTGAGATGCGGGGAAGCGCGTCCAGACCGTTGCCATCGGGCATGATGACATCGGAGATCACCAGATCGCCTTTCCCTTCCTCGACCCAGCGCATCAGTGTCATCAGGCTGGAGGTTGCGTGAACCTTGCACCCCGCGCGCGTGAGCGCCTGTGTCAGCACGGTGCGGATCGTGCGGTCGTCATCGGCAACGAGGACGGTACCATCCATCAGGCTTTCTCCTTCTTGTCCTTCGGCACCATGGGGAGAGAGACCCGAAAGACGGTGCGTCCTGGCACCGAATCCACGGAAATCCATCCTTCATGGTCGGAAATGATCTTGGAAACGAGGGCGAGCCCCAGCCCGGTGCCGTTTTCGCGGCCCGAAACGAAGGGTTCAAAGATATCAGCGGCGATTTCCGGCGGGATGCCGGGGCCGTCATCGATGATTTCGATCTGCAATGGCAGCGCGGCGGGGCGGCCATCCTTGCCGCGCAGGCGCAGCGACAGGTCATAGAAGGTGTGCAGGCGGATCGTCGATCCTTCGCCCGCGCGTTGGCAGGCCTCGGCCGCGTTCTTGATCAGGTTCAGGAAGACCTGCATCAGCTGATCGGGGTCGGCATAGGTGGGTGGCAGCGAGGGATCGTAATCCTCGGTGATCTGCATATGGGCGGCAAAGCCCACCACGGCAGATTTGCGGGCCCGATCCAGCGCGTCATGGATGTTGACCGGGCGGCGTTCGGGCGGGCGGAGATTGCCGAACTGTTCCACCTGTTCCAGCAGTTTGACGATGCGGCGGGTTTCCTCGACGATCAGATCGGCAAGCTCGCGGTCTTCGGGCGGCAGGTTCATCCCGATGAGTTGGGCCGCGCCGGAAATGCCTGCGAGAGGATTCTTGATTTCATGCGCCAGCATTTCTGCCATGCCGATGGCGGATTTGGCGGCGGATTTCACCTGCATGGCGCGACCAAGCCTGTCGGCGATGTCGCGCGGTGAGATGATCAGAAGGATCACCTCGGGGTTATCATGCATCGGCGCGACCTGGATGTTGCATTGCACCGGCGCACGTTCGCCGGTGGTGACATCCACATCGTTGATGAAAAGCGGGGACTGGTTCAGGCGGGCGCGGGCCAGCGCCTCATCCATCGGGGCGTCGATGGCGAGGCGGTCAAAGGCGGGTTGGCCCATCAGGCTGCGCGAGGAGACGTTGAGGAAGATTTCACCCGCCGGGTTCACCTCGGCGATGCGGTTGTCAGGGCCGATCAGCAGCGCGGGCAGCGGCAGCGACGCCCAGACAACACCCGGCACCGGGTATGGCGTGCGGTAGGGCGTCATGCGGCGACCTGCCCCGTATCAGAGAAGACCGACCGGATGAGCCGCAGCACGGTGCCGGGATCATCGGCGGTAAGGATGGCGTTGCGAGCCCCTGCCCCGGCCTGTGCGGTGTCGAGATACCAGCCCAGATGCTTGCGCGCGCAGCGCAGGCCGAGGGAGGGGCCGTAGAAGGCCAGCATCTCTTCGTAATGCTGGGCGACCATGTCGGCCAGCGCGGCACCCTGCGGGATGACGGGCGCCGGGGTGCCGTAAAGGGCGTGCGCGATCTGGGCCAGACGCCAGGGCGCGCCCTGTGCGCCGCGCCCAACCATGACGCCATCAGCCCCGGACAGGCGCAGCGCGTCGGATGCCGTTGACGAATCGACAATGTCGCCATTGGCGATGACCGGGATGGAAACCGCCTGTTTCACCCGCGCAATGGCCGCCCAATCGGCGGAGCCTTTGTAGAATTGGCAGCGGGTGCGGCCATGGATGGTGATCATCTGTACCCCTGCCCCTTCGGCGCGGTGGGCAAGGTCAGGCGCGTTCAGCAGCGCATCGTCCCAACCAAGGCGGGTTTTGAGCGTGACGGGAACAGAGACGGCTTGCACGACCGCCTCGATGAGCTCCAGTGCGAGGTCGAGGTCGCGCAGCAGGGCCGAGCCGCACAGGCCCGTGGTGACCCGCTTGGATGGGCAGCCCATGTTGATGTCGATGATCCGGGCGCCGTTCGCTTCCATCAACCGGGCGGCTTCAGCCATCCAGTAGGGATCGCGACCGGCAAGCTGCACCGAGGTGGCCTGATCGCCAAGGCCAAGTTCGGCGCGGGCGCGAGCTTCGGGCTGGGCCTGCACGACCTCTTGGCTGGCGACCATCTCGGACACGACAAGGCCCGCCCCGAACCGCGCCACAAGGCGGCGGAAGGGAAGATCGGTGATCCCCGCCAAAGGCGCGAGGAGCACGGGTGGGTGGATCGTCTGTGATCCGAGGCAGAGGGCCAATTGCCTGTTCCTTGTGCAGATAGGTTGGTGTTTGAGGCTGCGCTGATGCAAAGCCAAGCGCGCAGAGTGCTATATTGTCTGAAAAACTGGCGATGCACAATTTTTAGGCATGTTTGCCCATGACGACGCCAGATTGTCAGGCGCGGCGGTGTGGCCTAGGAAGAAAGAAAGGGCAAGGGAGTCGCAACACTTATGACCACGGCCGCCGTGATCGTCGCCGCAGGACGCGGCAGCCGTGCCGGGGGCGATGTCCCCAAGCAATGGCAGATGCTGGCCGGTGTGCCGGTGCTGGTGCATACGCTGGCGGCCTTCCGGGGCCATGTGGACCTGCTTGTTCTGGTGATTCATCCCGATGACCGCGACAGGGCGGAGGCTCTGGTGGGTGATGCGCTTTTGGTCAATGGCGGTGCGACGCGGGACGCATCGGTGCGCGCCGCGCTGGAGGCGCTGGATGGCAAGGGCGTGACCCATGTTTTGATCCATGATGGAGCAAGGCCGCTGGTCGATGCGGGTGTGATCGGGCGGGTGCGGGGGGCGCTGGAGGCGCATGTCGGCGCGGCCCCCGCGGTGCCGGTGACCGATGCGCTGTGGCGCGGCAAGGATGGGCTGGTGGACGGCACGCAGGACAGGGCCGGGCTGTGGCGCGCGCAGACACCGCAGGGGTTTCGCTATGACGCGATCCTTGCGGCGCATCGGGCGCATCAGGGGCAGGCTGCGGATGATGTCGAGGTGGCGCGGGCGGCGGGGCTTGACGTGGCCATTGTCGAAGGCAATGAGGCCAATCTGAAACTGACCTTTCCCAGCGATTTTGCGCGGGCTGAGGCAATTCTGAAGGGACGCGGCATGGATGTGCGGCTGGGCAATGGCTATGACGTGCATGCTTTCACGGCGGGTGATCATGTCTGGCTGTGCGGGGTGAAGGTGGCGCATGACAAGGCGCTGCTGGGCCATTCCGATGCGGATGTGGGGATGCATGCCCTGACCGATGCGATCTATGGCGCTTTGGCCGAGGGGGATATCGGGCGGCATTTCCCGCCGAGCGACCCGCAATGGAAGGGGGCGGCGAGCCATATCTTCCTGCGCCACGCGGCAGAGTTGATGCGGACGCGGGGCTACCTCCTCGGCAATTGTGATGTGACGCTGGTCTGCGAGCGGCCCAAAATCGGGCCGCATGCA
The DNA here is from genome assembly GCA_943370085.1 of Variovorax paradoxus. Lineage (GTDB taxonomy): Bacteria > Pseudomonadota > Alphaproteobacteria > Rhodobacterales > Rhodobacteraceae > Paragemmobacter. The sequence continues at coordinate 277,966 of CALRPT020000002.1, read as the reverse complement.
GCGGCGATGCAAGCGGCGCTGGCCGGGATCATGGGGGTTGAGGTGGGGCGCGTCAGCGTGAAGGCGACAACCTCGGAGCGGCTGGGCTTCACGGGGCGCGAGGAAGGCATCGCAGCCCTGGCGACGGCCTGTCTGGTGCGCGCATGATGCGGGCACTGACGACGGTTTTCGGTGTGGGGATGCTGCGCCCGGCACCGGGGACATGGGGATCGGCTGTCGCGGTGGGCTTGGGGGTGGTGATTGACCGTTTCCTTGGCTTTCCGGGTCTGGCGTTTGCCACACTTGTTGTGACGGGGCTTGGGTTCTGGGCTTGCGCGGCGGTGTGCGGGCCGGGCGAGGACCCGTCGGAGGTGGTGATCGACGAGGTGGCGGGGCAATGGGTGGCGTTGCTGTTTCCCTCTTTTGCCTTCTGGATGCGGGATTTTGACGGATGGATGCCCTATCCCGGCTGGGTGGCGGCGTTCCTGCTGTTTCGGTTGTTCGACATCTGGAAGCCGGGACCTGTGGGCTGGGCCGACCGGCGCGGCGATGCGGCGGGGGTGATGTGGGATGACATCATTGCAGGGGTGTTCGCGGGAATTGGCGTGGTGATTGCAGCGGGTGTGGCGCATGGGCTGTTGATGGGATGAAGCGATGGCGCGCAAGGCGGAAATCAAGGCGGTGGCAGTGACAGTATCGGTGCCTGATCTGCTGCAGGCGGCGCGTTATTGGGGCGTGAAGATCGCCACGGCCGAAAGCTGTACGGGTGGGTTGATCGCCGGGGCGCTGACGGATGTTGCGGGATCGTCGGATGTGTTCGAGCGGGGCTTCGTGACCTATTCCAACACCGCCAAACGCGAGATGCTGGGGGTTAGGAGCGAAACGCTCGAGGCGTACGGGGCGGTGTCTGAACAAGTTGCGCACGAGATGGCCGAAGGCGCGCTGCGCCATTCTGAGGCGGGGATGGCGGTGTCTGTCACCGGGATCGCAGGACCGGGCGGATCCGAGTTCAAACCGGAGGGGCGGGTGTGTTTCGGGCTGGCCCTGCGTGGGCGCGAAACGATTGTTGAGACGGTGGAGTTCGGGGCGCTTGGCCGGGCGGGCGTGCGGCGGGCGACGGTCGAACACGCGCTGGAATTGATGATGCGCGCCCTGGTCTGACGCCCGATTGGGTATTTTTGCCAAGATGAAATTGCGGCCGCATCAGGGGTGAAGCGCGAAGAAGCGCAGCACTTCGGCGGTGGCGTTGATATCCTGCGTGGCACCCTGACGTGCAGCGCGGCGGCTGCCCGGCCACGAATGGCCCCCACCTTCGATGGTTAGAATGCGGACCTGCACCCTGCCCTGCCCATCGGCATAGTTGCGTTCGATCACGCGCATGCCGTCTGCCGCCGGGTCGATGAGGCGTTCAGTACGGGTCAGCATGGGAAACGGGGCGAGGAAAGCCGCCTCGACCGAGGCGACCGAGGCGTAATCGGTGCGAGAGATGCTTTTGGCGCCGATGCCCCCGGCGTAGGGAACATTGGCGTCAGCCGTGCCATGAATGTGCAGAAGCGGCACCGGGCCGGCAACTGAAAAGGCCGCCGTATCCATCGTGCCGGCCACGCCCGCCACGGCGCGCAAGCGCGCGGGGAAGCGCGCGGCGAAGCTTTCTGCAAGCATGGCCCCGTTGGACATGCCGGTGATGAAAATGCGGCGGTCGTTCAGGCCGAAGCGGCCAGCGGCATCAGCGATGACAGCATCAAGAAAGGCCATATCATCCAGGCGGTTGCGCGCCGCCGAACCGCAGCAATAGCCGGCATTCCATGTGGCGACGAGGCCCGTTCCTTCGGGGTAGATCACCGCGTAGCCCTGCCGGTTGGCGGGGCGCGACAGGCCGGAAGAGCGGGCAAATTGTTCGGCACTGCCGCCGCCGCCATGCAAGGCAAGGATGATCGGCGCGCCCTGCGGGTTGGCGGGAAGGTCAATGCGATAGACGCGATCGCCGAGACGCATGGTTTCGGCCGCGGCGGGTGGGGCGGCAAGGGCAAGCAGAAGGACAAGAAAACGGAGCATTGGCATCCCCAAATCAGGCGTGATGCCGCGTGATACGCGGTCAGGGGGCGGTTCCGTCGCGGAGCGGGGTGCAGGTCAGACCTTGGGGCCGTGCAATTCCGCCGCGCGGCGTTCAAAGGCGCGCACCACGCGCTGCATCGCATCATTGAACACGACGCCGATGATGCCCTGAAGGATGGCATTGCGGAATTCGAAATCGACGAAGAAATCCACCTCGCACCCGCCGTCAACATCGCGGAAGGACCAGGTGGATTTCATGTGCTTGAAGGGGCCGTCGAGATATTCGGTGTCGATCTTCTTTGCTTCGGGCCAGAGGGTGACGCGGCTGCCGAAGCGTTCGCGGAAGACCTTGAAGCTGATGACAAGATCCGCTTCCATCACCTCGCCCCCTGGGATGGGGCGGCGCGAGCGGATGCGGGCGGCGGAATTCCACGGCAGGAATTTCGGGTAAGAGCCGACGTCGGCCACCAGATCATACATCTGCTGAGCCGTGTAAGGCAGGCGTTTGATTTCGTGATGGGTGGGCATGACGGCGCCTGACTTCGCGTGACTTGGCACCGTGTAATGGTTAGACCGGGGCGGGAAATCAAGGGGTGCGGGATGACTGAGCGGCCATATGTCATAGACCAGATGATCAGCGCAAAGGCGATTGCCGCGCGGGTGGAGGCCTTGGCGGCCGAGATCACGGCACATTATGCGGGCACCGACAAGTTGGTGGTGGTGGGCCTTCTGCGCGGGTCTTTCGTGTTCATCGCCGATCTGGTGCGCGAGATCGACCTGCCGGTGGAGGTGGATTTCCTCGAAGCCTCAAGCTATGGCGATGCGATGCATTCCAGCCGGGAAGTGCGCATCCTCAAGGACTTGCGCGGCGAGATCGCGGGGCGGGATGTGCTTGTGGTGGAAGATATCGTCGATACCGGCTTTACTCTGCATCATGTGAAGAACCTGCTTTTGAGCCGCGAGCCGAAGCGGCTGGAGGTGTGTGCGCTGCTCGACAAGCCGTCGCGGCGAGAGGTGGAGATCAAGGCCACCTGGACCGGTTTCGAGATTCCGGATGAGTTTGTCGTGGGCTACGGGATTGATTTTGCGCAGCGCAATCGCAACCTTCCCTATATCGGCAAGGTGCGGTTTACGGGGTGAGCGGATGAATCCGATGTGGCTGATGCGGATGGCACGATGGGCGCGCAATCCGCCCTCGCCCGAGCGGGTGAAACTGGTCTTTGGCGTGATTGCGCTGTGCTTGCTGATATTCGGGTATGAATGGTTTTTCGGCTGGCCCGAATGGCTGGTGCCGCAGAAGCTGCGGCCGTGACTCGCTTAACGCGCTTTCGCGATTTCGTCACTGGTCGTGGGAGGGGAGGCTGGGCTAGGCTGAGGCGTGTGTTCAGCAGATGAGGTGGTTCCCGATGCGTATCCTTTCCATTCCTGTTATTGCCGGGGCTGCCTTTGCCTGGTGGGTCACGGGCCCGTCGCCGTTGCCCTCTGCCATATTCGAAGGGATCACGGGTGATCCGGCGCGAGGGGAGCTTGTGTTTACCGCCGCGGGCTGCGCCTCTTGTCACATGGCGCCGAACGCGACCGGGGAGGCGCAGCTTGTGCTTTCAGGCGGGCAGAAATTCCCGTCGGATTTCGGAACATTCGTCGCACCGAACATTTCGCCTTCGGATCAGGGAATTGGCGGCTGGACGGTGAGCGATCTGGGAAATGCCCTGCTGCGGGGTGTGTCGCCCGATGGGGCGCATTATTACCCCGCCCTACCCTATGCGTCCTACGCCAAAATGCAGACGCAGGATGTAGCGGATATCCATGCCTACATGCAGGGACTGCCGCCGTCGGACGTGGAAAGCCAACTGCATGAGATCGCCTTTCCGTTCAACATCCGGCGCAGCATAGCGGTTTGGAAAATGCTGTTTCTAGAGGAAGAATGGGTGGTGGACATTGATCTATCCCCACAAGAGACGCGGGGGAGAGAGATCGTTGAGGCGCTGGCCCATTGCGGCGAATGTCACACGCAGCGCAACATCCTGGGGGGGATGGATACGGGGCGGTGGCTTGCAGGAGCGCCAAATCCTTCGGGCCGTGGGACAATTCCCAATATCACGCCCGGAAAACTGAGCTGGTCGGAAGGCGAGATCGTGACTTATCTGACCAGTGGATTTACCCCAGAATACGACAGTGTTGGGGGCCATATGGCACATGTGGTGGAAAACATGGCAAAACTGCCCGAAAGCGACCGGCAGGCGGTGGCGGCCTATCTGAAGGCAGTACCAGCGGAGCAGTGACAGCATATCGCGGGCGATCGACCGGTCATCTGCTTGTGATTGCAGGGAATCCCCATCCATGGTAGCTGTTAAAAAAAACAGAGCAGCATGGTGTATCCAATGAACAGGCAAATGGGCGGCGCGCTGGCGCTACTTTTACTGGCGTCGCCGCTTCCGGCCCTGTCTCAGGGGATGGAGGCGTTGAGCTTTTCGGGCGATCTGGAATTCGAACACACACGGCGCAATGGTGCGTCGAACACGATGGCGGGGGGCGAATTGTTCCTGCGCTATGAGGGGCCGATCGGCTTTGAATTGGGCGCGGATATCGACCAGAATCTGGATAACGGGGATGACAACACCGTTCCTTATCTGGCGGTGACCTTCGGCTTTGGCCCCGGCGAGGTGGCGCTGGGTGCGCCGCAGCCGGTGGCAGATCAGTTGATCGACATTCCCGATTTCGCAGGTATCCGCGAGTTGCAGCTTGGCATCGACCAGCGCACGACCTCTGTGGTCACAGGCTTCGCAAAGTCGCTGGGCGAACAGGTTTATGGCGCAAGGCTGACGGCAGAGACCGGATCGTTGCGCTATGGCGCGTCGATCCACGGGGTGACGCATCAGAGCGGCGCCTTCTGGCAGGTGGCCGGGGAGTATGAGGCGCGGTCGGGCACCCAGATCGAAGGGGTGGTCGAGGGCGAGGATGGCAATCTGGGTGTGACTGTCGGGGCCAATCATGAGGCAGGCCAGTTCGACATGGGCGTCTATCTGACCAGCCAACGGATCATTGGCGATACCGAGTCGGCGCTGGCCTATCTGGGCTATTCGGTGACCCCGTCGCTGACGTTGCGCGGGCATCTGCGGGCCGAGGATGGCACGGTGAACGGCAATACGCTGGGGGTTGAGGCAGAATATGGCTTTTCCAACGGGGCCTATGCGCAGTTTGGCGCGGCGGATGGAAACAACACCAGCATGACGCTGGATGCCTCGGTCGGCTTCAAGTTCTGAACGAAAAAGGCCATGCAAGACATTGAAGGGGCTGCCTTTGCAGCCCCTTTTCGTTTGCCTTACGCGCGGCCGAGTTTTGCGTTGCGGGCTGTGCGGAGGCGGTCGAAATCATCACCGGCGTGATAGCTGGACCGGGTGAGCGGTGTGGCCGACACCATCAGGAAACCCTTGCCATAGGCGGCGCTCTCATAGGCCTTGAACTCATCCGGTGTGACAAAGCTTGCGATACGGTGGTGTTTGGGCGTGGGTTGCAGATATTGGCCGATAGTCAGGAAATCGACATCCGCCGCGCGCATGTCATCCATCACCTGAAGCACGGCCTGACGATCTTCGCCCAGACCAACCATGATGCCGGATTTGGTGAACATGCCGGGATCGAGTTCCTTCACCTTTTGCAGCAGGCGCAGCGAGTGGAAGTAGCGCGCGCCGGGGCGCACCTCGGGGTAAAGGCCGGGGACGGTTTCCAGGTTGTGGTTGAACACGTCAGGCCGCGCCTCCACCACTGCTTCCAGAGCTGAGGGCGGGCATTTCAGGAAATCGGGCGTCAGGATTTCGATGGTCGTGCCGGGCGCGCGGTGACGAATGGCGCGGATGGTCTGGGCGAAGTGATCAGCCCCGCCATCGGCGAGATCATCCCGGTCCACAGATGTGATGACGACATGCTTCAGACCAAGCTGTTCCACCGCATGGGCCACCCGGCCCGGCTCAAAGGCATCCAGCGCTTGGGGTTTCCCAGTGGCAACGTTGCAGAAGGTGCAGCCACGGGTGCAGATCTCGCCCATGATCATCATTGTGGCATGGCCCTGTGACCAGCACTCGCCCACATTGGGGCAGCCCGCCTCTTCACACACCGTGACAAGCTTCTTTTCTCGCAGGATATCGCGGGTCTTCTTGTAGCCGTCGGAAGTTGGGGCCTTGACCCGAATCCAGGACGGCTTCTTCGGCTGGTCATTGTCGGGGCGATGCGCCTTTTCGGGATGGCGCTGGTCGGGCAGTTTCAGGTCGCGCAACGGGTGATCCTCCCTCGGGGCGTGAGCAAGACATAAGCCTTTGAGCGCCTTGAAGCAACGCCACGTGGTGACGCGGGGGCTTGCATCCGCTGCAAGGGTCGCAGGTTTGCGCTATGTCAAGGCCGTGGGGGCGCGGCTGTCGCATTCTGGGCGCGAGCGGAACGGGAGTCGGTGGATGACGATTGCGGAACTGAGCCTTGCCTTGATGGTGCTGTTGCTGACACCGGGGCCAACCAACACGCTGATGCTGATGGCCGGGGCGGAGCGGGGATGGGTGCGGTCGCTTTGGCTGATCCCGGTGGAGGTGGCGGCCTATCTGGCGGTGATCGTGCCTCTGGCGCTGCTGGCACAGGGATTAGCGGAACAGATGGGGGTCTTGCGCCCGGTCGTGGCCGTGCTGGCAGGTCTTTGGGTGCTTTATCTGGCGTTTCGGATGTGGCGGACAGAACCGATAGCCGGGCAACAGGCAACGGTGACGCGCGGGCGGTTGGCCCTGACGACATTCCTCAACCCCAAGGGATTGATCATGGGGCTGGTCTTGCTGCCCGCCGCGGGGGCGACGGGCGCAGCGTTTGCGGTGCTTGTGGTGGCGATCGTTGTCGTTGCCGCCTTCTGGGCGGGGCTTGGCGGGGCGATGCCGGGGGCCGGGGCCGGGGCCGGGGCCGCCATTCCGGCGCTGTGGCGGCGGGTGGCGGCGGTCTGGCTGGCGGGGCTTTCGGTCATGATCGTGGCCGGGGGCATTGGCACCTAGGAACCGGGGCCCTCGGTTGGGGGCCTTGCATCGGGGGCAGACGGTCAACCGATCATCGGCCGCCCTGCCCTTTCCTCGTAATGCCGCTTCAACCGTTGCAACGCGATGCGCAGCACGATCTTGCCGGATCGGGCCGCCCATCCCATGCGACGTTCGGTCGTTTCGATCCCTTCCAGAAAACAGCAGACCCGCAGGACCACATCGCCCAGTCCCGGCCCAAGATCGCGCAGCGCTTCGGCCACGCGGTCACGGGCCGCGGTGGGGCCTTCTGCCGGACCGGAAGACGCAAAGCCACCACGATCCGATCCCGTCAGGAACCGATCCCAGTTCTGGGCCACTCGGGGGCCCATCTGTGCCAGTTCGAAATCTTCGCGAAGGCGTTCCGCCACACGAACGAGGTCGGCTTCCAGATAGGGTTTGCCGTCCCGGTCCAGCTTGCGCCCCAGAGCGCTGACCGGGCTTTCGGCAGCGTTGTAGCGGATGCGGCGGCGACCTTCGGGTGTTTCGCTTTCGCGTTCGGCCATATCGCGATGCTGGGCGGCATAGATGAATTGCGCCTCGCGCACGCCGCCTGCGCGCATCTCATCTTCGGCAAGCAGGCGGCGCAGGGCGGCGCGGCCGGATTGGGTGATGCGATAGGCAGATACCCGGCCCGGAACGGCGCAGGCGATCCAGTCCTTCAGCGCGAAAGCCTGGGCCACGGAACGATCAAGGGTGCAAAGGCGGGCCTGTCCTCCCCCCGGCTGTTCCCGCAGCACCACGGCGCGGTCAAGATCAGCGGATACGGCGAGAACGGCCTCGGGTTCGGCCAGCCGCCGCAGGACGCGGCGCGCTTCAGCGGCAAGGGTGGCAGCATCCTTTGGCAGGGCTTCGGTGCGGGAATGAGCGGTCATGGCGTCCTGTGATGATGGGGACGTCCCGTCCTGAGCAAGTTGCGTGGCACGGCGCAAACTGTCGAGCGCGGCATCGACCAGCGGATCGTCGCGTCGGGTTTCGCAGTGGCGGACCTGCCGCATCACGGTTGAGGCCGCGATGCCGTTGCGCCGGGCAAGTTCGCGCAGCGGCAGGCCACTTGCCGTGTGATCGAGGTAATGACGCACGGCATCCGGCAACCAATGGGGAAGCTGCTGGCAGGGGGAAGGGAACGTCGGGTTCTGCATGTCGGTCCTGTTGACGCCCTCTGGATGTTTACGATCCGTTAGTACAACCCAAGCTTGTTTTGGTTAGCGGATCGTTAACAAAGTGGCGCAAATCCGAGGATTATCCCGAAACTGTCAACAGAACTGTACACCGGCGCACGCTGTTTCGTTGTTGAACGCAACGGGGCCCTGACACGCACTAGGCTGTGGCTGTGCTGTTTTGGAGATTGCCATGTGCCCGATTCCCGCCCTTGCCTTCAGCGAAATGATTGCGCCGCAATCCCCGGAGCCGGGCGCGCAGGACGGCGCCGCCCTGCGCCGCCCGCGTCTGCTCATGGCGGCGGCCCGGCATGGGTTGGTTGAGTATCGCCGCGCCCGGGATTTGCTGCGGCTCTTGGGCTATTGCCCCAATGCCGTGGTGGCGGTGGCAGATCTGGCCGCCATGGAAGCCGAAGCTGAGGCGGCACGCCGTGCGGGCAGCCCGTCCTGGTCATGCACACGGCATGTCGAGGTGCTGATCGCGCTCATGGCCGAACGCGCGCTGGCAGGCGGGTAAAGGCAGCCCGCGCCGGTGGCGCGGGCCAGAGCCGTTAGATGAAGGCGTCGGGCATGGAGGCCTTTTTCTTGGCCACATATTCATCCAGAGCCTCGCGGACGCCTTCGTCCAATGCGGGCTGCTGGTAATCATTCAGCTGTTTCTTCACCCGCTCATTGGCCAGTTGCATCGTATCGCGCGCGCCTTCTTCGGCCCATGTTTCGAACGGCTTGTAATCGAACAGGTCGGACCGCCAGAACGCCGATTTGAAATTGGCCTGGGTGTGTTCGCAGCCAAGGTAGTGGCCACCGGGGCCAACCTCACGGATCGCGTCCATCCCCTGCCCGTTGGTATCCATGAAGATGCCCTGCGCCAGATGGTGCAGCGTGCCCAGCTGATCGGCATCCATCACGTATTTCTCATACGATGATACAAGCCCGCCTTCCAGCCAACCGCAGGCGTGGAGCATAAAGTTCACACCCGCCAGCAGCGCCATGTTCAGGCTGTTGGCGGTTTCATAAGCGGCCTGTGCATCGGGCAGTTTTGACCCACAGAACGACCCGCCCGAGCGGTAGGGAAGCCCAAGGCGACGGGCGAGCTGGCCCGCGCCATAGGTGATATGCGCGGCCTCGGGTGTACCGAAGGTCGGCGCGCCCGAGTTCATGTCGATCGACGTGACGAAAGCGCCAAAGATCACCGGGGCGCCGGGGCGGATCAACTGGCTATAGGCAACGCCTGCCAGAACTTCGGCCAGAACCTGCGTCAGGGTGCCCGCCACGGTGACCGGGGCCATGGCCCCGCCCACGATGAAGGGGCTGATGATGGCGGCCTGATTGGCACGGGCGTAAACTTCCAGCGCACCCATCATGATGCCATCAAAGGTGAGGGGGCTGTTGATGTTGATGAGCGAGGTCATCACCGTGTTCTGATCGACGAAATCCGACCCGAACAGGATCTTCGACATCTCGACCGAATCCTCGGCGCGGCTCGGTTCGGTGACCGACCCCATATAGGGTTTGTCCGACAGCACCATATGGGCGTGCAGCATATCAAGATGACGCTTGTTCACGGCGACGTCGGTGGGTTCACAGACCGTGCCGCCGGAATGGTGCAGCCATTTGGACATGTAGCCCAGTTTCACGAAATTCTGAAAATCCGCGATGGTCGCGTAGCGGCGGCCACCTTCCATGTCGCGCACGAAGGGCGGGCCGTAGACCGGGGCCAGCACCAGATTACGCCCGCCCACTTCGACGTTCCGCTCGGGGTTGCGGGCGTGCTGGGTAAACTCACGCGGCGCAGTGGAACACAGCTTGCGGGCAAGGCCGCGCGGGATGCGGACGCGTTCGCCTTGCACATCGGCACCGGCATTCTTCCAGCGGATCAGAGCTTCGGGGTTTTCAACGAAATTGACGCCAATCTCTTCCAGAACGGTTTCGGCGTTCCATTCGATGATCTGCAGCGCTTCTTCGTTCAGGATCTCGAAATTCGGGATGTTGCGCTGGATGAACTTCGCGCTTTCCAGGCTGACCGCCGTGCGTTCCGCGCGCCGCGCCGACCCGCCGCCGCCCCGTGCCCTGCGCCCTGCCCCGGCCACTGCAAGATCTGCGTCGCTCATCGCTTTCTCCATCGCTGTCACCGCCCGCGAAGGGCGCGTATTTTGCCCGCTTATGCGCCCAAACCGCCCTTGCCCCGCCCCCGAATGCGGCGCTTGGCGCGCAAAAACGACATCGCGCCGGAACAGAAGCGACGTGATGCTGCTTCATCTTGGGAAAAATACCCTGGGGGTCCGGGGGCAAGGCCCCCGGGGCAAACCGCAAGCGCCCTCTTGCGAAAATCGGGCGCAACGGCTACGCGGGCGCATGACCCAGATCGCTCCCAAATCCGCCGCCGCCCCCGCCGCCGCCACTGCGCATGACCGCCTTCTGATCATCGACTTTGGCAGTCAAGTGACGCAGTTGATTGCCCGCCGTCTGCGCGAGTTGAACGTCTATTGCGAGATCCATCCCTTCAACAAGGTGGATACGGCCTTCCTGCAGAGCTTCGCCCCCAAGGCGGTGATCTTTTCGGGTGGGCCGGCGTCGGTCTTCAACGAGGGTGCGCCGATGCCGCCTGCGGGTGTGTTCGACATGGGGGTGCCGATCCTTGGAATCTGCTATGGCCAGCAGGTCATGATGCATTGCCTGGGCGGCAAGGTGGAGCGCGGGCATGGCACCGCCGAATTCGGGCGGGCCTATGTGACGCCCTCGCCCGTGACGCATCCGATCCTGTCGGGGTGGTTTGACACAGATGATGGCGCGGGGGGACGCGAGCAGGTCTGGATGAGCCACGGCGACCATGTGTCGGAAATCGCGCCGGGGTTTCAGGTGCTGGGCACCTCGCCCAACGCGCCCTTTGCGATCACCGCGAATCCCGAGCGGCATTTCTATGCCGTCCAGTTCCACCCGGAAGTGCATCACACACCCAAAGGCGCGAAGCTTTACGAAAATTTCGTCCGGCTGGCCGGGTTCAAGGGCGACTGGACGATGGGCGCCTATCGCGAAGAGGCCATTCGCAAGATCCGCGAACAGGTGGGCGATCAGAAGGTGATCTGTGGGCTGTCGGGTGGGGTCGACTCATCAGTCGCCGCCGTGCTGATCCATGAGGCGATCGGCGATCAGCTGACCTGCGTCTTCGTGGACCACGGCCTGTTGCGACTGGGCGAGGCGGAACAGGTCGTATCCATGTTCCGCGACACCTATAACATCCCGCTGATCCATGCCGACGAATCCGACCTGTTCCTTGGCGCCTTGGAAGGCGTGTCGGACCCGGAGGTGAAGCGCAAGACCATCGGGCGGTTGTTCATCGACGTGTTCCAAAAGCACGCCACGGCCGTGGGCGGGGCGACCTTTCTTGCGCAAGGCACGCTCTACCCGGATGTGATTGAAAGCGTCTCGTTCAGCGGGGGGCCTTCGGTCACCATCAAGTCCCACCACAATGTCGGCGGGCTGCCGGAAAAGATGGGGATGAAGCTGGTCGAGCCGCTGCGCGAGTTGTTCAAGGATGAAGTCCGTGCGCTGGGGCGCGAGTTGGGCCTGCCGCCGAGCTTCATCGGGCGTCACCCCTTCCCCGGCCCCGGTCTGGCCATCCGCTGCCCCGGTGAGATCACGCGCGAAAAGCTGGATATCCTGCGGCAGGCGGATGCGGTCTATATCGACCAGATCCGCAAGCACGGCCTTTATGACGAGATCTGGCAGGCGTTTGCCGCGATCCTGCCGATGCGGACGGTCGGCGTGATGGGCGACGGGCGGACCTATGATTACGCTCTCGCCCTGCGGGCAGTGACGAGCGTCGACGGGATGACGGCGGACTATTACCCGTTCACGCATGACTTTCTGGGTGAAACCGCCACACGCATCATCAATGAGGTGAAAGGCGTGAACCGCGTGTTCTATGACTGCACTTCAAAACCGCCAGGGACGATTGAACTGGAATGATCAGGCTGTCGGGGCGTCTTGTGTGCATGACCGAGGCGGAGCGGGCCGCTGTGCTGGCCCATCGCGCCGCGCATATGGCGGCGACGCGGGCTGAACCGGGCTGTCTGTCCTTTACCATCGACGATACGGATGATCCGATGGTCTTTGATGTGATGGAAAGCTTTCGCGACCGCGCCGCCTTTGACGCGCATCAGGCGCGCACCCGCGGCTCGGACTGGTTTACTGCGACCAAGGGCATCCTGCGCGATTTCCGGGTGGAAGACCTGAGGGATTGACGCAGCACCCTGCCCTTGTGCCAATGGTGCAGGGAGGACGGGATCATGCAGGCCACAAGACTTTTCGATATCAATGACATCCGCACGGCAGAGGTTGCCATTCCAACCCCTGCCCCCGGTGAAGTGCTGATCCGGGTGGAGGCCTGCGGGATTTGCGGCACGGATCGGCATCTGCTGCATGGAACCTTTCCGTCAAAGCCACCGCTGACTCTGGGGCATGAGTTTTCCGGCATCGTTGTGGGTGTCGGCGCAGGCGTGACGCTGGCCGAAGGCACGCGGGTGACCTGTGATCCCAACACCTGGTGCGGACGGTGCGAGAATTGTCTGCGTGGGCGGGTTAACCTGTGCCTGAACAATGTGGCCACGGGCCTTGGCCGCGATGGTGGGTTTGCCGAGTTCTGCGCCTTTCCGGCGCACAAGGCGCATGTCCTGCCCGGTGATCTGGACCCGCTGCACGGGGCCTTTTGCGAGCCGCTGGCCTGCACCATTCATGGGATAGACATCGGCGCACCCAAGGCTGGAGAGCGGGTGATGATCCTTGGCGGCGGCGTGATCGGGATGCTGGCGCTGCAGCTTTGCGTGCAGGCCGGGGCCGAGGTGATGCTGGTGACGCGGCAGGCATCAAAACAGGCGCTGAGCCGATCACTGGGCGCGCATGAGACGGCTGAGACAGAAGCGGCCGCGCGGGCGATCTGGGCCAAGGGGGCCGATCTGGTGGTGGAATGCGCGGGTGTGGCCGAGACAGTGGAAATGGCCCCGCGTCTGACACGCGATGGCGGGCGCGTGGTGATCCTGGGCGTGCTGGGAGCGGGCGAGACGGTGCGGATCGAACCGTTTGATCTGCTTTTCCGCGAGGTGCAGTTGCTGTCATCCTTCATCAACCCGTTCACGCAGGAACGGGCGGCAGCGATGATCGCGGCAGGGCGGATCAAGGTTGACCCGTTGATTTCGCGCACCCTGCCCTTGGCCGAGGCGGCAGAGTCCATCGCCAATCCGGCACGGGCGGGCGAAATCCGGGCGATCGTGCTGCCGCAGGAATAGCCCCGCTCTGGACAATCGCCTGCGGGCAAAGGACTGTGCCCCATGACCACAACGCATCGCCCCCTTGCCGCTGCGATCTGGATGACCGGATCGGTTTTCTCATTCACCGCCATGGCCATCGCAGGGCGTGCCGTATCGGAGGTGCATGACACGTTCGAGATCATGCTGTGGCGGTCGGTTCTTGGATTTGCGCTGGTGCTGCTGGCGGGGGGCGTGTTGCGGCGCCTGCGCGAAGTGCGGACCGACCGGATGGGGCAGCATCTGGTGCGCAACCTGTTTCACTTTACCGGGCAGAACCTGTGGTTCTGGGCTCTGACCATGATCCCGCTGGCGCAGGTCTTTGCGTTGGAGTTCACCTCACCCATCTGGGTGATCCTGCTGTCGCCGCTGGTGCTGGGCGAAAAGCTGACGCGGGTGCGCCTGTTTGCGGCGGGCATGGGGTTCATCGGCATCCTGCTGGTTGCCCGCCCGGATTTCTCTGCGCTGGACCCCGGCGTGTTGGCGGCCGCGGCAAGTGCGATCTGTTTTGCGGCGACGAACCTGATGACCAAGAAACTGACCCGGGGCGAAAGCATCGTGTCGATCCTGTTCTGGTTGACGCTGATGCAAGGGGTGTTCGGGCTGGTGATGGCCGGATATGACGGCGTGATCCAGTTGCCGACGGCGGCCACCTTGCCCTGGCTGGCGGTCATCGGGTTCTGCGGGCTTTTGGCGCATCTGTGCATCACCACGGCGCTGTCCCTTGCGCCCGCCAGCTATGTGATCCCGATTGATTTCGCCCGCCTGCCGGTGATCGCGCTGGTGGGGGTGATGTTGTATTCCGAACCACTTGATCCGCTGGTCATTCTGGGCGCGGCGGTAATATTCATTGGCAATTTTGCCAATATCCGGGCTGAAACGCGCAAGCCTGCAACAGTTGGCGCAGTCACAAATCCGTGACGTCGCGTCATGAATTGACCGCAATTCCGCCCGCACATACCGTTAGGCAGAGAGCGCCCGTGGGGACGTGCGCGGGAGGAGTAACGGGAATGGCAGTAATGAAGAAAATACTCGGAGCGACCACCGCACTTGTGGTGGGAACGCTGTCGGCACAGGCGGGTGGGATCGAGCGGGCGACGTTCAACCCGGCGTTTCTGTTCGAAAACGGCAACTACTTCGAAGTGTCCTTCGGGTCGGTTTCACCCAGCGTTTCTGGTGTGGCTTTGGGTGTCGCCTCTGGCGACATGGCGTCCAGCTACAACACGATTTCCGGCTCGGTGAAGTACCAGATCACCGACGAGTTCGCGATCGGCGTGGTTGTCGATCAGCCAGTGGGCGTAGACGTGGCCTATCCGGGTGGTACTGGATATTTTTTCAGCACCTCCACCGCCGAGGTGAATAGCCTGCAGGTCAGCGTGCTTGGGCATTATCGCTTCTCGCCGAATTTCAGCGCCTATGGCGGCGTGAGGGCGGTGCGGACGGACGGCATGGTCGACAACGTCAACCTTGGTGGCGGGCCGATCTATGACATGTCGACGTCGACGGAAACAGATTACGGATATGTCGTTGGCGTGGCCTATGAACGGCCTGACATCGCGTTGCGCGTTGCGCTGTCTTACGTCTCGGAAGTGACCCATGACTTCACCGCTTCGGATAGCTTCGGTCCTGGAGCAGGTTTTGCTACGACACTCCCGCAAAGCGTGAACCTCGATTTTCAAACTGGCGTAGCTGCGGATACGCTCGTGTTCGGGTCCATCCGTTGGCGGGATTGGTCGGAATTCACGATTGCGCCGCGTGGCGGGGCAATCCCGCTCAGCACGGACAACAAGGATACGGTTTCCTACACTCTAGGCGTTGGGCGTAAGTTCAGCGACAGCTTCTCGGGCCTTGCATCCATTGGATATGAAGGCGCGGGTGGCGGGGCGGTGGGCAACCTTGGCCCGACCGATGGTTACAGAAGCCTGACGCTTGCCGGCATTTACACCGCCCCGACGGGTATGAAGGTGACGGTGGGTGCAAGCTATGGCTGGCTTGGTGACGCGACAACATCCGGCATCGGCGGCCGGTTCACCGACAACAACTTTGTCGGTGTCGGTGTGAGAGTCGGCTACTCATTCTGAACCGGGTGAAATGAAAGGCACAGGCCCCGCCCACAGCGGGGCCTTTGTCATTTTCCGCGTGAGTTCCGGACTCTTGGGCGCTATCAGGCAGGTGGACGGTTGGGGAGCGGGTCATGATCTATGCAAGCAGCGCAGAGTTTCGCGCGGCAAAGGACAAGCGGGTGCTGTTGTTCGGCATGTCCGGCCTTGGCAAGACGCATCTGGCCAACATGCTGCGCGATGCGCCTGAAGAGCAGGGCGGCGGGTGGTTCCATTACTCGGTCGATTACCGGATCGGCACGCGCTATATGGGCGAATACATCGCCGACAATTTCAAGCGCGAAGCGATGAAGGTGCCGCTGCTGCGGGAACTCTTGATGACGGACAGCGTTTTCATCGCATCCAACATCACCTTCAATAACCTTGCCCCCCTGTCCACCTACCTTGGCAAGCCCGGCGATCCAGGCCGGGGTGGCGTGGCCTTTGGCGAGTATTGCAAACGGCAGGAACAGCACCGCGAGGCAGAGATTGCCGCCCTGCTGGACACGCCGCGCTTCATTGAGCGGGCGCGCGAGATTTACGGATATGCCAATTTCGTCTGCGACAGCGGCGGGTCGATCTGCGAGGTGGTGGATGCCGCCAATCCGGCCGATCCGGTGATGCGGGCGCTGGCGGATAACCTTCTGCTGGTCTGGATCAAGGGATCAGAGGCGCATCGGGATGAGCTGATCCGCCGCTTTGACCGGGCGCCGAAGCCGATCTACTACCAACCCGATTTCCTTGCCGCACTCTGGGCCGAATATCTGGCGCAGGAGGGCAAGCCGGAAAATCAGGTCGATCCCGATGCCTTCCTGCGCTTTGGCTATGCCCGCATCCTCAATCATCGTCAGCCGCGCTATGCCGCCATGGCGGAATGGGGCGTGACAGTCACGGCTGAAGAGGTGGCGCAGGTCCGAAATCCCGGCGATTTCCACGATCTGATTTCCCGGGCGCTTGATCGCCGCGCGGCGGCGGCATAGATACGCCGCCTGACTGAACCCACGAGTTTACCCGATGCCCATCACCCTGCCCGAAACCCTGCCCGCCTATGACGTTCTTCGCAATGAAGGCGTCATGGTCATGTCGCCCGAACGGGCGGCTCGGCAGGATATCCGCCCCTTGCGGATCGGGCTGCTGAACCTGATGCCGAAGAAGATCCAGACGGAAAACCAGTTCGCCCGTCTGATCGGGGCGACGCCGCTGCAGATCGACCTGCAGCTGATCCGCATGACCGAGCATCAGACGCGCAATACGGCCGCCGAACATATGGAAACCTTCTACCGCCCGTTTCAGGAGGTGAAGGGGGAAAAGTTTGACGGCCTGATCATCACCGGCGCGCCCATCGAGCATCTGCCCTTTGAGGAAGTGACCTATTGGGATGAGCTGTGCGAGGTCTTTGACTGGACGCAGACCCATGTGCAAAGCACCTTTGGCGTGTGCTGGGGTGGGATGGCGATGATCAACCATTTCCACGGCGTGCAAAAACATATGCTGCCGAAAAAGGCCTTTGGCTGTTTCCGTCACCGCAACCTTGCGCCGACATCGCCTTTCCTTCGCGGGTTTTCCGATGATTTCGTCATCCCGGTCAGTCGCTGGACGGAAATGCGCCAGAGCGAGATCGACGCGCATTCCGACCTGCACACCCTCCTTGGGTCCGAGGAAGTGGGCCCCTGTCTGGTGGAGGATCCCGCGCATCGGGCGCTCTATATCTTCAACCATTTCGAATATGACAGCGACACCCTGAAGCAGGAATATGACCGCGATATCGCGAATGACACGCCGATCAATGTTCCGCTGAATTACTATCCCGATGACGATCCCGCGATGCCGCCGCTCAATCGCTGGAGAAGCCACGCGCACCTCCTATATGGCAACTGGATCAACGAGATTTATCAGTCCACGCCCTATGAGATCGCCGAAATTGGCACTTAGTCTGATCCTTGCAGCCACCGCCGTCGGCGGTTGTGCTGTGCTGACCGAAAGGCGGGCAACGGACCGCGAGCAGGCAGCGGAAGCGGCCTTTCCGCCGACAGGGCAGTTGTTGCAGGTGGACGGTACAACCGTGCATGCGCATGTGCAGGGCAGCGGCCCGGATCTGGTGCTGATCCATGGGGCAAGCGGCAATACGCGGGATTTCACCTTTGCGCTGGTGGACAGGCTTGCGCAGGATTACCGCGTGATTGCCTTTGACAGGCCCGGTCTGGGTTGG
This sequence comes from Variovorax paradoxus, assembly GCA_943370085.1. GTDB lineage: Bacteria > Pseudomonadota > Alphaproteobacteria > Rhodobacterales > Rhodobacteraceae > Paragemmobacter. The sequence goes on along the minus strand of CALRPT020000002.1, from coordinate 260,119 downwards.
ACCGATGATCTGGGCGCGCGGGGCATCAGCCCGCTGGAACAAGCGCGGCTGTTGCAGGCCGCCGCAGATCAGTTGGGGGTGCGGCGGCCCATTGTGATGGGTCATTCCTATGGTGGGTCGGTGGCCATGGCCTGGGGGTTGACCGACACGCCGGATGTGGCGGCGCTGGTGATCGTGTCTGGCGCGACGATGCCTTGGCCCGGGGGGCTTGGCCCCTTCTATGCCGTCACCGGCACGCGGCTTGGCGGTGCGACGCTGGTTCCCGCAATCACCGCATTTGTGTCGCCCGAACGGGCGGAAGCTGTCGTTGACGGGATCTTTGCCCCTGGTCCTGCGCCTGAAGGCTATGCCGAATATGTGGGTGTGGCCCTGAGCATGCGGCGGCACAGTCTGCGCGCGAATGGGCAGCAGGTTTGGGGATTGAAGCCTTATGTCACGCGCATGTCTGAGGAATACCCCAAGCTGAACCTGCCTGTCGAAATCGTCCACGGCACGGCTGACACCACCGTGCCGGCGGATATCCATGCCATCCCGCTTTCAAAGTTGTTGCCGGATGCGCAGTTGACGCTGCTGCCCGATGTCGCGCATATGCCGCATCACACCAACCCCGAAGCAGTGATTGACGCGATCCACCGCGCCGCCATCCGCGCCGGATTGCGCTGAGCGCGCCTATCGCCATACTGGCCGCACCGTTTTTGCGAGGATGCGATGACAGACCTGCCCTTTGATGGCGCCATTACCCAGTTCTTTCTGAAAAAAGCCCCCAAGGATATCCGCAAGGCCATCAAGGACGCGGGTAAGGATGACATCCTGACCCCCGGCTATCCCTATGCCGAAGAGATGAAGCGCAAGGAGTATGAGGCCATCATGGATGGGCTGCAGCGCCAATTGGTGCGCATGCAGGCCGACATCAAGGCGACCGGCAAACGCGTCGTGGTGATCTTTGAAGGCCGGGATGCGGCAGGCAAGGGCGGCTGTATCGGGGCGATGCGCGAGAACCTGAACCCGCGCGTGTGCAATGTGGTGGCGCTGGCCAAACCATCCGACAGAGAGGCGGCAAGTTGGTATTTCCAGCGCTACGTCGACTGGCTGCCCGCGGCGGGTGAAATGGTGATGTTCGACCGGAGTTGGTACAATCGGGCCATGGTCGAGCATGTCTTTGGCTTTTGTACCCCCGCGCAACGCGAGACGTTCTTCCGGCAATTGCCCGAGTTCGAACATATGCTGGTGGATGAAGGGATCGTGCTGGTCAAGCTGTGGCTGGAGGTTGGGCGGGCCGAACAGTTGCGCCGCTTTCTGGCCCGCGAACAGGATCCGCTGAAACAGTGGAAGCTGTCGCCCATCGATATCGACGGGCTGGGCAAATGGGATGAGTATTGCGCAGCGATTGACGAGACGATGGAGCGTTGCTGTTTCGACTTTGCCCCCTGGACGGTGATCCTGTCCGATGACAAGCGCCGCGCCCGGATTGCGGCCATCCAGACCGTGCTGCGCGAGATCGACTATGCCGGAAAGGACCCAGCCCTTGTGGGCACGCCGGACACGGCCATTTGCGGTGGCCCTGCCCTGCGCCCCAAGGATTGACATGAAGCATGGCTATCACCACGGCAATCTGCGGCAGGCGCTGGTCGAAGGCGCGCTGGCGCTGATTGCCGAGCGGGGGCCGACCGGATTCACCCTGTCAGAGGCCGCAAAGCGGGCTGATGTGACGCCCGCCGCCGTCTATCGCCATTTCGCGGGCCGGGATGATCTGATCGCCGAGGTGGCGCGGCAGGGCTATGACATCTTCGCTGCGCTGATGGAGTTTGCCTATAGCGACGGGGAACCCACGGCGCTGGCCGCGTTTGAGGCGACGGGGCGGGCCTATCTGGCCTTTGCGCGCAAATATCCCGGGCATTACATGGCGATGTTCGAAAGCGGGCTGTCGTTCAACGCCCATCCCGATCTGGCTCTGGTGGCGGCCAAGGCGCGGGCCGTTCTTGAGAAAGCCGCCGAGAAACTGTCCGAACAGATGCCACCGGACCGCAGGCCACCCGCGACAATGTTTTCGGCCCATGTCTGGGCCATGAGCCATGGCGTGGTAGAGCTTTACATGCGCGGCGCGCCGGGGGCGAAATCGCCCTTCACGCCCGAAGACCTGCTGGAAGCTGGCATCGGTGTATACTTGCGCGGGTTGGGGCTGCTGCCACCGGATCGTTGAGAGGCACGATCTTCTGCGAAAATTCCCACCACCAAGATTTTTCGCAGAAAAATCTTGTCCCTAGCGGAACATCACCAGCGCGCCGGGCGACCAGCCCACACGGGCGCGGGCGCCCCGGTCCAGCACGGGGCGGCCAAAGACGTTGCGCATCGATATGCGGACATTGACATCCGATCCGTCAATCCGCACATCGTAATAGGTCATGTCGCCGAAATAGACGACCTCTTCTATGGTCGCCATGCTTTCGCGATCTGATGCCGCGCTGCCTTCATACAGGATCGTCAGCGTTTCCGGACGGAAGCCTACCGCCGCCCCGTCTGCGGCCGCGCCCCCGCTCATGACCTGACTTGCATCAAGCTGGATGCGGCCGAACCCGGCGCACTCGACCTCGACCGCGCTGCCGGTTTCGGAAAGAACCTTGGCGGGAAGGAAGTTCATCGTCCCGATGAAATCTGCCACTTTGCGGCTGCTCGGGCGACGATAAAGCGTTTCCGGATCGGCAAGCTGGGCAATCTCGCCCTCGAACATCACGGCGATCCGGTCGGACATGACCAGCGCTTCTTCCTGATCATGGGTGACAAGGATGAAGGTGATGCCCACCTGACGCTGCAGGCGGATCAGTTCCACCTGCATCTGTTCGCGCATCTTCTTGTCCAACGCCGAAAGCGGCTCATCCAGCAGCAGCACCTTTGGCTTAAGGATCAGCGCACGGGCAAGGGCCACGCGCTGCCGCTGACCACCTGAAAGCGCATGGGCGGCGCGCTTGCCATAGCCTTTCAGCCCCACCATCTCGAGTGCTTCGAGAACGGCCTTGGCCTTTTCTTCCTTGGACCGCGTGTCACGGCGCAGGCCGAAACCCACATTCTCTTCGACGCTGAGATGCGGGAAGATGGCATAGGACTGGAACACCATGTTGGTGGGCCGCTTGTTGGCGGGCACATCCGCCATGTCGCGCCCATCGATCAGAACCGCGCCCGAGGAGATATCCTCAAACCCCGCAATGGTGCGCAGAAGCGTTGTTTTGCCACAGCCCGAGGGGCCAAGCAGCGAGAAGAACTCACCCGGGCGGATGTTGGCGGTGATCCCGCGCAGGGCGTGGTAATCGCCATAGTATTTGTGGACATCCCGGAACTCGATCATGGCGTCATTCGTGGTCACAGGAAGCCTCCGGGATCCTTGCCGCCTGCCTTGGCGATGCCGCGGCGACGGAAATATTCAGCAGTTGCAAGCAGGGTGATGGACAGCAGGACGAGGATCGTCCCCAGCGCCATGATCGCAGGTACCTTGGCCGGGAAACGGAACTGGCCGTAGATGTAGACCGACAGCACGGTTTCGTTGCCACCCAGGAAATAGGCGATGATGAATTCGTCGAGGCTGATGGTGAAGCAGATCAGCAAAGACGAAATGATGCCCGGCATGACCAGCGGCAGGATGATCAGCCAGAAGGTCGAAAGTGGCGTCTCGCCAAGGTCATAGGCGGCCTCTTCCAGCGAATTGTCGAGCGACTGAAAGGACGATGACAGGATCGCCACCGCAAAGGGCGTGCAGATCAGCACATGGCCCAGAATGATGGTGAAGATCGACAGATCGATCCCGATGGCCAGCAGCACCACCAACATCGACATCGCGACGATCATTTCCGGCAGCACCAGCGGCAGCATGATCAGGCCCATGATCCCGGCCTTCGCCGGAAACTTGAACCGGGTCGAGGCGCGGGCTGCGAAGAGGCCCAGCGTGGTAGAGATCACCGCGACCGAGATCGAGATGATGGCCGAGTTCTTTACCGCGTTCCAGAGCGTGGTGTCTGCCCACATCTCCTTGAACCAGTTGGTCGTGAATCCCTGAAGCGGAAAGGCGATGACCTTGCTGTCATTGAAAGCAAAGATCGGCAGCAGCACGATCGGCGCGTAAAGAAAGATCAGATACCCGATCGTGTAGGCGCGAAAACCGGGCGACTTCATTTCGCACCTTTAAGGAAGCGTCGATTGAGCAAGAGGAAGACAATGCTGACGATGGCCACCACCAGCATGGCCGTCACGGCAATGGCTGACCCAAGCTCGCGGTTGTTTTGTTTCAGAAGCGTGCCTTCGATCCGGTTCGCGATCATGGGCAGCTTGCCGCCGCCAATCAGGTCCGGTGTCACATAATCACCGACGGTCGGGATGAACACGATCAGCACCGCCGCTATCACGCCGGGCATCGACAATGGCAATGTCACGCGGATGAAGGTCATGAACTGGCTTTCGCCCAAGTCACGCCCCGCTTCAAGGAAGGAGCGGTCGATCTTTTCCAGCGCGACGAAGATAGGCAGGATGGCAAAGGGCGCATAGGCATGGGCCAGTGTCATGACCAGTGCGGGCACGTTGTAATTGATGGCCTGCAACGGTTCATCGATCAGGCCCAGCGACATGAGCCCCGAATTGATCACCCCGTTGTATCCAAGGATCACTTTCCACAGGAAAACGCGGATCAGGTAGCTGGTCCAGAAGGGAATGGTGATCAGGAACAGCCAGAGCGACTTGCGTTCCGGCTTGACGTAGAAGCTGACGAAATACGCCACCGGATAGGCCAGCAGCACCGTCACCAGCGTGACCGAGAAGGACACGGTCAGCGACCGCATGATCAAAAGCTGATTGATGCGGTCAGACCAAGCGGTGGCGTAATTATCGAACCCGAAGCCGCCCTCTTCCAGTGAAAGCGAATAAACCAGCACCGTCACAAGCGGTGCCGCCAGCAACAGGACCGCATAAAGCAGCGTCGGACTGACGAGAAGCAGACCGCTCGCCGCTTCGGAACGGCGCGCGCCGCTTTTTCCTGTGCTCGTTGCCATCATGCCCCCTGTTGGCACGTTCTATCGGTCTTTGATCAAAACCTAGACGCAATCCAACCGGACGCGCAAGGGCCCTCACCATGCAACAAGGCCGAAGCGATGAAAAGCACCGCAACGGCCTTATTTTGTGGCAGGAGAATTTGACGGAACGTCAGCCCGGGATCCGCTCAATCTGAATCGCACGCTTCTTGAGTTCATCATAAAGCGTTGGGATCACGCGCAGACTGCCCACAGCGACACGCAGTGCATCGGTCAGCTTGCCGTCTGCCGCCTGCCCTTCAACACGCCAGACCATGCGGCGAGCGACGCCGTCGTCATAGACGATTTCGGTGCCGCCACTGCGCGACTTGCGAATACCAAGAAAATCTGCGCCGCCATGCGGCGCATGAAAAAATGCCTGTTGTCCCATTTTCGGGTCCATTCGTTATTGTGCTGCTCTGAGAGCTTCAAACGGCCACAACGTGGGCATTTGCGTCAACGCATCTTTCCGTGACATGGAAACAATTACTAAAAACCGCGCCCTGAACGCCACAAAACGGCCCCTCTCAGCGTGGATTGTGGCAATCACCGCCGCAGCCTTGCCGCATTTCCGCCGCAATTGACCTTTGGCGGATCACACCGCAGGTGGATCGTAGGGCGGGCGGGACAGAAGGCTTGCCAGCTTTTCAATGCCCGAGGTGAAGCGGTCTTCGGGGATGTGACCGGCCAGCGCAAAGCGCACGGCATGGGGCGCGCGGCCATGGATCAGCGCATATTCATCCGCCGACCTGATCAGCACCCCATCGCCTTCGGCCATGCGTGTGAAGGTCGAGGCACGCCACCCCATCGGAAGGCGCAGAAAGGCAAAGCGCAACCCCGGTTGCCAGGCCAGATCGAACCGGCCTAGGTGGTTGACGGCGATGCGGATGCGCCGCTCCAGATCCTCGCCTACACGGCGGCGGATGTCTTGCGCGGCCCCGCTCTGGAACAGGTGAAGGCACAGGTCGCTGACCGGCTTGGGCAGGGCAAAGAAGGCATGCTGCGCCGTCAGCCGCCCGGTTTCCCCCATTCCGGTGGGACAGGCAATATAGCCAAAGCGCAAGGCAGCGGAAATGGTTTTGGACAGACTGCCCACATGCCAGACCCGTTCCGGCGCAAGGGCCCGCAGGGCGGGCCATTCGCTTTCAGACAGGGTATAGCAATCATCCTCGATCACCTGCAGATCAAAGTGCCGCGCGATGGCGGCGATGCGGCTGCGGCGGTCAGGCGTCATGCGGGCGGTGGTGGGATTCTGCGCCTCGGTCGTCAGGCAGAGCACCTGTGCGCCGTGGCGGCGGCACGCAGCCTCCAGCGCAACGGGGATCATGCCCTCGTCATCGGTTTCCACCCCCACCACCTCGGCCCGGGCAAGGCGAGCGGCGTGGCGGAAGCCGGGATAGGCAAGCTCTTCGGTCAGAACAACGGGGCGGTCCCCACGCAGACAACACAGCAAGATCAGGCTGATGGCGTTCTGCCCCCCGGCTGTCAGCGCGATGTCTTCGGGGGAGAGCGGACCAAGCGCGCGATCCGACAGCCAGTCGCAAACGGCCGTGCGCAGGGGCAGTTCGCCGCGCTGTGTGGGATAGTCGATCCAGTCGTCGCCCATATGCGGGCCAATCGCCTGCAAAGCGGCGGTGAAGGCCTGTGCCTGGCCGACATCGGGCAATCGCGGGGCGCGCAGGTCGATCCGGCCAACCAGCTGGTCCGGCTCGCGTTCCAGCAGAAGCGGTTGCGTCGGCCCAAGACGCGGCGCACGGGCGGCAACAAAGGTGCCTCGGCCCACGGTTGCGGCAAGCAGGCCCTCTTGCGTCGCCAGCGCATAGGCGCGCGACACGGTGCCGGGTGTTACCCCAAGGATCCAGGCCAGATCGCGCACCGTCGGAAGCTGCGCTCCTTCGGCCAATTCGGCAGAACGGATCGCCTCGCGGAGCGCGCGCGAGAGGGCAAGGTATTTCGGTCCGGGATAGGCCGAAAGATCGGGTTTCCATATTGTGCCGGTCACAATGTTCCTCTGGCAGCCAGCTGCGCCATATTGTATCCATTTATCTACAGGATCAAGATTATTGTATCAATACAAAAAAGGAACCATACCATGTCTGCCCGCACCCTGCACCGCGCCCTGCCCGCGAACCTGCCGCCGCTGTCGCGCCTGCTGGTCACATTGGCGCTGACCTTTGCAGCCTGGGAGACACGGGCACGCGGTCGCCGCGCTTTGGCGCGTCTGGATGACCATCTGCTGCGCGACATCGGACTGAACGACGGCCGCACGACGCGCGAAGTATCAAAACCGTTCTGGCAGGACTGACAGCTTTCCTGCCCACGATCCCCTGACTGGCCGGGCTTGCCCGGCCTTTTTTTTGTTCTGCTGCCCAGTTATTCCCTGCCATGACCGGCAAAACAAAAGGCCCGCCGGATGACGGGCCTTTCGAATGGCGCAGTGCTGATATCAGCGCTTCGAGAACTGGAACGACTTGCGGGCCTTGGCCTTGCCGTACTTTTTCCGTTCCACAACGCGCGAGTCGCGGGTCAGGAAGCCAGCGGCCTTCAGCGCAGGGCGCAGCGAGGGTTCGTAAAGCTGCAGCGCTTTGGAGATGCCGTGCTTCACCGCACCGGCCTGACCCGACAGACCACCACCAGCAACGGTGGCGAACACATCGAACTGGCCTTCGACATTGGCAATCTGGAAAGGCTGCTTCAGGATCATCTGCAGCACGGGACGGGCGAAGTAGACCGCCATTTCCTTGCCATTGACCACAACCTTGCCCGAACCGGGCTTGACCCAGACGCGGGCGACCGCGTCCTTGCGCTTGCCGGTCGCATAGGAACGACCGAGCGAGTCACGCTGCGGAGCCTTCGGAGCGGCCGCCTCGGTGGCGGCGGGCGCGGAGGAACCGGCAACGGCGGATTTCAGATCGTCGAGGGATTTGATGTCGGCCATGATCAGGCGCTCCGCGTGTTCTTCGGGTTCAGAACCTTGAGGTCCAGAACGGTGGGCTGCTGGGCTTCATGCGGATGCTCGGCCCCGGCGTAAACGCGCAGGTTGGTCATCTGCTGACGGCCAAGACGGTTGCGGGTGATCATCCGCTCCACGGCCTTGACGACGACGCGCTCGGGGTGGTTGCCCTCAAGCACCTGGCGCGCGGTGCGCTGCTTGATGCCGCCCGGGTGGCCGGTGTGCCAGTAGTAGACCTTGTCATCGCGCTTTTTGCCGGTCATCTGGATCTTGTCGGCGTTTATGACGATGACGTTGTCACCCATGTCCATGTGGGGGGTGAAGGTCGGCTTGTTCTTGCCGCGCAGAATGTTTGCGACGATCGTAGCAAGGCGGCCCAGAACGATGCCTTCGGCATCGATCAGGATCCACTTCTTGTCGATATCCGCAGGTGTTGCGGTGAAGGTTTTCATATCGAACCCTGTGAGTTGATGCGGGGGAACATCCCCCGAAAGCTTGGATGGCGGCTTATCGCGTGAAGCGTTGCGGGGGTCAAGGGGGCGACAGATGATTAATCCAATTGAAATCAGACACTTATAAAAACGGTATTATTTTACCCCAAGAGACGCCACCCAAATCCCCGCCTAGCGCAGCTTCGGAGGGCGATCCGGGTTCATTCCCGGCGCGGAAGGCGCGGGCGCTTGGGGTGCCTCGGGACGAGGAAGATCAAAACGCTGCGCCACGCGGGCCATGGCAAGGGTGGCCGGATCGGACGTCTTAAGGAAGGCCACATCGATCTCGCCTGCATCGATGCCGGAAAAGGCAAGTGCTTCGCGGGCGGCGCGGGCAAGTGCAGCCTCGGCCCCCGGTGCGGCATCGACGAAGGCCAGCATATGCCCACGCCGCCCACCGCGATAGGTTACCGCCGCCAGCAAGGCGCAAAGCGCCAGCCCGCCGGCACGCAGCAGTTTCGCCTCAAGCCCCGTAATCAGGCGCGCCGGGAGCGCCTTTGGGGCGTCAAAACTTTCAGGCAGCGCCTCGACCGCCTCGGGTTCGCCGTCCAGCATCCCTGACAGCCAGTCGAGCGCCTCAGGCGGCAAGATCATCTGAGAGGGCGCTACGCCCAGATTGACCCCGAGGCCAACCCCCTGCCCCGCCAGCACCTGTGCGATCACCCGTCCCGGCAGCGCGGCATAGGGCGCTATGCCGCCGGAAAACTCGGCCAGCCGTTCCTCCAGATCGAAGATCAGGACGACCGGCCCGCTGTCCAGCGGAAAAATGCGCGGCTTGATGTCGGCCCCCTGCGCCTCTTCCTCCAGCAATAGGAAAAATTCGCCATCTGCCAGTACCTCATAGAACCGCAGACGATCCGCATCGGCGGCACCGTCCTGCTCCATCGCGGCATAGGCTGTGTCGAGAGGGGTCATCGGTCGGTCTCCATCAGGGCGCCTCCATCAGGTGGCGGATCGCCGCGCGCAGGTCGGGCAGCAGCTTTGCCGCGAACCACGGATTACGGTTCAGCCACCCGGTATTGCGCCAGGACGGATGCGGCAAGGGCCAGATGCCACGCGCGGCATGGCTGCGCCAATCCGTCACCCGTCCGCTGACGTCCCCCGGGCCAAGATGCCAGCGCTGCGCGGCCCCCCCCACGGCCAGAACCATGCGGATTGCGGGAAGGGCATCCATCACCCTGCCCCGCCACTGCCGCGCGCAAATGGGGGGTGGGGGCAGATCGGCCCCCTTGACATCATATCCGGGAAAGCAGAACGCCATCGGCACGATGGCGACGCGGTCCAGATCATAGAATTCCGCATCTGTCAGGCCTGTCCAGTGGCGCAGGCGGTCACCGGAAGGGTCGGTGAAGGGGCGCCCCGACGCATGCACCCGCGCGCCCGGTGCCTGACCGGCGATCAGCAGACGCGCCCTCGGGGAAAACCACGCAACCGGGCGTGGGATATGGGCCGTGGCCGTCGCGGCGAAGCGGTCGGCACAAATCCTGCAAGTGCTGATTTCAGCGGCGAGGTCCGTTGTCTGCCGGGCCGGGCTTACAGGGGCAGAGAGGGTGTGCATGAAGCGCTTCTTTGGCAGGAACACGGATGGCGGCACAGCAGCATGGGCCGTTCATGGCGTACAGGCAACACCTGATGCCCCGCTGTCGCAAAGCCGCTTGCAAGGGGCGATGGCCGGGCATAGGCCGCTGACAGCCGTCCCTGCTGCGGGTCATGCGCCGATGTATCGTGTCTCACCTTTTGTCCGACGCTTTGCCTGGGCGCTGTTGGGCGGCGCGGCCGTTGCGACGGCTTGGGTGAACCTGTCGCCCGGCAGCTATTACGATGCCATGGAATACCGGCTGGTGGATCTGGCACAGCCACGTTGGATTGCGGGCGATGCTCTGGTCATCTCACCGATGACGGTGGCGTCAGAACTCCTGATGGCCTTTTTCCTTTTCTTCGTTGGCAAGGAACTGTGGGAAGCGCTGGTGCTGCAACGGGGCGCCTTGTCCGGGCGGCGCGCGTTCTTGCCGGCGGGGGCCGTGCTGGGCGGAAGCCTTGGCGCCATCCTTGTCTGGCTGATCCATTCCGCGCTGTTCGCGGCCGAGGAATGGGTATCTTGGGGTGCAGGCTGGCCAGTGCCCATCGGATCAGAGATCGTGCTGGGCTATGTCGCCGGGCGGATGGTGTTCGGTGCGGGCCATCCTGCCCTGCATCTACTGCTGCTGATTTCGATCGCGACGAATATTCTTGGCATCCTGTTGCTTGGGCTGGCCTATCCCTATGCGGGCCTCGACTGGCTTTGGTTGCTGTTGCCGCTGGGGGCATCGCTGGCGGTCTGGCGGTTTTACGGGCAAATCCCGCAATCGGGCGGGTCCGAGCGGGAAAGACGGCGTGGGCTGGCGTTGTGGCCCTATCTGCTGGCGGGCCTCGTGTCCTGGATCGGGGTCGTAGCGGCGGGTTTGCCGGGGGCGCTGGGTCTGTTGCCGATCATCCCTGCCATCCCCCATGCCGACCGCGCCTTTGGCCTGTTTGCCGAGGCCGAGGAATATCTGCATGATCCGCTGAACCGGTTGGCCCATCTGCTGGTGAAGCCCTTGTCGGTGATGCTGTTCCTCTTCGGCCTGTCGCGCGGGGGGATCGACCTTGCCGCGCTGGCCCCCACCACCGGCACGGTTTTGGCGGCCGTTTGGATTGGCAAGCCGCTTGGGCTGTTCCTTGGTGCCCTTGCTGCGGCGCGGCTGTTCCGCCTGCCGATGCCTGCCGGTATTCGCATCCGCGATCTGCTTCTGGTGGCGGTGATTTCCGGGATGGGTTTCACCGCGCCGCTGTTGGCGCTGGACACCGCCCTGCCCGGCGGCGCGATGACCGAGGCAGCGCGCCTTGGCCTTGCTTTGTCTTTGCTGGCCTGGCCAGCGGCCATTCTTCTGTCACGGATCCTATCGCGATGATGCCGGAAACGGCAGGTATTCGTGCATTGTTCAGGAAACAGTGCGACGGTTTCTTGCGGCATTGTCAGGTGTCCGTCGATTCCGACATAATGTCGCCCAAAAAGGGCGCTACGCAGAAAGGCAAGACGAAAACGTCAGCCCGAAGCGCCATCGTTATGGAACGGCGGCGACATTCGGGAAGCGGTCCGGCGCACCGGGCATTGAGGCAGAAGACACAGTCTGCGGCAGGGAAAGGGCAGGAATGATCGAGTTCGAAAACGTCTCGAAGTCCTTCTGGACAGGCAAGACGCGCAAGGTGATCCTCGATCAGGCCACGTTCCGCGTGGAGCTTGGCAATTCCCTTGGGATTCTGGCCCCGAACGGCACCGGCAAGACCACGATCATCAACATGATGGCCGGGCTGGAACAACCCGACGAAGGCACGATCAAGCGCTCCTCCCGCATCTCCTTTCCGCTGGGTTTCATGGGCGGCGTGGTGAACCGCCACAGCGCGACGGAAAACTCGCGCTACATCGCCCGCCTCTACGGGCTTGATCCCGACTATGTCGAAAGCTTCTGCCGCTGGCTCTGCGGGATCGGCGAGTATTTTGACATGCCGGTCGGTACCTATTCCTCGGGGATGCGCGGGCGGTTCTCCTTTGCCTTGCTCCTCGCGCTCGAATTTGACATCTATCTGATCGACGAGGGGATGCCGGGAACCACGGATGCCGAGTTCAACCGCAAGGCAGGGTCTATTCTTCGCCAGCGCTTGCAGGATGCGACCGTGATCGTGGTATCGCATCAGGCCGCGACACTTGAAAAATTCTGTCGCTCTGCCGCTGTTCTGATGAACGGCAGGCTGCACATGTTCGACACACTCGAAGAAGCGAAACGGCTGTATAATTATGAAACTCAAGGTTAAACGGTACAATACACGCCGTCCCGAGCCCCTGCCGGATCCGGTCGCGGCTCAGCCCGTCCCGTCGCGGCCGGTGCAGCGGCCACCCATGACCGCTGCGCCCGTCGTGGGTGAATACCGGCAGTCCGAGGGTGTTCGTTCTGCGCCGCCGGTCACGCCCCAGATGAAAGCGGATGAGGCGCTGTTTGCACAACCGGAGGACGGTTTTGGCGCCATCCCCTACCCCACGGCGGCAGCCAATCTCGACGGAACGGCGAATGCTGTCTCGTCTCCGTCAGAGGCGGCCGCGGCCACCGATCTGGATGCCATCCGCCGCGAAGGGTTGACGGGCAGGCAGTTGCGTCTGGCCCGCCGCATGGCCCAGAAATACGGCCTGCCCGCAACATCGGATTTTGATGCCGTACGCCTGCTGCGTCAGGCTGGGCTGGATCCGTTCCGCGCCAACCCGGTGGTCGAAATTGTAGCTGAGGATGACGAAAACAGCGCAGGCCAGCCGCCCCAGCGCGGCGGGTCCATGATGCCTGTTCCGGCCGGCGCACGCCTTCCGCAGACGATCAAACCCGTGAAGATGCCCGCCCAGGGCGAAGAGGTGAACCACGCCGCCGAAATCCTGAAGATGCAGCAGGATCTGGCACGCCGTCGCCGCCGCCGGTCCATTCTGATGATGACCCGGCTCTTCTTCTTCGTGATGCTGCCCACCTTCCTAGCCGGCTTCTATTACTACCGGATCGCAACACCGCTTTACGCGACCAAGACGGAATTCGTGATCCAGCAGGCCATGCCGCAACAGGCCTCTGGCACATCGATGGGTGGGCTTGCCAATACACCCATGGCCAACATGCAGGATTCGATCACCGTGCAGGGCTATCTGCAGTCGCGTGACGCGATGCTGCGACTGGATAAAGACATCGGATTCCGCAACATCTTTTCCGACCCGAGCATCGACCCGATCCAGCGTTTGGCCCCCGATGCCACGAATGAGGCCGCCTACAAGATCTATCAACGCAATGTGCGCGTGTCCTATGACCCGACCGAAGGCATCATCCGGATGGAGGTGATCGCCCCCGATCCCGAGGTTTCGGTCCGCTTTTCCGATGCGCTTATCGGCTATGCCGAAGAACAGGTCGATCAGTTGACCCAGCGCCTGCGAGAGGACGCCATGAAGGGCGCCCGCGACAGCTATACCGAGGCGGAAGCAGCCCTGCTGGAGGCGCGCCAGCGCGCCGTCACCCTGCAGGAAACCTTCAAGGTGTTGTCGTCCGAGGTGGAGGTCAGCCTGATCACCGGCCAGATCGGCCAACTGGAAGGGCAATTGACGGCAGACCGACTGTCGCTGGCGCAGATGGAATCGAACGCCACCCCGAACCAGGCCCGGATGGAGCCGCTGAAGCGGCGCATCGCCACCCTGGAAAGCGAGATCGCGCTGCTGCGATCGAAGCTGGTGGAAGAAGACAGCTCGGGCCAGTCGCTTGCCCGCGTGCAATCCGAGCTTGCCATTGCCCAGGCGGATGCCGACACGCGCCAGATGATGCTGGCGCAATCGCTGCAATCGATGGAAACAGCGCGGATCGAGGCGAACCGTCAGGCACGCTATATTTCGCTATCGGTCGCCCCTGTGGCCCCGGATGAGGCGACCTATCCCCGCGCATTCGAGAATACGGTGGTGGCGATGTTGATTTTCGCCGGTATATACCTCGTTCTGTCGATGACCGCTGCAATCCTGCGCGAACAGGTCTCGGCCTGAGGAACAAGATGAGACAAGTCGAAATCGGCGGGCTGTCCGTCAGCAATGACAGCCCGCTTCTGGTGATTGCCGGCCCCTGCCAGTTGGAAAGCCTGGACCACGCGCAGATGATCGCTGGCAAGATGGCCGAGGCCTGCGCCAAGGCGGGCGCGCAATACGTGTTCAAGGCCAGCTATGACAAGGCCAACCGCACCTCGCTCAAGGGTCGCCGCGGCCTTGGCATCGAGGGCGGGCTGAAGGTCCTTGAGGCCGTCCGCGCCATGGGCATGCCGGTGCTGACAGACATCCACGATGCCGAACAGGCGCGGCTCGCGGCGCAGGTCGTGGACGTGATCCAGATCCCGGCCTTCCTCTGCCGACAGACCGATCTGTTGATCGCAGCAGGCGAAACCGGTGCGGTGGTGAACATCAAGAAGGGCCAGTTCCTCGCGCCGTGGGATATGGCCAATGTGGCGGAAAAAGTGTCTTCCACCGGGAACAACCGCATCCTGCTTACGGAACGTGGGGCCAGCTTTGGCTATAACACCCTGGTGGCCGACATGCGGTCGCTGCCCACCATGGCGCGGACCGGCTGGCCGGTGATCATGGATGCCACGCATTCGGTGCAACAGCCGGGTGGGCAGGGCAATTCATCGGGCGGGCAGCGCGAGTTTGCGCCTGTCATGGCCCGTTGCGCCGTGGCCATCGGCATTGCGGGCGTGTTCATCGAAACGCATGAAGCCCCCGACACCGCACCATCAGATGGCCCGAACATGATCCCGCTCGATCAGATGCCTGCCTTGATCGACAACCTCATGGCCTTTGACCGGCTGGCCAAGGCCAACCCTTTGCGGGTGTAACCGGGTCTGGGGTTACCGCTTCATCTTGGCGAAAATACCCTGCGGGGTGAGGCGCGCCAGCGCCGAGGGGGCGCAAGCCCCCTGATTTTTCGCAGAAAAATCGTTCTACGTCGGGATTGGAGTGGCTCCTTTAATGGCGCTGTCATGCAACGCGGGCGTCCAGCCCGCCTGCATCACCGCCACCATCGGCGCGGGCGTCAACACTGTTACTTCCCCGTCAGGCAGTGGACGGGCCTCACCATAGCCGCCAACCTGCCAGCGCAGCGCCTGCGCGGCCAAAACCAGATGCACCGTATCATCGATCAGCACCATCGTCCCATCCGGAAGATCGCGCGCAAGCACACGATGGCGCCGCTGTCGCCGGCCCTCCAGCCGCGCCGCATGAAGGCTGCGGTCAACTTCGGCGGCCTTCATCGGCCCGAAAAGGCCGGACCAGGCGGCTTGAAAGGCCCGCCATTCCGGGCGCCGACATTCGGCGCAAGGCCGATGTCCGGCGGCGCAGGCGACCGCTTCATCAAGAAAGAACAGTTCCGTATACTTGCCCGGCGACATGAGGCTGCGCTTGCGTCCCTTGAACGACAGCGCACAGGTGATCCAGTTGCAATGCCGCCACCGCGCCGCACCAAGACGGCCATCCGCATCGTGCAGACAGCCCCGATTGCCCATGAACAGGCCCCGTGCCGGATCGGCCACGATCTCACCCGTCGGCCAGACCCGGTTCTGTCGCACCATCAGGCCACCTGCCCTGCCACCCAGCCCGAAGACCAGGCCCATTGAAAATTGTAACCGCCCAGCCACCCCGTCACATCCACCACCTCGCCCACGAAGAACAGCCCCGTGACGGCCTTCGCCGCCATCGTCCGGGCGTCCAGCGCGTCGGTATCGACACCGCCCAGGGTGACTTCGGCCGTGCGATAGCCCTCGGACCCCACCGGACGCAACTGCCAGCCCGTCACCTGCCCCGCCACCTGTTCCAGCGCCGCACGGGGCATTTCTGCGAGCGGGCCACTTGCCCCGGCCTGTGCCTCGATCAATCGGGCCAGCTTTTCCGGCACCAGCTTTCCCAAAGCGGTCCGCAGCGCCGCGCGCCCCGCTGTCTGCTTCTCTGCCTTCAGAAACGCTGCCACATCCTGACCCGGCGCAAGGTTCAGGCTGATCGCCTCACCCTCGCGCCAGTAGGACGAGATCTGCAGGACTGCCGGCCCCGACAGACCGCGATGGGTAAACAGCACCGCTTCATCAAAGCCGGTCTTGCCATGAATGACCCGCCCCTGAAGGGCCACTCCGGCCAGCGGGCGCATCCAGTCCAGTTCCTGTTCGGCAAAGGTCAGCGGCACCAACGCAGGCCGTGTTTCCACAAGGGGAAGGCCAAAAGATTCGGCGATGCGATAGCCAAACCCAGTGGCCCCCATCTTCGGAATCGACTTGCCGCCCGTGGCAACGATGATCGACGCCGCGCGCACCGCGCCACGCGCCGTTTCCACCTCGAACCCGTCGGCCACTTGCCGCACTGCACCCAGACTGGTGTCCAGCCAAAGCTCCACCCCAGCCGCCGCCATATCCCGCAGCAGCATCGCCACGATCTGCGTGGCCGACCCGTCACAGAACAATTGGCCCAGCGTCTTTTCGTGCCACGCGATGCCCGCCGCATTGACCCGCGCGATGAAATCCTGCGCCGTGTAACGCCGCAAGGGCGACAGGGCAAAGCGCGGGTTGCGGCCCAGAAACCGCTCCACCCCCATGCCCGTGTTGGTAAAGTTGCACCGCCCCCCGCCCGAGATGCGGATCTTCTCTCCCGCCGCCTTGGCATGGTCGACAACCACCACGCGGCGGCCCCTTCGACCCGCCTCGATCGCCGCGAACATCCCCGCTGCGCCCGCCCCTAGAACCATGACATCCGTCTTGTGCATGCCTTTCCCTAACCGCTTGGAACGGGCGGCACAATCATGCTGAAAAACCGCTCACACCCTCTTGCACCCCCCCCCAGCCTTCGCTAAACACCGCCGCACGGTTGGGGCGTCGCCAAGTGGTAAGGCATCGGTTTTTGGTACCGACATACCTAGGTTCGAATCCTAGCGCCCCAGCCAGCCACTTGCGATACCCGTGGCTTCCATGGTTTTCACCGAGTTTTTCGATAGCAGGTCGTTCCGGGTGCCCCACGGGATGCCCCATGATGTCCATCTAGCTTCACTCAGTTCTTCGTGCGGCAGGCTTGGCTAGAACAGCACTTTGAGGTCAGAGGGGACGACGCTCCTCAAACACCAAGAGACCAAGTTGATCATCGCGCTACGGTTTTTCCTTCGGGAATAAAATCTTAATGCTTGGCACGGGGTCAGACGCCACCACTTCAGGAAAACGGGACGCCTCCCCCCACCAATCTTGGATGACCATTCTCGTCGTTTCCCCGTAAGTCAGGAAGTAGGCAGACGATATGCGCTCGCCTGAGTTGATAGGGTGAAGCACGGCTACCGCGATCAAACCGAATACTATTCGGTCGCTCAGACGAACTTTTCCGGCTCCGAACACCATTTGGGTTCTTCGTGCTGGCCCGTTCGCATCCGAAAGAAGTTCGAAACCTTCAGGTAACTCATCGCCGTGACCATGGGTACACCGATGAATAGCATAGATAATTTCTGCCATGTCCCCTGATCCATCCTGACTTCGGAAGTCTGGAGCGGCTACTGGGAAACGAGTTGCTTCCAAGTCGATCCCTGGTGCACCCATTGGACCGAGTATTCCATAGTTCTCGCGCAATAGGCGGACGAACCGTGACCGGTTCCCTAGCGACGGAAACACGCGCTTCGCAGTTCCGTCTACCGCATTGCAGGCATGGAGCATGGCGGCATCGGTATCCCCGATCATCATTTCATCGATTGCTTTTCGCACCGACTTACCAATTCGCATTCCGTCCAGCTCCCTGCAAGTCCGGCGGCATGTAATGGTCGCCCATCGGGCCGACAACCCCAAGAACACGGTTGGCATCCCATGGAAATGCCTCATAGACTGCATAGCCGTAGCACATCTGAGTGCCCAACACGGGAGGCGCAGAGTTGAGGGTATACATGTTCCTGATCGCATTTCCGGTCGTCGGCTGCGTCGCACCAAGCGAACCACTTCGCAACGAGTGTGGAATGGAACTTCGCCTCGGCCTGACTGTAAGGGATCAAGCCTACAACAATGCTGTGAATGAGGCCTGCTTTGAAAGGAAAGCTCAAGAACGGGGTGCGACGGTTACACGCTGCATTGAAACGAGCAAAGGCTTGATGTGCTCATCAGGCTAGTCAGTGTCGGGCTTTCGGGCGCTGTGACCCACGTTAAGCACAGGATCGTCATGATCAATGGTCAGCGCTTCGCCGACCTGATGGTGAAGCATTGCGTGGGGGCCGAGTGAGAGCCACCTACACGATTCAAACTTTGGACGAGGATTACCTTTCAACGCTGGGGTCAGGAAAAGGAAGGGTTCAGGGGTGGATAATGGTGGGGGGATTAGGTATAAGTAATGGAATAACAACAAGAATACTCCCTCAATCTCAGAGCAGTAGTTCCTTCCTACACCCCTCCCCCCCCTAGCGATCATAGGGAACAATCAGCCTCCCCGCTCTATCCTCCCACCCCTCCATGCGAGACATGTAGCCCTCCGAGCGGGGAGCCTGACGCCACGCGATAAAGTCGGCGCGGTGTTCGGCCTCGATCTCGTCCAGCCCTAGCGCCTCGGTAGACACCGGCAAGGCACGACCAACGACAGCTTCCGATGCTTCAGCCATGACCCGCTTCAGTTCCCGGACACGGGTATAGTCAATGATGAAGCTGTCATGAACCGACAGCACCGGAACGCCTTGGGCCGTGAAATGCCGATGCACCCGCTCAGCGATCCGCCCGTCAACGTTCATCAGCCGGATGCCCTGATCAGCGCAAACATAGTCCGTCAGATGCGGGTGCTTCGTGGTGAAGGCGGACAGCAGGGCGGCCAAGTCATCGTTGCTCATTAGCTTGCCATAGTGACCGGCTGGCCAGTTTTCCCGGAAGCTCTGAAACGCCGACTTCCGGTCCTTCGCATTCAGCGCCGTCAGCACCAAGTGCTTGACCAGCGCCCGTTGCAGCGCAGGAGGCGTACCGGGCAGCAGCCCGTCAGGCAGCGTATAGGGATCACCTTCCAGTTCCACACCCTGCTCGGCGCTCAGGATCGAGACGTGCAACCCCTTGAAGTCCACCTCCACCGACGGCGTGTCGTTGATGTAGATATCCTTGCGGAGGGCCGAGGGGATCAACTGCCACCACGCCCCGTAGAACCGCCCGTTCAGTTCCCACGACCCACGGCTGAAGATGCGGCGTACGAAGTGATGGTGCTGGTCCAGGGGCTGCTTGAAGGGCCGCCCGTACTGATCGGGGCGTTCCACCACCGCCTCTTCCAGCACAGGTATGTCGATAAACGAGCCAGCCAACACCCGGTTATAGGCGCGCAACTCTTCCCGCATCCTATTGGTCTCGTCGGTGTCCTTGTAATCATAGAGCTTCGACCCGTCCCCCGGCAGAAGGCCGTCCTTCAGCACGATGCACTCTTGAGTGTCGATGGCGATGATGTCGTCACGGGTAGCCCTCAAGCCCTGAAACTGAGCCTGCAGGGTAGCCCCGGCCCTTATGCGGGTGTTCCTGTTGGTCTTTGCACCCGGCCCGGAATAGCTGGCCTTTGCCAAGTCAATCAGCCCAACCTCTTCAAGTCGCTGGATGATCTCCACCACCCTCTTGGAAAGATGGAGGGCGTTGTATCGGCTGTTCGTGTCCCAAGCGTTGGCGGACATCGACACACCGATGCACAGTGCCGGGTCTTCCAGCCATGCCACGTAGAGGTCGAGCAGCACGACGCGAAGCTGATGCTTGAAGCTGGTCTTGGGCTTCGGACCCGGTACGCTACTGTGGTGTTCCCACCCGCCAAAGTGTTCGTCCCAGATTGCGTTTACGACCGTGACAAGTTCAGCGTGCTCTGACCACCGGTGCACGTCTAGGGGTCTTGAGTACCATGGGTCTTCGATCTTGTTGGGGGTGTTACCCTCTATAGGTGGAAGAGGAGGAGGGTTATGCTCGAACAGCCGTGCTATCTCTTGTTCTAGATATTCTTCTTTATCTTCCATTACTTATACCTATCCCCTCCCCTAGCACCTTAGCGGTTTATCACTGCCCAGACTGGCTGTCATCTACCCCGAATTGTCCCGCATCGGTCTTGCCTGACGGTCTAGAGGCAAGCCAGCGCGGCCCTTAGAGAGCGAGTTCGCCGTTCGATAGGGCTGACCTTTGAAGCGCCACTTCCCCCCCTATCGGCACGCTCTGGCACGCTCCGGCCCATCCCCAAGCGCCCGGCGAAGAAAAAAGCAAAGTGCAGTCCCCCCGGCAGCCGAAGCCACCGGAGGGTATCGTTCAGTTCGATAGCCGTCGATTAACCACATAGTCCGCCAGCACCTGCCAATAATGACTGGCGTTCCGGAAGCCTTGCGCCTGTGCAGCCCGGTCCTCAGCCTCGAAACGAGAAAGACCGCCATCATACTGCATGATCGCGGCCCTCTCTTCGAATGCGTCGATGTCCGGTACGGGTGTCACGGGTGGCATGGAAAGCCAACCCGTTCCACTATGTCACGCTTCTGCTCATCACTGATCCCCGCCGAGTAGATGCCATAGGTCATCCGGTTTTCCGACCGTGCCGACTGGTGACCCACGATCGACGCTGTCCAGTGTTCCGGCACCCCTGCCCTTTCGCACTGGGTGACGAACCACTTTCGCGACGAGTGAAACACCACCCCCGGCCTGTCGATCACCGCCCGGTCTCGCATCACTGCGAACCGCTTGGTCACCGTGTTCACGGTCAGGCCCGGAAACAGCCTGCCAGCCTTGGGCAGACGGTCGATGATCGGGGTCAGCGCCGAGTGCAGCGGGATGAACCGTTCAGCCGCATCGGTCTTGAGTGTCCGAACCTCGTTCGGCCTGATCCACGCGAACCAGCCCAGATTGCCCTTCCACACCAGATCTTCCCGGACCAGCCCTGTTGCTTCTCCTGCTCTCATGCCGGTCAGCAAGCACACCACCAGCACGTCACCGATCCGGGGATCGTCTAGGGCCAGCAACCGTTTCACCTCGTCGTCCGTCATGGCCTCGTAGTGTGACGGGCTGGCCTTGGCCTCCACCCGCACGGTCTTGAAAGGGTTGGTGACCAACTGCCCCTCGTAGATCGCCCAGTCCATGAAGTGCCCAACCTGTGTCACGATCCGGCGTTGGGTCTGGGGGCTGATCGTCTCCCCCTCGCTCAGGCCGACCAGCCGATCCAGACCATAGCCCTTGGTCCGATACGACTTGCCGACATGCTTCCCCAGCGTCGCCACCTTTCGGATGAACGCGAGGGCGTCTTCCCGTGACACCGCCCCGATCGGTCGTGATCCAAGGACCGATACGAACAGCCCTACCGAGAAGCGAACCGACTTGAACCCACCATGCTGCAGTTCATTCGATCGCCGGTTCAGGTACTGTCTCGCCAGTTCCGCCACCGTGACCTTCCCGACGATAGTGATCGGGGCGAAGGCTGGAGCCACGATGCGAACCGGTTCTGGCTTTTCCATCACCCCACCGGCCTTGGCCTTCGCGATGATCTCCTCGTATTTCGCGTTGACCTCAGCGGCCCTCGCCTTCGCCACACGGGCATCACCAGTCTTCAGCGACTGCTTATAGGCCTGCCCAAGCACCGGCTGCAGTTCCTTCGGGTAGTTTCTCCTGAAAAGCCATGTTTGCTGCTTCAGGTACGCGTACTGGATACGTGCAGACATGCGTCCTCCATTAGGGGCATCTGCCCCCATTTCTCGTGTTTCATGATTTTTCTGTTTGTTCAGTTAGGCTTGCTGGGATTGGTCAGTTCCCTGCTGCACCTCTTCGGCAGTCAGTACCCTGACCACCATGTTGAGTTCCGGTTCCCCGTACTCCCCAGTGAGCGGCCCGGTGAGGGCCACCCCCGTGATGCAGTCATCGAACACTGCCTCTACCTGAAACCAGTGTTCGGGCACGTCATCGAAGGCCCCGATGACCACCACGTCACCGGGCTTCATCGAACCACCCCGCCTTCAGCGCCTCCCGGAACAGTGCGACGGCCAGCGCATGGCTGAACCGTCCGGCGACCCAGAGTATGACCGCCAGACTGATCCAGCCCCGTGCAACGAAAAGAAAACCCCCGGCAATGCCGAGGGCTGCAAGCGTCTTCATTGTCTAAGCTCCTGTATCTACTTCTATTTTAGATACGGGACGTTTCTCGGTTTCTATGGGCCGCGGTGTTCCGGTGGTGCCGCATACAGCACCTTCCTGCCTGTCATGCTAGGTTGAGCGTCAAGTTGCCCATCCACAGACCGGTCGTTCATGCTTTTAACGACGTTCTTTCGGTCAACGTCGGCACTGCCGGCGAACTCGTCCTTCATTAAGCTGTCATTTCGTGAACTTCTTGATCCTCAAAATACCATACGAAACACATGGCATCACTCAAACAGCCACCACTGGCTTCAAAACGATCAATGTGCTCGCTAAACGCTTCCCGCCCTTCTTTGCTGAAATCATACTTACTTTGCAGAGTAGCAAACATGCTCAACGCAGCTGCAGCAGTTCGGGTGATGCGTTCGCTTCTTGGCAGATCAGAAGAGACTGTGCTGTAGGTATCCACTTCAACCCAATAGCATTCGAAAGTTGCGCCATCGGCGAAACGGAACTGCAGCTGGCCGCCAATGCTGACCAGACCGGCCAGTCTACCAGCCTCGATCACCTCCGGTATGTCTGCAATCGGCCAAGCCATTTCCTTTCCGCGGAGCGTTGCGCGGCTGATGAGATGGTCTGGGAGGCGCTTATCCGATAAGTACATGAGCAAAATTTAATGGATAGGATCAAAGTTCGCAATTAGCTCTTCTGATTGGCAAGTTGACGTTCGAGGGTACGATGCCGGAACGTCGACTGTGGAGTATGACGATGACAAATTGGTACGGTTTCATCAGTCTGCATTCCGCCAGTCACCGCCCGCCCACCAGCCCTTCATTACCAACGTAACGACGCATGCCCCCGCCACACCGCCCCAAACGTTGCCCCACCCGCCAACCGCCCCCGCATGAACCCCTTGGCTGCTGACATCAGGCTTCGAATCCTAGCGCCCCAGCCAAAAATCTCCTTTCAGTCGAACTGACAGTTGCTGCATCGGGTTGGGAAAGATTGGCAGCTTGGACTGACCCACGGTTTGCACGGCGTTCAGGCTGTCTTCGAACAGTGACCACGATCTTGCGGCTGTGGCAGCGAGGCCGGAATTGCCGATGGTGCGGAGACGCTCCTTGTTGGGATCGTCTCACGAGCAGACGGGAAATGCGAAAGCTCGGTATCAGAAATGCGCCAGCCCTTGCCGATGTCGATAGCGCGAAGCGCGCGCAGTTACCATGGGCGGGCTGGCACACCTGCGCCTTCCCGCTCTACGGTTCCTTTGCCGCATGGCGGCCGGAACCTGGCCGCTGATCATATTCGCCGCAGCCCGACCCTATGCTTTGCTTGGGATGCCAACAGCCACGGAGGCATCAGGTCTTCGCGGAAGCAAACAGACCCACCAACTGAGTGGCCACCGCATCAATGTGGTGGCGAACCCGTACCCGAACGATCCCTGCCCTTCCCATTTCGGTCAACCGCTCGGCCGGTGTGTCCAGCGCAACTTCCATGATCTTCGCCAGAGCGTCACTGTCGCCTGCCGGAACAAGCCATCCTGTCTTGCCGTTTTCCACCAGTTCGGGGATCCCCGCGATGTAGGTGGAAATCACCGGCCGCCCCTGTGCCAATGCCTCCATCAGCACCACCGGCAGGCCTTCGGCAAGGCTGGGTTGCACGATGATCGTCGACTGAGTGATCAATCGCCGCACTTCGTCACTGCCGATCCACCCGGTCACCCGCACCCGGCCTTGCAGACCAAGAGACGCGATACGCGCATCGATCAATTCGCGAAATTCTCCATCCCCCGCCAGAACGAGGGATACGTCCGGGCGATCGAGGCGGGCAAAAGCCTCCAACAGCGCCAGATGCCCCTTCTGTGAAGACAGTCGCCCGATGCACAGGAGCACCGGCGCAGGCGGCAACGGCGCGGGCTCAGCGACAAAGAAACCTTCATCCAGCCCGCAGTGAACCACCTTCAGCTTGGGCCAATCCTCCGAGGGCAAAAACCGCATCAACTGCGACCGTGTAAAGCTGCCGATCGCCGCCACAAAACTCGCAGCTTCTACCTTGCGCGGAAATGAGAACAGCGGCGCATTGTCAAACTCATCCGGCCCATGAACCGTGAAACTGTAGGTCGGCCCCCCCAGAATTCGCAAAAGATACGCGACATCCGCCGAATTCGTGCCGAAATGGGCGTGCAGGTGGCTGACGCCCTCTTTTTCAAGCCACAACCGCAACCGGCTCGCATGACCCAACCAGATAAGGTGATAGGGCAATGACCGAACCGATTTCCGCGACATCGCAACCGCCGCCTTCAAAGCCGTCCATGTCGCCTTCGGCCTTTGCAGCGCGTTCACGGCCACCGCGCTGAAAAGCGGGAGAAGACCATCCTTGAGCAGATACCGCGTCTGCGCCTGTTCGGCATGATCCAGCGGATCGACCACATCGGCATCCCAGCCCCGGATCGCAAACCGCCGCACCGTCACCCCCTGCCGCTCCAGCGCAAGGATCTCGCGCCGGATGAAGGTATGGCTCACCTTGGGATATTGGTTGACCAGATAGGCCACGCGCAACGCCGTGGGCGTCACAGCAGTAGCGTAATCTTTCATGCTTTCGGCGTTCACAGAATGCTCCCAAAATCGGCCATTTTCACCAAACGGAAAAACGGAGGTATTGATTAACAAATGCGATACAAGTGTGCGCACGGCCTTATTTCTAATAATCATTAAATTTTTGGTCATTCTGTGGCGCACAGCCGCCATCTTCTTGACCGTCTTTGGATGCGCGCCCGTGCCGACAAGACCCCGCACCCGCCAGGATTGCAACCAGGCAACCAGCGGGGGCAGGCCAGCCCCACCGCAAGCCGTTGCGATTTAGAAAGATAAAGCAGGTCCTTGACGCTTGGTTTGCCAGCACTCTTTGGAAAGAGAGACTGCCGTCGCGCAATCGCCATTCCCGTTTGCCAGAATAGGTTGCAGATTGGTCTGGAACCCCACAGAGGATCAATCAGAGCACAAACCAGTGTGGATCTGGCGCAAGGGGAAAATGCGAAATTGGGATAGCGCAGATCGCGTCCAAGACCGCGCCGCTAAAGACCAATCATTCTGTCAATGAAAAAGCACTTGCCCCTTCAGGCTTGCAGGCTTTTGACTTGCAATAGGCGGTTGGCCCAAAGCCACAGAAGACGGAAAACGCCATCCCCTCAGACGGCGACGTCCCTGAACTCACCGCGACGGCGACGCAGTGCAGCCAAGGCTCCGAGCGCACCAATCAAAAGCAACCCTGCCCCCGGAAGCGGGACGACGGCCGCATCATAAAGAACGGTCAACCCTGCAATGCGCACCTGATCAGAGTCACCCCGAACGCCGATGGCAAACACCGACCCAAAGGGATTCGGATCCGAAAAGGAATAGATCCGTTGGCCCTGGGTAGGGGTCAGGAAAGAGAATTGGAAATCCAATGGCTGGCCCAGGAAAAAGTCGAAAACATCGTTGGTGTCGTTGTTGAAAAAGCTGATGCTTTGAAGAGACACGCCAGAAGAGAATGAAAATCTCAGCAACTCGTTGTCGTTGCCAGCCTGAGACCCACCGTCAAGCAAGGGGTCCGCACCGCAACCTCTTGTGCTGGTCACAAGTTGTGTGCCGCAAACACCAAGACCGTTGGTGTTCTGGTTCACAAGTACACCCGCATTCAAGGTCTCGACGGGGGAGTAGAGAAACCCCGTAACGGTAAGGCCCAGACCGCCTACCAGATAGTTCAACGATGGCCCGGCCGCATTTCCGCCGGTGAAATCATACGTTATCGGTGCGGCCTGAGACGCGGAGGAAAACAACGCAAGCGGACCAGCCACGAGCAGGGCCCTGATGAATTTTCTGACTGACATGACCAGATCTCCACGCTGCGGCAGCTGCAGCGGGGTCTTTATACACCCCGCGCGTTCAGGACAGGAGCACTAGTTTCTGCAAGCCCCGCTTTGCAACCCACAGTTCGCTCTGGCGTTAAAAAAGATGAACGACTCGCCTTATGCGTGTGCCGCTTCCTCTCGGCAGCCGACGCCATCAACGCTGAAAAGCGCCGCAGTCTCGCGAATCATCGTCAACGAGAAAGCCTGTACCAGCAAGATTGCGGCAAAATTTTGGCCCTTCGCCAGCATCTGAAAACACCCGGTAGAACTCTACCCTCGCTCTCGTTCCCCTTGCCTGCCATGTTGCACGACCAAGAAACCGCGCCCAGACTTACCTCCGAAGAGGTACCATCGCGGACAAGACCATCCATTGGCTCGGTTGGCATCGCAGGTCGGCACGAGGACCAAAGATCAAGACCTTAGAGCCGACAGCCCAGCCTTTCAGGCAGCGCCTGAAACGAAGGAGTGGGCCGCGCTCAAGGGGGCAGGACCGGGCGTCGTTTCAGATCGGTCAGATGGCCCTTGGGCCAGCCACCCTATGGCCTGTATCCCGCTTGCCAATCGCCATAGGCGTTCGCAACTGTCGCTGAACCCGTTTGAGACTGGTTCCAGTATGCCCGCCATCCCCTTGGAAATGCAGTGTAAAGGAAACAATGCGCTCGCTTGGGGTGAATTGTCCATTTCTGCGCGCAGTCGGCCATATGCCCGCCACAGTTCAGGGGTTGAACTCTGGCGTTAATAAGCATTTACAGATGCAGAAGCATCCGGGTTAGAAAATGAACGTCTCGGAAGTGAACATGACGACGACTGCATTATTGGCGACAGGGGTGGTTCGCACCAACTCTCTGGACTTCGTAGAGCAGGTCTTTGCGCTCTATGCCGCGCGGGTTCCGGTGGTCATGCTGTCGGATGAGGCGCAGGCGCAGAACCTGCCGGGCATCACGATTGATCGTTGCATTGTTCCGGGGGAGCAAACGGGTTGGTTTACCGCCCGCCACGCCATTGTGGACAGCAATGAGATCGCCCAGATCAGCTACACCTCCGGCACCGAAGGCCTGCCCAAAGGCATCGTCCTGACACATGCAAATCTTGCAGATGCGACGCGGCGGATCATCGACGCGATGCAGATGTCTGACGAGGTCCGCGAATATGTCGGCGTGCCCGCGACATACAGCTTCGGCCTTGCGCGCTATCGCGCCATCAGTGCCGTTGGCGGACAGGCCTACATGCCGCCTCGGGGTTTCGACCCGGCCGAACTGGCCAAGATGCTGTCAGCGGGCCAGGTCAATGCTTTGTCCGCTGTTCCTACCCTGCTGCGGATCCTTCTCGCCTCGCCCGAAGTGATCGGAAATTCGGGTCGTCAGTTGCGCTGGATGGAGATCGGATCGCAGCAGATCACGGCCGAAGAGAAGCAGGCAATAAAGGCCATGTTTCCCAATGCCCGGATCGTGCAGCATTACGGTTTGACCGAAGCCTCGCGCAGCACCTTCCTGCAAGTGTCCGACATAGATGATCAAAGGCTGGATTCGGTCGGACGCCCCGTTGGACAGACGGAAATTGGTCTGGACAGTCAGGGACGTATCCGCATTCGCGGCCCGCATGTCGCCAGATCGCGGATCGATGCGGACGGCCTGCACGACCTGCTGGATGCAGAAGGCTGGCTGCAGACCAATGACCTTGGCCACATGTCTTCAGATGGCTTTCTCTATTTCGATGGCCGGGCGGATGACCTGATCAACTGCGGCGGTGTGAAAATCGTCCCGGATCAGTTGGAAGCGCTGTTGCGCGCCCGCCTGGCACCCGGTGCGCAAATCTGTGTGGCCCGTATCCCCGATGCAGATCGGGGCGACGGTGTGATGATTGCCATTGAGGGCGACGGCAAGGACACCGATCAGGTGCGGCGCCTTGCTGACACAGCCCTGCGCGAAATGGGTGTGGCGGCGGGCGGCGCGCTGCAAGTCATGGCGGTTGATGCCATCCCACGCACGGCAACCGGCAAGGCACAGCGGCGCGTGCTGGCCGACCGTTTCATTTCGGACAAGAAAGAACGGTCATCGTCGCGCACCGGCAGCGCGGCCATTTCGGATGTGCGGTCCTTGTTCGAGCATGAGTTTCCCGGGCAAACGATCCGGGACGAGGATACGTTTGAATCCTTGGGCGGCGACTCGCTGCACTATATAAAATTCTCGATGGCCTTCGAAAAACGCTTCGGGCCTCTGCCGGAAAAGTGGGAAGCACTGTCGACGGTCGATCTTCAGAACCACATTGCCGGAACGTCCAAATCCGCATGGCTTCCGCTGGAAACCGTCACTTTGACACGGTCTTTCTTTATCCTGTGCATTCTGGGGCTTCACACGAACGCATTCGTCTACAGTTCAAACTGGGGTGCTGCGTACTTTCTGATCATGCTGGCCGGGTATTCCGTCGCACGCTTTCAACTGCCGGAAATCATCCGCACGGGCAGCGTCCGCACCTTGCTGGGGACGGTGCGATCCGTGGCCATTCCCACCTTTCTGGTCATCGCCGTGCTGGAAATCGTGACACAACCCTTTGATCCGTTGCAGCTTCTGCTGATTTCCAACTTCGAAGATCCAACAAATATCAAAGGCTTTCTCTTCTATTTCGCGGAATTCTACATCCAAATCCTGCTGCTGGCCGCCCTGCTGTTTTCTATTCCACGGGTGCGCGCGTCGTTCCGCGACCGGCCTATGGTCAGCACGCTCGTCTTGCTGGTATCGGTCGTGGCACTGGACCGCACCATCGAATCCTTCTGGAACACGGATTACAATTTTCACCGCACGCCTTGGCATTATGCCTGGGCCTTCGTGATCGGTATGGTCATGGCCACTGCAAAGGATCTTCCGTCACGCCTGCTGGCGCTGACAGTCGCCCTGATTGCCGTTCTGATCGAATGGCGGCTGACCTCTGCCGCCTACTATGTCGGCGGTGGTTGCGTCCTTGTTATCTTCGTGCGGTCGATCCGCGTACCCGCCCGCGCAAAGATGCTGATCGCCAACATCGCGGCCGCGTCGATGTTCATCTACCTCTCTCATGAGGTCATTATCGAATTGCTGATCAAGATTCTTGGCGAAAACAAGCCATGGCTGGCTTTGACTCTCTCCGTCATAGCCGGTGTTCTGGGCCTGCAAATCTATTCCTATCTTGAACGGCTTTTCTTTCAGGCCTTGAAGGTCTGGAAGGAACAGACATAGTTCAGATCAGGCAATCCTCGCCCCGGTGCAGATGCAGGCTTTACAGCGCAGGGGCAATCCGGCCTTTCCTTCTGCGCGCGCTAGACGGTATCGCTGTCGAGATAGCTCAGATACCAGCGCTTTCTGTCAGCCGCCGGTGCAGCCAGTGAAGACAGGGGGCGGGATCCGAACCAGATCTGGATCGGCCGCAAAGCCTCAGGCAGCGGAACGAAGCCCGCCTTGCGAAGGCTGCGATAATTCGCAGACCAAGGATAGGACCAGGCCAGCACAAGCTCCACCCCACGGCCCCGCAAACGCCCCAATTCTGAGTGGAGCAACCCGTCCAGATCGCCATGGCCCATCGCTTCGAGCAGATACCCGATGCGCCCGCCATGCTTAGTTGCTTCTGTTGTGGCCACGAAGGCCCCGCGTTCCCCTTCAGAGGCGACGATGCGGTATCCCCCCGCCGCAGGCCCCGCAAACAGGCGCTGCGTCAGGAAGGTACGGTCCCGGCTGATGGCACACTCCAAGCTTGGGCCAAGACTGGACCAGAGTTCATCTACCCAATCCCCGAAGGCCGGTATCGGCGTGAGGTTCTGGTCGGATGCGAAAGACACCGGAAAGTCAAAAGGAAGGCGCAACTTGCGCAGCAGAAAGCCCGCGCGAAGCGGCTTTATCAGGAACGGCACCTGGCCAAGCGGGGCCCAGCTCATCTTGCCGAACCATGCCGGGGCTGCGTTGCTGTTGGGAAATCCCCAGACCAGATCAGCACCCGCATCGTGGGCGAACTGGTCATAGGCCTGCGCCAGACGCGTGAAAACACCCTGCCCGCGGGCCTGTTCCAGAACGAATGAATCCACCGCCTGCAAGGCGATGCCCTCCCGGCCCGACAGGTTCAACCGGGATCTGATATAGGCGGAAAGACCGACCACCTCATCCTTCTGGCGGGCCACTGCAAAGGGTGTGGGATTGCCTTGAAAGGCCCAGTCGATCGCAGCCCTCCCCACCTTGCCCCGGTCCATGCCCGACGCAGCATAGGCGGCAAGAATCTCGTCGCTCAGCGCTTCGATGGAAATCGCGATATCCGTCATCGGATGTCTTCCATGGCACAGGACTGCATCCCGAACCGGTCGCGCAAAGCCCGGAAATGGCCAAGGATCTGTGCAAGCCCCTGCAGATTTGCCTCCATCTCGCGGCCAAAATTATGGGGATGCCACCAGAGATGATAGCCCTTGCCCAGTTCTGCCGCCGCCGTCATGCTCCGTTTGATCGTGCCGAGATGAAGCGGGTGCAAAGGTGCAAGCCGGCCTGCGCAGGGGCGCAGGAACCGGCTGGCAGGCACATCGACAAGGCCATTCCGTGTGGCCGACTCACAAAGCTGCGCGCCCAGAGCCCCGGAATAGGCATCCATCAAGCGCAAAGCCCGTCTGGGCCGCGTCTGCCCCGCTCCGGGCAGGGCGCGATAGGCCCATCCCTTTGCATTGCCGCGAAAATGCGTCAGGCCAATCGCCTTGCAGACGGCAAGGCTTTCGTCAGAATACTGATTGCGCGGAAAGACGATGGATTTCAGCGTCAGCCCTCGCCGCTCTGCAAGTGACAGAGCGGCCCTCAGGTCTGCCCGCAGGGCATCGGCTGTTTGCCCATCCTCAAGGCAATAGGTATGCGACAGCGTATGTGTCCCGATCTCTTGCCCCGGTGTTTGGGCGATCCGGTCAACCAGCGAAGCACCAAAGAAATAGGGGTCGCGTCGTTCGTCCGGCCCCACCTCATCAAGATAGGCATAGTTCGACAGGCGCGGGTCGCGAAACGCCGGGCGCTCCTCTGGCAGGCACGCCAGCAGTTCCTCTTTCGTCTCGCAGAACAGAAATCCCACGGTGGCCCATGTCGCGCGGATGCCCTCTGCGGCGAACATGTCGAGCATGCGCGGAATGGCCTCGCGCGCACCCAGAATGTTCTGGCCATAGCTTTGGCGATCCTCGGTGTCGCGCACCCCCCAGAGCAGCTCGAAATCCAGGGAAATGATCAGTCTGCCCACCATACGCGGAAACCCGATGTTTTCTTTTGTTAATGCGCGCACCCTGCCCTTCCCCCGCTACCGCGTCCAGAGCCGAGATGGAGGCTGGAACTCTTCGCACTCGCGCAGTGGCGTGGAGACGGCTTTTCCCTAAGCGGGTGGCAGGTTGTTCTTGGCCGGAAGGTCCACCCAAAATCGCGTGGC
Organism: Variovorax paradoxus; assembly: GCA_943370085.1. Lineage (GTDB taxonomy): Bacteria > Pseudomonadota > Alphaproteobacteria > Rhodobacterales > Rhodobacteraceae > Paragemmobacter. The sequence continues at coordinate 228,703 of CALRPT020000002.1, read as the reverse complement.
AAGGTCGTCGCTGGTGAATTCGATCGTACCACCCAGCATGTCCACCAGTTGCTTGGCATTGGAAAGCCCAAGGCCGCTGCCCTGCTTTCGGTGGGCATCGGTGGATTCGCCCTGCACGAAGGGTTTAAACAGGAAAGGACGCATGGTGTCGGGGATCGGGCGGCCCTGATTGGTGACCGTGACCCGCAGGATGCCCGACACAGGCCCCGCCTCGATCAGAACCTGTCCGTCGGCATCGGAATACTTGATCACATTGGAAATCAGGATCCGCAGCACGCGGCCCAGCGTTTCAGGGTCGGTTGAAAGGGGCAGCGCGTCAGGCCCGACATTCGCCTGTAACCGGATGGACGCCGCCATCGCAGTCGCCTGAACCGCGTTCAGCACTCTCATCGGCCCGGCGTTGCCCCAGCGCGGCCGGGCTGATAGCCTCTGGCCACGGTTTTGCTTTCATCTTTTCAAACGGGGACAGCGATGGGTATCGAAAGCCTTCTGGTGATGTTGTTTGTGGGTGCTGTTGCGGGCTGGCTGGCGGGAAAGCTGGTCGCGGGCGGGGGTTATGGCCTCTTGGGCAATATCGTGGTCGGCATTCTGGGCGCCGTGGTGGCCAGCTTCATCCTGCCCCGGATCGGTTTTGGATTTGGCGGCGGGGTGCTGTCTGCGATCCTCCATTCCACCATCGGCGCGGTGATCCTGCTTTTCGTGATCCGGCTGATCAAGCGGGCCTGAACTGCGCAAGCCCAACGTGCAGAATGGGCGAGGAGCAGCCCCCGCCCATTCCTCAGCAGCATTTCTGCTTACTTCTTCGGCTTGTTCGGCCGCTGCGTTAGCGCGGAAGCCGCTGCGGTCTTTGCCGCAGGGCTAGACCTCGGGTCACGCAGAACCTTACTTGCGGCCGTAGCCGCTTTCTTGCTGGTAACTTCACCTTTACTCACACCAATCACCCGCCTTTCAGGTTATCCACATTCATCCACACACTCGTAGAATCCAGTGGACAGTTGCAGGCACCGCATTGCGCCTTCTCTAGTTCGCGGTCACTCATGACCATCGGCCCGTAAGGGGCGAGAAAGCCTCTCCGATGTTGTGCCTTATACACATCGGATAGCTGGGGTGTCGCGCTGCAACGTGGCACCCCAACCCAATCTTCTTAGCTGCACCCACTCGTGCCGCCGCAGGTGTTGCACTTCATGCAGGTGCCGTTGCGCACCAGCGTGTAGTTGCCGCACTCGCCGCAGGGATCGCCTTCATAGCCCTGCATCTTGGCCTTGGTCCGCGCGTCCATGCTGACCGTGCCGGTGGCAATCGCCGTGGCCGACATGCCAAAGGTGGTCTCCGGCACCAGCGTGTTCAGCGCAGCAACCGGGTCGGTGCCGGTGGCGAAAGCGGTCGCCCCCATCCCGCCCTGAAACACCACCAACTCTTGCGGCAGGCGCTTGCGCAGATAGCCGGTCGAGCTGATGGAGCGCAGCAGTTCCACCGATTTCGACGCCGCCGACTCGCTCACTTCGCCAAAGTTGCGCTTGCCCTCATCCTCGCCACGGCCAAGGTCATCGAAGGCGTGGCCTTGCGGTTTGACATGGGCCAGATCGGTGCGGTCCAGATAGCTCACCGCCAGTTCGCGGAAGATGTAGTCAAGGATCGACGTCGCATTCTTGATCGAGTCGTTGCCCTGCACCATGCCCGCCGGTTCGAACCGGGTGAAGGTGAAGGCCTCCACGAACTCTTCCAGCGGCACGCCATATTGCAGACCGACCGACACCGCGATGGCGAAGTTGTTCATCATCGCCCGGAAGCCTGCGCCTTCCTTGTGCATGTCGATGAAGATCTCACCCAGCCGCCCGTCGCCATATTCGCCGGTCCGCAGATAGACCTTGTGACCGCCGACGATGGCCTTCTGGGTATAGCCCTTGCGACGCTCGGGCAGCTTTTCGCGGTTGGTGCGGATCACTTCCTTGTAGATGATCCGTTCCACGATCTTTTCGGCCAGAACGGCAGCCTTTTCCTGCGCGGACCCGGAGGCGAGGATCTCCTCGGCCTCTTCGTCATCTTCGACCAGCGCGGATGCCAGCGGCTGCGACAGCTTCGATCCATCGCGATAGAGCGCGTTGGCTTTGATCCCCAGCGACCACGACAGTTCATAGGCCGCCAGCGTTTCTTCGATCGAAGCCGAGTTCGGCATGTTGATCGTCTTGGAAATCGCGCCCGAGATGAAGGACTGCGCCGCCGCCATCATGTGGATATGCGATTCCACCGACAGATAACGCTTGCCCGTCTTGCCGCAGGGATTGGCGCAATCGAAGACCGAGTAATGTTCCGGCTTCAGGAAGGGCGCATTCTCCAGCGTCATGGTCCCGCAAACATGGTCATTCGCGGCGTCGATCTGGGCCTTGGTGAAACCGAGGTGACGCAGCAGATCAAAGGTCGGATCGGCCAGCTTTTCCGCCGGAATGCCAAGGGTTCCCTTGCAGAACTCTTCACCCAGCGTCCACTGGTTGAACACGAAGCGGATGTCGAAAGCCGACGGCAGCGCCGCGTCGATCTTTTCCAGCTCGCGCGGGCCGAACCCATGCCCGATCAGCGCGGTGTGGTTGATACCGGGGCAGTTGCCAAGCGAGCCATGACCCACGGCATGGGCCACAATCTCCGCCACCTGCGACGACGGATAGCCCAGCATCTCCAGCGCGGCAGGCACCGACTGGTTGATGATCTTGAAGTAGCCGCCACCGGCCAGCTTCTTGAACTTCACCAGTGCAAAGTCCGGCTCGATCCCCGTGGTGTCGCAATCCATCACCAGGCCGATGGTGCCCGTGGGCGCGATCACCGTGGTTTGCGCGTTGCGGTAGCCGTGCGCCTCGCCCAAAGCCAGCGCCTCGTCCCAAGCGGATTTCGCAAGGGCGACAAGGGTTTGGTCGGGGCAGTTCGCGCTGTCGAGCGCGACCGGGTTGACGTTCACCGCCTCATAGCCCGTGGTCGCGCCATGGGCGGCGCGGCGGTGGTTGCGGATCACGCGCAGCATGTGGTCGGCGTTGCGCTTGTAGCCCGGGAATGCGCCCAATTCCGCCGCCATCTCGGCCGAGGTGGCATAGGAGATGCCGGTCATCAGCGCGGTCAGCGCCCCGCACAGGGCGCGGCCTTTGACCGAGTCATAGCCAAGGCCCATGTTCATCAGCAGGCCGCCGATATTGGCATAGCCAAGGCCCAGCGTGCGGAAATCATAGGACCGCTGCGCAATTTCCTTTGACGGGAACTGCGCCATCATGACCGACACTTCCAGCGTGACAGTCCACAGACGGGTGGCGTGCATATAGGCGGCGGAGTCGAACTGGCCGTCCTTGTAGAAGGTCAGCAGGTTCATCGACGCAAGGTTGCAGGCCGTGTCATCCAGGAACATGTATTCCGAGCAGGGGTTCGATCCCCGGATCGGGCCATCTTCCGGGCAGGTATGCCAGGCGTTGACCGTGTCATGGAACTGGATGCCCGGGTCGGCACAGGCCCAGGCCGCATGGCCCACCTGATCCCAAAGATCGCGCGCCTTGATCGTCTTGGCGGTCTTGCCATCGGTGCGGCGGATCAGCGCCCATTCGGCGTCGTCCTTGACGGCCTGCAGGAAGGCATCCGTCACACGGACCGAGTTGTTGGAATTCTGGCCCGACACGGTGATGTAGGCCTCGGAATCCCAGTCGGTGTCATAGGTCGGGAATTCGATCGAGGTGAAGCCCTGACGCGCATATTGCAGGATGCGGTTGGTATAGGTGTCGGGGATCATCGCCTTTTTGGCTGACTTGATCGCCGCCTTCAGCGCCGAGTTCTTGGCCGGATCAACCGAATCCTCGGCCGAGCCATCCCACTGGCGGATCGCGGTGAAAATCTCGTTCAGCTTCACCTCATGCGCCTTGGAGCCAGCCACAAGCGAGGCAACTTTCTGTTCTTCGATCACCTTCCAGTTGATGAACTGTTCGATATCCGGGTGATCCATGTCGCAGATCACCATCTTGGCTGCACGCCGCGTGGTGCCGCCCGATTTGATCGCGCCCGCCGCACGGTCACCGATCTTCAGAAAGCCCATCAGGCCGCTGGACTTGCCGCCACCCGACAGCTTTTCGCCTTCACCGCGCAGCGATGAGAAGTTGGTGCCGGTGCCCGAGCCGTATTTGAACAGGCGCGCCTCACGCACCCACAGGTCCATGATCCCGCCTTCGTTCACCAGATCGTCGCTGACGGACTGGATGAAACAGGCATGGGGCTGCGGGTGTTCGTAGGCGCTGTCGGACTTGGTCAGCTTGCCGGTCTGGTAATCCACATAGAAATGCCCCTGCGACGGGCCGTCAATGCCATAGGCCCAATGCAGGCCGGTGTTGAACCACTGCGGGCTGTTCGGCGCGGCCATCTGGCGGGCCAGCATGAAGCGCATCTCGTCAAAATAGGCGCGGGCATCGGCTTCGGTGCTGAAATAGCCACCCTTCCAGCCCCAATAGGCCCAGGCGCCGGCCAGACGGTCGAACACCTGCTTGGCCGAGGTTTCGCCGGTAAAGCGCTCCGCTTCCGGCAGCTCCGCCAGCGCGGCCTCATCCGGCACCGAACGCCACAGGAATTCCGGCACGCCCTTTTCCTTCACGCGCTTCAGACGGGCCGGAATGCCAGCCTTGCGGAAATACTTCTGGGCCAGAACGTCCGACGCGACCTGACTCCAACCTTCCGGAACTTCCACAGCATCATTGCGGAACACGACCGTCCCGTCCGGATTGCGGATCTCCGAGGTCGTCTTCGCAAAGGCCATGGCCCCGTAGGCGCCGGTGACTTCAGTCGTGAATTTGCGTTCGATCTTCATCTCTGCCCCGTCTCCAAATGCTGGCGGGGCCTGCGCCCCATCCGATGTTGAACCTATGCGGTTGACAACGCTTCGCCTCCCCCTGCCCGATGGGCACAGGATCAGGGCAACCTGTCGGCTGCCCGTTTCTGTCGGGTTGGAACCTAATTGTTGCTGACCACTAGATGTTGTGGCCTTACCGCTCACTTCGTCAAACTGTCGTAAAGTGATGGTGTGATCAACGGGAATTTTGGGGGGTCATAGCCGATTTTTCGCTTGACGATTTTCCTGCAACAGGGCGGCAACCGGACCCTGCCTGTGTGCAAGGTGGGGGAAAAGATCGGGACAACACAACCTGCGGCCGTGGATTATCCCGCTTTTGTGGAGGTTTGGCGTGGGCTGTTCAACACGTCTGTTAATGCCACGCTCACCCCTCGCGCAGCGGCAGGGCTGATTCTGCGGGCTTGGGGGTGCGACGATTGATCAGCACAATGCCGACGGCCACCAATCCCGCTGCCCATAAAAGTGACGGAGTCACCGACTCACCCAGGAACATCCAGCCCAGAAAAATGGCAAGGATCGGGGTCAGGAATGAAAAACTGGCCACCGTCGCCGCCGGGTAGACCGACAATAGCCAGAGCCAGCCGATGAATCCCCCCGCCACAACGATAGACGACTGAAAGATCAGCCCCACTATATGTAGTGGCGTCACCTCACGGATCAGTGGCCCAAACAAAGGTGCCGCCAGCAACAGGATCGGTGCAGAGACGAGCACCATCCAGAACAGCTGCATCTCCGGCCCCGCCGCCCGCAGGCGCGACGCGCGCGCCACGATCGCCGTGCCCGCCCAACCCAACGCCCCACCCAGCGCCAGCAGATCACCCGTCAGACTGCCCTCCGTCTCCGGACTGCGCGACAGGATCGCCCAGGCCGTTCCGGTAAAGGCCAACGCCAGCCCCGCCAGACGTGGGATCGTCAACCTTTCCCCCGGCAGCAGAAAATGCGCCAGCAGCGCGAACCAGACCGGCATCGAATAAAAGATGACCGAGGCCCGGCTGACCGCCGTCAGATCCAGCGCGAGAAAAAGACACAGGAATTCGGCGGCAAATACCGTGCCGATCAGCAGCCCCGGCCACAGGTCCTCCCGCGTCAAACGCAGCGGCCGCCCGCGCCAGACCAGCCAGAGCGCAACAAACCCCACCGCCAAAGCCGACCGCAGCCCCGCAAAGAACACCGGTTGCAGCCCCGTGTTCACCCATTTCACAAGAATCTGGTTGAACGCCAAAAGCAACGTCACACCCAGCAGGGCCGTGCCACCAAAGGCATCCAGCCTGTCTTTCCGGTTCATCGCGCCCTGCCCTTTTCCTTGCCTGATTACAGCCTTTGGGCCAGCGACATGCAGAGTCAACGTGCTAAACTTTAGCACTGGCCCCCTTTGGCCGGATCACGTAAATCCCGATGAAGGGAACGGGAACGAGGCAGAAGATGGCGGATATCATCGCCCGTTGCGAGGCCAAGGGCCTGCGCATGACAGACCAGCGCCGGGTCGTGGCCCGTGTCATCGGCGATGCTGAAGATCACCCCGATGTCGAAGAACTCTACGCCCGCGCCGCGAAAGTGGACCCGAAGATCTCTATCGCCACCGTCTATCGCACGGTGAAATTGTTCGAAGAGGCCGGCATCCTCGACAAGCTGGAATTCGGCGATGGTCGCGCCCGCTATGAAGATGCCGAACGCGATCACCATGACCATCTGATCGACGTGAATTCGGGCGATGTGATCGAATTCATCGACCCCGATATCGAAGAACTGCAAGAGCGCATCGCCGCCCGGCTTGGCTACAAACTCGTCGGTCACCGGCTGGAATTGCTGGGTATTCCCATCAAGAAATCCTGATCTTGGATCAAGGCGCCGATCAGGCCCGGTCCAACCTGCGCGGCATCATCCTGATGCTTGCGGCCATGGCGCTTTTTGCGGTCGAGGACATGTTCCTGAAATGGGCGGCGGCGGACCTTCCGGTCGGCATGGTGATCTTTGTCGCCGGGGCCTTTGGCGCGCCGGTCTTTGCGGCGATGGCGCGGATGGGCGGGCAGCGCGTGCTGACGCGGGCCGCGCTGCATCCTTGGGTGATCCTGCGCAATCTGGGCGAGATGGCGGGCACCTATGCCTATATCCACGCCCTCGCCCTCGTGCCGCTGTCGACCGTTTCCGCCGTGCTGCAGGCCATGCCGCTGGCCGTGACACTGGGCGCGGCGCTGTTCATGGGTGAAACGGTGGGCTGGCGCCGCTGGGCGGCCATCGCCGTGGGATTCGCCGGGGTGCTGGTGGTGATCCGCCCTGGGCTGGAGGGGTTTCGCCCCGAGGCGACCTGGGTGCTGGTGACCGTGGCAGCTTTGGCGCTGCGCGATCTGGCGACGCGGGCAGTCCCCAAGGATTGCACCACCGCGCAGGTGTCCTGTTGGGGGCTGATGTCGGTGGGATTGCTTGGCGCGGTGATGATGGTGCCGGGAGGCGCGGTCGTCCCCGATCCCGGGCAGATCGGCGTTCTGTTCGGGGCGCTTGTCTTTGGCACGGCGGGCTATTGGGCCGTGGTCGCGGCCAGTCGCACGGGTGAGGTTTCGGTTGTGTCGCCCTTTCGTTACGCACGCCTGCTATTCGCCATTCTCATCGGGGCCTTCGTCTTTGACGAAATCCCTGATGCGCTGACGCTGGTCGGTGCCGTGCTGATCATCGGGTCGGGGCTCTATGCGCTGGCCCGCGAACGGGCGCGCAAACGCGCCCTTTCCTTGCAGGGCAGCAGCGTTTAAACCACGGCGCGAGAGCACCATCGTTACGCCAGGGAGGCAGTTACGCCCATGAGCACGATCATCGACATTCACGCCCGCGAAATTCTCGACAGCCGCGGCAACCCCACCGTCGAGGTGGACGTCCATCTGGAAAGCGGCGCCATGGGCCGCGCGGCGGTGCCCTCGGGCGCGTCGACCGGCGCGCATGAGGCGGTCGAGCGGCGCGATGGCGACAAGAACCGCTACAAGGGCAAGGGCGTGCTGGAAGCGGTCGCCGCCGTGAACGGCGAAATCGCCGAAGAGATCGTCGGCTACGACGCGCTGGAACAGGTCGGCATTGATCGCACGATGATCGAAATGGACGGCACGCCGAACAAATCCCGTCTTGGCGCGAATGCCATCCTGGGCGTCTCGCTGGCGGTGGCCAAGGCGGCTGCGGAACATACCGGCCAGCCCCTTTTCCGTTATGTGGGCGGCACTTCGGCGCGGATCCTGCCAGTTCCCATGATGAACATCATCAATGGCGGCGAACATGCCGACAACCCGATCGACATTCAGGAATTCATGATCATGCCCGTGGGCGCGGATGATATCCGCGATGCCGTGCGGATGGGGTCCGAGGTGTTCCACACCCTGAAGAAAGAGTTGCAGAACGCTGGCCACAACACCGGAATCGGCGATGAGGGCGGCTTCGCACCCAACCTGAACTCTGCCCGTGACGCGCTTGATTTCATTCTGAAATCTATCGAAAAGGCAGGTTACACCCCCGGCGAGGATATCTGTCTGGCGCTGGATTGCGCCGCCACCGAATACTTCAAGGGTGGCCGCTATGAGATGACGGGCGAAGGCAAATCCCTGTCGATCGAGGAAAACGTCGCCTTCCTTGCAGGCCTTGCCGCCGATTACCCGATCATCAGCATCGAAGATGGCTGTTCCGAGGATGACTGGGAAGGCTGGAAGCTGCTGACCGATACGCTGGGCGCGAAAATCCAGCTTGTCGGCGACGATCTTTTCGTGACCAACCCCAAACGCCTTGCCGAAGGCATTTCAAGGGGTTGCGCGAACTCCATGCTGGTGAAGGTGAACCAGATCGGCACCCTGACCGAAACGCTGCAAGCGGTCGAGATGGCGCATCGTGCGCGCTACACCAATGTCATGTCGCACCGGTCGGGCGAGACGGAGGATTTCACCATCGCCGATCTGGCTGTCGCCACGAATTGCGGGCAGATCAAGACTGGGTCGCTGTCCCGGTCTGACCGGCTGGCGAAATACAACCAGTTGATCCGTATCGAAGAGATGCTGGGCGAAACCGCCGAATTCGCGGGCCGGTCGATCCTGAAGGGCTGATGTGCCCGTGCAACAGGCGGTGCAGCCGCCTGTGCAGCACAAGGTGCATACCAGAGCCGAGAAAACCAAGGCGCGCGGGCCAACCGCGCGCCTTTTCCCTAGCCAAAGAACCGCCCCGGGCGAAAGTCGGCCAATGCGGCCTGCGGGCCCTGCCCCATCACTTCGGCCGCCAGCAGGTTCGCCGCATGCGGCGCCAGCGTCGCACCGGAATGCATCACCGCCATCGACAATCCCGGCAAGACCGGGCCGATTGCCGGAAGCCCATCCCCCGGAACCGGCCTCAAGGCAAGGGTAATCCGGTCCGGGCGTATGTCTGCGGCGGGCAACAGCTTGCGCAGACGGGCAAGGGTTGCCGTCATAAGCGTGTCTGGGTCCGCAATCTCGTCGGCACTGTCGGACTGATGCGCCGCAGCGGCCGGCGCGATCAGCCGCCCCACCGCGTCCTGCCGCACCTCCTGCTCTGGCGTGGCGAGGATATGGGTCAGCAGGCGCGGCAGCGGCTGGCTGCGAAAGATCGCGCCGGGGCGGTGCCGCATCGGAAAGGTCAGGCCAAGCGGTTCCAGCAGCGCAGGCGCGCCGGTGCCGGTGGCCAGGATCACGTGATCGGCCAACAGCCTGCCCTTCCCACAGCGGATGCCCGTTACCCGGTCTTGCGCAGTGATCAACGCCTCGGCCCGCACGCCGGTGACAAGGCGCGCGCCACGGGCGGCGGCCGCAGCCAGGAGCGCTTCGGTCAGGGGAACAAGGTCAACGGCGTGTTCGGTGGGGAACAGCAGGGCGCGGTCGGGCGGATCGGCCAGATGCGGCTCCCGCGCGGCGATCCCGGCCCGATCCAGCACGCGCAGCGGATAGCCCAGCCGCGAAAGATTTGCCTGTTGACGGTCAAACCCGGCGCCACGCTCTTCATACCAGAGGCAGGCTTGCGGCGTCGGGTCCAGGCCAAGCTCCTGCGCCAGCGCCTGATGCGCCTGCATCGCGGCATGGCGCAGGTGGAAATGCGACTCTGACAGGAAAAAGCTGGCATTCACCCAGCCGAAACTCCGCCCCGAAGCTCCCCCTGCCGGAAGCCCGGCATCCAGACAGGTGACCGCCGCGCCAAGGTAGGCCAAACGGTGCGCCAGCGCAGCACCCGTGATGCCCGCGCCAAGGATCAGGATGTGGGGTTGCATGGCATCTCCTTTGGGGCATGGTGGCACCGACGCAAGCCAGAGGGAAGCATGGATCAGGCGGACCGCATCATCGCAGAACTGGGCTTGCAGCCCCATCCCGAAGGCGGCTGGTACCGCGAGACGTGGAAAGGCCCAGAGGTGGGCGGACGCGCGGTGGGCACCGCGATCTACTTCCTGCTGAAGGCCGGGGAACGGTCGCATTGGCATCGGGTTGATGCGGGCGAGGTCTGGCTCTGGCATGCGGGATCACCGCTTGATCTGCTGATGGCCGAACAGGATGCCGGGCCATTGATCGTGCATCGGCTTGGCCCCGATGTGCTGGCCGGGGAAAGGCCGCAGGCGGTGGTGCCCGCAGGGTGGTGGCAGGCGGCCGAGGCGCGGGAAGGCTGGGCGCTGGTCAGTTGCTGCGTCGCACCGGGGTTCCGGTTCGAAGGGTTTGAGTTGGCCGCGCCGGGCTTTGCCATCGCCGGGCGGTGAGGCCGGGGAAGGCGAAGTTTGACGCAAACTTCGCAACGATTTCTGACGCAGAAATCGGCGGGACGGCCGAAACGGATGTACCCGGAATTTGCGTCAAACTCCGCCGCGATTTCTGCGTCAGAAATCGCTTTCCGGTATTGCTACGGGTACAATTCTGCATTGGTGCTTTCCGGTGGGCTTGGATAGCAGGGGCGTATGAGCGATCCTGTCCCCACACAGCCCAAGAATGAGGACAGCCCAAAGGGCCTCGTCCTTGCCATCAGCGCCTATCTGCTCTGGGGGTTCTTGCCCATCTACATGAAGGCGTTGTCGGATGTGCCGGTGCTGGAGGTTCTGGCCCACAGGGTGATCTGGTCGGTGCCGGTGGCAGGGGCGATCCTGATCTGGCTGGGGCGCACATCGGACCTGCGCGCTGCACTGAAAAGCCCCCGGATGATCGGAATGGCCGCGCTGACGGCGGCGCTGATTTCCGTCAACTGGGCGATCTATGTCTGGTCAATCCAGAACGGGCAGGCGCTGGAAGCGGCTTTGGGGTATTATATCAACCCTTTGTTTTCGGTGTTCCTCGGCGCTGTCTTGCTGAAGGAACGGCTCAGCCGCCCGCAATGGGCCGCCATTGCGCTGGCCGCGCTGGCCGTGCTGGTGCTGACCTATGAGGCGGGCCGGGTGCCCTTCGTGGCGCTGGGGCTGACGGTATCCTGGGGCATCTATGCCTATCTGAAAAAGCGCCTGCCCCTTGGCCCGAACCAGGGCTTCATGCTGGAGGTGCTGATCCTGTCGCCGCTGGCCTTGGGCTGGGTGGCATGGATCGCCGCGCGGGGTGAGATGGTGTTCCTGACGGAAGGCAAGATCACCCTCTTGATGCTGCTCGCCGGGGTGGTGACAGCGGTGCCCTTGATGCTTTACGCCAACGGGGCAAAGCTTTTGCGCCTGTCGACCATCGGGATCCTGCAATATATCGCACCGACGATGATCTTCCTGACGGCGGTTTTCGTCTTTGGCGAACCCTTCGGGACGGCGCGGGCGATTGCCTTCCCCATGATCTGGATGGCTCTTCTGATCTACACAGGGTCGATGCTGCGACGTAAGTCAGCCTAGTCAGGGCGGCTGATCTGCCCGCCGCCCACCAATGCACCCACGCCCGTGGTGGCAGGCCCCGATGTGGCCATCCCCCGCGCCACCCGCACGGCGAGAAAGGCGAAGGCCTGTGCCTCCAGCATGTCACCGTCCAGCCCGGCCGCCTCAACCGGGGCGACATCGGCGCGCAGGCGGGTGGAAAGTTCGGCCATCATCCGTGCATTGTGCCGCCCGCCCCCGGTGACGAGCACGCGGCTGACGGGGACCGGAAAATGTTCAGCCCCCCGCGCCACGGCGGCGGCAGCGGCGGCGGTCAGAGTGGCGGCGGCATCCTCCAAGCTTAGGTTGCCCATATTCAATGCCGCGTGAAAATCGTTCCGGTCCAGGGATTTGGGCGGCATCTTGTGAAACCAGGGATGGGCAAGGAAGGATGCGATACGATCTTCATCTACCCTGCCGGCCTGCGCGGTTTCCCCCTCAGGGTCGATCGGCCGGCCCGTGCGGGCCTGCATCAGATCGTTCAGCGGCGCATTGGCGGGGCCTGTGTCAAAAGCCAAGAGCGCGCCATGGCTTTCCGGCGCGCTCTGGCGCGGGTCGATCCATGTGATGTTGCCCACCCCGCCAAGGTTCAGGATGGCAAGCGGCCGGTCCGCCCCGATATGGCGCGCACAGGCAAAGTGAAAGAACGGCACCAGCGGTGCCCCCTGCCCGCCAAGCGCCACATCGGCCGACCGGAAATCCCACACCACGGGCAGGCCCAGCACCCGTGCCAGAAGCGCGCCGTCGCCCACCTGATGCGTGCCGCGCCCCCGCGGATCATGCGCCAGTGTCTGGCCATGGAAGCCCACGATATCCGCACCCGAAAAGCGCGACAGGAGTTCGGCGTGGGCGGCCTCTACCACCTCTGCCGCTTCTGCCACCCCCGCATCACCCGGCCAAAGGCCAAGCGCGGCGCGGATCGTGGCCTGTTCGGCAGGCGTGTAGGGGCGAAATGCGGTCGGGCCAAACTCAAGGATACGCTCGCCATCCGTCAACAGCATCGCCGCATCGACCCCGTCCAGCGACGTGCCCGACATCGCCCCCAAGGCCCAGATCGCGCCGCCGCTTCGCATCTTCCCCTCGGCCCCCGCCCCGGCTATACCCCACCCGCATCATAAAGCACGGGTGACCCATGACCTACCATCCGAAATCTGAATTCATGCGCGTGATGATGGAGCGCGGCTATCTGGCCGATTGCACCGATTATCAGGCGCTGGATGAAGCTTTGATCGCGGGGGTCGTGCCAGCCTATATCGGCTATGATGCCACGGCAGCCAGCCTGCATGTGGGGCATCTCCTGAACATCATGATGCTGCGCTGGTTGCAGAAATGCGGGCACAAGCCGATCACCCTGATGGGGGGCGGCACCACCAAGGTGGGCGATCCGTCCTTCCGGGCCGAGGAACGGCCGCTGCTGACGCCTGCGCAGATCGACAGCAATATTGCCGGAATGCAGAAGGTGTTCGCCCGCTACCTCGCCTATGGCGAGGGCGCGACGGATGCGATCATGCTCAACAACGCCGAATGGCTCGATAGCCTGAATTACCTCGATTTCCTGCGCGATATCGGGCGGCATTTTTCCGTCAACCGCATGCTGTCGTTTGAAAGCGTGAAATCGCGGCTGGACCGGGAGCAATCCCTGTCTTTCCTCGAATTCAACTACATGATCCTGCAGGCCTATGATTTCCTTGAACTGCACCGCCGCTATGGCTGCCGTTTGCAGATGGGCGGCAGCGATCAATGGGGCAATATCATCAACGGGATCGACCTGACCCGCCGCGTGCTGGAGGCCGAGATTTTCGGCCTGACTTCACCTTTGCTCACCACCAGCGACGGGCGCAAGATGGGCAAATCGCAAGGCGGCGCGGTCTGGCTGGATGGCGGGATGCTGTCGCCCTACGAGTTCTGGCAGTTCTGGCGCAACACGACCGATGCCGATGTGGGGCGGTTCCTGAAGCTGTATACCGAGCTTCCGGTTGCCGAATGCGATCGTCTGGGCGCGCTGGCCGGGTCTGAAATCAACGCGGCCAAGATCATCCTCGCAAATGCGGTGACCACCCTGCTGCACGGGGCCGAGGCTGCATCCGCCGCCGAGGCCACGGCGCGGGAAGTGTTTGAAAAGGGCGGAATCGGCGACGATCTGCCCACCATCACCCTTGCGCCTGAGGAAGTGGCCGATGGCGTGGGGATCGTGCAGTTGTTCGTGCGCGCGGGGCTTTCGGCCTCCGGCAAGGATGCCAAGCGGCTGATCACCGAAGGCGGGGCCAAGGTGAATGACGAGATCATCACCGATGTTGGCCTGCGCCTTGGCGCAGGTGATTTGGTGGAGCCGCTGAAACTGACCGCTGGCAAAAAGCGCCACGCGCTTGTGACGCTGGGCTGAGGGGAGGGCGGCGCAAGCCGCCCTGCCCCCCCGACCAATTTACACCCTGCCTTGCGCCCCATGCGTGCTAGCCTCCCTGTCAGGGAGGACCACACCATGACCATTCACCAAAGCCCGCTGCCCGCTGTTGCGCTGCGCGACTGCTCGATCACCGACCGGGTGCTGATGGGCCTGCGGGCCGATCCAGATCGCATCGTCGCGGTGGACGGGCCAAGTGGGGCCACCTTGACCGGGGCGCAGATGGAAGCGGGCATACGCGAATTGGGCGGCGGGTTGCAGGGTCTTGGCATCGGGCCGGGGTCGGTGGTGGCGCTGCTCGCGCCCAATTGCCCAGATTATGCGGTGGTCTTTCACGCCGTGGCGCTGGCCGGGGGAACGGTCACACCGATCAACCCGACCTATACCGCGAACGAAGTAGCGCATCAGCTGCGCGATGCGGGGGCGGTGCTTCTGGTGACGGTGCCTGCCATGCTGCCCGTCGCGCAGGCGGCGGCAGAGGGGACAAAGGTGGCCGAGGTGCTGGTGATCGGCACGGCAGACGGCCTGCGCGGCATCGACGCGCTGCGCGGCCCTGCGCTGGGTGCGCAGGTGGCGGTCGATCTGGATACCCATCCCGTCGTGCTGCCCTATTCATCCGGCACCACCGGCCTGCCGAAGGGCGTGGTCCTCAGCCATCGCAATCTGGTGGTGAATGTGGATCAGGTGCAGGCGATGCTGGACATTCGCGCAGGCGACAGCACGGTGGCCTTTCTGCCGTTCTTCCACATCTACGGCCTGAACGTGCTGATGAACCCGTTCCTTGCCGCAGGGGCGCGGATCGTGACCATGCCGCGTTTTGATCTTGAGGCATTCCTGACCCATATCCAGACCCACCGCCCGCGCCACATCCTTGTAGCCCCACCCGTGGCGATTGCACTGGCCAAGCATCCGATGGTGGACAGGTTCGATCTGTCGTCGATCGAGACGCTGATTTCCGCTGCCGCCCCCCTTGGCGTGGAAACAGCCGAGGCTGTGGGGCGGCGACTGGGCTGCCGCGCAGTGCAGGGCTATGGGATGACGGAGCTGAGCCCGATGTCGCATTGCGTGCCGCCTGGCCAAGTGCGCCCCGGATCGGTGGGGGTGGCAACGCCCAGCACGGAATGGAAGATCGCCGATCCCGAAACCGGGGCCGCCCTGCCCGAGGGCCAGGAGGGCGAGGTTTGGGTGCGCGGGCCGCAAGTGATGCTGGGCTATCTGGGCAACCCCGAGGCAACGGCGCGCAGCCTGACGCCGGATGGCTGGTTGCGCACTGGCGATCTGGGGGTGGCGGATGAGGAAGGGTATCTGTTCATCCGTGACCGGCTGAAGGAACTGATCAAGGTCAAGGGGTTCCAGGTTGCCCCGGCCGAGGTGGAGGCGGAATTGCTGGCCCATCCGGATGTGGCGGATGCCGCGGTGATCGGTGTGGCGGATGATGAAGCGGGCGAGGTGCCGGTGGCCTTTGTCGTACCCGCGCCGGGGGTGGCCCTTGACGAAGGCGCGGTGCTGGCGCATCTGCGCGGACGGCTGGCAAGCTACAAGGTGCCGCGCGTGGTCCATGTGGTGGAGGCGGTGCCAAAATCTGCCTCGGGCAAGATCCTGCGCCGCGTCCTGCGCGACCGGCTGGCGGGATAGAAAAAGGGGGCCGCGAGGCCCCCTTTCGATACGCTTGGCCCGAAGCCCTATTCGGCGACAGTGACTTTGGCCATGAAATCGGGCGCATCCACCGCACCATTGGCGGCTTGATCCCCCTTCTTGATGGCGTCAACCACCTCCATCCCCGAAATCACCTTACCCACCACCGTATATTGGCCGTCCAGATGCGGGGCCGGGGCGAACATGATGAAGAACTGGCTGTTGGCGGAATTGGGGTCCATCGAGCGCGCCATGCCAACCACTCCGCGGTCAAAGGTCATGGACGAGAATTCTGCCGCCAGATCGGGCTTGGCCGATCCGCCCATACCCGCCCCCGACAGATCGCCTCCGGTCTTGCCGAATTCGACATCCCCGGTCTGGGCCATGAAGCCATCAATCACGCGGTGGAACACCACGCCATCATAGGCACCTTCCTGTGCCAGCGCGGTGATCTGGGCCACATGGTTCGGTGCCACGTCCGAGGCCATGTCGATCACGATGGTGCCCGTGGTGGAGCCTGCCACCTCGATCACCAGATTCGGGCCGGGGCCATCTGTCGTGTCCTGCGCCACGGCGGCCGACTGCGACAGGGCGTAGCCGCCGATTGCCGCAAGGCCGAGGGCGAAAAGGCCGCCTGCGATGAACCGATCACGCGACATCGGCGGCCACCCGGACAGTGATCATGCGGTCAGGGCTGGCCGGCGGCTCGCCACGTGTAATCTTGTCGACATGCTGCATCCCCGAAATCACGCGGCCATAGACGGTGTATTGACCGTTCAGGAAGTGGTTGTCGGAAAAGTTGATGAAGAACTGGCTGTTGGCCGAGTTGGGGTTGGCCGACCGCGCCGCGCCAAGGGTGCCGCGATCATGCGGGATCTTGCTGAATTCAGCGGGCAGGTCCGGGTGGGCCGAACCGCCCGTGCCAGCCCGGCGCAGGTTGAAGTTGTTCTCCATATTGCCGTTTTCCACATCGCCCGTCTGGGCCATGAATCCGTCGATCACGCGGTGGAAGGCCACGTTGTCATAGGCCTTTTCACGGGCCAGCGCCTTCATCCGTTCGGCATGTTTGGGCGCAATGTCGGCAAGCAGTTCGATGACCACTTCGCCATCCTTCAGCGTCAGGATGATGGTGTTTTCGGGGTCTTTGATATCGGCCATGGGGGGAATCCTCCGGTTTCTTTGCGCGGGAACCTAATGGCGCGGGGCGGTCAAGGAAAGGGTCAAAGGCTGCGGCATGGGTGACAGGCTGGTTGACGGGGCGCGCGAACGGGCGGAAATAGGGGCAAATCCTGTGATGGAGGCGAGCTTGGGCTGGAAAACCTTGGACGACGTGGCGCTGGCCGGCAAGACGGTGCTGGTACGGGTGGATATCAACGTGCCGATGGAGGCGGGCCGGGTGACCGATGCCACCCGCATCGAAAAGATCGTGCCTACGGTCGAAGATATCATCGCCCGTGGCGGTAAGGTCGTGCTGCTGGCGCATTTCGACCGGCCCAAGGGCAAGATCGTCCCGGAGATGAGCCTGTCGCATGTTGCCCCCGCGCTGGAGGCAGCGCTGGGCCGCAAGGTGGTGTTCGGCGCGGATTGCGTGGGGGAAGTTGCCAAGGCGGCCATCGCTGCGGCGGCAGCGGGGGATGTGGTGCTCTTGGAAAACACCCGCTTTCATCCGGGCGAGGAAAAGAATGATCCTGCTTTGGCGCAGGGCATGGCGGCGCTGGGCGATGTCTTCGTCAATGACGCCTTTTCCGCCGCGCACCGCGCCCATGCCTCAACCGCCGCCTTGGCCCATCTGTTGCCCGCAGCGGCCGGTCGGTTGATGGAGGCCGAGTTGCGCGCGCTGGAGGCGGCCTTGGGCAATCCGGTGCGCCCGGTCGTGGCCGTGGTCGGCGGGGCCAAGGTATCCACCAAGCTGGACCTGCTGGGGAACCTTGTCACCAAGGTCGATCATCTGGTGATCGGCGGTGGCATGGCCAACACCTTCCTTGTCGCGCAGGGCGTGGAAGTGGGCAAATCGCTGGCCGAACGCGACATGGCCGATACCGCGCGCGAAATTCTGGGCAAGGCAAAGGCAGCGGGCTGCACCATCCACTTGCCGGTCGATATCGTCGTGGCCCGCGAATTCAAGGCGGGGGCCGCCAGCGAAACCCTGCCCGTGGCACAATGCCCGGCGGATGCGATGATCCTTGATGCAGGCCCGGCCACCGTGGCCGCGCTTGTGAAAGTGTTCGAGGCGTCGAAAACCCTGATCTGGAATGGCCCGCTTGGCGCCTTCGAGATCAAGCCGTTTGACGCCGCCACCAATGCCGCCGCACAGGCGGCGGCACGGCTGACCAAGGCCGGGGCGCTGGTTTCTGTCGCGGGCGGTGGCGATACCGTCGCGGCCCTGAATGCCGCCAATGCGGCCGATGACTTCACCTTCATCTCTACCGCAGGCGGGGCCTTCCTTGAATGGATGGAGGGCAAGGAATTGCCCGGTGTGGCCGCTCTGGGGGCCTGAAAACTCGGGCATCTGAAAAAGGTGCCCGAAAATCCGTTTGCGTTGGCGCTAACTGCATTGCCGGGCGTGTTTGCAGTGGGATATGTCCGCAGCAGGCACGTTCCACGGGGAGAGTAGACATGACCACCGCCGCGATGACCGCAAAGATGCGTGAGGGCCGGGGGTTTATCGCCGCGCTCGACCAATCCGGTGGCTCAACGCCCAAGGCCCTGCGCCAATATGGCATCGCCGAGGGCAGCTGGGCCGATGAGGCGGGGATGTTTGATCTGATGCATGCCATGCGCGCCCGCATCATGACCTCGCCCGCCTTTACGGGCGAAAAGGTGATCGGGGCCATCCTGTTCGAACAAACGATGGACCGCACGGTTGAGGGCATCCCGACCGCCAAATTCCTGTGGGAAAAGCGCGGCGTCGTTCCCTTTTTGAAGATCGACAAGGGGCTGGAGGCCGAGGCGGACGGTGTGCAGTTGATGAAGCCCATCGCGGGGCTTGATGCCCTTCTGGGGCGGGCTGTGGCGGCAGGGATTTTCGGCACCAAGGAACGGTCGGTCGTCAATGCCGCCAACCCCAAAGGGATCGAGGCGATTGTCGCGCAGCAATTCGCGCTGGGCCAGCAGGTGATCGCGGCCGGGCTCATGCCGATCCTTGAGCCGGAGGTGACAATCTCGATCCCCGACAAGGCCGAGGCCGAGGCGTTGCTGCGTGATGCCCTCCTTGCGGCACTGGACGCCCTGCCCGCGAACCAGCAAGTCATGCTTAAGCTGAGTCTGCCGTCCGAGGACAATTTCTATCTGCCGCTGGTCGAACATCCGCGCGTGTTGCGGGTGGTCGCCCTGTCGGGTGGCCATGCGCGGGACGCAGCCAACGCCATTCTGGCGCGCAACCGTGGCGTCATCGCCAGCTTCAGCCGCGCGCTGACCGAAGGGCTGACCGCGCAACAGTCTGACGCAGACTTCAACGCAGCCTTGGGCAAGGCGATCGAGGGGATCTGGGCGGCTTCCGTGGCGGGTTGACGCCTCGGCGTGCCACGGCCCTTCCCGGTCTGTGGCACAGATGCCCCAGATGTCCGCCGGTTCCGGCGGACATGCCCCCTGCCCCTTGGACTGTAACCGGGATTGTGATTCAGTCTGGTGAACGCGCCCCCGTCAGAGGGGCGGAAGATGGCGAGAGCAGATGAACCAGACCTCCACCCGCCCCTCCCTTGGCGCCATGGCCTATTTCCTTTTGGCCTTCACCTTGGGCAGCTACTTCACCTTTGCCGCCGTGCAGGGCGATTACGGTGTGTTCCGTCAGGTGGAGATTGCCGCCGAAGCCGAAGGGTTGCGGGCCGAACGCGACCGTCTGGCGCTTGAACTGGCAGAGATGCAGAATCGCACGATGCGGCTGTCTGATGATTATCTGGATATCGATCTGCTCGACGAACAGGCGCGTGAGGTGCTGGGCTATGTCCGCGCCGATGAGATCGTGATCCACTAAACACCTGCTGCGGCAAAAGCTCACCACGCCCTTGTGACCCTTTCCATGGCTGCATGGCAGCCATGCGCCGGCCCGTGTTGCGAGCCGGTTTTTTGCTTTGACCCAATAATCCCCGATGAAGTATAGGTCGTTTAACGTTGAACTACTTTATGGACAGCCGAGGGGAGGATACCGCCGATGGCCACGAAGAAAGCAGCCGACCGACCGAACGTGTCGAAGGAAGACCTGCTGAAATACTACCGTGAGATGCTGCTGATCCGGCGGTTCGAGGAAAAGGCGGGCCAGCTTTACGGCATGGGTCTGATCGGCGGGTTCTGCCACCTTTACATCGGGCAGGAAGCGGTGGTCGTCGGTCTGGAAGCGGCGGCCAAGGAAGGCGACAAGCGCATCACCAGCTATCGCGACCATGGCCACATGCTGGCCTGCGGGATGGACCCCAAGGGTGTGATGGCCGAACTGACCGGGCGCATCGGGGGCTACTCCAAGGGCAAGGGCGGCTCCATGCACATGTTCTCCAAGGAAAAGCACTTCTACGGCGGCCATGGCATCGTGGGTGCGCAGGTGCCGCTGGGCGCTGGGCTGGCTTTCGCCGACAAGTATCTGGGCAATGACAACGTCACCTTCGCCTATTTCGGCGACGGGGCCGCCAACCAGGGCCAGGTCTATGAGACCTATAACATGGCCGAGTTGTGGAACCTTCCGGTGATCTTCGTCATCGAAAACAACCAGTATGCGATGGGCATGAGCGTGAAGCGGTCGACCAAATCCACCACCTTCTACGGCCGCGGTATCGCCTATGGCATCCCCGGCGAACAGGTGGACGGCATGGATGTGCTGGCGGTGAAGGCCGCTGGCGAAAAGGCCGTGGCGCACTGCCGCGCGGGCAATGGCCCCTACATTCTGGAAATGATGACCTACCGCTATCGCGGCCATTCCATGTCGGACCCGGCCAAGTACCGCACCCGCGAGGAAGTGGAAAAAATGCGCAGCGAAAAAGACGCCATCGAACATGTCCGCGACCTGCTGTTGCAGGGTGGCCTTGCGTCGGATGACGATCTGAAGGCCATCGACAAAGAGATCAAGGCGACGGTCAACGAAAGTGCCGAATTCGCCAAGGAAAGCCCGGAGCCGCCGCTGGACGAGCTCTGGACGGACATCTACGCGTAAGGGGGGAAAGACAGATGGCAACGCAAGTTCTGATGCCCGCGCTTTCTCCGACGATGGAGGAAGGCACACTGGCCAAATGGCTGGTGAAAGAAGGCGACAAGGTCAAATCGGGCCAGATCATCGCCGAGATCGAAACCGACAAGGCGACGATGGAGTTCGAGGCCGTCGATGAAGGCATTGTCGGCAAGCTTCTGGTGGCTGAAGGCACGGCAGGGGTGAAGGTGAACACCCCCATTGCCACGATGGTGGAAGAGGGCGAAGCGGCAGATGCCGCCCCTGCCCCGGCTGCCGCCAAGGCCGCCCCGGTTGCGGCCGCTGCCGCAGCCCCGGTTGCCGCCCAAGCCGCAGCGCCGGCCCCTGTGGCCGCCGCAGGCTGGCCCCATTCCGACCTGCCCGAAGGCGTGCCAACCAAGACCATGACCGTGCGGGAAGCCCTGCGCGAAGCCATGGCCGAAGAAATGCGCGCCGATCCCACCGTCTTCCTGATGGGGGAAGAAGTCGGCGAATATCAGGGCGCCTACAAGATATCCCAAGGCCTGCTGGATGAATTTGGCGCCAAGCGCGTGGTGGATACGCCCATCACCGAACACGGCTTTGCCGGTATTGCCGTCGGCGCAAGCTGGGGCGGGTTGAAGCCCATCGTCGAATTCATGACTTTCAACTTCGCCATGCAGGCGATCGACCACATCATCAACTCGGCGGCCAAGACGCTCTATATGTCGGGCGGCCAGATGGGCAGCCCGATGGTGTTCCGTGGCCCCAACGGCGCGGCAGCGCGCGTGGGCGCACAGCACAGCCAGGATTACGCAGCATGGTATTCTGCGATCCCCGGCATCCGCGTCTGCATGCCCTATTCGGCAGCCGATGCGAAAGGCCTGCTGAAATCCGCGATCCGCGATCCGAACCCGGTGATCTTTCTGGAAAACGAAATCCTCTACGGTCGGTCCTTCGAGGTTCCGGCTGAGGGCGATTTCACCATCCCCTTCGGCAAAGCTTCGATCCTGCGCGCAGGCACGGATGTCACCATCGTCTCCTTCGGCATCGGCCTGACCTATTCGCTGCAGGCCGCCGAGGAACTGGCGAAAGAGGGGATCAGCGCCGAGGTCATCAACCTGCGCACCCTGCGCCCCATCGACTATGACACGGTGCTGGCATCCGTGATGAAGACCAACCGCTGCGTCACGGTGGAAGAGGGTTTCCCCGTCGGCTCTATCGGCAACCATATCGGGGCGACGATCATGCAGCGCGCTTTTGATCATCTGGATGCCCCGGTGATCAACTGCACGGGCAAGGATGTGCCGATGCCCTATGCGGCCAACCTTGAGAAACACGCGCTGACGACAACCGCCGAAGTTGTCGAGGCGGTCAAATCCGTCTGCTATCGGTAAGGAGGGGAAAATGGCTGTTCAAATCCTGATGCCCGCCCTCTCCCCCACGATGGAGGAAGGCACGCTTGCCAAATGGTTGGTGAAAGAGGGCGATGCCGTCAAATCCGGCCAGATCATCGCCGAGATCGAAACCGACAAGGCCACGATGGAATTCGAGGCCGTCGATGAAGGTGTGATGGGCAAGATCCTGATCGCCGAGGGCACCGCAGGGGTCAAGGTCAACACCCCAATCGCCGTGCTGGTGGAAGACGGTGAAAGCGCCGATGCCGCGCCTGCCAAGGCCGCAGCCCCCGCTGCCCCAGCCCCGGTCGTGGCAGCAGCGGCCCCTGCGGCCTTGGCACCCGCCGCCGCCGCGCCCAAAGCCGCTGGCGCGCGCGTCTTTGCCTCTCCCCTCGCCCGGCGCATCGCGGCGGACAAGGGCATTGATCTGACACAGGTGCAGGGCTCCGGCCCGCATGGCCGCATCGTGAAGGCTGATGTCGAAGGCGCAAAACCCTCCGCCGCGGCCCCGGTCACGGCGGCAACCGCACCTGCGGCCTCGGTTCCTGCGCCCACGGCCCCGGCCACGGGCGGCACCATGCCCACAGGCCCGTCCACAGAGACGGTCCTGAAAATGTATCAGGGCCGCGCCTTCACCGAAGTTGCCCTCGACGGCATGCGCCGCACCATCGCGGCCCGCCTGACCGAGGCCAAACAGACCATCCCACATTTCTACCTGCGGCGTGAGGTGCGGCTGGATAACCTGATGGCCTTCCGCGAACAGCTGAACAAACAGCTGGAGTCGCGGGGCGTGAAGCTGTCGGTCAACGACTTCATCATCAAGGCCTGTGCCTTGGCGTTGCAGGCGGTGCCGGATGCCAATGCCGTCTGGGCGGGTGATCGCATCCTGAAGCTGAAACCGTCCGACGTCGCCGTGGCCGTTGCCATCGAAGGCGGGCTCTTCACCCCGGTCCTCAAGGACGCCGATCAGAAATCGCTGTCCTCTCTGTCGGCCGAAATGAAAGACCTCGCCACCCGTGCGAAGACCAAGAAGCTCGCTCCCCATGAATATCAGGGTGGCAGCTTCGCCATCTCGAACCTCGGGATGATGGGGATCGAGAATTTCGATGCCGTCATCAACCCGCCGCATGGCGCGATCCTCGCCGTGGGTGCGGGCATCAAGAAGCCCGTGGTGATGAAGGATGGCAGCATCGGCGTGGCCACCGTCATGTCGATGACGCTGTCGGTCGATCACCGCGTCATCGACGGGGCACTTGGCGCCCAACTGATGCAAGCTATCGTCGACAATCTGGAAAACCCGATGGCGATGCTGGCCTGACAGCAACGCCGCACAGCAAAAAGCCCCCGGAAGCAATCGCTTCCGGGGGCTTTTTCACATCTCACATCAATCGCAGTCGACGCAACCGGTCAGCTTGTGATCCATCGACACGGCGGGTTGCGAACATCCCGCCTCGCCCACGATCTTGGCCGGAACCCCGGCCACCGTCTTCATCGGCGGAATGTCCTGCAATACCACGGAACCCGCTGCGATCCGCGAGCAGTTGCCCACGGTGATATTGCCCAGAACCTTAGCCCCCGCCCCGATCAGCACGCCATTGCCGATCTTGGGATGCCGGTCGCCATCCTCTTTCCCCGTCCCGCCGAGCGTCACGGAATGCAGCATCGACACATTGTCGCCCACCACCGCCGTCTCGCCGATCACGATGGAATGGGCATGGTCGATCATCAGGCCCTTGCCCACCTTGGCCGCCGGGTGAATATCCACACCGAACACCTCGGACACGCGCATCTGCACGAAATAGGCCAGATCCTTGCGCCCCTGTCCCCACAGCCAATGCCCGATGCGATAGGCCTGCACCGCCTGATAGCCCTTGAAGAACAGAATCGGCTGGATGAATCGGTGGCAGGCCGGATCGCGGTCATAGACAGCCATCAGGTCGGCCCGCGCCGCCGCCCCCAGTTCCGGGTCACTGTCATAGGCCTGATCCGCGATTTCGCGCAGGATCTGCTCGCTCATCTCACCGCTCGCCAGCTTCAGCGAAAACCGGTAGGCCAGCGCGCGTTCCATGCTCGAATGGTGCAGCAGGCTGGAATGGATCAGCCCACCCAAAAGCGGCTCGGCCCGGATCGCCTCCTGCGCCTCGGTGCAGACACGGTCCCAGACCGGATCGACGGCTGTCACTTTCGGTTTGATCTCGGCCATGCTGCGCCCTCCATCCAGAACCCTTTTTCTACCATATAGCCGCGAAGGAGGACAGACCAACCATCGTCTTACCTTCCAGAAGGTGATCGCCTCACAAGCCGCAGCCAGCGCAAGCAAAGAAACCGGGGCAAGCGCCACCCCAAGCCGCCCGTCATCCGGCCCCAGCCGCGACATCAGGCTGCCATTGCCCCATTGCGGATGCGGTCGCCCAAACCGGCCCATGTAGCGGTGCGCGGCATGCGCCTCGGCCATCCGCGCAGCGGCATCGGCTTCCGTGTCGCATGCCAGATAGGCCGCCAGCGCCAGCAGGTCCCCCAGCAGAACCCGCCGCATCAGGCCAGTGTCACGGCGCGAAACGGCCCTGCCCCGAACCGGGCCGACAGTTTCGCAACCTCCACCGTCACAGGCGCAGGCCCATCTGCCGCGCGCAACGCTGACGGATAGGTCCAGTCCGGCACCGTCACCTCCACCTCACGCAAAACCTCCGCCCCCCGCCGCACGCGCAGGAGATAGGCCTCACGCTCCTCACCAAGCGGAACCTCGGTCGACACCCAGCTATCCCCGTCGATCCGCGTGCGCCGCACCCAATGCAGCCGCGTTCCCGCCGCCACTGATTGGGCCCGCAAATGCGCCACCGCATAGGGGCGCAGGCCGATCCCGTCGAAGGCCAACCGCCGCTCCACCACATCGGGGTCGTCAAATCCGCGATCCGCCGCCCCGATGCGCCAGGTCCGTTCCAACCCCCGCGCCGCAGGCGACAGATCAATCTGCGCCACCGCCGGTGTCATCAGCACGACCTGGCTGCCCGCAGGCCAGAAAGCCGGCATCGCCGCCTCGCTTCCGCATTGCCCGCGCAAGCGTTGCGACAGTTCCCACGTCTCCGCGCCCACAAGCTCGGCCCCAGCAAACTGGAACAATTCCCATCCATTCGCACTGCCATCCCCGATGGCTGCCAGATTGGCCCCGTTCAGCACCGCACCTTCCGCAGCCGCAGCCACCGTCCCGCTGGCAAACCGCACCCGCAACGCAGGCCCCCGATCCCACAGCCCCGGCCGTGCCGCCGCCATCGCGTTTTCCGTCTCGCCGATGATCGCGGCCTGCAGCGTCACACCGTTCAGCGCAAAGCCATCCGCCCCATCGGCCCCCCACAGCGCCACCCGCCCCGGCCAGGGGCTCGCCGTCACCGCAAGATGCGGCGCGTGCGGCACTTCCTGCCCGGTGATCAGTGGCAGGTCCAGAAACAGCGGATAGACCGGCACCGCCGGCATAAAGGCCGCGATTCCTCCCCGCTCGCCCCGATCCGGCCCCGGCAGATAGACGCCCGGCTCCACCCGCGACGCCTCTACCAACAGCGCCCCCGCCTGTTCCATCCGGTCGATGCGCCAGCGCCGCCCCGCCAGCCGCACCACATCCCCCACGGCAAGGCCCATCGCCGAAGGCGGTAGCGCAAACCGCGCCACATCCCGCCCCACCCGCGCCTCTGAAAGCCAGCGCTCCGCCATCCGCCGCGCCTCTTCCGGCAACAACGCCAGCGGCACCTCCTGATCCAGCGCTGCCGCCCCGGCATGATCGGCCCGCAGCACATCCGCAACCAGCCGCCGATACTCCCCCTCGGCATCCAGATAGGCCACACGCAGCCGCCCCGCTGCCTCGGCCTCTGCCGCGCGCTGAACGGTCAGCGCAGCCTCATTCCCGTCTATCGCCAGGCGGTCTGCGTCCACCTCCGCCACCACCCGCGCCTCACGGCGGCGAAAGGCCAGCCGCCCTTCGCGCTCGGTCGCATCAAAACCGCAAGCCAGCATCAGCGGCTGAATCGCCGCCCGCCCGGTACTCAGGCTGTCCAGCGCAAAGCCGCGCACCACCCCCTGCACCCCATCCAGATCGGGCAGGTCGACCCCGGCGCGCTCGGCAATCTCGGCCAACACGGCTTCCACCGGTTGCGCCGTCGCCCGCCCGTTAAGCCAATGCCCCCGCGCATGGTTGGGCCCATCGGCCCAAACCTCCTCGCGCAACGGAAAGGCCGGATAGGGCCGCGCATCCCAGGCCCAGGCATAGGCATTGCCCATATCCACCATCGGCCCGCCATAGACGGGCGAAACCGGATTGGCTTCTTCTTGCCCCCAATGCGCCGCCATCGCCCGGAAATACTGCATCTGGATCAGATCATCACGCATCCCCATCGAGGCGCGCGGCAAGGCCCCCTCTGATGACGCCGTATCATAAAACAGGTTGGGCTGATTGGTCCCCTTATCCACCGCCGGGCAGCCGTACTCATCCGCCCAGGCCGCATCAAACTGCGGCCCCCGCAGGCTTTCGGGATCATGGGCGGAAATCACCTGCGCCACCGCCCCGTTGGGCCAGACCAGCCGCTTGCGCCCCCCTTCCCAGACCGGGCGGCGGTCCGGCGGCGCACAGGCCATGATGCCGCTCTCGCCAAACACCATCACCTCGCGCACCTGATCCACCGTCTCGCCCACCAGCGCCACCCGCCGCGCCCGGCCCGCATCCAGCGGCCCCGCGCCTTCCACCAACCCCCGCACCCATTCCGCCCCGGCCCGCGTCTTGCCCGCGCCCCGCCCGCCCATGATCACCCATGTCCGCCATGCCCCATCCGGCGCAATCTGATGCGGCAGCGCCCAGAACTCGAACAACCAGGGCAGCGCCAGAAAGGCCCCATCGCTCAGCCCGTGAAGGAAATCAGTCACCACCTCCGGCGTCGCGCAGGCGAGCCAGACGGCGCCCGATCTCATCGCGCGCAGCGTCAAGGTCGAGCGTCCGCCCCCCGACGACACCGGCAACTTGGTTGCGAAGCCTGTCAATTTTCACCCTCTCATCCATCAAGACGGCCAGCGCCGCCTGCAGATCGCGCACCGCTTGCAGCGTTCGCACCGATCCATCCGCCCCGCTGTCGCGCAAGGCCACCAGCGCCGCCGCCACATCTGCCGCCGCCGCGTCAAAGACCCGTAACGCATGGGTCAGAAGCTGTGGCTCCGTCAGGGGCGCGCCGCCCCCGCTTGCATCCTGCATCTGCCACTTCGCCCTCTGCCGGCCCTCCGGCGGAAAAGGAAAAGCGGCCCCGGGTTTCCCCGTGCCGCTTGCCCACCTGTCTCATCATGCACAAAGCTATAGACCGGACCGCCCGCCAAAGTCAAGCATTTTCCCGTTCCGGATCAATGTCTTAGCGAACGCATCTTTAACGATTCCTTCATCAGTCCTGCACGCCCGTGGCCGCCTCCTCGCCCCGTTCCGCCTCGATGGCCCGCCAACGCGCGACGTTTTCGTTATGCTCGGCCAAAGTCCGGCCAAAGGCATGGCCCCCGGTCCCATCGGCCACGAAATACAGGAAATCTGTGGTGTCGGGATTCAGTGCCGCCTCGATGGACAACCGCCCCGGATTGGCAATCGGCGTCGGCGGCAGCCCGTCGATCACATAGGTGTTCCACGGCGTCTCGCGACGCAATTCGCTCTGCCGCAACCCGCGCCCCAGCACACCTTCGCCCCGCGTGATGCCGTAGATCACCGTCGGGTCCGTCTGCAACCGCATCCCCTGCCGCATCCGGTTCACAAAGACGCTCGCCACCTGCTTGCGCTCCTCCGCGATCCCGGTTTCCTTTTCCACGATCGAGGCCATGATCAACGCCTCCTCCGGCGTCTCATAGGGCAGCCCCTCCACCCGCGCCGCCCACAGCTCGGCCAGCGTCGCCGCCTGCCGCTCTGCCATCAGCACCAGCAATTCCGCCCGGTCCGCCCCCCGCGCCACCTCATAGCTGTCGGGGGCCAGCGTCCCCTCGGGCGGCACTTCGGCAATCTCGCCTGTCATGAACTCCGCCCGCTTCAGCGCCTCCACCACCTGCCAGCTTGTCACGCCTTCGGCCAGCGTGATGCGCCAGCGGATGTCATCCGCCTCCGCCACATCCAGATATTCCGTTGGGGCCGCCGCCACCGCCGGATCAAATTTCACCACCTCGACATAGCGGTTCGTCGCCGGATCCAGCTCGCGCAGCACCACCTCGGCACTCGCCACCGAGATGCGGTAATTCACCTCGCGCCCACAGGTGGATTGCCCGCCCGCCGTCAGACTGTCCAGGATCTGCGCCATGGATTGGCCTGGCGTCACCAGATACGAGCCGAATTTCAGCCCATCCGCCTTGCCCGAATAATCCGCCCCGATGCGAAAGATCCGCGCATCGCTGACCGCGCCCTGTTCCTCAAGCGCCCGGCTCACGGCAGAAAGCGACGCCCCCCGTTCCACCCGGAAACAGATCGATTGCTCCAACGGCCCCGGACCGGCATATTCCTCCCGCCCCCAGGCCAAAAGCCCCGCCGCCGCCACAAGGGCCACCACGAACAGCGTCAGCGCATTGGATGCAATCGCCCGCCACATCAGCCCGCCACCCGGCCCAGCACCAAACTTGCGTTGGTCCCGCCAAAGCCGAACGAGTTTGACAGCGCCACGTCAATCTTCCGCTTCACCGCCTTGTTGGGCGCAAGGTCCAGCTTCGGCGTCACCGCCGGATTGTCCAGGTTGATCGTCGGCGGCGCCACCTGATCCCGGATCGCCAGCACGCAGAAAATCGCCTCCACCGCGCCCGCAGCGCCCAGAAGATGCCCGATAGAGGATTTCGTCGATGACATCGTAGCCTTCGCCGCCGCATCGCCCATCAACCGCTCCACCGCGCCCAACTCGATCGTATCGGCCATCGTGCTTGTGCCATGGGCATTGATGTAATCCACATCCGCAGGCGTCAGACCCGCCCGCTTCAACGCCGCCGCCATGCTGCGATAGCCGCCATCGCCATCCTCGGAGGGGGCGGTAATGTGATAGGCATCGCCCGACAGGCCATATCCCAACACCTCGGCATAGATCTTGGCCCCGCGTGCCTTGGCGTGCTCATATTCCTCCAGCACCACCACGCCCGCGCCTTCGCCCATCACGAATCCGTCGCGATCCGCGTCATAGGGGCGGGATGCCTTGGTCGGATCATCCGCCCGCTTGGTTGACAGCGCCTTGCAGGCGTTGAACCCGGCAATCCCAATCTCCGAAATCGGGCTTTCCGCCCCGCCCGCGATCATCACATCCGCATCGCCCCACTGTATCAACCGCGCCGCATCGCCAATCGCGTGGGCACCAGTGGAACAGGCCGTCACCACCGCATGGTTCGGCCCCTTGAAGCCGAAACGAATGGAAACCTGCCCCGAAATCAGGTTGATCAGCGCGCCGGGAATGAAGAAGGGCGATACCCGCTTGGGGCCTTTTTCCTTGATCAGCACGGCGGTCTCTGCAATCGAGGTCAGCCCCCCGATGCCAGAACCGATCATCACGCCCGTGCGCAACCGGCTTTCCTCATCCTCAGGCTCCCACCCGGCATCGCGCACCGCCTGCACCGCCGCCGCCATACCATAAAGGATGAAATCATCCACCTTGCGGCGGTCTTTCGGCTCCATCCAGTCATCGGGGTTGAAGCTCCCGTCGCTGCCATCCCCCATCGGGATTTCGCAGGCATATTGCGTGACCACATTCGATGCATCAAACCGCGTGATCGGCCCCGCCCCGGATTGCCCTGCCAGCAACCGGCTCCAGGTTTCCTCCACCCCGCATGCCAGCGGTGTGACCATCCCCAGACCCGTGACAACGACCCGACGCATTCCGCTCTCCCGCCCAGTTGAAACCGTTCGCGCGGTGATACACGCGCCCATGGCCCCACGCAACCGCAGGCCCGCCCTCCCCGGCAAATGCGGCGGATTGCGCACCGATCCCGAAGGGCAGGCAATCCAACAGAAGAAGGGGGCCGTCTGCCCCCTCTTGCCCCGCGCAAGGCGCGTGGCAATTCACCCCCGAGGATATTTGGGCAGAGAAGAGTGGGCAGAAAGAGGGCCTATAACCCCGCTTGGTCCATCCGGATCGCCTGTTGCCTCTGGCATCAGAGATCGCACCCCGCCATCGCGCTGCACCGCGGGCCTTTATGAAGGGGGCCTTGCGCTTCGCCAACCGGATTCAGGGCGCGTTAACCTTAACGTGGTGGAAAGACATGGCCGCCAGGCAGCGCATGCGTCATGGCCTGTGGGACGATCACAGGATCGGGCAGCGGTACGGCGGTCGGGAAGGTCACATCGGCGGGACGGGTGGCATCCTGAAGAAGGGTCATGTCCTCTGGCAGGGTCACTCTCTTTGTCAGGGTCACATCCTTTGGAAGGGTCACATACTCGGGCAGCAATAAATCCTCTGGCAGGGTCAATCCCTGTCGCAGCTCCGCTCCGCGCACCATCCCAGGAATTGGGGGCCTTTTTCCGGCACCGTGCTCACAAGGCGTTAAGGTTAACGCCCGGTAAGCCCACCGCGCGTATGCACAGCCGTCTGCACCCCCGCGCTGCACCGGCGGCTGCACGGCCAAAACCCGGCTTGGCCAGAGATTTACTCAGCGTCCGCAACCCCTTGCGCCTGCCGCGCGATGATCCCCATCGCCCCCGCCAATACCTGCGCCGCCACCATCGCCCCCAACCCGTCAATGTCCCGCTCGGGCATGAATTCCACCATGTCAAAGGCCACGATCCGCCCCTTCTCGGCCACTGCGCCTATCAACTCCATCACCTGCCAATAGCTCAAGCCCCCCGCCGTCCGGCCAATCGCCGCAGGCATGATCGCCGGGTCCAGCGCATCGACATCCAGACAGATCACCACATCCGCCCCCTCGGGGATCAGGTCTACCGCGCGCCAGACACCCGCCCGCGCCACCTCGCCGGCCGGCACGAACTCCACCCCCCAGTCCTGCGCGTCAGTGACGTCCGCCATCCGCGCCGATCCGATACCGCGTTGGCCCACTTGAACAATCCGCTCTACATGGCTCATCTCGCTGGCCCGCCGCATGGTCGAGGATAGCCCCCAGCGTTCCCCCTGGACCTCATCGCGCCAGTCGATATGCGCGTCGATCTGCAGGATCGTCACCCGCCGCCCCGCATCACCCAAACCCTGCAACATCGGGATGGGCAGGGAATCATCCCCGCCGATCAGCACCGGCACCGCCCCTGCCGCCAGCACCTGCCCCACCGCCGCGCGCACCCGCGCCCGGTTGCCAGAGGCATCGCCCTCCGATACGGTAATGTCGCCCGCATCCACCGCCACCACGCCCTCGGGCAGGATCGGCCCGCCCAGATCGAAATTCATGTGGCCAAGGTTCGCCGCATAGGCCGCCCCCGCCGCCCGGATCGCCGCAGGACCCCCGGCGCAGTAGAACCCGACCGAAGGATAAGGGGTGCACCCCGCCGCCCCAAGGATCACGATCTGCGCCTTCACGGCCGATAGATCAGCGCAAGCGGGCAGTCCCATGAAGGTTGCCACCGAACTTGCGCCGAACATTGCCCCCAAGGTTGCCATCTCGCTCTCCCGTTCCCGGTTCAGGCCTTCAGTCTCGCCCGCATCCGGTTGATTCTGCGCGCCCTTTCGCGACATGCCCCATGGCGAGCGCACAAATGGAAACGGGCGCCCGCAAGAGGGCGCCCGTGTCACAACAGCCTTGAACCCAAAAGGATCAGGCGGCTTCCGAGATGAACTTCACCGCGTCGCCGAAGGTCTGGATCGTCTCGGCGGCATCATCGGGGATCTCGATCCCGAATTCTTCCTCGAACGCCATGACCAGTTCGACCGTGTCGAGCGAATCCGCGCCCAGATCGTCGATGAACGAGGCATTCTCGGTCACCTTGTCTTCTTCGACGCCCAGATGCTCGACGACGATCTTCTTCACGCGTGCAGCGATGTCGCTCATGTCATTCCTCTTTCCGTTGCGGGATCGCATCCCGTTCGTTGTCCCTGCCCCGAAAGGCGTATTCCCCGCGTCTTGATACGGGAAGGCCGGGTTTCATCCCGGCCCGGTCGCCGCGCCTATAGCAAGGGCGTTCCCGCAAGGCAAACGCTTTCCATGACCAAAGGTCGCAGCCCCATCTCAACCGCCTTTTCAGACCATGTCCATCCCGCCATTCACATGCAAGGTGGCGCCCGTCACATAAGCCGCTTCCGGCGCGGAAAGATAGACCACCGCCGCCGCGATCTCGGCGGGCTCCCCCATCCGTCCCGCCGGGACCGCCGTCAGGATACGCGCCTTCTGGTCCTCGTTCAGCTTGTCGGTCATGGCCGTGGCGATGAAGCCGGGCGAGACGACATTGACCGTGATCCCCCGGCTCGCCACTTCCGCTGCCAGCGATTTCGACAGGCCCAGAAGCCCCGCCTTGGCCGCAGAATAATTCACCTGCCCGCCATTCCCGGTCGTCCCCACGACCGACCCGATATTCACGATCCGCCCCCAGCGCGCCTTCATCATCCCCCGGATGGCCGCACGGCACAGGCGGAACGTCGCCGTCAGGTTCACGTCCATCACGCTTGCCCAATCGTCATCGCTCATCCGCATGACAAGTCCGTCGCGGGTGATACCGGCGTTATTCACCAGGATGTCGACCGATCCCATCGCCTCTGCGGCGCGCTTGACCAGCCCCTCCACCTCTTCCGGCACAGACAGGTTGCACGGCAGCACATGCGCCCGCCCGCCAAGTTCCGCCGCCAGCGCCTCCAGCGGTTCCACGCGCGTACCCGACAGGCCGACCGTGGCCCCCGCCCCGTGCAGCGCGCGTGCAATCTCGGCTCCTATGCCGCCAGACGCCCCGGTGATCAGCGCCGCCTTCCCCGTCAGATCGAACATCCGTCCGCTCCCCTTGCTTCAGAAACTGATGGTTTCCCTAGCAGCATCAATAAACCCATACCAGCCATTGCGCGACTGCCCCTTTTCCCTCAAATTGATAACGGGGGCTTATGCCAAAGGGCAAAAGCCATGTATGCCAATGAATTGAAAGCCATCCTTCTCGCGGCATTTGCCGCTTTCTTCCTGGGGGCGCTGCTCTATTTGCGCCTGCGTCCTCGCCAACAACGCCGCGCGCGGCGCAGCAAGACCTACACCGCATGGAACGGTGCCGCCGCCTCGCGCCCGCGGCTGGTGCCGCAGCCACCCCCTCCCGCCGCGCCCGATCTTCACGATCCTGCGCAACAGCTTCATGCCATCGCGCGGGTCGAGTTTGAATGCACGCCGCTGCTCAACCGGCAAGAGGCACGCCTTCTGCCGCTTCTCGAAGCCACCGCCCGCGATCTGCAGTCGGGACATCGCGTCATGGCCCAAACCAGCCTGGGCGAGTTGATCCGGCCGAAATCAGGCACCGCATCCGAGGATGACCGCAGCGCCGCCTTCGCGTCGATCAATTCCAAACGCCTTGATTTCGCGATCATCGATCGGGGCGGTCGCCTCGCCGTCGCGGTTGAATATCAGGGAAGCGGTCACCATCAGGGCACCGCCTTCATGCGTGATGCGGTGAAACGCGAAGCGATCCGCCGCGCCGGGATCCCATTCATCGAGGTGGAACCCGACTTCGACCCTGCTCTTCTGCGCAGCCGCATCAGCGGCCTTCTGGCCCATGGGGCAGAAGCGGCAGCCGTGACCGACCTGCACAGTCGCCGTGTCTAGCCCCGCGCCGCGAGCATCACCTGCGCCTCGGCCCCTTCTGCCGCCACATGTGCGGGCGCGGCGGCGGCAAGATCGACGTCGATCACGGCGACCAGCCGGAACTCCTCCCACCACAGCCACATCTCCGGGTCAAAAGCGCCTGACTTTTCAAAGTAATCCTGATGCGCCAGCCGCCAGAAGCACAGGCTGCCGTCGCCCTCACCCTCCAGCGCCGCAAAGGCATCGTCGACCTCGGCAAAGCGTCGCCGCCCTACAGCCACCGTCTCAATCACCGCCACAGGCCGTGCCCCTGCCATGACCGCCCACCGCATTCCCGGAACCGTCGGGTTCTCCTCCTGCCCCTCCCAGACCGTCGCCCGCTTGCGCCCCGCAATCACCAGCGCCGCCAGCCGCTCTTCAATCTCGGCTGTCGATCCGAACCGGCAACAGGGCAACAACCCCCAGCCCGGCACCTCGATCTGCTCCTCCGCCATGCCCATTCTTCTCTGCTCAAATATCCTGCGGGGAAGGCGCCGCTTGCGGCGACGTGGGGCCGCACAGGCCCCGTTTCACAGGCGCAACACCGAGTCGCGCATCCCAAGCTCACCCTTTGGCCGCAATCACATCCTCTGGCGTGCCCACGGCGCGGGTCACCACATCGCCGCCCACAATCCGCTTGATCATGCCCGAAAGCGCTTTTCCCGCCCCGATCTCCCAGAACTCGGTCACGCCCGCCCCTGCCATCCACAACACCGACTCGCGCCAGCGCACCGCACCTGTCACCTGCGCCACCAGCAGGTCGCGGATGCGGTCGGGTTCGGTCACAGCCTCGGCCCGCACATTCACCACCACCGGCACCACCGGCTTTTCCACCACAACGGCGGCCAGCGCCTCGGCCATCACATGGGCAGCCGGTTGCATAAGCGCGCAATGGAACGGCGCGCTCACCGGCAGCAGGATCGCCCGCTTGGCCCCCTTGGCCTTGGCAATCTCCAGCGCACGTTCCACCGCCGCCTTGTGGCCCGATACCACCACCTGCGCGGGGTCATTGTCATTGGCGGCCTGGCACACCTCGCCCTGCGCCGCCTCTGCCGCCACCGCGCTCGCCGTCTCGTAATCCAGCCCCAACAGTGCCGCCATCGCCCCCAGGCCAACCGGCGTCGCCTCCTGCATGGCTTTGCCCCTGATGCGCAACAGCCGCGCCGTATCCGAAAGACCCAGCGCCCCGGCCGCGCAGAGCGCCGAATATTCCCCAAGCGAATGCCCCGCCACAAAGGCCACATCCTTGGCGATGGTGATCCCCTCAGCCTCCAGCGCCCGCAACGCGGCGATAGAGGTGGCCATCAGCGCCGGCTGCGCATTCTCGGTCAGGGTCAACTCGGCAATATCACCCTCCCAGATAAGGGCAGAAAGCTTCTCTCCCAGCGCCGCATCCACCTCTTCGAACACCGCCCGCGCGGCGGGATAGGCCTCGGCCAGCGCGCGCCCCATGCCGATGGTCTGCGCCCCTTGTCCCGGAAATACGAATGCTCGGCTCATGGTCCGCCCCTCCTGCTGCCACCGGGGCAAGGCCCCGCTCCGCTCCGCCTTACCCAAACCTCCCCCGCCGCGCAATCGCCGCCACCTTGTCACCCCGCCCCCGTCATGCGATCCCGCCGGGATGAACCTGCACAAACACCCCACCCTGCGCCGTGTCCTTTATGCCACCAGTTTTGAGGCGGGCGGTATCCTGCTGTCCACCGCCCTCATCCTTCTGATGGCCGAAACCACTGCGGGCAGTTCGCTGGTCTTCTCTATCCTCGCCTCGACCATCGCCATGCTCTGGAACCTTGCCTTCAACGCGATGTTCGAGGCGTGGGAAGCTCGCCAACCCGTCCGTGGCCGCAACCTCAAGCGCCGCACCGCCCATGCCCTGCTGTTCGAGGCCGGGCTTGTGCTGGCCCTGCTGCCGCTCACCGCATGGTGGTTCTCCGTCTCGCTTCTGCAGGCACTGGCCTACGAAGCCGCCCTGATTGTCGCCTTCCTGGTCTACACATGGGTATTCACCTGGGCCTTCGACCGCCTCTTCGGCCTGCCCGCCTCCGCCCGCTAGGCGTTTTCTGACGCAGAAAACGCGCCGAAATCTGACACAGATTTCGGACCCGACCCGCGCCACGACAAAATTCTGCGTCAGAATTTTCCGCGATTTCTGCGTCAGAAATCGCCCTCCCCCGCCGCGCTTGCATCCCCGCCACCTTTCTGTATAAGGCCCCATCCTTTCCGCACTCACGTGAACCGGTGCAGCCTCTCGTGGTCGGGCAGCGGAAAGGGGAGTTGCCCGTCCTATGAAATGCGCCTTGCAAGAACTGGAGTGAACATGGCTCTTTACGAGCATGTCTTCATTGCGCGTCAGGATCTTTCCAACACGCAAGCCGAAGGTCTCATCGAACATTTCTCCACGGTCCTCGCGGACAACGGCGGCAAGGTCGTTGAATTCGAATACTGGGGCGTCAAGACGATGGCCTACAAGATCAACAAGAACCGCAAGGGCCACTACGCCTTCCTGAAATCGGATGCCCCCTCGGCCGCCGTGCAGGAAATGGAACGCCTGATGCGCCTGCATGATGATGTGATGCGTGTGCTGACCATCAAGGTCGACGCACATGGCGAAGGCCCGTCCGTGCAGATGCAAAAGCGCGACGAGCGTGAACGGGGCGACCGTCCCGAAGGCGGCTTCGGTGGTGGTGAACGCCGTGAACGCAGCTTTGGTGACCGTCCCGATCGTGGCGGCGACCGTGGCGCAGATCGTGGCGGCGACCGCGGTGGTGACCGCGGCGGCTTCCGTCGTTGATCCAGGCTTAGGAAAGGACCATAAACCATGGCAAACAAACCGTTTTTCCGCCGCCGCAAGGTCTGCCCCTTCTCGGGCGACAACGCGCCTGCGATCGACTACAAGGACGTCCGCCTTCTGCAGCGCTACGTCTCCGAGCGCGGCAAGATCGTCCCGTCGCGCATCACCGCAGTCTCGGCCAAGAAGCAGCGTGAACTGGCGCAAGCCATCAAGCGCGCCCGCTTCCTCGCCCTGCTGCCCTACGCCGTGAAATAAGGAAGACAGATATGCAAGTCATCCTCCTTCAGCGCGTGGCCAAGCTTGGCCAGATGGGTGAAGTCGTCAACGTCAAGGACGGCTACGCCCGCAACTTCCTCCTGCCGCAGGGCAAGGCGCTCCGCGCCAACGAGGCCAACATCAAGTCTTTCGAAGTCAAGAAGGCGCAGCTTGAGCTGCAAAACCTTGAAACCAAGAAAGAGGCCGAAGTTGTCGGCGCCAAGCTTGATGGTCAGACCTTCGTGGTGATTCGTTCGGCGTCTGACGCCGGCGCACTCTACGGCTCTGTCACCACCCGTGACGCAGCTGAGGCCGCGACCGATGCCGGCTTCACCGTGAACCGCGCCCAGGTCGTGCTGGATCGCCCGATCAAGGATCTGGGTCTGCACTCGGTCTCCGTCGTGCTGCACCCCGAAGTGTCGGTCCGCATCACCCTCAACGTTGCGCGTTCGGTTGAAGAAGCCGAACTGCAGGCCGCAGGCAAGTCCATCCAGGAACTCGCCGCCGAGGCCGAAGCTGCAGCCGATTTCGAAATCGCCGAACTGTTCGACGACATGGGCGGCGCAGCGACCGAAGACGCGTAAGCCTCTCGGCAAGCACAAAGATGAAAGGCCGCGCCGGGCAATCGGCGCGGCCTTTCTTGTTTGTCAGGGCTCTGGAAACCCCATACCCGCACGCAGCATGCAGCCGGCCGCGCCGTAGGCGACATGCCAATGTCGGGCGCGCATCGGCACGTGCCCTGAACGCATCCTAGGCTGACCACAGACGAAGCCGGAGCCTGCCATGATCCCAACCCCAGCCCTGCCCCGCGACAGCGTGCGCGGCGTAGCCCTCCTTGTGGCCGGGATCACCGTCTTTTCCATCCAGGACTTGATCCTGAAACTGCTCTCCGGCGCCTATCCCCTGCATCAGGCCATGGTGCTCCGCTCGCTCACCGCGCTGCCGCTCCTGCTGCTGCTGGTCCATCGCGACGGCGGCCTGACCACGCTCTTCACCCTGAACACCCGCACCATGATCCTGCGCGGCGGGGTGATGTTCTTGGCCTATACGTCCTATTATCTCGCCCTCGCCGCCCTGCCGATGGCCACCACCGTCACACTCTACTTCTCCGCCCCGCTGTTCATCACCATCCTCTCGGTCGTCATCCTGAAGGAAACCGTCGGCCCGCGCCGCTGGCTCGCGCTTTTCGCGGGCTTTTCTGGCGTCCTGATCATGGTCCGCCCCGGAGGCGACCTTTTCGACTGGGCCGCTCTCCTGCCCGTGATCGCGGGCCTCGCCTATGCCATCTCCATGATCTCCGCCCGCCGCCTTGGCAGCAGCGAGACCGCCCCCGCACTGGCCTTCTGGGGAAATGCCGTCTTCCTTGTGGCGGCCATTGCCATGTCAGCCGTGCTAGGCTCCGGCGCATGGGAAAGCGACGCCCACCCCTCGCTGGCCTTCCTCCTGCGCGGCTGGGTCCTGCCCACCGCATTCGACCTGATGCTGATGATGGCCTGCGGCGTGATCGCTGCGATCGGCCTGACGCTGCTTACCCAAGCCTATCGCGTGGCCGAATCCTCCGTCGTCACACCTTTTGAGTATACCGGCCTGGTCTGGTCGGTAATCTATGGCTGGATCTTCTGGCGCGATTGGCCGGTCCTGACCGATTGGATCGGCATCGCCATCATCACCGGCGCAGGGCTCTACATCCTCTGGCGTGAATCCCGCCAGAAAGGCGCATGAAAAAGGGGCCGGAGGCACCGCCCCCGACCCCGCATTCCCGCCCGCGACGGGGCGATGCGCCTTACATCTCGTCCAGCGCCTCGATGGCCTTCTGAAGCTCGTCCTTGCTGACGTCCTTCTCGGTCACCTTGGCACCCGCCATGATGTGATCGACAACCTTATCCTCAAAGATCGGCGCGCGCAGTTGCTGCTGCACCTGCTGGTTCTTCTGCACGAACTCGAAATAGGCGCGCTCCTGCCCCGGATAGTTCCGCGCCTGCGCCAGAACCGCCTGCGTCATCTCGGCATCGGTGACCGTCACTTCGGCCTTGCGGCCCACTTCGGCCAGCACGAGGCCCAGACGCACGCGGCGCTCGGCCAGCGCCTTGTGCTCATCCGTCGGGTCGATAGAGCCGTGGTTGTGGCCGTGCTCTTCCGGATGCTCTTCATGCCACAGCTGATGCGCGATCTGCGACGCCTCGGCTTCCACCAGACGTGCCGGCAGATCGAACTTCACCATCGCATCCAGCTGGTCCAGCAGCGCCCGCTTCAACACGGCGCGTGAGGCACCCTTGTATTCCGCTTCCAGACGCTCGGAAATCTGCCCCTTCAGCGCGGCCAGATCCTCGGCCCCGTACTTCTTGGCCAGCTCGTCATCAACTTCTGCAGGCTTCGCTTCCTTCACCGCCTTGATGGTGCAGGCAAACACTGCGGCTTTCCCGGCCAGATGCTTGGCACCATATTCCGCGGGGAAGCTCACGTTGACAGCCACCTCGTCACCAACCTTGGCGCCGATCAGCTGCTCTTCAAAGCCGGGGATGAACGACTTGGATCCCAGCACCAGCGCATAGTCATCGGCCGAGCCGCCATCGAACAGCTCACCATCGACAGAGCCCTTGAAGTCGATCACGACCTGATCGCCATCCTTGGCCTTGGCACCCTTCTTGCGATCCTCGAAATTCTGCGCGGTCGCGGCAAGGTTCTTCAGCGCCTCGTCCACATCCGCATCCGCGGCCTTCACGACCAGCTTCTCCAGCGTGATCTTGCTGGCATCCACATCCGGGATCGGCGGCAGCGTCTCATAGGACATCTCGACGACAACATCCTGACCCTCGGCCCAGGTCTCGCCCTCGACCATCTTCACCTCGGGCTGCAGCGCGGGGCGGTCACCGGTCTTGTCGAAGTGATCCTTCATCGCGCCGTCGATGGCATCCTGCATCGCGTCGCCCAGCAGGCGCTGGCCGAACTGCTTGCGCAGGATCGCCAGCGGCACCTTGCCCTTGCGGAAACCCTTCATCTCGATCTCGGGCTGCGCCTCGACCAGCTTTTCCTGAACCTTTGCTTCCAGTTCAGCCGCGGTCACCGTGATGGTGTAGCCGCGCTTCAGACCGTCGTTCAGGGTCTCGGTGACCTGCATTGTTTCGTCCTTCTTTCTCATCCCTGGTGCGGGTAGAGGGACTTGAACCCCCACGCCTTGCGGCGCCAGAACCTAAATCTGGTGCGTCTACCAGTTTCGCCACACCCGCAAATTGACCAAAACGCACACGTCTGCCCCGCCAAGGGGCAGGCCCGCGCGCGTCTTGAAATTCCGCGCCCTTCTAGCAAAGCCCCACGGGGGATGCGAGAGGAAAATCAGGGCGAAATCTGACGCAGATTTCGCGCCGTTTCCTGACACAGGAAACGCTGCGGGCGTCCCGCCCGCAAACCGGAATTTGCGTCAAATTCCGTCGCGATTTTTGCGTCAAAAATCGCCCGCCTCAAACACCCAACCGCCGAAACACCGCAGGCAGCATCTCGGGCAGATCCTCGGCAATCAGCCCCGGCCCGAACTCCCGCGCGCATTCCACATGGAGCCAAGCCGCCGTGCAGGCCGCATCAAAAGGCGCAAACCCGCGCGCGAGAAGCCCGGTGATGAACCCCGACAAAACATCGCCCGACCCCGCCGTCGCCAGCCAAGGTGCCGCCCGCTCGTAATGCGCCGAGTTGATGGCACAGCGCCCATCAGGTGCCGCGATCACCGTATCCGCCCCCTTGAACAGCACCACGCACCCCGCCAGCGCTGCCGCCTCGCGCGCCGCATCCACCTTGGAATAGGCTGGTCCCGTCACCGCAGGTGCCTCCAGTTTCGCCGCGATATCCGGGAACAGCCGCGCGAACTCCCCCGCATGCGGTGTCAGCACGCACCCCCCGTGCAACGCCCCGAACAACCCCGCATCCCGCGCTAACAACGTCAAAGCATCCGCATCCAACACTGTAGGGCGGGGTTCACCCGGCCGTTGAAGGGGTTCACCCCGCCCCCCCAACGCCGCTGCCACCAACCCCGCCTCCCGCGCCCCCGTGCCCAGCCCCGGCCCGAGGCAAACCACCCCGATCCGCCCATCCTCCAGCACGGCTTCCAAGGCCGCCCCATCCTCCACCACCCGCAGCATCACCGCATCCAGCCGCGCCGCGTTCTCGGTCAAGGCTTCCGATGGACACCCAACCGTCACCACCCCCGCCCCGATCCGCAGCGCCCCGCGCGCCGAAAGCCGCGCCGCCCCGCCGCGACCTGAGGGGCCGGAAAGGATGAACGCGTGACCATGGGAGTATTTGTGGGCTTCATCTGCCGACGAAGGCATTCGATCCGCCTTGGTCAAGTTACCGCCAAAGGCACTAAGCGAAGGCAAATCCACAAGATGGACAAATGATGATGCAGTCGCGGTACCGCTCTGCCAACTCGAACGACGTTCGCCCAACCCGATATCGACAACGGCGAGCTTTGGAGAGGTTAGGGGCGCAGCATCCAAGAAATGTCCAACCTTGGCTCGATGAAACGTAACCGTCAGATCAGCGCCAATCTCATTGGCCCAAGTCCCCAGTTCTCCTAATGCTCGACCTGAATCCGAGCAGACAGTCGAAGGGCAATCCACGCTCACAACGTAAGGTTTGCCACAGGGACCGAACCACCAAAGGCCGTCCTTCATGAGTTGGTGAAACTGTTCAACCAATTCATGTGGCGGCAGAAAAGGACGGGATAGGCCAGTCCCAAACACGGCATCGACCACTACATCTGCACCCAGGATTTGTGCCGACTCAAGGTCCCCCACCTCCCCCATTCCCCGCCACCGCTCATAATTCACCTGCGCGTCCGGTGGCATCTTCTCGGGGTCACCATAAAGGAAGACCTCCACCTCCCACCGCCACTCCTTCAGCAGCCGCGCCACGACAAACCCGTCGCCGCCATTGTTCCCCGGCCCGCACAGCACCACCGCCCGGTGCGACGTCGCCCGCAACTCCGGCCATTCATCAAAGATCGCCTCCACCACGCCCCGCCCGGCGCGCTCCATCAACTCCAGCCCGGTCACCTCCCCACTCGCAATCGCGGCGGCCTCTATGGCGCGCATTTGGGCAGCGGTCAGCAATTCGGTCATGTTCTCGCCCAACCCTTTCGCAAACCGCCCATAGCGCAGGCGTTATGCACAAATTTTAATCACACCTCGCGGAAACCCGCCGCAGACCGCCTTGCCCGCCCGCTCACCGATTGTGGCCCCCAATCAGAAATGATCAGACCTCCAAAGACAAGCCACCTGGGGGGAGAGTCGGCCCATGAAGAAGATCGAGGCGATCATCAAACCGTTCAAGCTGGACGAGGTGAAGGAAGCCCTTCAGGAAGCCGGCATTCAGGGCCTCTCGGTCACCGAAGTCAAAGGCTTCGGTCGCCAGAAAGGCCATACCGAACTCTATCGCGGCGCCGAATATGTCGTCGACTTCCTGCCCAAGGTGAAGATCGAGGTCGTCCTCACCGATGACATGGTCGACAGCGCCATCGCGGCGATCGTCTCTGCCGCCCGCACCGACAAGATCGGCGACGGCAAGATCTTCGTCACCCCCATCGAACAGGCCATCCGCATCCGCACCGGCGAAACCGGCGACGACGCAGTCTGACCTCTCCGAATACCCGCCAGCGCCCGCTTGCGCGGCGGTCTCTGCAACACCCAACCGAAAGGCATCATGATGAGCGCAGTTAAGAATGCTCTGAAGCTGATGAAGGACGAGGAAGTCGAATATGTCGACATCCGCTTCACCGACCCAAAGGGCAAGCTTCAGCACGTCACCCTGGTGGCGGACCTCGTGGATGAAGACTTCTTCGAAGAAGGCTTCATGTTCGATGGCTCCTCCATCGCTGGCTGGAAGTCGATCGACCAGTCCGACATGAAGCTCATCCCCGATGCTTCCTCGGTCTATATCGACCCGTTCTATGCCGAAAAGACGATGTGCGTGCATTGCAACGTGGTCGAGCCCGACACCGGCGAAGCCTATTCCCGCGATCCGCGCGGCACGGCCTACAAGGCCGAGGCCTATCTGAAAGCCTCCGGCATCGGTGATGCGGCCTATTTCGGCCCCGAGGCCGAATTCTTCATCTTCGACGACGTCCGTTATTCGGTCGCGCCGAACAAGGTGTCCTACCAGATCGACGCCGAAGCCGCCGCCTGGAATACCGACACCGTGATGGAAGGCGGCAACCTCGCCCACCGCGCCAACTACAAGGGCGGCTACTTCCCGGTGAACCCGATCGACGAAGCGCAAGACCTGCGCGGCGAGATGCTCTCCACCATGAAGCGCATGGGCATCAAGGTCGACAAGCACCACCACGAAGTGGCGACCTGCCAGCACGAACTCGGCATGATCTTCGGTGGCCTCACCGAACAGGCCGACAACATCCAGAAATACAAATACGTCATCCACAACGTCGCGGCCGCCTATGGCAAGACCGTGACCTTCATGCCCAAGCCCATGAAGGGCGACAACGGCTCGGGGATGCACGTGAACATGTCGATCTGGAAGGACGGCAAGCCGCTCTTCGCTGGCGACAAATATGCCGACCTGTCTCAGGAGGCGCTCTACTTCATCGGCGGCATCCTGAAGCACGCCAAGGCGCTGAACGCGATCACCA
This sequence comes from Variovorax paradoxus, assembly GCA_943370085.1. Taxonomy (GTDB): domain Bacteria; phylum Pseudomonadota; class Alphaproteobacteria; order Rhodobacterales; family Rhodobacteraceae; genus Paragemmobacter. The sequence continues at coordinate 185,039 of CALRPT020000002.1, read as the reverse complement.
ACCCGTCCACCAACAGCTACAAGCGCCTGATCCCCGGCTTCGAAGCCCCGGTTCTGCGCGCCTACTCCGCCCGCAACCGGTCGGGCTGCGTCCGTATTCCGTGGACCGAATCGCCGAAAGCCAAGCGGGTTGAGGCGCGTTTCCCCGATCCGTCGGCGAACCCCTATCTGGCCTTCTCGGCCCTGCTGATGGCAGGCCTTGACGGCATCAAGAACAAGATCGACCCCGGCCCGGCCTCGGACAAGGATCTCTATGATCTGCCGCCCGAAGAACTGGCCGAAATCCCCACCGTCTGCGGCTCGCTCCGCGAGGCGCTGGAAGAGCTGGAAAAGGATCACGACTTCCTGCTCGCAGGCGACGTGTTCACAAAGGACCAGCTCGAAGGCTACATCGCGCTGAAGTGGGAAGAGGTCTATGCCTTTGAGCACACCCCGCATCCGGTGGAATACCTGATGTACTATTCCTGCTGATCCCCGGATCAGTGCGCCAATGCAAAGGGCCGCCCCAATTGGGCGGCCCTTTTCGCATTCCTGCCACAAGTTTCCGGCGGTCGTCTGGCAGGCCCTTCACCACATCGTGCAAGGGCAACCTGCATTTGCAGGGAATACCCCAAACCCCGCCACAGAAAGCGCCAATTCTCGTCACGATTGGATGGTTCGGTTAACAAAACCTAAGGAGATGCCGCCATGCTGGATAGTGACGCCTCTTTCTTCCTTGTACCCGAATTCCAATCCTCTCGCGGGGCGCGCCGAACCCTCGGCGCACCCTTCGCAAATCTCCGGTTCGACGCCGCATCCGGCGCCGATCTGTGCATGGCCCTGGCGCCCGATCCCGGCACCTTTGGCGTCGCGGCAAAAGCCGACATCACCACCACAGGTGCAAATGCCGTGCCAACCGACACTGATATCCCTGATTTTCTTGACCTTACCGCTTCAGTCAGCGCTGAACCCCTTGTCGCTGCATTCGACGAGCATGCCGCAGACTTCTTTTCGTTTGATGAAGACACGGCCGATCTCTTCACTCTGGAAGACGCAGATGAAGGTGCCACGCTGTCTTCCGATTCATCGGATATCCGGGCCGTCACCCCACGCCGCCCGATGCGCTTTACCTTCGCGCGCGATTCGATTGAACACAGCCGACTGATCCTCCCCATCCCGAATCTGTTCGAAAACGCCTTCGAGGATGACACGCTCACCGGCCCCGGCATCGACCCCCGGCTTCAGCGCAGCCGCGCTCGCGCCCGCGCCCGCCTCATGGCACATGAGGCCGCCCTTCCCCCCGAAGCGCGCAACCTCTGGTGCGCCGATGGCAGCGATGAAGAGATGCCGACCGCGTCGCATCCCCCACTCGACACAGAAGCCGACAGCGGCATCATCACCCGGACTGAAACCACCGCCAACGATGGCACCGATGGCCATGCCGCGCGCCGCGCCGTGCGCCACCTGTCGGTCACCCGCCGCACCGCAAAGCCGCGCCTTGCCGCCTCGGACATCCACGATCCGCTGCAGGACCACCTGCATCAGGTCCGCGACGCGCTCTATGCGACAGACCCGCAGGCAGAGCCCGCAGCCCTTGCCGCGCCCCCGCAACACGCTTTGCCCCTGCGCCTTGCAGCGGCACTGGTGACGCTGGCCTTCCTTCTTATGCAGATCATTGCCGCCTTGCGTGCAAGTATGCCCGATCGGGCCCGCGCGTTGCGCGACACGCTCTTGGGCAACAGCCTGCGACTTCCGTCCCGTGCCCTGGCCATCACCGGGATGATCCTTGCGATCGCCCAGACCATCCCGCCCGATCTGATGTGACATCCCTGCCCGGTCACCCCGGGCAGAACACAACCGCAGGCAAGTTCAACACATTCCTTACCTGTTCACGATCCGTCGACAACCACAGCAGATTAAGCGGGTTTCCGCGCAAAAACGCCAAATCGGGCAACAATCGGGCAAAAAAACCGCCAAATTCATGTCCCCACCGCAAAGGCACCTGAAATTAGGCACAATTAACCTGCAACCTCTAGTTCAACCAAAAAAGGCAGGAGGGCATTCAGATGGCATTCGACGACAGCACGATCGCCCAGTTTGTCTTTGACCGCGACCCGGCATTGAACCTTTCGGTCCTGGTGCGTGAACTGGACGATGCGCTTGGGCGCTCCGGCGCGGGCGGCCGTCACATCACCTGGGATTGCGAAGATCTGGTCTTTGTCGATCTGCACGGCGTCCGCTTCACCCTCTCCTACACGGGCGAGCCCGCCCTCGGCCTGCCCAGCAGCCTGATGATCTCGGTCGGGCCCGGCCCCGACAGTCACCCCGGCAGCTTCGAAGATCCCGCCGACCGCCGCCGCTACGAAGACCTTTGCCACCTGATCGCCGATCGCCTGCGCGCCCGTTTTGCGCCCCGCGAAACGCTGTGGCATCAGGTTGCCGGTCCCGTCACCGCCGATCTCGTCGACAACCTCTTCGACCGCCTCCCCGATCTGTCGGCCGAGGCCCCGTCGCGCCCCATGACGCGCCGCTCCCCTCCGGCCGAGGCGATCCGCGCCTTCCCAGAAGCCGATACCGGGATGCCCGCATCCTTTGTCGAAAAAGCCATGGCCATCAAGGCCATCAAGGCCGAACGCGCCCGCGCTGCCATGACCCGGCTGTCCAACGCCGCCATGGCCACAGCCGCCCCGGCCAACCAGCAGCCCGATCTGCCGCGCCGCCCCTCGGGCGACCTCGACCAGATCCGCAATGCACTTTACCCGGTTGAGCCGGAAACAACCGGCCAGAATGTGCGCATGCGCCTGGCCGCCTCCACGCTCGATGTCACGCTGATGGTGGTCTATCTGCCGATGGGGGCCGCGATGCTCACCTGCTCGCTCCTGCGCGGTGGCGACATCAATGCTTCAAGCCGCGTCATGGCAATGACCTGCACTCTGCTCGCCCTTGGCCATGTCGCAGGCGTGAACCCGATGATGTCCCTGCTCTAGGGCGGCCTATAATCCGGCCGCCACCATCGCCTCTCGCTCCCCATCGGAAAACCGCGCCATCGGCACCAGATAGGTGTGAATGGAAAACACCACCGCCCCCGTCACCGGCAGCCGCAAGATGCACTGCCGCTCGGATCGCATGTAAAGCCGCTCCACCGCATAGGGGCGGGTGTCAAATTCTTGACGCGGATTGTGCAGCGCCGGGTCGTCATAGACCAGCGCATTGTACCGCTCCAGCGGCTGCCCCACGCGCACCAGATCAAACAGCCGCTGCACGCGCCGCGCGACATCCTCATCATAGTGATGCACAGGCTTGTGAATCCCCGTCATCGGACGGCCGATCTTCTGTCCCAAGGTCCAGCTTGCCGGAAAGCACAGGATCGCCCCGGTCAGGACCGATTCCTCGCCCTGCTTTTCCATCAGGCACAGATCTTCCTGCACCAACCGCCCCAGCGTGATCAGCGGGAATGCCGCATCCAGCCGCACCTCCACCCCGTCGGGCCGCCGCACCCGATCCGGCCCCACCAGGTAACCATCCCGCCGCGACAACAGGTCCAGCACTGCCGCGTATAACTCCGCCGCCGCCGCCCGCCCCTCGGGCAACAGCGCATGCACCAAAGGCTGCCGCGTGGCGATCAGCCAGTCGCGCTCCGCCATCTGCCCGGCAAAGGCCTCATCCGCGCGGATCCAGTCCTCCGCCCCACAGGGCAGCATCCCCGGCAGCCGCCATGTCCGCGGGTCCGTCCATGGCTGATGGGGCAGACTGCTGTGAAAAACCGGCTCTCTCATCCCACCTGCCTACAATCCCGCCTTACGACCATCAACCCCATCCAAATCCGACCCCGCCGCGTCGCGCAGCGGCAACCCGTGCGTGCCAGCCTGCCCGACCATCAGCCAGCCATCAGGGGGGCCACCATGAACCAGCACTACGCCGACCGCCGCAAGATCGACCCAAGCCGTGGCACCACGCTGGGTGATGGCACCCCCAATGACAATGACCGCGTCGAAATCGGCCCCACCCAGCTTGCGTTCGCCGAATGGCAGGCCGCCGGCCTCACGCCCCCCAACCTCGCCCGGATGCGCGAATACCGCTGGGATCGTCTGGTCAAGGCGCTGCAGGCGCGCGATTACGGCGGCCTTCTGATGTTCGATCCGCTCAACATCCGCTACGCCACCGACACGACGAACATGCAGCTGTGGAACACCCACAACCCCTTCCGCGCCTGCCTCCTCATGGCGGACGGCCATATGGTGATGTGGGAATACAAGAACTCCCCCTTCCTCGTGACCTTCAACCCGCTGGTCAAGGAACTCCGCTCCGGTGCCACCTTCTTCTACAACTCCACCGGCGACCGCGGCGCCGTCGCCGCCCGCGCCTTCGCCCAGCAGGTTGATGATCTGATGCGCGCCCATGTCGGCACCAACCGCCGTCTCGCCGTGGACAAGATCATGGTCCACGGCCTGCGCGCGCTGGAATCCATCGGATTTCAGGTGATGGAAGGCGAAGAGGTCACCGAACGCACCCGCGCCATCAAGGGCCCCGATGACATGCTGGCGATGCGCTGCGCCGCCCATGCCTGCGAAACGGCGGTGGCGGCGATGGAGGTTTTTACCCGCGAAAACGTCCCGAAGGGCAACGTGTCGGAAGATGACATCTGGTCCGTCCTGCATGCCGAAAACATCCGGCGCGGCGGCGAATGGATCGAAACCCGCCTCCTCGCCTCCGGCCCCCGCACCAATCCATGGTTTCAGGAATGCGGGCCAAGGATCGTCCAGAACAACGAAATCGTGGCCTTTGATACCGACCTGATCGGCGCCTACGGCTTCTGCATCGACATCTCGCGCAGCTGGTGGGTGGGCGACCAGCGCCCGACCAATGCGATGATCAGCGCCTATGCCCACGCGCTCGATCATATCCGCGACCACCAGTCGCGCCTCAAACCCGGCGTCTCGATCCGCGACCTCACCTTTGGCGGCCATCAACTCGACGCGCAGTACTGGCAGCAGAAATACTCCTGCAAGATGCACGGCGTCGGGCTCTGCGATGAATGGCCCTATGTCACCTATCCCGACGGCTGGATGGAAGGCGCCTTTGATGCCGTCCTCGAGCCCGGCATGACGATTTGCGTCGAGGCACTGGTCAGCCCCGAAGGCGGCGATTTCTCGATCAAGCTGGAAGATCAGGTGCTGATCACCGAAACCGGTTGCGAAAACCTGACCCGCTACCCCTTTGACCCCGCCCTGATGGGGCAAGCCTAGGCATGCAGATCTCCAGGCGATGAAACAAGACAAAGAAGGGGGGCTGTCTGCCCCCCCTCGGCGCGTCGCGCCTCGCCCCCCGAGGATATTTGCCGCAGAGAAGACAGTAGGAACGCTCTGTGCTGTATCTTCTCTGCTCAAATATCCTCGGGGGTGAATTGGCGCGCAGCGCCAAGAGGGGGCAGACAGCCCCCTTCCTTTCAGAATTTTCGCAGAAAATTCGTGGCACCCGTCCCGTGCCAGCGCCTTGCCTCGCAGCGCATCCCGGCGTAAGCCCACCGCGTCCCTTCCCTGACACGAGGCCCGCCATGATCCCCCGCTATTCCCGCCCCGACATGGTCGCCCTCTGGGAACCCCAGACCCGCTTCCGCATCTGGTTCGAGATCGAGGCCCATGCCTGCGATGCCCAGGCCATCCTCGGCGTGATCCCAAAGGCCAATGCCGAAGCCGTCTGGAAGGCCAAGGACGTCACCTTCGATGTGGCCCGCATCGATGAGATCGAAGCGGTGACCAAACACGACGTCATCGCCTTCCTCACGCACCTTGCCGAAATCATCGGCAATGACACCGCGCGCTTCGTCCATCAGGGCATGACCTCGTCGGATGTGCTCGACACCACGCTGAACATCCAACTGACCCGCGCCGCCGACCTTCTCCTCGCAGGCCTCGACCGCGTCCTCGCCGCGCTGAAAACCCGCGCGTTCGAGCATAAGGACACCGTCCGCATCGGCCGCAGCCACGGCATCCATGCCGAACCCACAACGATGGGCCTCACCTTCGCGCGCTTCTACGCCGAAATGGCCCGCAACCGCACCCGCCTGATCAATGCCCGCGCGGAAATCGCCACTGGTGCCATCTCCGGCGCGGTCGGCACCTTCGCCAATATCGACCCCTTCGTCGAAGAGCACGTCTGCGCCCAACTGGGCCTCACCCCCGAACCCATCTCAACCCAAGTCATCCCCCGCGACCGCCACGCCATGTTCTTTGCCACGCTGGGCGTCATTGCCTCCAGCATCGAGAACATCGCGATCGAGATTCGCCACATGCAGCGCACCGAGGTGCTGGAGGCCGAAGAATTCTTCTCTCCCGGCCAAAAAGGCAGCAGCGCCATGCCGCACAAGCGCAACCCGGTGCTCACCGAAAACCTCACCGGCCTCGCCCGTCTCGTGCGGATGTCGGTGATCCCGGCACTTGAGAATGTGGCGCTCTGGCATGAACGTGACATCAGCCATTCCTCGGTGGAACGCGCCATCGGCCCCGATACCACCATCACGCTGGATTTCGCCCTGCACCGTCTGGCGGGCGTGATCGAAAAACTGGTGATCTACCCCGAGAACATGCTCAAGAACATGAACAAATTCAAAGGTCTGGTCATGTCGCAACGCGTGCTTTTGGCCCTCACCCAGGCCGGCGTAAGCCGCGAAGACAGCTACCGCCTTGTGCAAAGGAACGCGATGAAGGTCTGGGAACAGGGCGCCGACTTTCAGACCGAACTGCTAGCCGACGCTGAGGTCACCGCCGCCCTCTCCCCGGCAGAGATCGCCGAAAAATTCGACTTGGGCTATCACACCAAACATGTCGACACGATCTTCCGCCGCGTTTTCGGCTGATCTCACGAAAGCGTGAGGCCCCTGCTGCGCAAGGGCGGAAATTTCCGCCCTTGCAGCCTGCATTTTCATGCTACCCTTTTGCTACGTACCGGATGCGGATTTTCCGACCGCCGGTCGCCCTGCTGACAGTCACATGCCAACACAAGGACGACCTATGAAAATCAAGACCACATTCATTGCGCTGACCCTCTCGCTTGCGCCCACCTTCGCCCTCGCCGGCGGTGGCTGCAATTCGGAAAAAATGAACATCACCGCCTCCACCTGCGTGGAAGGCACCGTCTACGACGCCGCGACCGGCGTTTGCGTGCCGCAAACCACCTCGTGATGTGAGACCGGGTAAGGGCCGGTTAACCCGGCCCGCCTAACCTTCCCGAAGCAACCTTCGGGAAGGACCCAGATGCAGGACGAAAGCCACGTCGCCCTCGCGCGCATCACCCCAATACCCGCCGCTGGCCTCGTCCCGCGCCGCACCACGCCCAGCGAGAAGGCCGCCATCATCGTGCGCCTCATGCTCGCGGAAGGCGAACCCCTTCCCTTGTCGAACCTGCCCGAACAGCACCAGACCCGCCTCGCCGAACAGATGGCGCGCATGGGGCTGGTGGATCGCGCCACCCTCGCCGCGGTGGTGGACGACTTCCTCACCGCGCTGGATGCCACCGGCCTCGTTTTTCCTGAAGGGATCGACGGCGCGCTATCCCTTGTCGACGGCCATATCTCCCCCAATGCCGCCAGCCGCCTGCGCCGCATGGCTGCCAGCACCGCCCGCACCGATCCGTGGGACAGGATCGCCGCCCTCCCGCCCGAGGACCTGCTTCCCCTCATCGCGGATGAAGCGCCGGAAACCGCTGCCGTTGCACTCTCGAAACTCCCCGTCGCCCGCGCGGCCGACCTTCTGGCCAAGATGCCGGGGGACCGGGCGCGCCGTGTGGCACTGGCCATGTCGCGCACCGCTGCCACCGCGCCGGAAACCCTGCGTCGCATCGGCCTTTCGCTCGTGGCGCAACTCGACACGCGCCCACCCCGTGCCTTTGCCGCTGGCCCGGTCGACCGGATCGGTGCCATCCTCAACGTCTCGCCCTCCGCCACGCGCGACGATGTGCTGGCCGGGCTGGATGAGGCAGATGCCGCCTTCGCCGAACAGGTCCGCCGCGCGATCTTCACCTTCGCCCATATCCCCGACCGCATCGCCCCGCGCGATCTGCCGCGTCTCTTGCGCGCGGTTGATGGGCCCACGCTCACCACAGCCTTCACCGCCGCCAGCGCCGACCCTGCCCTGTCCCCTGTGGTGGATGCCGTCTTCGCCGCGCTCTCCCCCCGCATGGTCCAGCAAATTCGCGACGACATGGCCGCGCGTGGCAAGGTAACGCCAAAAGATGCCGACGCCGCCTTCACCGCCATCGTCACGGCCATCCGGCAGATGGAGGCCGCAGGCGAACTCACCCTGAAACAGGACGAGGAATAATCCCCACCCCTCCGCCACCTGGCCCAATAGTCACGCCCACACCAACCGCCCGGCTCTCTGCAAGGACCGCCCTTTCACCCTTCATCTTGGCCTCTAATGCTCCGCAGGGGGTGAATGGCGGCGCGGCACGCGCCGACAGAGGGTGCGGCACGCCCCTTCAAACCCGAGCCAAGCGCGAAGGCGCGCAGGCGAGACATGAACTTGCGGCGGCACGCCGCTCCGCCAGATCACCGCCCCCCGATTACCGCCCCCCGATTACCACCCCCGGCACCTTGCCCCCGGCCGCCACCCCGCCTAGGGTCCGGGCGACCCAAGGATCCCGCAATGCAGCAGCCGACCGAAGCTTCCACCCGTCAGGGCATCCTTCTGATGCTGCTCTCGCTTCTGATGTTCACTGCCATGGATGCGCTGGCCAAGGGGCTTGTCCAACGCTACCCCACGCCACAGGTCGTCTGGGCGCGCTTTGCGGGGCAGTTGTTTCTTGTCGTGCTGATTCTGAACATCCGCCTTGGCCCGGCCCTTCGCACCAAACACCCGCGCCTCCATGCCTTGCGCTCGCTCACGCAACTCGGCGCAACCGGCTTTTTCTTCGCCTCCCTCACCCATATCGGCCTGGCCGAGGCAACGGCGCTGGCCGACATCAATCCCGTCCTCATCACGCTGGGTGCCGCGCTGTTCCTCGGTGAAAAGCTTGGCCCCCGCCGCATCGCGGGCGTCATCGCCGCTATGATCGGCGCACTCATCATCATCCGTCCGGGCGCGGATGTCTTTACCCCCGCCGCGCTCCTGCCACTGGCTTGCGCCGTCTGCTACGCCGCCTCGGCGCTGCTCACCCGCAAGGTCGGCATGACAGAAAGCCCGTGGACGGCCATGTTCTACGGCGCGCTTCTGGGCACAGTCGTCACCAGCGTCATGATGCCCGCCGTCTGGCAACCCATCGCCGCTTCCGACCTCTGGCTCTTCGCTGTGGTCGGCTGCCTTGGCACCGCCGCGCAGATCTGCCTGATCCGGGCCTTCTCTGTGGCCGAAGCCGGGGCCATCGCCCCCTTCGGCTATGGCGGCATCCTGCTCGCCACGCTCTGGGGCGTGCTGTTCTATGACGAATGGCCCGATGCGCTCACCTTTCTGGGCGCTTTCATCATCGTGGCCTCAGGCACCTATATCTGGCACCGCGAAACGCGCGCCAAACGCGGCTGACGTTATTCCAGTCGCGCCGCCGCCAGCACCGCTGCCGGGCCCGGCTCCTGCACGATCACCACCACCGGCGCATCGCCGGGCGCCGCCGCCTCGATCTCCAGCGGCGTCAACCCCGGCCAATCGGCGACCTTCGTCCATTCTGTCACGATATTGCGATAGGTCACCAACCGTCCCGCATTCTCGCCCCGCTCGATGGCGACCTCAGCCGCGGGCGTATAGCGTACCAGCTGCACCACCGCGCCGCCTGTCAACGGCGGTTCGGCCACGGCGCGGATGATCACCCGATCGCCCTGCCGCTCGATCTTCACCTGCACGGTGCGGTCCACTGCCAAATGCTTTCCGATCAGGTTCACCACCGCATCAGGCGTATTCCCCTCGACCCGGTCCACCCCCCCGATGATCATCTGCGGAGTATAGACCATCCGGCTCTTCACTGCGCGGGCATACATCTTCTGCCGCTCGGTGAACGCGGCTTGGGCAAAGCTGTCTTCCCAACCGATATAATCCCAGTAGTCCACATGCAGCGCCAGCGGGATCACTTCCTTATGCGTGGCCAGTTCCGCCAGAAATTCATCGGCCGGCGGGCAGGACGCACAGCCCTGGCTGGTATAAAGCTCCACCACCACGCCCTCGGTAGATTGCGCCATCACGGGCGCAGCAAGGCCCAAACCAAGCCACAGGGCCACCCCGCAGGTGGCGCTGACGATATGTCGCATCTGGTCCTTCCCGATCTTTCGATCCGCTCTTCCGGCCTGTCCCCGCCGTGCTCCGGTGTAACAAAAAGCCCGTCCCCGCCGCCAATCAAGGTTTTGCGATTGGCCACGCCCGATTTTTCACATCCCTGCGTGACCTGTAACACGCACCCCCTGTCGTGCGAATGCAGCAAAATCTCTGCATTCTCCCTGTGCAACGGGGCTGGATTTTCGGCATACAATGGCATACAACGGCAACGACACCCTTGCCCGACAGGAATCTTTCGGGCATCCGGAATGTTGAACCCGCCCTGCCCCATGGGCAGTCCGTGAACGCCAGCCACAGCCAGGAGGCAAGCATGACCGTCACCGTCGGACATGACAGCGCAAAGACCCGCCAGACCCTCACCGCAGGCGGCAAGACCGTCGCCTATTATTCCATCCCGGCCGCGCAGGCCGCAGGCCTTGGCGATTTCGCCCGCCTGCCCGCCGCGCTCAAGGTAGTGCTGGAAAACATGCTGCGGTTTGAAGATGGCAAGACCGTCTCGCTCGACGACATCCGCGCCTTCGGTGACTGGGCCAAGATGGGCGGCCAGAACCCGCGTGAAATCGCCTACCGCCCCGCCCGCGTCCTGATGCAGGATTTCACCGGCGTCCCCGCCGTGGTGGACCTTGCCGCGATGCGCGACGGCATCCTCGGCCTTGGCGGCAATGCCCAGCAGATCAATCCGCTCGCGCCCGTCGATCTGGTGATCGACCATTCCGTGATGATCGATGAATTCGGCACCCCCCGCGCCTTTCAAGCCAACGTCGACCGCGAATATGAGCGGAACATGGAACGCTACGTGTTCCTGAAATGGGGCCAGAACGCCTTCAACAACTTCCGCGTGGTGCCGCCCGGCACCGGCATCTGCCACCAGGTCAACCTCGAATACCTCGCCCAGACCGTCTGGACGGACAAAGACCAGGATGGCCACGAAGTCGCCTACCCCGACACCCTCGTCGGCACCGACAGCCACACCACCATGGTCAACGGCCTCGCCGTCCTCGGCTGGGGCGTCGGCGGGATCGAGGCCGAGGCCGCGATGCTGGGCCAGCCCGTCTCCATGCTCATCCCCGAGGTCGTGGGCTTCAAGCTGACCGGTCAGATGATGGAAGGCACCACCGCCACCGACCTCGTGCTCAAGGTCGTGCAGATGCTGCGCAAGCATGGCGTGGTGAACAAGTTCGTCGAATTCTACGGTGACGGGCTCGACAGTCTGCCGCTGGCCGACCGCGCCACGATCGCCAACATGGCCCCCGAATACGGTGCCACCTGCGGCTTCTTCCCGATCGACGATGAAACCCTCCGCTACCTGCACATGACAGGCCGGGATGAGGCGCGGATCGCCTTGGTCGAAGCCTATGCCAAGGCCAACGGCATGTGGCGCGGCCCGGATTATGATCCGGTCTACACCTCCACCCTGCACCTCGACATGCGGACCATCGTCCCCGCCATCTCCGGCCCGAAGCGCCCGCAGGATTTCCTGCCGCTCGACACCGCCGCCAAGGCCTTTGGCGACTACATCCGCACCACCCGCAAACTGCCCACCGTGTCGGATGACCAAAAGGCCGAACTCGTGGCCGAAGGCGGCAACCCCGCCCCCGCCCACCTGCCCGGCAATTTCGACGGCTTCTCCTCGGCGGCCGTCGCGGGCACCGATTACAAACTGCGTGACGGCTCGGTCGTGATCGCCTCGATCACCTCCTGCACCAACACGTCCAACCCCTATGTGATGATCGGCGCAGGTCTCGTGGCCCGCAAGGCCCGCGCCTTGGGCCTCAACCGCAAGCCTTGGGTGAAAACCTCGCTCGCCCCCGGATCGCAGGTCGTGTCCGAATACCTCAACGTCGCAGGCTTGCAGGAAGATCTTGACGCCATCGGCTTCAACCTCGTGGGCTATGGCTGCACCACCTGCATCGGCAACTCCGGCCCGCTGCAGCCCGAAATCTCGGCCGCCATCAACGAAGCCGACCTCGTCGCCACTGCCGTCCTGTCGGGGAACCGCAACTTCGAAGGGCGCATCTCGCCCGATGTGCGCGCAAACTACCTCGCCTCGCCGCCGCTCGTCGTGGCCTATGCGCTGGCCGGTGACATGAACATCGACATCACCACCGAACCGCTGGGCATGGGCACCAACGGCCCGGTCTACCTGCGTGACATCTGGCCCACGAACAAGGAAATCGCGGACCTCGTCCACGCCACCGTCACCCGCGCGGCCTTCCAGAAGAAATACGCCGACGTCTTCAAGGGCGATGAAAAGTGGCAGGCCGTCAAGGTGACTGAGGCGGAAACCTACGACTGGCCGCCCACCTCCACCTACATCCAGAACCCGCCCTATTTCAAAGGCATGGCCAAGACGCCCGGCACCATCAAGAACATCACCGGCGCCCGCGTCCTCGCGCTTCTGGGCGACATGATCACCACCGACCACATCTCCCCCGCTGGCTCCTTCAAGCCCACCACGCCTGCCGGGAAATACCTCGTGGAACGTCAGGTCCCGGTCAGCGAGTTCAACTCCTACGGCGCCCGTCGCGGCAACCATGAGGTGATGATGCGCGGCACCTTCGCCAATATCCGCATCAAGAACGAGATGCTCGATGGGGTTGAGGGCGGCTACACCAAAGGCCCCGATGGCGCGCAGACCTCGATCTTTGATGCCTCCATGGCCCATCAGGCCGCAGGCACGCCCCTCGTGATCTTTGGCGGCATCGAATACGGCGCAGGCTCCAGCCGCGACTGGGCCGCCAAGGGCACCGCCCTTCTGGGCGTGAAGGCCGTCATCGCCGAATCGTTTGAGCGTATCCACCGCTCCAACCTCGTCGGCATGGGCGTGATCCCCTTCGAATTCACGAACGGCGACACGCGCAAATCGCTGGGTCTGAAGGGTGATGAGCTGGTAAGCATCGAAGGGCTGGAAGGCGATCTGAAGCCCCTCAGCCTTGTGCCCTGCCACATCACCTATGCCGATGGCACCACGAAGACGATCCAGATCAAGTGCCGCATCGATACGGAAATCGAGATCGAATATGTCGAACATGGCGGTGTGCTGCATTACGTGCTGCGCAACCTCGCCGCCGCCTGATCGCGGCACGACATTTGCAGAACAAAACGCCCCGCGGCAGAAATGCCGCGGGGCGTCCGCGTTTTCGCCCCAAAGCCGCCGCAATCCCCGGTAAAAACCTTGCCATTCGCGCGGTCCGGGCCATGCCCCACGGCGCCACGGCCCTGTGCGCTGCGCCTGTGTGGAAACCCATTGTTTCCATCAAACCGGGCTGATTCCGCGCCGCATTGCGCCTATGTTGTTCCCATAGCGTATGAATAGTTCACACGCCGGGAATGCCAAATGATCGACTTCACCCCTCCCCGTGCTGCAAGCCGATCCGTCCTTTCCGGCTCTTACCTTCCCCTCGGCGAAGGTCTGTTCCTTTTTGCACTGCTGTTTATTGTGCTGTCCGGTTTCTGAGCGGGCGTAACAAACAGGATCCGATGACCGCTTACCCTTGGGCGGACATCGAAAGGGGGGGCCCGCTCAGCCCCCCCTTTTCAGTTTCCAGCACTGACCGAACCCTTCAACTGCCCGCATTCTCCGCCAGCGCCGCCTCCAGCGCGGGCACGAAGCGCGCCTCGTAATCCGTCCCGACCAGCGGCCCGATGAACCGGAACGCCACCGTCCCGTCGCCGCGCACGATGAACGTCTCCGGCGGCGCGGTCACGCCCCATTCCACCCGGTCGCGCCCACGCGGATCGAACCCCACGGCAAAGAACGGATTGCCCTCCTCCTCCAGATAGGCCACCGCCGCGCCCTCATCATCCATCATGTTCACACCCGCAACCCGGATGCCCCGCGCCGCCATCTCCAGCAGCACCGGATGCTCGGCCCGGCAAGGCGGGCACCAGCTCGCCCAGAAATTCACCACCGTCACCTCGCCCGTCCGCAGATCGGCCGCCGTCAGCCCGGGTATCCCCGGCAATGCCAGCGCGGGCACGGCAGGCGCCTCCCGGTCGATGAACACCGATGGCAGATCATCGGGATTGCTGCGCTGCATCCCCACATAGAACATCCCCGCCAGGCCCAGAAACAGCACCGGCGGCAACACCATCAACCATCTAGCCATCTGCTCGCTCCTGCCGCGCCTCAACCTCGCGCAACTGCGCCTTCACCCGCGCCCCGCGCCACAGGCTCAGCCCAACGATGGCCACCAGCAAAGCCAAGGACGCCCCATAAGACGCCAGCACCGCAAAGGCATATTTCCCCAGATCCGGCATCATGCCAGCCGCTCCCGCGCCAACAAAGCCTGCAACCGCCGCGCCCGGATCTCCGTCCGTGTCCGCATCAACACCAGCGCCACGAACAACAGCACAAAGCCCGCAATGCAGACCAGCAGCGGAAACCAGAACACATCCGCAACATTCTCCTCCTTGTCCAAAGACAACGACGCCCCCTGATGCAGCCCCTGATTCCAGAACAGCACTGCATAGCGGCTCAAGAGCGCGAACACCGATCCGACCAGACACAGAACCGCCGTCAGATCCGCCGCCGTATCCGGATCCTCGATCGCCTGCCACAGCGCGATATAGCTCAGATAGAACAGCGTCAGGATCAGGAAGGATGTCAGCCGCGGGTCCCAGGCCCACCACGTTCCCCACATCGGCTGCCCCCAGAAGGCCCCCGTCACCAGCGCAATCACCGTGAAGGTCAGCCCTACAGGTGCCGCCGCCTTGGCCGCCAGCGCGCTCACATGATGCCGCCGGATCAGCCAGATCAGGCTGGTGATCAGCATCATCACCCAGGCATTGATCGCCATCATCGCGGCGGGCACGTGCAGATAGATGATCTTCACCGTGGACCCTTGCCGGAAATCATCCGGCGTGAAGAAAAATCCCCAGATCAGCCCCGCCACCAGACAGGCCAGCGCCAACCCGGTCACCCAGGGCAAGACCCAGGCCGAGGTCTGCATGAATTTCTTCGGATTTGCATATTCCCAGATCGACATGCAGGCTCCTTACGTCCTCCGGCTCAAAGCCTCAATTCACTATCACGCGCGCGCCCTAGCGCAGGTTGATACGGATTGCCGCAGCCGCCGCAAAGGGCAGCAGCGCCGCACCCGCCAGCGTGATCCCGGCCAGCAGCAGCACCGGAACCGATACCGCCTGCCCCGCCGCACCCCGCTTGACCACCTCCGCCCCGAAGATCAGCGTCGGCACATAAAGCGGCAGCACCAGCAGGCTCAACAAAAGCCCCCCCCGCTTCACCCCCACCACCAGCGACGCGCCAAAGGCCCCGATGACGGACAAGGCCGGCGTCCCCAACAGAAGCGACAGCACCAACCACCCATAGCCCGCCACCGGCAGGTTCAACAGCACCCCCAGCACCGGCGCCACAATCGTCAGCGGCAACCCCGTCACCATCCAATGCGCCAGCGCCTTGATCGCCACCACCCCCTCCAGCGGGATCGGCGCGGTCGCCAGCAGGTCCAGCGACCCATCCTCGAAATCCAGCGCAAAGATACGGTCCAGGCTCAACAGACAGGCCAGCAGCGCCCCCACCCACAGGATGCCCGGCGCAATCCGCCCCAGCACATCGCCCTCCGGTCCCACGCCCAAAGGCACCAGCACCGCCACCAGCAGGAAAAACGCCAGCCCCAGCCCAAAGCCACCGCCCGCCCGCATCGCCAGCCGCACATCCCGGATCAGCAGCGCGCCCATGCCGCCCCCCCCGAAGTCACGCCAGCCACCACCGGAAGCACCGCCCTGCCTCCCTCTTCTCTGCTAAAATATCCTCGGGGGTCTGGGGGCAGACAGCCCCCAGTCCGCACCAACCCCAAGCGCCACGCCGCCCTCATCCGAACTCCTCATCAAACGCGCCCACCCGGCCCCCCGCCGCAGGCATCCGCGCCTTGAACGGCGTCAGGTCCAGCACC
Source organism: Variovorax paradoxus (assembly GCA_943370085.1). Classification (GTDB taxonomy): domain Bacteria; phylum Pseudomonadota; class Alphaproteobacteria; order Rhodobacterales; family Rhodobacteraceae; genus Paragemmobacter. Next base: position 168,890 of record CALRPT020000002.1, on the reverse strand, counting down.
TCCGCCTCCGCCAGCCCCAGATCGATATGCGTGGCCATCAGCGCCGATCCCCCCGCCGCCAGATGCGCCCGCACCACGCCCGCAAACAGCGCCACCGATGCCGCATCCAGCGATACCGTCGGCTCATCCAGCACCCAGATGGGTCGCCCCGTCACCAATATCCGCGCCAGCCCCAACCGCCGCTTCTGCCCCGCCGACAGGTTCGCCGCGCGCCGGTCGCGCAAGCCGCTCAGGTTCATCGCCACCATTGCCGCCTCGGCCGCATCCGTGCCATTGACCGCCGCCCAGAAGCGCAGGTTCTCCTCCACCGTCAGCACCGCCTTCAGCCCATCCGCATGGGCCGCATAGACAAGGCTCTCGGGCGGCACCGACATCTCGCCCGCCACCGCAGGCTGCAATCCGGCCAGCGTCCGCAGCAGCGTTGTCTTGCCGATCCCGTTCGGCCCCCGCAGCACCAGCGCCCGCCCCGCGGCCAGCCGAAAGCTCACCCCCTCCAGAACGGCGATACCACCACGGGCGACAGTCAGATTGGCAACCGTCAGCTCCATGACCACATTCCTTCGAAGGAATTTGCAAACTTCATCGAAGAAATTTGTCCCGGCCTCCCCGTCACGGCAACACCGTCACGGCCCACCCACGGGCAACAGCGCCGCTGCAATCCGGCGGCCCTCGCTCAACAGAACGTTATAGGTCCGGCAGGCGGCGGGGGATGACATCACCTCCACCCCGATCCCCGCCGCGTCCAGCGTGGCGACGAAATCCTTCGGCGCATGGGCGATATCGCCCCCCATGCCTACGAACAGCACATCAATCCGCCCGGCCATCGCAAGCGGCGTTTCGGTATCCGCGAACCCACCCCACAGCCCCGCATCCCAGGGCGTGATCAGGCAGGCCCCGCGCAGCACATGCCCGCCGACCCGGAAAAACCCCGGCCCATAGCCTTCAATCGGCTGGGCCGTGCCATAGCTGATCTCGGTCAGGCGCATCCGCCCCCCTTACGCCCCTTCAGGCATCCACATTGGCAAAATCATCCGGCGTCCCCCGGTTCTTCGGCTTTTCACTGCGGTCCAGCCCGATGAACAGTACGATGTTCTTCGCCACATAGACCGAGGAATAGGTGCCCAGCACCACCCCGACAAAGATCGAGAAGCAAAAGCCCCGGATCACGTCCCCGCCGAAAATCATCATGGCCCCCACGGCGATCAGCGTGGTCACCGATGTCATCAGCGTCCGGCTCAGCGTCTCGTTCACCGACAGGTTCATCACATCGCGCAGCGGCATCTGCTTGTACTTCTGCAGGTTTTCCCGCAGCCGGTCGAACACCACCACCGTGTCATTGATCGAATAGCCGAGGATCGTCAGCAGCCCTGCAATGATGGTCAGATCGAACTTGATCTGGAACAGCGCGAATATCCCGATGGTGATGAACACGTCATGCAGCAGCGCCAGCACGCCACCCAAGGCGAACTGCCATTCAAACCGCACCCAGATATAGGCCAGCACCCCAAGCGATGTCAGCGCGACGGCCAGAATAGACCCCCAGACCAATTCGCCCGAAACCTTGGGCCCCACGCTCTCCACGCTAGGAAAGGTCATCCCTGGGTCAATCGTCCGCAAGGCCGCCTCAACGGCGGCAATCTCTTCAGGTGTCACCGACGCCGTCGCATCCAGCGCCGCAATCCGCACCATCGCCACGTTCTGCTCCGGCCCAAAGCTGGGATCGAACACTTCGGTGATCGCGATATCGCCCAAGGGCAACGTCTCCAGCGCCGCACGATACGCGCCCACATCCACCGGCTGCGCGCTTTCCGTGCGGATCGTGGTGCCGCCCTTGAAGTCGATCCCGAAGTTAAGCCCCATCACCCCCCAGGCGACAAAGGCCAGCACCATCAGCAGCATCGACCCGCCAAAGGTCAGCGCCTGCCAGCGGAAGAAGTCGATATTGGTGGTTTCCGGCGCAAGCCGCAGACGCCAAGCCATGCCCGACCCTCCTTATACGAAAACGGTTTTGGGGCGACGCGCATTGTACCAGATCTCGACCATCTGCCGCGTCACATACAGCGCAGTAAAGACCGATGTGATGATCCCGATCCCCAGCGTCACGGCGAATCCGCGCACCGGCCCCGCCCCCATGGTGAACAGCACGCCCGATGTGATCAGCGTGGTCAGGTTGGCGTCAACAATCGCCGACAGCGCCCGCTCATACCCGATCTCGATCGCCCGCGCGGGTGACTTCGCAAGCTTCAGTTCTTCCCTGATCCGCTCGAACACCAGCACATTGGCATCCACCGCCATCCCGATGATCAGCACGATCCCGGCAATCCCCGGCAGCGTCAGCGTGCCTCCGATCATCGACAGGATGCCAAAGATCATCGCCATGTTCAGCGCCAGCGATGCAACCGCAAACACCCCGAACAGCCCATAGGATGCAATCATGAACAGGCTCACCGCCACCATCCCGATGATGGCCGCCGTCTTGCCCGCGTCGATGCTGTCCTGCCCCAGTTCCGGCCCGATGGTCCGCTCCTCAAGGAAGGTCATGCTCGCAGGCAGCGCGCCGGCAGACAGCAACACCGCCAGCCTGTTCGCCTCTTCCACCGTGAAATTCCCTGTGATGATCCCCGACCCGCCCGGAATATGGCTCTGGATCACCGGGGCAGAAATCACCTCACCGTCCAGCACGATGGCAAAGGGCGCCCCAATATTCTGCGCCGTGTAATCACCAAAGGCCCGCGCCCCGCGCACATCGAACTGGAACGCCACCGCAGGCCGCCCGTTCTGGTCAAAGTCACCCTTGGCATTGGTCAGGTCCTCGCCCGAAACGACGGGCACTTCCTCAACCGTATACCAAACGCCCTCTTCATCCATCGACGGCAGGCTGATATTGCCCGGCCCCGGTGTCTGATCCTCGGCCGTGCCGCGCCGCACCACCGGGTTGAAGCTCAGCTTCGCCGTCGTCCCGATCAGCGCCTTCAATTCCGTGGCCGACCCGATGCCGGGGACCTGAATCAGGATGCGGTCCGCACCCTGCCGCTGGATCGTGGGTTCCCGCGTTCCGGCCGTATCCACCCGCGTGCGGATGATCTCCAGCGATTGCTGCAAGGTCCGCAGGTCCAGCGCCTCGCGCTCCGGCTCCGACAATTGCACGATCAGCACATTGCCCTCGGCCGTCACGTCGATATCGGTCTGGCCAACCCCGGTCAGCGTCACCACATTCGACGCCAGCGCCCGAACGGCTTCCACCGCGGCGGCCATTCCGGCCTCAGTCTCGATCTGCACGCGCAATTCATAGGGCAACTGCGCCGGTTGCCGCCGCACGCTGCCCACCTGATCGCGCACGTCGCGCAGCGCATCGCGCACGGTCGGCCACCAGCCATCCATCCGCGCCTTGTAGACGTCGTTCACCTGCACTTCGGCAAGCAGATGCGCACCGCCCCGCAGATCAAGGCCAAGGTTCACGATCCCCGAAGGCATCCAGCCCGGCCACTGATCCAGCGCCGCCTGCTGTTCGGTGGTGGCGAAACCCGCCGCCTCCACCGCCTTGGCAGCATCATTATGGCTCTCGACCTGCGTGTAGAACAGGTTCGGGGCCGCCAGCACCAGACCGAGCGCAACAGTCGCCCAAATCAGGATGCGCTTCCAAAGCGGTGTCTGCAGCATGTGTCAGGTCCGGCTCAGGCCGCAGCCGGTTCGGTCTTGTTCATGACCTGCGCGATGGTGGCCTTCAGAACCTTGACCTTCACGTTCTCGGCGATTTCCACCTCGACCATGCCATCTTCCTGCACCTTGGTCACCTTGCCGACGATGCCGCCCTGCGTGACCACCTGATCCCCACGCCGCAGCGCCTCGATCATCGCCTTGTGTTCCTTCAGCTTCTTCTGCTGCGGACGGATCAGCAAGAAATACATGATCGCAAAGATCAGGATCAGCGGAACGAACGAGGCAAAAGCAGAACCGGCACCTGCACCGGCGGCCTGTGCATAGGCGGGAGTGGCGAACATGGGCATCCTCACTGATTGTCAGCACCGGGCAATGGCTCCCGGCCGAATTTGCGCGCACCCTATAGTCGGGTGTGCGGGAAGGCAAGGCAGCCCCTCCCCGCCCGATATATGAATGCACGCAGGCTTTACCAGCCCATCCCGGCAACAAGTGAAAGAACAAGAAAGGTCACAGCTCCAACCGCCCTTGCCGCGACCCGTCCTCCTCCCGCGCCGCCGCGCGGAATGTATCGCCACGCCGCAGCGGCACCCGGATGGCCCGGTCCCGCAGCCGCATCGCATCCTCGATGGTCACGATCTGCACGCGCGGCACTGCCACCCCGTCCATTTCCAACTGTCCCGCGCTCGCCGCCTCTTCGATCATCGGCCGCGTCGGCGGCGTCAGCGTCAGAAACACCGCCAGATCGGCCTTGGCCCGGTCCATCACGCCCTTCAGATCGCCGATCATCGCGCGCCCCACATTGTCGCCCGCCTTGACCGACACGATCCCCCGCCCGGTCTTGCCGAAGTAAAGGTTCCCGTCGATCCCCCCATCCGCGCCCTTTTTGCCAAGGTTTCCGGGCTGCGCGTCGATCAGAGACAGCGCCCATTTCTCGAACTCGAAGTAATACCGCCCATCCGTCCGCCCCCGCCGCGCCAGATCGCGGGCACTGGCGATATCCTGCGGCACCCCCTGCGTCGAAAAGGCCACCCCCAGAAAGGCCTGCCGCAGCCGCTTTTCAATCAACCCGATGGCCAGATGCGTGACGTCAATCCCGATCCAGGCCCGCCCCAGCTTCTCCGCCGCATGCACCGTGGTCCCGCAGCCGCAAAACGGGTCCAACACCACATCGCCGGGGTTGGACGAGGCGTTCAGGATACGCTCAAGCAGCGCGACAGGCTTTTGGGTGGGGTAGCCGAGGCGTTCTTGGGCTTGAGAGTTTAGGGGCGGGATATCTGTCCAGACAGTCCCCATGACGCCCCCCTCTTGATCGCTCAGATACCTCTTTAACTGTGGCCGCTTTGTTGTGTCGTGTTCTCCAAGTTTGTCCGTTGGATACCAGATGCGTCCCTCGGCATCGAGTTTTGTCATGGTTTCCCATGAATATCGCCAACCTTTGGGGGGGCTTTCATGACCACGCCAAGAATACATCATGTTTGGCCGTGGATTGGGGCTTGTCATGTTATCCAATCGATAAACCCCGCGCCCATCGTGATCGTCATAGCGATACTTAGTTGAGAGATACGCCTCGGAATGCGCTTCGCGTGGCGTGTTCCAGATGAACGTCTTTCCCTTAGTGAAAAAAAGAATGATGTCCGAAACCCTGCTCCACGTCTTGCTGTCGCTGTGCGTGGTGGTTCGCTTCCAGTTTATTTCGTTTTGGTAACTATTTGCCCCAAACACCGCATCCAACAACACCTTCAGATAATGGCTCGCCGTCGGGTCACAGTGCAGATACAGGCTCCCCGTGGGCTTCAGCACCCGGTGCAATTCGATCAGCCGCACCGCCATCATGGCCAGATAGGCCATCATGTCATTCTCACCCAGAAACCCCCGCATCGCGCGCAGCATTTCCGCCGCCGCCCCATTGCCCGACCGCATCACGTCCTGATAGGCCTCTTCCGCGCTTTCGCCCCAATGCCATGTATCGTCAAAGGCCTGTATCTGCGCCGCCGCCTCCTGCCCCTGCGGCGACTTGAACAGCACGTTGTAGCTGGCATTGGAATTGAACGGCGGGTCCAGATAGATCAGGTCCACCGTCTCGGCCCGGATGCTGTCACGCAGCACCTTGAGGTTGTCGCCGTAGTATAACGTATTCACCATTCACGCACACATTCAAAACAGAGCAGGCTCGCACTAACGCACACCATGCAGCGCAGGGTTGAATACCAGGTTAACCGCACCACACTGCAGGTCAACCGCCAAAACCCCCGCGCCTCCGGACCCGCGCCGATGCCCGCCGCGCCATGCAGCCCCGGATCAAACCCGCCGCGGCTCGGGCGTGCGCCGGGTCAGTTTGTCCAGCAGCCGCCGCTTGAGGCTGCGCGGTTCAAGCATTTCGCGGTCCAGCACGAAAGTGCGGCCGGTCAGGCTGCGGTCATGCCACAGGGCCAGGCTTGCACCCCAACGCGCGGCGTCCTGTGCCGACAAACCTTCCGGTCTGCCCATTCTCGTGGCCATAATGCCTGGCATCCATTCACTGATCACAATATCGGGGAAGCGGTCCCCAAGATCGGCCACCAGCGCCCGCGTCAGAACACGCCCCGCCCCTTTCGACACGGAATATCCCGCACTCGCCGGCAAAGGCAGGACATCGGCAAAGGTCGACACGTTCAGAATGCGCCCGAACCCCGTCTCCACCATCCCCATCAGGGCGGCGTGGCTGCAGGCGACAACACCGCCAAGATTGACGGCAACCGTCGCCATGAAGTCCTCCGGCCCTTCCTCAAGGAAATCACGCCGCGGATAGACGGCCGCATTGTTGATCAGCACCGTCACAGGGCCAAGATCGCGGGCAATCCCCGCAAAGACCTGCGGCACGGCGGCGATGTCCCCCACATCCAGCACCACCGGATGCACGCGCCCCCCGGCCGCCTCTGCCGCGACCCGGCGCAAACCGGCCTCATCCCGGCCGATCGCAGCAACCGTGACCCCAAGCCCGGCCAGTTCCAGCGCAAGCGCCTCGCCCAAGCCCCGCGTCGCGCCGGTCACCACAGCCACGCCCTGCCGCAGCCGTTCGGAAATGACCGCGTCACCCATGCCGCCCCTCCCGCATCCCCGCCGCCAGCCCCGCCGCCACGCGCAGCGCATTGGCCGCAATGGTCAGGCTGGGGTTCACCCCCATGGATGTCGGCATGAACGACCCATCCGCGACATAAAGGTTGGCAATCCCATGCGCGCGGCAACCGCTATCCAGCACGCTGGTCGCAGGATCATGGCCAAACCGCAGCGTTCCCGTCGGGTGCCCGAAATTCAGCTCTGGCCACTGCGTCAGAAACAGATGCCGCTGCCCCTTCAGCGACCGGCCGATCACCCGGCGAAACATCTTGCGCCGGGCCAGCACCTCGGGATGGTAGGCATAGTCCAGCCGAATGGTATCCCCATCCTCCGGCGCCCAGGTCACCCGATTTTCCGCATAGGGCAAATCCTCTAGCAGCCCCACGAAGATCTGCGCCTCGCCCAGAATCCGCGCCGCAATCTCGGCCGGCAAACGCACCAGGCCCTGCAACCCGCGCACCCGACCAAACCGCGACCGCGCCAGCATCTGCCGCAGGAAATGGACGATCACCCCGCTGCTCGCCGTCACGCCCATCGCCTGCACCATCCCAAAGCGCTCGCCGTTCACGTGATACACATCCCGAAAGCCGATCGCCTTGGTCGGCCCCTCAAAGGCCGGACTGTCCCGCTCGGGCCAGATCGCCAGCATCTCGTTGAGATGGAACATCAGGTTGCGCCCCACCTGACCGCTGCCATTGGCACAGCCCGCCGGCCAGGCCTCACTGGCGGACGCCAGCAGCAACCGCGGTGATGCCAGCGCGCCCCCCGCCAGCACATAGGCCCGCGCCTTCAGCGTGATCGCCTGCCCCTGCCGCCGGGCCTCCAGATGCGTGACCGCGCCGGCATTACCGCAGATGCGCGTGACCGTGCAATTGTCCAGCAGCGCCGCCCGCCCCGTGGCAAGCGCCGGTTCCACCCCCGCCGAGCGGCCATCCATCTTGCACGGACGCGGGCATTTGCGGCCAAGGCAACTCATGCACCCCTCCACATTCCGCAGGGCCGAATGCAACTGATAGGGATTCAACCCCGCCTTCCGCATCCGCGCCATCATCGCCACCTCGCCCGCGTCCAGCGGCGGCGGCGCGCGCAGACTTTCGGCACCGGCCCCGCTGCGCGGATCAGGCTCGCCACAGACGGAAAACATCTCCTCCGCCCGCGACAACCACGGCGCCATCTCCGCATGGCTTACCGGCCAGCCCCCCACCGGGTGCGGACGCCCGGGCATATCATCCAGATCATGCGGCTCCGGCCTTTCCAGCGTCGCCGCATAAAAGACGGACGATCCGCCGACCCCGCTGCCGATCGGCGCAAAGAACCGGCTCTCCGTTCCATTGATACGGGCCGCCACCTGCCCCGGCCAACATCCGCGCACCTGCCGCGCCACGGGATCGGGGCTTTCCGACAAGAGCTGATTCTGCTCCGCACGATACCCTGCAGGCCCCTTCTCGACGAACAGGACAGACAGGCCAGCCTCAGCCAAGGCACGCCCCGCGCTGCCACCGCCCATCCCGGTGCCGATGACGATCACATCCCAGGTTTTCGCCACCGCCGCATCCACCGCACCCGTGGGGATCGCCATGTCCGTCACGCGCCTTCTCCCGTCAACGCCGGCATCAGCAGGTCCCGCAGCAGCCGCGCCCCGCGATTGGTCAGGTGGTTGGTATCGAAATAGATCGGCCCACCCTCCTGCATCACGCTGCATGTCTCGGCATCACACAGCCTGTCCCAGCCGTCGATCAGCGCGATCCGTCCTTCCGCCGCCAACGCGTTCAACATTCCGTCCGCCCGCGCAGACCGCGCCTCGGCCTCGGCACGCGCCACCGTCAGCATCGAAGGGACCTCATCCTCACGCCCATGCGCCATGGCACGTGCCGCTCGCAGCGATGTATAGCCCGGCATTTCCGGTATCTGCCGCAGCACCGTCACCGGCCCCAGCACGGCCAACTTCTCGACGGTCCGCTCAAGCGCCGCTGCCATCAGATCGGGCGCGGCCTCCAGCCCACTGCCCGGCGCCGGATCCAGACGGATCGTATTGTGCACGTCCAGCCCGAAGCCCTGACCTTCCGCGTAATAGCTCCAGCGCGCCATGACCAGAACCCGCTTCACGCTGGAAAGCTCCGGCAGGGCCGCCTCGATCTTGCCGTTGATCTCCGGGCAGGCGCGGTCCTGCGCTGCGGTCGAGGCGCTTTCTTCCTTCGTCACGCCGAACAGCGGCGGGCACCCTGCCGTCCAGATGATGATGCCGGGCACGCCCGCCTCCATCGCGGCCTGCCCGACCCCATCCATCATGGCCCGCAAATGGCTGTCCCCCCAGACCAGAACCTCTGGCGGGGCATCCCCCTCCGGCCCGATCCGGCACAGCCGGATTCCCGTCAGTGGCCCCTCGGAGGCCACCGAACAGCGGCTCATGTCCTGCAGAAAATCCTGCGTCGCAGCGATATGCGCCCGTGTTTCCGCCGGGAACCGCTCCGCCACACCGTCCCGCAAAAAGACAAAGGCCGCAAAGCCCAACGTGATTGCCGATGCCAGCCCCATCCCGCCAAAGACAGACCGCCACGCCACAGCACCCGCGGCCCGCGCCCCCGGCGCGCCCGCTGCCGAACCCCAAGCCGGTCCCTGCCGGAACGGCCGCTCGACAAACCGCCAGCTCAGCACTGCCAGACCAAAGGACAGCGCAATCCAGAACGTCGTCTCCAACGGGCCGTCATAACTGCCCCGCCACGATGTCGACAGGCTGAAGATCGGCCAGTGCCAAAGATACAGCGAATAGGAAATCAGCCCCACAAAGACCGGCCCGCGCATCGCCAGCAGACGGTTCACCGCATTGCCCTGCCCCGTTCCCGCCAGGATCAGCACCGTGCCCAGCACCGGAAACACTGCCTGCCAACCGGGAAAGCCTGGCCCCGCCTGCACCAGAACCACCGACGCCAGCACCATCCCCAATCCCAGCACCGAAAGGCCCGCCTGCACCGCATCCGGCAGCCGCCGCCCCTGCAGGTGGCCAATCGCCAGCAGCACGCCCGCCAGCAATTCCCAGGCCCGGAAATGAAACAGGTAGAACGCCGCCTCCGGCATCCGCGGCGTCAACAGCAGGCTGGCCGCCAGCGATCCCGCAAAGCCCAGCCACAACACCAGATGCAGCACGCGCGGATGATGCCGAAGCAACAGGATCGCAATCGGCAAGACGACATAGAACTGCTCTTCCACAGAAAGCGACCATGTATGCAGAAGAACCTTTTCCTCGGCCCCAAAATCGAAATATCCCGCATCCCGCCAGAACTGCACATTCGCCAGATAGACCGTCGCCGCAATCAGCGACTTCGCGAATTCGCGGTATTCCATCGGCAACAGCACAAACCAACCCACCAGCGACACCACCGCCACCATGGCAAAAAACGCCGGAGCCAGCCGCCGAAACCGCCGGATATAGAACCGCAGCAGCGATACCCTGCCGCTTTGCGTCAGTTCCGCCCACAGGATGCCGCCGATCAGATAGCCCGAAATGACAAAGAAGACGTCCACCCCGACAAATCCACCGCCAAGGCCGGGAAACCCAAAGTGATAAAGCACGACAGAAAGGACAGCGACCGCACGCAAACCGTCAATCTCGGGCCGATAGGCAATGGCGACCATGGTCTTCCTGTTCAAAGGATTGGCACTCGGCCAGAGGCGATCCGGCCGCACCGGACGCTAGTCGAGAACACCAGCAAGTGCACGAAAAATTTACGAATATTTACCCTTCCTCCGCATGCGTCGGCCCGCCTTTTGGTCCCGCCCTCCGATCCGTGCCTGTGTTCACCATGCCGCAAGCCAGAGGCCCTTTCGCAAGGCCCCGGTTACACCAGCGCCCACAATGGCGCATAAGGCATCCAGCACCGATTCACCGACCCCGAGGTTTGCCATGCACGACATCCGCGCCATCCGCGAAAACCCCGCCGCCTTCGACGAAGGCCTGTGCCGCCGTGGTCTGCCGCCTGCCTCGCCCGAAATCCTCGCCCTCGACGCCGACCGCCGCGCCCGCATCAACGCAGCCGAAACCGCCACCGCCGATCAGAACCGCGCCTCCAAGGATGTGGGCGCAGCCAAGGCGCGCGGCGATGATGCCGAATTCGAACGCCTGCGCGCCTTGGTGGCCGACAAGAAGGCCGAAATCGCCCGACTGACGGCCGAGGCCGATGCCCAGGATGCCGCCCTGCGCGACATGCTGATGCGCATCCCCAACCTCCCCCTCGCCGAAGTGCCGGAAGGCAAGGACGAAGACGACAATGTCGAGCTGCGCCGTTGGGGCACCCCCCGCGCCTTCGATTTCAAACCCCTCGAACATTTCGATATTCCCGGCGTCAAACCCGGCATGGATTTCGAAACCGCTGCCAAACTCTCCGGCGCGCGCTTCGTCGTCCTGCGCGGCGCGGTGATCCGCGTCCACCGCGCGCTGGCCCAGATGATGCTCGACACCCACATCACCGATCACGGCCTGATCGAGACATGGACACCAGTCCTTGTGAAGGAAGAGGCGATGTATGGCACCAACCAACTGCCCAAATTCGCCGAAGACAGCTACCAGACCACCAATGGCTGGTGGCTCGTCCCCACCTCTGAGGTAACGCTCACCAACACCGTCGCAGGCGATGTGCTGGATGAAGCCCAGCTTCCCATCCGCATGACCGCCCACACCCAGTGCTTCCGCTCCGAAGCGGGCAGCGCGGGCAAAGACACCACGGGCATGCTGCGCCAGCACCAGTTCGAAAAGGTGGAAATGGTCTCCATCACCACCCCCGCGACATCGCTCGCCGAACATGACCGCATGACCCGCTGCGCCGAGGCGATCCTTGAAAAGCTTGGCCTGCCCTACCGCACCATCGTGCTCTGCACCGGCGATATGGGCTTTGGCGCGCAAAAGACGCATGATCTCGAAGTTTGGCTTCCCGGCCAGAACCGCTACCGCGAAATCAGCTCCGTCTCCGTCTGCGGCGATTTTCAGGCCCGCCGCATGAATGCCCGCTTCCGCCCCGCCGGCGGTGGCAAGCCGGATTTCGTCCATACGCTCAATGGCTCCGGCCTCGCCGTGGGCCGCTGCCTGATCGCGGTGCTGGAAAACGGCCAACAGGCCGACGGCTCGGTCGATCTGCCTTCCAGCCTCCATCCCTACCTTGGTGGTAAAACCCGCATCGCCCCGGATGGGGCGCTTATTTGAACCCGAACACAGGTCCAATTCCGGGACCGGAACGTAGAACAGCAATGAAATTTCGCGCCCTCCTCCTTTTGATCGTGACCGCTGCCTTTGGCGCAGCACCCTTCATCACGCCTCCCTTTTCCGGCTATGACCCGGCGCTCTTCCCCGTCCAGATCGCGCGTCCCTCGATCCAGCCCGCAGGCTATGCCTTCTCCATCTGGGGGCTGATCTACCTCTGGCTCTTCGTCCATGCCATCACAAGCATCTGGAAACACAGCGAAACACCTGCGTGGGATCGCCCGCGACTGCCGCTCATAGTGGCCATCGGACTGGGGTCTGTCTGGCTCTCCATCGCCCCCGTCGCCCCGATCTGGGCAACCGTGGTCATCTGGATCATGGCCGCCACCGCGCTTCTGGCCTTCCTGCGCGCGGATACCGAAACCGATCGCTGGCTTCTGTCGGCCCCCATCGCCATCCTGTCGGGCTGGCTCTCTGCCGCCGCCGCCGTCTCGACCGGCGTGGTGATCGCAGGCTATGGCTGGCTCTCCGACACAACCACCGCCGCGCTGATGATCGCCATTACACTGGCGCTGGCCACCTGGATTCAGCGGCAAAAGCCCCGGATGCCTGTCTATGGCCTCACCGTGGTCTGGGCGCTGATCGGCATCACGGTCGCCAATGCCGGGCTGAACCCGACGGTCGCCATCCTCGCAGGCATCGGCATTGCCCTGATGGCCCTCACCCTGCGCGGCACAAGGCTAGGCTAAGAGCAACCCAGCCCCTTCACCTTGGCCAAAATACCCAAATCCGACACCACCACCCCCACCCCGGTCGCCTGACGGCGCCCTCCCCTCCCCCGCCTTCGGGGGAGGGGCCGGGGGAGGGGGTTCATCGCGAAAGGATCAGTCCTTCCGCCCTTCCTTATGCTTACGCAGGCGCGACGGCGTGTGGAACTTGCGGTCCTTGAACGGGTTCTTCTCGCCCTGCGACCGGAACATGATCCGGATCGGCACGCCCGGCATCTCGAAATGGTCGCGCAACCCGTTCACCAGATAGCGCTTATAGCTTTCGGGCATCTCATCGGGCCGCGAACACATGATCACAAACCCCGGCGGCCGCGCCTTCACCTGCGTCATGTAGCGCAGCTTGATGCGGTGCCCGCCCGGCGCAGGCGGCGGATGCGCCTCGGTCATCGCACCCAGCCAGGTGTTCAGCCGCGCCGTGGTGATGCGCTTGTTCCAGATGTCATGCGTGCGACGGATCGCGTCATGCAGCCGGTCCAGCCCGCGCCCTGTCTTGGCCGATACCGTCACCAGCGGTGCCCCGCGCAACTGCGGCAGCAACCGCTCGAACATCTCTTTCAGTTCGGCCAGCTTTTCCTGCTTTTCTTCTTCCAGATCCCATTTGTTGACGGCGATCACCACCGCCCGCCCCTCGGTCTCGGCATAATCCGCAATCCGCAGATCCTGCACCTCGAAGGGGATCTCCACATCCAGCAGCACCACCACCACTTCGGCAAAGCGCACGGCGCGCAACCCATCGGCGACCGACAGCTTTTCCAGCTTCTCCGTCACCCGCGCCTTCTTGCGCATCCCCGCTGTGTCAAAGATCCGGATCGGCGTACCCATCCAGTCCGACCGGACCGAAATCGCGTCCCGCGTGATCCCCGCCTCCGGCCCCGTCAGCAAACGGTCCTCGCCAATGATCTTGTTGATCAGCGTCGATTTCCCCGCATTGGGCCGCCCGATCACCGCAATCTGCAACGGCTTTTTCGCCGTTGGGCGATGCGCGGTCTCGTCGGGCTCCTCATCGCCCATCTCCTCGGTCACATCGACCTCGGTCTCGGGCGTGTTCATCGCCTCGCGTTCGGCAAACTCCTCGCGGAAGGGCAGCAGGATGCGGTAAAGGTCATCCATTCCCTCGCCATGCTCTGCCGACATTCGCACCGGCTCGCCCAGACCCAGCGACCACGCCTCCAGCGCGCCACTGTCGCCCGCAGCCCCCTCGGCCTTGTTCACGCCCAGGATCACCCGCGCGTTCTTCTTCCGCAGGATATCGGCGAACACCTCATCCGTGGGCATCACGCCCATCCGCCCGTCGATCAGGAACAGGCACACATCAGCCAGTTCCACGGCGCGTTCCGTCAGCCGCCGCATCCGGCCCTGAAGGCTGTCATCGGTCACTTCTTCCAGACCGGCCGTGTCGATCACGGTGAACCGCAGGTCGTAAAGCCGCGCATCCCCCTCGCGCAGGTCACGCGTCACGCCGGGCTGGTCATCGACCAGCGCCAGCTTCCGCCCGACCAGACGGTTGAACAGCGTGGATTTTCCCACATTGGGGCGACCCACGATCGCAAGGGTGAAGCTCATCTTCCACTCCGGAATTCCGAAAGAGGAACCCCTTACACGGGGAACCCGTCAACGGAAAGCGTGAAGTTGTCCATTCCCGCTGACAACATACAGCGTGCCGCCCGCCAGCGCCGGCGGGGCCGAGGCGCCACCGGGGATCTCCGCGCCGCCGACAAGAGACCCGTCCGCCGGGTTGAACAGCCGCAGCTGCCCATCGCCCGACACCACCGCCAACCGCCCGCCCGCAAGCACGGGGCCGAAATGCGGCACGATGGCCTTGCGCCGCTTCGGCTTGTCCTTGGTGAAATAGGGCATATCCACCGCCCAGATCTGCGCGCCCGTCGCCGCATCCAGCCGTACCAGACGGTTCTCGTCATTCACGACGAACACCGATCCGCCCACCACCAAGGGCGGGTTGAGCGCGCCTTCCACAGCCGTCCAGATCCGCTCGCCCGAGGATGTGTCCAGCGCCGCCGTCCGGCCCGATGCGGTGCCCACATAGGTCACATCGCCCATCACCACTGCGTCGCCCGTGATATCCGTCACGCCGGCATAGGCCCGGCCCACGCGCTGCCCCGTCACCGGGGCCTGCCAGACTTGCACACCCGATACTTTCAGCGCCGCCGTGACCGACCCGTTGGTGAACGGGAACAGCACGACGTTCTCTCCAACCGACGGCCCCGCCGCCCCGATCATCCCGGTGGAGCCCACGGCCCCCGGCACGGTCCAGCGCACGCGCCCGGTGTCCGCAGCAATCGCCCAGCCCGATCCGTCACGCCCAGACACGAACACCGTGCCGCCCGAAACCGTCGGCGCGCCCGCCACTGCAGAATCCACCCGCTGCCGCCAGACCACCGCGCCGCTCGCTGCATCCAGCGCCACTAACTCGCCATAGGCTGTCGCCGCGTAAACCCGGCCCGGCCCTGCGGCCAATCCTCCACCAGATACACCGCCGCCCCGGTCAAACTCCGCCGTCAGGTCGGATTGCCACAGCACTGCGCCATTCGTACCTGTCGCCTGCACCACCGCCGCCGTGTCCATCGTATAGACCCGGCCATCCGCCACCACCGGGGCCGCGCTCACGCGGTTCTTGCGGGTATTGCCCTTGCCTGCATTCACCGTCCACACCCGGACCGGCGCCGCCGACAATGCGCCATGCGGCTGGGCATGGTTCGCCGCCCCTCCGCGCTGCGACCATTCGGCATTGGCCACCGCCGCTGGCAGCGAGATCGGCACAGACTGGTTTTCAGGCCGGATCGGCGCAGCCACTGGCGCGGGTTGGCCTTCCACCGGAATCGACGCCTCCAGCGGTTCGCGCACCGCAAAGCGTTCACCGCTCAGGATCAGTTCCCGCTCGCATCCGGCAAGGGCCGTCGCCATGGCGAGCCCCGAGATCGTCACCCAAAACCTGCGCTTCACCGTCCCGGCCCCCATGTTGCCCGAAATGTTGCCATGCGTCCGCTTGCCGTCCCGGCCCACAGGGCCCGCTGCATCAGCCCGCATCATCTGCGCCCGCCTCCGGAGCCAAAGTCGGTTCCGGCGCAGCCGGTGCCACTTCGCTACCCAAAGCGATGATCATTTCCTGCGCCCGCGACCGCACGCCGCCGGGCGCTTCCTGATCGGTCAGCAGCGCGGTCAGCGCCGTGATCGCCTCATCCGTCCGGTTCTCTTCCACAAGCAGATAGGCCATCTGCTCCAGCGCCATGGTCCGATAGGGCCGCCCCGGCGCCGCGATCGGGTCCAGCGCCGCGCGCCGCTCGGCCAGCGGCAGGTCTGCCCCCGCCACGACCACGCGCCGCAGCACGGCCAGATCGCGATAACTCGCAGGCTGGGTTGCGTCATTGGCCAGCGCCTCAAGCGCGACCAGCGTCCCTGCCCTGTCACCTACCGGATCCGATGCGAGCAGCAGATGCAGCACCGCAGCCTGCGACCCGTCCGTCGGAATCGCGCCCAGTGCCGCCACCCGGTCCTCGGGCGCGCCCAAATCCAGCGCATCCAGCACCGCGTCGCCAAACGCTTCGGCTTTCGCCTCTGCCTGCGCGCGCTGCCACTCGGTCCAGCCCGCGCCGCCGACAATGCCCAGCACCACGACAATCCCGATCCAGCCATATTTGCGGAACAGCGCAAACAGCCGGTCGCGGCGGACCTCCTCGGTCACCTCATCGATAAAGCTGTCAGGATTGCTCACGGGCCTCTCCAGTCCTTTTTCACCGTCTTACACGCAAGCAGGAACCCTTGCCAAGCCCCGCGCCCGCTCCCGCCCCTTTCCCGCGCAGCGCAACGGCGCCCCAGCCTCACCCGGTTTCCGTCCAATTTTCTCCACATCCCTCCGCCATGATGCAAAGCTGTGTTGTGTAACCAGTATCGGATCATGTGAATGGGTATCGAGTTTCTGATGTGGCCGCTCCTGCTCTTGGGGCTGGTGGGCTATGATTTTCTCTCCGCCAATGATGATGACGACAGCATCGGCGATGCCCCCCCGGATGACAGCGACAATCCCGATGCCGGATACATTGCCACTCCCGGCACCGCGGGCGCCAAAAGCGAAAGCGGCGAACCCGATGCCGACGCGCTTTATGATGATGCCGATTACACCGATCAACTCACCGGGACCGCCGACAATGACACGCTGACAGCGGGCAGCGGCACAGATATCGCCTTTTTTGGCGGCGCCGGATCGGACTCCGTCATCGGGTCCACCGATGATGACTGGGCCGAAGGTGACAGCGGCAATGACAGCCTTGCCATGGGCGGCGGCGATGATGTCGCCTTTGGCGGCAGCGGAAATGACATGGCACAAGGTGACACAGGCGCCGATTTCCTGCATGGCGGTCTGGGCGATGACAGCCTTCACGGCGGCACCGGTGCCGACAGCCTGCATGGCGGCGCAGGCAACGATGCCCTTTCGGCAGATGCCGGCGATGATCACCTTTTCGGCAGCTCGGGCAATGACAGCCTCGATGGCGGGGCCGACAATGACGTGTTCTACGGCGGCAGTGGAAATGACAGCCTCACCGGCGGAACCGGCGATGACGGCATGCTTGGCGATACGGGCGACGATCTGCTCGCCGGCGGCACCGGCAATGATTCCCTGTTCGGCGGCACCGGCGATGACACCGCCCAGGGGGATGATGGCAATGACCTCATCTCCGGCCTTGATGGCGATGACAGCCTGTCGGGCGGAGCAGGCAATGACAGTCTGTCCGGCGGCAATGATGATGACCGCCTCGCCGGGGGCGACGGCAACGACTCGCTTCTTGGCGGCGCGGGCACCGACCTGCTGGAGGGGGACACCGGAAACGACACGCTCACCGGCGACGGTGGTCAGGACACACTGTCGGGCGGCGCAGGCAATGACAGCCTGTCGGGCGGGGATGAGGATGACCGCCTGATCGGCGGGGCGGGCAATGACACCCTGACCGGCGGTACGGGCGATGACAGTTTCATCCTCGAAACCGCCGATCGGCCCGCAGGCGTGACCACCATCACCGATCTGACCACGACAGACCGCCTGATCGTCGAATGGACAGGCGACACCGCCCCCGTCATCACCATCACCGCCGACACGGCCAACAACCAGTCATCTGTTTTCGTGGACGGCGTCCTTGCCGCGCAGGTTCAGGGCACAACCACCCTGCCGCCGGACCGCATCACCCTGACGCGCCTGCCCTGACCTGGTTCAGCAGAACGTCCCATCGGCCCCATGACGCAGGCCGATCAAGAACACTGGCGGCTCACTCCGCCGCCAGCGTCTCTTCCTCTTCCGACGATTGCCGCGCCCACATGGCGGCATAGCGCCCGCCGCGCGTCAGCAAATCCTCATGCGTGCCACGCTCGACAATCTCACCCGCCTCCAGCACCACAATCTGATCCGCATCCGCAATTGTCGACAGCCGATGCGCGATGGTGATCACCGTCCGCCCCTGCCCCATTTCGCGCAAGCTGTCCTGAATGTCGCGCTCTGTCTGCGTATCCAGCGCGCTCGTCGCCTCGTCCAGAATCAGGATCGGCGGGTTCTTCAGTAGCGTGCGTGCAATCCCCACGCGCTGCTTCTCGCCCCCCGAAAGCTTCAACCCGCGCTCACCCACCGTGGTTTCATACCCGTCCGGCAGCGACATGATGAAATCATGGATCTTGGCCGCCTTGGCCGCCACCACGATCTCTTCCTCCGTCGCATCCGCCCGGCCATAGGCGATGTTGTAGCGCACGGTATCGTTGAACAGCACCGTATCCTGCGGCACCACCCCGATCTGCGCGTGAATACTGCTCTGCGTCACATCCCGCAGATCCTGCCCGTCAATCCGGATCGCCCCGCCATTCACATCATAGAAGCGGAACATCAGCCGCCCGATGGTCGACTTGCCCGAACCAGAAGGCCCCACCAGCGCCACCTTGTTGCCCGCAGGCACCGTCAGGCTGATCCCCTTCAGGATCGCCCGCGTCTCCTCATAGCCGAATTCCACCTTGTCGAATTCCACCATCCCGCCGCGCACCGCCAAGGGCTTCGCCCCCGGCTTGTCCACCACTTCCGCAGGCTGACCCAGCAGACCGAACATCTCGCCCATATCCACCAAGGCCTGCCGGATTTCCCGATACACCGTGCCAAGGAAGTTCAACGGCATGGTGATCTGGATCATATAGGCGTTGACCATCACGAAATCGCCCACCGTCAGCTCGCCCCGCTGCACCCCCAGCGCCGCCATCGACATCACGATGACCAGCCCCGACGTGATCAGGAAAGCTTGCCCCCCGTTCAGGAAGGAAAGGCTCTGCCCCGTCTTGACCGCCGCCACCTCATAGAACTGCATCGCGCGGTCATAGCGCCCCGCCTCGCGCTCTTCGGCATTGAAATACTTGACCGTTTCATAATTCAGCAGGCTGTCGATCGCCTTCTGGTTGGCATCGGTATCCTGATCATTCATCTCTCGGCGCAGCTTCACCCGCCACTCCGTCACCTTCAGCGTGAAGACCACATAAAGCGTGATCACCACCACCACGACGGCCATATAGGAAAACCCGAACAGCGTGGCAAAGATCACCGCCACCATCGCCAGTTCAAGGATCAGCGGCCCGATGGAGAACAGCATGAAGCGCAGCAGGAAATCCACGCCCTTCACACCCCGTTCGATGATCCGGCTCAGCCCCCCCGTCTTGCGCGTTATGTGATAGCGCAGCGACAGGCGGTGAATATGCGTGAAGGTCTCCAGCGCCAGCTTGCGCAGCGCCCGCTGCCCCACCCGCACGAAGACCGCATCGCGCAATTCCTGAAACGCCACCGTCCCCAGCCGCGCGATCCCATAGGCCACGGTCAGGCCAACGGCCGTCAGCCCCAGCAGCGTGCCCGTATCCGGCGTTTCCCCCGCCAGCGCATCCACCGCCTGCTTGTACAGGAACGGCGTAGACACCGACACGATCTTCGCCGCCACCAGCAACAAGAGCGCCGCCACCACCCGCCGCTTCACCCACCCCTCGCCGGGCGGCCACAGATAGGGAAGCACACGCTTGATGGTCGCCCAGCCATTGGCCGGGCGGTTCGGTTCAGCAGTCGGTTTGGTCTGGCGCATCAACAGGTCCTCTTCCGGCCCTACCTATGCCCCTTGTCGCCAAAGCACCAGAGCGCCCGACGCAGCCCCGCCTGTGCATTCCTGCATCGTCTATTCGGCCTCGGGGATGGCAAAGACCTGACCGGGATAGATCAGGTCCGGATCACGGATCTGGTCCTTGTTGGCCTCGAACACCTGCACATACAGCGGCCCGGCCCCCAACTGCTCGCTCGCGATCTGCCACAGGGTGAACCCCGGCTGCACCGTCACCGTCACGGGTGCCACCGCAGCCGCCACCGGCTCGGCTTCCGCCGCCACCACAGCCTCTGTCGCTGCCTCGCCCTCAGCCCCGGCCTCACCCGCCGTTGCGGCCTCTGCCACTGCCTCTCCCGCCGAAGCGGCGGCCAGCGCCTCCACCGTCTCACGCTTGAAGGGCGTCTCAAACCGGCTGGTCACCGCCCCCGCTGCATCCACCTGATCGGCGCGCAGCGTGTAGATGCCTGCCGGCACCTCGGGCAGCGTCACCGCCCAATCCCCCGCCGCCGAAATCGTGGCCTCGCTCAGCGGCGCATTGTCCAGATACAGCCGCACCACCCGCTCCGGCGTGCCCCGCCCGGCCAGCTGCACTGCGCCCTCGGGCGTATAGGTGATGGTGTCGATGGTCACATTGGCCACCAGCTCCGGCGGCATCTCCTCCGCCGATTGCAGCACCTTCGCCCCCTCATCCGTCACCAAAAGTGCCGCAGGCGGGGCCTCCGCTTCCGGCACGGGCGCGGGTTCTGCCTCGGGCGTCCCCACCTCTGCCATGGCCTCCTCCCTCGGCTCGTCCTCCGGGGCCGCGGCAACGGCCACCGGTGCCACCGTCGGAGCAATCACGACAGAGCCCTCCGCCGCAACCTCCGCCCCGTCCGGCGTGATCATCACCAGCGACAACACGCGCGGCGCAACGCTGGGGGCAAGGTTGAACATCGCCACGAACTTGCCCTGTCCATCCGCCGGAACGCTGACGATTTCTTCTCCCGTCACCCGCAGGGACAGCGTCGCCTCCGGCATCGCCGCCCCGGCCACAAGCGCCGAGCCATCCTTCTCCACCCGCACCAGATCAAAAGAGGGCGGCGCGATCACAACTTCGGGCACCACTTCCGGCACCACGTCCGCTGCCGCATCCTGCACTGGCTCTGCACCGCCCTCAGCCCCGGCCTGAGCCTGCGCCCCGTCCTCAGCCGCCGCTCCCGCCTCGGCCCCCGCAGCAGAAGCCGCCTCAGTCTCAGCCTCCGGCACAGCCGCAGCCTCCGCAGCCTCTTCACCAGCCGCGGCATCCGCTGGCGGCTCCGACCCGGCCTCTGCCTCGGTCGCCTCTGCCCCGGCCTGTCCAGCCTCTGCCTCAGGCGCAGCCTCCGCGACCGCCGCCTCGCTCGTTCCAGCGTCAGCCGCCTCGCCCGCCTCGGCGGCATCCTCGCCCTCGGCAGGTGCCGCCTCACCTGTCCCTGTGGACGTGACAACCCCCACCGGCTCTACGGCCGGGCGGCTCACGCTCCACGCCCCATAGAACAGCGCGGCAATCACCGCCGCCACCCCGCCGATCACGCCACCGCGTCCGGCAACCGACATCTCTGCCCAAGGCTTCATTGCATAACCCCATATCCCTGTGGCCAATCCGCGCGAAAACCCATCTCCGCCGGTTGGCAGGGCCTGTTCCCGGCCCCTTCTTCCCTTAGATAGAGAAGCCCGATAACACAGGTTCAGGCAACCTCCCAATCCCCGAAAGCGCCCTGCATGACCCCGCTTCGTTCCGTCTGTGTCTTCTGTGGCTCACGTTCCGGCCTCCGCCCCGCTTATACCCAGGCCGCCCGCAGCTTCGGCAGCGCTATCGCAAGCGAAGGATGGCGTCTTGTCTATGGGGCGGGCGACGTGGGCCTGATGGGCGAAGTGGCCCGCGCCGCACAATCCGCCGGGGCCGCCACCATGGGCGTCATCCCCACCCATCTGATGACGCGCGAACGCGGCCGCCGCGACCTGTCACAACTCGTCATCACCGAAGACATGCACGAACGCAAAAAGGTGATGTTCATGAATTCCGACGCCATCGTCGTCCTGCCCGGCGGCGCAGGCAGCTTGGATGAATTCTTCGAGGTGCTCACCTGGCGCCAGATCGGCCTGCACCGCAAGCCGATCTTCCTTCTGGATACCGAAGGCTACTGGCAACCCCTCGTGGCGCTGACCCGCCATGTCATCGACGAAGCTTTCGCCGAAGAAACCATGCAAGACTACTTCACCACCGTCCCCGACGTGCCCGGTCTCGTTCTGCGCCTGCGCGAGGCGCTGGCCTGATCGGCAAGGCCCCCATGGGTAAAGCTGGAAACGCGGTGTATTGTCGTTTTCTCGAAAATATTTTTCTTCTCTGTTGAAATATCCTCTGGGGGTCCGGGGGGCGAAGCGCCCCCGGGGTTTGCCGCAAAGAGCAACAGTCAAAAAAAGAGTCCCGCAGAACTAGGCCCAAATGAAAAAGCCCGCCGCAGTCCCCCGCGACGGGCCTTCATCACAAGAGCTTCGGCGATAAGCTTACAGCTTCGCCGCCACCGCTTCCCAGTTCACCAGCTTGTCCAGGAAGTTGGTCAGGTAGGCCGGGCGCTTGTTGCGGAAGTCGATGTAGTAGGAATGTTCCCACACATCGCAACCCAGCAGCGCGGTCTGACCAAAGCACAGCGGGTTCACGCCGTTCTCGGTCTTGGTCACCTTCAGCGCGCCGTCCTTGTCCTTCACCAGCCAGGCCCAGCCAGACCCGAACTGTCCGGCCCCGGCGGCGGCAAAATCTTCCTTGAACTTGGCCACCGACCCAAAGCTTTCCGCCAGCGCCAGCTCCAGCTCACCCGGCATCTTCTTGTTCTCGCCCGGCCCCATGATCTCCCAGAACAGGGCATGGTTCCAGTGCTGCGAGGCGTTGTTGAACAGACCGCTCTGCGCCACCGCGCCAGCCTGATAGGTGCTGGTGATGATGTCCTCAAGGCTCATCGCCTCATATTCCGATGCGGCCAGCAGCTTGTTGCCATTGTCCACATAGGCCTTGTGATGGATGTCGTGGTGATACTCGAAAGTTTCCTTCGACATGCCCAGCGACGCCAGCGCGTCATGGGCATAAGGAAGATCGGGAAGCGTGAAAGCCATGGGAGAGTCCTCTCGGTTCGCGTGTCACGGGATGGCGCAGATAAGAGACCTCCCGCCCGGAAGGTCAAGGGCCAAAGCATCAGTTTGGTTCCATCCGGCCCGACGACAAGCCGATAGCTTTCGCCATTCGGCAGACATCACGCAGCCCAAAAGCCAGCCTGCACCTGCCCGTTCACCTTGGCCCAAATACCCGAAATCAACGCCAACCACCCCCACCCCGGCCGCCTGTCGGCGCCCCCCCCTCCCCCGCATGCGGGGGAGGGGCCGGGGGTGGGGGTGTCCCGCAAAAGCAACCTCAGCCCAGTTCAGACCCCGGTTTCGCGCCCGACGCCAGCAGGTCGAACACATAGCGCGCCACCGACCGGAAGCAGACAACGGTAAACCCGTCCCCCTCGCGCCAAAGCGCCGCCGCCACCTGCGCCGCCCGCGTCCGGCGCAATTCGCCGGGTGCCAGCGTGGCGAAATCCACTGGCGACAACTTGGCCAGCACCTGATCGGCCTTCACCCCCTCCACCCGGAACACCGCCCGCGCGTCCGACACATCCACCGCAAGGTGATGCGCCCCCGCCATGGCCTTGCCAATGGCCTCCAGCGCGCCCGCCACCGCCGTATAGGGCATCACCAACAGATATTCATCCGGGCTCATCCAGCCGCAGGCCCGATCCCCCTCGGTCACAATCTGCCGCACCCCCGGCAGGCCTGTCCCCACAGCGGCCTTCACCGCTTTGGCCAGCCCCGCCGCCTCCGGCTTGGCGCGCAGCGTGATCATGCCAACAGGTCCGATCTCGCGGACAGAGGCAAAGCCCGCCGCCACCGCCCCGCCCAATGCGCTCTTGGGTTCAGACATTGGGCTTCTCCCCTTCTTTGTCATAGAAGACCGCATCCACGACCCGCGCCTTCACGGTGCCGCCCTTGACGGTGTTGAACTCCACCACCTCGCCCATCCGCTCCGGCCCGCGATGCAACAGCCCCATCGCGATGCCCTTCTTCAGCGTGGGCGAATAATAGGTCGACGTCACGCGCCCCTGCGTATTCCCCTGCCCGTTCGCATTCACGCCGGGGGCCACGATATAGGCCCCGTCCGGGATCACCGATCCGTCCAGCGTCTCGAACCCCACCAGCTTCCAGCGCTCGGCTGAGGCCAGGAAATTCCGCGCCTGCCCCCGTTTACCCAGATAGTCCGCCTTCTTCTTGGAAATCGCCCAGTCAAGGCCAAGGTCCTGCGGGATCACCGTGCCATCGGTTTCATCCCCGATCATGATAAAGCCCTTCTCGGCCCGCATGATGTGCAGCGCCTCGGTCCCATAGGCCATCGCCCCGAACTCCGCCCCCGCTTCATGCAACGCCGCCCAGAAGGCCGCGCCATGGCTGGCAGGCACTGCGATCTCGTAGGACAACTCACCCGAGAAGCTGATCCGATAGACCCGGCAGCCGAACCCGCCCAGCGTGCCATCCGCCCATTGCATGAAGGGCAGCGCCTCTTTGGACACATCCATCCCGCCCAGCTTTTCCAGCACCTTGCGCGCATTCGGTCCCACCACGGCGACCTGCGCATATTGCTCGGTCACATTGGCGGTATAAACCTGCCAATCCCACCACTCGCATTGCAGCCAATCCTCCATCCACGCATGGATGCGGTCCGCACCGCCGGATGTGGTGTGACACAGCCACGTCTCCTCATCGATCCGCGCCACCACGCCGTCATCGGACAGGAACCCCTGCTCGTTGCACATCAACCCATAGCGGCACTTGCCGATGGGCAGGCTCGACATCACGCCGGTATACAGCATGTCGAGGAATTTCCCCGCATCCGGCCCCTTCACGATGATCTTGCCCAGCGTCGACGCATCCAGCAGCCCCAGCGCGTTGCGGGTGTTGATCACCTCGCGATGCACCGCCTGTTCATGCGTCTCCCCGGCACGAGGGAAGCAATAAGGTCGCCGCCACAAACCCACTGGCTCGAAATAGGCGCCGTTCTTCTCATGCCATTCATGCATCGGTGTGCGCCGCAGCGGCTGGAAAATCTCGTCCCGCGCCTCACCCGCCAACGCGCCCAGCGTCACAGGCGTATAGGGCGGGCGGAATGTCGTGGTGCCAACCTGCGGAATATCCGCATTCAGCGCGCCCGCCAGCACGGCAAGCCCGTTGATATTGGACAGCTTGCCCTGATCCGTCGCCATCCCCAGCGTGGTGTAGCGCTTGGTATGCTCAACCGATTCATACCCCTCGCGCGCCGCCAACTGCACGTCAGACACTTTCACGTCATTCTGGTAATCCAGCCACATCTTCGATTTCAGCTCGATCGATGCCCCCTGCGGCATGATCCAGACAGCCTCCATCGGCCCCTCAACCACCGCCTCTGCGACCGGAGCCTTTGCCTTCTTGGCCTTCACCCCCAGCGCCGCCAGCACCACCCCGGCCTGCGCATCGGCATCGGCCAGCGCCGCCGCAGCGCTCATCGCGCCGTTGGCAGCCCCGGCCACATAGACCATCGCTCCGCCATCATGGTTCAGTGGCGGGCGCGCCGGATCGGGCCGGAAATGCGCATGCGCCGCATCCCAGGTCAGCTTGCCGCCGCAATGGCTCCACAGATGCACCACAGGCGACCAGCCGCCCGACATGGCCACCGCATCGCAGGCGATCTCCTCAATCACCGCGCCCTCACCGGCCTGCAGGCAAATGGCGACGCTCGTCACCCGCTTGCCCCCCTTCACCTTGGCAATCCCGCGCCCCGCCTCGATCCGCAGACCCATGCTGCGCGCCTTGGCAACCAGATCACCCGATGGATTTGACCGTGCATCCACAATCGCCGGAACAGCCAGCCCCGCCTCGCGCAGCGCAATCGCCGTGCGATAGCCGTCATCGTTGTTCGTGACGACTACCGTGCGATCCCCCGGCGACACCGCCCAGTTCACCACATAGTCCCGCACCGCCGCCGCCAGCATCACGCCGGGAATATCGTTCCCGGCAAAGCTCAAGGGCCGCTCGATTGCCCCCGTCGCCGTCAGGATCTTGCCCGCCCGGATGCGCCACAGCCGATGCTTCGGCCGCCCGTCGCCGGGTGTGTGATCGGCCACCTTCTCATCGGCCAGCACATAGCCGTGGTCATAAACCCCCGCCGCCATGCAGCGCGTCCGCAGGGTGACGTTCTCCATCCCCTCCAGCGCCGCCACGGCCTCATCCACCCACGCACCCGCAGGCTTTCCATCGATCACATCGCCATCCACCGGCGCGCGCCCGCCCCAATGGGCGTTCTGCTCCAAGAGCAGCACCCGCGCCCCCGCACGCCCCGCCACCAGCGCGGCCTGAAGGCCCGCAATCCCGCCGCCCACGATCAGCAGATCGCAAAACGCATAGGCCTGTTCATAGCGATCCGCGTCCCGGTCCTTGGGTGCTTTGCCAAGGCCCGCCGACTGGCGGATGATCGGCTCGAAGACATGCTTCCAGAACGGGCGCGGATGGATGAACGTCTTGTAATAGAACCCCGCCGGCAGGAACCGCGCGGCCGTGTTGTTCAATACGCCCACGTCATATTCAAGGCTCGGCCAATGGTTCTGGCTCGTCGCCTCCAGCCCGTCGAAAAGCTCCGTCACCGTCGTGCGCTGGTTCGGCTCCAGCCGCGCGCCTGACCCAAGGTTGACCAGAGCATTGGGCTCCTCCGCCCCCGCGGCCACGATACCGCGCGGACGGTGATACTTGAAAGACCGGCCCACCAGCATCTGGTCATTGGCCAGCAGCGCCGCCGACAGCGTATCGCCGCGATAGCCCTTCATCCGCTTGCCGTTAAAGCTGAACTCAAGCGCCGCCGACCGGTCGATCAACCGGCCCCCTTTTGCAAGACGGGTGCTCATTTGTAACCCTTCCACTCCGGCCTGCGGGCCTTGATCTTGTCGATGATATCGGCGGGCGGCTCACCCACCTGCGCGGGATAGGTGCCGAACACCTCCAGCGTCGCCGTGCAGCGCGCGGCCAGAAACCACTTGCCGCAGCCATAGGAATGCCGCCACCGCTCGAAATGCACCCCCTTAGGGTTCTTGCGGGCAAACATATAGGCCTCGAATTCCTCGTCCGAGGAACCGGGACCAAACCGCTTCAGATGCGCCTCATATCCGGGCGAAAGCTCGGTCTCCTCGGCGGCTACGCCGCAATAGGGGCAGGTCAGGGTCAGCACGGGCAATCTCCAGACATGCAAACGGCGGGCACAACATTGTGCCCGCCGCTGGCGGTGATCAGAAAGGAAAGGGTGGCGTCAGGGCGTTGCGGGCGCTGCCGGGGCAGGCGCAGGCGCAACAGGCTCGGCTGGGGCCGCAGGCTCAGGCGCGGGCGCAGGTGCGGCCGGCTCGGCTGGCGCAGGCGCAGTCGTGTTGTTCTCGATGCTGACAGCGGGCGCTCCGGCATCCCCATCGGACATGGAACCGCCGGTGACGATATAGGCGACCACCCCCACCGCGACGACAAGACCGCCAACGATGAAGACAAGCGCGCTGTTGGATTTGGGCGGCGGCGGCGGGGCAGATTGGCGGGTGTCGGACATGGGAAAGTCTCCGTTAAGGCCGTGTTCAACAGCCCAACGCCAAAGACCCCGTCCCGGTTCCCCGTCACGTCCGCACGGCCCATCAATGCGCCACCCCGGCAGCCACCGACTCGTCGATGAACCGCCCTTCCTTGAACCGCCACATGTCGAACTCGGCCGCCAACGGCCCCGGCTCGCCCTTCGCCATCAACTCGGCCATCGCCCAGCCAGACCCGGGAATCGCCTTGAACCCCCCGGTCCCCCAACCACAGTTGATGAAGCAATTCCCCAACGGCGTTTTGCTGATGATCGGCGACCGGTCCCCCGTCATATCCACGATCCCGCCCCACTGCCGCAGCATCTTCAGCCGCGAAATGATCGGGAAGGTCTCGATCAGCGCGCGCAGCGTTTCCTCGATGTGATGGAAACTGCCGCGCTGGGTATAGTTGTTGAACCCGTCGGTCCCGCCCCCAATCACCATCTCGCCCTTGTCGGACTGGCTCATATAGCCATGCACAGTGTTAGCCATCACCACGATGTCCATGCAGGGCTTGATCGGCTCCGACACCAGCGCCTGCAACGCCACCGCTTCGACCGGCAACCGGAACCCGGCCATCTCGGCCACTTGTCCCGAATGCCCCGCCACCACGATGCCCAGCTTCTTGGTGCCGATATAACCTTTGGAGGTTTCCACGCCCACGACCTTGCCGTTCTCCGACCGGACCCCCGTCACCTCACACTGCTGGATGATGTCCATCCCCATGTCGGAACAGGCCCGCGCATAGCCCCAGGCCACCGCATCATGCCGCCCCGTACCGCCCCGCGCCTGCCACAGCGCCCCCAGCACCGGATAGCGCGGCCCGTCGATGTTCAGGATCGGGCACAACTCCTTTACCCGCTGCGGCGTGATGAATTCCGTCTGCACGCCCTGCAACGCATTGGCATGCGCCGTGCGCAGATAGCCCCGCACCTCATGATGCGTCTGCGCCAGCATCATCACCCCACGCGGGGAAAACATGACGTTGTAGTTCAGATCCTGGCTCAGCGTCTCATAAAGCGAGCGGGACTTCTCATAGATCGCCGCGCTGGAATCCTGCAGATAGTTCGACCGGATGATCGTCGTGTTCCGCCCCGTATTCCCGCCACCCAGCCAGCCCTTTTCCAGGATCGCCACATTGGTGATGCCGAAATTCTTGCCCAGGTAATAGGCCGTCGCCAACCCATGCCCCCCGGCCCCGACGATGATCGCATCGTAAGCCGCTTTCGGAGCCGGGCTTTTCCAGGCCCGTTCCCACCCGGTGTGATGACGCAGCGCCTCGCGGGCAATCGCAAAGACCGAATAGCGTTTCATGGCCACATCCCCGTGCTGCGCAGCAATCCCGTTGCCGCCCTTCTCATACGCCCCGCAGATAATCCCCCACCCACCAGCGGCACAATCGGGAAATTTGCGACATGATCCCCCTGCGACAGCGTCGCCCCCGTCACTTTCGCGTTTGCGCCTTCCGCAATCCGCCCTGAATGGTTACATCCCGCGCCAACAGGCCACCACAGGACGGACCAAGACGCATGGAGATGATCGCCTTCTGGATCGCCGCAGGCGGCATGGGCCTCGCCATTCTGGCGCTGTTCCTCCTCGCCCTGATCCGCGCGCGGGCGGAAATCGCCTCTGCCGCCGAATACGATCTCAAGGTCTATCGCGACCAGCTGGCCGAGATAGACCGCGACCTCGCCCGCGGCACCCTTCCGGCGGATGAGGCCGACCGCCAGCGCACCGAAGTGTCGCGCCGCCTGCTCGAGGCCGACCGCGCCCGCAAGGCCGGCGACACCACCGCCAGCACCCGCGGCATCGTGGTGGCGGGGGCCCTGATCCTCGCCGTTATCGGCAGCAGCTACTGGGTCTATGCCCGCCTCGGCGCGCCCGGCTATCCCGACCTCCCCCTCGCCGCCCGCCTTGCCATGTCGGATGAACTGCGCGCCAACCGCGCCCCGCAGGCGGAAATGGAGGCCGAGGCCACAGCAGCCCGCCCTGCCCCCGCCGAATCCGATGCCGAATTTGCCAAGCTGATGGACCAGCTCCGCGCCGCCGTGGCCGACCGCCCCGATGACCAGCGCGGCCTCGAACTCCTCGCCGTCAACGAGGCCCGCCTTGGCAACCTGCCCGCAGCCCGCATCGCACAGGAACAGCTGATCCGCCTCAAGGGCGACACAGCCACCGCCGAAGATCATGCCGCCTTGGCCGAGTTGATGATCATGGCCGCCGGCGGCCTTGTCTCCGCCGAGGCCGAGTCCGAATTGGCCCAGGCGCTCACGCTTGACGCCACCAACGGCACCGCCCGTTATTACTATGGCCTGATGGCCGCGCAGGTCGGCCGCTTTGATCGCACTTTCGGCCTGTGGGAACCGCTCCTGCGCGACAGCTCCCCCGACGCGCCTTGGATCGCCCCGATCCGCGCCCAGATCGCCGATGTCGCCGCGCGCGCCGGGATCGAATACACCCTGCCCGCCACCTTGCCCGGCCCCGATGCCGACGCCCTGACCGCGGCAGGCGAAATGTCCGAAGCGGATCGTCAGACCATGGTCGAAGGCATGGTCACCCAGCTTGGCGAACGTCTCGCCACCGAGGGCGGCACAGTCGAGGAATGGGCACGCCTGATCTCCTCCCTCGCGACCCTCGATCGCATGGAGGAGGCCGCAGAAATCTACGCCGAGGCGCTGGAGGTTTTCGACGGCTCTCCCTCACAGCAAAGCTTCCTGCGCGAAGCCGCGCTCAGCGCAGGCCTCACCCCGTGATCTGCGACAGTTTCGAGGCCTTCGTCGCCACCCTCCCCCCCAACCGCGCCATCGCAGGGCTGGATTTCGGCGACAAGACCATAGGCGTCGCGATTTCTGACCTGCGTCGCAGCGTGGCCACCCCGGTGGAAACCCTGCGCCGGGTGAAATTCACCGAAGACGCCACCCGCCTTCTGGCCCTGCTCACCACCCGCGGCGCCCATGGCATCGTGCTCGGCCTGCCCCTGAACATGGACGGCTCCACCGGCCCGCGCGTGCAGGCGACGCAGGCCTTCGCCCGTAACATCGCCCGCATGACCGACCTCCCCATCACCTTCTGGGATGAACGCCTCTCCACCGTTGCGGCAGAAAGGGCACTGCTCGAGGCGGATACGTCGCGAAAGCGTCGGAAAGAGGTGATCGATGCCGTCGCCGCGGGCTATATCCTGCAAGGGGCCCTCGATCGCATGGGCCATATGGGAAACGGGGTGTCGGCGTGAAGGATGATGTCTGGCAGCGGGACGAAGTTCAGTCGCCCTGCGTCAAGCTCTGCACGATCCACCCGGCCGAGCGCATCTGCGTCGGCTGTTTCCGCACCATCGACGAAATCTCCTCCTGGTCGCGCTTCACGCATGAGGCGCGCCGCGCCATCATGGCCGACCTCCCCACCCGCGCCCCCCGCCTTGCGAAACGCCGCGGCGGACGCATGGGCCGTCTGCAGGACTGACCACAAGAGTTTCAGCGGCGGCAGGGCGGCCAACCAGCGCCCTCTCTTCAACCGTCCGGCCCGGAAAGACCCGTGGCAAGATGGGTATTTTTGCCAAGATGAATGCGCAGCGGCAGCATACCGGTCTTGAGGCGGAATAAGCACCCTTTCCCCTGACCTTACGCTTCATCTTGGCCCAAATACCCGCGGGGGGTGAATGGCGGCGCGGCACGCGCCGACAGAGGGGGCGGCAGGCCCCCTGAACGCCGAGCCAAGCGCGAAGGCGCGCAGGCGAGACAAAAGGAATGCGCGGTCCCCCAGGGGCCGCGCTCCGATCCATTCCCGGCGACTCAGACGCAACACGTTAACCTTAACGCTTCCTGACCGTGCGCTGCGTGCATACGCCCGTCTGCACAGCCGTCTGCACCGCGCGCTGCACGGTCAATCGGGTGGAAGAACGAAAGTTAAGTCAACGTCCGCAAAGGCTTAGCCGTCGCCCCGCAACCAATCCTCCACCGATGGCAACAGCGGCCGGAAATAGGCCACCATCCGCCCCGGTGCGTCGGCGCGCGCACCCTCTGCCCAGGGGGCCACGCCATGGATCATGTGCCGGTGCAGGATGACCGCCTCTCCCGGTTGCCCCGGCAACTCCACACGCGGGCAGCAGTCAAAGACCTGCTTGCGTGCCGCCTGATAAGCCTCTGTGATATCGACGTTTTCCAGATCACCTGTCCGCCCCGCAAAAGCCGCGCGCAGGGCCGCACCCATGACAAGATGGCTGCCCTCCCACACCACCAGCGGCGACGCCCCCGCCTCCGCCCGGTTCAGCGGCAGCCCAAGGATCCAGCCATGCGGTTCTTGCACCATCCGCCGCTTCTGCGGCCCTACCGGCAGCAACCCATCAAGATGCGCCGCATCGCGAAACTTGCGGAAATCAAACGCCTTTTCGCTCTCACCCTCGTCGCGCAGGGGATATTCCGCCCGCGTGACCGAAAGCTGCGCCGGATGCAGAGGAACGCGCGGCAAGCCTATGTCATTCCACGGCAATTCCACGCCCGCAACGGTGCCGTCCGCCCCGCTGGGCAGGGCATCCAGACCGACGAACCACGTCCCCCCACAGCGCCAAGTTTCCCGGCTCTCCGTCACGATCCGCCGCGCAATCGGCTCCGCCGACGCCGCCCACCGCGCGATCGCCTCCGACCGCACCCGCCGCCATCCCTTGTCTGTCATGTCAGCGCCCAGACATCATGATACAAGCCTTTGATTTCAAACCCATTCCACGCTGAACCCCAGCACCCGGGCCGCATGCTCTGGACCTTGCCCCCGAAAAGGCGTATCGCACAGCCTTCATTTCAGCCACAGGCCTTTTCATGTCTGACCGCATTCTCCGCCCCGCCCTCATCCTTGGGCTTCTGTCCTGCATTGGCCCTTTCGCCATCGACATGTATCTCCCCGCCCTGCCCGATATCGGCGCGGCGCTGGGGACAACCGTACCCGCGATGCAGACGACGATCACCGCCTATTTCATCGCCTTCGGCCTGGCGCAGCTGTTCTATGGTCCTTGGGCCGATCAGGCCGGGCGCAAGCCGCCGCTCTATGCCGGCATCGCGATTTTCCTTTGCGGCTCCGTGCTTTGCACCTTTGCGCCCAGCGTGGAATGGCTGATCGCCGGTCGCTTCGTTCAGGGGTTGGGCGGCGCGGCGATGATGGTGGTGCCCCGCGCCATCATCCGCGACATGTATACCGGACATGCCGCCACCCGCCTCATGGCGGCCGTCATGTTGGTCATCTCCGTCTCGCCCATGCTGGCCCCGCTGGCGGGCGCGGGTCTGATGGCCGTCACCGGGTGGCGCGGGATCTTTGCCATGCTGGTTGTCGCAGGGCTGGTCAGCCTCGCCGTGCTCACCTTCGCCCAAAAGGAAACGCTTCGCGCCGAAGATCGCCAACCCTTTGACATGGCGTCCACATTGCACGGTGCCCGTCGCCTGTTGGCCGACCGCGTCTTCATGGGCCTGACCTTCCTCGGCGGCTTCGGCATGGCCAGCTTCTTCGTCTTCATCGCCTCGGCCAGCTTCGTCTACACCGAAAGCTTCGGCCTTTCGCCCACCGGCTTTTCGATCGCATTCGCGATCAACGCGATCGGCTTCTTTGCCGCGTCGCAGGCCGCCGGTCCGCTTGGCCTGCGCCTTGGCGCCAAGCGGGTGATGGCGGTCGCGACGCTGGGATTTGCAGCCACCACGGTGGCACTGCTGGCGCTGGCCCTGATGGGCCTTGCCACGCTGGTCGTCTGTGTCGCGGGCCTGTTCCTGGCCAATGCCTTCCTCGGCCTGATCATCCCGACCACGATGGTCATGGCGCTCGAGGATCATGGCGACAGTGCAGGCCTTGCCTCTTCCCTCGGTGGCACGCTGCAGATGCTGGCGGGCGGCCTGATGATCGCTGCCACCGGCCCCTTCTTCGATGGCACGGTCACGCCCATGCTGGCCGCCATCGCGCTGTGCGGGGTGATGGCGCTGCTGCTGTCGCGCCTCGCGCTTGCCCGGCCTCAGCCCAAGGCCGCCTGACCGACCTCCGTTCGGGCAACCTCGGCCAAGGCCGCATCCAGCACCTCCAGCCCCGCACCGGGGCGGGAGGCCCCCTCTGACAGCACCCGCCGCCAGCCCCGCGCGCCGGGGCGGCCGTGAAACAGGCCCAGCATATGCCGGGTGATCTGATGCACTCGCCCGCCCTGCGCCAGATGTGCGGCGATATAGGGCCGCATGGCGCCCACCACCGCCACCTCATCCAGCCCTGGCCCATCGCCCCACAGCGCATCCGCCCCAATCAGCACCGCGCCCGGATCGTGATAGGCTGCGCGCCCGATCATCACCCCGTCCAGCCCCGCCGCCAGCAAGGCCCGCGCTTGATCCAGCGACGTGATCCCGCCATTGATGCAGATCGTCAGATGCGGAAACTGTGCCTTCATCTGTTCAACCAGTTTATAATCAAGCGGCGGTATCTCACGGTTTTCCTTTGGAGAAAGCCCCTTGAGCCACGCCTTGCGCGCATGGATCACGAAATGCCGCACCCCCGCCGCCGAAACGCGCTCAAGAAAATCGGGCAGCACCTCTTCGGGGCGCTGGTCATCCACCCCGATCCGGCATTTCACCGTCACCGGCACGGGGCTTGCCTCCAGCATCGCCGCCACGCAATCGGCCACAAGACCGGGCCGCTCCATCAGCACCGCCCCGAAGCAGCCCGATTGAACCCGATCCGACGGGCAGCCGACATTCAGATTGATCTCGTCATAGCCAAAGGGTGCGGCCAGCCGCACCGCCGCCCGCAACTCCCCCGGGTCCGACCCACCCAGTTGCAGCGCCACAGGATGTTCAGCCGGGTCAAACCCCAACAGCCGCTCCCGGTCGCCATGCACCACGGCGGGTGCGGTGACCATCTCGGTATACAGCATCGCCCGCCGCGTCATCAGGCGGTGGAGGAATCGGCAATGCCGATCCGTCCAGTCCATCATGGGGGCCACGCTCAATCGGTGCGGTTCGTACGTCTGCATTCTTCCAGCAACTTCAATCCGTTGATCCAGTTTCCTCTTCCGCCGGATGCAGCACGGAAATGGTCCCTGTTCACGCCAATATTCCGGTCAGTCCGCGGCCGCCTTGCAGGCGGATCGTCTATCGATGCCGCCCCGGTCGCGCTGACATGGTTCCTTTCCCTATAGCCGATATCCTTGCCATAGGGAAACCACTCCGCAGCCGGCTTAACGCCATCCGGCCGGGCGGGCTATGATGTGGAAACGGGCGCAGCCAGCCGCCATCACCGCCCCTCAGCGGTGCAGCACCTCGGCCAGCAGCGGGTTCGGAAACCTCCGCTCCTGCGTGACGGCAAAGAAGGTCTCGCTGATCCCGTCCAGCCGCGCCGCCTCGACCAGCGCGCCTGATTGCAATTCATCCCGCACCACGATCGGTGGAATGATCGCCAGCCCGGCATCCGCCCGTGCCAACAGACGGATCATCGCCATGTCATCCACCTCTGCCGCCAGAATCGGCGTCACCTCCAGCCGCGCCGCCAGCGCGTCAAAGGCCGCGCGCAGCCCCGTCTCGCGCGTCGGCGCGATCAGCGGCTGCGTCGCCAGCAGGTCCCTGAGGCCCAGCCGCGCCGGCCCCACCCGCCCCGGAGTCCCGATCAGGCTTACAGGCTGCTCGTCAATCCGGTGCACCAGCCACTGGCTCGCCGCATCGCGCGCCGGGGCAAGGTTCGTCAGCACCACATCCAGCGCCAACCCCTCCAGCCCCCGTAGCAATTCATCTTGCGACCCCGACCGCAGCACCACCTCCACATCGACCCGCCCGATCAGGGGCCGCAGGAACTGCATCTGAAAATTCCGCGACAGCGTCGCCAGCGCCCCCACGCGCAACGCCCGCCGCGCCCGCCCGGTTTCCCGCAGGGTCGCGGTCAGGTCATCCACGGTGCGAAAGATTGCCTCGGCATGGTCCAGCGCGATCCGCCCCGCCTCTGTCAGCACCAGACCACGCCCCCGCCGCTCGAACAGATCCTGCCCCAGCGATGCCTCCAGCGCGCGCAACTGCGTCGACAGCGCCGATTGCGACAGGTTCAACCCCCGCGCCGCCCCGGTCAGGGTGCCATCCCCGGCAATCGCCCGAAACAGGCGCAGGTGGTGCAGGTTCAACTGGGCCATTGTTCTATCCTATGGAACGATAATCCATAATATATGTAATTTTATAAATTTCCAACACGCCTTACCTCACGGGTCATGATCCCTGACCCGGAGACTGCCATGACATCCCTGCCCCTGACCGCCCTCGCCCCCCTCGTGCTGCTCGCGGCCATGCTGCCCTTCCTCGCCCGTCCGGGCCGCCGCCCCGGCCGACTGCCGCTCTTGGCCGAAGCGGCCACCCTCGCCAGTCTCTCCCTCGCCCTTGCCGGGCTTGCCCAACTCTGGGCCAGCGGCACACAGGTCCTGGCTCTGGGCGACATGGCGCTCCTCAGGCTCGACGCAACCAGCGTCACCATGGCGCTGCTTGTCACCTTCGTGGGCTGGGTCGTGGTCCGCTACAGCCGCCGCTATCTTGATGGCGAGGCGCGCGAAGGCCGCTTCCACGGCCTGACACTCGCCGCCATCGCCGCCGTTCTGGTGCTCGTCACGGCGGCCAGCCTGCCGGTCCTGGTGGCAAGTTTCGCGGCCACCGGGGTGATCCTGCGGCAACTCCTGCTCTTCTACCCCGACCGGGCCGAGGCGCAGCGCGCCGCCGCCAAATTCATCCGGGTCTGGGGCGCAGGCGACCTTGCACTCATCGTGGCCTCGCTCCTGCTGTGGCACAGCTTCGGCACCGTCAACATCGCAGCACTCACGCAGGCCGACAGCCTCCCCGCCGCCGCACAACTGGCCGTTGCCCTCATCGTCCTCGCCGCCGCGCTGAAAACCGCCGCCTTCCCCCTCCACGGCTGGCTGACCGAGGTGATGGAGGCCCCCACCCCCGTCTCCGCCCTGCTCCACGCAGGCATCATCAATTCCGGCGGCGTCCTGCTCATCACCCTTGCCGGGCTGGTACAGCACAGCCCGGGCGCCATGGCGGCGCTGGTCATGATCGGCGGCTTCACCGCGCTGTTCGGCGGTCTGGTGATGCTCACGCAAAGCGCGGTGAAAACGGCGCTGGCCTGGTCCACCGTGGCCCAGATGGGCTTCATGCTGCTGCAATGCGGGCTTGGCCTCTGGGCGCTGGCGCTGCTGCATATCGTGGCGCATTCGCTCTACAAGGCGCATGCCTTCCTGTCCTCGGGCGGTGCGGTGCAGGCGGTGAACGCCATCCGCAAGCCGGGGCCGGTTGCCGTGCCGGGGCTGGCCGCCGTCGCACGCTCCTTCGCGCTGGCACTGGTCCTCTACGGGGCCGTGGCCTTTGGCTTCACCCAGTTTGTTGGCGAAAAATCACCGCAGGCTCTGGCGCTTGGCGCCATGCTGATCTTCGGCGTGTCTTACCTCATCGCACAGGGTCTGGCCGACGCCGCCCCCGCCGCCCTGACGCAGCGCACCATGGCCGCCTCGATCGCCACGGCACTGGCCTATTTCGGCTTTCAAGTCGTAGCGCAAACCATCTGGGGCGCGTCCCTGCCCGCCACCCCCGTCGCCGGGGCACTGGAATGGGCGCTGATCGTGCTGGCGATCCTGACCTTCGGCCTCGTGGCCTTTGCACAGGCACTGTTCCCGCTCTGGGCGCATCACCCCGCCACGGCCGGGCTGCGGGTGCATCTCGCCAACGGCCTTTATCTCAACGCCTTGCTGGATCGCCTGATCGGCGGTTTCCGCACGGCCCCAAGATCCTGATCCCCGCACCGCTTGCCCCAGAAACACCGATCAAGGAAACCCGAGATGTTCCTCAAGCATACCGCGATTGCGCCCTCTCTTGCCTCGCAGTTCCTCACAGCAGCCGAGGCCGCCGCCCGCGCCATCCCCCCGGCTTTCCCGCTGGATGCCACCGTGGCGGTGAACCCCTTCCTCGGCCAGACCCACACCGATCTGGCCACCGCCTCGGCGCGGCTGGCGCGGGTGTCGGGCGCGCCCCTGACCCTACCGCGCGCAGCCCTCGCCGCGCGGGTCACGGCGGGCGACATCACCGATGACGATCTGGCCGCCGCCCTGATCGCCTCGCCCTCTCCGGTCAAGCCGCGCGATCTGGCTTGGCTCAAGGCCCGGATGCAGGTGGCCACCCCCACCCCGGCAGCCCTGCCCACCGTGGCCGATCTGGCAGCCCGCGCCACCGGCACCGATTGGCCCGCCATCCTCGCCCGCAGCTTCGGTCTTTGGGCCGCAGGCTATTTCGATCGCGGTCAGGCGCTCTGGACACCGCGCTCCGGCCACGGCGCCTTTGCCGCCTGGCGGGAATGGGCCACGCATGACCTGACCCCTGAAATCGCCGGATTGACGGGCTTCAGCGCCTTTGTGTCTGAGGCCCCCGACACCGCCGAACGCGCCCTTCTGCGCGCGACCGAACGGCTGGGCCTCACCGCCGATGCCGCCGAAACCGCCTTCCACCGTTTGCTCGCCGATCTCGGCGGTTGGCCGCAGCACGCGCGCTGGCTCCTGTGGCAGGCTGAGCTGAAGGGCGGCACTGACGCCACGCTGACCGATCTGCTGGCCATCCGCCTGCTGTGGGACGAGGCGCTGCTTGCCCATGCGCCCATGCTGGCCGCCGATTGGTCCGCAACTGTCGCCGCCCATGCGTCCCAGGTCACCGCCACCCCCGATCAGGCGCTGGATGCCATCCTGCAGGATGCCGCCGAACGCGCCCATCAGCGCAAGCTGGCGGCCCTTCTCTCCGGCCCGGTCCAGCACACAGGCCGCCCCGCCCTGCAGGCAGCCTTGTGCATCGATGTCCGCTCCGAAGTGCTGCGTCGCGCGCTGGAGGCACAGGACAGCACGATCGAAACCCTCGGTTTCGCGGGCTTCTTCGGCCTGCCCGTCGCCCATCGCCCACAAGGCACGGATGAGGTGCAGGCCCATCTGCCCGCTCTCCTGAACCCCGCCCTCATATCCACCAGCCACAGCGGTGCGGAAAGCGAAACCGCCACCCGCATCACCGCGCGGGCCAAACGCGCCTGGGGCCGGTTCCGTCAGGCCGCCGTCTCCTCCTTCGCTTTTGTCGAGGCCGCCGGTCCCCTCTATGGCGGCAAGCTTGTCCGCGACGCGCTGGGTCTGGGGGCCGACGGGCTCACCCCCGGCCCCCTGCCACAGATCGAAGGCGGCCTGACCGCCGATCAGAAGGCGCAAACCACCGCCGCCGTGTTGCGCGCCATGAGCCTGACCTCGGGCCATGCGCGGCTCATCCTGCTCATCGGCCATGGCGCACAACTCACCAACAACCCGCATGAAAGCGCCTATCACTGCGGCGCCTGCTGCGGCCAGACGGGCGAGGTCTCGGCACGGCTTCTGGCCTCGCTCCTCAACGATCCCGAAGCCCGCGCAGGCCTGCCTGCGCTGGGGCTGACCCTGCCCGCCGACACGCTCTTCGTGGCCGGGCTGCACGATACGGTGACGGACAAGGTCACGCTCTACCACGACACCCCCGCCCCCGATCACAGCGCCGATCTTGCCCAGGCCGAAACCTGGCTCGCCGCCGCAGGCCATCTCGCACGCACCGAACGCGCCTTGCGGCTTCCCGGTGCCACCGCGCAAGGCATCGCAAACCGCGCCGCCGACTGGGCCGAGGTGCGCCCCGAATGGGGCCTTGCCGGATGCGCCGCCTTCATCGCCGCCCCCCGCAGCGCCACCACCGGGCGCGATCTGGGCGGCCGCGCCTTCCTGCACAGCTATGATTGGGCGCAGGATCAGGGCTTTGCCACGCTGGAACTCATCATCACCGCCCCGGTCGTCGTGGCCAGCTGGATCAGCCTGCAATACTACGGCTCCTCCGTCGCACCACAGGTCTTTGGCGGCGGCAACAAGCTGATCCACAATGTCGTGGGCGGCATCGGCGTGGTCGAAGGCAATGGCGGCCTCCTCCGCCCCGGCCTGCCCTTCCAGACCATCCATGACGGCACCGCCCCTGCCCATGACGCGCTGCGCCTGTCGGTGCTGATCGAGGCCCCCACCGATGCCATCACCGCCATCCTGCGCAAACATGACGGCGTGCGGCAGCTCTTTGATAACGGCTGGCTCCATCTCTTTGCCTTGACCGATGGGCAGATCACTGCGCGCTACCGCCCCGGTCTGGCTTGGGAAACCAGCGCCACAACCGCCAGCCACGCCGCCTGACGCCAGCCCCGCAGCGCACGCATGACTGCAGGCGGCGCCCCTCGCGCCGCCTGCCCTCCTCGGTCCCTGACAGCCCGCGCACAGAAGACCTGCCCAGGCGGCGTTAAATCACTTGAACGAAAGGCATGCACAGGTATGCTCAACTTCCGGGGGGATCGTGATGGCAAAACAGCAGGCTTCGCTCGACCCAGAGGTGTTCTCGCGCACCGCCTCGCTCTTCGCGGCAAAACGCGTGGCCTTTCCCCCGGATGCCGTCGGCGCGCTGGTGACAGACATCGTCCGCCGTCTGGCCGACTTCCGCTCGCATGAACCCGTCTTCAGCGTCCCCGCCATCGGCAGCCACAGCATCAGTGCCTTCTGCGACGCACTGATCCAGCCCAAGGCCGAGGCCGCCTTTCACTTCATCCATGATCGCCGCGCCGAAGGCGTCTCGCGGCAGGCCGTCTATCTTGGCTACATCACAGGGGCTGCGCGCCACCTTGGCACAGGATGGGAGGAAGACCGCTACTCCTTCCTTCAAGTGACCTTCGCAACAGGCCATCTCTACGCCCTGATGCGCGCCCTGCGCGCCGAAGGGGCGGCCCGTCGCCCGGCCTTCGACATCCGCCGCTCGGCCCTCTTTGCCACCGTGCCAGGCGAAGACCACGGCATCGGCATCACCGTCGCCGCCGATATCTTCCGCGACGCGGGATGGGAGATCGACCTGCAGACCTCTACCACCCATGACGCGCTGATGGCCCATGTCGAACAGACCCATCCCCTGATCATCGGCCTGTCGCTCAGCACCGAACAGCGGCTGGATGCCTTGATGCGGCTTGTCGTGGCCATGCGCCTTGTCGTGCCCGAGGCCATCATCGGCGTGGCCCCTGCCGCCACCGTGGATGGCAAACGCCTGCGCGCCTTGGCCGATATCGATCTTCTCTTCACCGATGCCCCCTCGGCCTATCGCGAACTGGATCGCCTTATCCGCCTGCGGGGCTGATCCCATCTGCACTGCCACAAGACCCAACCCCGCCGGCCCAACCCAATACAAGAGAGACGATCCCATGACCCTGTTCCGGGCCATCTACAGCTCGCGCCCCTTCGGCTTTGACGCCGGGGTTCTGCACGGCATCCTCGAACAGGCCCGCCGCCTGAACCAGCGCGACGGCATCACCGGCGCCCTGATCTGCCGGGATGACATCTATCTGCAATGGCTCGAAGGCCCCGAAGACAAGGTCCGCAGCGCGATTGACCGCATCGCCCGCGACGACCGCCACCTTGAGGTGACGCTGCATGTGACGGAGCCGGCCGAAGAACGCGTCTTCGCAGACTGGGCCATGCTGCACGACCCGGCCGCCAGCTGGATCTGGTCGCGGGCAGACTTGGCCGACAACGCCATCGACCGCGCCACCCCGGAAGAGGTGACCGGTTTTTTCCTGCGCCTGCGCGACTCGGCCGAGGCGCGCACCTCCGATTGACCCGCCCCCTCAACCAGCCAAAGCATGGTTGATCGGACGCATCGCCTCATACATCCCGCGCCAAATGGCATAGCGCCGCTCGGCCCGCGCCGCTGCCTCCGGCCTAGGCGCGAACACCCGGTCGGTCTGCACCAACGCCTCCGCCGCCGTCGCAAGATCGGCCATCAGGCCCAGGCCTGCGCCGGCCATCACCGCCGCGCCCACCGCGCCCGGATCGCGCCCTGCCACGCGCAACAGGGGCCGCCCGAACACATCCGCCCGCATCTGGGCCCAGACATCCGAAGCAAACCCGCCGCCCCCCGCCCGGATCACCTCCACCCGTGTGCCCGCCGACCGTTCCAGCGCCTCAAAGGCCAGCCGCGCCGAAAAGGCCACCCCTTCCAGCACCGCCGCCACCATCTCGCCCGGCCCCGTGCCGCCGCTCAACCCGGCAAAGCCCCCGCGCGACCCCGCATCCCATATCGGCGCGCGCTCGCCCGCCAGATGCGGCAGGAACAGCGGCGCGTCCTCGGCCACCTCTGCCACCCGCGCAAGCGCCGCCTCCGCCTCCAACCCAACCAGTCGCGCCACCCATTCCAGCGACGCGCCGCCCGATTGCGTCGGCCCCGCATGGAACCGCACCCCGCGCCAGTCGGGGAACACGATCACCCCCGGCTCTGCCTTCACCTGCGCCGACACAACGCCCAGCACCTCGGACGTGCCCGACAGATACATCCCCTCGCCCTGCCGCGCG
The DNA here is from genome assembly GCA_943370085.1 of Variovorax paradoxus. Classification (GTDB taxonomy): domain Bacteria; phylum Pseudomonadota; class Alphaproteobacteria; order Rhodobacterales; family Rhodobacteraceae; genus Paragemmobacter. The sequence goes on along the minus strand of CALRPT020000002.1, from coordinate 126,963 downwards.
ACGCCCAGCCCGAACAGGCTCGCCCAGGCATCCATCATGCCCAGCACCACGGGAACCCCCGCAAAAGGCCAGTCCGCCCCCACCCGCCCCACCACCGTCAGCGGGTCCGCCAAAGGCACCAACCGCGCCGCCGCCCCCGGCAGAAGGTCAATCAACCCCGCCGCATAGTCCAACCCCGGCGTCACCAGCCCGACCGATGACATCGGATCACAGGCCAGCGCCCCTGTCAGCCGCGCCACGATCCAGTCCCGCGGCAACAGCACATGCGCCGTTCGCGACCACACCTCGGAATGCGCGTCCCGCATCCAACCCATCCGCGCCAAGGCATGGCTCGCATCCACCGGGATCGGCGCGCCCAGCCATGCCACCTTCTGCGCCACGCTCACCTGCGCGTCGATGGCCGCCCCTGCCGCCGCCGCCCGCCCATCCTGCCAGACAATCGCCGGATGCAGCACCTTCAGCGCGCCATTCACAAAGACATGCGTGTTCACCTGACTGGTCACGCAGATCGCATCCGCCCCGCCCACCGCCGCAAACTGCTCCAGCGCCGCCCGCACCAGCCGCAGCCAGTCCTGCGGATCCTGCTCCACCCGCCCGGCCATGGGCCGCGCCGTCGGATAGGCCTGCGAAAAACTGGCCAGCCGCCGCCCATCCAGCCCCAGCATCACCGCCTTGACCGATGTGGTCCCCACATCAATCCCGATCACCCGACCCTGCATCCCGCCCCCCGCCACATTCCACTGGACGGGGCCAGACTGGCCTGACAATCATTCCCCCGCAAGATCACCGGAAAACCGGGCCGCCACAGGGAGAGACCTCACATGACCACATCCACCGCAAATCGGCTGACCCGCAGCCTCGCCGTCGCCCTGACCCTGACGGGGTTCGCAGGCGCAGCCTGGGCCGAAGGCGAAACCGTCGCCGTTATCACCCCCTACCTGTCGCAACCTGGCACCCAGTTCTATGTCGAGGCTTTTGAGGCCCGCGCGACTGAACTTGGCTGGACCGTCAACGTCATCGACACCGCTGGTGACGTCGCAGCAGTCATCTCGCGCATGGAAGACGCCGCGACGCAGGGCGTCGATGCCATCGTCCTGAACGTCGATCCCGCACAGGTCGGCGCAGGACTTGATGCCGCCGTCGCGGCCAATATCCCCGTCTTCGGCATGGACGCCGGGGCCGACCCGCGCATTCAGGCCAATGTCACCTCCAACGGTTACGCCATGGCCGCCGAAACTGCCGTCTATGTCGCCAACCGCATCGGCGGGGCGGGCAATGTGGTGATGTTCGTCTTCGACGCCTTCCCCCCCGTTCAAGTGCGCGGTGCCATCGCGGATGCCGTCTTTGTCAACCACCCCGACATCGCGGTCCTTGACCGCGTCACCCCCGATGTGGCCGATGGCGGCATCGCCGACAGCCGCGCCAAGATGGAGGCGATCCTCGCCGCCAACCCCGAACCCGGCAGCATCAAGGCCGTCTGGGCCGCCTGGGACCAGCCCGCGCTTGGTGCCCTGCAAGCGATCGAAGCCGCAGGCCGCCAGGGCGAAGGCATCGTCATCACCGGCATCGACGCCAACCCGCAGGCCCGCGACGCCATCGCCACGGGCGGCAATTTCGAAGCCTCCGTCGCGCAGAATTTCGCAGGCATCGGGGCGACGACCGCCGATACCGTCGCCCGCGTTCTTGCCGGAGAAACCCTGAAGGCCAACGTGATCTACGTGCCCACCAAGCTGATCACATCGGCCAACGCCGCTGAATGACCCCGGCACAGCGGGGGGGCAACCGCCCCCCCGCACCCCCCTTGCCCTGACCCCCATGCCGCATCTCTCGATCACGGGCCTTGCCAAATCCTACGGCCCCACCCGCGCCCTGACGGGCGCAGCGCTTGATCTGCGCGGGGGTGAGGTGCATGCCCTGATGGGCGAAAACGGCGCGGGCAAAAGCACCCTGATCCGCATCCTTGCAGGCCTCGAACAGCCTGACGCCGGCACCATCCTGCTGGACGGCACGCCCCTCCCCCTCGGCACCCCCGCCGCCGCCACCGCCGCAGGCTTCCGCTTCCTGCATCAGGAGCTCCAAATCGTCCCCGCGTTAAGCGTGGCGGAAAACATGCACCTCGCCCGCCCCTATCCGCGCCGCCCCGGCCTGCTCCGGGGCCTCGTCCACTGGTCCGCCCTGCACCGCGCAGCAGCAACGGCCCTGTCCCGCCTTGGCGCAGAGCACATCCCCACCGATGCCCTCATGGCCACCTTCGGCCCCGGCGACCAGATGCTGGTCCGCATCGCCGCCACCCTTCTGCCCGCAGCCCCCGCCCCCTGGCTCTATGTCCTGGATGAGCCGACCGCCGCCCTCACCGATGCCGAATCCGCCCGCCTCTTCGCTGCCATCGCCACACTCAAGGCCCAAGGTGCGGCCATCCTCTACGTCTCGCACCGGATGGATGAGGTGATGGCGCTGGCCGACCGCATCACCACCCTGCGCGACGGCGCCCATGTCGCCACCCACCCGCGGGCCGAGACCACACGCGGCCAGATCATCCAGGACATGACAGGCCGCGCCCTGTCCGACCTTTTCCCCCCGCGCGGCTCCCACGCAACAAGCCCCCCCATCCTCACCCTGCGCGACCTCTCCGCCCCTGGCCTTCATGGCATCTCCCTCGACCTCGCCCCCGGCGAAATCCTCGGCATCGCGGGTCTCTCCGGCTCCGGCCGCGCCGCGCTGCTGCGCGCCCTCATCGGCGCGCTGCCCCGCAAGGGCACCGCCACCCTGAATGGCCAACCCCTCCCCTCCACCCCCACAGCCGCCTGGGCGGCAGGCATCGCCTACATCCCCCGCGAACGCCGGGCCGAGGGCGTCATGCCCGCCCGCGCCCTGTCGGAAACCATCGCCCTGCCGCACCTCGCCCGCCTCTCCCGCGCAGGCATCGTCAACCGCCGCGCCACCGCCACCCTCACCCGCCGCCTGTCGGATGAGGTCCGCCTCAAATCCACCGGCCCCGATCAGCCCGTGGCCGAACTTTCGGGCGGCAATCAGCAAAAGGTGCTGTTTGCCCGCGCCATGGCCGCCAATCCGCGCCTGCTCCTTTTGGATGAACCCACGCGCGGCGTCGACGTGGGCGCAAAGTTTGACATCTACACCCTCATCCGCGCCGCTGCCGCCCAAGGCACCGCCGTGATCCTCGTCTCCTCCGATCTGCCCGAACTCATCGGCCTGTCCGACCGCATCGCCATCCTGACGGCAGGCCGCATCACCGCCACCCTGCCCACCGACGGATTGACCGAGGCCGCGCTTCTGACAGCCTGCTACGCAAAGGACACCTGACCATGGCCGCCCTCCTCAAACGCTATGGCTCGCTCCTTGGCATGGCCTCGATCATCGTCTTCTTCTGGATCGCGCTGCCCGATACCTTCATGACCGCGCGCAACTGGCTCAATATCAGCCAGCAGCTTTCCATGCTGACCGTGGTCGCCGTCACCATGACCGTGGTCATGGTCATGGGTGATTTCGATCTGTCGGTCGGCGCCATGGCCTCGCTCGCGGGCGTCATCGCGGCGATCCTCTTCACGCAGGATTGGCCCATCGCCGCCGCCCTTGGCGCGGCCCTTCTTGCCGGGATCATCGGCGGGCTGTTCAACGGCATCCTCGTCAGCCTGATCGGCATCCTGCCCTTCGTCGCCACGCTGGCCACGCTGACCATGTTCTCTGGCGCGGCCTTCCTGATCTCGGGCGGGAAAACCATCTTCGGCCGCGACATCCCGCAGGCCTTTGCCGATTTCGCGCGCGGCGGCATGGCCGTCGGCACGCTGGACGACAAGCCCCTGATCCTGCCCGCGCTCACCCTGCTTGCCGCGCTCATCACGCTGATCATCTGGGTGATCCTCGAACACACCACCTATGGCCGCCGCCTCTATGCCATCGGCGGCAATGCCGAGGCCGCGCGTCTGGCGGGTGTCCGCACCCGCGCCCTGCGCTTGTCGGCTTTTGCCATCACCGGGCTGGGGGCGGCGATTGCCGGGCTGATGTATGCCGCCCGCGTCGCGTCGGCCAATCCGGTGCAGGGCGATGGGCTGATGCTCACCGCCATCGCCGCTGTGTTTCTGGGCATGACCGTCACCCGCGATGGCCAACCGCATGTGCTGGCCACCGTCGCCGGCGTCATCACGCTGGGCGTGCTCGACAACGGCCTGACGCAGATGCAAGTCGACAGCTATGTTCGTCAGGTTCTGGTGGGCGCGATCATTCTGATCGCCGTCTCGGTCAGCGCGATCGGCCGCCGCGCGCTCCGGTTGCGCTGATCAGCGCAAACCCATCGTCACCGCCCAGACCAGCCCGATCAGCACCGGCTGGTGCACCAGATAGATCACCAGCGAATTCCGCCCCGGCCAGGCCAGCCGCCGCAGCCAAGGCCCCGCTGGCACAGCGCGCGCCCGATCCCAAAGCCCCGCCGCCGCCGCCAGCTTCGCCGCCCCCATCCCGGCCAGCACCGCGCCCAGCCAGGGAAACACAGGCACGAAATCCACCGCCCAGGGGTTGACCGCGTGCAGCCCCGTCCAAGCCAGCCAGCGCGAATTCAGCGCCTCAAGTGTAACGCTCCGGTCCACCGCCACCACCGCCACGGCCAGCAGCAGCAGCACCACCCCCGGCACCCGGATCAGCGCCAGCCCGATCAGCCCGCACAACGCGATGGAATGCAGAATGCCGAAAAACACAAAGGCCTGCGGAAAGGCCACATAGGTGCCCAGGCTCACCAAAGCCGCCGCCACAACCAGCTTGCCCAACCGCCGCCACACCCCCGGCCAGCGAATCGCCGTGCCATGCGCCAGCACCAGACTCACCCCCGACAGAAACAGGAATGACCCCGCCACCAGCCGCGCGAACAGCGCCCAGCCACCCGTGACCGTCGTGCCCGGCTCCAGATACCCGAACAATTCCAGATCGAACACGAAGTGAAACACCGCCATGCCCAGCAGCGCCACCGTCCGCGCAACATCAATCAGCGCCAGACGTTCCCCCGCAGTTTCCGCCATTTCCGCCCCCACGCGCCGCATCCCGGCCACCCCTTTCTGGGTCGAAACGCCGCCCCCCGCAAGGCGGCCTGAGCGGCCCCGGACGGCATTCCCGGATTGACTTCCAACCCCGCCTGTGTGCCCAATAAGACAGGGAACCGGAGAGGGGCGTCTTACAGCCCCCGATAATCAGAATGCCATCCGAATACGACGATCAGAACCTTGCAAGGACCCTGACAGAACAAAGCTCTGTCCGGAAACGACACGGCGATTCACGCGGTCATGTCACCTCACTGGCAAGCGAGGTTTTGCAACGCGTGGCCCGCCGCGCCGCCGAACTGCGCGAAGCCCGCGAATTGGAGGCGGTCAAATCCGCCGCCCTCGTCCTCACTTCCGGCTCTGAGGCAGACGCGTTCTCCGCACTTGAATCGCTGGATGATCCCCTGCGCGAACTGGACTGGTTCCTGTCCGAACGGCTCGGCCCCATTGCCCGCGAAATCGGCGCGCTGTGGAACGCGGGCACCGTCACCTATCAGGCCGCCACCATCGGCGCGTCGCGCATCTATTCCTTCCTGCGCTACCGCCGCCGCCCCACTTCCATGCCCGATCACGGCCTGCGCAAATCGGCCACCTTTGCCCTCGTGCCGGGCGACATGCACACGCTGGCCATCTCCGCCGCCGCCGACGTGTTCCGCGCGCGCGGCTGGGATATCACGCTCCTTATCGGCTACACCAACGAAGAGCTGTGCGAACATTTCAAAGGCTCCACCGACCGGATCTTCGGCTTCGCCGCAGGCTCCTCGCAATCGCTGGAACAGCTTGGCCGCCTTGTCGTGTCGGTCACCGACGCCCGCCCCGAAGCCTCGGTCTTTGTCGCCGGTCAGATCACCGATGATCCCTCCACCGTGCTGGTCCTGCCCGGCATCGACTTCCGCGATGTGGAACTTGAGGCCACCTGCAACTGGTTCGAGGCGCACACGCCCCCCGCGTCCACTTAACCGCGCCGCCGCTCAGGCCACCGCCCCGCCATGCCGGCTCGACAGCCGCCTTGGCGACACGCCATAGCGCTGCCGGAACGCCTTGGTAAACGTGTTCGTCGCATTGAACCCGCAGCCATAGGCAACCTCTGCCACGGGCATGTCCGTCTCGGTCAACAGTGCCCGCGCCCGCTCCAGCCGCAGCCCGTTGAGGTATTGCTTGGGCGACATGCCGACATAGCGCTGAAACAACCGCTCCACCTGCCGCCGCGACACGCCCAGCGACCCCGCCAGCGCCTCGATCTCCACCCCCTGCTCCAAATTCTCCTCGAACTGCCGGATCACGGCCACCAGCACCGGGTTGCGGATGCCCAGCGTCGATGACAGCGACATCCGCTGCCGCAGATCCGCCGGCCGTTGCTGCCCATGCAGGCACATCTTCAGCACCGCATCCGCCAGCTTGTCCCCGTAATTCTTCGCCACGATCTCGATGAACAGATCCGTCGCCGCAGCACCCCCCGCACTGGTCAGGATGCGCCCGTCGATGCAGTAAAGCTGCTCCAACGGTCGCAGATGGGCGAAGGTTTCCATGAAGGGCGGCAGGTTCTCCCAATGCAGGGTGAAACTGCGCCCCTCCAAGATCCCCGCCTTGGCCAGCGCATAGGCCCCGGTGCACAGCCCGCCCACCGTCCGCCCGATCCGCCACTGCCCGCGCAACCAATCTGCCACCTTCCGGCTGGCCGATTTCTCCGGCTCCACCCCGGCACAGACGAACACCATCGATTTGGGCTTCGTCTCCCCCAGCGCGCCGTCCACCTGCAACTTCACCCCATTGGAACAGGCCACCGGCAACCCCGTCTCGGAAATCACCTCCCATTCAAACAGCACCTGCCCCGCCAGTTGATTGGCAATCCGAAGCGGCTCGATGGCCGATGAAAACGCGATCAGCGAAAAGTTGGGCAGCAGCACGAATGTCATGCGCAGCGGCTCTCCCGCCTTGGCCACCGCCACATGCGCCACGCCCTTGGGTATGAAATTCGCGGTCACGCTGCTCTCCATCGCTCTATCCCGTCATCCCGTCCCGCGCCGCAAAGGCCCAATCGCGAAAGGCCCGGATGCGCGCATCCGCGCCCATCGACCCCGTCACCAGATGATACCCATGATCCTCCAGCACTGACACATCCGACAATTGCACCAACCGCCCCGCCTCCAGATCAGGCCGGATCATCGCCAAGGGGCACAACGCCACCCCCTGCCCCGCCAGGGCCGCCGCGCGCAGCAGGTTGAAATCCTCAAACACCGCCGCGCCCTTCCGGCTCGCATCCGTCATCGGCATCGGCACCCCTGCCCGCCGAAACCACGCCGCCCAACCGCTCAGGTCGGTGTCATGCAGCAGCCCCAGCGCCAGTATCTCCGATGGAAGATACCGCGTTCCCCGCCCCGTCCGCGCCCCACCCAATAGCGCGGGGCTGCACACCGGCACGCTCACCCCCGGCAGAAACGCCTCCGCCTCCCCCTCCGGCTGGCCTTTGCCAAAGACAAAGGCCAGATGCACATCGCGAAAATCCATGTCCCGCCCATGCATCGCATAGACCACCCGCAACTCCACCTCCGGATGTGCCGCCCGGAACCCCGCCAGCCGCGGGATCAGCCAGCACACCGCCACCGACGGGATCGCCGCAATCACCAAGGGCCCCACCCGCCGCCCGTCCCGCACCCGGTTGCAGGCCGCCTCCATCTCAGCCAGCGACAGGCTCACCGCCCGCGCCAGTTCCGCCCCCTCCGGCCGCAGTCTTGGCCGCCCGCCGTCCCGGTCAAACAGCGGCCCGCCCAGCCAGTCCTCCAGATGCCGCACCTGATGGCTCACCGCCGATTGCGTGACAAAAAGTAACTCTGCCGCCGCCTTGAACGATCCTGTCCGCGCCACCGCCTCAAACGCACGCAAGGAATTCAGGGGAATCTGCATGAAACATGGCCCTCGGTCGAATGAGATTTTCTCACACATCGCATGAGAAACCCTCTTTTGACAATCGCCCCCTTTGGCCCGACCCTGCGCCGCAACCCGCAGATGGAAAGGCCCGCAGATGCAGCGCGAAAGACTTCAGGATTACACCGGCAACGGCACCCGCCCGACCCCCACTTTCTCGGATGCGGAAATGCAGCGCCGCCTCGACGCCGTCCGCGGCGTCATGGCAGGCCTCGGCATCGACGCCGCCCTCTTCACCAGCTACCACAACATCAACTACTACGCCGACTTCCTGTTCTGCCAATTTGGCCGCCGCTACGGCCTGCTGGTCGATCACACAATCTCCACCTCCATCTCCGCAGGCATCGACGGCGGCCAGCCTTGGCGGCGCACCTTCGGCGGGAAGAACGTCACGTATACCGATTGGCAAAAGGACAACTACTTCTACGCCATCCGCCAACTCACCGGTGGGGTCAAACGCCTCGGCATCGAATACGATCACATCACGATCGATACGCTGGCGCTCTTGAAGCATGAATTCCCCCATATGGAATTCGTCGATATCGCCGCCCCCGCCATGCGCCTGCGGATGATCAAATCGGCCGAGGAAATCGTCCATATCGAAAAGATGACCCGCATCGCCGATCTCGGCGGCGCCGCTTGTGTGGAGGCCGCGCAGGTCGGTACCCCGGAACATGAGGTGGCGCTGCATTCCACCGCCACCATGGTCCGCGAAATCGCCAAGATCTGGCCCGAAGGCGAACTGCTCGACACCTGGACATGGTTCCAGTCCGGCATCAACACCGACGGCGCGCATAACCCCGTCACCTCCCGCCGCATCGAACGCGGCGATATTCTCTCGCTCAACTGCTTCCCGATGGTGGCGGGCTATTACGTCGCGCTGGAACGCACGCTCTTCGCCGAAACCGCGACGGACGAACATCTGCGGCTCTGGGAAATCAACTGCAAGGTCCATGACCGCGGCAAGGAATTGCTGGTGCCGGGCAACAAATGCTCTGACATCGCCAAGGAGCTGAATGAGATCTATGCCGCGGAAAACCTGCTGCAATATCGCAGCTTCGGCTACGGACACAGCTTCGGCGTGCTCTGCCACTATTACGGCCGCGAAGCCGGGCTGGAATTGCGCGAAGATTGCGACACCGTGCTGGAACCCGGCATGGTCGTGTCGATGGAACCGATGATCACCATTCCCAACCACCTTCCCGGCGCAGGCGGCTACCGCGAACATGACATCCTCGTCATCACCGACGACAACAACAAGGGCAACCGCAACATCACGGGCTTCCCCTATGGCCCCGATCACCTGATCGTCGGCAAACGCCCCTAAGCCGCCCAGGAACCCACGCTGCGCTCTAACGAAAAGGCCGCCCCCAAGGGCGGCCCTTTTGCCATCCGACACCCGACTCACGCCATGGTTAACGCCTTCCAACACCACCGCGCGTATGCACAGCCGTCTGCACTGCACGCCTGCACCACCAGCGGCACCGCCTTTCGGCCAAAATGACAAGAATTAATCCAGCGTCCACAAAGCCTTGCACACCAAACCTCACACACCGCACGAACGGCAGGCGACCCGATGCTCACGAAACGAAAAGGAAGGATTTGGTGCCCCCAGAGGGAGAGGCCTAAGGAAATCGAACTCGACGGACCCCTATGAAATCAACGGGTTAGGACAGGTCCGTTCCCGAGGTGTGGACCTGATGTGGCCCCATTTGTGGACCTAGGTCAAGTGGGGCTTTGCGCTTGCCCACCGCGAGATGGCTGGTAACCTGACGGGGATTTACAGAGGTGTTCCGAATGAGTTTTGACGGTCTCCACCGCTTCCGCGTAGCCATCTATCTGGGCCTGTTGGTGGCTGTCGGGACCATCGGATGGTGGGCCAACTGGTTTGGCATGCCCGAACTCACCATCCGCTCCGCTGGCTTCATTCTACAGGTCATCGGCTTCCTGATTGTGTTCATCGACGTGACCGCCGCCGCGAGAAAGCACAAGGTTCCTTCCATCTACTCAGTCATCAAGGCCAGACTGCGTAGGAAGAGTGTCGTCGTGGCGGTAGGCACTGCCTCAGGGTCAGTCTCGATAACAGGACATGGGGCGGTGGTAGTTGTTACCCCCTCGACCCCGACACTGGAAGAGCGCGTCCAGATGATCGAACGGCAGCAAGAGGCCATCAAGCAGGACATCAACACCTTGAGGAAGGAAACCCGGGAGACCACCAGCGAGATATCGTCACGGCTGGAGAGCAGGGCAGGAGAACTTGTTGGGAAGGTTCAACAAATTCGCGATGACATGAGAGACGCGGCGGCAAGCCTGATACACATTGAAGTCGTGGGTGTCTGGTTGTTTGGTGTTGGTTCTTTCCTCTCAACCTTCTCGAAGGAAATCTCGGAATGCAGCTTCCTTATCGGCTGATCGTCGCAAAGCTCGGAGGTCAGAATGCGTAGCGTGTTCCTAATCTTCACCGTCGTCGCTCTCGCCTTCACCAGCCTTCGCCTCGCGGATGTGGAGCGCCAGCGTTATGCACTCCTCATTGGCCTATGCCAGCCCGACCCCCAATCAGCCCGCGCTCTGATGGATTGCCTTCAGACGGTCGAGCCTAGGACCTTATGGCTCTGGGACCTTTGGTATGGACTTCGGGGCTGACGGCCCCCGCCCTAACGTCAGCTAGACTGACGATAGACCCCGGAATATTTCAGCGCACAAGTGCGAGACCCAGAGATAGTATCTGCGGCCACCGCGCTACCCCCGGTGGGGGTGGGTCGCGCCCCTTCACAGCCACGCGCAGGAATGTCCCTTAAGTGTATGTTTTATATGGATTGACAGGGAATCTACGGGGACTCATCAAGGGGCAGCCGAGGGGTGCCCTCGGTTCACCTCTACCTCTGCCAAGTTGGCGGAGGTTCATCCTCAGGAGTTCCACCCATGACCATCAGCTTCGCCGCCTCCCGTTCCTTCCTGTCCATCCGCCTTGGTCGCTTTGAGGTCTTCGCCCAGCGCGAGACCGCACCCGCCGCCCGATATGGCATCACCCGCGAAGGCAAGGGGTCTGGCGTCCTCGACCTCCCCGGCCTGTCCATCGCTTGGGCTTCGTGATGGCACGTTGCAATCACAACGTACGTTGACATTTGCAACAGGCCCTGCCTACAAGGTGAAACACCCACCGAAGGCAGGGCAGCACCATCATGCAGCAGTTCGTTATCTACCGTCGCGTCAGCACCGAGGAGCAGGCCAAGTCCGACCTCGGCCTCAAGGCCCAGGCCCGCGACATAGAGATGTTCCTGACCCACTACGCAGAGCAGCCCTTCGAGGTCGTGGCCGAGTTCACCGAGGTGCAGTCTGGCAAGGACAGTGACCGCCCCGAACTCGCCAAGGCCTTGGACCTGTGCCGCAAGCTGGGTGCCACCCTCTTGGTCTCGAAGCTGGACCGCCTGTCCCGTAGGGTCTCCCAGATCGCCACCTTGATGGAAGACCGCCGTATCAACTTCCGGGTGGCCTCCATGCCCCACGCGGACACCTTCCAACTGCACATCTACGCGGCCCTCGCGGAACAGGAGCGGGAGTTCATCTCGCGGCGCACCAAGGCAGCACTGGCCGAGGCAAAGGCCAAGGGGAAGAAGCTGGGGGGCATCCGCCCGAAGACGGAGGCGCGCAACGTGGCCGTGAAGGAGAAGGCCGAGGGGTATGCCCAGAAGGTGGCCGGGATGGTGCAACCCATGCGGCAAGCCGGGAAGACCCTGAGGGAGATTGCGGACTGCCTGAACGCCTCGGGGGTCCAGACTTCGCGGGGCGGTAAGTGGTCCGCAGCGCAGGTGATGAGGACGCTGGAGCGGCTGGAGGCCGGGGCCGAGGGCGAGTGACCGAATAACCCCCATCCTAGCACAGAACAGCCACCGCCCCGATTAACACCCACCCTAGCACATAACAGCCATCACCGCGATTAACCCACACCCTAGGCCAAACCAACCACCATCGCCGCCGATTAACCCCACCCATGGATAAGAGGCAGGCAGCAAGCCCGCCGCGCGGCGTTTAACCCACATCCTAGAGCCAAACAGCCATCACGCCTTCCTCACGGGGGGTGCCGATCAATTCCAGCCCCCTCCGTCGCACCTCCAGCACTCCCCGCAGGTTCAACCCTCGGGGAACCCTTTTCGCTTTGTCACAAGGACACCCCCTCACAATGAACAACTTCGCCCGCCGCAAGATCACTGGTCAGGAACGCACCCTCCTCTTCGTCCCGGCCCTCGCCGCAGTCCAGCGCCGCCACCTCCCCGAGAGCATCACCACGGCTGCCCCACTGTTGCCCTCGAAGGCCCGCGATTGGCGCACCGTCCGTATCCGCCCCGAGGTTATGGCCGTGCTGGATACCCTCCTCGCCCGCAGCCGCAAGCGCCGCGGCAATGGGGAACTCACCATCTCGGAGACCCTCGCCGCCTTGATCACCGCAGGCCTGCCTCAGGTGGTCCAGCTGGTGCCCTTCAAGGAGGACTGAGGGGCCACAAACCATCACCTGAAGGACCCCCAGCCATATGCTAGACGCATCCAGCCTCCTGACCCCCTGCCCGAAGTGTGGTGTGGACTTCCTGCCTGCCCGGTCGAACCAGAGGTACTGTTCCCGAGGGTGCCAGAAGACCACCTCCCAGAACACCGCCAGAGGGTCCCGCAAGACCACCGACAGCAACGAAGAGCGGCAGAGGTCCGCCCGCCACTACAACCGCGCCAAGTGGCTTGCCCATGACCTCTATGCCCTGCCGCCAAACATGCGGCTTGGGTTCATGGCCGAGTTGATCGAAGCCGCCCGTGATCATGACGCGCAACTTCGCTCCATCTTGACTGACCCCGTCCTTCTGTCAGCAAGCAGGGAGGACAAAGGCCTGTTCCATCGGCGGGCACCGCTGACCTTCAAGACCATCTCCCAAGCCGCCAACGCCTACTGCCGGAAGTTCTGGGGGCATGGCGTCAAGGCCGTGGTCTACAAGCGATGCCCTGACCCGGAGACCGGGGAGTAATCCGCCCTCCACACTAGAATAGGTGAACCTTCAGGAGGACTTCGGGCTGCGCCTCGGGGTAAAGATGACCTCGGCGGCTGCCGAGACGAAGACCCCCGCACTTGCTGCACCTGTTGATGACGCTCGTTCCGAGGCTGACCCAACAGAGGCACCTTCGGACTTCAGTCCTCGACGGCGATCGCCGCCGTGGTCTCTACCTCTATGGTCTCCACCTCATCTGGGTCTTGTTGTTGAACCGCGTTCCGAGGGTGGCCAACAGGTTTCCCACTTCGCTTCGCCAAAATGAGCCTCTGACATACAAGGTATTGAAACGAAGCCTGCACCTCCCACATCATGCAGGGTCGTCGCATAGAACGGAGACTAGCATGGAAGGCTTTTACGCTGTCTATTACACAGGAACCTCGGGATTTGGGCACGCTGTACTAGTCTTGAACCGTGGGATCGTTGTCGGGGCAGATGCTGTTGGCGGAATCTATGAAGGGGCCTATTCAGTTACTGAAGACGGCTCACTTCGAATTGGCGTGACGTTGACAGTGCCTGCGGGCACAACGCTGGTCACTGGCCAAACCCTGCCAAACCCATTCAGCCAAACCATTGAAGCAAATCTGACATCGTCCTTCGCGAGTGGACAAACCGTTCCCATCAATACGCCGATGGGGCCAGTGAATGCCGTCTTCAAGAAAATTAGGGGGATGTGATGGCGGAAGGAGTCGATTGGTTTGCTGTTGCAACGGCTGCGGCGGCCATCGTCGGTCCAGTTGTCGCTGTCTGGATTACCCGCGCGTCCGACGATCGAAGGGAAGTCCAGGCTAGGCGAATGGATATCTTTCGGACCTTGATGCGCACTAGAAAGCTGCCAGTGCACATGGATCATGTGGGTGCTTTGAACCTAATCGAAATTGAGTTCGCAGACGAAGACTCTGTAATCCGAGCTTGGAAGGAGTACCTGAAAAACCTTGGCGAGTCCTTCCCGTCAACCTCCAGTGAAGCAGTACAGGCATCGTTCTTGAAACGACGGGAGACGCTACTCACAAAGCTCATCTCCGAGATCGCAAAGGTTCTGAAGTTCAAGGTCGAACAGATGGACATCTTCGAGGGAAACTACATCCCCCAAGGGTGGCACGACGATGACTGGGAGCAGAAGCTTGCTAGGAAGGGCCTAGTAGACGTCCTAACGGGTAGACGAGCGCTCATGATCCAGCCGTATACGCCCTCACAGGGTTCTGGCCCCTATCCTCCCGCGCCCTCCCCACCAACGTCCGCAGATTGACGGCTTAGACTGCTTGGGGGCCAAAGACCTTCAGAAAAGCCCGGTGGGCAACCTGAAGGCGTGCCTCCTCGCCCCCGTAGGTCTCCCCTATGGACGGCGAGGCATGGCCGAGGATGAGGTCTTGGACTGTCTTCTCCACCCCGGCAAGTCTGAGGGCATCCTTCATGGAGTGGCGGAGAGAATGGACAACGTGCTTCGGGTCCGCCGTGATCTGACGCAGGTGCTTCATCAACTGGGTAGAGCAGTTGTCCGTTCCCCTCGGCTTGGCGAACCGGGGGAAAAGGACGGCTTGTCCCTCGGCTGCCTTCAGGGCGCCCTTGGCGGCTGCCAGAGCATCGCCCACAAGAGGCACGACCCTCACCGAAGCCTTGGTCTTCAACCGCCGCCCCTCATGCCATGTGACCCGGATATGGGGGATGGCTGCAAACGTGACCACATCCTCGACCCTCAGACCCCGCACCTCTGACAGGCGGCAACCCGTCCCGGCCAGAAGCCGCCAGATCAACTGAAGGTCCCCCGTCAGTCTGGACTTCACAGCTTCGACCATGGGCTTCGGAAGGGGGTCCCTGAGGGCGGCATCAGGTTGGGCGGCGACCACGCCACGACCGACCCCTTCGATAGGCAGGCCGTCGAACGGATTGACCACATTCCCGAGGTCGAACTCCTTCAGGCCGAAGTTGATCACGGCGGAGAGGGTCTTCAACTCCCGGCGTACTGTTGCAGGGGACAACGTGCCTCCCCCGTTCCGAGGCGATTGAAGCATATGGTCCCGAACCTTGCGGGCATCCTCCCGCTTCAGGCCAGCCAGAGGGCGAGAACGGACACCATCGCCCAAGGCCCCGGCTGCCCTCATGAAGACACGCTCGAGTCGCGCCGCCGCCTCTCGGTTCTCTGGCCCCTCACCGCCCCCCAGCTTCTCCGCGAGATACAGCTTGCGGGCATCTTCAAGGGTGTGGCCGGGGAGTTCCGCCTCGGGCGTCACGACTGCCCGATAGATCGCCGGGGAGGCCCCGACATGGATAAGCGACTCCGCGAGGAGTTCCCGCGCTTGGTCTTCGTCCCGCGCACCCACGACCCCAGCCGCAAGCAACCGCTCGGCCTCCCCCCGTGCAACCTCGGCTGCCTCCCGTGGGGTCAGCTTCGAGGGGTCCTGAAGTTTGCGCCTCGCATCCGCGAACAACCGCTCAATCTCGGCATGAACGCGGGAATACTCACGCAGGACGGCAGCGGGCGTTTGTGCCCTAAATGAACGGCTGACCTCGCCCTTGCCTACGACGTGCTGGACAGCCTTCGGGACTCGGCGCGTGTATTCATACAGGCCCTCACCCCCGTCTCTGAGATGCTTCAATTCCAACGACACACCCATAATGTGGACCTCCTGTGGACCCGTTTGTGGACCCCGGAAGCGGATAACGTCCTGTTTTCGTTGATTTCTTGACCACTCGCAAGTGATCTTGGTGCCCCCAGAGGGACTCGAACCCCCGACCCCCTGATTACAAATCAGGTGCTCTACCAGCTGAGCTATAGAGGCACACCGATGCCCGATTACCGTGTTTTGAGGCCCCATGCAAGGCCACGGCGGGGCGGCTTAAACGCGGTTTGCCCGCGCCAGCAGGGCCACCGCCAAGAGCCCGACCGCCATCACCACCAGCGCCGCAGGGGCGGCTTCGCCCAACCGCTCCAGACTGGCCAATTCATAAACACGTGTCGACAAGGTATTGAAATTGAACGGCCTTAGCAGCAGCGTCGCAGGTAGTTCCTTGACGCAATCGACAAACACCACCAGCAGCGCCGTCGCCACCGACCCCCGCATCATCGGCAGATAGACCGCCCCCAGCGTGCCGCCCGCTGTCCGCCCCAAAGACCGCGCCGCCATCGGCAGATTGGGCGACACCCGCCCCAGCGCCGCATCCGCCGCGCCCTGTGCAATGCCAAAGAACCGCACCACATAGGCCAGGATGATCGCCGCTGACGTTCCCGTCATGATCAGCCCCGGATCATGCCCGGTGACCGCCAGCACCGCGTCGGCCAAACGATTGTCCAACGCGGCCAAGGGGATAAGCAGCCCCAGCGCCAGCACCGCCCCCGGCGCGGCATAGCCCAGCGTCGTCAACGGCAGCACCACCCGCGCCACGTTGCCACCCGCCATCCGCACCGCATAAACCAGAAACAACGCCGCCCCCACCGTCAGCCCTGCCGCCACGCCCCCCACCACCAGCGTATTGACCAGCGCCGCCAGCAGGCCCGGTGCGACCCAGACCTCGGGATTGGCCAGCGAATGATCCAGCATCACCGCCACCGGCAGAACAAAGCCCAGTCCAAAAGGAACAAGGCACAGGCCAGTCGCAAGCCAACCCTTTGCCGTGCTTAGCCTTTCCCGCTCCACCGGTCGCCCGGACCGGCCCATCCGGTGAAACCGCGCATTGCGCCGCCCGGTCCGTTCCAGCGCCACCAGAAGCAGGATCAGCATCAGGATCACCCCGGCAATCTGCGCCGCACCCCCGGCATTGTTCCCACTCAGCCAAGTGGAAAACACGCCCGTGGTCAGCGTCTGCACCCCGAAATGCGCCACCGTCCCGAAATCGGCCACCGTTTCCATCAGCGCCAGCGCCACGCCCGTCGCGATCGCAGGCCGCGCCAAGGGCAACCCCACCCGCCAGAACAGCCCCCATGGCCCCACACCCAAGGCCCGCGCCACCTCATAGGCGCAGCCCGACGTTTCCCGAAACGCCGCCCGCGCCAGCAGATACACATAGGGATACAGGGCCGAGGCCAGCACCAGCACCGCCATCTCACGCGAACGCACCTCGGGGAACCAGTAATCCCGCGCGCTTTGCCAGCCCATCACGGCCCGCAACCCGCCCTGCACCGGCCCGGCATATTGCAGGAAATCAACCAGCGCGTAGGCCCCGACATAGGCCGGAATCGCCAGCGGAAACAGCAGCGCATAATCCAGCCATCGCGACCCCGGAAAGCGGTACATCGCCACCAGCCAGGCCGCCCCCGTGCCCATCAACGCCGTCAGCAACCCGACCCCGGCCATCAGATACAGCGTCGTGCCGAAATAGCGCGGCAGCACCGTCGACAGAAGATGCGGCCAGATGTTCTCAGTCGGGTGAAAGGCGATCCACACCACGGCCAGCATCGGCGCCATAACCACCGCAGCGATCAACACAGCCCCGATCGACCAGACATCAGGCCGCAGCCCCGCCCAGCGCATCGGAATCCGACTGTTTTGCTTGGTCATCATTCCATGCCGGATAATCGAAACCGGTTCCCCTGTCCAGAAAAGCCCGTATAGTCGGCACGAAAAGACGGCAGAGAGCAGTACAGTCCCCATGCGTATCGTTTACCACCTCGGTGCTCATTTCACGGATGACGAGCGGTTGATCCGCTGCCTATGGAAGAACCGGGAAACCCTTTCCGAACAAGGCATCATCGTTCCTGCCCCAACCCGCTATCGCGCGCTTCTGCGCGACACGGCCGTCACGCTCAAGGGTCGCGCTGCCAGCCGTGACACGCAGGCCGTTGTCCTTGACCAGATCATGGAAGAAGAACGCGCCGAACGCCTGATCCTGTCTTGGGACAACTTTCTAAGCTATCCGCAATGGGTGATCCGCTCGCGCCGTCTCTACCCGGCGGCGGCAGAACGCATCCGGGCCTTCACCCAGATATTCCCGGAGATTGAGGCGGAATTCCACATGGCCATTCGCAATACGGCCAGCTTCCTGCCTGCCCTTTGCAACAGCCAGCCAAGCAAATCGCTGGACGAGATGATGGGGGGAACCGATCCGCGCGATCTCAGCTGGTTCCGACTGGTGGAAGAGGTTCGCACCCTGAACCCCGATGCCAGCCTGACGATCTGGTCCGATGAGGACACCCCGATGATCTGGCCCGAAGTTCTGCAGGCCGTCTCGGGTCATGCCCCCGGCACCAACCTGATCGATACGGATGACCTGCTGAAGGATCTGATGTCGCCTGACGGGATGGAACGGATGCGCGCCTATATGACCGCCAATCCGCCCTCCAACGTCACGCAGCGCCGCCGCATCGTCTCGGCCTTCCTCGACAAGTTCGCCCTGTCCGACCAGATCGACATGGAGCTTGATCTGCCCGGCTGGGACGAAGACCTGATCGACACACTTACCGAAAACTACCACCAGGACATCGCCCGTATCCGGGCGATTCCGGGTGTGACCTTCCTCGATCCCTGATCTGGATACTTGATCAGGGCAAAAGGCGCGCCTGCCGCAATGGCGGGCGCGCGACAGGCCTCAGCTCATGCCCAGCGCCGCCTTGTACATTTCCAGCACGGCCTCTTCCTCGGCAATGTCGTCGGGCTTGCGCTTGCGCAGCGCAACCACCTTGCGCAGCACCTTGGTGTCATAGCCACGCCCCTTGGCCTCGGCCATGAGCTCCTTCTGCTGCTCGGCCACGTCCTTCTTTTCCGATTCAAGCTGTTCAAAGCGTTCGATGAACTGCCGCAATTCATCGGCGGTGACGTTATAGGCGTCGGTCGGGTCGCTCATCCTGGCCTCGTGATGCAAAGGGAAACTGTGGCCCACTCCCTACCCCGCCTTCCCACCCGGGTTCAAGCCGATGCTGACGCGCCAGCCATGGCTTGCCTGCGGTGCCCGGGCACGTTACCACCCCGGCACGGGATCAACGGGGCAAAGACGATGGATTACGTGATCTGGGGTGGGGCGGCGCTGTCGATGATCGGCATTCTGGGGCTGCTCTGGTGCATCGTTCTGGCCTTGCAGGCCAAACGCTCCGGCTTGCCCGATGTTCAGATCAAGACCCGGCTGCAGCAGGTCGTGGCGCTGAACCTCGGCGCTTTGGCCATCTCGGCGCTGGGTCTGATGATGGTGATTGCGGGCATCATCCTCGCCTAAGGCGCGGAAAACCCTTTTCCGTCGCTGATCAGCCGGTCAAACAGCGGCGACGGCGCAAACAGGCCCGGCGCCTCATGCGCCCAAAGCCGCAAATCGCGCCGCATCACCATCAGGCCTCGTTGATCGGCCTGATGCATCGGCCCCCCGGTCCAGCGCGCCACGATACCCGCCGCAATCGCCACGGCATCCACCGTATCGCCATCGCACGCTGTCCCTGCCTCGATCAACCTTGCCCCGGCATTGGCAAGCGCCCCAAAACACCGCCGCGCCACGGCCTCTTCCGCAGGTTTCGCCACCCCTGCACGCCCCTCGCCCGCAATCCCCGCCAGCGCCAGCGCTTGCGCGATCGTCGCCCGTGGCACGCCACGTCCTTCCAGAAAACCTACCGTTTCGGCCAGCGCCGTGGCCAGAACCACCGCCACCGGCCCACCCGGCCCGACCGGCACCACTGACCAGCCCAGCCGCCGCCCAAAGGCCACCGCCTGCGCTGCGCGCGCCGGGGTCGAGGCACCTTCCAGCACCATCTCGGCCAAAGGTTCGGCCTGCGGCACCAAGGCCAGCGCCACAGCCCCCTTCGGCGGCTCCACCCCCAGCGCCAGCACAACGCGCGGCGCGGGCAGCACCAGATCAGGCCGCGTGGTGATCACCACCTCGGCCTCGGGCAGCCGCTCTTGCCCCACCAGCGGCATCAGCCGCGCCCAATCGGCATCGCGCGCCTCGGGTGTCATCCGCCCGGCCTTCACCTCGGCCTCCTGCGCAGCCGCAATCGTCTCCAGCGCCGCGACCAGCCCCGCCTTCGACGGATCGGCCAGAGAGACCGACATCCCCGCTTGCAGCGCCTGCCGGGCAATAGCCGCCCCCTCCCCGCCCGCGCCCCAAATCGCCAGGCGCTGCGGCACTGCCACAGGCTCCAGCGCGGCCACCGCCGCAGGCAGACGACGCGCCGCCCGCTCGGCCCTGAAGGCATGCCGCAAACCCAACGATTGCGGCGTGGCGCTCAGATCGTCATAAGCCGCCGCCTCGAACGCCACACCTTGCTCGAACGGCAGCAGAAGCGCCGCCTCTACGCAATCCACGATCCGCCCCGGCGCAGGCAGACGCGATCCGCGTTGCCCTTCCCGTGCCGTGGCCAGCGCAGCGCGATAGGCCGCCACATCCCGAAATCCGGTCCGCAGCGCATCGGTCCGCTGCCACGTCCCACCTTGCGCCCGCACCATGGCCAGATCACGCGCCGCCGCCCGCCCGGCAGTTTCCGCATCCCCCGTCACCACCCGATCAATCACGCCCATGGCCAGCGCCTCTGCCGCGCCAACCACCCGCCCGCTCAGCATGAGGTCAAGCGCGCCTGCCGCGCCCACCAGCCGGGGCAAGCGCTGTGTGCTGCCCGCACCCGGCAACAAGCCAAAGGCAACCTCCGGCAGGGCGAACTGCACCGTCTCATCCGCCAGCCGCAGATGTGCCGCCAGCGCCAGTTCCGCCGCACCGCCCAGCGCGGGGCCCTGCAACAGAACAATCACCGGACAGGCCAGTTCCTCGATCCTTTTGCACAGAAGTCGCAGCGCCACTGCGTCTGCGCCATGCGCCGAACCGGCGTCGTGCCCAACTGAGAATACCCCCGCCTCGCCCCGGATCAGAACAGCGCCACATTCCGTGACCGAGGCAAGGTCCAACGCGTCTGACAGCGCCGCGCACATCTGCGGGTCCAACGCGTTCACCGGCGGATGGGCCAAGGCAATGTCCAGTACGGGACCGACTCGCCCGATCCGCAGCATTTGCCCTTCCACGTCCGCCATGCCTGCCCGCGCCTCGCTGTGTTTCGGCGCATTAAGCTTGCTGTAGGCGGGCTTGGCAATGGTGCGCCTGCGCCCGGGCGGCGCAATCACACCGGCATGTTATCGAAACCGTCCTCCTGCGCCGCCTCTTCCGCCAGCCGCCGTTGTGCAGCCTCCGCTTCTGTCTCCCCCGGCACATCACCGGGCATCACATGCGTCAGCGCCTCCATCTCGGCCTTCAGCACCGCC
Source organism: Variovorax paradoxus (assembly GCA_943370085.1). GTDB lineage: Bacteria > Pseudomonadota > Alphaproteobacteria > Rhodobacterales > Rhodobacteraceae > Paragemmobacter. Next base: position 105,798 of record CALRPT020000002.1, on the reverse strand, counting down.
AGCCCCATCGCCTGACCCGCCGCCATGGCCTCGACGGCCTCCCCCATCAGTGCAGCCATATCCGTCAATCCGGTCTTTGGCATCTCAACCTCCTTCACGCCGCGCAGTCGCGGCAAAACGGTGTATAGGGCAGCACATCCAGACGGGCCGCCCCGATCTCCGCCCCGCATTTCGCACAGGTGCCATAGTCTCCGTCAGCGATCCGCTGCAGCGCCGCAGTGATCATCCGGCTTTCCTGCTGCGCGCTCAGCCCCATGCCTTCCAGCACTTCATCACCCTCGCGCTCTGTCGCAAGCTCCTCCCAATCAGCCGACTGGTGCGATTCCAGTTCGATCTCGATCCCCGCCATCCGGGCGTTCAGATCGGCAAGCCGGGCCTCCAACTGGGTCTTCCGGGTGTCGAGCGATGTCATCCTGCGTGTCTCCCTGTCTGTGATGGCCTCCACACTGCACCGCCTGCCCCCCGCCCGGCCTTGACCTTGATCAATGCACCGGTGGTTTTAATACATTCAGAACTTGTGATACATTGCCCGCACCCCATATTCGGGGCAGACCAAAGGCAGGAAAGGACGTCGCCCGATGAACTCATCCGTTCAGGCATCCGTGCAGGCCTTCTTTGATGAGGCGACAAACACCCTCACCTACATCGTGCAGGAATCCGAAGGCCGGGCCTGCGCGGTGATCGATTCCGTCCTGGATTTCGACTATGCCTCAGGCCGCACCGATACCCGTTCTGCCGATGCGGTGATCGCCCATATCCGCGACCATGATCTGGATCTGCAATGGATCCTCGAAACCCATGTCCATGCCGACCACCTTTCTGCGGCACCCTATATTCAGGAACGCCTCGGTGGGCGCATAGGGATCGGCGCGCAGATCACCGTGGTGCAGGAAACCTTTGGCAAGATCTTCAACGAAGGCACCCGCTTCCAGCGCGATGGGTCGCAATTCGACCAGCTCTTCCGCGATGGCGACAGCGTGATGATCGGCCAGCTGCGCGGCGATGTGATGCACACGCCGGGCCATACCCCGGCCTGCCTGACCTATGTCTTCGCCGACGCGGCCTTTGTGGGCGACACGCTTTTCATGCCTGATTTCGGCACCGCGCGCTGCGATTTTCCCGGCGGCTCGGCGGCGGTGATGTATGACAGCGTGCAGCGCATCCTGTCCCTGCCGGATGCCACCCGTATCTTCGTGGGCCATGATTACAAGGCCCCGGGGCGCGAGGATTTCGCCTGGGAAACCACCGTCGCCGCGCAAAAGGCGCTCAACGTCCATGTCGGTGCAGGCCGCCCGCGAGAGGATTTCATCGCCCTGCGGCAGGCACGGGATGCAAGCCTGGCGATGCCCCGTCTCATCATCCCGTCGCTTCAAGTCAACATGCGCGCGGGCCACATGCCAGAGGCCGAAGAGAACGGCACCAGCTACCTCAAGGTGCCCATCAACGGCCTGTGACAGGCGAAACTTCCTTCCCATCCCCGCGGCAGACAAGGCGGGCGCATCACCTGGTCCCCCCGGTCCTCACACCGCACCACCACATCAACGCCGCGGCAACAGCGGCAGACAGGCAGGATTGATGATGTTTGATATCGCATGGCTGTGGGGCCTTTTGGGCGGGCTGCTGATCGGCAGCGCGGCGGCGCTCTATCTTCTGGTCAATGGCCGCATCATGGGGGCCTCCGGCATCGTCGGCGGGCTGGTCGATGGCAGCGGCCGCGACAACTGGATGGAACGGCTGTCCTTCCTTGGCGGTCTGATCCTCGTGCCCGCGCTGATCGCTTGGCTTTTCGACGGGGCTGAAACGCATCTCACCGGGAACTGGGCCGTGATCATCATCAGCGGCCTGCTCGTCGGGCTTGGCACACGGCTCGCCAATGGCTGCACCTCGGGTCATGGCGTCTGCGGCATCTCACGCCTGTCCCTGCGCAGCATCGTCGCCACGGTCTTCTACATCCTTGCGGGCGGCCTTTTGATGGCGGTGGCACGTCACCTGCTGGGCTGGATCTGACCATGAAACAAAACCTCTTCTCCGCCCTCGCCGGAGCGGTCTTCGGCATCGGCCTGCTGATCTCCGGCATGACCGACACAACCCGCGTACAAGGCTGGCTCGATGTGTTCGGCGATTGGGACCCGACGCTCGCCTTCGTGCTGGGCGGCGCCCTGATCCCTATGGCCATCGCCTGGCGCATCGCCGCCCGTTGGCGCACCGCGGCTCTGGGGCGGACCATCCCGCTTAAGCCGGGCGGCTCCACCACCGATGCGCCGCTGGTCATCGGCTCTACCCTGTTCGGCGCAGGCTGGGCCCTGTCAGGCCTCTGCCCGGGCCCGGCCATGGCCTCGCTCGGCTGGGGTGGCACCGGCGGTCTGGTCTTCCTTATCGCCATGCTCGCGGGTATGGTCGCCGCACCCGCCGCCCGAACGCGGCTCGACCGGCTGGCGGCTGCACCCTGAGCACCGCCACACAGACCGAGGACTTGAGAATGGACATCCGTGCCCTGACGCCCAGCTATGCCGTATCGCCCCAGATCGACCCGGCCGATTTGCCCGCGATCAAGGCGGCAGGATATACCACCATCATCGACAACCGCCCCGATGGCGAAATCCCGCCCGATCTGCACACCGATGTGATGCGCAGCGCGGCCGAGGCGCTGGGTCTGGCCTTCATCGCCAACCCGGTGATCGGCGGGGCCATGACGATGGACAACGTCACCGCCCAGCGCGCGGCGATCGAGGCCGCCACCGGCCCCGTCTTCGCCTATTGCGCCAGCGGCAACCGCTCTTCGGTCGTCTGGGCATTGGCCCATGCGGGCCAAATGCCGGCGGATGATCTGATCGGCATTCCTGCCCGCTTCGGCTATCAGCTGGAACATCTGCGCCCCACGCTGGAAAGCCTTTCGCAGCAAGGCTGACCAGGAGGCATTGACTCGCTCCCGCATCAGGATCGCCGCTCTGCTAGGGCGGGGGTCTGCGCTGGCGCGGCCCCTGCCTCCACGATCTCTGCCGTCAACCGCACCGCCCGCAGGTTCCCCTGCCGCCCCAGCTTACCCGCACCAACCTTGCGGCCATCCAACCCTTCCACCGCGATGCGCGTGATGTCAGCCCTGGGCAGCACGATCTCCTGCCCGACCTGCAGGTTCATCACCATGCCCAAGGGCAGCGCGAGCCGTGACAGCACCGCCTCCAGCCGCGCCTCAGCCCCGGCCACCTGCGCCGCCAGCGCCTCGGTGAACCGTCCATCCGGTGGCGGCGGCACGGCCAGCCGGGCCTCCGCGCGCCCCTCAGGTATCCCCAACAGCAGCGGCCCCGCCCGCGCCCCCAGAGCCAGATCTATGTCTGCGACCAAAAGCCTGTAGGGCACATCCTCCAGCATCAGCGAAAGACCGCGCCCGCCATCCACCGTGGCGGCATAGCGAAACCCGCGCGCCCATTCGGGCAGCCCCGCCTCGTTCGCCCCCGCCTCAAGCCCGGTCAAGGCCCGGTCCAGCACCGGGGCAAGCAGCGCCGCATCCGTGCGGGTCGGGCGCCGCGCTGCGCCGCGCTCCATGGCCGTGACCGCGCCGGTCGTCATCGCCTCCACCATACCAGCCATCAACCCGGCATCCAGCACGGCAACCCCGGTTGCCTCGCCCGCCCCTTCATCCAGAGCGCAGATCAGCGCAGGTTCGGGCAGCATTTCCACGATTTCGGCCAAGCTCCGCCGCTCCACGCGAAAGCCGGACAGGCGCAGCGGCACCCCCATCTCCTCCTGCGCCGCACGGGCAAGCGCAAGGGACCACAGGCGTGCCAATGCCTCGCTGTCTTCTGCTGCAGCGCCAACTGCGCGCTTCATCCGAACCAAAGCCATCCACTGATCCCGCACCGCTTTGGCGCAGGATGCCGGCAAAATGCCAAGAAAGGATTAAGCCGCCTTCTGATCCAACCGCAGCGGCAGCGTCACACGGAACGCCGCCCCGCCCTGCCCCGGCAGATACCCGATGGTTCCACCCAGATTGGCCATCACCTCGCGGCAGATCGCCAATCCCAGCCCCGCCCCGCCGGCCCGGGTCTGATCCGTCAGCCGGGCGAATTTCTCGAAGATGATCCCCTGGCTCTGTTTCGGGATCCCCGATCCGTTATCCACGAAATCCACCGACACCCGGCCTGACCGCTGACGCACGGTGATCTTCAACTCCGGCGCATCCGAATCGCAATACTTCCGCGCATTCGAAATCAGGTTGATGAACACCTGCACCAAACGGTCGGCATCCGTCCGAACGAACAGGTTCTCGCTGGGCAGATCGCGGTGGATCACAAACACCCGCTCGGGCCGCGTATGGCTGGCCGAGGCCAGCGCCCGGTCGATCAGCTGCTGCAGATTGGCAAGGCTCAGGTTCAACTGCACCGATCCGTTTTCCAGCACGCTCAGATCCAGCAGATCATCCAGCAGCCGCGTCAGACGGATCGCCTCTTCGTGGATGATCCGCCCGTAATTCGCCACCATCTCGGGGGGCAGATCGCCCTCAGTCAATATCTCGGAAAACGCCCGGATGGATGTCATGGGCGTGCGCAACTCATGGCTGATCTGGCTCAGGAAGGCGTCCTTTTGCACCGAAAGCTGGGTCAGCTTTTCATTCGCCTCGCGCAATTGCCGTGCGGTGCGGGTCAACTCCTCGCGCTGGCTTTCCAGTTCGGCGGAGTATTCCATGATCTGCGCGGTTTCATTGGCCACCGCCATCAGATCCTCGACCGATACCGTGGCGCGCCCCACGATCTGGCTGATCATCGCATGGGCCGTTGCCGCCCCCACCGAACCCGCCAGCCGCCGCTCCAGCCCCGCCACGAAATCCGGCGTGGCATCGGGCAGATATCCCTCCTTGCCCTGCCCCCTTGCTTCGGCCGCGAAAACCGCCAACGCCGCCTCCTTGCCCAGAATCCGCTGCGTCATCACTAACAGCGCCTCCGGCTCGGCCCGCCCGCGCGCCCAGCCCTGCGGCCCCGCCGCCTCGGCATCAAAGACATTCACGAAGGCCGCGCCCTGCATCCGCTCCACAGGCCCCGGAAAGGTGAACAGCGACACCGCGCAGAAGGCCACGGTGTTCAGCACCATCGACCAGAACAGCGCATGCAGCAGCGGGTCCATCCCCTCCACCCCGAACAAGGCCTGCGGGCGCAGCCAGCCGATCCCGCCCAGCCCCTGCTCGAACACCGCCACCGACAACGCCGCCCCCGGCCCGAAGGATGGCAGGTAAAGCGTATAGGCCCAGACGACAAACCCCGTCACCAGCCCCGCCACCGCCCCCATCCGCGTGGCCCCGCGCCAATAAAGCCCGCCCACCAGCACCGGCATCACCTGCGCCATGCCCACAAAGGCGATCAGACCGATGGCCGCCAGCGCCGCCGATCCCCCCGACATCCGGTAGTAAAGATAGCCCAGCGTCAGCACCGCCACGATCGACAGCCGCCGCGACAGAATCACGATCCGCCGCACATCCCCCGAAATGGCCGCCTTTGGCCGCAACTTCAGCCAGATCGGCATGACCACGTGGTTCGAAACCATGGTGGCCAGCGCGATGCTCTCCACGATCACCATGGATGTGGCACTGGAAAACCCGCCCAGAAACGCCAGCATCGCCAGCGTTCCCTGCCCCTCGGACAGCGGCAGGGTCAGCATGAACATGTCGGGGTTGGAACCCGCCGGCATCCGCTCCAGCCCCATCACGGCGATGGGCACGATGAACAGACTCATCAACAGCAGATAGAGCGGAAAGGCCCAGCTCGCCCGCGCCATATGCCGTTCCTCGCCATCCTCGACGATCATCACCTGAAACATGCGCGGCAGGCAGATCACGGCCGCAGCCGACACGAAGATCAGCCCCGCCCACCGACCCGGCTGCAATTCCCAATCCGCGATGGGCGAGGCGTCGATCCGTTCGATCATCTCTGCCGGCCCCCCTGCCAGCCCCCAGACCACGAAAATCCCCACCGCCAAGAGCGCCACCAGCTTGACCACCGCCTCCACCGCGATGGCCAGAACCACACCGTGATGCTGTTCCTTGGCATCCAGATTGCGTGTCCCGAACAGGATGGTGAACAGCGCCAGCCCCGCCGCCACCCAGATCGCGGTGGAATCCCGGTCCGGCAACGCCCACCCTTCCGGCGTTTCGCTGGCAAAGACGCCAAAGGACAGCGTTACCGATTGCAGTTGCAGCGCGATATAGGGCGTCGCCGCCACCACGGCGAGCAGTGTGACCACCACCCCCAGCAGGTTCGACTTGCCAAATCGGGATGAAATCAGGTCCGCAATCGACGTCACACGCTGCTGTCGCCCGATCACCACCAGCTTGCGCAACAACAGCCACCAGCCCACGAAAACCAGCGTCGGCCCCAGATAGATCGTCACGAACTCCAGCCCCGACCGCGCCGCATAGCCGACCGCGCCATAAAACGTCCAGGCCGTGCAATAGATCGACAGGGACAGCGTATAGATCATCGGCGACCGCAGCCACCCGATCCGCCCCATTGCCGCCCGCCGCTCGGCCAGAAAGGCCACAAGGAACAAACAGGCCACATAGGCCAGACAGGACAGCACCAAAAGGTTGAAGGGCATCTCTAGCGCTCCTCGCCCTCGTCCTCGGCGCTTTCCTCGGCCAGTCCCGGTGCCATCAGCGCCGCCACCAGCACCAGACCGAACCAGACGGCGAACAGATAGATGCCATCCCGCGCCGTATCGGGGCGCGCCGTGTCACCCGGCGACCACAGGATCGGCACCAGCAAAAGCAGCGCGCCCAGCACAGGCAGCATCCGCGCCGCATCCCGCAACCGCCGCTTGCGATAACTTCCGCGCTTCAGGAACAGGGGCGCGCGCGGCCGCCTCATCGCGCCACCAATTCCCGCACCGAGGCCAGCATTTCGGCATTGGAGAACGGCTTGGTCATGAACCGGCTCACCCCGGCGCGTTCTGCCGCCTCCCGGTCGCGCCCCTGGCCCTTGGCCGTCAGCATCAGCACCGGCACCGCCTCCGTCACCGGATCAGCCCGGATCGCCTCCAGCACCTCCAGCCCCGAACAGCCCGGCAGCATAAGGTCCAGGATCACCAGATCATGCCGCGCTTCGCGCACGGCCTCAGCCGCGCCGATCCCATCCGCCATGGTCGATACCTGCCATCCATCACGGCTCAGGATGAAGCGGATCGCCTCGGCTATGTTCGGCTCGTCCTCGATCAGCAGGACATGGCTTGCCATTCCGCGCTTTCCCCCCTTGTCGGCCATGGCGCATCTGCTGCACGCCTCTTCCTCCCGGCCTGACATCACGATGCGCAATTCCGCGCCCCGTGTCAAAAGCCCCGTGTCAAAAGCCCAGTGTCAAAGGCCATTCACCCCGAACCGGATCCCGTCATTCCACCTCACCCATGATCGAAGGCTCCCGCCGCGCCGCACAGCCGGCCCGGGCACAGACCCGGCAACTCGTCCCCACCTGCACGGCCATGTCACCCGTGACGGAACCCTCCACCGGCCAGACCAGCATCGCCGCCTCGCGCAACTCCACCCCGCCCAAACCCTCGGGATGACGCAGGTCGCACCAGGCCAGCGTCCGGAACCGCCGCGCCCCGCGCCCCACCGTCACCAGATCGGCAACCACCGGGCTGCCCGGCCGCCCCAGCGCGGCAAAGATCGGCCACAACGGGCAGGCCGCCCCAAAGCGCGGAACTGCAAAGCCCTCGGCAGGCTTGCGAAAGACCATCGTCCCCGATCCGTCACAGACCACCAACCCCGCCGCTGCCCCCGGCTGCAACGCCAGCCGCCGCATCACCGCCACCACCGACAGACCCGCCGCCTGCGCGATGCGCAGCGGGTCGGGTCCCGCAGGCCCGGCCTGCGCAACCTCAGCCTCCATCACCTCCAGCGGCAATGCAGCCGCCTCCTCGACGGCCCGCGCCACCCAGTCCCGCGCCAGAACGCGCGCGCCTCCCGATACCAACCCCGCCACCTCGCGCAGCAGGGCCTCCGGTCCCGCGCCTGCGGGCTCCAGCTCTGGCAGGTGCCAGCCCCGCCCGGCCAACCAGGCCTCAAGCTCCTCTTGCGGCGCGGCAATCCCCTGAACCCCGGCCTGTTCGGACCCGTCCAGATAGGCCACCAGCGCCTCCGACCCCGCCGCCAACCGCTCGCTGTCGGCAAAGAGGTTGCGCTGGAAACGCTCGCGCCATTCGGGGGCAATCTCGCCCGGCTCGGCCAGAATCTCCGCCGTCGATCGCACCGATGACACCGCCGACAACATCTCGTGCAGCGAGGCCGACAGATGCGGATCATGCGTCATCCGGTCATTCAGCGCCTCCACCGCCCGCTCCAGCCCTGCCGCCCGCCGCTCCAGCGCGATCAGCGCTGCCGCCCAGCCCGGAAACCGCCCGGCAAATTCCTCCACCCGGTCCAGTTCCGCGCCGCTCCCCTCGCCCGCCGCCGCCGCCGCCGCGCGCAGATCCTGCAACAGGCTGCCCCCCGCCCCCTCGCGCAAGGCCGCCAACGGCATGCCCAGCACGCCGGCCAGCGCCTCCAGCAACTCCGGGGTCACCCGCCTGCGATTGTGCTCGATCAGGTTCAGATAGGACGCCGACACCCCTGCCTCGCGCGCCACGTCGGCCTGCCGCAGCCCCAGCGCCAGCCGCCGCTCGCGCAACCGCGTTCCCGTCAGCGCCGACATCGGCATCGCTTGGCCCTCCCCCGGCAAGATGTGCAGATTTCCAGAGTCCAGAATTTACAAGGGCGTGAAAACTTTACAACTGCCGCTTCATCTTGGCCCAAATACCCAATTCCATAGTCCCCGTCACGCCACGCGAAAGAAAGACGCGCGCAGGTCTCCCCGCGCGCGCCCCAGTGATTCCGTCAGTCATGCCGTCAAAGACTACTTACTGCAGCGCCTTGTCCGTGATCGCCGTGGTAAAGGCCGCCGCATCCGGTGCCTTGGTGATGGCCGGATTGTCCGGGCTCACCGCCGCCAGCAGCGCCTCGACCGTTGCGTTGAAATCGGCCGGGTCCAGCGCCCCGTTCGACCCTGCGGTCAGCTTGGCCACTTCGCCCATCATGTAGGTCTGGTGCTCCAACGTCTGCAGACCGGTCTGGTCGGCATCCACCACAATCTGCGCGGCCTCGGCCGGGTTGGCCTCGGCATACTTCCAGCCCTTCATGCTGGCACGCACGAACCGCACCATCTTTTCTTCAAAGGCCGGATCTGCCAGCGCGGACTCCATCACGTAAAGCCCGTCCTCCATCACCTTAACGCCCTGATCGCCATAGCTGAAGAACGTCAGCTGTTCCGGCGTCAGCCCGGCATCCAGCACCTGACCATATTCGTTATAGGTCATCACGCTGATACAGGCCGCCTGCCCGTTCAGCAGCGCCTCCACGTCGAAGGCCTGCTTCAGAACAGTCACGCCGCCCTCGCTGCCATCGGTCGCCAGCCCCAGCTTCGCCATCCAGGCATAGAAGGGATACTCGTTCCCGAAGAACCACACGCCCAGCGTCTTGCCCGGGAAATCGGCGGTGCTTTCCACGCCCATATCCTTGCGGCACACGAAGGAAAGCCCCTGATTCTTGAACGGCTGCGCGATGTTCACCAGCGGAACGCCCCGCTCCCGCGCGGCCAATGCGGCGGGCATCCAGGTGGTGATAACATCCGCGCCACCGCCTGCGATCACCTGCTCGGGCGCGATATCCGGCCCGCCTGGCAGGATCGACACGTCAAGGTTCTCTTCGTCATAGAACCCTTTCGCCTCGGCCACATAATACCCGGCGAACTGCGCCTGGGTCACCCATTTCAGCTGCAACCGCACCTGATCCTGGGCCTGGGCCGCGCCAGCGGCGAACACCGCCAACAACGCACCCGTCAAAAGTCCTTTCATCATGCCAACCTCCTTGTTGTCATCTTATCCCCGCACTCTCTGCGACGGGTGCCAGAACGTGACCCGGCGTTCCACCAGTGCCACGAACCCATAGAACGTGGTGCCCGCAAGGGCCGCCACGAAAATCTGCGCCCAGACCATGGGCAGTGCAAGCGATCCGACCGCGGTCGAGATACGAAATCCCATCCCCCGCGTCGGAGAGCCAAAAAACTCGGCAACAATAGCCCCGATGACCGCCAGGGTTGTGGCAATCTTCAACCCGTTGAAGATGAAGGGCATCGCCGCCGGCAACCGCAGCTTCAACAGTGTCGGCCCATAACCCGCGCCATAGGTCCGCATAAGGTCACGGTGCATCCGGTCGCTGGCCGTCAGACCGGCGACTGCATTGACCAGCACCGGAAAGAACACCATCGCAAAGACCACCGCCGCCTTCGACTGCCAGCCGAACCCGAACCAGGTCACCATGATCGGCGCAACGCCCACGATGGGCAGCGCCGCCACAAAATTCCCCACCGGCAGCAGACCCCGCGTCAATAGCTGCGATCGGTCCACCAGCACCGCCACCACCAGCGCCGCGCCACAGCCCATCACATAGCCCGACAGCGCGCCCTTCACGATGGTCTGCACGAAATCCGACCATAGCAGTCCAAGATTCCCCGCCACCGTCGCCGCCACCACCGATGGCGCAGGCAAGATCACCTCCGGCACGGCCAGCGCGCGTACCGCGCCCTCCCACAGCACCAGCACCGCCAGCCCGAACAGCACCGGCGGCACCATGCGCAAGGGGCCAGCCTTCACCCGCCCCGCGATCCAGACATTCACCGCCCAGGCCACCACCCAGAACAGGATCGCCAGCCACAACACCATCATGGCCGCACCCCCATCATCCGGTCCGCCCCGCGCTGCAGCGCCCCCACGGCCAAAATCAGCAGCCCCGCCACCAGCGCCGCCGCAAAGAGCGAAGCCCACATCAGCAAGGGCTGTCCGAACTGGCTCGCCACCAGCATCCGCGCCCCGAGCCCCTCAACTGCCCCGGTCGGCAACTCGCCCACAATCGCCCCCACCAGCGCCGCCGCAATGGCCACCTTCAGCGAGGCAAAGAAGTAAGGCATCGACGACGGCAGCCGCAGATAGAGGAAACTCTGCCAGCCATTCGCATTCCACGTCGCCAACTGATCCAGTTGTATCGCATCCGGTGACCGCAACCCCTTCACCATTCCCACCAGCACGGGGAAAAAGCTCAAATAGGCGCTGATGATCGTCTTTGATACGAGGCGGTTCTCCAACCCCAGCGCCTCACCCAGCGAAAGGGTGTTTGACAGCACCACGATCATCGGCGCCAGCGCCACGATGGGGATGGTCTGGCTGATCACCGCCCAGGGCATGACGGTCGCCTCCATCACCCGGAAACAGACAATCCCGATCGCCAGCGACACGCCCAGCAGGATGCCCATGGCAAAGCCCGCCAGCGTCGCCTCCATCGTCACCCAGCCATGATAGACAAGGCTGCGCTTGCTGGTGATGGCCTGCCCGGTAATCCCGTCCCACAGCGCCACCGCCACCTGATGCGGCGCGGGCAGCAGCGGCCGCTCCAACGCCATCGTGGCCCGAACCACCTCACCGAACCCCGGCGTCGTCCCCGCGCGACCCGCCTGATCATAGACCCAAGCGGAATTCATCCACACAGCCGCCACATACCAGATCACCACGATGATCCCCAACACGGCCAGCACGGGCAAGGTTTTCCCCTTCATCCCCGCGCTCCCTGTGGCCATGCGATCAAGGCCACCGCGACAATCCCCAGCACCACCCCCGCCGTCTGCATCCCCGTCAACCGCTCGCCGAACCACAGCACCCCGATCAGCGCCAGCGCCACCAACTGCACCACCGACGATATCGCCACCGCCAGCGCCAACCCGCTTTCCCGCATCAGCCGCACCATCATCAGGTTGCCCACCAGGAAACAGCCCAAAGCCAGCGCCAAGGTCGGCCACGCCCCCGATCCCGCATAGGCCCGCAGCACCGAATTGGCTGCCACAAACGCCGCCATCGCGCCACCCAGCCAGATCAGCAGCGCCCCACTCACCGCACACCCCCGGCTTCATCATGGCCCAAATACCCAAATGCTCCGCCCGCCACAGGCGAAACCCCAACCAGATCGCGTCTCCCTCCCCCGGCATGGGGGAGGGTCGGGGTGGGGGTCACAGCGAACACAGGATCACACCTCATCGCCATGCCCCGCCCGCAAGCCCTCACGCACCCGATGCGCAATCTCGATGAACTCGCGCGAGTCGCGAATGTCCAGCGGCCGCTCCTTCGGCAAAGGCGAGTCGATCACATCCGTAATCCGCCCCGGCCGCGGGCTCATCACCACGATCTTCGTGGACAGATACACCGCCTCGGGGATCGAATGGGTGACGAACCCGATGGTCTTGCCTGTAGCGGCCCAGAGCTTCAGCAATTCCTCGTTCAGCCGGTCCCGCACGATCTCGTCCAGCGCGCCGAACGGCTCGTCCATCAGCAGAATATCGGCATCAAAAGCCAGCGCCCGCGCAATCGACGCCCGCTGCTGCATCCCACCCGACAACTGCCACGGAAACTTCTTCCCGAACCCGCCCAACTCCACCAGGTCCAGCACCCGCGCGATCCGCTCGGCCTGTTCGGCCTTGGAAAACCCCATGATCTCAAGGGGCAGCGCGATGTTCCCCGCAATCGTGCGCCACGGATACAGCCCCGCCGCCTGAAACACATAGCCATAGGCGCGCTTCATCCGCGCCTCGTCCGGGCTCATCCCGTTCACCGTCAGACTGCCGCCGGTGGGGTGCTCCAGCGCCGCCACACAGCGCAAGAAGGTGGTCTTGCCGCAACCAGATGGCCCGATGAAGGATACGAACTCCCCCCGGTTCACCGTCAGGTTCACATCCTTCAGCGCATGCACCGGCCCATCCCCGGTCTCGAAGGTCAGGTTCAACCCCTTCGCCTCGATCACCGCCGCGCGTGTGTTCAGCGTGTCCTTCATTCCACCTTTTCCCCGGCCCGTCCCCGCGCGCCGTCATCAAATCTTTGCACCGTCCCGGCATGATCCGCGCATCCCCCCGAAAGGAACACCGCCGCCATGCCCGGAACCCTCGCCTTCGCCCCGACGCCGGATGATCTGGAAGACGATCTCTTTTCCGTCCCCGTCCTCACCTTCGCGCCCCCACCGCAGCCTGCGGATGAGGCAGAAGAAAGCTGACGCCCCCGACCGTCCCATGGCACGCTCACCCCGAACCCCTGCCAGAGCCTCCCGCCATGACCCGTGACCCGCACGGACAGGAAAGCGTGATCCTGCTGCCGGAGTTGGAACATCTGGTGGCGGGCTGATCTCATACCGACCTCGTCAATCCGCCATCCACCCGCAGGTTCTGCCCGGTGATATAGCCCGCACCGTCTGACGCCAGAAATCCCACCACAGCGGCAATCTCCGCCATTGTGCCATAACGTTTCATCGGCACCATCGCGGCGCGCTCTTCCGTCCCGGGCAGGCTGTCGATCCAGCCGGGCAGGACATTGTTCATCCGGATATTCGCCGCCGCATAGGTGTCGGCGTATATCTTGGTGAAAGCCGCAAGCCCCGCCCGCGCCACCGCGCTGGTCGGAAACATCGCCGATGGCTCAAAGGCCCAGGCGGTGGAAATGTTGATGATCGCCCCCCCGCCCTGCGCCTGCATGAGGGGCGTCACCAGCCGCGTCGGGCGTACCACGTTCAGGAAATACACCTCCTGCCCGCGCAGCCAGTCCTCGTCACTGATATCCAGCAGCGCCCCACGCGGCCCGTGGCCCGCACTGTTCACCAGCACATCCACCCTACCCCAACGCGCCATCGCCCCATCGACCAGCGCCTGAAGGTCGGCGACCGATTGATTGGACCCGGTCACCCCAAAGCCACCCAGCGCAGCGCCCAAGGCCTCGCCCTTGCCGGAAGATGACAGGATGCCCACGGCAAACCCGTCCTCGGCCAGCTTGCGCGCCGCCGCAGCCCCCATGCCGCTGCCACCTGCCGTGACGAGGGCGACCTTCACCGTCAAACCCCCGTCGCCGGAATACCCGTCCGCACCACCGGGCGCGGCGCCGTCAGGTCTTTCCATTGGGAGAGCGCCCGGTTCACCGCAGGCCGCGCCTCGCGCCCCACAAACTGCCCATGGCCTTCCTGAGTCTTGACCGCGCCATCATCGATGGCCACCTGCCCCCGCGTCAGCACATAGCGCGGCAGGCCCTTCACCTTCTGGCCCTCGAACACATTGTAATCAATCGCCGATTGCTGCGTCCCGGCGCTGATGACCTTCTCCTTCTCCGGGTCCAGCACCACCAGATCGGCATCCGCCCCCACCAGCACCGCACCCTTCTTGGGGTACAGGTTCAGGATCTTCGCGATATTCGTGGATGTCACCGCCACAAACTCATTCGGCGTCAACCGCCCCGTGCCCACCCCATGCGTCCAGAGCATGGGGATACGATCCTCAAGCCCACCAGTCCCGTTCGGGATCTTGGCGAAATTCCCCAGACCGAACCGCTTCTGCTCGGTGGTAAAGGCGCAGTGATCCGTCGCCACCACCGACAGCGACCCCGACATCAGCCCCGCCCACAGGCTCGCCTGATGTTCCTTGTTCCGGAACGGCGGTGACATCACGCGCCGCGCCGCATGGTCCCAGTCGGGATGGAAATACTCGCTCTCATCCAGCGTCAGATGCTGGATCAGCGGCTCGCCATAAACCCGCTTGCCCGCCGCCCGCGCACGCCGGATCGCCTCATGCGCATCCTCGCAGGACACATGCACCACATACAGCGGCACACCCGCCATATCGGCAATCATGATGGCGCGGTTCGTGGCCTCCCCCTCCACCTGCGGGGGCCGTGAATAGGCATGCCCTTCCGGCCCCGTATTTCCCTCGGCCAGCAGCTTCGCGGTCAGTTCCGCCACCACATCGCCATTCTCGGCATGGACCATAGCAAGGCCGCCCAGATCGCCAACCCGGCGGAAGGACGAGAACAGCTCGTCATCATTCACCATCAAGGCGCCCTTATAGGCCATGAAATGCTTGAAGGAGGTAATCCCCGCCTTCACGCTGTCGGCCATGCCCTCCCAGACCTTTTCCCCCCACCATGTCACGGCCATATGGTAGGAATAATCGCAATTCGCCCGGCCCGATTTGTTGTGCCACATCTGGGCCGCATCCATGAGGCCCTGCCCCTGCCCCGGCAGCACGAAATCGACCACCATCGTGGTCCCGCCCGAAAGCGCGGCGCGCGTCCCGCTCTCGAAATCATCCGCCGAATAGGTGCCCATGAAGGGCATCTCCAGATGCGTATGCGGATCGATCCCGCCCGGCATCACATAGCAGCCCGTCGCATCCAGCTCCGTCCCGCCCTTCAGCCCCTGCCCGATCTCGGTGATCTTCCCCCCCTCGATCCGCACATCGGCCTTGTAGGACAGGTCCGCCGTCACCACCGTCCCGTTCTTGATGATCGTCGCACTCATCGGCTCATCTCCCTGACGGGCACTCGGCCCTGCATTTTCTGTCCAAAAATATCCTGCGGGGGTCCGGGGGTGCAAAACCCCCGGGGGCCGCCGTCAGGAAACCACCTCCGCCACCTCAAGCGCGGCATGCAGCAGCACATCCGTGCCCGCCGCCGCCCATTCAGGGGAAATCGCCTCCGCCTCATTATGCGAAAGCCCATCCACGCAAGGGCACATGACCATCACCGTGGGCGCCACGCGGTTGATCCAGCAGGCGTCATGCCCGGCCCCCGACACGATATCCATGTGGGAATACCCCAACCGCTCCGCCGCCCCGCGCACCACGCCCACCAGACCGGGATCAAAGGTCACCGGGTCGAAATGCCCCACATCCTCGATCTCACAGCCCAGCCCCAACTCCTTCGCCACCGCATGGGCCGCTCGCATCACCTCGGCCTTCATCGCATCCAGCTTGCCCTGCTCCGGGCTGCGGATATCCACCGTGAAGACCACCTTGCCGGGAATGACGTTGCGCGAATTCGGGAACACCTTCACCTGCCCCACCGCGCCCACCGCATTCGGCTGATGGCTCATGGCAATCTGATGCACCCGCTCGGTGATCCGCGCCATACCGAGGCCCGCATTCACCCGCATGTTCATCGGCGTGCTGCCGGTATGCGCGTCCTTCCCGGTCAGCGTGATCTCCAGCCACCACAGCCCCTGCCCGTGGGTCACAACCCCAATGGTCTTCCCCTCAGCCTCCAGAATCGGCCCCTGCTCGATATGCAATTCCAGCATCGCATGCATCTTGCGCGCGCCGACCTTTTCATCCCCAACCCAGCCGATGCGCGCCAATTCCTCGCCAAAGACCTTGCCCTCAAGGTCCTTCCGTCCCTTGGCGTAATCCTCTGTATGGATGCCCGCGAACACGCCACTGGCCAGCATGGCGGGCGCAAAGCGCGCGCCTTCCTCATTGGTCCAGTTCGTCACCACGATGGGACGCCGGGTCTTCACCCCCAGATCGTTCATCGTCCGCACCACTTCCAGCGCGCCCAGAACCCCCAGCACGCCGTCGTATTTCCCGCCCGTCGGCTGCGTATCCAGATGACTGCCCATATACACCGGCAGCGCCTCCGGGTCCGCCCCCGCCCGCGTGGCGAACATGTTGCCCATGGTATCCACCCCCATGGTCATGCCCGCCGCCTTGCACCAGCCCGCGAACAGATGTCGCCCCGCGCTATCCGCATCTGTCAGCGTCTGGCGATTGCATCCCCCCGCGACGCCCGGCCCGATCAGGGCCATCTCCTCAAGGCTGTCCCACAGCCGCGCGGAATTGATCCTCAGGTTTTCCCCGGGTGCTGGCATTGGCTGGCTCTCCCTGTGCGCCGGGGGCATCTTCGCGACCCCCTTACCCACAATCATTGATCGACTCGTTTCCTGACCATATGGTCAATACGAAACGCATCACAACCTGACCATCCGGTCAACGAGAATCACGGTCGCCCATGCCTGAACCTGCCCGCATTTCACGCATCCGCCCCGGCCGTCGCACAGATATCCGGCAGCAGAACGAACGCCTCATCCTCGACGCCGCCGAAAAGGTCTTTGCCGAGGCGGGCTTCGGCGGGGCCACCATGCAACTGATCGCCGATATGGCAGGCCTGCCCAAGGCCAACCTGCATTACTACTTCCCCACCAAAGAGGCGCTCTATCGCCGCGTGGTGCAGAACATCTTTGAAATCTGGCTCGACGCCGCCTCCAGCTTTGACGATGCCGCCGGTCCCGTCGAAGGCATCGGCGCCTATGTTCAGGCCAAGATGGACATCTCCCGCCGCCACCCCCACGGCTCGAAGGTCTGGGCGGCCGAGGTGATGCACGGCGCCCCCGTAATTCAGGACTATCTCGAAACCACCCTGCGCGACTGGACCGAAGGCCGCATCGCCGTGATCCAGCGCTGGATCGACCAGGGCCAGATGGCCGCCATCGATCCGCGCCATCTGCTCTACCTGCTCTGGGCCACCACCCAGCACTATGCCGATTTCGGCCATCAGATCGAAACCCTGAACTCGGGCCAACCGCTCAGCGACAGGCAATGGCGCGACGCGACCGACAGCGTCAAACAGATCATCCTGCGCGGCATCGGCGCGATCTGATCGGCGCTGTGCCGCCTATCCAAAGCCCGCGCCATGCATTAGGCTCATGGCTGTTCAACCTTAGTCCGAGTGCACGTGATGCCCCAACCCAACCTTCTGCCCCCCCATGTGGCGCTCCTGCACGCTGCTTTGCCTATTGCACGCCCCACTTCAATCATCGACGTCGGCGCAAACCCGATCAACGAGGCCCCCTATTCCACCCTGCTGAAAGCCGGGGCCTGCCATGTCACCGGGTTTGAGCCGCAACCCGACGCCTTTGCCGAGTTGCAGCGCATCAAGGGGCCGCTGGAAACCTATCACCCGCATGCGATAGGGGATGGCAGCACCCAGACCCTGCACATCTATGCCAGCGGCGGCCTTACCTCGATCTTCCCGCCCCACCTTCCCGGCCTTGCGGCGCTGGGACGCCCGCGCTGGGCGCGCGTGCGCGAAAGGATCGCGATGCAGACGCTTGCGCTGGACGCCATTCCCGATCTAGCCCCATGCGACCTTCTCAAGATCGATATTCAGGGCGGCGAAAAGCTGGTCTTCGACAATGCCACGCGGGTCCTGTCCGAGGCGGTCGCCGTCATCGTCGAACTGCGTTACATGCAGCTTTACGAAGGCGAACCCATGGCGGGCGGCGTGGATGAAACCCTGCGGCAACAAGGGTTCATGCTGCACAAGTTCATGTTCAACAAATCCCAACCGATGCCACATTCGCAGGCGGCCCGTCTGAACCGCCGCCGCACGGCGGATCAACTGATTGATGGCGACGCCGTCTATCTGCGCCATCCCGGCCGGATCGGCGAATTTACCGACGCGCAGGTCATGCACCTCGCCCTGCTCGCCGCGAGTGTCTTCGACAGCCACAGCGCCGCGCTTTACGCAGTAGATGAACTCGTCCGGCGCGGCCTTGTGCCCAAGGATTTGCCCGAACGCTACGCCGATGCCTTGCCGGGGGCGTTGCAGGCAAGAAGGTCAGCACGGACACAAGAACCCGATCCGCATCCGATCACGGTTGCCCCGACAACCGCACCCCCAATACCCTCAGCCAAGCTCTTGGCCGAGCTCTCGGGCAAGGCCCCAGCCAAGCCCAAGCTTGCCGCACCTCAGAAACCTGCATCCAAGACAAAGGCTGCACCGCCACGCAAGTCCCCCGCTCCCCGAAAGGCCGGAGCGTAAGGCTAGGCCCGGCTCAAAGATCGCGTCCGGGGACTTGCCATTTCCCCGCACGCCACGCTTAGCTCTGCCGGCCCAGTGCAAGGAAAGATCGACATGGACGTCGCCGAACTCGAATCCGAAGCCGCCCGCCTCGTTCTGGCAGAGTTCACCGAGGAAACCGCCCTGCGCCTCGGCCTCACCATCATGAACATGGCCAAACTCGATCGCCTGCCCGTGGTCATCGATATCCGCACCAATGATCGCACCCTGTTCCACCTTGCCATGCCGGGGGCCGCCCCGATCAATGACCGCTGGGCGCTTCGCAAATCCAACACGGCGCTGCATTTTCACCTCGCCTCGCTCCATGTCGGGCGCAACATGGCCGCCAAGGGCGAGACACTGGCCATGCACGGCCTGTCAGAAGCCGAATTCGCCATTCACGGCGGCGCGGTTCCGGTCTGCGTCGCAGGCGCAGGCCTTGTCGCCTGCGCCACCGTCTCCGGCCTGCCGCAGCTCGAAGACCACCGCCTGGTCACCCGCGCGCTGGAAACTCTGCTTCCGGGGCGATAAGGGGCGGAAACTGCTCGCTGCGGGCTTTGAAATCGCCGCACGCACCCTATCTTTCCGGGTGGAAACAAAACACCATGAGGGACAAGATGAAATTCCATGGACTGACCCGCGCACTCGCCATCATCACCGGCATGCTCGTCGCCGTGCCCTATCTGATGATCCTCGCCGTCGAATGACGGTGGCAGGCGCGGGGACGCGCTGCCTTCCCGCGCCTTACAGCAATTCCACCTCGACAAAGCGCATCTCTTCCGTTCCGGCGTTGATCACATTGTGCTCCACCCCGGCCATGCGCCGATAGGCGGTACCCGCAGGCACCAGCACACGCCGCCGTCCGCCATCCGGGTCTTCCAGTTCCATGTCGCAATCCGTCAGCGCGGTGATCACATAGTCATGCCCGTGCCGATGCCAGCCGGTTTCCGCCCCCGGCGCGAAATCGAACCGCGTCACCCGCACCTGCGCGTCCTCCACCAGCAGCGTCGCCACACATGACTTGCGCATTCGCTTGTCCCCCTTATGCCGTTAACGCTTTGCATCCCCCGCAGAATTGCGCCAAGGTCAGCCCAGCGGTAGTTTTTCACAAGAACAAAGTCCCGGCGCATGACAAGACCCCGCACACGCATCCAGCAAAAGAATTCGGAAACCATCCTTGAAGCCGCGCTTGATGTCTTTTCGACCTATGGCTTTCGCGGGGCGACACTGGATCAGATCGCAGAAGTGGCCGGCCTGTCCAAACCCAACCTGCTCTATTACTTCCCCTCCAAGGAAGCGATGCATCAGGCCCTTCTGACACGGCTCCTCGACACCTGGCTCGATCCGCTGCGCGAGATGGATGAAAACGGCGATCCGGTGGCCGAAATCCTCGGCTATGTCCGCCGCAAGATCGAACTCAGCCGCGACTTCCCCCGTGAAAGCCGCCTCTTCGCCAATGAAATCCTGCAAGGCGCGCCCCGGATGCAAGACGCCATCGAGGGCGATCTCAAGCAGCTGGTAGACCAGAAAAGCATCACCCTGACGCGCTGGATGGATCAGGGCCGCATTGCCCGCCTGCCACCCCAGCACCTGCTGTTCTCGATCTGGGCGCTCACCCAGCATTATGCCGATTTCGACATGCAGGTCCGCGCCGTCCTCGGACCCGGCCATGATCCCTTTGCCGAAGCGGGCGATTACATCGAAACCCTGTTTCGCAAGCTGCTGGCCCCCTGAACCAGCCCTGCCGCTTCATCTTGGCCCAAATACCCAATCAACGCGCGGGCCGGGGCTCACGGTCCCGAACCAAGGTCAGGCAGCCACCGCCCGCCCGACCAACCCGGCAAGAACCTCTGACGCAATCTCGAAAGACCGCAGCCGCGCGGCATGATCATGGATCATGCCCGTGACCATCACCTCATCGGGCTGATACTGCGCCAGCAGGTCCCGCATCTGCCGCGTCACCGTGGTGCGCGAGCCGACGGCCGAACAGGATAGCGCCACCTCCACCTCGGCCCGCATCCCGGCGGGAATCTCCGACAAGTCCGCCTTGGGCACAGGCAATTTCCCAGGCCGCCCCATGCGCAACCGCGCAAAGGCCAACACTTGCGACGACCGCAAAAACTCCGCCTCCGCATCCGTTTCCGCAGCACAGACGCCCATCCCCATCATCGCATGGGGTGCCGCCAGCCATTGCGACGGACGGAAGGTCCGGCGATAGACATCTAGCGCTTCGCCCAGCATTTGCGGCGCAAAATGCGAGGCAAAGGCATAGGGCAGGCCCAGCCACGCCGCCAGTTGCGCACCGTAAAGGCTCGATCCCAGAATCCAGACCGGCACCTTTGTGCCCACACCCGGCACCGCCCGCACCCGCGCCTCGGGATGGTCCTCATCCAGATAGCTGATCAGTTCCGTCACATCCTGCGGGAAACTGTCGGCCTGCGCCATATGCCGCCGCAGCGCCCGCGCCGTCGCCATATCCGTTCCCGGCGCGCGGCCCAGCCCAAGGTCGATCCGCCCCGGAAACAGCGTGGCCAGCGTGCCGAACTGCTCGGCAATCACCAAAGGCGCATGGTTGGGCAGCATGATCCCGCCTGCCCCCACCCGGATGCGCTGCGTTCCTGCGGCCACATGCCCGATGACAACCGCCGTCGCGGCCGAGGCAACGCCTGCCATGTTGTGATGCTCGGCCAGCCAATAGCGGTGATAACCCCACCCCTCTGCATGGCGCGCAAGATCCAGCGTCGCCACCAGCGCATCGGCAGTGCTGGCCCCTTCGGGAACCGGCGAAAGATCAAGGATGGAGAAATGCTGCATTGTCCAAAGATAGGTAACGCCGCCCGCAGGAGCAATGGATGATCAAGGTGCGACTGTTCCAATCAGCATCACAATACCGCGCATGAACAGTGCGATCGAACATCCCGGATTGGCCAGATATGCCCACAGCAGTATCCGGAGGTTCCCGACAGAAACCTCCGGAAAATCAGTGCTTATTCACTCCGCCGCCTGCGCCGACGGGTTATTCGGATGCGTCGTCCAGTTGGCATAGTCGGTCACCACCTTGCCCGTGCGCGGGTCCGTCGCACCTTTCGGCATCTCGACCATCGTGATGCAATTCTCCACCGGGCAGACATTGACGCACAGGTTGCAGGCCACGCATTCATCATCCTTCACGGTGAAGACGCGCTCGGGCGACATGTCGATGGCCTGATGGCTGGTATCCTCGCACGCCGCATAGCAGCGCCCGCAGGAAATGCAGGCATCCTGATCGATATGCGCCTTGGTGACGTAGTTCAGGTTCAGATCCTGCCATTCCACGAAGTTCGGCACCGCCCGCCCGACCAGTTGGTCCAGCGTCATGTGCTTTTCATCCAGGTATTGCGACAGGCCCGAGATCATCTCCTGCACGATCTTGAAGCCATAGGTCATCGCCGCCGTGCAGACCTGCACATTCCCCGCCCCCATCGCCAAGAACTCCGCCGCGTCGCGCCAAGTCGTAACCCCGCCGATACCAGAGATCGGCAAGCCCCGCGTCACGTCATTCCGCGCGATCTCGCCCACCATGTTCAACGCGATGGGCTTCACCGCAGGCCCGCAATAGCCGCCATGCGACCCCTTGCCGTCGATCATCGGGAAAGGTGAGAAGTTGTCGAGGTCGACATTGGTCACCGACTTCACCGTGTTGATCAGCGACACCGCATCCGCCCCGCCCCGCTTTGCCGCCATCGCGGGCGGCAGGATC
This sequence comes from Variovorax paradoxus, assembly GCA_943370085.1. Lineage (GTDB taxonomy): Bacteria > Pseudomonadota > Alphaproteobacteria > Rhodobacterales > Rhodobacteraceae > Paragemmobacter. Next base: position 83,357 of record CALRPT020000002.1, on the reverse strand, counting down.
GAGGTGACATTGGGCGTCAGCTTCACGATGCAGGGCATCTTGGAATAGTGCTTCACCCAGGCCGTCACCATCTCGATGTATTCCGGCACCTGCCCCACGGCAGACCCCATGCCGCGCTCGGCCATCCCGTGCGGGCAGCCAAAGTTCAGCTCCACCCCATCCGCTCCGGTATCCTCGATCCGGTGCAGGATGTCCTTCCAGCTTTCCTCGTCACAGGGCACCATCAGCGAGATGATCATCGCCCGGTCGGGATAATCCTTCTTCACCCGCCGGATCTCGGCCAGGTTCACCTCCAGCGGGCGGTCGGTGATCAACTCGATGTTGTTCAACCCCAAAAGCCGCCGATCCGCGCCCCAGATCGCGCCGTAACGCGGCCCGTTCACGTTCACGATGGGCGGGCCTTCGCTGCCCAGCGTCTTCCACACCACCCCGCCCCAGCCCGCCTCAAAGGCGCGGCGGACGTTGTATTCCTTGTCCGTCGGTGGGGCCGATGCCAGCCAGAACGGGTTGGGCGATTTGATCCCGATGAAATTCGACGTCAGGTCAGCCATGAAAGCCTCCATATTGGCGTGCGGCAGCGTCGCCCGAAGGCGCGCCCGTCAGTGTGCTATGTGTGAAGGAAGGGGTCAGAACCCCAGCAAGTTCCAGAACCAGCCGATGATGATCCCGCCGATCTCGCCGAACTTCGGGATGACATAGGCCCAGGACAGCGCCGCGATCACGTTCACGGCGCAGAACAGCGGAAAGCTCATCCGCGTCATGCCCGCGAACAGAAAGATCACCGGGCGCAGCGGCCCGAAGAAATGGCCCAGAAACACCGCACCCACGCCCCATTTGCGAAAGGCGTCGCTGGCCTGTTCCACCAGATCGGGATGGTCGCGCAGCGGCCACATGCCCAGTATCCGCCCGCCGTAGCGCAGCCCCAGCCAATAGCTGAAGGTCGACCCGACCACCGCCCCCAAGGCCGCCCCGGCCCAGATCGGAAAGAACGGCACCGCTCCGGTCGCCACCATCGCGCCCACGCCCACCAGAATGGCAGTCGACGGCACCGCGATCGACAGAAAGGCTGTCGTCTCGGCTGCCGCAAAGACCAGCGCCAGCCAGAACGACCACTCCTGATTGCGTTCGATGAAGGCGATCGCCGCCTCGGTCCACGATTCCATGCGGCGCCTCCTGTAACGGCACCGCAGATGGGGCTTTTCCGCGCCCCGGTAAAGGGGGGGCTGCGAAAATCATGTCCGCGCCGCCATCAGCGCGGCATGGATGTCCTCGGCCGCATCGCGCCCCTCGGCCACGGCGGTGACAGTCAGGTCATCCCCCCCGGTCGCACAATCGCCCCCGGCCCAGATCCCCGCCACTGACGTGCGCCCTGCCCCGGTCACGGCGATCTTGCCACCCGTCAGAGCAATCCCCTCCGGCGCGCCGGTCAGCGTCTGGCCGATGGCCTTGTACAGCTGATCCGCCTTCAGCCGGAAGGTCTCGCCCGTGGTCTTCAACCCGTCCGGCCCTTCGGCGGTATAGGAAAACTCCACCTCGGCCACCGCGCCATTGCCATGTACGGCCACCGGGGCCGCGTTGCAGATGATGCGCACGCCTGCGCTGGTGGCATGTTCCTGCTCATAGCCGCTCGCGCTCATCTTGGCCTGATCGCGGCGATAAACGATGGTCACATTCTCGGCCCCCAGCAGCTTGGATTGCACCGCCGCATCCACCGCCGTCATCCCGCCGCCGATCACCACCACATCCCGGCCCACCGGCAGCACAGACTTGTCCTTCGCCTGCCGCAGCTCGGCGATGAAATCCACCGCGTTGCGCACATTGCCCCGCTCCTCGCCCGGCGCATGCAGGGCATTCACCCCCGCCAGCCCCATGCCAAGGAACACCGCGTCATAGTCGGCCTGCAACTGCGCCAGCGATACATCCCGCCCCAGCGCCATCCCGGTCTTCACCGTGATCCCGCCGATCTGCATCAGCCAATCCACCTCATCCTGCGCGAAATCACCCACGGCCTTGTAATGCGCGATCCCGTATTCGTTCAGACCGCCCGCCTTGGGCCGGGCATCGAACATCACGACATCATGCCCCTTCATCGCAAGCCGATGCGCACAGGCCAGCCCCGCAGGCCCCGCCCCCACAACGGCCACCCGCTTGCCGGTCGCCGCCGCCCGCGCAAAGGGATGCACCCCCTTGCCCATCAGCGTGTCGGTGGCAAAGCGCTGCAACCGCCCGATCTCCACAGGCTTGCCCTCCGCCGCCTCGCGCACGCAGGCCTCTTCGCACAGCGTCTCGGTCGGGCAGACACGGGCGCACATGCCGCCCAGGATGTTCTGGCTTAGGATCGTCCGCGCCGCCGCATCCGGCGTGCCGGTCGCGATCTGGCGAATGAAGAGCGGAATGTCGATGCTCGTCGGACAAGCCGTGATGCAGGGCGCATCATGGCAGAAATAGCAGCGATCCGACGCCACCCGTGCCTCATGCCCGTCAAGCGGCGGCTCATGATCGGTGAAGTTTCCGGCAAGCACATCGGCTGGCAGACGCCCCGGAACGACACCGGGCGTTAGCGGGCTGTTGGACAAGGCAATCTCTCCCTGTTTGCTGTTCTTTGTTAAGGAAAGGCTGCCATAGGGTCTGTTTTTTATCAAACGGTAAAATTACCGTCAGGGCAGAAATTTTCTCCATCCGGCCCCAATCCGCTTTGGATGCCCGAAATTCAGGCAAAGCCCACCTGCACATCGCCGCTTTTCACCCCCGGCAGGGTGGCGTATAAGCACGCGATCCCTGGCGCTGCCCCTCTGGCATCCCCAGATGGACAGGCAGAAATGAACCCCGGCGCAACGTCGCCAGCAGAGGACCGGCATGAGCAAGCACACTTCCGAAGCCGATGTCGCCTTTATCCAGGCGCTCGCGGAACTTCTGAACAAGAACGAACTGACGGAACTGTCGGTCAAACGCGAATATGGCGAAGATGACAGCCTCGAAGTGCGCGTGGTCAAACAGTCCAACGTCGTGACAATGGCCGCCGCCGCGCCCGCCCCGGCCTATGCCGCAGCACCCGCCGCCGCCGCCGCGCCCGCCGCCGCTCCTGCCGCACCGGAAGACCCGGCCCAGCACCCAGGCGCCGTCACCTCGCCCATGGTCGGCACCTGCTATCTGGCATCTGAGCCGGGCGCGACGCCCTTCATTACCATCGGCGCAACCGTGGCCGAAGGCCAGACCGTCCTCATCATCGAAGCGATGAAGACGATGAACCAGATCCCCGCGCCCAAGGCCGGTGTCGTCAAGCGCATCCTCGTCGAAGACGGCACGCCGGTCGAATACGGCGCACCGCTCCTGATCATCGAATAAGGGCCGCGCCATGTTCGAAAAGATCCTGATCGCCAACCGGGGCGAGATCGCACTGCGCGTCATCCGCGCCGCCCGGGAAATGGGGATCAAGTCGGTCGCCGTTCATTCCACCGCCGATGCCGATGCGATGCATGTCCGCATGGCCGATGAATCGGTCTGCATCGGCCCGGCGTCCTCCACCGCCTCCTATCTCAACAAGGCCGCCATCATCTCGGCCTGCGAAATTACGGGCGCGCAGGCCGTTCATCCCGGCTACGGCTTCCTGTCGGAGAACGCCGCCTTCGCACAGGCGCTCGAAGATCACGGCATCACCTTCATCGGCCCTTCGGCGGAACATATCCGCATCATGGGCGACAAGATCACCGCCAAGGAAACCGCCAAGGCGCTGGGTATCCCGGTCGTCCCCGGCTCTGAAGGCGGCGTCGCGGATTTCGAATCCGCCATCGGCGTGGCCGCAGGCATCGGTTTCCCGGTCATCATCAAGGCCACCGCCGGCGGCGGCGGACGCGGGATGAAGGTCGCAAAGAACGCCGAAGAGCTTGAGGTCGCCTTCCGCACCGCGCGTTCGGAATCCAAGGCCGCCTTCGGCAATGACGAAGTCTATATCGAGAAATACCTACAAAAGCCCCGCCATATCGAAATTCAGGTGTTTGGCGACGGCAAGGGCAACGCGGTCCACTTGGGCGAACGCGACTGCTCGCTTCAGCGCCGCCACCAGAAAGTGTTCGAAGAGGCTCCGGGTCCCTCCATCACCCCCAAGATGCGGGCCGATATCGGCAAGATCTGCGCCGAAGCCGTGGCCAAGATCAATTACATCGGCGCGGGCACCGTCGAATTCCTTTATGAAGACGGCAACTTCTACTTCATCGAGATGAACACCCGCCTGCAGGTCGAACATCCGGTGACCGAAGCGATCTTCGGCGTCGATCTCGTGCGCGAACAGATCCGCGTCGCCGCTGGCCTGCCGATGTCCTTCTCGCAATCTGCGCTGGAAATCAACGGCCACGCGATCGAGGTGCGGATCAACGCTGAAAAGCTTCCCAACTTCGCCCCCTGCCCCGGCAAGGTGCGCGTGTTCCACGCGCCGGGCGGCCTTGGCGTGCGGATGGATTCTGCGCTCTACGGCGGCTACTCCATCCCGCCCTATTACGACAGCCTTATCGGCAAGCTCATCGTCCACGGCCGCGACCGGCCAGAGGCGCTCGCCCGTCTGCGCCGTGCGCTGGGGGAATTGATCGTCGACGGGATCGACACCACGGTTCCCCTGTTCGATGCGCTGCTGGCCGAACCCGATATCCAGTCGGGCGAATACAACATCCACTGGCTGGAAAAATGGCTCGCCGCCCAGTTCGGCGAATGACCTGATCCGCGCGGCGACCCTTTCCATGGGCGCCGCCGCAAATTCCCGCAGCGGGATTTGCAGTCTTCGGCTATGAAAAATGCCATGATCGCCAATGCCATCACCCCGGATATCCTGCTGCGCGCCTATGCGGCGGGCATCTTTCCGATGGCCGAAAGCCGCGACGATCCGCAGATCCACTGGGTCGATCCCCGCCGCCGGGGCATCCTGCCGCTGGACGGCTTCCACATCTCCCGCTCGCTGCGCCGCCGCCTGCTGCGCGCCGATTGGCGCGTGACCGCCGACACCGCCTTTGCCGAAACCGTGCAGGCCTGCGCCGACCGGGATGAGACCTGGATCAACGACACCATCTTTGCCAATTACGTCGCGCTCCACACCGCAGGTCATGCCCATTCGATTGAGGTATGGGATGGCGATGAACTAATAGGTGGCGTCTATGGCGTCACCCTTGGCAGCGTCTTCTTCGGGGAAAGCATGTTCTCGCGCCGGACCGATGCGTCAAAGCTGGCCCTGGCCCACACCGTTCACCGCCTGCGCGCAGGCGGCTTCACCTTGTTCGATACGCAATTCCTGACGCCGCATCTGGCCAGCCTCGGCGGGATCGAAATCCCGCGCGGTGAGTATCACCGCCGCCTCGCACATGCACTTGCCGAACCGGCACGCTTTCACCCGCCCGGTTACTCGCCTTCCCCCTCAGACGTCGCCGGATCCACCGGCGCCAACTCAGGATAACTGCAGCGCAACACCCAGACGTCATAGCGTGGGTGATCCAGCGCCGAAAGCGCGGGCGATGACGCCACCATCCACCCCTCGAACACCGGCGTTGCCACACCTGTATCCATAATCGTGAGATGGGCCTGCGCGTCCGATGCCGGGTTATCCGCCGGATAGCGGCAGGCATCCATGCGGATCGTCAACCGCCCCGACACAGCTTCTTGCCCCAGAACCAGTTCGATATCCGCCGTTTCCCCGGTCAACTTGTCCAGCCAACGCAGAATGCCTGCATCGCTGTCAGTAAACTGCTGGGCTGCCGCGGGCCCCGCCAGCAGGCACAGCATGGCAACGGCACGGATGATCATTCGACCGCACCACCCTCGGGGGCCGCCGCCTCATCACCGCCCCCGGCGAATTTCATCATCAGCGAAATCACCGACACCGCACCCTGTGTGTCCTCGATCTCGGCCCCGGCTTCCAGATTGTCCAGCGATCCGCCGGGCACCAGTTCGACAAAGTTCCCGCCCAGCAACCCTTCAGACGAAATCAACGCCGCCGAGTCATCCGGCAGCAGCACATTTTCCTGCACTTTCAACCGCGCGTCGGCAAAGAACGTCTCAGGGTTCAACTCCAGCGCCGTCACCGTGCCGACCTTGACCCCCGCCAGCCGCACATCCGTGCCGACCCGTATCCCCTCGACCGACCGGAACGAGGCCACCAACTCATAGCTGCCCGAGGCCTGGGACGTCACCCCGGTCTGCTGGCCCGCATAGACCAGAAAGCCGATCGCCGCTGCCAGAACCGCTGCCCCGGCCAGAACTTCCGCGCGATTCTCCATCACTTAGGCTGCCACGCCTCGTAATCCTGCCGCGCCGCAGGGGCGCTGCGCCGGATCGACCCGGTCGGTGCATAGGCGGCATCCGTCCCGGTCAGGTTCTCCTGATGCGGCTTTTCCCAGGCCTTGTGCTTCAGCGGCGCCTTGGTCGGCGGCTCGTCCCAGGTGTGGTGCAGCCAGCCATGCCAATCGGCATTCACCCGGCTCGCCTCGGCCTCACCGTTGAAGATGACCCAACGCCGCTTCGCATCCCGCGTTTCGTAATAGATGTTGCCCTGATCATCCTCACCCACCTTCACCCCCTTGCGCGAGGTATAAAGCTGCGTGCCCAACGTCTGACCGTTCCACCACGTCACGAGCCGCTTGAGGAAATCCATAACACCCTCCGGGAAACCTTTGCCCCCATATGGCCGAACAGGCGAAAAAGGTCCAGCATGAAGCCACCCCGGCAGCGGGAAAGTGACTGGCATGTGCCATCGCCCAAACCAGTCCAATCTATCCGCCTCACATCCCATCAGGCCGAGCCTGTTCGCGTGAGTGCCGGATTTTTCGCAGAAAAATCGCCCTGCAAAGTCAAAGGGGCGGACCAGCGGTCCGCCCCTTTGACTTTACCTTCCAGCAACCGGCCTCAGCCCGCCGTCGCCGGTTCTTTCTTCTTCGTCTCAGTATAGACCAGCATCGGCTTCGCCTCGGCGGAATTCACCGCCTCCTCGTTCACCACCACCTCTTCGACACTGTCCATCCCCGGCAGCTCGAACATTGTATCCAAGAGGATATCCTCCATGATGGACCGCAGCCCCCGCGCGCCCGTTTTGCGCTTGATCGCGCGCTTGGCGATGGCCGTCAGCGCATCCGGCGTGAAGGTCAGCTTCGTGCCTTCGATCTCGAACAGCCGCTGATACTGTTTCACCAGCGCGTTCTTCGGCTCGGTCAGGATGGTGACCAGCGCCCCTTCGTCCAGATCGTTCAGCGTGGCGATCACCGGCAGACGGCCCACGAATTCCGGGATCAACCCGAACTTCAGCAGATCCTCAGGCTCCAGCTCCTTGAACAACTCGCCCACACCGCGCGAATCCGGATCTTTCACATCGGCGCCAAAGCCGATGCCCGATCCCTTGTTGCGCTGCGCGATGATCTTTTCCAGCCCGGCAAAAGCCCCGCCACAGATGAACAGGATGTTCGTCGTATCCACCTGCAGGAATTCTTGCTGCGGATGCTTGCGCCCACCCTGCGGCGGCACGCTCGCCACAGTGCCTTCCATGATCTTCAAAAGCGCCTGCTGCACGCCCTCGCCGCTCACATCACGGGTGATCGACGGGTTGTCCGACTTGCGGGTGATCTTGTCGACCTCGTCGATATAGACGATCCCGCGCTGCGCACGTTCCACATTGTATTCGCTGGCCTGCAACAGCTTCAGGATGATGTTCTCCACATCCTCGCCGACATAGCCCGCTTCCGTCAGCGTCGTCGCATCCGCCATGGTGAAGGGCACATCCAGAATGCGCGCCAGCGTCTGCGCCAGCAACGTCTTGCCGCAACCCGTCGGCCCGATCAGCAGGATGTTCGACTTCGACAATTCGATATCGGTCTTCGACGAATTGTTCAGCCGCTTGTAATGGTTGTGCACCGCCACAGACAGCACGCGCTTGGCGTGGATCTGGCCGATCACGTAATCATCCAGCACCTTGCAGATCTCGCGCGGTGTCGGCACCCCTTCGCTGGATTTCAGACCTGTGGTCTTCGTCTCCTCGCGGATGATGTCCATGCAAAGCTCGACGCATTCGTCACAGATGAACACCGTCGGCCCCGCAATCAGCTTGCGCACCTCATGCTGGCTCTTGCCACAGAACGAGCAGTAAAGCGTGTTCTTGCTGTCGCTGCCGGAGTTGTTCGCCATTCGGTCGTCCTCTGCCAGATCCCGGCCCAAAAGCCGGTTACCCGTGAAAGTCTAGGCCAAGGCCCGCGCCCCCACAATGCCAAAAAGCCCCCGCCAAAGGTCGCATCGGCGGGGGCCTGTTCTTACTTCGACGTGTCGTCCATCTTGCCACGATCGGACACGATCTCATCGATCAATCCCCAGGCCTTCGCATCCTCGGCCGACATGAAATTGTCCCGCTCCAGCGCCGCCTCGACGGTGTCATAGTCATTGCCGGTGTGCTTGACATAGATCTCGTTCAACCGCCGCTTCAGCTTTTCGGTTTCCCGCGCATGGATCATGATATCCGTGGCCTGGCCCTGATACCCGCCCGAAGGCTGATGCACCATCACGCGGGAATTGGGCAGCGAGAACCGCATCCCCTTGTGCCCTGCCGTCAGCAGAAGCGACCCCATGGAGGCCGCCTGCCCGATCACCAGCGTGGAAACCTTGGGTTTGATGTATTGCATCGTGTCGTAGATTGACAGCCCGCTCGTCACCACGCCACCGGGCGAGTTGATATACATGCTGATTTCCTTGGACGGATTTTCCGCCTCAAGGAACAGAAGCTGCGCACAGATCAGCGACGACATCCCGTCATGCACCGGGCCGGACAGGAAGATGATCCGCTCCTTCAGCATCCGCGAAAAGATGTCATAGGCCCGTTCGCCCCGGCTGGTCTGTTCAACAACCATGGGAACAAGGGTGTTCATGTAGTGATCGACGGGATCGCGCATCGCGGGCTGCCTCTTTATCTCACAGTGTCAATCGGGGGTCATAACGACATTCTCTTGCCAGAGTCTTAGTTGTGTGGGCGGGGGGCTGCAAGGGCAGCCCCGTCGATTGCCAGCGCCCCCCTTTGACGCAGTCGCCCCAGATGCGCGTCGAATGGGTATTTTTGCCAAGATGAAGCCCATAGGGCAGCGATGGCCTTTGTCCGGTGCAGCCCCGCCGCCTTGCCCACTGCTCTCCTACGCCTAGCTTGCGCGGGATGACCGGATTGCCCCTGCCCCTGCCCGCCACCCGCGCTGCGGCCACCGCGCGTCTTGCCGCCTTCCTGCCCCGCGCGGGCCTGTCCTATGCCGCGCGCCGGAATGAGGATCTGCCGGGGCATCCCCATGTCTCTGGCCTGTCACCCTATATCCGCCACCGCCTGCTGACCGAGGCCGAGGTGATCGACGCCACCCTGCGCGCCCATCCGCAGGGGGCCGACAAGTTCCTGGCTGAGGTCTGGTGGCGGACCTATTGGAAAGGCTGGCTGGAACGCCGCCCCGGTATCTGGGCCGCCTACAGGCAGGGGCTGACGGCCGCGCTGAACCGGGTGCAATCGGAGTCTGGCCTACGCCAGCAATGGCAGGCCGCCTGCACTGGCACGACAGGGATCGACGGGTTCGACCATTGGGCTCAGGAACCGGCCGCCACGGGCTATCTGCACAACCATGCGCGCATGTGGTTCGCCTCGATCTGGATCTTCACCCTGCGCCTGCCCTGGGAATTGGGGGCGGATTTCTTCCTGCGGCATCTGATCGACGGGGATCCCGCCTCCAACACCCTGTCCTGGCGCTGGGTGGGTGGCTTGCACACGCCAGGCAAAACCTATGCCGCGACAGCGGATAACATCGCCAAGAACACCAATGGCCGCTTCCGCCCCATCGGCCTTGCGCGCAATTGCCCGCCCTTGCCCATGCAGCCCCATCCCGCGCCGCGCGCCACGCCCATCGGGGATGTGCTGCATCCGGGCCTGTCCACCGCGCTCTTGCTGCACGAGGACGATCTCGCAGGCGACACCCCGCCCGCCTTGGCAGATGCGGGGCCGCTGATCTTTCTGACAACCACCACCCGCCGCTCCACCCTTGCGGTCAATCCGATCGTCACCACCTTTGTCGAGGATGCCTTGGCCGACACCGCCCGCCGTCTGGCCCAGCCCGATGCCCCCCGCTTCACCGATGCCACGCTGGAACCGCTCGCCGATCACCTCGCCGCACTGGGCATCGCCCAACTGGCCACGCCCTATGCGCCCATCGGCCCCACCGCCGCCGCGTTGCAACGCCTTGAACCCCTGCTCGATGCGCGCGGCATCCGCCTTGCTCGCCTGCTGCGCCACCACGACGCCACCGCCTGGCCCCACGCCACGCACGGCTTCTTCCGCTTCCGCGAGGCGGTAATGGACGTGTGATCGTATCGGCCGGATGGGTTGGACCGTTGTCGATACCGCGTCCGGCCATCTCTTGTGTGAGATGCCGCGAACGTTATCCCTTTTGCAACCGTGCAGGTCCTACACTCTGCCTCGCCCCATAACCTCAGCCACCGCGTTAACCTTAATCGTCCATAAACGTCCCGCCCGCTGCGTGCATACGCTCGTCTGCACAGCCCTCTGCACCACGCGCTGCATCGGGTAGGCCGTCGCCCTCCGCACCGCCCCCCCGGGCGTTAACCTTAACCGTTCTTCACCACCCCGCCCGCTGCGTGCATACGCCCGTCTGCACAGCCCTCTGCACCACGCGCTGCACGTTCAGCGAAAGGTCCGCGCGGCCAGCCAGACCCGCGCCCCTGCGGTGACAAAGCACAAGCTACCAAACACCCAGGCCATCGCCGCAAAGCCCGATGGCCACAGACAGAGCAGCGCGAAAAACACAATTGTTTCCGTGCCTTCCAGCAAACCTGCAGTGAAATAAAGCGACTTCTCCCCCCGCGCCCGCGTCTGCATCCCCCGCTTTTCCGCCAGCACGGCATAGCCCAGAAAGCTCGCCCCGTTCACATAGAACGACGCCAGCAGGAACGCCCCCGCCACCCCGTTTTCCCCCGGATCGCGCAGCACAAAGGCCAGCGGAATGGCGGCGTAGAACAGGAAATCCGCAACGATATCAAGGTATCCACCGAAATCCGTTTTCCCTGCGGCCCGCGCCACCGCCCCATCCAGACCATCCGCCACTCGCCCCGCCAAAAGCGGCAGCAACGCCGCCCATCCCGGCCCGCCCAAGGCTAGGATCGCCGCCGCCAGCATCCCCAAAGCCAACCCCGCCAGCGTTACGCCATTGGCCGTAACCCCCCGCGCGGAAAGCCTTTTTCCGGCCCGGTCCAGCGGCGCATCGATCATCCGCCGCATCATCCCGTCCAGCATCGCATTCACCTTTCCGTATGCACCGACAAAAGCCTGTTGCCAGCCAACCCTTGCCCTAGCTATCCCGGTCAGACCGCGCGCGACAAGCCATAGGTGCGCGCGCCAGTTACAGGAACACCCGATGCACAGACGCGATGCCCTCCGCCTTCTTGCCAGCCTGCCCGCCTTTGCGGGGCTCTCGACAAAAGCCCTTGCTGCGGAATGGGATAGCATCCTGGACCAGGCGAAAGGGCAGACCGTCTATTGGCACGCCTGGGGCGGCGATCCCAAGATCAACGATTTCATAACCTGGGTCGGCGATACCGCGATGGAACGCCACGGGGTCACGCTGGAACATGTCAAACTCGCCTCCACCGCCGATGCCGTGGCCCGTGTTCTGGCCGAACAGCAGGCTGGACAGACCACAGGTGGCGCAGTGGATCTCATCTGGATCAACGGCGAGAATTTCGCCGCGATGAAGGCGCAGGGTCTGCTCTTCGGTCCCTTCGCGGAAACCCTGCCCCACTGGCCGCTGGTCGACACGGCAGGCAAACCCGCCACAGTGACGGATTTCACCCTGCCCACCGAAGGCTATGAATCCCCCTGGGCCATGGCGCAGCTGGTGTTCGAATACGATACCGCCCGCCTGAAGAACCCGCCGCAAACCCTTGTCGCGCTTGCTGAATGGTCGGCGGCCAACCCTGGCCGCTTCACCTATCCCCAGCCGCCCGATTACCTTGGCACCACCTTCCTGAAACAGGCGCTTTACGGCGTGATGGCAGACCCCGCCCTCCTGCAATCCCCGGTGGATGAGGCGGCCTATTCTGCACAGACTGCCCCCCTCTGGGCCTTCCTCGACGCGCTCCACCCCACCCTCTGGCGCGCGGCAAAGGCCTTCCCGCAAAACGAACCCGCCCTGGGCCAGTTGTTTGCGGATGGTGAGGTGGACATCGCCTTCGCCTTCAACCCCGGCCGCGCCAGCGCCGAAATCGCCGCCGGAAATCTGCCTGATACCGTGCGCACCTTCGTGCTCGATGGCGGCACCATCGGAAACGCCTCTTTCGTGGCCATCCCCTTCAATGCCGCGCATCAGGCGGGCGCGCTGGTCATCGCCAACCTCCTCCTCGATCCCGAAGTGCAGGCCCGCGCACAGGATCCCGCCATCCTCGGCTTCCAGACAGTGCTGAACATCCCTGCCCTGGCCCCGGAAGATCGCGCCCGGTTCGACGCGCTGGAGCTTGGCATTGCCACACTGTCGCCCGCCGATCTCGGCCCCGTTCTGCTGGAACCCCATGCCAGTTGGATGACCCGCATCGCGCAAGACTGGGCCGCGCGCTACGGGGTTGCCCAGTGACAGGCGCCGGGTCCCGGGGCTGGCTGCGGCTGGCCCCGCCCCTCACGCTTGGCCTCATGGCGGCCCCCGTCCTTGCAGGGCTGGCCGGCACCGCCCTGCCCGCCTTGCGCGACAATGCCGCCGCCTTCCCCACCCTTGCCGCATGGCCCGGCCTGCCGCGTGCAGCGGCCCTGTCGCTGGGCACGGGGCTCGCCTCCACCCTTGTCTCCCTCGCGCTCACCCTTCTCATCCTTGCGGCCTTCGCAGGCACGCCCACCTTCGCCCGCATCCGCCGCATGATCGCGCCCCTTCTGTCGGTGCCCCATGCCGCCGCCGCACTGGGTCTGGCCTTCCTGATCGCCCCCTCCGGCTGGATCGCACGGGCCTTCTCGCCCTGGCTCACAGGCTGGGATCAGCCCCCCAACCTGTTGATCCTGAACGATCCTTACGGCATCTCCCTCACCCTCGGCCTGATCGCCAAAGAACTCCCGTTCCTGCTCCTGATGGCACTTGCCGCCCTGCCGCAGATCGATGCCGACCGCCGCCTCGCCACTGCGGCCACGCTCGGCTATGGCCGCATCGCGGGCTTTGCCCTCACCACCCTGCCCGCACTCTATGCCCAGTTGCGCCTGCCTGTTTATGCCGTGCTGGCTTACGGGATGACCGTGGTCGATATGGCGATGATCCTCGGTCCCACGCTGCCCCCCACACTCTCTACCCAGATCGTGCTGTGGATGGCGGAGGCGAGCCTGATGCAGCGCGACACCGCCGCCGCCGCCGCGCTGTTGCAATGCGCGCTCGTTCTGGCCGCCCTCGGCCTCTGGCGACTGGCCGAGATCGCGGGGCGCCACCTGCTCACCGCCATGGCCTTCCACGGCCTGCGCCGCGCGGGACTTGACCGCCCTGCCGCCGCCGCCGCGCTCACCGCCACCCTTGTCACTGCAGGCAGCCTGACCCTTGGCCTTGCCGGCCTTGCCCTCTGGTCCGTGGCCGGGCTGTGGCAATTCCCCGACGCGCTTCCCGCAAACCTGACCCTGCGCAACTGGGCCACAGCCCTGCCCTCGCTCAGCGCCACCTTAACGACCACGTTCATCATTGCGATGACAGCCACGCTGGCCGCCCTCTCCCTCAGTCTCGCCTGCCTGCAGGCCGAGGCGCAGTTGCGCCTCACGCCCACAACCCGCGCGCTGACACTCCTGTATCTGCCGCTTCTGGTGCCGCAGGTGGCCTTCCTGCCGGGTTTGCAGGTCCTCGCCTTCTCCAGCGGCATCGAAGGGCATGCCGCCGCCGTTGCCGCCGCCCACCTGATCTTCGTACTGCCTTACGTCTTTCTCTCCCTCGCCGGTCCCTTCCGCGCCTGGGATACCCGCATCGCCACCAGCGCCGCCACGATGGGCGCGTCAGAGGCGCGCATCTTCTGGCGCCTGCGCCTGCCCATGCTGCTGGCCCCTGTGCTGACAGCCTTCGCGGTGGGCATGGCCGTCTCTGTCGGGCAATACCTGCCCACCCTTCTGATCGGCGGCGGGCGCGTCGAAACCCTCACGACCGAGGCGGTCGCCCTGTCCTCCGGCGGCAATCGCCGCCTGATCGGTGCCTACGCCGTGCTGCAACTGGCGCTGCCCGCCCTGGCCTTTGCCGCCGCCCTTGCCCTGCCCGCGCTCTTTTGGCGCAACCGCCGCGCCATGCGGGGGCTGGCATGACCGGCACGCTCGATCTGCAAGGTCTTAAGATCACCTTGGGCGACCGCACGCTGGTCGATCTGACCTTCGCCATCCCAGCGGGCCAGATCGTCACCATCATGGGGCCGTCGGGCGCGGGCAAGTCCACGGCACTGGCCGCGATCACCGGCACCCTTGCCCCTGGTTTCCGAATGTCGGGCCATATCCTTATGAACAGCAAGGATATTTCGGAACTTCCCACCCGCGCGCGCAGCATCGGCCTGCTGTTTCAGGATGCAGTCCTGTTCCCCCATCTCTCTGTCGGCCACAACCTTGCCTTCGCCCTGCCCGCCCATGTCCGGGGCCGCGCGAACCGGCAGGCGCGCGTTGATGACGCGCTGGCCTCTGCGGGCCTCGCAGGCTTTGCCCCCCGCGACCCGGCCACCCTGTCCGGCGGCCAGAAGGCCCGCGTGGCCCTTCTGCGCACGCTACTCGCCGAACCCTGTGCGCTCTTGCTGGATGAACCCTTCTCCCGGCTGGACGCCGACCTGCGCGCCCAGATCCGCAGCTTCGTTTTCGACCGCGCCGCGCAGGCAGGCATCCCCACCCTGCTGGTCACGCATGACATCGAAGACGCACGTGCCGCCACTGGCCCGGTCGTCGATACCTTCGGCAACCCCATGCCGCTGTGACGCAGGCCCCCTCCCTTTGACCGCCCCCGCGCGCTAGACTGCTGCAGAACCTTCCCCGTTCAGGTGCCCCCATGTTCCGCCCTCTGCTGATCCTGACCCTCCTCCTCACCCTTGGCCCGGCACAGGCCATGGCCTGCCGCCAGCCCGATGATGCGGCCCGCATGACCGATACCACCCTCGCCGCCATCAATGCCGAACGCGAACAGCGCGGGATGGCCGCCCTGACCCCCGATCCGCGCCTGACCGAGGCCGCCCTCGCCCATGCCTGCGACAGCGCCGCCCGTAACAGGATGAGCCATGAAGGCAGCGACGGCAGCGATCTTGGCGACCGTGTGAAAAGGGAAGGCTATCGCTACCGCGCCATCGCCGAAAACGTTGCCGCAGGCTACCGCACGCCCACCAGCGTGGTGGAGGGCTGGATGGGGTCCAGCGGCCACCGCCGCAACATCCTCACCCGCAACGCCCGCGATGTGGGCCTCGGCATCGCCACCGCCCGTGACGGCACCCTGCACTGGGTGCTGAACCTCGGCACCGACCGCTAGGAAAGCCCCTGCCTCTTCACCTTGGCCCAAATACCCAATTCTGCCCGCTCACCCCGCGCAACCTTGCGGCCACTGTGCCCCTGATCCGCGTCGCATGGGTATTTTTGCCAAGGTGAAACGGCAAAGATGTGCCCGCCTAACGGGCCAGCAGCAATTCGGCTTTCAACCCGCCCAAGCCTTCGCTCCGGCCCAACCGCAATTCGCCGCCATGGCTGCGGGCGATATCTGCGGCGATCGAAAGGCCAAGCCCAACCCCGCCCCCCCGGTTCGGATCGCGTGCCGCGTCCAGTCGGCTGAAGGGCACCACCGCCTCGGCCCGCCGCGCCGCAGGTATGCCCGGACCGTCATCCTCAACCGTATAGCGCAGCCAGTTCGTCCCCATCTCCAGCGTCACCTGCGCCCGCTTGCCATAGCGCAGCGCATTGTTGACCAGATTCTCCAGCGCCCGTGTCACCGCCTGCGGGCGCAGCGGCACGGCCTGCACCCGACCCGGTTGGTGATACTCCACCCGCCCCCCGATGCGCACCGCATTCTCCACCACACGCTGCGCCAACGCCGCCGGGTCGACCGGTTCCACCGCCTCGGTCGCATCGCCCCGGGCAAAGGATAGAAACTCATCCACCAGCCGCTCCATCTCGGCCACATCGCCCAAAAGCGCCAGCGTCTCCTCATCCTCGGGCAGCATCGCAAGGCCCAGCCGCAGCCGCGTCAGCGGCGTGCGCAGATCATGGCTCACCCCCGACAGCATCAGCGTGCGCTGTTCGATCTGCCGTTCGATCCGCGCCCGCATATCCAAAAAGGCATGCCCCGCCGCACGCACCTCTGTCGCCCCGCGCGGGGTATAGGGGATCACCTGCCCCTTGCCGAAGGCCTCGGCCGCCAGCGACATCCGCGCGATCGGGCGCAACTGGTTGGACAGGAACAGATAGGCGATCACCGTCATCAGGGCCGAGGTGACGATCATCAGCACCAGCAGCTGGTGCGGATTGGTCGCCGACATGCGCGCCCGATTGACCGTCACCGCCAACTCGCCCCAGCGCGTCGGCAGATGCAGCCGCACCAGCCCATCCCCTTCGATCAGATCAACCGGGGCCAGCGCCGGAAACTCGTCCCGCAGCGTTCGGATCACCACCCGCCCCGACAGATCCAGCCATTCCGTCCGGTCTGCCTCCGGCACGGCATCCGGCGATGGCAGCGCCACCCGCAGATCCAGTGGCCCGCTCAGCGCCATCAATCGCGCCGCCGCCGCAGCCGCGCTGTCCGCCGCCTCTGCCTCATCCAAAAGCAACCGCAGCTCCGCCACCACCCCGCCGGTCAACTGCTGCGTCACCCGTTCAAAGTGGCGCTGGATGAACGTCACCGACACGACCAGCTGGATCGTGACAATCGGCACGATCAGGATCAGGGCGGCGCGGCCATAAAGACCACGGGGCAGGAAGGACTTGCGGGCCATGGGGCCAGAGCCTAGCCTGCCCCCCGCCCTTAGGGAAGAGGACGCCGTCATGCCATCGCCCGACACCACTTTTCCCCGGCAGGGCAGCCAGCCCCGCCTGCGGACCGTTCTCGCGCCCAACGCCGCCCCCCTCACCTTTCGCGGCACAAATACCTACATTCTCGGCTCCGGCCGCGTCGCCGTGATCGACCCCGGCCCTGATATGCCCGCCCATCTGGACGCCATCCGCGCCGCGCTTGATCCGGGCGAAGCTGTCAGCCACATCCTCGTCACCCATCCCCACCGCGACCACTCCGCCCTCGCCACGGCCCTCTCCGCCGCCACAGGTGCCCCGACCCTCGCCATGGGCACCGCGACCGACGGGCGCTCGCCCCTCATGCACAGTCTGGCCGCCGCAGGGCTGGCCGCCGTCGGTGACGGGCTGGATCACGCCTTCCTCCCCGACCAGCGCCTGAGCGATGGCGATACCCTCGCCGGGTCCGACTGGCAGATCACTGCCCTGCACACCCCCGGCCATCTGGGCAGTCATCTGTGCTTTTCCGCTGGGGACTGGCTCTTTTCCGGCGACCATGTGATGGGCTGGAGCAGTTCCGTGATCTCGCCCCCCGATGGCGACATGCGCGCCTATATGGACGCACTTCACAGGATCAACCGGCCCGACTGGGCGCTGTTCCTGCCGGGCCATGGCGACCCGATCCCCAACCCGCAGGACCGCGTCCGAACGCTCATCACCCATCGCAACGACCGCGAGGCGCAGATCCTTGCCGCTCTTCTCACGGGCCCGGCCGATGCGGATACCCTCGCCGGCAGGATCTACGCCGACCTGCCGCCCAAACTCCTGCCCGCCGCACGGCAGAATGTGCTGGCCCACCTTATTGATCTGCAAGAGAAAACCCGGATCTCAACACCTTCCCCGCTGCACCCGACCTCGCGGTTTCACCTGATCTGACCCGGCAGATGCATTTTCTGCCGTTAGCCCCTTGCCGCCCCCAAACACCCTTGCTATACGGCCCACGTGTTCCGGCGTAGCTCAGCGGTAGAGCAGTTGACTGTTAATCAATTGGTCGTAGGTTCGATCCCTACCGCCGGAGCCAAAAATCCCTAAACAATGAGCTACTTACCGAACCGCCCTGCTTTGGCGGTTGCCGGTGTTGCAATTCTGGGGAACACTGGGGGAACAGGTGCTGGGATCACAGGTTTTTTTCTGCGCAATCCCCTCCGCAGACTTGCGGTACAACGCGTTCTTCGCGATCTTGTTCAGGGTGAACAAATTCTGAAAAAAACGGGAGTTTGAGATGCCTACCAAAGGCCAACATGTCGTTCCCAATGGCGGGAAGTGGAGCGTCAGGAAAGCTGGAGCAGCCAAGGTCACGTCGACTCACACTACACAGAGCGAAGCAATTCGTGAGGGACGTAAAATTGCGAAGAGCCAAGGCACTGAACTGTATATTCACGGCAAGGACGGCCGCATAAGAGAGCGCGACTCCTTCGGAAACGACCCTAAGAAATCGAAGGGTTGATCGTGCCAAACTATGATTTCGACAGGTGCGTGTTTATCAATTGCCCCTTTGACAAAGATTATGAACCGATTCTCCAGGCGCTGATGTTTGGAATCGTTGCACTAGGCCTTACACCAAGACTAGCCACCGAAAGAATGGACGCCGGTGAGAATAGGCTTGAGAAAATCAAGGGCCTCATTGAAGCGTCAAGGTACTCGATACATGATCTGAGCCGCTGCCAGTCAAAAAAGAAGGGTGAGCACTACCGCCTCAATATGCCTTTTGAACTTGGGATCGATTTCGGTTGCAGACAATATTCTGAGAATGGTCGAGAAGGGAAGAAGTTTCTGATTTTGGAGGAGCAGCGCTATCGATTTCAAGCGACCATTTCTGACATTGCTGGATGCGATATCCAATCCTATGGGATCGACATTCAGAGGGCCCCTCAGAACGCCCTAGGTCACGTACGGAACTGGTTGGTTTCTGAAGCAGGTGTTGAACCGATAGGCGCAAAACGCCTCTGGGGCCAGTATTCAGATTTTCAGGAATGGTACTGGGAAAAAAAGCTTGAACAAGGTGCTGACGAAGAAGAAATACGACAGTATCCGACAAGTGAGTTACTTTCTGAAATGTTCATTTGGCAAGAAACTGGTAGGCCGATCTGAAAATCGGCTTGCACGCAGTTCCTTCTTTTGCGCTTTCCTCCGCTGTTATGAATAACAACTCAATGCAAAACTTCGCATCTAGCAAGACTTCGAGATTGCGCGTTACCCGCGTGTCGTTCGGTCCAGGAGGACCCAAAATTCTGCAGTGCGGCACAATTTCGAACGGACTCAGTCCTTAGTTCCAAGCATGAACTTTCATACCAACTTCTGTACCATCACCACGAAGATAGACGAACTCGAAGTTCCCCACATCAACTTGCCACTGATGCCCAAGTCCAGGGTAGAACGCTTTATTGACGGCCTCGAAGCCGCCATCCCACCGACCGTTCGAACACTTTAGCCCCCGGTAGGTCATCCCGGTTCCCCAATGAGTTCCTTGCTTCGCGATCAACTCTGTATCGCGCGCAGTGAAGCCGCGTCTCGCCAACTCTTGCCGGGCGACTGCCGCATCGGCTTCGGACCAACCAGCAACACCCTCGGACACAAGCAGATAACGGCAGAAGTCAACTTCATTCATCGCCCTGACTTCCGATTGCCGCGACGGCTCCATGCTCGTGATAGGTTGGAAACTCTCAACACACGCCGCCAAAAAGAATATTGGAATCAATTGTTTCTTCATCTGTCTCATCCTGAATACCTTCTAAACAACTATCGCTAGCGCACTCATCCCAAGCAACAGAAAAATGCCCCGACCGGAGCCAGGGCTTTCCTAATGATCTGACAGTGATCAGATACCGGTGATCAGGCAGAAGCTTTGCGCGCGCCGAACGGCAATGTCACTGGCCGAAACCCATCACATCAATCACCCCTTGGAACTATCTACTATGTTGACTGGATGGAGGGCCAAGAACATCGGTTTTGCGAGCTTATATGCCATTTCAACGGAAAATGCTGCCTCAATAAACCACTTGCGTCCATTTTTTTGAAAACGAGCCGTCATCCTTTGCTGCTCTCCTATGCCTTCCATCTCAACGATGTATGCCGAAACAAGAATATGGTGACCCATTAGATGATTGAGTTCGCAGTTCATCCATTTTACAAACTTGAATCCTTGTTTGCGGCAAAAGTCACGCGTGCCAGTCTCGATTTTCACGTTCAAGTCAGATTTTTCATCATCTGTCATTAGGCCTATGACGGGTTCTGTAGGATCGCCAGACACATCTCCAACAAGAACGTAGGCCACTTCGCCCCCGCTGGGGTCGAGGTAGCCATACATGCAAGCTGCTTCAACGCCTGGAGCATCAATGTCAACGCCGTGCCAAACCATCCCTGACCGAGGCACAGCCAAGTCAACAACATTCAAAAAACGAAAGATACCTTCACTTTCATCAAGCATCTGGATTCGCTTCGGCCCAACAGGCATCCTTACCTCCAAAACATGTCATCGATTGAGCTTCAAAGTCCGCCCTGACAGCGACTTCAAACCATTCGCAGACCAGCTAACCTACATTCTGCCTGATGGCGCAGCAGCTTTCAACTTGCGCAGCCACCCGTTCGAAGGATAAAATTTAGAGAAATCACATTCAAGGATTTGCGTCATGGGCTTCTTTTCAAAAAAAGAAATTGAGAAAACCAAGATCGCCATGCGTGGGGCTTACCTTCGCGAGTTTGTCGATACATTCCTTGAGCGAGACGATGATGTTTATAAGGTTGGCGTTGATTTGAGTTCAATTGAGCTAATCCATGGGGAAATTGGAAGCTATAGGCCAAAAACAGAAGAAGCATACTACAAGAAGTTGGAAAAAATCTGTAGAAAGCTAAATTTCGATCAAGCAAGGCTCGACGCATATTTATCTGCCACTCGAAGAAGTGCGATCCGTCATCATTATATGTCAGACATGCCGCTAGCACTTCACACAATGGAGCTTGGAATAATGCTGAAAAGTGACTTCGTGGATTATTTCGTTCGGACTCAGCTTACCCAACTTGATCCGTGCGAGATACTCCTTTTTATATATCCAGCCAAGCGAGACCGAACAATCGAGGACTACGATCTGCCGCGAGAGTATCGTGATAAGCTGACCGACTTTTTCTACGAGACACTGGAAGACTTGAAGCAACTAAAGGCTGTTGTTGCAGCTTTCGCAGACCTGCATCCATACTACAGATTCTACCCCTTCAAATGATTGCATGAAAATGAAGCCCACAGCTCAAGTCTGGAATCTGACAAATGGGAGATGAGCGTTCTTACGATCTCCTCAGTATCAGAATGAGCAGAAGCACAATGATGATAGCTGCCCAGCTTGGAACTGACGCAAGATAGGAGAACGCGAAGTAAAGGGGAACGCCAATGATGACCGCTAAGACGGGCGACGCCATCAGCCAAGCGATAGATTTAACTACCGCATCCTCAGTGCGTTGGTAACTCCAGCCCCTAAGAATACCAATCCAGAAAACCAAAAGCATGACAGAAAAGAAGACGATTGATATTGGAATGCCGTAGTCTTCGAACCAACCATCTTTGATATCCAAGCGCCCACTGAAGTAAGCATAGGAGAAGGCTGTATACAGGACCGACAGAAAGATAATTGAAAATATGTTTTCACGTTTTTCTTTCTTCTGCCTGTCTTCTTTAGGCAGAGCTTCATAGGCCCTTCGCTTCTCCAGTTGTCGAGCAATTGCCCGTTCACTTCTTTCCTCCAGCTTGACTCCCATCCACAAAAAGCCAAAGTAGATTATCGAGCAAACAGCTGATGCTCCAAGGAATACAGAAACCGCATAAAAAGGTCTGTCTGGATTATCCTCATAAGTTATCCACCCAAGAAATGCAGGCATAGCACCAGCTATCAATGCCCATGAGGAATACCACAGGAATTTTTCCCAAAGCTTCATAGGCTTCTCGGCTTGTTTCTCCTCCTCCATGATGATCACTCACATGGCGCTCTATAAACGGCAGCTTTGGAAATTGGGCCTCCAATCTTGCTACTCGTCCATGCCACTTCCCTCTTGTCAAAGTCGAAGGTATAGATATCCGCGTAAGACGAGTTGAAGAATGCTCCAATCATGATGAACTTCGCAGTCTGACCCAGTAGGATAACGGTCCCACCATCTTGCCGATAACTGTAGGCGCCCACAGAGTCGTCGAACTGGATGTCCCATTCTTCCCCAAGCTTAACGAGAATGATTTTGCCATTGCTCATGGCATCGTCACTCCATTCGGGACCTTCTGGGTTCCCAACGGGTTCATGGAAGAAATATCCACGACCCTCAGATGCGCCACAACGGATAAGAACGCCATCTTGGGCAAGGGCGGGCGTCGAAAACAAGGACACACACAACAGCAAAAATCTGGTCATGTTGCCTCACGTCTGGATTGAGGGCTAGAAAAGCTCCCCATTGATTGCAGCAGGCGGGCAGATCGTCAAGAAGTCGCCATCTGACTTCTTCACACGTCCGTTCAGCCTCAACAGATCACGATGGTCGAATGTGTGCATCTCATCAATACTCATGAGGCAGGCCGTAGCCAAGTGAACAGCATCGTTGGTTACTCGGAGTTCCTCATAATTCCGGAATAGGCTTCTTGCCTGGGCTCCGATGCTTGGTGAAAGTTCAACAATCTCGAAGGCGTCATTCTGAAAGAAGCGGTCGAGGAATCTGTCTCCCTCAGGATCCATTGAGTCCTTAGGTCTGCCCACTGGCTCACATTTCACTTTGCAGACTTCGGAGATGGTCAGAGCAGATGTTACGATCGTAAGTTCACCTTTTTCTGCCAACCGATACAGGGATAGGACGTCTTGGTGGCGTCCCTTCTCCTCACTTATCAGAGCAATGAAACAGCATGAGTCCCAATAAACCCGTGAAGCAACCATCAATCCTCACCTCTGAGTTTTTGTAGGTAATCAACTGCATCAACACCACCAGTGAAATTCTGGTCTGTCACTTGCTCAAGCGGAATTGGTTCCACGTTCTGTATTTCGGGCTCTCTAAGTGCCTCGATGCGCGAAAGCTTCCCTTGTGCATCATAGTACTTCTTGCCGAACACCAGAACGGTTTGGTTGGTCCAAACATCTTCAAGTGAACTATGTTCTGCGAAGCGGCCAGCAATCTTTTCTGGCAGCAGGCATACAACTTCTTTGCCTGCTCGAACCGTCAACCAAAGAGCCCGTTGATCTTTGTATGTGCCTACTCTGGCGAACTTTCCCATCACATCTCCGATGGACACATGCTTCCCAAGGTCCGCAAAATTTGGGGCACGGAAGAGTTCGAGGTTCTTCAGGACAGCGGTTTTGGCGGTCGCGTCAAACTTCAAGATTTGTGCATCACCGAAGGACACGTTGGTGCTTCCCACTGTCTTTCCCGTTCGCTGGGAAACTTTGTTCAGAATGGATACAACTTTGTCGTCAGCCCACTCTGGCATCTTCCCTTCAGATGCGAGAACCTGAATGTCGCGATATGTGGTCGCAGCCGCATTCAGTGCTCTGGACAGATCTTCATTTTCAGACTCGGCCCGGGGCGCCACTTTCATCCGAAACGGACTGTTGGTGCTGGCATGAATGATAACCCAGTCATGTGCTTTTTCGTTGGCGAATGCTTCCTGAGCCTTCATCAGGACGATCATATCCCTCAGCTGCTCCAAAGCCTCTTCGGCAGACAACAAGTTGTCTTCTCCTGCCTGAGGCATAAGCACAAATTCTATGGTGCCAACTTCTTCCATGGCTCCTCCTGCCAAACAGTGTCGCATCTTGCGGCACTCGCCGTAAAGAAGAAGTGAATCTTCAACGATTGCAGAGGTTTGAGTGTGGCATTCTCACATGGGTGATGGCTGCTCCATCCTATGTAATGCTTGTCCACAGCTTGCAAGACGGGCGTGGCACATGTCAGTCTCTAGGCACAAACACTTGAGGAAGATCGATGGGTTGGTTCAGTAAGATTTTCATTTTGGGCGTCTTTGGTCTTGGAGGCTACTACGTCTACGACCTCAACCGTGAAGGTTACTTCACGCTCCCTGACATACCATCTGGAGCATATCCGATCTCGTTCAAGAATGGTTTCCGAGGTATCGTCTACGATATGGATGTCACGGATAAGCAGTATGCAGACACCCATAAGATGTTTCGCAGACTGTCGCTCGCTAACCGCGACAGGCGGTTCCTCAGCCTTCCTTCTGACGTTCCGCCATGGTTCGAGCAAAGTTGGTCAACCTGCAGCCCAGGAACTGAGGAAGAGCGTGAATACATCACAAGCACTATCCCTGACGATGTGAAGCGCGACTTGGTGGGTGCACGCCTTGATGCAATCTGCTTCATTGAGATTGAAGGTGAGGAGCCACTTTTCCGTGGCTTAATCTACTCGGTTCCTACCTGAATATACTTCCTTCAGCAGTCGTTTCGTCGTGCTGTCTCAACATTTTCATAAGCTTAGAACTCATTTGAGCCCATGAAATAGGGGCGACGTTGCTACGTCGCCCCTCGTTTTTCTCTGAGTAGAGCCATCAACATTTATCGAAGTGGGCTTGGGACAAGTCAGCCCCTGTACTCACCGCAACCGGTCAAAGCCTGATCGGTGACGTGCCGATTTTCCTTTCAGATGACCACAGGCGGTTGGGGATGGGGGGACAATCAGGGACAAGGAATAGATTTCCTTCATGTCCCTGAGAACACCAAAACTATGTATAAGAATCAGACACTTGACGACTTCTTAATCCCAAGGGACAAGGGGACATACAATTGATGGGTGATTGCGAAGATTGGCAAACAGGACCATACAGGCTTTTGGAAACACCGATCTCGTTGTCCCTATTGCAAGGAATCCATAAGCTTATGAAAAATATGGAAAATATCGGGACATGACTGATCACCATTTTCAGGGCCCCTCCACTATAACCCCGGGGAGCTGTGGAAATCCGAGCACGTTTCCACTGCGATAGCCCTGCGCAACGAGATAAATTGAGAAGTCTAATGCCTTGTTCTTCGGCTTACAGTAGATTACTGGCCGCGACCCTTCCAAGCTGAATGAACGAGGCGCACGCCCCCATTCCGTGAATCCAAGATTACGCATCACAGTCTTGAACAGTTTTGTAGGGCAATCTTTTCCAGTTACTTCTTTCAGGAATTTCCGCGCCAAACTGGATGAAACCCAATCACCACGAAAGCCAACCCGTTCTGCTTCAATAGCGTCAAGAAGTTCAGCCTCTAGAGAACCCATGCTGGCCGTGATTGCCGCCCCCGTGGATGACGTTTCAGGCGCGCGATGACACACACCAAGCGGGTCAAATTCGGCTACAACGTTGAAGCGTCTCAGCCAGCCCGCCACAGCCGCAAAGCCCCCGCCGCGCGCCCAATCCCACAGGTCAGGGAAATAGCGCCCATCCATCCCGTCCCGCACCAGATCATCGGCGGTCTGTTGGGCAGTGAAGAAGATCGCATAGCGGCGATCGTTTCGCGACTTCACCACGGCATCCTGATAGTTGGTCAAGAACAGCCAGTTGGTCAGGTTGTCTGTCATGCGCTTATTCTCGCGCATGGCGCGGACCTCAATCCGGGCGTTCGTGATGTATTTTTTTAGGCGGTCCAGCATGTCGCGCCGCCCTTCCATGTGGATTTCCTCGACCCCTATCAGCAGGTTACCCTCAAGATAGGTGTTGAACTTTTCGTTGAGTTCTTCTGGGTTTGGAAAATGCGTTACGTTCATCCCGACCGCATGCGCCAGGAAGTGCAGGAACAGCGTCTTGCCGTTTCCTTCCGTCCCCTGCAGTACGACCGCCCATTGAAGCTTCTTGCCAGGGTTCTGCACGATAGTGGCGCTCCAGTTTAGAAGGATGTTCCGATCCCTCTGATCCGGCAGCATGCGCTGAAGAAAGCCCAAGAACGGATCAACCGGCCCTTCCGACACCTTCACGCGCGGCGGGAAGAACACGTTCACCGCTTCCCCATCATCGCAGATCACACCAAACGGTAGACCGGTTCGATAGGTTCGCCGCAGCACCTTTGGAAAGTGCTTGCAACGGTTCAGCGTGAAGGCTTCCCATGCGCTACGAGTCGATCTGCTCCCATCTGGCTGCATCTGGAATTCAAAACCACCGCGAAACACATCGAACCGCTGCCGATCGCGCAGCACACCGTCAGGGCAAAGGATAGCGCCAGCCTCATCAACATAGACGCACCCGGCAAAGACACGCTCCTGATCATAGATCGTCAGATACCCCGGTGCCTCCGGTGATCCCGGCAACACCCCCGGCAGAAGATTATTTGCAGTCATCTGCAAGCACCTCCCTTGCGGGTGACGGGTGGGTTTCCCAGAATCTCTGAGCACGTGTCGGCTTCGTGCCGGGCGTTAAGGCGAAGGGGTGGGTCATGATGACTCTTCCAGATCGCGCGGTAACATGTTGCCACATCGATCAGCCAAATATGGGTTTCGGAGGCTTTTGACTTTGGACTGCGGTACGGTGTGACTCCCCGTGCCGCAGCCTTTCCTTGTTCAGGCGGCAGACGGCAAGCCCGGAAGGGGCCGACGCGCCCTGTCCCATGCATCGAGTTCGGCATTCGACCAAAGCTTGCGGCGACCGAACTGATAAGGCTTTGGAAAATCCTTTGTCGGATCATTTCCCCATCGAAGCAGGGTCATGCGGCAGATGTGATAGCGTGCCGTGACTTGCTCAATCGTGATGTACTGGGTCATGGGTCAATACCGTGTTTGGTTGATCACTCCACGACACATACCAACCCATTAGACCCGTCGAAACGAACATCTGAAAAAGTAATGTTCAAAGCCTTACTTCTTTTTTTTCAGTCTGTTAAGCATCATGCGAACCGCCTCTGGTTCCATTTTAAGTCTAGTACCAATAGCTTCGTAGGCCTGCTTCTTTGTTGCATTCGGCTTCCGCATTTCTACTTCAAACATTAGCGGTCCAACCTCTTGTGCGCCACGGCTCCTGAGAGTCGAACCACCCAACTGAAAAGTCTCGACCAGTATCCGCTCTATTTCAGTTGCAATTTCAGAATGCCCAAAGAAATCAGCCTTTCTAAGCGCATGAACCAAAGCCATCTTATCGCCAGTTCTTTGATAATCATGCCAATGAAAAGACATGACCGCTCTATCGAAAGCAGCGTCCTCGCTATCCATGTGCCAACCTCACCACGTTGCCAGGTTCACCCTTGACCAGCGAAGTCACCATGCACGCCCATGCTTCCAGCGCCACCCGCTTTTCATCAGCATAGTCGTGGCGCTGATAGACCCCCACTATCCCACTGCCGGTGCCGCTCACATGGTTCAGCACCGCTTCCGTTACCCGCACCGCGATACCTAGGCGTGCCATGCCGGTTGCAGCCGTGCGGCGAAGATCGTGAAAGGTCCAGTGCGGGATTTCCGCAGGCTCGCCGCGTTCCTTCGCAGCAATCTCGGCCATTTTGTCTGCGATGTGCTGGCGACCCTTGTGGAAACCGCTGATCGGTGTCTGACCGGTGGTCGTGAATAACAGATCGGTCGGCACCGTATGTGCCAAGACCGCCCGGACCGGTTCGGTCAACGGCACATCATGCGCCCGCCCGTTCTTAGTGCGGCTTGCAGCAAGATGCCATGTCTTAGCCATGATTTCCGAACGCTTCATTCCCACGACTTCGCCCAACCGCTGACCGGTCAAGAGTAGCACCTTGCCCAAGGGTCCCCACGGATAAGCGAGTTGATCACAGGCTTGCCAAAACCACCGAATTTCATCGTCAGTCAGCACCCGGTCACGACTCGTCTCTTTCGCCACCGGCTTCACTCCAGTCGCCGGTGACATGTGCAGGATATCTCGCTCTACACACCAATTCAGAAACTTGTTCAGATACGCCCGGACCCGGTTTGCTGTGACCACACGCCCGCTATCCGCGATCCCGTCCAAAAGGTCGATCACGTCGCGTTTCGTGATAGAATGAATGTCCCGATCGCCCCATATAGTGACCACGAACCGATCGAGTTCCCGTTTAACCACATTGCGGCTTTTCAGCCCTTTCAGGTGGCGCTTGTCAAACTGACTGATCAGGGTTTCGATCTTGTCCCGATCATCCTTCGGCTTGGGCGCCTTCGCCGCCTTTACTTCCTCTGCAGGGTCGCGCCCTTCGCTTGCCGCTGCCATCACGTCCCGCGCCCGCGCCCGCGCATCGGCAAGGGACAGCGTAGGGAAGGCTGCAAGGGTCATCCTGCGATGCACCCCGCCGTGCCTGTACCGGACCTGCCAGCTTTTCTTTCCCGTCGGCTGAACCACCAGGTAAAGGCCGGTGCAGAGGTCATCAGGGATTTCCTGACGCTTGTTTGTAGCCGCTATCACTTCGACGGTTGCGGCCTTCAGCTTCATGTCAATTGGTCCTCTGGGGAACAGGCTGGGGAACAGAGTTACTTGTGCACCCTGTTCCCCAGCGTTACGCCCAGTTACATTACCTTGTCCATAAGTATTTATTTTCAGAGCTTTGCGCGATGCGATAGTTTCACACTGTGTCGCAATGTTACATGCCAAATGATGACTGTTAATCAATTGGTCGTAGGTTCGATCCCTACCGCCGGAGCCAAAAATCCCCTAAGCCGCTGATGTTAAACGTGCACCCAAGGCTTGGGTGCCTTTTGCCATCCGGGAACCGCCTCTGTCACCGACCTCGCCATTACAGCACTGCCGTCGCCAATCCAGCGATCAATTGCTCCTCTTCAGTGGACCACGCAGCAATGTCGGGCGAGGCCGCACAGAAGGCCGGCTCGCAGGCTCGGGTCCAAACGGCACTGCGATGAAGGACGGCGAAAGGTTCTCATCAGACGGCTCACCACCTTGGCTGAGCGTCGCAGTTTGGTTCGAAGCGACTACATTGCCTTGTGGTGACTAAATTTTAGGCACTCATTCGCTTTATTGAAGGCGATACCCCATAAGGGGATTGCAGGGCGGTGCCGCTGCCCTATGCTGCTTGGACACACGAAACAAACTATCGGCATTCGCGCCCGGACAGCAGCATAGGCCTGCTGTTCCGGGTTTTATTGTTTTGGGGGCAGAAGCGTGACGAAGCGGCGGATCGAGATCGGCCTGTTGTATTCGCGGTC
Organism: Variovorax paradoxus; assembly: GCA_943370085.1. Lineage (GTDB taxonomy): Bacteria > Pseudomonadota > Alphaproteobacteria > Rhodobacterales > Rhodobacteraceae > Paragemmobacter. The sequence goes on along the minus strand of CALRPT020000002.1, from coordinate 54,244 downwards.
AGGGAGCTACTCTCTGATCTCGGGGGCCTGTCGATCAGGCGCCTTGGCGGCGATTGCCGAGTTGAATGCCGACCCTGATCTTGACCTGTCCTTCGTGGCAATCGAGCGTGATCCCGAGGGGAATGTCGACCTTTACGGTCCGCTCTGCGACGAGATCCTCAGCGAGACTTCGGCCCGGCATGTGATCGGCTGTGTCACATCATGGAGCCGGAAAGAGGTCATCCCGACGCTGGAACGCCACGGCGGCACGCTCTGGTATGCAGTACCTTATGAGGGGTTCGAGGCATCCGATCACGTCGTCTATACCCATGCCTGCCCGAACCAGCATCTCTTGCCGCTGCTCGACTGGGTAATTCCGGCGCATGGCGGCAAGGCCTATCTGACGGGATCGAACTACATCTGGGGGTGGGAGATGAACCGTCTCGCCCGCGAACGCATCCTCCAGGCGGGCGGCACCGTCGCGGGCGAACGCTATCTTCCCATCGGGTCGCGCGATGTCGGGCGGATGATCGAAGAAATCCGCTTCTCGCGCCCCGATTTCATTCTGAACTCACTCATCGGCCCCTCCTCCTACGAATTTCTGGCGGCGTATCGCGACCTTGGCCGTCAGGATGACCATTTCCTCCCGTCGCGCTGCCCCATCCTGTCTTGCAACATGACAGAATGCGAATTGCCGGCCATCGGCATGGCGGCCGAAGGCATGGTCGCGGCAGGCCCCTATTTCCGCGGCATCGACGGCTGGCCTGGCAAGGTGCGGTTCGGATCATCGCATGAGGCGGCGGCCTATGTCGCGGTGCGCGAACTGGCGCGGTTGCTGGCGCATCGTCCGGGGGCCGAAGCGTTGAGCCTGTCGCAGCTGCTGGCCGAAGTTGGCACAGATGGCGGGATCATCGACCCGGAAACCCATCACACGGTCCTGCCCGCCATCATCGCGCGGGTGGAGGGCGGGGCCTTCCGCCTGGTTCATCGGCGCGAAGCGGTGGCGGGCGATCCCTACCTTACCCGGTCTGCACAGTCGCCCATCACCCCCAAGCTGCGGGTGGTGTCATGAGACGACCGATCCGCATCCCCGAACTGGGCGGCGCGCGGGCGGTGATCCTGCACCGCCCCCACCCCACCGTTCAGGCCCTGCTGCGGCAGTTGACGGCCATCGGACTTGAGGTGGTGCAAAGCTGGCCGGAACTTGGGGCCGATGCCATTGGGGCGGATTACGTCTTCTTCGACGCCGATATGGGCCATGACGGCATGTTTCCCTGGCCTTCAGGCCAGCCGCCCATGCCGATGATCGCGCTGATCGGGTCCGAGGCGCCGGGGCGGATCGAATGGTCATTGCGGGCGGGGTCACATGCCCAACTTCTCAAACCCGTGGGCGACAACGGGGCTTATTCGGCGCTGCTGATCGCGCGCGATGCCTTTGACGCACAAAAGGCCCTTTCCGCCGAGATTGCCGATTTGAAGCGGCGGCTGGACGGGCGGCAGACAGTGGTGCGCGCGGTCACGCTGCTGGCGGCGCGGGGCAAGACGGAAGAGCAGGCCTATGCCCAGTTGCGGCAGATGGCGATGGCCTGGCGGATCAGCTTTGAGGATGCCGCCGCCCGTATCGTGGCCAGCCGTGACGGCACTCCCAACGGCCAGGAAGGGACGCTGGATGGTTGACCTCCCCGCCCCGGCCAGTCTGAAGCCCAAATCCGCGCTGCGCCGCCTTGCGGAACGCAAACTCGCTCTTTTCGGCTGCGCGCTGATCCTGCTGGTGGTCGGTGCCGCGATCTTTGCACCCGTGATCGCACCCTATGCACCCGAGGAACAGCTGTTCGACGGGCTGACGCTGGAAGGTGCGCCCCTGCCCCCTGATGCCCGGTTCATCATGGGAACAGACCTGCTGGGGCGCGATCTTTTCAGCCGGATGCTCTATGGCGCGCAGACCTCGCTCATCATCGGGGTGGTGGCGAATGGCCTTGCCCTGCTTATCGGCACGCTGGTGGGGATCACGGCGGGTTTCTTCCGCGGCTGGGTCGGGGCGGCGCTTATGCGCTTTACCGATCTGATGATGGCCTTCCCGGCCTTGCTGCTGGCGATCTGCCTTGCGGCGATCTTCAAGCCGTCGCTCTGGATCGTGGCGATGGTCATCGCGCTGGTGAACTGGGTGCAGACGGCGCGGGTGATCTATACCGAAACCACATCGCTGGCCGAACGCGATTTCATCGCCGCCGAACGCACGCTGGGCGCGGGCACGGGGCGCATCCTCTTTCGCCATATCCTGCCGCATCTGGTGCCCACCATCATCGTCTGGGGCACGCTCGGCATCTCCACCACCGTGCTTTTGGAGGCGACGCTTTCCTTCCTCGGCGTCGGCGTGCAGCCGCCCACCCCCAGCTGGGGCAACATCATCTTTGAAAACCAGACTTACTTTCAGGCCGCACCCTGGCTCGTCTTCATCCCCGGCGCGGCGATCATCCTGCTGGCCCTCGGCTTCAACCTCGTTGGCGACGCATTGCGCGACGTGCTGGACCCGACGCAACGGGGGCGCGACTGATGGTCTATTTCCTGCGCCGCCTGATCCAGTCTGCCCTCATCCTGCTGGGCGTCAGCTTCATAACCTTCGTGCTGCTTTATGTCCTGCCCGCCGATCCGGTGCGCCAGATCGCAGGTCGCGCCGCCACGGCAGAAACGGTGGAAAACATCCGCCAGCAACTTGGATTGGATCAACCCCTCCTCGTGCAATACGGCCGCTACCTTGCGGCGCTGGCTCAGGGTGACCTCGGTCGCAGCTATCTGCAAAAGACCGAAGTGGCCGAACTGATCCTGTCGCGTCTGCCTGCCACGCTGCAACTGATGGCGGCAGGGATCTTTGCCGAGCTTGTGCTGGGGATTTCGATGGGCATCGCTGCCGCGCTGATGCGCGGGCGCATTGGCGACCAGCTTCTGATGATGACGTCCTTCGTCACCGTATCGGCCCCGCAATTCGTTGTCAGCCTGCTGCTGCTTTACGTCTTTGCGGTCAAGCTTGGTTGGTTTCCCATTGGAGGCTACGGGACGCTGGCGCATCTGGTGCTGCCGGCGATCACCTTGGGCATCCTCGGCTCGGGCTGGTATTCCCGCATGATGCGTTCTTCGATGATCGAGGTGCTGAGGGCAGATTATATCCGTACCGCCCGCGCCAAAGGGCTGAGCCGGGGCCGCGTGGTGTTCCGCCACGCGCTCCCAAACGCCATCCTGCCCGTGATCGCAATGATCGGCATCGACATCGGCATTTTCATGGGCGGCATCGTCGTCGTCGAATCCGTGTTCGGCTGGCCGGGTATTGGCCAGCTTGCCTGGCAGGCGATCCAGCGCGTCGACATTCCCATCATCATGGGCGTCACGCTGATCTCTGCCTTTGCCATCGTCCTCGGCAATCTGCTTGCCGATCTTGTTACCCCGCTGATCGACCCCCGCATCCGCCTGCGCTGATGTGGCACAAATCAAACCCGACAGGAGAGAACTGATGAACAAATGGCTCGCTTCCACTGCCCTGGTCCTTTCGCTGGCCCTGCCTGCCATGGCGCAGGACTACACCCCCGATCCGAACGCCAAACCGGGCGGCACAATCACCGTGACCTACAAGGATGATGTGGCGACGCTCGACCCCGCCATCGGCTATGACTGGCAGAACTGGTCGATGATCAAGTCGCTGTTCGATGGGCTGATGGACTATGTCCCCGGCACCACCACCCTGCGGCCCGGTCTGGCTGAAAGCCATGAGATTTCCGAGGACGGCCTGACCTACACCTTCAAGCTGCGCGCGGGTGTGAAATTCCACAACGGGCGCGAGATGACGGCGGAAGACGTAAAATACTCGCTCGACCGCGTGACCAATCCGGAAACCCAATCGCCGGGCGCGGGCTTCTTCGGCTCCATCGCCGGGTTCGAGAATGCCGGTCCGGGCGGTCTTTCGGGGGTAGAGGTTGTCGATCCCCTGACCGTCAAGATCACCCTGTCGCGCCCTGATGCCACGTTCCTGCATGTCATGGCGCTGAACTTCGCGTCGGTTGTGGCGAAAGAGGCGGTCGATGCGGCGGCGGGCGACTTCGGCAAGCAGCCGGTCGGAACCGGTGCCTTCAAACTGGCGGAATGGACTCTGGGCCAGCGTCTGGTGTTTGAAAAGAACGCCGACTACTGGCGCGACGGTGTGCCCTATCTGGACAGCGTGGTCTTCGAAGTCGGTCAGGAACCCGTCGTCGCCCTCCTGCGCCTGCAGAACGGCGAGGTTGACGTCCCCGGCGACGGCATCCCGCCCGCCAAATTCGTCGAAGTGATGAACGATCCCGCACAGGCAGCGCGGGTTGTCGAGGGCGGCCAGCTCCATACCGGCTACATCACCCTGAACGTCACGACGCCGCCCTTCGACAAGGTCGAAGTGCGCAAAGCCGTGAACATGGCCATCAACAAGGACCGCGTTACCCAGATCATCAACGGTCGCGCCGTCCCCGCCACCCAGCCCCTGCCGCCCTCCATGCCGGGCTACACCGACGGCTATGCCGGCTATGCCTATGACGTTGAAGGGGCCAAGGCACTCTTGGCCGAGGCCGGGCTCGCCGACGGGTTCGAAACGGATCTCTACGTCATGAACACCGACCCGAACCCGCGCATCGCGCAGGCCATCCAGCAGGATCTGGCGGCCATCGGCATCACTGCGAACATCCAGTCGCTGGCACAGGCCAATGTGATCGAGGCTGGCGGCGCCGGTACCGCCCCGATGATCTGGTCGGGCGGCATGGCATGGATCGCGGACTTCCCCGATCCGTCCAACTTCTACGGCCCGATCCTCGGCTGCGCGGGTGCGGGCGAAGGCGGCTGGAACTGGTCCAAGTTCTGCGACGAAGCCCTCGATGCGATGGCCGTGCAGGCAGACAGCCTGTCTGACCCCACCAAGGTGGAAGAGCGGATGAAGCTCTGGTCGGATGTCTACATGGGCGTGATGGAACAGGCACCCTGGGTGCCGGTCTTCAACGAAGAGCGCTACACGATGAAGTCCGAACGCATGGGCGGCGATGACGCACTTTATGTCGATCCGGTCTCCATCCCGGTCAACTATGACTACGTCTTCGTGAAGTAAAATGTGCAAGGCTTGCGACTACACGATCCACGGCGCGCAGCACCATTTCGGTTGGGATAACACCCTGCCCCCGGCGCTGCGCGCCGAACCGGGATCGACGATCCTGTTTCACTGCAACGATTCCTCGGCGGGCCAGCTTGGCCCGTCGTCGACCGTGGCCGATGTCACCACGCTCGACTTCGGCAAGATCAACCCGGTTTCCGGCCCGATCTACATCGAAGGGGCAGAGCCGGGCGATGCGGTCAAGGTCATCATCGAAAGCTTTGCCCCGCGCGTCTTTGACGGGGCAGGCTTCGGCTGGACGGCCAATATCCCCGGCTTCGGGCTGCTGGCCGATCAGTTCACCGAACCGGCACTGAAGGTGTGGAAATACGATCCCGCCAGCATGGCACCTGCGCTTTGGTCCGATCAGGGCCGCGTGCCGCTGAAGCCCTTTGCGGGCACCATCGGCAACGCGCTGGCCGAACCGGGGCTGCATTCCGTCGTGCCACCCCGTCGCGTGGGCGGCAACCTTGACATCCGGGATCTGAACGCCGGCACCACCCTCTACCTGCCTGTCGAAGTGGCGGGTGCCCTGTTCAGCGTGGGCGACACCCATGCCGCACAAGGCGATGGTGAGGTGTGCGGCACAGCCATCGAATCCCCGATGGATGTGGTGCTGACGCTGGATCTGGTGAAGGGTGCGAACCTCAAGACCCCGCGCTTCACCACCCCCGGCCCGGTCACCCGGCATCTGGATGCCAAGGGCTACGAGGTGACAACAGGCATCGGCCCGGATCTGATGACCGCCTCCCGCGATGCGGTGGCCAACATGATCGACTTCCTCTGCGCCACACGCGGCATGGCGGCGGTCGATGCCTATATGCTCGTCTCCACCTGCGGCGACCTGCGGATATCCGAAATCGTCGATATGCCGAACTGGGTCGTCAGCTTCTACTTCCCGCGCTGCGTCTTCGAATGATGCAGGCGGTGCAAACCCTGTCCGGGGCCACCACGGCCCCGGATACCGCCCCTGTCCTGACGGTCGAGGGGCTGACTGTTTCTGTCCGCACCGAGGCCGGTCTGCGCCCCTTGGTCGAAAACCTGTCTTTTACCCTGAACCGCGGCGAAACCCTTGCCATCGCGGGGGAAAGCGGATCGGGCAAATCCATCACCTCGCTGGCCATCATGGGCCTGCTGCCGCCCCCTGCCGTGCGCGTGACCGCAGGCACCATCCGGCTAGGCCAGACCGACCTGACCGCCCTCCCCGAAAGCCAGTTGCGCCGCATCCGGGGCGACCGGATCGCCATGATCTTTCAGGAACCGATGACCAGCCTGAACCCGGTCCTGACCATCGGCACCCAACTGACCGAGGCGATCCGCGCCCATGAATCCCTTTCGCGCGCCGAAGCCCGCCGCCGCGCCCTCGCCGCGCTGACGGCCGTGCGCCTGTCGCAGCCCGAGCGGCGGCTGGACCAATATCCCCACGAACTTTCCGGCGGAATGCGCCAGCGCGTGATGATCGCGATGGCGCTGGCGCTGCGACCGCAAGTCCTGATCGCCGACGAACCCACCACCGCCCTCGACGTCACCGTGCAGCGTGAGGTGCTGGACCTGCTGCGTGATCTGCAACGGGAACTTGGCACCGCCATTATCCTCATCACCCATGACATGGGTGTGGTGGCCGAAATGGCTGACCGGGTCATCGTGATGAAATCCGGCAAGATGGTCGAAGAAGCGACGGTCGAGCGGCTCTTCCACGCCCCCGCGCAGCCCTACACGCGCGACCTTCTGGCCGCCGTGCCGCGTATGGGCAATCGTGTGGACACCCCGAACCCGACCACCGCAGAGGCTGTGGCAAGCCTGTCCGATGTCGTCGTCCGCTTTCCCATCAAGGGCGGATTGCTGGGAAGAACCTCCCTGAATGTCCATGCCGTCGAACATGTCAGCTTCGACATAAGGCGCGGCGAAACCTTCGCCCTCGTGGGCGAATCCGGCTGCGGCAAGTCCACCATCGCCAAGGCCATCGTGGGTCTTGTGCCGCATCAGGGCCAGATCATGGTCGGCGACCATGTCCTGTCGCCGCGCGGTCTGGACGCGCCGAAATCCCTGCGCCGTCGGGTGCAGATGGTGTTTCAGGACCCGATGGCCGCGCTCGACCCGCGCATGCGGGTGGGCGATCTGATTGCCGAGCCGCTGCTGATCCACGGCAACGGCACCGCCGCCGACCGGCGCGCGCAGGCCGCGGAACTGATCCGCCGCGTCGGCCTGTCACCGGATCAGATCGACCGCTATCCGCATGAATTTTCGGGCGGGCAGCGGCAGCGCATCTGCATCGCCCGCGCCTTGGCCCTCAAGCCGGACCTCATCATCGCCGATGAAAGCGTGTCGGCGCTGGATGTAAGCGTTCAGGCCAGGGTCCTGTCCCTGTTGCAGGAACTGCAAGAGGAGATGGGAGTCGCCTTCCTGTTCATCAGCCATGACATGGCGGTGGTCGATACGATTTCTGACCGGGTGGCCGTGATGTATCTTGGCCAGATCGTCGAGATGGGCACCCGCGCGCAGGTCTTCGGCGATCCACGCCACGCCTATACCCAACGCCTGATCGAGGCGGTCCCTGTCCCTGATCCCACGTTCCAGCGAAACCCGACCAGTCGCCTTGTCGGCGATGTGCCAAGTCCGGTCCACCCAATCGGCTCCTTCCCCGAACGCGCGGTCCTCAAGGATGTCGGCGCAGGGCATCTGGTGGCTATGTGAACAGGCACTGACAGGCGACAGAGTCCTTCCTGGCGCCAAGGCTGTGGTCTTGCGCGGCAAGGTTTGGGGGATGACAGGAAAGGCTGTTGCGAAGAAACGCCAAGACCAGCGTCGCTACGGCCGGGCCTGACGTAGATAACAGCGTAAGAAAAGTGCCGCCTCGCCCCATTTACGGGTGCCGATCTTCCGCACTGGGCCGCGCGCCTATCTCTGGTCGACACGGGCGTAAAGCGGGCTTTCGCCCGAGCCAGATACGCTTGGGGTGCGCCAAGGCGCTGCAGGCAAGCATGGCTTGCCTGCAGCCTGACGAGTCAGTTCAACTCACCTGCCCGGTCGGCGGCAACCGCCGTCTCGGCGGCCGCAACAGCCGCATTGAAAGCATCCAGCACTGCGGGCCCGCCCTTCACGTTGCCCTTGAACCATTCGAAGACCGGCTCGACGGCGGATTTGAAGGCAGCCTTCTCTTCGGCGGTGGGCACGTAAATCTCACCTCCGGCCGCGCGGAAGTCGGCATAGGCCTGGATTTCCTTGCGCTTCGGGCTGGCGAAGGTCGCCTGTTGCAGCGCGGCAAACCCATCGACCACGATCTGCTGCTGTTCCGGGGTCAGCGCCTTGAACCGGTCGTTGCCCATCCACCAGAAGGCACCCATGTAGCTGTGGCCGTCCAGCGTCAGGTACTTGATCCCGGCATCTGTGAACTTCATCGACATGATGTCGGTGATACCGTTCGCGGTGCCCTCGACCACGCCCGTCTGCAACGAGGTGAACAGCTCGGGCCACGGGATCGGCGTGGGCGACGCGCCAAGAGTGGTGGCCAGCGTCTGCGGCAGATCGGCGGGGACGGTGCGCATCTTGAGCCCGGCAAGGTCGCCCGGCGCGGCAATACGCTTCTTCGTGTTGGCATAGTTGCGCCAGCCCCCGGTGTTGCCAATGGTCATCAGCCGGATCTTGTCGCCCGAGTCGGCCAGCGCCATCGCGCGCAGCTTGGCGGTGAAGTCGGTGCCGGTAAGCACTTCCTCGGCCACGCGGTCGTCCGACATGAGATACGGCAGGTCGAGAACCTGGATATAGGGGAACAGGCCAGCCGCCCCACCCGAGGTGGATATGTAGATGTCGATGGTGCCATCCGCGACACCCGCCAGGCACTCGTCGCCCTTGGCGCACAGCTGCGTGCCCATGAAGATTTCCACACCGATCGCACCGTTCGAGGCGTTCTCGACATAGTTCTTGAACACCACCAGGCCGTCGTAATCCTCGTCCTGTTCATTCGAATTGGCGGTAGCGCGCAACATGATGTCCTGCGCAAAGGCTGCCCCCGCGGTGCCCGCCAGAAGCGCGGCCAGCACAAGGGATTTCAGGGATGATTTCAACATGGTTCCTCCTATTGGTTTCTTGTCGACGTCAAACGGTCACTCCACGAACCCCATCAGTCGGGGCAAGGTCAGGGAAAGGGCGGGGATGTAGGTGATAAGCAGGATCACAAGGAACTCCACAGCCAGGAACGGAAGAACAGCGCGGGCGATGGTTTCAACCCTAAGACCCGACACCGCCGAGGTGGCAAACAGCACCAGCCCCATCGGCGGTGTCAGCAGGCCCACGGTCAGGTTCACCACCATGACAACGGCGAAATGTACCGGATCCACGCCAAGCGACACGAATATCGGCCCCAGGATCGGCCCAAGGATGATGATCGCCGGACCTGCGTCGAGGAACATGCCGACAATGAACAGAAGGAGGTTCACCAAAAGCAGCAGCAGAAGGGGGTTCTCGGTGATGCTGAGCAACGTTGACGCAAGCAGTTCGGGCGTATGCGCCAGCGCAGCGACAGTCTTGAAGGCCATCGCCGCGCCGACCAGCAGCATCACCACGGAACTGGTGATCCCGGCACGGGTCAGCACACACGGAATGTCGCGCCAGGTCAGCGTCTTCAGGATGAAAATGGAGATGACGAAGCTGTAGCCGACCGCGACCGCCGCCGCCTCGGTCGGGGTGAAGACACCCGACAGGATACCGCCCATCAGGATCACCGGCGTCATCAGCGGCCAGAAGGCAGCCGCGGCGGCGCGGCCCGCTTCTGCCCAACTGGCGCGCGGCAGGGCATCGGGCAGCTTATAGCGGTCAGCCATCAGCTTGATCGTGATCATCAGGGCGATCCCGATCAGGACGCCCGGCACGATCCCCGCCAGAAACAGGGCGGCGACGCTTTCGCCCATGACATAGGCATAGATGATCATGATCCCCGACGGCGGGATGATCGGCCCGATAATCGCGCTGGCCGCAGTGATCGCGGCGGCAAAGGGTTTGGGATAGCCCTTCTTTTCCATCTGGGGAATGATGATCGAGCCTAGGGCCGACACATCGGCCACCGCCGACCCCGAAATGCCGGCAAACAGCATGGAGTCGACGACGTTCACCTGCGCCAGCCCACCGCGGAAATGGCCGACCATCGCCTGTGCAAACCCCACGATCCGGGCCGAGATACCGCCCCGGTTCATCAGCTCTCCCGCCAGCATGAAGAACGGGATCGCCATCAGCGGGAAAGAGTTCATCCCCTCAAAGACGTTTCGATACAGCAGGACGATGTCGCGCTCTTGCCCGTTCAGCCACAAAAGGATGGCCGGGGCAGCAAGAAGACCAAAGACCACCGGCAGGCCCAGCATCAGAAAGACAAGGAACATGGGCAGAAAGAAGCTCAGCATCTATTCCGCCCCCGATCCCAGCATGATGGTCTCGGGTATGTCGCGCAGCCCCTCCGGCCCCCGGATCAGCACATAGATGTTGCGCAGGGCCAGTTCGACGGCGACCAGCAGCAAAAGCGCCACGCCCACCAGCAGCGAAGCCATCATCCAGGACTTCGGCACCTTCATCCATGTCGCAAGGTCAAGGCTAACCGGGACGCGCAGCGAATCTGTCTCGAACCGGCCACCAAGCCCTGTGACCTCGGACCAGCCGATGCCAAGCGCAACCCAGAGGACCATGATCGTCACAGCCATCAGAAAGACCGACAGCCCGGTCGCAACCACGCGCGGCAGCAGCCGGATCACCATGTCGATGGCGACAAACCCGCCCCGGCGAAACGCGGTCGGTGCCATCACCGCGGTGGACCATAGCATCAGGAAGCGTGACGCTTCCTCGGGCCAGGGCAGCGCGCTGCTCAGGACATAGCGGCAGAAGACCTGCAGAAGGATCACCACGACCATCAGCCCCAGGCAAACAGCCCCGATCCAGCGGCCAAGCGCCAGAACAGCGCCGTTGATCACGGCAAGGCTGTTGCAGATGGCCAGAAATGCGGTCACGTCTCCTCCCTTCGCCCCCTCTCCCGTGGGGGGTATGTCAGCCCGTAAAGCGTCCGAACCTGCCTTTCGCAAAGACCAGCGGCTCGCCCTCCTCCAGGGCCAGCCGCAGGACCTTCCCCACGATAATCAGATGATCGCCACCCTCATGCGTTGCGTGCTGGATGCAGTCAAAGCGGGCAAGCGCACCCGGCAAGGTGGGCACGCCCTCGGCATTCGGCTGCCAGCTCAGGCCCTGAAAGCCCAGACCGCCCCGGGAAAACCGGGCAGGCAGGTCGGCGTGATCCTGTCCCAGCACATGGATGGCGAAATGCCGTGCGGCGGCAAAGAAATGATAGCGCTGCGACGCCTTGGCGGGCGACCACAGCACCAGCGCCGGGTCAAGCGACAGGCTGGAGAAACTGTTCGCGGTAAAGCCCATCGGCCCATCCGGCCCCGCAATCGTGACGACGGTCACACCCGTTACAAAGCGGCCCAACGCATCGCGGAAGACCCGCGCATTGGCGGCGTCCGGTACGATCCCTGCCCCGTGGATACCCCCGTCCGCCATCACGCGACCTCATGCCCCTGGGCCAGCGTCAGAAGTTCGAACCACGTCTGGCGGTCCATCGGCACGCGCAGCGCGTCCGAGATCGCGGCGATGCGCGACAGGGTGTTGGTGCCCAGAACCGGGATGATCCCGGCCGGGTGGTGCAGAAGCCAGGCCACGGCAACGGCGGTCCAGTCGGTACCGGCGGCCTTGCCGATTTCGTCCATCCGCGTGCTCAGCCCCCCGTCCCCCTCGGCGCGCAGATGACCACCGGCCAGCGGGCTCCAGGCCATCGGGGCAATGCGGCGTTCCTGCAGGAAGGCAAGGTCGCCATTGGTGAAAGGGTCGCGGCGGTTCAGTGACAGCTCGATCTGGTTGGTCACCAGCGGCGTGGTCATCGCAGATTGCAGCAGGCTGAAATCCCAGGGCCGAAAGTTCGACACACCCACCGCCCGCACCTTACCGTCAGCGACAAGGGCATCCAGCGCGCGGCCCGTCTCAATTTGGTCCATCAACGGGTCAGGGCGGTGGATCAGCAAAAGGTCGATCCGGTCCGTCGCCATTTCGCGCAAACTGGCCTCAACTGACGCGGTGATATGCGCCGCAGAGGTGTCGTAATACTTCACCCGCGCGGCCGAGTGGCGGCCGACCGGGGCCACGATATCGCATTTGGTGACGATCTCGATCCGGTCACGCAAGCCCGGCGCGGCCTTCAGTGCTGCACCCAGCAGGTTCTCGGCGGTATAGCCGCCATATATATCTGCCTGATCCATCGTCGTGATGCCCTGCGCAAGGCAGGCTTCGATCTTTGCCTGCACATGGGCGGGCGAGGTTTCAGGGTCGTCGCCCAGCCGCCACATGCCGTAGACCAGCCGGGACAGATCGACCTTGCCAAGCGTGACACGTTCCATCAGCGGCGCACTCCTGTACCAAGGGGGGTTGCAGGCATCGTGGGCGGAACCCGGCCATAGGCATGGGGCAAAGAACAGGTCTTCAACTGGGGCATCACCTTCGTGCCGAAATGGTCGCATTCGTCCAGATGCGGATAGCCCGAAAAGATGAACGCCCGGATGCCCATCGCCTGATAGTCCTCAAGCTTGGACATGACCTGATCAACCGAACCGACAAGCGCCGCCCCGCAGCCCGACCGCGCCCGCCCGATCCCGGTCCAGAGATGCGGCTCGATATAGCCGAACTGGTCCGCCAGTTCGCGCGCCCGGGCCTGATGTGCCACACCAAGGCTGATGCTGTCATGCGCCCGGTCGCGGATCAGCTTGCCATATTCGTCGTCCAGCCTAGACACGATATGGTCGGCATAATCCCGCGCCTCGGCCTCGGTGTCGCGGACGATCATGTGGACCCGCAGGCCATAATCGAGCGTGCGCCCATGCGCTTCGGCGCTGGCGTGCACGTCCCGCATCCGCTTGGCCAGCATCTCCTTGGGCTCGGGCCACATCAGGTAGACGTCGCACTGCGCGCCGCACAGTTCCAGCGCGTCTGGGGAATAGCCGCCGAAGTACAGAAGCGGCCCCCCATTCTGCTGGTAGGGGCGCGCCGGATCGGTCGTCACCTTGCTGATCTGGTAGACGTCGCCCGAATATTCGATGTGGTCCCGCGTCCAAGCCTGCCGAAGGATTTCCACCACTTCATGGCTCCGCTTGTAGCGAAAGGCGCTGTCTGCAATCTCGCCCGGGAAATCCGACGAAATCACGTTCAGCGTCAGGCGGCCTTGCAGCATGTGGTCCAAGGTGGCGACCGTGCGGGCCAGCATGACGGGCTGCATCTCGCCGCAGCGGATCGCGGCAAGGAAATTGATCCGCTCGGTAATCGGCGCACAACCCGCGACAAAACTCAGCGTGTCCTGCCCCACCTGATAGGAGGACGGGCACAGGATGTTGCGGAACCCGTGCCCCTCGGCCCGCTTCACGATGTCGGAACAATGCTGCCAGCTTGACCGCAATGCGCCGTCCGGCACGCCAAGGAACTGGTAGTCATCCGAACACAGCGCGGCAAACCAGCTGACTTCGCAGGCATTCAGGTCGGATGAAGTGACCGGCACGACCGACATGATTCTCTGGCTCCGGCTGCTGCTTTCCTCTTGCGTAGCATCGGCTTTGATGTAGATCAATCATGTATCAATTCAGGATGCGACCTAATGGCCCACCCCGGTTCGCTGCCGCTTTACCAACAGATCGCCGAACTTCTGATCCGCGACATCGCGGCGGGACGACTGATCGACGGCGAACGCCTTCCGCCCGAACGCGATATGGCCTCCAACATGGGGATTGCGGTCGGCACCTTGCGGCAGGCTCTCAAATCGCTCACCGAAAAGGGCCTGCTCGACCGCGTACAGGGATCAGGCAACTATATCCGCGCAAAGGCCGACGCGGCCTCGGTCTACGCGCTGTTCAGGCTGGAGCGGGTCGAGGGCGGCGGGCTGCCCACTGCACGCGTCCTGTCGGTCGACCGTTGCGCCAAAAATCCCGCCCTGCCCGCCTTCGGCGCGCATCACGAAGGCCACCGCATCCGACGCCTGCGCTTCCTTTCGGGGCAGGTGGCGGCGGTCGAAGAAATCTGGCTGGACGGCGCCGAGGCAGACCGGATCGCACCGGGCGACTTGTCGGAATCGCTCTACCTCTACTACCGCCAACGCCTTGGGCTCTGGATCGCCCGCGCCGAAGACAGCATCGGCCAAGGCCCCCTGCCCGATTGGGCGCCGCCCGAGTTTCCGCACAACCCCGGCACTCCGCTGCCGCTGATCACCCGCGTCAGCTGGGCCCAGGACGGCCGCTCGGTCGAGGCCTCGCTGACATGGTACAACCCCGAAACTGTGCGCTATGTCGCGCGCCTGAAATAGGAAGACAAAATGCTGCGCTATGGGATCATCGGTTGCGGAATGATGGGGCAGGAACACCTGCGCAACATCGCGCTGCTGGAAGACGCCAGCGTCGCCGCAATCTTAGAACCCGATCCGGGCATGCGCGCGGCCGCGTCCGCGCTGGTGCCAGATGCGCAGATGGTGGGGTCGGTGGCCGAAGTCCTGGCCGTGCCCGCAGTGAACTGCCTGCTGATCGCCAGCCCGAACCACCTTCACCTAGCGCAACTGGAGGAAATCGCCCGCATCCGCCCTTTGCCGGTCTTGTGCGAGAAACCCCTGTTCACCGATCCCGCCGATGCCCCCAGGCTGGCCACCTTGCGCGCGGCTTATCCGGCGCCGATCTGGGTGGCGATGGAATACCGCTACATGCCGCCCGTGGCGCATCTTTTGCACAAGGCTCAGGCGGCGACAGGCGGGGTCAGGATGCTCACAATCCGCGAACACCGATTTCCCTTCCTGCAAAAGGTTGGCGACTGGAACCGCCTCAACCGCAATTCAGGCGGGACTCTGGTGGAAAAGTGCTGCCATTTCTTTGATCTGATGCGGCTGGTTGCAGGCTGCAACCCCATCCGCGTGATGGCCAGCGGTGGCCAGGCCGTGAACCACCTGGATGAGGTCTATGACGGCCAACGATCCGACATCTGGGACCACGCCTATGTCATTGTCGATTTCGAATCTGGCATGCGGGCGATGCTGGAACTGTGCATGTTCTCCGAGGGCAGCCGCTATCAAGAGGAAATCTCGGCCGTGGGTGAGAAGGGCAAGATCGAATGCCTCGTGCCCGGGCCGGGCCGTTTCTGGCCTGCCCACCTGGGGCCGGCCCCGGTGCCGAAAGTGATCGTGAGTCCGCGAAATCCGGCCGGGCCGGTCGAGCTGGAAATCCCCGTCGACCCGGCCCTGCTGGCAGCAGGCGACCACAACGGATCGACCTTCTATCAGCATCAGGGGTTCTTGCGGGCAGCGGCAGGGATGCAGCGGCCCGAAGTGTCGTTTGAGGATGGCTGGTGGGCGGCCACAATGGGACATGCGGCCCAGCAAAGCGCCCTGACAGGCCAGGCGGTCAACTTTCGTGACATTGGCTACACGCCATAACCAAAGACCATTCCCCGCACTTTCCGCCAAGGGCCGAGGCTGTAGGGAAACAGGTCCTTGGGTCAGACGTCCGCAGGTCAGGCGGAGGCGCGCAAGCGTCCTGTCTCCCTCCCGATCCCGAAATTTCCCGCCCCCTTGGACAGGCCGCGCTGGCGGCCATGACGGAGCGGCGCTAAAAACGACATCCCGATCCCACTGTCTACGGACCGCCTGCTTCCGACGGGGAAGGCTCTTTTTGAACCGCAACTGCGCCAATTGGGCGGTTCAGCGGCCACAGCCAAACACGCCTTAAAGTTGCCACAGTGATTCGTCGCAACCGCCGCGAAACCGGATCACGGCCGCCGCCGATCGCCGCGCTGGAAACAATCATTAACCGCAACCTTCATCGGTGACAAACCCCGCATAAACCACGGCAATTTAGGCATAAATTTGACAGCATTAAGACTTATGAATTACCGAAATGTGGCAACCAGATGGCCCCCACCATCCATTCAAAGGTCCAAAATGCACCGCTCCATCGCCCCCCTTTCGGTTCTCCTGCTGTCCTGCGCCCTCCCCTTCGCCGCATCAGCAGCAACCCCAACGCGTGATCTCTGCCGCCTTGCAGAGACCGACGTCGCCGCATTCCTGCAACTCCCTGACTTCGCGGACAACATCCTGCGCATGTCGGAACGCTGCCCCAAAATCGCGCTCGCGGTAACGAACCAGGCGACGGGAACTATCGCCACCACCCCCAAAGACGGTGGCAACGACAAGGCACATCCCGGCAAGCAAGGTCCGGATTACAGCGACCTGCTTGACCGCCTGAAGATCGCCACCAAGAACCTCAACACGGCTACCGCCAACGTTGAAAAGGCGCAGGCCAATCTTGACCGTTCGCTGCGCCGTGCGAAAAAGGAAGGCCTGTCGGAGCAAGACCTGCAGGCGCTCTACGCTCTGAACGGCGATGAGGGCGACCGCCGCGTTCTGCCCGATTTTACCGCGGCCAAGCGCGAAGCGCTGGCAAATTATGTGGCAGCCCGTGACCGGCTCGCTGCCGCAGAAGAAAAGCTCGATCAAGCGAATGACCGGGCGCAACCCCTTGTGCAGAAGGCCCTCGAACTGGCCGGCAAGGCCAGCGTCGCCGAGGAAGACCTCTCCAAGGCGCTTGATGGCCTGACCCGCGAAGAACGGCAGGCGCTGCTCGACAAGACCCTTGCCGATGCCAAGCAATCGGTGGCCGATCTGGAAACCCGCATCGCGAATGAAGCAGCGATGCTCGATCAGGCGACAGCCGCGCTGAAAGACGCGTGGAATTCCCGCGCATTCAAGAAGGCCCTCGAAGAGGTCGAAGACGAAGCCTACGATTTCGCTATGGCGCAGAAATACTACGATCACCATATCTCCCGCGATCCGTCCTGCCGGGGCAATGACTGCCGCAACGCGAAGAGAAAGATCGAAGACGCCGCTAAGGATCTGGAAAAGGCGCGCAGAGACTATGAAAAGATGGAAAAGGCGCTGGATCTTCCGGGCCTGACCCTCGCCTACAACCAGACCGCCGCCGCGCTGGCTGCGTCCCAGGCTGCCAAGGCGCTGGCTGAAGAGGCCGCCACCGAAGCCTCGCGTCAGGCCAAGGAACTGGCCGATCTGCTCTCGGCCGCGGCTGACGCACTGGCACAGGCCGAAGCTGCGTCGCAAGAGGCGCGCGCTGCCACCGCAACCGAAGAGGCAGAGGTGACCGCTGCACGTGCTGCGCTGGAAGTGGCCCTTGCCAAGGCCCAAGCTGCTCTGGAAGGCAGCGCCGAAGAACAGGCTGCGCTGGAAGACGTTTACGCCGCGCAAGACGCGCTCCGCGCCGCACTGGACTCGCTCGGCGCTGCACAAGACGTGGCCGAAGACCTGACGACTGAGGTTGCAGAGATCAACAAGGCCCCTGAAAAGGTCGCCGATGCCGCCGAAGCCCTTGAAACCGCGTCCGAAGAGAGCGACGCCGTGGAAGAAGACGCGATCGAAGATCTGAACAACGCCAACGAAGCGGTCGAGGATTACAACGACGCGCAGGCCGACCTGAGCGATGCACTCGACGCCGACAAGGCAACGGAAAAGACGGCGACCGAAGCTCCGTCCGAGCCGAACACCTGATCCCCTTCAGGCGATAACCAAAGGAAACGGGGCGCAGGATCATTCCTGCGCCCCGCGTCATTCCACCCCTGTCCGCCCATTGCCCAATCCCACATGCGCCGCGAGCACGGCCTGCTCTTCACGCAGTCGCAACCGGCACAGCGCAACGATCTGGCGCAGCGCCGACACCGCGCCGATGGTGCCAAGGATATCGCGCATCATGCCGATATCGCCCGCGATGCCCCGCAAAATCCCTTGCTTGGACGCCTTCGACGGGCTGAAGGCCGCCAACCTGACCACCGCCACCCGCGCCCGGTCCGCGATCCACAACCGGTTCAGGAAAACCTCCAGCCCGAACCCTTTCAACCCGGCCATCCGGTTGAGCCAAGGCAGCAGCATCTCGCGCCGCATCACCCGCTCGCCTGATATGTAATCCAGCCCGATCCAGCGCCAGACCGAGGGCGCATTCTGGCGCAGGCTGATCGCCACATCCGCCCGCCCCGATCGTACCGGCAGCAGCAGATCCATCACCTGCATCGCCGTCAGCCCCACCAGATCGGCGTCCAGCAGCAGAATCAGATCGCCCCGCGCCTGCGCCACCCCCGCCGCCACAGCCGCAGATTTCCCGCCGTTCCGCCCCTGCCGCAGTACGCTTGCCCCCATGGCTTGCGCCACATCGGCGCTGCCGTCCTGTGATCCGTCATCCACCACGATCACCTCATCCACTGCCGGGTGGCCCACCACCGCCTGCAGCACGAAAGGCAACCGCTCCGCCTCGTTCCAGGCCGGAATGATACAACTCACGCTCACGCGCATGTCCGCCTCCAAAACCGCCGCCCCAACACCGCCGCTGCGCCCAAAAGCCCCGCACTAGCCAGGACAGCCACCAGATTGCTTGATGTCAGATCGCCAAACCCCATGTCGCCAACGCCGAGCGACAGGCCGAATACCCAACCGGCCCCTGCCAGAGCCATGACCTTTGGCACCGCCGCCACCACTGTCACGGCAAGGAAAGCCCCCGGCGGCATTCGCGCGAAACCCGCCGTCAGGATCACCGCAAAGCCCGCCACATGCGTCAGCTTGCCGATGATCAACAGCCACCCACCCCGGCGCGCGAACAGACCCTGCAACCCGACCGGCTCCGCAGGCAGCCGCCGCCCGAACATCCGCAACGCCAGACCCGGGCAGAAGCGGCCGGCCGCATAAAGCAGCACATCCCCCAGAATATCCCCCGCCAGCGCCACCGCCAGAACGGCCAGCGGATCAAACACCCCCCGCCCCGCCAGCGCCCCGGCGATGACCGTGACAATCGGCCCTTCGATCAATGCCAGCACGAACAGGATCACCAGCCCCTGCTCCTGCAACAGCGCCCGGATCGCTTCACCGTTCATCGCCATCACCCCGGCAGCTTGCGCAGCGCACCCGGCGCCATTGCATGGCCGCGCCATTCAATCCGCGTATTGGCCCAGCCCGCTGCCCAGACCGCAGGCAGCATCGCATCGCGCAGCACCAGCATCAGCAGCGCCCGCCCCGGCCTTGCCCAACCGCAGGCCAGCGCCAGCGCCGCCTCGGCCCCATACCAGACCAGCGCCACCCCCGCCGCCAGCCCCGGCCCACCGGCCAGGGCCGCCGCCAGCAGCACTGGCACGAAACCGTTCAGCACCTCGCCCGCAAACAGCCCCGCAAACCCCTCGCGCCGCACCTTTGCCCAACGCACTTGCCGCGCCCAGACCTGGCCCAGCGACCGCCGCCCGATGGGCTGGGCAAAGGGGCGCTGCGTCAGCGCCACCCGCTTGCTTGCCCCGCGCACCAGTTTGGTCGCCGCCACATCCTCGGCCAGCCGCTGCCCCAGCGCGGCCAGACCGCCCCGCCTGTCCAGAAACTCCCGCTCCCACATCAGCGTCTTGCCCTGTGCAAACCCAAAGCCCAGCGTATCGGCCAGCAATTGCAGCCGCGCCTGATTGCTGTTGAGGAACGCGCATTCCAATTCCGCCCAGGCCCCGTCGGGCCGGATGCCCACGGGCGGCGATGATACCAGCCCCACATCCGCCCTCCGCGCCGCCAGCACCTGCCACAGGTAATCGGGCGGAAGCAGCAGGTTGCTATCGGCCATGACGATCACCCCGCCCTCCGCCGCGCGCCACCCCTTCTCCAGATTGTTCAGCTTGGGATTGGCGCTCACCCGATCCTCGCCGACCAAGAGCCGCGCCGTCACCCCCGGATGCGCCGCCATCAGCCGCCGCACAACCGGCACCACCGGATCCTCGCCATCCGCCACGCAGAACAACACCTCAAAGGCCGGATAGTCCAAAGCAAAGCTTGATCCCAATGTCTCCGCATCCAGCGGGTCCAACCCGCAGACCGGGCGCAGCAGCGTGATGAGGGGCGCCTCCTCCGGACGCGCGGGCGGCGCGCGATGCAGCCGCCACCCTACAACCGCGCAAGACAACAGATGCAGAACCAGCATCCCTGCCACGAACAGCGCCAGCGCCATCTCCATCACGCCACCTCCGCCGCAGCGGGGGCGAGCGCAGGGGAAGCCCCACCTTCCGGCACCGCACCCAACGCATCCCAGGCGACCAGCCGCAACCGCCCGTCCCAGCTTTCCACAATGGCGGTGCAGCTATCGGTCCAGTCGCCGCAATTCACATAACGCCGTCGATGATCGTCATGCAGCGCCGCCAGGTGGAAGTGCCCGCAGATAATCCCGTCACATCCCGCCGCCTCGGCCAGCGCCACCAGCCGCCGCTCATGGCTGTGGCTCCGGTAAAGCAACGTGTTCAACCCCCGCAGCAGCATCTCGACCGGCCCCCGCGCCTCACGCCCAAAGCGCAGGCGCAGCGCCCGCAACCCGCTGTCGATCAGCCGCAACAGCCCATCCGCCCGGCTGCCCAGCCGCGTGCAGATGTGAAACCGCAGCCAGCGCGCATCACAGACATCGCCATGCAGCACCAGATAGCGCATCCCGTCCGCTGCCCGGTGCTCCACCTGCCGTTCAACCGTGATCCCCAGCCGCGCCCGCGCTGGCCATGCCTCGGCGGCCAGCCCGGCCAGCGCCCGATCATGGTTGCCCACCAGATAGACCAGCCGCCGCCCCGCCACCGCTCGCGCCCGCAGGATCTCGACGATCCGGTCCTGCCGCGCGCCCCAGTTCAGGATCATCGGATCCCAGATGTCGAAGATATCGCCCACCAGATAGATCGTTTCGGCATCGTTCTGTTCCAGAAACCCAAGGATCGCATCCGCCCGGCAGCCCTGCGCCCCCAGATGCAGGTCCGACAGGAACATCGTCCGATGAACCTGAGGAACCACCTGTCTTGCCTCGATCGTCATGCTTCGCCTCCTGCGCCGCTTGTGCGCATTCTGCCGCTTTGCGGTGACGGCCCGGCAACGGAAAGGTGTCAATCCAGTGAATTCACCCCGCCGCTTGCGTCTATGGCAAGACTGACCACAGCCGCTTGATGCCCAGCCCCCATGAGGGCACGGAAAGCAGCCCGCCAGCACGGCGGATATCGCGGCCAGATTTTACAGACACCACCCCTTTGGAAGCCCCGACCATCCTTAGGTATGGATAAATCTACTCTTCCGAGCGTCGTTCTGTCCTGTAACGCGCCACCAGAGGAGGACCCGATGAACCTTACCCAAAGCCAGGACTGCGAAACCCTTGGTCGCCTGCTCGGCATCGCCTTTGCCGGCCTGCATCTGCCGCTTCTGATCGTTGGTATCGCCTATTTCTTCGGTGGCGTCACAGATACCGGCGATCTCGTCCTCGCCGCCCTTGTCGGAACGCTTGCCGCCGCCGTCCTGACCCTCGGCGCGATGTGGCGCATCATCGGGCCGACGCTGATCGCCCAGCACGCCCGCACCGGCCACACGCCGCACGTCCTCGCCGCGCACTGATCCTGTCAGGCGGGCAGCGCGTGGCTCCGCGCCGCGATCTGCACGGCCAGATGGTCCGCATCATGCCAGACACCCCAGATGAAGGGCGACGCCCGGCGTGACAGCCACGGCAAGCCGATGAAATACAGCCCCGGCACCACGGACACGCCCTTGTCATGGCGCGGGCGGCCCTTGTCGTCGAACACATCGATCTTCATCCAGCTGTAGTCCAGCACATAACCTGTCGCCCAGATCACCGACGTCACCCCCGCCGCCGCAAGATCAAGCGACAGGACCGGATCGGTCACGCAGTCCGGATCAGGGCCGATACGCTTTGCCTCCGGTTCCTCGGGCAAATCAAGCCCCTCGCGCGCCGCATAAGCATCCGCCTCCTCCAGCACCGACAGGTAATTGGCATCCCCCCGCGCGATATTCGCGGCCAGATCGGGGGCAAAACGCAGCACACCGTCCGCATATCCTTCGGTCCGCCCCACCAGAACCATTCCGCGCGCGGCAAGTTTGCGGAAATCCACCGTTTCCCCGCCCCCGGCGCCGCTGACTGCAATCGTCACATGCTCTGTCCCTGGCGTTGCCGCCCGCGCATCCCACTTGCCCAGTGCCCCCAGCCACCAGACGAAATCCCGCCCGCGATAGGCACGCGGTGGGCGGTCATGCGGCCCGACAGACAGAAACACCTGCAGCCCCGCCCGCAGCAATTCATCCGCGATCTGCGACCCCGACGAACCCGCCCCGATCACCAGAACCGCGCCCTCGGGCAACTGCCCCGGATTGCGATAGGCGCTGGAATGCATCTGCATCAGACCCGCCTCTTGCGGGATCATCGCCGGAAAAACCGGCTTCTGGAACGGCCCCGTCGCGGATACCACATTGCGCGCGGTGATCACGCCTTCGGATGTTTCGGCCCGGAATCGGCCATCCGCCATCCGCTCCAGCGACCGCACCTCAACCCCGCAGCGGATCGGTGATCGGTTCTGCGCGGCATAGGTCTCGAAATACTTCACGATCCGGTCTTTCGACGCGAAACTGTCGCCGTCGATATCGTCAAAGATCAGGTCCGGGAACCGGTCATGCCAGGCCGGCCCGTTGGCCACCAGCGAGTCCCACCGCTCTGTCCGCCAGCGCTCGGCGATGCGATGCCGCTCCAGCACCAGATGCTCCATGCCGCGCCGCCCCAGATGCGCGCTCATGGCCAGCCCCGCCTGCCCGCCCCCGATCACCAGCGTTTCAACCGTTTCGCCCGACATCGCGCCATCCCCATCCAGCATGGGCCACCCGGCCCTTGCCCAAAGGTCTACGGTTAAGGATAAGGCCGCGAAACACGCATTTCGCTCGGCCCTGCTTAGGCACAGCCTAAGCTAGCGCTCCCCCCGCCGATAGGGTTGCATCAAGGCCTCCGGCACCCGCGCCCGCCGCGCCACAAGGATAAGCGCCACGATGGACAGCACATAGGGCGCCATCAGGAACAGCTGATACGGCACCCCCTCCACGACCGTCTGCGACCGCAACTGGAACGCATCGAACAGCGCAAACAGCAGCGCCCCGATCAAGGCCTTTCCGGGCCGCCATGACGCGAACACCACCAGCGCAATGCAGATCCAGCCCCGCCCCTGCACCATGCCGGGGAAAAAGCTGTTGAACGCCGCCGTCGTCAGGAACGCCCCGCCCAGCGCCATGATCCCCGATCCCACCATCACCGCCCAGATGCGGATGCGCACCGGGTTCAGCCCCTGCGCCTCTACCGCATGGGGGTTCTCCCCCGTCATCCGCAGCGCCAGCCCCATCGGCGTGCGCGCCAGCATCCACGCCACCACCCCCACCAGCATCAGGGCCACATAAGTCGGCGGCGTCTGGGTGAAAAGCACCTCGCCGACAAAGGGGATGTCCGAAAGGAACGGCACAGCCCAGGGCTGGAACGGCTCGATCGTGGGTGGCAGATCGCCAACCTCCACCCAAAGCCGATAGAGGTAATAGGATAGCGCCGAAGCCAACAGCGTGATCCCCAGCCCCGACACATGCTGCGACAGGCCCAAGGGCACCGTCAGCATTGCATGCAGCCAGCCCATCACCATCCCCGCCAGCACCGCCATGGCCAGCCCGGTCCAAAGATCACCACCCCAATACACCGTCAGCCAGCCGACCATGGCCCCCATGGTCATGATCCCCTCGATCCCCAGGTTCAGCACCCCGGCACGCTCACAGATCAACGCCCCCAGCACGCCAAAGATCAGAGGAGTGGCAATCCGCAGCACGGCCGACCATAGGCTCGCCGTGGTCAGAATATCCATCGCCTCCATCATCGCCGCACCCGATAAGTTGTGAACAGAAGCGCCACCAGCATCGCCAGCAGGGCCACCGCCATGATCACATCGGCGATAAAGCTCGGCACCCCTGTCGCCCGGCTCATCGCATCCGCACCAACAAACACCGTCGCCACAAAGACCGACGCCGCCACCACCCCCAATGGATGCAGCGCCGCCAGCATCGCCACCACGATCCCGGCATAGCCAAAGCCCGGCGACAGGGTGGTGGTCACATATCCCACCGGCCCCAGCACCTCGATCGCGCCGGCCAGACCCGCCAGCCCCCCGGACAGCAGCGCCACTTTCACCAGCGTTGCCGTGATAGGCACCCCGGCAAAGGCTGCCGCCCGCGGGTTCAACCCCGCCGCCCGCGTTTCCGCCCCGAACACCGTCCGCGCCTGCACCAGCCAGACCACCAGCACCACCACCACCGCCAGCACGATCCCCACATGCAGCCGCGACCTTGGCACCAGATCGGGCAGCCGCAGCCCCGCCGCCACCGGCACCGATTGCGGCCAGCCAAAGGCCATCGGGTCCTTCAGCACCCCCTCCACCATCAGCCCCACGAACAAGAGAACGATGAAATTGAGCAGAAGCGTCGTCACCACCTCATCCACGCCAAAGCGCAGCCGCAGCACCGCAGGCACCAGCAGCAGCACCGCCCCCGCCGCCATCCCCGCCGCCGCCAAAGCCGCCCAGGCCAAAGGCAAAGGCCACCCCACCAGCGCGGAATGCCCCAGGGCCGCCGCCGCCAGCGCCCCCATGTAGAACTGCCCTTCCCCCCCGATGTTCCACAGCCGCGCCCGGAACGCGACCGCCGCCGCAAGCCCGGTCAGGATCAGGGGCGAGGCGCGGGTGAAGGTCTCCGTCACCGCAAGGCGCGAACCAAAGGCCCCGCGCAGCATCTCGGCATAGGCCACCCACGGGCTGACCCCCGCCATCGCGATCAGCCCGGCGCAGAGGACCAGAGCCGCCAGCACCGCCCCCAGCGGCGCAAGGATCAGCGCCGCAACCGATACCTCCTCGCGCCGCTCAAACCGCATCGCGCGTCTCCCATACCCCGGCCATCATCAACCCCAACCGGCGCGCATCCACCGCCTCGGCGGCAATCGGTTCTGACAGCCGCCCCTTGGATATCGCCTGCAACCGGTCCGACAGTCCCACCGCCTCATCCAGATCCTCGGAAATCAGCAAAATCGCCGCCCCCTCGGCCCGCGCCATCAGCAATTCCTGATGCACCGCCGCAATCGCCCCCTCATCCAGCCCCCGCGTCGGTTGGTTCGCCAAAAGGAACCGCGGCCCCGCCGCTAGATTGCGCCCAAGGATCAGCTTCTGCATGTTCCCACCTGACAACAGCCGTGTCCGCGTCGCGGGCCCCGCGCCCCGGATGTCGAACCGCGCTATCAGCCCTGCCGCATGCGCCTCGGCCGCCCGCCGCTGCACGAACCCCCAGCGCGCAAATTCCCGCAGCCGCTCCAGCACCGCATTTTCCCACACGGCAAGATCACCCACCACACCCTCGGCATGGCGATCCTCCGGCACCCGCCCGATCCCCAGCCCCACCGCCTCGCGCGGGGTGATCCGCGAAATGTCGCGCCCGTCAAAGGTGATCGTCCCGGCATCCGGCCGCGCGAGGCCCGAAAGCACCCGCCCCAGCATCGCCTGCCCGTTGCCGGACACACCCACAATGCCCAGAATCTCCCCCGCCCGCACCTCGAACCGCACCCGGTCCAGCGCCATGCCGCCGCCTGTGGAAACCGACAGCCCCTCCGCCACCACCACCGGCGCGCCCGCCTCATGCGCCGCCCGCTTGGGCCGTGCCACCGCCCGCCCTACCATCAATTCGGCCAATTCCGCCTGCGTCGTCTGTGGTGTGGCCCGCTCCGCCACCACCTTGCCCCCGCGCAGCACCACCACCCGGTCCGATGCCCCCATCACCTCATGCAGCTTGTGGCTGATGAAGATGATCGACAGCCCGCCCTGCGCCATGCCCCGCAGGATAGTGAACAACTGCTCTGCCTCGGGCCGCGCCAGCACCGCCGTCGGCTCATCAAGGATCAGGATACGCGCATCGCGATACAACGCCTTGAGGATCTCAACCCGCTGCCGCTCGCCCACCGACAGATCGCCGATCCGCGCCGCAGGGTCTACCGGAAGGCCGAACTGGGCCGACAGCGCGCGGATCTTCCGCTCTGCCCCCTCGCGGTCCATCCCCGGTTTCCACAAGGGTTCCGACCCGATCACGATGTTCTCCAACACCGTCAGATTGCCCGCCAGCGTGAAATGCTGATGCACCATGCCCACGCCCGCCGCGATAGCCGCGCGTGGCTTGCCCGAAGGCAGTGGTTTGCCCTCCACCCGCACCTCGCCCGCATCCGCCGCATAATGGCCGAACAGGATGTTCATCAGCGTCGTCTTGCCCGCGCCATTCTCTCCAAGCAGCGCCAGCACCTCACCCTTTTTCAGAGACAGGGTGACATCATCATTCGCCACCAGCGCCCCGAATCGCTTGGTGATCCCGTCCAGTTCCAGCACCGCCCCAGCGTTCATGGATGCCCCGCAATGTCGAAAGGATAAGCGACAGGCGGCACTTCCCCCGCCACCCGCGCCGCCAGCGCCAGCAAGCCCCGGTCACAGCCCGCGCGGCCTGCGATCTGCACCCCCACCGGGATGCCCGCCCCCGCCACCGGAACGACGACGGCCGGGAATCCCCCCGCATTGGCCAAGGCCGCCCCCGGCGCGATGGCGGCCATCTGCGCAAAATGCGCGGCCACATCCCGCGCCTGCATGTCAAAGGCCCCAACCTGCGGCACCCCCTGCGCCAGAACTGGCTGGATCACCGCATCTACGCCTGCCATCCACGCCTCCCATTCCGCCGTCAGCACGGCCATCTCGCGGCTCACCGCGAACAGCTCCGCCGCCGTGATCGCCTGCCCCTCGGCCATCATCGCCGCCGCGATGGGCGTGATCTCATCCGCCTCCACCCTCAGAAACCCCATCCATTCCGCCAGCGATGCCGCCAGAACCGCCTGCGCCACCCGTTCGGCCCGCGCGGCCAGCGCGCTGGGAAACGCCCGCCGCTCTACCTGCAGCCCGCAGCCGCGCAGCACCTCTGCCAGCGCCTCCACCCCGGCTACCTGCACCGGATCGCACCCGTCCGGCGCCACCATTGCTACGCGGCCTGCCGCAAAGCCCCGATCCCCGGCCCAAGGCTCCGCCACCGCGTCAAACGCCGCCGCCACATCCCGCACCGACCGCGCCAGCACCAATTCGCTGGCCAACCCCATCAGCCAGTTGCCCTGATCCGGCCCCATCGGCACCGCGCCCCTCGACGGCTTCAACCCCACCAGACCACAACAGGCCGCAGGCACCCGGATCGACCCCGCCGCATCGGTCGCATGGGCAATCGCCACGATTCCCCCCGCCACCGCCGCCGCCGCCCCGCCCGATGATCCACCCGGCGACAACCGCGCATCCCAAGGGTTCACCGCCGGATCAGAAGTCAAAGCCAGCCCAAACTCCGGCACCGCGGTCAGCCCAAAAGGCACCAACCCCGCCGCCCGGAAACGCGCAAACAGATCACAGTCCAGCCCTTGATCCACCCGCCGCCGCGCCAGCGCCTTTGACCCCGCCACAGGCGACAACCCCGCCGCGCCCGACCCAAGATCCTTGCCCAGAAACGGCACGCCCCCAAACGGCCCTGCTGCGAAAGGCTGCGCCACAGGACGCTCCACCCGCACCACCGCCCCGAACCGATCCGCTGCCGCCACCGCAGCCGCAAGAACCTCGGGCGCGGAAACCGCACCCGAGGCTATCGCCGCCGCCAAAGACGTGGCGTCTTGCAAGATCAGGCAGGCTCGTTCGCGTCGATCGGCACCTCGAAGGTGCCCGCCGCGATGGCGGCCTTCTTCTCTTCCATCGCAGGCACCGCATCGGCGGGCACCTCTTCGGCCACGTAGATCAACTCGTTTCCGCCATACTTCATGAAGGAATACTCGGTGTAATCCCGCCCGACCGGATTGCCCGCCACCACATCGGCCACGATGGCCTCGATCGTCGGGCGATAGTTCCAGATTGCATTGGCAAACACCGTGCCCGGATAGCGCGGCGTATAGTCGATCAGCGACCCGATCGCCTTCACCCCGCGCTCCTGCGCGCCATCCGCCGTGCCGATCCGCTCGCCGAACAGGATATCCGCCCCGCCATCAATCTGCGCCACGGCCGCTTCCTTGGCCTTGGCCGGATCGAACCACGCCCCGATGAAGCCATTGAGGAACTTCGCCTCCGGGTTCACTTCCTTCACGCCCATACGGAAGGCGTTGATCAGCAGGTTCACTTCCGGGATCGGATAGCCGCCAACCGACCCGAAGGTCCCCGTCTTCGACATCTTGCCCGCCAGCATCCCGGCGAGGTAAGCCGCCTCATGATTGCGCGTGCCGAACACGCCGAAATTGTTCCCTTCCGGCCCGCCTGACGACCCCATCAGGAAGGCCGTCTCCGGGTAATCCGCCGCCACCGCGCGCGCCTCGGCCTCCACGGCATAGCTTTCGCCCCAGATCAGCTTGGCCCCGCCTTCCGCATATTCCCGCATCGCGCGCGGATAGTCGGTCGCGGCCACGCCTTCGCTGAATTCATACTCGATCAGCCCATCCGCCGCCGCCGCCTGCATCGCGGCATGGATGCGCGAGTTCCACGCATTCTCCACGGGTGACGCATGGACCCCCGCCACCTTGATCACCGTCTGGGCATTCGCGCGCCGGATATAGGCGGGCAGCGCCAAAGTGGCGGCAGCCCCCATCAGGATCGTCCGCCGTGTTGTCGAAAATCTCATCTCATGACTCCCCGTTGCTTTTTTGATTTCAGTCTTCCGCCACCGGTGCGTAATCGGCGGGGTCCAACCCCGCCGGTCGCCCCGGCAAATCCAGCCTCGCCAACCGTGGCGCGGTTTCCGCAATCACCTTGCCCGCACGGATCACTGCGATCCGCGTGGCCCGCATCCGCACGGCCTCAATCGGGTCACGCGCCTGCAACACCACCATCGTCGCCGGCCCGCCCACCCGCAGCGTCGGATCGGGCAGCCCCATCGCCAGATGCCCGTTCACCGTGACCGAGGTGAAACTCCACGCCATCGCCTCGCGCGATGTCATCGGAACGGCATGCACCCCCATATGCGCCACTTCCAGCATGTCGGCCGATCCCAGCGGATACCACGGGTCCATCGTGCAATCCTGTCCGAAGGCCACATTCACCCCCGCCGCCCGCAACTCCGGCACCCGCGTCATCCCCCGCCGCCGGGGATAGGTGTCAGACCGCCCCTGAAGCGTGATGTTAATTAACGGATTCGGCACGATATTCAGCCCCGCCTCTGCAATC
The DNA here is from genome assembly GCA_943370085.1 of Variovorax paradoxus. Taxonomy (GTDB): domain Bacteria; phylum Pseudomonadota; class Alphaproteobacteria; order Rhodobacterales; family Rhodobacteraceae; genus Paragemmobacter. The sequence continues at coordinate 24,948 of CALRPT020000002.1, read as the reverse complement.
AGCGGAACCAGCTTTGATGCATAGTAATTGTCCATCGAATGCATCGACGTGCAGTGACTGCCCACCACCCTTCCCTGCAACCCCAGCCGCACGGTTTCCGCCGCCAGCGTCTCGATATGGCGGCTCATCGGATCATCGCTTTCGTCGCAATGCAGATCGACCGGCAACCCCCGCTCCGCCGCAATCTCGCACAGCCGCCGCACCGACTCCGCCCCCGCCTGCATCGTGCGTTCGAAATGCGGGATTCCGCCCACCACATCCACGCCCATATCCAGCGCGCGGATCAGGTTCGCCTCTGCGGTCGGGTCGCGGAACAGCCCATCCTGCGGAAAGGCCACCAGTTGCAGGTCGATGTACCCTGCCACCTGCCGCTTCACTTCCAACAGCGCCTCAACCGCCGTCAGCCGATCATCGCACACATCCACATGCGTCCGGATCGACAACAGCCCCTGCGACACCGCCAGATCGCAATAGCGCAGCGCCCGCTCCATCACCGCCTCAACTGTCAACAGCGGCTTCAACTCCCCCCAAAGCGCGATCCCTTCCAGCAGCGTGCCGGAACGGTTCAGCCGAGGCAGGCCCAGCGAAAGCGTCGCATCCATATGGAAATGCGGATCGGCAAAGGGCGGCGCCACCAGCCGCCCGCCCGCCTCGATCACCCGGTCCGCCTCAGCCTCGATTCGGGGCGCGATCTCCACGATCCGCCCGTCCTTCACCGCAATATCGACCGGGGTTTTCCCATCGGAAAGACGCCCCGCCCTGACCAGCAGATCCAGCATGTCACCCCCGTTTGGCTCGCCGTCTTGCACCATAGAGTTGGCGCGGCTTCTGTCGCCTGCCTCAGGGTTAACAGCATTTACCCTTCGGTCAAAAACCTTTCTTCTGCCACTTTATCAGGCGCAGGCTCCGCCCCTTTGCCTGCATCACAGGCAATTTCGGCCCCTATCGGGCCAGCCTCAGGATCGCGTCCACATCCAGATGCGCCTCCAGATGATCGGCCAACCCGTCCAGCACCCCCTCCACTCCCGCCTCATAGCCAACCGCGCCGCGTGTCACGCCCAGCCCCGCCAGCCACGCCCGCCGAAAGCCATCTTCGGCGAACAGCCCATGCAGATAGGTACCCGCAACCCGCCCATCCGCCGAGACCGCGCCCTCAGACCGCCCGTCGATCCGGGCAAAGGGATGCGCGCAATCCCGCCCGTCGGTCACGCCCAGATGGATCTCATACCCCCGCAGCGCCGCCCCACTGTTCCGGTGCGTTCCAGCCACCAATGCCAGCCGCTTCTCGCGCCCCAACCGCGTCTGCACATCCAGCAGCCCCAGCCCAGAAACCGCGCCCTGCCCGCCCTCGATCCCTTCCGGATCACCGATCGCCATCCCCAACATCTGATACCCCCCACACAGGCCAAGCACCCGCCCGCCGCGCCGCAGATGCGCCCGCAGGTCCACGTCCCAGCCTTGCGCCCGCAGAAAAAGCAGATCGGCCACCGTCGCCTTCGATCCCGGCAGGATCACCACGGCCGCATCGCCGGGGATCGGCTGCCCCGGTCGCAGCATCACCAGATCGACCCCCGGCTCGGCCTTCAGCGGATCGAGGTCATCGAAATTGGCAATCCGGGGATAGGCCAGCACCACGACCTTCACTCCACCTCGATGCGGCCCACCGACCAGCCCCACCGCATCCTCTGCGGGCAACCGCCAAGCATCGGCAAACCACGGCACCACCCCGAACCCCCGCCAGCCCGTCCGCCCCTCCAACCAGCGATAGCCGTCATCGAACAGCGTCACATCGCCGCGAAAGCGGTTGATGATGAACCCCGCCACCATCGCCGCATCGCCCGCCTCCAGCACCGCCTGTGTGCCCACGATCTGCGCGATCACGCCGCCCCGGTCGATATCGCCCACCAGAACCACAGGCACATCTGCAGCAACGGCAAAGCCCATATTGGCAATGTCGCCCGCCCGCAGGTTCACCTCCGCAGGGCTGCCCGCACCTTCCACGATGACCAGATCATGACCCGCCTTCAGCCGAGCAAAGCTCTCCATCACCCCCGCCATCAGGCGTGGTTTCAGCCCCGCATAATCCCGCGCCTCGGCGCTCGTCAGCCGCTTGCCCTGCAAGATCACCTGCGCCCCCGTCTCGCTTTCCGGCTTCAACAGCACCGGGTTCATGTCGGTCACCGGATCAATCCCCGCCGCCCGCGCCTGCAGGGCCTGCGCCCGCCCGATCTCGCCCCCGTCCACCGTGACGGCCGCATTGTTCGACATGTTCTGCGGCTTGAACGGCGCAACGCTCAAACCTCGACGACGCGCGATCCGGCACAGCCCCGCCACGATCAGCGATTTGCCGACATCCGACCCCGTGCCCTGCACCATCACCGCCCGCATGTCCCGTCTCCTGTGCCCGACGATCCTTCATGGCAGGCCGGGCACTTGGCCGAAAGGCCGGACAGGATGTTTCACAATCGGTTAACGCACTCCGCAACCGCCGTTCGCTGCGTGCATACGCCCGTCTGCACAGCCGTCTGCACCACGCGCTGCACAGGGTATTTCAGGCGCCGGGTTAAACCCCTCCATCCCGAAAGGGTGAGGAAAGAACCTTGGCCCGCGGCCGCACCGCACCGATTTTCCCGCCCGAAAGAATGACCATCCATGCGGCCCTCCCCGGCGACACCACCCATGCCGCCACCTGCTGCTGCGGGGATTGGACAGGCGCCCTGCGCCCCGGCCTTTTCGCCCGATCTCATCATGTTGGACCGAAATCTTCTCACCTGCGATCCCTGGGCTGTTGCAGAAACGCAGGTCCTGCTTACCCTCTGCAGGGGCAGCGCTGTCCACCGCGCTGCCTGCTTCACCTGACGGAAAGGCTACAATCGATGTCTGAAACAACCCTTACACGCCGAATCGCCAATATCCACACGGCGCCCTTCACACCCTTTGTCTATCCTGACGGCGTGGCTCTGGGTGACACGATCCTGCAACTGGACAGTGACAAGCCGCTGGGCGAAGGCTTCCATGTCTATCGCATGCCCGCCGGGATGCGGACACGGTCGCATATCCACAACGGCCACGAACAATTCCTGATCCTGGAAGGTGAGTTGATCGAAGACGACGGTACCGTGTTCAAGCCCGGCGATCTGGTATTCTACGCCGATGGGACCGAGCACAACTCCTACACGCCGAACGGCTGCCTGTTGGCGGTTCACATCGTCAGCGCTGAAACACCGACCGAATGACATGAGGCCCGCGATAACGGACGAATCACCCCCCATCCGGCGCGCCGAAACCCGGCCCAGCGGGGCGGATTCGGTGCTTGTTCTGACGGAAATCTGTTAACCTTTATTTACACTTATACCGCAGTCCGGTGGATCGTTTCCAACGTGGAAAGAACGCGACACAGTGCCTTCAATTGGCGCTGGAAACGGCGGCAGTGCGGAACTGAATTTCTTGCGGCAGGGCGGAAATATGGTAACAATTTGTCTAAAGGTGCGCCCTGCTCCTTTGCTCTGCCAAAGCCTGACGGCCGCATCAGAGCGTCAAGATGGACTGTTACGCGGTGGGGGCCGCCTGATGCGACATCCGGGGCAAGCCTGTAGAAACCCAAGCTGCCGGGGTATGTAATGAGTGTCCGTTTGATCCTTGCCGCTGCCCGCGGCAACCAGCACGCCTATGCGTGCTTCCTGAAAAGCCCCAAAAAGGCTGATCTCGGCACGGGGTGGATGTGATGGGTATCCTCTATCCCTCTTCCGGCATCACCGCGACATCCAGCCTTGCGACACCCTCCCCCATCGCGCAGGCGGTTGAGGCAACCATGCTGTCCCAAGGTCTGCGCCTGAGGGTCGGCCCGCATCCCGCAGACCTGTGTGCGGTAGAAGACCTGTCCATCGGCGACCCGATCTGGGACATGGCAACCGAGCGTCTGATCGACATCGACGCCATGGCCTGTGCCACGCTGGATCTGCAGCAGCTTGATGATATGGGCCTGCGCGCCATGACCATCGCAACACCCTCGGGCCAAGGCTTCCTCGCCCTCGCCTCGGCCCGGATCATGGCACCGGCCCCGCGCGCCCTGCCCGGATTTGCTGCCACGAACTTCTTCCGCTTCTGGCCCGAAGCCCGCCTTGTGGCCGAGGTTGAAGGCCGCCCTGTCCTGTTCCGCACCGGGCTGGTCTGAGGCCAAACACCCGATCCGCATTCCCGGCGGGGATTGCGAGCCTTACCCCCGACGCCAGACAGGTGGCACCGAACGGACTTTCGCGACCCTAGGGCCGTTTGCGCAGTTGCCGCTCTGCAAATAAGGCCCGGATGGACATGTCGAAGGGCGGGCGCAGGATGCCGAACTCCGTGATCAACCCTGCGATCAGGCGGTTCGGCGTCACGTCGAAAGCCGGGTTGAAGGCAGGCGCCCCTTCCGGCGCGATCACGCTGTCGCCAATACGCAGCACTTCCTCTGCATCGCGCTCCTCGATCTCGATCCCGTCGCCGCTGGCGGTGGACAGATCGATCGTTGATGTCGGGCAGGCCACATAGAACGGAACGCCATTGTCCTGCGCGGCCAGCGCAAGGTTGTAGGTCCCGATCTTGTTGGCGGTATCGCCATTGGCCGCCACCCGGTCGCAGCCCACCACCGCCATGTCGACCTTATGCCGCCGCATGATATGCGCCGATGCCCCGTCCACCACGATGGCATGTGGAACGCCGTATTCCATCAGTTCGAATGACGACAGCTTCGCCCCCTGCAACCTGGGCCGGGTCTCATCGAGATAGGCAAAAACCTTTCGGCCCGAGTCATGCGCCCGCCGGATGATCCCCAGCGCGGTGCCAACGCCGACCGTGGCCAGCGCGCCGGTATTGCAGTGGTGAAAGAAGGTTACCTCTTGCGGCAGGATGGCAAGGGCATGGGCGGCAATGGCCTCGTTCACCGCGACATCCTCGCGCTCCATCACCCGCGCTTCCTCCAACAGGCGCGCGCCGCCTGCCCCCGCTCGCCACAGCGCGGCCATGCGGTCCAGCGCCCAGAACAGGTTCACCGCCGTGGGGCGCGACGCGCGCAGTACCCGATCCGCAGCCTCCAGAGCCGGGATCAGCGGCTGCCCAGCCGCCTCCGCCAGAAGCGCCGCCTGCGCCACGCCGAACCCCGCCGCCACCCCGATGGCCGGGGCCCCGCGCACCGTCATGTCGCGGATGGCACCTGCCACCGCCTCGGGCGTGGAAAGATCACGGTACTGAACCGTTCCCGGCAGGAACCGCTGATCCAGAAGCCGCAGGCAATGACCTGCCTCGATCCATTCCATGGTCCGAAACGCCATGCCATCCCCCTGCGCAGGAAAGCCGGGGCCCGGCCAGGCGGGGCCCCGGAGTTGTGATCAGCCGATGATCGACGTGAACGTCGCCGAAGGCCGCATCACGGCCGCCGTCTTGACCGGGTCGGTGTGGTAATACCCGCCCAGATCGGCCGGCTTGCCCTGATCGCGGGCCAGTTCGGCAACGATCTTGGCCTCGTTTTCGGCCAGCGCCTTGGCGATGGGCGCGAAATGGGCGGCCAGTTCGGCGCTTTCAGACTGCGCAGCAAGGGCCTGCGCCCAATAGAGCGCAAAATAGAAATGGCTGTCGCGGTTGTCGGTCTGGCCCACCCGCCCTTTGGGCGATTTGTCATGGTCCAGCACGCCTTGCGTTGCGACATCCACCGCCCGGCCCAGCACCCGCGCCTTTTCGTTCCCGGTCACGTCGGCGAGAAACTTCAGGCTCTCCCCCAGCGCGCAGAACTCACCCAGCGAATCCCAGCGCAGATGGTTTTCCTCGACAAGCTGTTGCACATGCTTGGGCGCAGACCCGCCCGCCCCGGTTTCAAACATGCCGCCGCCCTGCATCAGCTTCACGATCGACAGCATCTTGGCAGAGGTGCCAAGTTCCAGAATAGGGAACAGGTCGGTCAGGTAATCGCGCAGCACGTTGCCGGTGATCGCGATGGAGGTTTCGCCCTTGCGGATCGTCTCCATAGACAGGCGCGTTGCCTCGCGCGGGGCCATGATCAGGAACTTGTCCGCCACGCCCGCCGCCGCAAGGATCGGGCGGACATATTTGATCAGCTCCGCATCATGCGGCCGCGCCGCATCCAGCCAGAAGATCGCCTGGCACCCCTCGGCGCGCTGCCGGTCGATCGCCAGTTTCACCCAATCCTCGATCGGGGCTTTCCGGGTCGCCGCCGCGCGCCAGATGTCGCCTGCCTGCACCTTGTGCTGATGCAGCACATCGCCATTGGCGACAATCAGGCGCACCGTGCCATCGGCGGGGATTTCAAATGTGGTCGGGTGCGACCCATATTCCTCAGCCTTCTGCGCCATCAGGCCGATATTCTGCACCGTCCCTGCCGTGGCCGGGTCCAGAGCCCCCGTCGCCTTGAAATAGGCAACCGACTCGTCATAGACCGCCGCATAGGAACTATCGGGGATCACGCAATTCGTATCCGCCGCCTTGCCATCCGGACCCCAGCCTTTGCCCCCCGCCCGGATCAGCGCGGGCATCGACGCATCCACGATGACGTCGGACGGGACATGCAGGTTGGTGATCCCCTTGTCGGAATTCACCATGTACAGCGGCGGGCGCGCGGCCATCTCCGCCTCGATCTCGGCCAGAAGGGCCTTGCCATCGGGCAACTCTGCGATCCGGTCCAGCATTACGCCAAGGCCGGAATTCGCATCCACCCCGGCAGCCTGAAACGCAGCACCATGGCGATCAAAGACCGGGGCGAGGAAGGCCTTCACCGCATGACCAAAGATGATCGGGTCCGACACTTTCATCATCGTGGCCTTCAGGTGGATGGAAAACAGCACACCCTCCCGCTTTGAAACCGCAATTTGCTCGGCCAAAAAGGCGCGCAGCGCCGCCACCGACATGAAGGTCGCGTCAACCACGGTGCCGGGGTGGTAATTCACCCCTTCTTTCAGCACTTTCACCGCACCATCCGCCGTAACCAGCTCGATCCGCGCCGCGCCAGCCTGCGCCGCGCTCAGCGTGACCGATGTCTCGTTCGACCGGAAATCCCCGCCCGACATCGTCGACACGCGGGTCTTGCTGTCGGCACTCCACGCCCCCATCGAATGCGGATTGGCCTTGGCGTAATTCTTCACCGCAACCGCCGCACGGCGGTCAGAGTTGCCCTCACGCAGGACCGGGTTCACGGCCGACCCCTTGATCGCATCATAGCGGCGGCGGGCTTCCTTTTCCGCATCGCTCTGCGGGTCTTCAGGGTAATCGGGCAGATCATAGCCCTGCCCCTGCAATTCCTTGACCGCCGCCACCAGCTGCGGGGCCGAGGCGGAAATGTTCGGCAACTTGATCACATTCGCCGACGGCGTGGTTACCAACGCGCCCAGTTCAGCCAGATCATCCGGCTGGCGCTGCGCCTCGGTCAACCGCTCGGGAAAGGCCGCGATGATCCGCCCGGCCAGCGAAATGTCACGCGTTCCGACCGTTACCCCCGCCGCAGCCGCATAAGACCGGATGATCGGCAAGAGCGACGCCGAGGCAAGCTGCGGCGCCTCGTCCACCGTGGTGTAGATGATGTCGGGAATGGGTCGATCGGTCATGTGTATGCCTGTTGTCTTGCAGTTACGGCCCGCGGCCAGACGCAAAGACGGCGCGCGGCCATGCCACGCCCCGCCTCTTGATTTCCAACCTAATCAGACTAAGCGCGAAACGAAAGACGCTCCATGCAGCCCGGCGCGCTTTCCTGCATACGGCGGGATACAATCCCCACAATCCCGCCCGGATACAGCGCACCGGATCGTCAGACCACCTTGACTGTCAGCGTCCCTACGCCCTCGATCACGGCCTCCATCACATCGCCGCGCACCACGGCCCCCACGCCGGACGGCGTGCCGGCCATGATCACATCACCAGCCTGAAGCTCGAAATACTCTGACAGGTAGGAAATCATTTCCGGCACCTTCCAGATCATCTGGTTCAGATCGCCCTCCTGCCGCAGCGCGCCGTTGACCATCAGCGCAACGCGCCCCTGATCTGGGTGGCCAACCTGCGCCACCGGCTGCACCGGGCCAACGGGACCCGAGAGCTCAAAGGCTTTGCCGATCTCCCACGGGCGGCCCATCTTCTTGGCCTCGCCCTGCAGATCACGCCGCGTCATGTCGAGGCAGACACCATAGCCATAGACATGCGACAGGGCCTGATCCAGCGGGATGTTCGTGCCCCCCGATTTCAGCGCCACCAGCAGTTCCACCTCATGATGCACATCGCTGCTGTGCGGCGGATAGGGAAAGGCGCCCGACGAATCGAGGTTGTTGGGATTCTTCTGGAAGAAGAACGGCGGCTCACGGTCCGGATCGTGGCCCATCTCAACCGCATGGGCGGCGTAATTGCGCCCAATGCAATACACCCGGCGCACCGGGAAGGCCCCGCCACCAGATACGGGAATCGTCGGAATCGGCGGTGCAGGGATAACGAAATCGGCCATAAGACACCTCTTCTAAGCAGCGATATACCGCTGCATACCGTATAGATTGGTTCAGATCAATCCCGCTCAGACAGAAGAGCCGATAGCGCAAACAAACCAATTGGCGATTGATATGCCAAATTTTTGATGTATAACCCTGTTTATCGCTTAATTGGTCAACCAATTTTAGGGAATGGTCCATGGATGGTTCGACGTCAGACCCTGTGACGCTTCTGCGCAGCTACATCCTTGAGGGTGGCTTCGGCAGCGGTGGCAAGCTGCCGCCCGAACGGCAGTTGACCGATCAGCTTGGCCTGTCCCGCGCCACCATCCGCAAGGCGCTGGATGTGCTGGAGCGCGACGGCCTGATCTGGCGCCATGTCGGCAAGGGCACTTTCATTTCCGAAACCAGCAATCGCAAGCCAAACAGCGCCACGGTCGAGCTTGGCCGTCAGTTGACCCCCTTCCGCATGATCCGTGCGCGTCTGGCCATCGAACCGGCCATCGCCCGCGAAGCAGCGGTCAACGCCTCGGGCGAAACGCTCACGCGGATGCAGCGTGCGATCGACCGGGCCAAGGCGGCCACCACCTGGAACGAATACGAAATCCAGGACGATCTTTTCCACCGTGCCGTGGCCGAAGCCAGCGACAACCTGCTGCTGCTGTCGCTGTTCGATCAACTGAACGAGGTGCGCCGCGCCGTGGCCTGGGGCGCGGTCTCGCGCGAAAGCGCTCACCCGTCGCCCGATCATTCCAGCTTTGCCGAACACGATGCCATCGCGGCCGCCATCGCCGGCCGTGACCCGCATGCCGCCTATGAGGCGATGCGCAGACATATCGGCTCCGTCGCCCGCCGCCTGTTCGGCGAGGTGTAGCGCCAAACCAATCCCCGGACACAAGGCGGCAGCAAGCCCGCACAGCCGGATCACAAGACGAAGCGAACAGAGTTCTCAGGGAGGAGAAATCATGAAGACCTTCTTTGCCAACCTTGCAGGGATCGCCCTTGCCACCGGCCTTGCGGCAACCGCCGCTCAGGCCGAAACCATCCGCATCGCGCTGGCCGAACAGCCGTCCGATGAGATGGCTGCCTTCTTCGTGGCGCTTGACCGCGCCAAGGCGAACGGCCTCGATTATGAATGGACAGCCTTTGCCGAAGAAGAGCTTGCCATTCAGGCCGTCCTCAGCGGCGACATGGACATCGCCTTTGGCACCCCCTACGCCGTGATGCAGCGGTCCAAGGCCCCGGTCCGCATCATCTTCCAACTGTCGCGCCTGGTGTTCTTCCCGGTGGCGACCAAGGAATATGCCACGCTCAAGGATCTGGATGGCGTGCCGATAATGCTGCATTCGCGCGCAGGCGGCACCGACTCCATCGCCAACGTGATCGAAGACCGCGAAGGCATGAAATTCGGCGAACGCTCTTATGTGCCGGGGTCGGACAACCGCGTTGTCGCCATGCTTGCAGGTCAGGCCGAAGCGACGATCCTTGATCTGTCCAACCGCAACAAGATCATCGCCGAGGCGGGCGACAAGTTCAACTCGCTGCCGATGTTCGAGGTGAAGGCCAGCGACGAGGCGCTTTTCGCAAACCTTGACTGGATGCAGGAGAATGAAGAAGCCGTGGGCATCTTCGTCGATGCGCTGCACAGCGTCTGGACGGACATGGCCAAGGATCCCACCATCATCAGCAAGGAAACCGATCCGAACGGCCCCATCGGCCAGCTTCCGGCAGAGGTTCTTGCCACGCTGGACACCTTCTACACCGAAGCGGTGGCAGGTGGCCTCTATGACCCGAACGGCGGCGGGCGTGAGGCGGCCCAGGCTGATCTGGAATGGTACACGATGGCAGGCCAGCTGGAAGGCAACCCTGCCGAGTTGAACCCCGAAGACTTCTGGTACTTCGCGCCGCTTGACGCGGCGATGAAGTAACAAGCTTCCCTTCGGACACAGGCCGCCGCCCGCGTGCGAAGCCGCATCGGGCGGCGGCCCTCCCTGCCTCGCCGTCGTCTTTGCAAAGGGCCCGCGATGATCAACCGTTCTCTTATGCTCAAGCTACTTTCAGGGCTGATCGTCTTTGGCGCCTGGGAAATCGCCGGGCATGTCCCGATTTCCTACGCCTTTCCGACCTTCCTGGAATCCATGGCCGCGCTGGCGCGCATGACATTCGATGGCACCATCTTCGTGGCCTACGGTGAAACCCTGCGCCCACTTGTCGTGGGTGTGGCGATCTCGGCGGTCTTCGGCATCGGCATCGGCCTCTGGATCGGTCTTTCCAAACAGTTCGAATGGCTGTTCTCGCCGATCTTCATCGTCATGCAGGCGGCGCCCCTTGCCGCCCTGATCCCGATCCTTGTGATGATCTATGGCATCGGCCTGACATCGAAGGTCTTCGTCGTCTGCATCATGGCGATGCCGGTCATCGTCCTGAACACCGCGAGCGCTGTGCGAAACACGCCGGCCTCTCTCAAGGAAATGGCAACCTCCTTCATGGCGGCCGACCGCGACGTTCTCCTGAAGATCATCTTGCCCGCCGCCTCGCCCGTCATCTTTTCGGGCCTGCGTCTTGGCGTTTCGGCCGGCTTCATCGGGGCCATCCTTTCGGAACTCAAGATCACACCGACAGGCGTTGGCGACATCATCACCTACAGCCGGTCCATCGCCGATTATCCCAGCATGTATGCGGCGATCTTCTCCATCATCCTTCTGGCGGTTCTTTTCCTGAACCTGCTGGAAAAGCTCGAAAACATCCTCTTTGAAGGGAACAACCGTGGATATGTCTCAGATTAAGCCAGACGCACGGCAAGCGACGCCCGCCACCGACAGCGCTGTTTCTGTCCGCAACGTGTCAAAGGTTTACGGCGATGTCCAGGCCCTCAAGGACCTGACGCTGGATTTCCCGCGCGGTGAGTTGACATCGCTCCTTGGCCCTTCGGGATGCGGCAAGACCACGCTTCTGAAGATCATCGCAGGCCTTCTGCCCGCCACCTCGGGCGAGGTTCTGATCAATGGCCGTGCCGTCACCGGCCCGGGCCCCGACCGATCCTTTGTGTTTCAGGATTTCGCCCTGATGCCCTGGGCCACCGTCCTGCGCAACGTGGCCTTCGGGCTGGAACTGCGTGGCGTGGCCAAATCGGAACGCGAGGCTGTGGCCGAGAAGTATATCGCCGCCGTGGGTCTTGCCGGGTTTGAGCAGAAATACCCGCATCAGCTCTCAGGTGGCATGCGCCAGCGTGTGGGCCTCGCCCGCGCTTTGTCGGTGAATGCCGAGGTGCTGCTGCTGGACGAACCCTTTTCCGCGGTGGACGAACAGACCCGTCGCAAGTTTCAGGAAGACATGCTGGAACTGGTGCAGAACGAAAAGAAGACCTTCATCTTTGTAACCCATTCCATCGAGGAAGCGGTCTATGTCTCCGACCAGATCGCCATCCTGCTGCCGCGCCCCAGTCGCGTGTCGGAAATCATCCGCCCGGCCAGCTTCCGTAACAAGGGCGTCGCCAATATCCGCCGCGATCCGGAATACCTCGACATCGTCGATCGGATCTGGGCCTCGCTGCGCAACTATGTGGAATAGGCCATGACCCTTTTCGGCTACAAACTCCCCGCCCTTTCCTCGCTGATCCTCTGGGCCCTGCTGTGGGAGGTTGTGGGGCGGCTGGAGCTTACCTTCTTCGTCCCCCCCTTCTCTGAGGTGTTCACCACCCTCATCGCTCTGATCCCCACACCTGCCTTCCTTTCGGCCCTTGGCATCACCGCCGCCGCCTTTGGCGCAGGCGTGTTCTTTGCCATCGTGATCGGCATTCCGGTGGGCATCCTGATGGGCAAAAGCCGCGTGCTGGATGAACTCTTGCTGCCATGGGTCAACATCTTCCTTTCCGCCCCGCTAACGGCACTGGTGCCTGTGCTGATGGTGCTCTTCGGCTTCGGCACCCGCACGGTCATCATCACCACCACGCTTTTCGCGATCTGGATCATCATCCTGAACGCCCGCGCAGGGGTAAAGCAGATCAACCGCTCGCTGGTTGAAATGGCGCGCAGTTTTGGCGCCTCGCCGCTGGACGCCTTCTTCAAGGTCTATTTCTGGGCCGCCCTGCCGGAAATCCTCGGCGGTGTCCGCATCGGCGTGATCCGCGCGGTCAAGGGCGTGATCATCGGGCAGCTCCTGATCTCCATCGTGGGGTTCGGCGCCCTGTTCGAACTGTATTCCAGCAAGTTCCTGATGGCGGAATTCTGGGCCGTTCTGATCGTGCTCTTTGGCCTGGCCTTTGCCCTGTCCGAGTTTCTGGCCTATCTGGAACGCAAGGTATCCTATTACGCGTCGTCGCGCGGCTGATCAGGCCGCGCCGCACGCCCCGATCCAAGAGGCAAGACATGACCCGAACGCTCGCCGCCCTGCTCGCCCCTCATGCGGCAGAGGCCCCCGCCATCGGTGCGCCGGGGCGTGACTGGCTGACCTATGGCGATCTGCGCCAGTTGTCGGCAGACATCGCCGCGCAACTGCGCAGTTTCGGCATCGGTGCAACAGATCGCGTGGCCATCGTCCTGCCCAACGGGCCGGATATGGCAGCCGCCTTCATCACCGTCGCACAGGCCGCCGTCACCGCGCCCTTGAACCCCGCCTATCAGCAGACTGAGTACAGCTTCTACCTCGAAGACCTGCGCGCCCGCGCGCTGATCGTTCCCGAAGGCTATGATGGCCCGGCCCTTGCCGCAGCCCAACCCCTGGGCATGGCCATCCTGCGGCTGCAAGCCGTTCAGGGTGGCCCCGCTGGCCAGTTCCGACTGTCCGGCACAACTGCGGCGACCCCTGCCCCCGCCGCCCAGCCCGGCCCGGATGACGTGGCGTTGATCCTGCACACCTCCGGCACCACATCGCGACCAAAGATCGTGCCGCTGACGCAAGCCAACCTTGCCGCATCAGCAGGCAACATCATGGCCTCGCTCACGCTGACGCCCGCTGACCGCTGCCTCAACGTGATGCCGCTGTTCCACATTCACGGCCTGATCGCCGCCGTGACCGCCACCCTTGCGTCAGGCGGCTCTGTCTCCTGCGCGCCTGGCTTTGACGCGCTGAAATTCTTCGGGCAGATGGCCGAGGTGAAGCCCACTTGGTACACCGCCGTGCCGACCATGCATCAAGCGATCCTGTCCCGCGCCGCCCGCAATGCCGATACCATTGCCGCCAACCCCTTGCGTTTCCTGCGTTCTTCCTCGGCCTCCTTGCCCGCGCAGGTGATGCTGGAACTCGCCACCACCTTCAAGGCCCCGGTGATCGAAGCTTACGGCATGACCGAAGCCACCCATCAGATGGCCTGCAACCCCCTGCCGCCGCGCGATCAGAAACCCGGCTCTGTCGGCATCGCCGCAGGCCCCCTGCTGGGCATCGCGCATGAGGTGGAAGATCGGCTGACCTCAGGCACAGGCGAGGTCGTCATTTCCGGCCCCAACGTCACACCCGGATATGAGGGCAACCCCGAGGCCAACCGCAAGAACTTCTTCATGGCCGATGGCCTGCGCTGGTTCCGCACCGGCGATCAGGGCGCGCTTGATGACGAAGGCTATCTCCGCCTGACCGGCCGCCTGAAGGAAATCATCAACCGCGGCGGCGAAAAGATCAGCCCGCTGGAGGTGGACGGCATCCTTCTCGACCATCCGGCGATCCAGCAGGTTGTCGCCTTCGCCATGCCCCATCCCAAACTGGGCGAAGAAGTCGCCGCCGCCGTCGTCCTGCGCGAAGGGCAAACCGCCACGGAACGCGAGATCCGCGATTTCTGCGCCACCCGCATGGCCGATTTCAAGGTGCCGCGCCGCGTGGTGATCCTTGACGAAATCCCCAAAGGGGCCACGGGCAAGCTGCAGCGTATCGGTCTGGCTGAAAAGCTGGGGCTCGGGGCACAGGCCTGAAGAACAGGGAAAGACCCATGAAAATCTGCATCTTCGGCGCAGGCGCCATTGGCGGCTACATGGCCGCGAAACTTGTGCAGGCCGGGGCCGATGTCAGCATCGTCGCCCGCGGCCCCCATCTGGCCGCCATGCAGGACAAGGGCCTGACCCTGATCGAGGAAGGTCAGGACCCCGTCACCCTGCCCGTCCGCGCCACCTCCAATGCCGCCGATCTCGGCCCGCAGGATTACGTCATCCTCACGCTCAAGGCCCATTCCGTGCCGCCTGTCGTGGGCGCGATGCAACCGCTCTTCGGCCCCGACACAACGCTTGTGCATGGCGTGAACGGCGTGCCGTGGTGGTATTTCCACAAACATGGCGGCCCGCTCGACGGCACCCGCCTGCACAGCGTCGATCCCGGCGATGTGCAGTGGAACGGCTTCGGCCCCGACCGCGTGCTGGGCTGCGTCGTCTATCCGGCGGCAGAGGTGAGCGAACCCGGCACAATCCACCATATCGAAGGCAACCGCTTTTCGCTGGGCGAACCCGACGGGTCCAAGTCGGACCGCGCCACTGCTCTGTCGCAGGCGTTACAAGCGGCCGGGCTGAAGGCCCCCGTCCGCCCCCGCCTGCGCGATGAAATCTGGATCAAGCTCTGGGGCAACCTGTCCTTCAACCCCATCTCGGCGCTGACCCATGCCACGCTCGATGTCCTCTGCACCGATCCCGGCACCCGCGACGTCGCCCGCCGCATGATGATCGAGGCGCAGACGATTGCCGAAAAGCTGGGCGTGACCTTCCCCATTGACGTGGAACGCCGCATCGACGGCGGCGCCGCCGTGGGCGCGCACCGCACCTCGATGCTGCAAGACCTTACCGCAGGCCGCCCCATGGAAATTGACGCCCTCGTCGGCTCGGTTCAGGAACTTGGCCGCCTGACGGGCACGCCGACACCTACGGTGGATACCGTCCTGGCCCTCATCACGCTGCGGGGCCGGGTGGCGGGGCTTTACTAACGGACTGGCGGCGTCTGCCGCCACTCAAGGAAGAAATCCATGCGCTTCATCGTCGGCACCACCGGACCGGGCAAACCCAATGCGGTGTTTCTGGTCAAGGACGACCATGCCTG
Source organism: Variovorax paradoxus (assembly GCA_943370085.1). Lineage (GTDB taxonomy): Bacteria > Pseudomonadota > Alphaproteobacteria > Rhodobacterales > Rhodobacteraceae > Paragemmobacter. The sequence continues at coordinate 9,487 of CALRPT020000002.1, read as the reverse complement.
CAACCTGTCCGAGGCACATCCCGGCATCGGCCATGATCTCATGCGCCTGATCACCGATCCCGCGCTCATGGCCCGCATCCGGGCCGAGGGGTTGGGCCATCCCACGATCCCCGCCTCCACGATCCGCCCCGCCCTTCCCGTGGCCCATCCGGGCAAGGTGATCTGCCTTGGCCTGAACTATGTCGATCACGTCAAGGAAGGCGGCTACGACATTCCCACCTACCCTGCCCTGTTCATCCGGACGCTCACCTCTCTCATCCCCGCCGGCGCGCCGATGATCCGCCCTGCCTGTTCCGAACGGCTGGATTATGAAGCAGAACTGATGGTGATCATCGGGCGCGGTGGGCGTCACATCCCGGAAGACGCCGCACTGGAATATGTGTTCGGCTACACGATCTTCAATGACGGTTCCGTCCGCGACTACCAGCGCAAGACGCATCAATGGACACCGGGCAAGAACTTCGACGCAACCGGCGCCATCGGCCCCGTCGTCGTGACGCCGGATGAACTGCCCCCCGGCGCGACGGGGCTGCGCATCCAGACGCGCGTGGGACGCGACATCCTGCAGGATGCCAATACCAGCGAAATGATGTGGTCCGTCGCCCGCACCATCGCCACCCTGTCCGAATACTCTACCCTGGAACCCGGCGACATGATCGCCACGGGCACGCCCCCCGGCGTCGGCCATGCCCGCACCCCGCCCCGCTGGCTGCGCCCCGGCGAAACGGTCGAGGTGGAAATCGAAAGCATCGGCATCTGCGCCAACCCGGTGCAGGATGAAAACCTTGCCCCTGCCTGACCCGGGTCCGTCACATCTGACAGGATCGTGACGGCGCGTGACTGGCGCAATCCGATCCTGCCCTTGCCCAAGCCCGGCATCCGCGCAAACTCTGCCGCGTTTCCAACAGGATGCCGTACCGATGCCCAGACTGACCCGCCGCCGCTTCGGCCTTGCGCTGATCGGCACCCTGACTGCCCCTGCTATCCTGCGCGCCCAGACCAACACCGATGGCCTGCGCCGCGCGGCACTCGACTTGCCGCAACTCCACGCGATCCTTGTGCAACGCGGAGATGATCTCGTGCTGGCCGAGTCCCCGCGCGGGCGCGGGCTGGATCGTGCCGCCAACATCAAATCCTGTTCCAAAAGCCTGCTCGCCCTGATCCTCGGCACAACCATCGCCAAGGGCGAAGTGCCGGGCCTGACAGCCAGACTGGCTGACATCGCCCCAACGCTGATCCCACGCGATGCCACTGCCGGGGCCGCTGATCTGACGCTGTCTGATCTGGTCACCCTGCGCGCAGGGCTGCAGGGCACGTCGGGCGAAAATTATGGCGCTTGGGTCGGGTCCGGCAACTGGGTCGCCTATGCCCTGCGCCAGCCCCGCATCGCGCCCAATGGCGGGCGGATGATCTATTCTACCGGCACCACACATGTTCTTGGCGCCGCCCTGTCGGTGGCCACAGGGCACAGCCTGCTGGACCTCGCCCGCGAACGCCTTGGCGCCCCCTTGAGCATCGACATCCCCAACTGGACGCGCGATCCGCAAGGCTATCACTTCGGCGGAAATGAAATGGCGCTTACCCCGCAGGCCATGCTGCGCGTGGCGCTGGCCATGCGCGATGGCGGGCGCCTTGACGGGGCGCAGGCCCTGCCCGCAGACTGGGTCGCTGCTTCGCGCGAGGTGAAAACCCGATCCCCCTTCTCTGGCCTCGGCTATGGGCTCGGCTGGTTCATCAGCCCCTCAGGCTGGACATTGGCGCGCGGCTATGGCGGGCAGATCATCGCCGCCCATCCCGACCGCGCGCTCGCCGTTGCCATCACCTCCGACCCCAGCCAACCGGCGCGGTCCGAAGGTTATTTCGGCACGCTGATGGACTTGCTCGACGGACCGATCCTCGCGCTTGCCTGATCCGCTTCACTCCGCCGGAACCGACCCGCCCGCCGCCTCGTCCAACTCACGCCGCACCCGCGCCTCTTCGGCCGCCTTGGGAACCGAAAGCCCAGCCAGCAAAAGATAGACCACCGGCGTCAGATAGAGCGTCACCACCGTGGCCAACCCCAGACCGCCCACAATCACCCAGCCCAGCGCTTCACGCGCCTCCGCACCCGGCCCACTGGACAGGATCAGCGGCACACCGCCCAGCACGGTTGACACCATCGTCATCATCACCGGGCGCAGCCGGATCACCGCCCCCTCAAGGATCGCCTCGCGCACCGATTTCCCGGCATCGCGCAACTGGTTGGCAAACTCCACGATCAGGATGCCGTTCTTCGCCATGATCCCCACCAGCAGGACCAGCCCGATCTGCGAATAGACATTCAGACTGCCCCCCGACAGGATCAGCGCAAAGATCGCACAGGCAAGCCCCAGCGGCACCGTCGACATCACGATGATGGCCGAAACAAAGCTTTCGAACTGCGCTGCCAGCACCAGAAACACGATCAGGATCGCAAACCCGAAAGTCAGGATCAGCCCCGACCCGGTTTCATTCAGCGCCGCCGCCTCCGCCAGCGGCACGATCCGACTGCCCGGCGGCAGGATGTCGGCGGCCAACCGCTCCACCTCTGCCAGCGCAGGCCCCAACGCAAGGTCCGGCGTCAGCCCCGCCGAAATCGGCACCGATCGCTGCTGCGCCTCGCGCCCCAGTTCCGGCGCAACAGCCCGTTCCTCCAGCCGGACAAAGGCCGAAATCGGCACGTTCTGCCCGGTGCTTGATCGCATGAAGATGCGTTCCAGATCAGATGGATCGTTGACCGGGTCCGCCGTAGACACCATCTGGATATCAAGGCTCCGATCCCCGATGAACACCGTCCCGACCGTCCGCCCATCCAGCACCGCCTGAAGGGATTCGCCCAGCCCGTCGATGCTGATACCAAGGTCCGAGGCGCGTTCGCGGTCCACCTCGATCAACAACTGCGGCTGCGTCGTGTCATAGCCCAGCCGCACCTGCCCGAAAGCCGGATTTGCCTCCATCTGTTCCACAAGCGCGGCCGCTTGCGTAGACAACTCGTCATAGCTTGGCCCGACAATCGCAAAGCTCAACCCTTGCCCCGCTCCGCGAATGCGCAGGCTGTTGGGCTGAATGGCAAAGGCCCGCACACCGATTACGGTGCCAAGGCTGCGGTTGATATCGGCCACGATCTGCTGCTGGCTGCGCTCCCGCACATCCCAATGGGCCAGCGTCATCACCATGAAGCCGGAATTTGCCGCACCCTGCCCGGCGATGGAAAACAGGTTCGTCACTTCTCCCGATGCTTCGAAGGGCGCGATCACATCCTCGATCTCGCGCATCTTGCCAAAGGTATAGTCCAGCGACACGCCCTGCGGGGCCTCCACCCGCATCAGAACCGTCGCCCGGTCCTCGGCCGGGGTCAATTCCTGCCGGATCGTGCCAAGGGCCAGCACCGCCGCCCCGGCAAAAAGAACCGACGCCATCACCACCACCACAGGCACCGACAGGGCCGAGGCCAGACTGCGCCGATACATCCCCGAAAGCGCCGCGCCGACCCGCAGGAACGGCCCGGCCTCTGCCTCCACCTTCTCCTTCAACACGCGGCTCGCAAGAACCGGGCAAAGCGTCAACGCCACCACAGACGACAACAGCACCGCCATGGCCAACGTGAAGCCGAACTCACGGAACAGACCGCCCGCCTCGCCCGGCAAAAAGGACAAGGGCACGAACACCGCCGCCAGCGTCGCCGTGGTGGTCACCACCGCAAAGAACACCTGTTGCGTGCCCAGCACCGCCGCCGCCCGCGCGCCCATCCCCTCGGATCGCCGCCGCACGATGTTTTCCAGCACCACGATGGCATCATCCACCACCATCCCCGTCGCCAGAACCAGCGCCAGCAACGTCAGGATATTGATGCTGAACCCGGCCACATAGATCGCGGCCAGTGTTCCGATCAATGCCACAGGCATCGCGATCGCAGGCACCAGCGTGGCACGAATGTCGAACAGGAAGGCATAGATCACCGCCACCACGATCAGGGTGGACAGCACCAGCGTTGCAACCACCTCGTTCAGCGCCCCGGCGACAAAGGTCGCATCATCCGACGTGATCCGCAGGGTCACATCCTCGGGCAACAGCGGCTGCAATTCTGCCACGGCCTCAGTCACGGCAGCCGAGATGTTCAGCGTATTCGACGCCGCCGCCCGCAGGATGCCCAGACCGACTCCCGCCTCGCCATTCGCCCGCAGAATGGAGTCGCCCAAGGCGGGCCCAAGGCTCACCCGCGCCACATCGCCCAGACGGATGCCGTCGCCAAGCAGGATCGCCTCGAACTGCTCGCGCGAGTTTATGGCCGCCGTTGTCCGCACCACCAGTGACTGGGTGTCGGATGCCAGCGATCCTGCGGGCGCGTCAAGCGACACATCCGCCACCGCCGCACGCAGATCAGCCAGCGACAACCCCCGTGCCGCAAGTTGCCGCATGTCGATATCGATGCGGAACACCTCGTCGCGGTTGCCAAAGATCTGCAGGTCGGCCACGCCTTCAACCGACAGCAGGCGATCCTCTACCATATCCTCGGCCAGCCGCGTCAAGTCCTCGGGGCTGCGTTGCGGCGAAGTCAGCGACAGGCGCATCACCGCATCGGCATTGGCATCCGCCTTCACGATCCGGGGTGCGTCGGCATCCTCGGGCAGGGAATTGGCAATTCGTGCGATGGCATCGCGCATGTCCGTCGCCGCCACGTCCAGATCGGTCGATGTGGAAAACTCCACCGTCACCCGGCTGCGCCCAAAGCGCGAACTGGATGAGATGTCACTGACCCCCGACACCCGCCCTGCCGCGCCTTCGATGGCAGCCGTGATCTCGCGGTCGATGGTTTCGGGTGCCGCCCCGGCATAGTCCACGGACACCGTGATGACAGGGCGATCCACCTCGGGCAATTCGCGCACCTCGCCGCCCAGATAACCGGCAACCCCGGCAATCACGATCAGCGCGTTCAGCACGAAGGCAAGGATCGGGCGGCGAATGAACAGCGCCGTTCCGGACATATGGGCGTTTCGTTCGATGCGGTTCAAGGCCACCCCCGGATCACAGTTTTGCCGGGGCAGCCATGGCCCCGCTGGCCTCTGCCGCCGCAGTCTCGCCCTGCACCCGCACTGGCGCGCCCGGGCGCACCGATTGTACACCCTCCACAATCACCAGATCGCCGGGCGCAAACTCCGCCGCCACCAGTACGGCGTTTTCCGACCGTTGCAGGATACGGATCGGCACCCGTTGCGCCATCTCCTCGCGCACCACCCAGACATAGGCCCCATCCCGGTTCCATTGCACCGCCAGCGGATCGACCGAAGGCGCAGCCTCGCCCGGCAGGTCAATGGTGATGGCAAACGACATGCCTGCCCGCAACCGATCATCCGCATTCTCCAGCCGCGCCTGCACGCGCAGCGTCCGGCTGGCCGGGTCAACCCGGTTGTCGATGGCGCTGATGATTCCGGCCACCTCTCCGAACCCGCCGGCCAGAGCCTCCGCCTGCACCGGATCGCCCGGGGCAACGCGCCCGACCATCCGCTCCGGCAGCCGAAAATCCACCAACAGAACCGACCTGTCGTCGATTTCGGCAATCTCGGTTGCCGTTGTGATCTGCGCGCCGACTTCGGCATTCAAAATGCCGATCCATCCCGAAACAGGTGCCGGAATCTCGCGCAGCGACAGATCGAATTCCGCCTGCCGCAATTCCAGTTCGGCCTGCCGCAGCGACAACTCCGCCTCGCGCAGCTGCACGGCTGTGCTGGCGCCGGAACCCTGCAACTGCTGCAACCGTTCCAAGGCCGAGCGGGCATCATCCAGCACCAGCTGCGCCCGCTCAACCGCGATGGTCTCGGCCTCGCGGTCCAGCCGCAGCAGGACGGCCCCCTCCTGCACCTGCTGGCCCGATTGCACCAGCACCTCGGTCACGCGCCCCGGCGTCTCGGCGACCACCGTCACCGCGCGGATCGCCTGCCCATCCCCGATGGCCACCACCTTGTCGGCAATGCGCCCCTCGCCGGGCGCGCGCGCCACCACCAGCGGCGGCTCGCCGCCCCCGCGCTGGCCGCCACGCGCAGGCGCACCTTCCTCAGGCTCGGCCACCGCAAGGCCGATCCCGTCCAGAACCGGCCCCAAACCGATCCCCCGCAAGGCCGTGTTGGCAGACGGCACAAAGGCCGCAGCGCACAATAGCGCAACCACCAGAACACCCAGACTCAGGACGCCTTGTTTCCAGATCGCCATCGTGTCCCTACCCTTGGATGCCAGATCGCCGCCTTGCGAAAAGAGTGATCCTCATGCCCGGCACTGCAACCCCAGAATGATAGTATTTCCAACACGAAGGGGTGATTTGCCGCAGCCATGGGCACTTATGCCCGTCCCGAAAACCACCGCCACCGCGTCCGGGGGATGCCCACTGCCCATCCGTTTCAGCGCCGTTTCCCCGGCAGGACCGATACCCTTTGCCCGCGCGGCCCGGTTGTGACGGGCGTATTGCTGCGGTTCTCGTCCAAAAGCTTGCGCCAGCGGTCCAGCCGCGATTGCTCCAACGTGCCGGCCGCCACTGCCGCCTGCACGGCGCAGCCGGGCTCATGCGCGTGTGTGCAATCTCGGAACCGGCAGTTGGGGGCCAATTCGGCGATTTCGGCAAACAACACGTCCAGCCCCACCGAAATGTCACTGATATGCAGGGTGCGGATGCCGGGCGTGTCGATCACCCAACCGCCCGCCGAAATCCCGTGCAGCGACCGCGAGGTGGTCGTATGCCGCCCCTTTGAATCGTCTTCCCGGATGTCGCCTGTCGCCTGAGCCGCTTCCGGGGCCTTGTCGGCCAGTGTGTTCAGCAGCGTCGACTTGCCCACCCCGGATGATCCGACCAGCGCCACCGTCTGCCCCTCGCCGCACCAGGGTGCAAGCGTTGCCGCGGCCTCCGGGGAATTGGCGTTCAGCGTCACCACGCTCAGCCCGCGCTGCAATCCGGTGACCTGCTCCAGATAGGGGCCGGGATCGGGCACCTGGTCGACCTTGGTCAGAACGATCACCGGCGTCGTCCCCGCCTCATTGGCCAGCGCCAGATACCGTTCCAGTCGCGCCGGGTTCAGATCATCGTTGCAGGACGTGACGATAAACAGCGTATCCACATTGGCCGCAATCAACTGGGGCGCGGTGCCCCCTTCCGTGCGCCGCTGCAACACGGTCTTGCGCTCCAGCCTGCGGCGCAAAAGCGCGGTTTCCGGCTCCACCAGCACCCAGTCACCAACGGCATAGTCCGCCGTATTCGCCTTTGGCGCCAGGTGCAGCTTCACCGGTCCCCGCAAGGATTGGGCCGTCATCCGCGACCGATGCACCGTCGCCACGCGCATCCTGTCCAACCCGGCATCGTCCGGCTCAAGCTGATCGTCAAAGAAGGCCGACCAACCAAGGGCCGCCAGCGTCATGGGGGGGGCGTCAACATTATCCGTCATTCCCTTTGCATGCGCGTCAGACAGGCCCAGCGCAAGCCCTCTCGTGCCGCCGATCCGTTCGTGCAGGACATACCTGCACGCAGCCTCTGGCTGGACGGCAGCCCCACATCGCATTATCCGATGCTCCTGTGCGTTCGGCACGGGAATAGGGGGCGATCAGGATGCTGTGGGAAATCCGCGCGCGCATGAGGCCCGCCCTTTCGATCATCGACCTGATCCCCCATGTCCACCGCACCCCCGCCCTTGCCGCGCTGCGACGCGCCGTGATCGAAGGGCGCCCCCAGACGTTCCACCTGTCCGACGATGACCGCGACCTCGCCTTCCACGAGGCCGCCGTGCACCTCACCTCGCCCATCGGCGCGCGGGTTCTGCTAGCGCTTTACAAAGGCGGCCATCTGAAGCTGAAAAAGCCCGCCGCCAAGGCGCTGCCCGCGCTGGAGGCCTATATCGCAACAGAACCGCACTTCCGCGACGAGGTGGCCCGAATCCGCGCCGCAGAAGATGCCCGCCGCCAAAGGCTGGCCGCCATCATCGCCGATCCGGCCTGCGCGCATGAGTCAGAGCTTGACCCTTCCCTGATCGACAAGGTCATTTCCGCCCGCCTCGGCCATGCCGCCGAAGGAACGATCCTGATTGCGGGCCTCAGCTGCCACCGCGCCATCAAACACCCGCCAGAACAAACCGATGCCCGCCTGCGCAGCGAGGGCCACGTGATCTGCTGGTGGATCGACAGGGCAGGCACCCGGCAGGGCGATTCGGCCTGATACCGCCCTGCCCGCACCAGCCAGCAGTCAAGCCGCCAGCAGGACCCGTGCCTCATAAGCCTTCAGCGTCAACCTTGCCGAAGCAAAGGCCGTTTCGCGCTGCGCCAGTTCCGGGAACAGCGCGCGGATTTCCTCGGCCTGATCCGCCTCCATGCCGCTCAGCATCCGCTGTGCAGGTTGGAAGCTTTCGCTCCATGCCCCGTCGGCGCAGACAATCTCATGGCCCTCGAACATCACATGCACATAGGTCAGACCCGGAAGGAAAACCGTCTCTATCCCCGGCAAACCGACCAGATGCAGCGCGGCCACCAGAACTTCGCCCTCGCCAAACAGCATCTCTGCCCGCGCGCCTTCGATCAGCATGCGATGCTGTGGCGATACCAGCATGTCCTGCCGTGGCAGGCCATGGCCCAGCGCCCCTGCCGCAATCCGCACCGGGCGCAACTGCGGATTGGCAATCAGATCCGCGGCCGACAAGACGCGCTGGCCTGCCCATACAAGGGGCCGATAGCCATGATCGCGCGTCAGCACCTCATCACCGGCTCGCAGGGTTTCCACCGCCACCTCACCCCGGTGCGTCGTGATCAGCGTTCCGGGCGTGAAACAGGGAATGACCGTCTCGAAATTCGAGAACTGCATCGATCCCAGGATCGCGCCGTTTGAATCGAGGAACTGCACCGTGCCGCTTTGGGTGCTGCCAGGATCGTAAAGGATATTGGTGTTCCGCCAGCCCCAGTTTGACAGGTCGAGAACGTCATTGTCGCCTGTGTTTTCACCGCCATCGACCACATCGCCAACGCCTGTCAGCCGGATCGTGTCATCGCCACTGCCGCCGATCTGGGTATCAGCACCATCGCCGCCTTCCAGAAGATCATTGCCGTCGCCGCCTTCCAGACGGTCATTGCCCGCGCCCCCTTGCAGCGTGTCACTGCCGGTGCCACCGAACAGGCTGTCATTGCCGCCATCGCCGCGCAGCAGGTCGTCGTCGGCCTCACCCACCAGCGTGTCATTGCCGTCGCCGCCATCGAGCGTGTCATTCCCCGCCCCGCCAAAGACCACGTCACTCGTCGCATGCCCGCCGCCCCAATCATTGCCCGCATGGGCGATGATCAGGCTGGGCGTGCCGTCGTTCGGCCCCTGCAGCGTGGTGTTGGCCCCGTCATCGCCCGCGATCACGCGGTAGGTCACGCCGTTGAAGGTGGCAAACTCCACCCCATCCAGCCGATCCACCCCGTCGCGGCCCGCGACACTGTCGGTCACGATCAGAACGTTGCCAGA
>CALRPT020000001.1:0-435300 GCA_943370085.1 Variovorax paradoxus | reverse complement strand
CGAACGTTGCAAAACCTCGGACCTGCGCACCCCCTATTGGGATTGGACGCCGCGCGCCGATGGCACCGAATTCTGGCAATACTGGAACGGCACCGCGCCGACCCATCACCTGTTCGGTCTGCGCGAAAGCCTGACCATGCTGCTGGATGAGGAAGGCATGCCCGCCGTCTGGGCGCGGCATGAAGTGCTGGCACAAGCGGTTTGGGCGGCGTTCGATTGCTGGTCACAGGGCAATCCCGACATCGCGCTGAACGTGGCCGATCCCGCGTATCGCGGCCGCTCGGTCACCGCCGCGCGCTTTGGTGCGCCCCATGCCACCCGCCTGCGCGACTGGACGGAACACAAAGCCGGTGTCACGCTGGGCATCGGCCTTGGCATGGCCCCGCCGAACGACCCCGCCTATCACGGCTTTCTGCGCGTGGCGCATATGGGGCATGTGAATGCCCATATGACGCTGGGCGCGCTGGCGGTGATGGAGGCGGGGATGATCGCGCTGTCCATCCCCTTCGGGCCGGGCGCGCTGGCCGCCGCTGCCACTGTGGTGGGAAAAGGCGCGGCCTGATCGCCGCCGTCCTCGGTCCGGGCAAAGCTGTGCGTCGTTGATGGCCCGCTCCCTCTTCATGGGGACATGCTCCGGCCTGCCCGCGGATCGGACCGCTCATGATGGACTCTTGCGTCGTCTGCCGGGTCTTTTGCAGGCATATCTGCCCCGCTCTGCCCGAATGGCGCGCACAGCCTGCGCTGTCGCACAGGGATTGCGCGCTTATCCCCTTGGCTGGGGCAACAAGGCCGCCTATCCTTATCGCAACAAAGGAATGACGGTCCCATGACACGCGCCACAAAATGCGCCCCCCGCCGACCGGTGGTCGGGATCATCGGCAACATGAACCTGATCAATCAGGAATACCCGGTCCATGCCGGCGGGACCATGAATTCCGAAGCCGTGGCCGGCGTGTCGGGATGCCTGCCGCTGATCATTCCGTCAGACCCGCGTTTCGTGACCGTCGATGAATTGCTGGACCTGTGTGATGGGTTCCTGCTGACCGGGGGCCGCCCCAATGTGCATCCCAGCGAATATGGCGAAGAGGAAACCCCGGCACATGGCTGCTTTGACCGCTGCCGCGATGCGATCGTGCTGCCGCTGATCCGCGCCTGCGTGGATCGGGGCCAGCCCTTCATGGGCATCTGCCGCGGGTTTCAGGAAGTGAACGTCGCCATGGGCGGCACGCTTTACCCCGAGATTCGCGACCTGCCTGGGCGGATGAACCACCGCATGCCTCCTGATGGCACGATCGAGGAAAAATTCGCCCTGCGCCACGCTGTCCGCTTTGCAAAGGGCGGTGTATTCCATCGCCTGATGGGCGCGGATGAAGTGATGACCAACACCCTGCACGGCCAAGGCATCAACCGCCCTGGCCCCCGCATCGTGATTGATGGCGAAGCCCCCGATGGCACGCCCGAGGCGATCTATGTCAAGGATGCGCCCGGTTTCACCCTGTCGGTGCAATGGCACCCGGAATGGAACGCTGCGGGCGATCCCGTGTCGCGCCCGCTGTTCACCGCCTTTGGTGAGGCTGTTGCCGCTTTTGCCACCGGGCGGCGCGGCGCGGCGGTCGCCATGGCGCGGCGGGCCTGATCGGCCTAACGCGCGCTCAACCCGTCAAACACAGCATCCAGCACGGCATGGGCTGCGTGCAACCGGGCCGGATCGGGGCGATCCGCATCCGCCAGCCACAGCACCTGCGCCATCACAGCACCATTGAGCATATGGGCCACAGCTTCGGGGTTCAGGGCCGAAATCCTGCCCGCCGCGATCAACAGGTCCAGATCCTCGACAATCGTCGCAAAGCCCGAGGCCATCAGAATCTCCATCGCCCGCGCGCCCATCACGGCGGGCGCGTCGCGCAGCAGGATGCGCGCCCGGTCGGGCCGCAGGGCAAGGTCAAGATAGCCGTGATAGCAGGCGCGCAGGGCGTGCCACGGATCCGGTTCGGCATCATAGATCAGGTCCAGTTCCAGCCCGATCTCGGCATCCACCGCACGAAAGACGGCCTCGAACAGCCCGGATTTGTTGGTGAAATGGTGGTGCAGCGCGCCGCGCGTCACCCCGGCCTCTGCCGCCAGCGCATCCAGTGAGACCTGCGCGAAGCCCTGTTCGGCAAAGGCGCGGCGGGCGGTGGCGATCAGCCGCGCGGCGGTAAGTTCCGCCGCTTCGGCCCGTGCAAGGGGCCGTGCAGCGACAATCGGGATGGGAGTGGTGGTTGACATACGCCTCGTATGTGAGCTAGGGAATTGACATACGAAGCGTATGCGAAATTGAAGGATCAGGCAAGTGCAACGGACAGGCGTCGCGTCGATCTGGCATCAGGTGCCGGGCCTTGTGGGCCTTGCGCTGCCCATTGTCATGGGTCTGGCCGCGTCCACCCTGATCGGGGTCACGGATTCGCTGATGCTCGCGCCCTTGGGCGCGGTGCCGCTGGCGGCGGTGGGGCTGACCGGGGCGGTGGCCGTGCTGTTCTATGCCGCGATCTACGGCCTTCTGTCGGCGCTGTCGGTGCGTATCGGCGCGGCGCATGGGGCAGGGGCCGGGCGTGACATTCCCGCGATCCTGCGGTCGGGCCTTGCGCTCGGCGCGGTGGTGGGCGTGGCAGCCGCCATCATCATGGCGGCGATCTGGCCGCTTCTGCCCATGCTGGGCCAACCTGCCGAGGTGCTTGCCGCCATGCCGGCCTATTGGGGCTTCATGGCGGCCTTCATGGTGCCCTTCTCGATCCTCACCGCCTTCAAATCCGCGTTCGAGGCGGTGGAAAAGCCCTGGCTTGGCACCGCCTTCGCCTTCCTTGCCGTCATCATCAATGTGCCTTTGAACTATGCACTGATCTGGGGCATCGGCCCGCTGCCCATGCTGGGGCTGACAGGGGCGGGGCTGGCGTCACTCCTCGCCGAATCCCTTGCGCTGGTGGCCGCCTTCTTGTGGTGGCGTTACGCCCCCTCGATGCGGCGGCTGCGGTTGCGCCGCAAGGTGGCGCTGGCTGACATGCAGGCCACCGCGCGCGAAGGCGCGCCTTTGGGCATGATGTATGTGGTGGAAACCGCCGCCGTAGGGGTGGCCACGCTGATGATCGGGGCCTTTGGCACCGTCGCGCTGGCGGGAAATCAGGTGGCGCAATCCATCGGCGGCCTTCTCTACATGCTGCCGCTGGGTGTCGCGGGTGCGGTGGCGATCCGCGTCGCGCAGGAACGCGGGGCCGGAAATGTAGCGGCGCTGCGCCCCATCGCCTATGCGGCGCTGTCGGTGGCGATGATCTGGCTGGTTGGTGCCGCGCTGGTGCTGGCCACGCAAGGCGCGGCCATCGCGCGGGTGATCACCGATGACGCGGAAGTTGTCGCCGTGGCGGCCGCGATCTTCCTTGCCTTTGCGCCGATGCAGATCTCCGACGGGGTGCAATCGGCCATGCTGGGCGCGCTGCGCGGCCTGTCCGATACGATGTGGCCCGCCGCCGTGTCGGCCATCGCCTATTGGGCGGTGTCGCTGCCGCTGGGCTATGTATTCGCGCATCATCTGGGCTTGGGTCCGGCGGGCATTTGGGCGGGGTTCATCGTCGCTCTGGCGGGGGCGGGCGCGGCGCTGACATGGCGCTTTCAGCGCAAAACGCACTTGTTGGCGCAAACAGCATCAGACTAGATACGCGCAAGGTCACGCAACGGGGGAGGGGCGGATGAAACGGTCGCGCATCAACGACATCATGGCAGCGGCGGATGACATGATCCGCCATTATGGCTTTGTCTTGCCACCCTTCGCCTATTGGAGCCCGGATCAGTTCAAGGCCCGCAAGGCCGACGCGCAGGCGATCATCACCGCGCGGATGGGCTGGGACATCACCGATTACGGCCAAGGCGCGTTCGATGAACTGGGCCTGTTCCTGTTCACCCTGCGCAATGGCAAACTGGCCGACCTGCAGCGCGGCGGCGGCATGTGCTATGCGGAAAAGCTGCTGATCTCGCGCAAGGATCAGCATTCGCCCTGCCACACCCATGTGATCAAGGCCGAAGACATCATAAACCGGGGCGGGGCCAAGCTGGCGGTGCGGCTGAACGGATCAAACCCGGACGGCAGCTTTTCCGAAACCCAAGGCGGCACGGTCTATTGCGACGGCGTCCCGCGCGCCTTCACCGGCGGCGAGGTGATCCTTCTGTCGCCGGGGGAAAGCGTCACGCTGCTGCCGGGCGACTGGCATGCCTTCTGGGGCGAAGGTGGTGATGTGCTGATCGGCGAGGTGTCGACGGTGAATGATGACGTCACCGACAATGTCTTTGTGTCCAAGAAGATCGGCCGTTTTTCGCAGATCGAAGAGGATGTCGCCCCCACCCATCTGCTGGTCGCCGATTACGACCGCTGGCTCGCCTGATCACAAGTCGCCAATGAGAAAGGGGCGCGACGGGAAACCGACGCGCCCCTTTTGCAATCTTCCGCAGGCGTTCCGTCAGACCGGCAAAGGCGCGATCAACTCGGGGTCAAGCGGCACCGGGGCGGGCAGGGCGGGCATCACCGGTTCTGGTAGCACCGCCGGCGCAGCGGCAGCCTTCGGCTTCGGCGCGGGCGGCGGCAGGACCAAACGGGTGGGATACTGCCCGTCCCGCGTCAGCACGACGACCTTTTCGCCGCCTTTCAGGCGGTTATACAGATCCATCACATCCTGATTGATCATGCGGATGCACCCGGATGAGGCATTGCGCCCGATCGACCGCCATTCTGGCGTGCCATGGATGCGATAGCCATAATCCACACCATTCGTGGTCAGATAGATCGCGCGCGCGCCCAGCGGGTTGGACGGGCCGCCCGGTTGTCCATCCTTCCACTTCGCGAGCTTTGGATCGCGGGCGATCATCTCGGCCGGCGGGGTCCAGGTGGGCCAGGGCTTCTTTTCGCTGACAATCGCGGTGCCGGCCCATTCGAACCCGGCCCGACCCACAGAGATGCCATAGCGGATCGCCTGGTTCTTGCCCGTCACGTAATGCAGCACGCGCTGCGACGGGTTGACGATGATCGTCCCCGGCGCTTCGTTCGTCTCGAAATAGACCGACTGGCGGCGGAACTGCTGCGGGATTTCCTCCACCGGCAGCGCGGGGATGTCGATATTGGCATCCTTGGTTGCCAGATAGGCCCCCTCAATCTCTTTCGCGGCGCCGGGCTTGGCCGCGCCTGACGTGGACATCCCTTCGCCATGGGGGACGCAGGCAGACATCAACCCGACAAAAGCGCCGGCAATCAGAAAGCGGACGAGGTTGTGAAATGGCAGGCGCATAAATCTATCGGTCCATATGTTTCGCAAGGCGAGCAGCGCCTGCACGTGTTTCCGCCGATTAATCTATCCGCTGCGGCTGCTTGCGTCAAAGAATCAAAGCGTCGTCCGCACCTGCCACAGCTCTGGGAACAGCTGAACCTCCAGCATGCGTCGCAGATAAGCCACACCTGACGTGCCACCCGTGCCGCGCTTGAACCCGATCACCCGTTCCACCGTGGTCACATGGTTGAATCGCCAGCGGCGGAAGTAATCCTCGAAATCCACCAGCTTTTCGGCCAACTCATAGGCCTGCCAATGCTGTTCCGGGTCGCGGTAGACCATTTCCCACATCGCCCGCACGCCATCATCTGCGACCCAAGGCGCGGCGATGTCGCGCGACAGTATCGCCTGCGGCACCGGCAGGCCGAGCCGCGCGACATGGGCCAGCGCGGCATCGTAGAGCGACGGCCGCGCCAGTTCGGCTTGCAGCTTTGCCATCAGGTCGGGGCGATGCGCATGGGGCCGCAGCATGGCCCCGTTGCGATTGCCCACCGCATATTCGATCAGCCGGTATTGCCAGCTTTGGAACCCCGACGATTGGCCCAGATCATCGCGAAAGCGCGAATAATCCGACGGCGTCATGGTGCGCAGCACATCCCATGCGGAATTGAGCTGCTCGAAGATCCTCGACACGCGCGCGAGCATCTTGAACGCCTCGCGCGCCCGGTCGGCGGTGATCATCCGACGTGCGGCATCCAACTCGTGCAGCGCCAGCCGCATCCACAGCTCGGATGTCTGATGCTGGATGATGAACAGCATCTCGTCATGCGCCTCGGTCAGGCAGTGCTGCGCGTTCAGGATCTTGTCGATCTGCAGGTAGTCGCCATAGGACATGCGCCCGTCAAAGGACATTTGCGCGCCATCTTCGGCGGGGTTGAAAGGGCAGGTGGTCATGCGTGGTCTCCTTGTGCGGAACGGGCAGGTTCAGGACAGGGACACAGCAGTTCGGTTCAGCACCGACAGATTGCCCATGCGCCGCCAGAGGGCAGCCCAGCCGGACGGGCGGCACAGGGGGCGGTCAACGGTCAGGGTGCCAAGCAGCAGCATCGCCGGGCTCAGCCTGCCGCCACGATATCCACCTCGGCCAGCAGCGCGGGCGAGGCAAGGCCCGCCACGATCAGCAGCGTCGCTGCGGGCAGCGGGCCATCTCCGATCCAGGCGTCCCGGCGGGCGCGATAGGTGGCGACGGCATCGGGTGTGTTTACGGTCAGATAGACCGTCACCTTCACCAGATGCTCCCGCATCATCCCCGCCGCCGCCAACCCGACATCGACATTGGCGAAACAGGCATCCAGTTGCGCCGCCAGCCCCTCCGCTACGCGCCCATCGGGATGGGTGCCGACCTGTCCCGCCAGATACAGCCAGCGCGGCGCCCCCTCCACCAGCACGGCATGAGAATAGCGCGAGGCGGGCGCGGCGATGCCATCGGGGTTCCAGCGGCGGATGGTGGTCATGGTGGTCCTCCCTCTGCGTCAGGTGACGCGGCCTGTTGTTTTGCGTCAGGTGACGCGGGCCTTGGTCTTGTATTCTGGCCTGTCCCACAGCGCCTTGTCCATCACCTCGGCCAGTATCCGCACGGCGGCGGTGACATCGTCAAAGGTGGTATAGAGCGGCGTGAACCCGAAGCGCAGGATATCCGGCGCGCGGAAATCGCCGATCACCCCCCCCGCAATCAGCGCCTGCATGATGGCGTATCCCTCGGGGTGGCGGAAACTGACCTGCGATCCCCGGTTTGCCGGATCGCGCGGGCTGGCCAGCGTCAGGGCAGGGCAGGCGGCCTCCACCCTTTCAATAAAGGCCTTGGTCAATTCGATGGACCGCGCGCGCACATCGGCCATCGTGGTCATGTCCCAGACATCCAGCGCAGCCTCCAGTGCCGCCAGTTGCAGCACGGGCGGCGTGCCCACGCGCATCCGCTCCACCCCGCGACCGGGGCGATAGCCAAGGTCAAAGGCAAAAGGGGATTCATGCCCCAGCCAGCCCGACAACGCCGGTCGCGCCCGTTCGGCATGGCGGGGGGCCACATAGATGAAGGCCGGTCCACCGGGGCCGGAATTCAGATACTTGTAGGTGCAGCCCACCGCGAAATCCGCCCCCACCCCGGCCAGATCCACCGGCAGCGCCCCCGCCGAATGCGCCAGATCCCAGATCGCCAGTGCCCCCATCGCATGAGCCTTGGCGGTGATCGCCGCCATGTCATGCTTGCGGCCCGTGCGGTAATCCACCTCGGTGATCAGCGTGACCGCCACGGTTTCGTCGATCGCATCCAGCACCTCTTCCGGGGCCACCGTCCGCAGCGTGTAGCCGTTGCCCAGTGTCCGCACCAACCCGTCGGCCATGTACAGATCAGACGGGAAATTCCCGTCATCCGACAAGATCACCTTGCGACCGGGGTTCATCTCCAGCGCCGAGGCCAGCGCCTGATAGACCTTGATCGACAGCGTATCCCCCATCACCACCGTGCCGGGTTCCGCCCCGATCAGCCGCGCGATCCGGTCACCCACACGGGCGGGCTGTTCCATCCACCCGGCCTTGTTCCACCCGGTGATCAGCATCTGGCCCCATTCCGCCTCAACCGCCTGCGCCACACGGGCGGCGGCGGCCTTGGGCAACGGCCCCAGCGAATTGCCATCCAGATAGATGATCCCCTCAGGCAGCACAAAAGCCGCCCGCGTGGCGGCGAAATCGGTGGTCATGGTCGTCTCCCTACTATTGCGCGCAGAATGACCTGTCCAAGCGCGCGGCACAACCCGCCCACCACGCGGGCGCTGTGCCGGATTTGGCAGGCGAACCGTCGAAAACCGGCCTTTGGGGGCTTGCCATTCCCGGCGCGGAACGGAACAAATCGCGCAACATGTCAGGAGACAAACCACCCGTGTCCAAACTGATTGACCTGCCACCGATCTGGCTGGCCGCCTTTCTGGCGGCGGCCTGGGGGATTGACCGGCTTTTGCCGTTCAACCTGTTCGGTGCGCTGGGCGACATGCTGGCCGCAGGGCTGGCACTGATCGGCGCAGGCCTGTTCGGCGGCGCGATCCGGGCCATGGCGCGGGCGAAAACCACCGTGATCCCGCACCGCATTCCGCAGGCACTGGTCACATCGGGCGTCTTCCGCCTCAGCCGAAACCCGATCTATCTGGGCGATGCGGCCTTTCTTCTGGCGGCAATCCTGTGGTGGGATGTGCCACAGGCGCTTCCGCTGGTGCCTGCCTTCATGGTTCTGATCCGCAACCGGTTCATATGGCAGGAAGAAGCGCGCCTGCGCGCGGGCTTCGGCGCGGCATTTGACGTTTGGGCCGCCCGCGTGCGGCGCTGGCTTTGAGGCACCCTATGGATTTTCCGGCAACAGTCGGAAAAGTTGCGGCGGGGGCTTTGAAATATTGTTGCGCGGTGATAAGTGGCGCAGGGTTGAGCAACCGGATGCTGCATTGGCAGCGACAGACGGGGGAAAAAACGTGAAAATCGGGGCACCGAGAGAGATATTCGAAGGCGAGAACCGGGTGGCCATGACCCCCGATTCCGTGATCGCACTGGCCAAGCTGGGCCATACAAGCGTGGTCCAATCCGGGGCAGGGGCCAAGGCGGGCTTTTCCGACGCCGCCTATGCGGCAGCCGGGGCCGAGGTTCTGCCGGACGCCAAGGCGGTGTTCGATGCAGCCGATGTGGTGGTCAAGGTGCGCGGACCCGAAGCCTCCGAGGCTGCGATGCTCAAGCGTGGCCAGACCCTGATCAGCTTCTTCTGGCCCGCCCAGAACGAGGCCCTACTGAAGCAGGTCGCCGATCAGGGGGCGACTGTGGTGGCGATGGACATGGTCCCCCGCATTTCCCGCGCGCAGAAGATGGACGCGCTGTCCTCCATGGCGAACATCGCGGGCTACCGCGCAGTGATCGAGGCCGGGAACAACTTCGGCCGCTTCTTCACCGGTCAGGTCACGGCAGCGGGCAAGGTGCCCCCGGCCAAGGTCCTGATCGTGGGCGCAGGCGTGGCGGGTCTTGCCGCCATCGGCACCTCCGTCTCGCTCGGCGCCATCGTCAACGCCTTCGACGTGCGCCCCGAAGTTGCCGAACAGATCGAATCGATGGGCGCAAGCTTTGTCTATCTGGAGTTTGACGCCTCTGAACTGCCCGACGGGGCCGCGACGGGCGGCTATGCCGCGCCCTCCAGCCCGGCCTTCGCCGCCAAGCAGCTTGCCAAATTCCGCGAGCTTGCGCCGGAGATGGACATCGTCATCACCACCGCGCTGATCCCCGGCCGCCCCGCGCCCAAGCTGTGGACGGCGGACATGGTCGCAAAGATGAAGCCCGGCTCGGTCATCATCGACCTTGCGGCCGAACGCGGCGGCAACTGCGATCTGACCGTGGCCGATCAGAAGATCGTCACCGAAAACGGCGTCACCATCGTGGGGTATACCGATTTCCCCAGCCGGATGGCGACCCAGTCCTCGACGCTTTACGCCACCAACATCCGCCACATGCTGACGGACCTGACCCCCAAGAAGGATGGCGTCATCCACCACAACATGGAGGATGACGTGATCCGGGGCGCCACCGTGGCGCATGAAGGCGCGGTGACCTATCCGCCACCGCCGCCCAAAATCGCGGCCATCGCGGCGGCCAAGCCCAAGGAAAAGGTCAAGGAACTGACGGCCGAGGAGAAGCGCGCCAAGGAAGTGGCCGCCTTCAAGACCCAGACCCGCAATCAGGTGGGGATGCTCTTGGGTGGCGGTGCGCTGATCCTGCTGGCGGGCATCTACACCCCCGCAAGTTTCATGTCGCATTTCATCGTGTTTGTGCTGTCGGTCTATGTCGGCGTTCAGGTCATCTGGAACGTCAGCCATTCGCTGCACACGCCCTTGATGGCGATCACCAATGCCATCTCGTCCATCATCATCCTCGGCGCGCTGATGCAGATCGGGTCGGGCAGCTGGCTTGTCGTCATCCTTGCCGCGCTGTCGGTCTTCATGGCGGGGATCAACATTTTCGGTGGCTTCATGGTCACCCGGCGCATGCTCGCCATGTTCCAGAAGTCGTAAGGAGTAGCGCGCGATGGAATACGGATTCACCACCGCCGCCTATGTCGTTGCGGCAGTTCTCATCATCCAGTCCTTGGGTGGTCTCTCGGGCCAGGAAAGCGCCAAACGCGCGGTCTGGTATGGCATCTTCGGCATGGGTCTGGCGGTCGTCGCCACCCTGATGGGCCCCGGCGCGGGCAACTGGCTGATCTCGGTCGTGATGATCGCCGCAGGCGGTGCCATCGGCTGGGTCGTCGCGCAGCGCGTCCAGATGACCGAAATGCCGCAGCTTGTGGCGGCCATGCACTCGCTCGTCGGCCTCGCAGCCGTCTTCATCGGTTTCAACACTCACATCGAACTGATCCGCATCGCCGGGATGGATGATGCCGCACGGGCTTTGCTAGACGGCTTCGCCCTTAAAGTTGCCGAAAAAACCGCCGTCGAAGTGTCGATTCTACGGGTGGAAACCTTCCTCGGCGTCTTCATCGGCGCCGTCACCTTCACCGGATCGGTCATCGCATTTGGCAAGCTGGCTGGTAAGGTCGATGGCAAGGCGAAAAAGCTGCCCGGCGGGCATGTGCTAAACGCTGGAGCGGCGATCCTGTCGCTGGTGCTCCTCTTCGTCTATCTCCAAACTGGGTCATCGATGGCTCTCTTGGTGATGACGCTGGCGGCCTTCTTCATCGGCTATCACCTGATCATGGGCATCGGCGGGGCAGACATGCCTGTCGTGGTGTCGATGCTCAACAGCTATTCCGGCTGGGCGGCTGCGGCGATCGGCTTCTCGCTCTCCAATGACCTCCTCATCGTGGTTGGCGCGCTGGTGGGCTCCTCGGGTGCCATCCTGTCCTACATCATGTGCAAGGCGATGAACCGCTCCTTCATCAGCGTGATCCTCGGCGGCTTCGGTGGTACCACCGGGCCCGCGATGGAAGTCACCGGCGAACAGATCGCCATCGATGCCGAAGGCGTGGCCGCAGCGCTGAACGATGCCGACTCCGTCATCATCATCCCCGGCTACGGCATGGCGGTGGCGCAGGCGCAGCAATCGGTGTCGGAACTGACCCGCAAACTGCGCGCCAAAGGCAAGAATGTACGCTTCGCCATCCATCCGGTGGCGGGCCGCTTGCCCGGCCACATGAACGTGCTGCTGGCCGAGGCGAAAGTGCCCTATGACATCGTTCTGGAAATGGACGAGATCAACGATGACTTCCCCGAAACCGATGTCGCCATCGTCATCGGCTCGAATGACATCGTCAATCCGGCAGCGCAGGAAGACCCCAACAGTCCCATCGCCGGCATGCCGGTGCTGGAATGCTGGAAAGCGAAACAGGTGTTTGTCTCCAAGCGCGGGCAGGGCACCGGCTATTCGGGGATCGAGAACCCGCTGTTCTTCAAGGAAAACACGCGGATGTTCTATGGCGATGCGAAAAAGTCGATCGATGCGCTTCTGCCCATGATCGACTGATCGGCACCGTAACCGCCTGAAAATCCACCGAAGGCCCCGCGCACCTGCCGGGGCCTTCGGCTTTTCTGCAACATCGGCCTTGCATACCCCGGTATTCCGGCAAATCACTGGCAGCACTGCCGCGCAGGACCTACCTCGCACCTAAAGCCTGACAGGACGCACATGACCACCGTATCGGACCACCCGCTTCGCTATTCCCTTGTCAACGAATTGCACGCGCGGCCCTTCCCCGCGCTCGAGGTGCCCTGTCACGCCGTGTACATGGCCTTCAAGGAACCGCTCGACGCTGCCAACCGCGACCGCACCCGTGATCGCGCGCATCTTCTGGCGCTGCTGGATCGCCACGCCTCAACCCATCCGCAGCCCGATGCCACCCATTTCTCCGGCCCCATCGGGCGGTCCGATCTGAAATGGGAAAGCCATACCGAGTTCGTCACCTATTCCGCCTTTGGCCCCGGCCTGTCTGCCCGCCCCTTCGATCCGGCCGAGGCCGAGGTTTTCCCCGATGACTGGCTCGCCACCGCGCCGGGCAAGCGGATCTGTTCGGTCCTGATCCGGGTCGAGGAACTGCCCGAAGATGACGAGGCCGTCATGGCCAAGCTGGAAGACTGGTTCGTTCCCGAAAGCCTCGCCGTAAGCCGCGTCGTTGACGGTGCCGCCATCGTCGCAGGCGATTTCCGCATCGATCCAGCCGGTCACATGCGCTTTGCCGTTTTTGTCCGCCCCGGCACCGGATCGCGCCGCGTGGGCCGCATCGTGCAGCGCCTGTGCGAGGTGGAAACCTACCGCTCCATGTCCATGCTGGGCCTGATGCGCGCCCGCCAATTGACGGGGCGGCTGAACGCTCTTGATCCGCAACTGATGGAACTCGTCTCGGCGCTTGATACGTCTGAGCGCTCGCCCGAGGCGGCCTTGCATGAGCTGCTGACGATTTCCTCGGAACTGGAAAGCCTCGCCGTCCAATTCTCCTTCCGCTTCGGCGCGACGGCAGCCTATGAGGCCATCGTCAACCAGCGGATCGAGGTGATGCGCGAACAGCGCATCCTGGGCCGCCAGACCTTTGGCGAGTTCATGATGCGCCGCTACGATCCCGCCATGCGCACCGTGAAATCCGCCGAGGCGCGGCTGAAAAGCATGGCCGAACGGGCGCAGCGCGCGGCGGAACTCTTGCGCACCCGCGTCGATGTGGAACGCAGCGCGCAGAACCAGAAACTTCTGGAAAGCATGGACAAACGCGCCGATCTGCAACTGCGCCTGCAACGCACGGTCGAAGGCCTGTCAACGGTGGCCATCAGCTATTACGCGGTCAACCTTGCCGCCTATGCGCTGGAACCGCTGGCCCATCAGGTGCATCTGTCCCACGGCGCGCTTCTGGCCATCCTGACGCCCATCGTCCTATTGGGCGTCTGGCTGATGGTTCGCCGCATCCGCAACCATTTCGACTGATCGCCCGAGGCTTGCGCAGGATCAAGGACAGCCCTTACGCGCTGCGCCAGTATGGCTCCAAGCGCAAGCAGGGTGGCGGTCATGATCTGGTTGAAATTCATCGGCATCGGTCTTGCCATCGTCCTGCTCCTGTGGGGCAGCCTTGCGATGCTGGGTGCCTGGCGCTGGCCGCAGCGTATTGCCGAGGTGCAGCGCAGGCTCGCGGCGGCAGAACAGGCGCTTCCCGATACCGCCCCGGATCCGGCAGCGCTGGGTGGTCTGCCCGCCCCCGTCGCCCGCTACCTGCGTGCGGTGCTGCCCCCAGGCCAGCCGCACATCCGCAAGGTGGCCATGGCACATGAAGGCCAGTTCAACATGGGCGAGGGGGCCGATAACTGGAAACCCTTCACCTCGACCCAACAGGTAACCATGGCCCGGCCGGGCTTTGTCTGGGATGGGCGCGTCGCCATGGCCCCCGGCATTCCGGTGCGGGTGATCGATGCCTATGTGGCGGGCGAAGGTCTGCTGCTGCCCGCCATCCTCGGTCTGATCCCGCTCACCCGGCTGGAAGGCGGCGGCGCGATTGCCGAGGGCGAGCTGTTGCGTTGGCTTGCCGAAACCCCGTGGTATCCAACCGCGCTTTTGCCCGGTGGCGCAGTGACGTGGGATGCGATCGACGATCAAAGCGCGCGGGCCACCGTCACCGACGGGGCTCTGCGCGTTGATCTGACCTTCACCTTCGGCCCCGACGATCTGGTTTCCGCCATCCGGGCCGATGCGCGCAGCCGTACGGTCGCGGGGCAGATGATCCCGACACCGTGGGAAGGGCGCTGGTGGGGCTATGAAAGGCGCTACGGCATGCTTGTGCCCACGGCGGGTGAGGTGGCCTGGGTACTGCCAGAGGGCCGCAAGCCCTATTGGCGGGGCCGCGTCACGGCCCTGCACTACGACTAGGCCTCACCGCCCCCGGATACGCGGGTCCAGCGCGTCGCGCAGACCATCGCCGATGTAATTCACGCTCAGCACAGTCAGCGAAATCGCAATGCCCGGCCACATTACCCGCTCAGGGTAGGTGCGGATCTCGGCAATCCCATCGTACAAGAGCCGCCCCCAGGTCGGGAAATCCGGCGGGAAGCCAAGGCCCAGGAAGGACAGCACCGATTCCGTGATGATCGCCGCCGCAATCCCCAGCGTCGCGGCCACCAGCACCGGTGAAAGGACGTTGGGCAGGATGTGCCGCGTGATGATCCGGCGCGATGGGGTGCCGATGGACCGCGCCGCCAGCACAAACTCCCGCTCCTTCAACGCCAGCACCTCGCCGCGCACCACGCGGGCCGCCTGCATCCAGCTTGTCAGCCCGATGGCCAGCACGATCAGCAGGAACGTCCCCAGCCGCGGCCCCAGCGTGCTGGCGATGCTGTCGCGGAACAGGAACATCATGACCAGAAGCAGGGGCAGCAAGGGAAGGGCCAGGAACAGGTCCGTCAACCGCATCAGAAGCCCGTCCATCCGCCGGAAATAGCCCGCGATCACCCCCACCGCCGTGCCGATGAAAATGGCCACCAGCATCGCCACCATCCCCACGGCCAGCGAAATGCGCCCCCCGAACATCATCCGCGCCAGCATGTCGCGGCCCAACTGGTCTGTCCCGAGGGGATGCGCCAAGGACGGCCCCTGATTGCGCATCTTGAACATCTTCACCGTGTCGCTTTCGATGAAGTTGGGGTCGATCCGCCAGACCAGCGGCCCCACCAGACAGACCAGCGCCAATGTCCCCAGCACCCCCAGCGCCATCATGGCGCCCTTGTGCTTGCGGAACTGCGCCCAGACATCGGCCCAGGGGCCGCGCACTCGTTCGGCACGGGCGACGGCGGCGGTCACGGCTTCCGGCGCGGACTCAGTCATAGCGGATCCTCGGGTCAAGGATGCCGTACAGGATATCGGCAATCAGGTTGAACGTCACGATCAGCACCGCGAAGATGAAGGTGATGGTCTGCACCGTGGGAAGGTCGGACACGTTGATCGCCCCGATCAGCGCCGCCCCGATGCCGTTGATCTTGAAGATCTGCTCGGTCACGATGGCCCCGCCGAACACCGTGGGCAACCCCAGCGCAATCACCGTCACCACCGGGATCAGCGAATTGCGCAGCACGTGCTTCATCACCACCTTGCCTTCGCCCATCCCCTTGGCCCGCGCGGTGCGCACATAGTCCTGTCCCAGATTTTCCAGTACCGAGGATCGCGTATAGCGGCTGATCTCGGCCGCGTTGAACAGCGCCAGCACTGTCACCGGCAGCGCCATTTGCAGCAGCATGGTCTTCAGGCTGGCCCAATCCGTCACCGTCAGGTTGGTGTCATAGATCGTCGGAAACCAGCCAAGGTTCACGGCAAAGATCAGGATCAGGATATTGCCGGTAAAGAAGGTGGGCACCGAAAACCCCGCCATGGCAAAGAAGGTGCCCGCCTGATCGAACCACGAATACTGGCGATAGGCGGAATAGATGCCGATGGGCAGCGCGATCAGCACCCCGATCAGATAGGCCGTCCCCACCACGGTCAATGTCTGCGGCAGGCGCTCGCCAATGATCTGGAACACCGGCACCTTGGATTGCCAGCTGATGATCCGCTGCGCGCCTTGCGCGAAATCCGTGCCGAAAAGATTGTCGATGCCATAAAGCGGCTCGATCCAGAAAAACTGTTTCAACCAGAGCAGATAGCGCACCATCACCGGCTGATCCGCGCCCATCGCCGCCAGCATCTTCTGGCGCACCTCGGGCGGTACGGTCAGCGGAATGTCGGAAAGCGGGCTGCCGGGGGCCAGATCGACCAGCAGAAAGATCACAAGGCTGATCAACAGCAGCGTGGGTATCGCCGCCAGCAACCGCCGGATGGTGAATGAAAGCATGAACAGCCCGTCCGCTTGGCCAAGGTGAACCGAAGGTATGCGAAGGGCGCGGCAGGGAAGCCCCTGCCGCGCCCCAGATCATGATCCGCTTACTTCACGCGGCTCCAGTCCTGCGCATTCCACAGCTCGGTATCCCACGAATTCATGATGAACCCGTCCAGCGTGTTGGACTTGGCCGAGAAGCGGCCGCGATCCACCAGCGGGATGATCACATTCGTGTCCTTGGTCAGCATGTCGTTCATCTTCATGACCAACGCACCGCGCGCGTCGATCCCTGCCGTGCCCGACAGTTCTTTCAGCAGCGCGTCATAGGCCGGGTCGCAGAAGCGGTTGATGTTCTCGCCCTGCCACTGGTTGTCCGGCCCCGGGATCTTGTCGCACAGATATTGCGCCATGTAGGGTTCGGCATCCGTGCCGTCGAAGTTGTTGGCGTACATTTCCACGTCCGCATAGAACTTCTGGAAGGTATCGGGCGATGCCGCATCCCCGCCAAAGAACACCGACGGGTCGATCGCCTTCAACTCAACCTCGACGCCCAGCTCATTCCACCAGCCCTTGACCAGCGCCTGGAAATCCTGACGCACGGGGTTGACGGTGGTCTGATAGACAAGGCTCAGCTTCTTGCCATCCTTGTCGCGGATGCCGTCACCATCGCTGTCGGTCCAGCCTGCGCCTTCCAGCAGGGCCTTGGCACCCTCCATGTCCTGCGTGAGGCAGCCTGTGTTGTCCGACGCCTGGAAAGCTGGCGAAGGCACCAGGTTGCAGGTCGGGCGACCCGCACCGCCATAGCCCACATCCACCAGCGTCTGGCGGTCAATCGCCATCGAAAGCGCCTTGCGCACATTCGCATCCGACAGGATCGGGTGCGGATGCTTGACGGTGGACCGCTCGCCTTCCGGCAGGGCCGGATCGGGGTTGGTCATGTTGATCTCGATCCGCTCCACCAGCGTGCCGAAAGCGTTGACAAAGGTGCCCTTGCCACCGGCTTCCATCTGGGCCTGCTGTTCGGGGTTGATCTGGGTGTTCCAGGCATAGTCGAATTCGCCGGTTTCCATCACGGCCGAGGCCGCCGCCAGCGCATCGCCGCCGCCTTTCAGCGTGACCTTGGCAAAGGCGGGCTTGGCCGGGTCGCGATAGTTCGGGTTGGCTTCCAGCGTCACCACGTCATTCACCTTGAAATCGGTGACGATGAAGGGGCCGGTGCCGATGGGCTTGGAGTTCTGCTCAGTGCAGCTTGCTGCGGCTGCACCAAGGCAGGCCTCGAACTGCGCCTTTTGCAGGATCGGCGCGGTGCCGCCCGTGAAGGGCTGATAAGGATAGGGCTTCGGCCCTTCGAACTTTACCACCACGGTCAGGTCATCGGGCGTGTCGATCGACGCCACGCCTTCATATTTCGCGCCCTGCGCGCAGCCGCCTTCGGGATGGGTGCAATATTCCCATGTGAACTTCACGTCCGCGCTGGTAACCGGCGTGCCATCCGACCACAGCAGACCTTCCTTCAGCTTCCAGGTGATCGAGGTCAGGTCAGCCGAAACGCCGCCATTCTCGACTGTCGGGATATCGGCCGCAAGGCGCGGGAACATCTGGCCATCCTGGTCAAATCCCGCCAGCGGCTCCAGCACCAGCGACCCGGCCTCCACGTCCTTGGTCCCGGACGACAGATAGGCGTTCATCACGGACACGGCCTGATAATAGAAGACCTTTACCTCGCCATCGGCGCCACGTTCGGCATGGGCCGCCGGGGCCAGCACGAAGGCTGCCGCAGCGCCCAGAAGGGCGGTTCTGAATTTCATGTGACTTCTCCTTGTTGGTTGTGCTCGCGCACCTCGGCACCGGGGGATACATGCCCCCCGGCATTGTTCGGGCTGACCAGATGGCAGGCGACAAATCGCCCGGGCTCCACCTCGGTCAGTTTCGGTTCCACCTCGCGGCACACAGGGATCACCTGCGGGCAGCGGGTGCAGAAATTGCATCCCTTGGGCGGGTTGGCGGGCGATGGGACATCGCCGGTCAGGATGATGCGCTGGCGCGTCGCCTCCAGCGATGGGTCGGCCTCCGGCACAGCAGACAGCAGCGCCTGTGCATAGGGGTGCAGCGGGCGCATATACAGCGCCTCGCGCGGCGACAGTTCGGCAATCTGGCCCAGATACATCACCGCCACCCGGTCCGCGATGTGGCGCACCATGGAAAGGTCATGGCTGATGAACAGATAGGTCAGACCCAGACTGTCCTGCAAATCCTCCAGCAGGTTCACCACCTGCGCCTGAATGGACACATCCAGCGCGGCAATCGGTTCATCGCAAACGATGAACTTGGGGTTCAGCGCCAGCGCGCGGGCAATCCCGATGCGCTGCCGTTGCCCGCCGGAAAACTCATGCGGATAGCGGTTGGCAAAGCGGCGGTTCAGGCCCACCTGATCCATCAACTCATGCACCCGCGCGGTCTTCTTCTCGTCCGTCCAGTCGGTATGTTCGTCCAGCGGTTCCCCGATGATCGCGGCCAGCGTCATGCGCGGGTTCAAGCTCGCCTGCGGGTCCTGGAACACCATCTGCATCGTGGGCCGCTTCTTGCGCAGCGCATCTGGGGCCAGCGTGGCAATATCCTCGCCATCAATCACAACCGATCCGCCGGTCAGTTCATACAGCCGCAGCAGCGCACGCCCGACAGTGGACTTGCCACAGCCGGATTCTCCGACCAGCCCCAGCGTTTCCCCGGCCATGATGTCGAAACTGACGCCATCCACCGCCTTCACCGCCCCCACCTTGCGGCGCAGGATGCCAGCATAGATCGGAAAATGCATCTTCAGGTCGCGCACCTGTACCAACGGCTGGCCCTGCGCGATGCGACCGCCGTCAGCCATGTGCCACCTCCGGGCTCCAGTGGCAGGCCACATCATGGCCCTGCCCGACGGGCTTGCCATCCACCGCGCGACGCAGGGGATTTTCCGCCTCGCAGCGCGCAAAGGCATGGGCGCAGCGTGCACGGAACGGGCAGGCCACCGGCGCACCGGCCAGAAGCGGCGGCTGTCCTTGGATCACCTCCAGCCGCGCCGCGCGCTCGCCGGTCAACGACGGCACAGTTTTCAGCAGCGCGCGGGTATAGGGGTGCTGTGGATTGGCGAACAATTCCCGCACCGGGGCCTGTTCCACCACCTGGCCGCCATACATCACCATCACCCGGTCGGCGATGCCCGCGATCACGCCCAGATCATGGGTGATCCAGACAATCGCCATGCCCAGCTTCTGGCGCAATTCCTTGACCAGTTCGATGATCTGCGCCTGAATTGTCACGTCCAACGCCGTGGTGGGCTCATCCGCGATCAGCACATCAGGATCACAGGCCAGCGCGATGGCGATCATCACCCGCTGCCGCATCCCGCCCGAAAACTGATGCGGATAGCTTTTCAACCGCTTCTTCGCATCCGGTATCCCCACCAGCGCAAGCAATTCTGCCGCCCGCGTCTCGGCCTGGGCCTTGGTCATCCCCATATGCTTGATCAAGGGCTCCATGATCTGGTTGCCCACGTTGAACACCGGGTTCAGGCTCGTCATCGGGTCCTGAAACACGAACCCCACCTTCGCGCCCCGCACCGCTTGCAGATCGCGAGGGCTGAGCTTCAGCAGGTCACGCCCGCCCAGCAACACCTGACCGGCGCGCACCTCGGCGGGTGGCGAAGGCAGCAGCCCGATCAGCGACATCATGGTAACCGACTTGCCCGATCCGCTTTCCCCCACAACGCCAAGCAATTCGCCCGGCCGCAGGTGAAAGCTCACGGAATTCACGGCATGAATCTCGCCGCCGCGCGTTCTGAAAACGGTCTGAAGACCCCGAACATCGAGGACAGGTTCCGCCCCATCGGGCATATAAAGACCCCCCAAGGTCACAGGATTATTGTTGTTTTTCCGAGGCAGCTTTCTGCTGTCTCCCGGCGTGTAGGGGCGAGTGTTAGAGATTTTTCACATTGCCGCAAGCCGCTTGTTCACCCTTACCTTGCGTCATCCGGTGACGCCTTGACCACCCGGCAATCCGCCGCCAGTCTGGGCGTACCGCACAGGAAAGCATCACATGCCCGCCGTCTCGCCTCTTTCGCCCCGCGAAATCCTTGATCAACTGGTCAAATTCCCGACCATCAGCCGCGACACCAACCTTCCGCTCATCGACTGGGTGCAGGATTACCTCGCGCTGCAGGGCATCGACTCGCATCGCCACTGGAACGAGGACCGGACCAAGGCCGCGCTGTTCGCCCATGTCGGCCCGTGGGAGGAAGGGGCGGTCGTGCTGTCGGGCCATACCGATGTCGTCCCCGTGGACGGCCAAAGCTGGACTTCCGATCCATGGACGGTCACGGAACGCGACGGCCGCCTTTACGGGCGCGGCACCTGCGACATGAAGGGGTTCGATGCCCTGTCCATCTGGGCGCTGGTCGAGGCGCATCATCGCGGCGTGAAGCGCCCGCTTCAGATCGCGCTGAGTTATGACGAGGAAATCGGCTGCACCGGCGCACCGCCCATGATCGCCGCCATGCAGGGTGTGCTGCCCAAAGGCGCGGCGGCCATCATCGGCGAGCCGTCCCTGATGAAGGTCATCAACGGCCACAAGGGCGGCACGGGCTTTCATGTCCATGTGAAGGGGTTCGAGGTGCATTCCTCGCTTCTGCCCTATGGCGTTTCGGCCATCATGGAAGCCGCGCGGCTGATCGGCTGGGCCAATGACCGCAACGCGTGGATTCAATCGCAACCCCGCAGCGCAGAGGCGCTGGCCTTTGATCCGCCCTTCACCACGCTGCATGTCGGCATGATCGAGGGCGGCACCGCGCACAACATTACCGCCGCTGATTGCCGCTTTGCGCTCGAGTTCCGCGTCGTGCCGGGCGAAGACCTCGAGGCCCATGCCCAAGCCTTCATCGCCGAAGCGGCACGGCTGGAGGCCGCGATGCAAGCCGTCCGCCCCGAGGCCGCCATCCATCTGGACCGCTTCTTCGGTGTCCCCGCCCTGATCCCGGAAGAGGGCGGGCAGGCCGAACCCCTGGCCCGCCGTCTGACCGGCGACAATGCGGTGGGGGTCGTGTCCTATGGCACCGAGGCCGGGCAGTTTCAGGAGGCGGGCTACTCCGCCGCCATCTGCGGCCCCGGCAACATCGCGCAGGCCCACAAGGCCGATGAATGGCTGGCCGTGTCGGAGTTTCAGGCGGGTCACCGTTTCATGCACCGTCTGCTGGATGATCTGTCACGATGATGCGCTTCCCGATTTCCGATGCCTCACCCATCCGCTTTCCCGGCCCGCCCCCCGCCGCCTGCGATGTGGTGGTGCTGGGCGGCGGTGTCATCGGCGTGATGACCGCCTGGTTCCTTGCCGAACGCGGGCTTAGCGTCACGCTTTGCGAGAAGGGCCGCATCGCGGGCGAGCAATCCAGCCGCAACTGGGGCTGGATCCGCCAGCAGGGCCGCGACATGGGCGAATTGCCCATCATGATGGAAAGCATGCGCCTGTGGAAATCGCTCGCGCAGGAGTTTGGCGAAGCCCTCGGCTTCCGTCAGGAAGGCGTCCTCTACCTCGCCAAAACCGAAGCAGAGGTCGCCCGCTTCGAGGCTTGGCTGGCGGATGCCAAACCCCACGGTGTAGACAGCCATATGATGACCGGCGCGGCCGTGGCGGATAAGCTGAAGGGCAGCGCGAAATCCTGGGTCGCTGGCCTCCACACCCCGTCCGATGCACGGGGAGAGCCGTGGCAGGCCGTGCCGCGCCTTGTCGACGGGGCCATCGCGCGCGGCGCGGTGGTGGTGGAGAACTGCGCCGTGCGGCGGCTGGATGTGCAGGCGGGTCGGGTGACGGGCGTGTTCACGGAAGCAGGCCGCATCGCCTGTGATCAGGTGGTGGTGGCGGGTGGCGCTTGGTCGGCGCTGTTCCTGCGGGCCGAAGGGGTGAATATCCCGCAACTGTCCGTGCTCGCCTCGGTCGCCGCGACGGAACCGATGGCCGAGATCTTTCCGGGCAATGCCTGCGACGACGACTTCGCCTTTCGCCGCCGCGCCGATGGCGGCTATTCCATTGCGCCCGGATCGGGGCATGATTTCTTCATCGGCCCCGATGCCTTCCGCGACCTGCGGACCTATCTGCCGGTGTTGAAAAAGGATTTCCGCTCTACCAGCTTCCGCCCCATGGCCCCCAAGGGATATCCCGATGCCTGGGGCACGACACGCCGCTGGGGCGGGGATGAACCATCCCCGTTCGAATCTGTCCGCATCCTGAACCCCGCCCCGAACATGGACCGGATCGGCAAGGTGCAATCCGCCTTTGCCAGCGCCTTCCCCGCCATGGGCCGCCCCCGTCTGCGTGCCGCCTGGGGCGGCATGATCGACACCATGCCCGATGTCGTGCCCGTGGTGGACCGGGTGGCGGCCCTGCCGGGCCTGACCATCGCCACGGGGATGAGCGGCCACGGCTTCGGCATCGGCCCCGGCATGGGCCGCGTGGTGGCCGATCTGGTGGCGGGCCATGATCCCGGCCATGACCTGTCGCGCTTCCGGCTGTCGCGCTTCACCGACGGCTCTGCACTGATCCCCGGTCCGTCGCTGTAATCATAAGGAGCGCGCCCCCAAGGGGGCCGCGCATTCCTTTTCTCTCGCCTGCGCGCATACGCGCTTGGCTCGGCTGACGGGGGTTCCACCCCCGAACCCCCGGGGTATTTTTGCCAAGATGAAGGGGGTTTTGTGGCGCTTTACTTTGTGCGGGCGACAGGCTAGGCCGCGCGGCTTGATCAAGGGGCAGGGTGCATGGGCGCGGCGTTTGCAGGCATAGATTTCGGCACCTCCAATTCCACTGTCGGGCTGGCGGACGCGGATGGTGCGCGGCTGATCGCGCTGGAAGGGGATCAGGTCACGCTGCCCTCGGCCGTGTTCTTTCATGCCGATGGGCTGCCCCCGGATTTTGGCCGTGCTGCGTTGGGTGCCTATCTGGAAGGGGATGAAGGCCGCCTGATGCGCGGGCTGAAATCCACGTTGGGATCGGGGCTGGTGAATGACCGCACCGTGGTGGGCAATCGCGCCATCACCTTTCGTGACATTGTCCAGCGTTTCATCACGCATCTGCGCGCGCGTCTCGATGCCGCCCAGCCCGGCCTGACGCAGGCGGTGTTCGGGCGGCCGGTCCATTTCGTCGATGATGACCCGGCAGGGGACTCTGCCGCGCAGGGGGTGCTGGAAGAGATCGCCCGTGCCTGCGGCTTTCGCGAAGTGGAGTTCCAGTTCGAACCCGTCGCCGCCGCACTGGACTATGAACAGCGGTTGGCGGGAGAGGAGATCGTGCTGGTCTTCGACATCGGCGGCGGCACATCGGACATGTCGGTGCTGCGCCTGTCGCCCGAGCGCGCCCGTGCGCCGCATCGCATGGGGGATATCCTCGCCAATGGCGGTATCCGCGTGGGCGGCACGGATTTCGACCGCCTGCTGTCGCTGGCCGAAGTGATGCCGCATCTTGGCTATCTCTCAACCACCAAAGCCGGGCAGGGCACCATGCCGCGCCATTACTGGCTGGATATGGCAACCTGGCACCGGATCAACACGCTGTATTCCCAGCGCACCATGGCCGATCTCAAGGCGCTGTGGCATGATGCCGACCAGCCCGACCTGATCGCCCGGATGATGCAGGTGGTGGAGCATCGCCACGGCCATGCCCTTGCCATGGAGGTGGAACGCGCCAAGATCGCCCTGTCAGATCAGGAGGCTACGCGTCTTGCGCTGTCCTCCCTCACCGGCGGCCCCAATCCGATGGCGCGGCGCGACCGGTTCGAAGAGGCCGTCGCCGCCCCCGTCGCCCGCATCCGCGCGTTGATCGACGCCACCATCGCCGAGGCGGGCCTTACGGCAGACCGCATCGCCACGGTCTTCCTGACCGGCGGGTCATCGCAACTGCCGCTGTTGCGCGCCACAGTGGCGGCCGCTCTGCCCCATGCCCGGCTTGCCACGGGTGACATGCTGGGATCCGTCGGCACCGGCCTTGCGCTGGATGCACGCCGCCGTTTCGGCTGATCCCGCTTGCACCCGTCCCGCCAAGGGCTAGGCTGGCGGGAAAGGAGACCCCCATGCCCGTCAAGAACCGCTTTGCCGAACTGCTGCCCGAAATCACCGCCTGGCGGCGCGATTTTCATGAACATCCCGAACTGCTGTTCGATGTGCACCGCACCGCCGCCCGCGTGGCCGATCTGCTGCGCGCATTCGGCTGTGATGAGGTGGTAGAAGGCATCGGCCGAACCGGTGTGGTGGGCGTTATCAAGGGGAAAACCGACAGCACCGGCCGCGTCGTGGGCCTGCGCGCCGATATGGATGCGCTGCCGATCAAGGAACAGACCGGGGTTCCCTATGCCTCCAAAACCCCCGGCAAGATGCATGCCTGCGGCCATGACGGCCACACCGCCATGCTGCTGGGCGCGGCCAAATACCTGGCCGAGACGCGGAATTTCGACGGCACCACCGTGGTGATCTTTCAGCCCGCCGAAGAGGGCGGCGGTGGCGGGCGCGAGATGGTGGCAGATGGGATGATGGACCGCTGGGGGATTCAAGAGGTCTACGGGATGCACAACATGCCCGGCATCCCGGTGGGCCATTTTGCCATCCGCAAGGGCGCGTTGATGGCCGCCGCCGACCAGTTCGAGATCGTGGTAACGGGCAAGGGCGGCCACGCCGCCAAGCCGCATGACTGTGTGGATACCACCGTGGTTGCCGCCCATATCATCGTGGCCCTGCAGACCATCGCCAGCCGCAACGTCGATCCGCTGAAACAGGTGGTCGTCTCCGTCTGCACGGTGGAGACGGACTCGACCGCCCACAACGTCATCCCGCAGGTGGTGAAGATGAAGGGCACGGTTCGCACCATGGATCATGGCGTGCAGGACTTCGTGGAAAAACGTCTGGCCGAGATTGCCAATGGCACCGCCATGGCGCTGGGCGCGCGGGCCGAGGTGCATTATGCTCGTGGCTACCCAGTTACCGTGAACGCCCCGGAAAACACCGATTACGCGGTCGAGGTGGCACGCGCCGTATCCGGACAAGTGGACCCCGACACCGCGCCGCTGATGGGGGCCGAGGATTTCAGCTTCATGCTGAACGAACGCCCCGGCGCCTATATCTTCGTGGGCAATGGCGATACCGCCATGGTCCACCACCCGGCTTACAATTTCGACGACAACGTCATCCCCTTCGGCGCAAGCTGGTATGCGGGCATGGCAGAGGCGCGGATGCCTGCCGCTTAAGGCAAAAGGGGGCGGCACGTTTACCGTGCCGCCCCTCGCTCCGCCGCGTCTCAGCGACGCGGGTCAGTCATAGCTCAGCTTCGTCGCCTTGCCGCGGAAGATGAAATAGGCCAGCACCGTATAGCCCAGGATCACAGGCAGCACGAACAGCGTGCCGACAAGGATGATCGACAAGGCCTCGGTGCTCGAGGCCGCCTCCCAGATCGTCATCTGCTCGGGCACGATATAGGGGTAGAAACTGTAGGCCATCCCGCAGAATCCCAGCACCATCAGCGCCGTCGCCCCCACGAACGGGAACCATGCCAGACGGTCCCCCTCCATCGGCAAGCGGCGCAGCACATACCACAGCGCCACCACCAACCCGCCCGAGACCAGCGGCAGGGGGGCCAGCAGCGCCACTTCGGGAAAGCTGAACCACTTGTCAAAGATGCGCTGCGATACCAGCGGTGTCGCCGCCGATACCGCCCCCATCCCCAGCACGATGCCCCAGATGCCGCCCTTGGCCCAATCCACCGCCTTGCGCTGCAAGGCTCCGTCGGTTTTCAGGATCACCCAGCCCGCTCCGATAAAGGAATAGGCCACCGCCAGCGCCCCGGCGGTCAGCGTGGCAAAGCCCACCTTGGGCCATGTCCATTCCAGCCCCATCACATACATGCCCAGCATGAACCCCTGTGACAGCGCGGTCATCACCGAACCGGCCCAAAAGGCCACATCCCATGGGCGCTTATGCCCCAAAGGCGCCTTCGCACGAAACTCGAACGCCACCCCGCGCAGGATCAGCCCGATCAGCATCACCGCAACGGGCAGATACAGCGCCGTCAGGATGTCCCCATGCGCCACCGGGAACGCCACCAGAAGCAACCCGATGGCCAGCACCAGCCAAGTCTCATTCGCATCCCAGAACGGCCCGATCGAGGCGACCATGCGATCCCGCTCGTCATCCTCGGCAAAGGGGAACAACAGGCCCACACCCAGATCGAACCCGTCCAGCACCACATAGAGCAGGATGGACACGCCCATCAGCGCGGCAAAGATGAAGGGCAAGGCAACCGGATCAAACATGCGCCTCACTCCGCCGGATGCACGCCGGCGCTCGTCACCGGCTGCATGCCCGGGCTGGCGACGGGTTCATAAAGAATCCCGCCCCGCCGTGCCAGGTGGAAGATCACCCCGATATAGGCCGCCAGCAGCGCGCCATAAACCACCAGATAGGCGATCAGCGTTGACAAGACCATGCCGCTGGCAATGTCACCCACCGCCTGCTCCACCGTCAGCACCCCCTGCACCAGCCAGGGCTGACGGCCGATCTCGGTCGTGTACCACCCGGCCAGCGTGGCGCCCCATCCGGCAAAGCTCATTCCCGTCAATCCCCACAGATAGGGGCGCGGCAAGGCATCCGCCCCGCGCCGCCACATCAGGAACACCCCGGCCCAGGCCATCACCAGCATCGCCATCCCGATCCCCACCATCACCCGGAACGACCAGAACACTGGGGCCACCGGCGGATGCATCACCGTGCCATCCTCGGCCACGAAATCGTTCAAACCGGGAACAACGCCGCTCGGGTCATGCTTCAGGATGACCGAGGCAAGCGACGGAATCCCGATCTCGAACCGGTTTTCCCGCGCCTCTTCATCCGGCAGGGCGAACAGCAAGAGCGGCACATTGCCCTGCGTCTCCCAGTTCCCCTCCATCGCCGCAACCTTCTGTGGCTGATGCTCCAGCGTGTTCAACCCGTGCATGTCGCCCGCGATGATCTGGATCGGGATCAGCACCGCACCCAGCATTACCCCCACGCGCAGGCCCGTAGCCACCGCAGGCGCCCGGTCGCCGCGCAGCCAGCGATAGGCCGACAGACCAGCAATCAGGAAGGCCACCGTCAATCCGCTCGCCAGCAACATATGCGCCAGACGATAAGGCAAAGACGGGTTGAAGATGATCGCCCACCAATCGGTTGCAACCACCACGCCATCTACCAGCTCATAGCCCGCAGGCGTGTGCATCCAGCTGTTCAGCACCAGAATCCAGAACGCGCTCATCGTGGTGCCAAAGGCCACCAGCGTCGTCGCCATCGTGTGCAGCCAACCCGGCACCCGGCTCGCGCCGAACAGCATGATCCCCAGGAACACCGCCTCAAGGAAGAACGCCGTCAGCACCTCATAGGCCAAAAGCGGCCCCGCCACGTTCCCCACCGTCTCCATGAAGCCCGGCCAGTTGGTGCCGAACTGGAAGGACATGGTGATCCCCGACACCACCCCCATCGCGAAGGACAGCGCAAAGACCTTCACCCAGAACATGTACAGGTCCATCCATTTCCGGTCCTTCGTGCGCGCAAAGCGCAGCTTGAAGAACAAGAGCACCCATCCCAGCGCGATCGTGATCGTCGGGAACAGGATGTGGAACGAGATGTTGGCGGCAAACTGTATGCGCGAAAGTAAAAGGGTATCCATGACTCACCTATCTGGTTGACGGTGATGTAGGGGGTACAATCCGGGATTCGAGGGGTCTGCGACCGGCTGCCCCATGCGACAGCCTGTCAGATGAAATCTTGGTAAACAAAGGATTTTTGCGCCGTGCGTCTGCACAGCCGTCTGCACTGTGGTGCTGCACCGGCTGCTGCACGCCGCTTTCCCCCGAAATCCAAAGGTAAACGCAGCGTTCTCAACTGTTTAGGGCAGGCGCCCTCAGCCCCCCGTATGGCTCATATGCCGCGACATCGTCCCCTGCACCCCGGCGCGGGAATAGTCGAAGTCATGCCCCTTCGGCTTCTTTGCGATGGCCGCCCGGATCGCCGCCTCCACCACCGCATCCTCCGGGCTCGCCCGCAGCGGCCCGCGCAGATCGGCCATGTCTTCCTGCCCAAGGCACATGTACAACTCGCCCGTGCAGGTCAGCCGCACGCGATTGCAGCTTTCACAGAAGTTGTGGGTCAAAGGTGTGATGAAGCCGATCTTCTGCCCCGTCTCGCCCAGCCGGACATAACGCGCAGGCCCGCCCGACCGCTCTGCCAGATCGGTCAGCGCAAACCGCTCCGCCAGCCGCGCCCGCAGGTCCTTCAGCGACCAGTATTGATCCAGCCGGTCCTCATTGCCCAGATCACCCATCGGCATGACCTCGATGAAGGTCAGGTCGTGGCCTTCCGCTGCGCACCAGTCAACCAGTTGAAACAACTCGTCTTCGTTGAACCCCTTCAGCGCGACGGTGTTGATCTTCACCCGCAGCCCGGCCTCTTTCGCGGCCTCGATCCCGTCCAGCACCTGCGCCAGACGCCCCCAACGGGTGATCTTGGCAAACTTGTCGGCATCCAGCGTATCAAGCGACACATTGATCCGCCGCACGCCGCATTCGGCCAACTCGGCCGCATGCTTGCGCAGCTGCGATCCATTGGTCGTCAGCGTCAATTCCTTCAGCGCGCCACTCTCCAGATGCCGCGACATAGCATGAAAGAAGGTCATGATCCCCTTGCGCACCAAAGGCTCGCCCCCGGTGATCCGCAGCTTCTCCACGCCCAACTGCACAAAGGCCGAACAGAGCCGGTCCAACTCCTCCAGCGACAAGAGGTCCGCCTTTGGCAGGAATGTCATGTTTTCCGACATGCAATAGACGCAGCGGAAATCGCACCGATCCGTCACCGACACCCGAAGATAGGAAATCGGTCGGGCAAAGGGGTCAATCAGCGGGGCAGGGCGCGCATCCATGACACAAGGTTAAGAACTATCCCCCACCGTCGCAAGTCACGAAGCGCCGCTTTCCCTCCCGCCCGCGTCAGACCTTCGTCGCGGGTACACCCTGTTCTGCGTCACGGTGGAAAACCGCCATGCCAGACCGTTGCGAGCAAGCCTCTAGCATCGCCCAACAAACGCCTTCAGTGCCGCCCGCACCCTTAACCCCCGATTAAGGTTAACGCGCCCCTTGGAAAGAAATCGTCTTTCATCTTGGCAAAAATACTCTGGGGGTCCGGGGGCAAAGCCCCCGGGGCCAACCGCAAGCGCGCCCTCACAGATATCGCGCCCCTTCCTTCCGGGCAAAGGACTTCAACCCCATCCCCGGCCCGTCCAGAAACGCCCGCGCCCGCGCGGCATCGTGCTTGGAAAGGTCACGCACCCACCAGGCCACCGCCTTCTGGATGAACCAATCCCGGTCCGCCACATAATCCGCCGCCCATCCCAAGGCTCGCTCGCGGACGGCAAGCTCTTGTTCTTTCGGGAAATTCATCTTCGCATAGGGCAGGGTGATGACCAGCGCCGCGCGCCGCGTCCACATGTTTTCACTCGCCGTCCAACCCGCCACCGTCTCGATCCGCGCCGGATCGGCGACCAGCCGCTTCTGCGCGGCACTCGTGGCGTGATCGGCCACCGCCCATCCGTCGAACCCCGGCACCCAGGTGCAGATCAGATCCCACACCGCCTCATCCGGCCGGATACGCGCCTGCGTCAGCAGTTTCGCCGCCGCCACCATGCCCTCATGGACGTTGCTCTCCCACAGCCCGGCAGCCAGCGCAATGCGCGCTTCGATATCCAGCGCCGCCCGCCATTCCGCGACCAGTTCCTCTACCTGAGGAACACTCACCCCCAGATATGGCCGCGATATCTTGTGATAGGCCGCCATTTCGGCGGCCTTGCCCGGATCGGCCAAAGCCTCCAGCTGCGCCAGTGCCTGTGCGATCATTCCACCGTCACCGACTTCGCCAGATTGCGCGGCTGGTCCACATCCGTGCCCTTCGCAATCGCCGTGTGATAGGCCAGCAACTGCGCCGGGATCGCATAAAGGATCGGCGCCAGCGCGGGCGGCACCTCGGGCAGGGTCAGCGTCCGCCAGGTTCCCGCGCCCGCTTCAGCCACCCCCGCGGCATCCGAGATCAGCAGCACCTTGCCATGCCGCGCCATCACCTCCTGCATGTTCGACACGGTCTTGTCGAACAGCGCGTCCCGCGGGGCCAGCACGATCACCGGCACGCGCGCATCGATCAGCGCGATGGGGCCATGCTTCAATTCGCCCGATGCATAACCTTCGGCATGGATGTAGCTGATTTCCTTCAGTTTCAGCGCCCCTTCCAAG
Source organism: Variovorax paradoxus (assembly GCA_943370085.1). Taxonomy (GTDB): domain Bacteria; phylum Pseudomonadota; class Alphaproteobacteria; order Rhodobacterales; family Rhodobacteraceae; genus Paragemmobacter. The sequence goes on along the minus strand of CALRPT020000001.1, from coordinate 404,840 downwards.
GCCAGCGGATACATCGCCCCGCGCCCCAGAAACAGCACATCCTGCGCCTCGGCCAGGTCTTCGGCGATCTCGGCAATCGGCGCCGATAACGCCAGCGCGTGGTTCATCAACCCTGGCAGATTGCGCAGCCCCGCCATCAGCGCCGCCGCCCCGGCCGCATCCAGACGGCCCCGGTCCAGCCCGGCCTTGATCGCCAGCAGCGCCAGCACCGTCAGCTGGCAGGTGAAGGCCTTGGTCGATGCCACCCCGATCTCGACCCCTGCCATGATGGGCAGCGACAGGTCGCTTTCCCGTGCGATGGAAGATGTCGGCACGTTCACCACCGACACGACCTTCGCCACCTTTTCCTTGGCATAACGCAGCGCGGCAAGCGTATCAGCCGTCTCGCCCGACTGGCTGACAAAGATCGCCCAACCCTTGTCTGACAAGGGCGGCTCGCGATACCGGAACTCGGAGGCCACGTCGATTTCCGCCGGAAGGCCCGCGATCTGCTCGAACCAGTATTTCGCCACATGGCAGGCATAAGAGGCCGTCCCGCAGGCCACCATCACCACCCGGTCTACCCCGGAAAAGTCAACACCTTCTGGCAGTTGCAGGACCGGTTCCGCGCCGCCACCAGTGTAATGGCGCAGGGCATCAGCGATCACCACAGGCTGCTCGGCAATCTCCTTGGCCATGAAATGCTTGTAGCCCGCCTTCTCCACCCGCGCAGAATCGATCTGGATGCGCGTCTCGGCCCGGTTGGCGCGGCGGTCAGCGGCATCGAAAATCTCGGCCCCCTTGCGGGTTATCACGGCCCAGTCGCCCTCTTCCAGATAGGTGATCCGGTCGGTCATCGGCGCCAGCGCGATGGCGTCCGATCCCACGAACATCTCGCCCGTGCCATGGCCAATGGCCAAGGGGCTGCCCTTGCGCGCGGCGATCATCAGGTCATCCTCGCCATCGAACAGGAAGCACAGCGCGAATGCCCCGTGCAGCCGCTTCAGCGTCTCGCGCGCTGCCTCGACCGGCGTCATCCCGCGCGCCATATGCATCTGCGCCAGCAGGGCGATGGTTTCCGTATCGGTCTGGGATTCCTGCACATAGCCGCCCGCCGCCAGTTCCTCGCGCAGTTCCCGGAAATTTTCGATGATCCCGTTATGGACCACCGCCACCGGCCCCGCACGGTGGGGATGGGCATTGGTAACCGTTGCCGCGCCATGTGTGGCCCAGCGGGTATGGCCGATGCCCGCTTTCCCGGCGAGCGGCTCATGCACCAGAAGATCCGACAGGTTCACCAGCTTTCCCACCGCGCGGCGGCGGTCCAGTTTGCCGCCGTTCACCGTTGCAATCCCGGCGCTGTCATAGCCGCGATACTCAAGCCGTTTCAGCGCCTCCACCAGCAAGGGCGCCGCTTCGTGATTACCCAAGACCCCTACAATTCCGCACATTATTCCTGCCCCTTGGCTTTGGTTGCCTTGATGGATTTTAACTTTTCGAACAATTTGGTCGCCAGCCCCGGTTTGTTCACCTGCTTCGCCCGGCCGATCGCCACCGCCTCGGCGGGCACGTCCTCGGTGATCACCGACCCCGATCCTGTCAGCGCGCCATCGCCCACGGTGACAGGCGCCACCAGCATCGTGTCCGATCCGATGAAGGCGCGTTTGCCGATCACCGTCCGGTGCTTCATCACGCCGTCATAGTTGCAGGTGATGGTGCCCGCGCCGATATTGGTGAATTCGCCCACGTGGGCATCGCCAAGATAGGTGAGGTGGCCCACCTTCACCCCTTCGTCGAGGATCGCGTTCTTGATCTCGACGAAATTGCCGACATGCACATCCTCGGCCAGTTCCGCGCCGGGGCGCAGCCGGGCAAACGGCCCGACCTGCGCCCCGCGGCTGATATGGCAGCCCTCTAGATGGCAGAACCCCTTTACCTCGGCTTCGCTTTCGATGGTGACACCGGGGCCGAAGATCACATTCGGCCCTATCACCGCATCGCGGCCCACCACCGTGTCCAGCGCAAAGAAAACGGTCTCGGGCGCGGTCAGCGTCACGCCATTCTCCAACGCCTCGGCCCGCGCGCGCGCCTGAAAGGCGGCCTCCGCCCCGGCCAGTTGGGCGCGCGTGTTCACGCCCAGCGTTTCCGCCTCGTCACACAGGATCACACCCGCCGACAGCCCCTCGGCCCGCGCCAGCGCCACGATATCGGGCAAATAATATTCGCCCGCCGCATTGTCATTGCCCACTGCCGCGCAGAGCCGCAGCAGGGTCGCTGCGTCGGCACAGACCACACCGGAATTGCACAGTGTGATGGCGCGCTCTGCCTCGGTCGCGTCTTTCCATTCGACGATCCGCGCCAGCGCCTCGCCCTCTGCGATCAGGCGGCCGTAGCGGCCCGGATCGGCGGCGTGAAATCCCAGCACCACCACGGCATGGCGCTTGCGCGCGGCCAGCATCGCCTCCAGCGTTTCGCCACGGATGAAGGGCGTATCGCCATAGAGAACCAGCGCATCCCCTGCCACGCCCTGCAACACGGGGGCAGCCTGCAAAACGGCATGGGCTGTGCCTTTCTGTTCGGCCTGCACCACTGTCTGCGCGTCTTCGTCAAAGATGCGGGCGGACTTTGCCACCGCCTCGGCCCCATGGCCGGTAACCACGACCGTCACTTCCGGCCCCAGCGCGCGCCCGGCCTGCATGGCGTGGTGCAGCAAGGGTGCTGCCCCCACCTTGTGCAGCACCTTGGGCAGGTCGGAATTCATCCGCGTGCCCTGGCCTGCGGCCAGAATGATAAGCGAGACCGGCATACTGCCCCTTTCCTTCTTGTTGCGCCCGTTTTACCCCCATTAAGCCGGGCCGCAAGTCTTGCCCGCTTCACGGCTGTTTACGGGGTATTTCAAGCGATGCGGACAGTGGTCTTCGATTTGGACGGAACTTTGGCGGATACCTCGGCCGATCTGCTGGCCGCCGCCAATGCCTGTTTCCGTGACCTGGGCCAAGGCGACATGCTGACCCCTGCCGATACGCTGACCGCCTTTCACGGGGGCAGGGCCATGCTGCGGCTGGGCTTTTCGCGGCTGGGCACGGTGTCAGAAACGATGATCGACGCGCAGTATCCGCGCCTCCTGGCTGCCTATGCCGAAGGGATCGACACGCATACCCGGCTCTATCCCGGTGCTATCGCAGCCGTCGAGGTTCTGCGGGCTAGGGGCTTTGCCACCACGATCTGCACCAACAAACCCGAAGGTCTGGCAGAAACGCTTGTGAACCGGCTTGGCATCCGCAGCCTGTTCGACGCGCTGATCGGGGCCGATACGCTGCCGACTCGCAAGCCGGATGTCGCCCCTTATGCGGCTTCCGTCGAACGGGCAGGCGGCGCGCTGGCGCGGTCCATGCTGGTGGGCGACACCGACACCGACCGCAAGACCGCCCGTGCGGCAGGCGTGCCCTGCGCACTGGTGACCTTTGGCCCCGAAGGGCGCGACATCGCGCGCCTTGAACCGGATGCCCTGCTGGACCATTTCGATGATCTGCCGGACCTTGCAGAAAGACTCGTGCGCTGATGGAACGATTCACGGGCAGCTTCACCCAGCAGGAACCGATCCCGGAAGAGGGGATCGAGGCCGCCATCGCCGTGCTGCGCCATGGTCGCCTGCACCGCTACAACACCGCCCCCGGCGAAGTGGCGGAAACCGCGCTTCTGGAAGAGGAATTCGCGGCCCTGACCGGCGCGCGCTATTGCCTTGCCGTGGCCTCTGGCGGCTATGCCATGGCCTGCGCCCTGCGTGCGGTGGGGGTGGCAGCGGGCGATCCGGTGCTGTCGAACGCCTTCACGCTTGCTCCTGTGCCCGGCGCCATCGCCTCGGTTGGGGCAAGGCCCGTCTTTGTGGACGTGACGCCCGACCTGACCATCGACCTCGGCCATCTAAAGGCGAAGGCCATCGAGACCGGCGCGCGCGTCCTGCTCCTGTCGCACATGCGCGGGCATGTTTGCGACATGGAGGCGCTGATGGCGCTCTGCGATGGGTTGGGCATCACGGTGATCGAGGATTGCGCCCATACGATGGGTGCCACCTGGCGCGGTGTGCCGTCGGGGCGGCATGGCCGGGTGGGCTGTTATTCGATGCAGACCTACAAGCATATCAATTCCGGCGAAGGGGGTTTCCTCATCACCGATGATCCGCAGATCGCCGCGCGGGCGGTGTTGCTGTCTGGGTCCTACATGCTCTATGCTCGCCACCGCGCTGCGCCGCCGCCGGAAGCGTTCGACGGGATCCGGCTGGATACACCCAACATCTCGGGCCGGATGGACAATCTGCGCGCGGCCATCCTGCGCCCACAGCTTGGCCTGCTGGCGGATCGGGTGGCGCGCTGGGGGGTGCTCTACCGCGCGCTGGAGACAGGCCTTGCCGACACGCCCGCGCTGCGGCTGATCCCCCGCCCGGACCACGAGGTCTATGTCGGCTCTTCCTTCCAGTTCCTGTTACCCGACTGGCCCGCAGGCCGCATCCGCGCGCTCATCGCGCGTTGCGCCAACCGTGGGGTAGAATTGAAATGGTTCGGCGCGCCGGACCCGGTGGCCTTTACCAGCCGCTATGATCACTGGCGCTATGCCCAGCCTGAACCGCTGCCGCAGACGGATCGTCTGCTTGCCGGGCTGATTGACATGCGGGTGCCGCTAACCTTTTCGCCTGATGATTGCGCGCTGATCGCCCGCATCATCCGGGCCGAGGTGCTGGCCGTCCAGCAAAGCGGCGACGAGGCCGGGGCGGCGGTGCCTTTGGCCGACTGAGGGACGAAGAATTTCCTGCGAAAATTCTTCGATCCGATCCTTCTGCGAAGGATCACGATTTTTCGCAGAAAAATCGCCCAGACAGAATTTTCGCCGAAAATTCTGCGGCTTATTGCGCCGGGGCCGATTGCCAGAGCGGCACGGTGGAAATCGACATCTTGGCCGATCCTTCCGTGATCTCGCGCGCATGGGCCACATAGATCAGCGTGTTGTTGCCCTCATCAAAGATCCGGGTGACTGAAAGGGTCTTGAGCAGCAAGGACTGGCGTTCCGAGAAGATCTCCTCGCCCTCTGGTCCGCGCGCAATCTCGCCCAGCGTGATCGGCCCGGTCTGGCGGCAGGCGATCGAGGAATTCGAGGGGTCTTCGAACCAGTTGCCCTGCACCAGACGATCCAGGGTGGAGCGGTCGAAATAGGCCAGATGGCAGGTCACCCCCGCAACATCGGGATCGGCAAGCGCTTCGATCAGGATGTCATTGCCAATCCAGTCTACCCCGACCGTTCCCACCTCTTCCGCCGGCGCAGCATGGGGGATGAGGCAGAGCGTGAACAGGGCAGCGGCAATCAGAAACGGGCGGGACATGGCGGCTTCTCCGGTCTGGGGCGCGGTGCAGTGAAGCGCAAGCCGCCGCCTGTTACCAGCCCGGAACCGCATTTGGCGGATCGCTTGGCGGATTCTTCCGGCGACTCAACCACCTGCAAAGGCATGGCTTCGTGCCGCGCTGCGGCAGAATGGATGTGTACTGTTGTATACAGGTCGCAGGGAGTCGCGAAGATTGCACGGATTGCGTTGTCGCAGCCTTGGTTTTTGCCGCCTCCATTGGTTGACCAAGACGGGGGGGCGGGGTAAACGAACCCCAAGAGATCAAGCAGCCCATCCGAGGCCGCAGCTCGCCAGTCGCCAGCCGAAGGAGCACCTCGTGGACCCACTTCTCCGAGAGTATCTTCCAATTCTCATCCTGCTGGCCGTGGCCGTCGGTCTCGGGCTTGTCCTGTTGCTGGCAGCGGCGGTGATCGCGGTGCGAAATCCCGATCCGGAAAAGGTGTCGGCCTACGAATGCGGCTTCAACGCCTTTGACGACGCCCGGATGAAGTTCGACGTGCGCTTCTATCTCGTCTCGATCCTGTTCATCATCTTCGATCTGGAAGTGGCCTTCCTCTTTCCCTGGGCCGTCGCCTTTGGCGAGATGAGCATGACCGGCTTCTGGTCGATGATCGTGTTCCTCGCCGTGCTGACCGTCGGCTTTGCCTATGAATGGAAAAAGGGAGCCCTGGAATGGGAGTGAGCACATCGCCCAACCAAGCAGGCGGCGACCATGAGGTTGCCGTCAAGGCGCTCAACCGCGAATTGCAGGACAAGGGGTTCCTGCTGACCTCGACCGAAGACATCATCAACTGGGCGCGGATCGGGTCCCTGCACTGGATGACCTTCGGCCTGGCCTGCTGCGCGGTCGAGATGATGCACACCTCCATGCCGCGTTACGATCTGGAACGCTTCGGCACCGCCCCGCGCGCCAGCCCGCGCCAATCGGACCTGATGATCGTGGCGGGCACGCTGACCAACAAGATGGCCCCGGCCCTGCGCAAGGTCTATGACCAGATGCCGGAACCCCGCTATGTGATCAGCATGGGCTCCTGTGCGAATGGCGGGGGATACTACCACTATTCCTATTCCGTCGTGCGCGGCTGTGATCGGATCGTTCCGGTCGATATCTATGTTCCCGGCTGCCCGCCCACGGCCGAGGCCCTGCTTTACGGCATCCTGCAGTTGCAGCGGAAGATTCGCCGCACCGGCACCATCACCCGTTAAGGAGCCAGCATGTCCGAAGCCTTGCAAGAACTGGCCGCGCACATCGCCTTCAAACAGCCGGACGCGGTGCTTTCCAGCGCGGTGGCGCATGGTGAACTGACGCTGCATGTCGTGCCCGAACGGCTTGAGCCGCTGGTTGAATTCCTGCGCACCGACAGTGCCTGTCGCTTCACCAGCCTTGTCGACATCACCGCCGTCGACCACCCAGAGCGCGCAGAACGCTTCGACCTCGTCTATCACTTCCTGTCGATGTACCAGAACCAGCGTATCCGGTTGAAGGTGGCCATCGACGAAGAGGAAATGGTGCCCTCGCTGACCGGGGTTCATCCTTCCGCCAACTGGTTCGAACGCGAAGTGTTCGACATGTTCGGCATCCTGTTCTCCAACCACCCCGACCTGCGCCGCATCCTGACGGATTATGGGTTCCGTGGCTTTCCGCTGCGCAAGGATTTTCCGACCACCGGCTATACCGAGGTTCGCTATGACGAGGCGCAAAAGCGCGTGGTCTATGAGCCGGTGAACCTCGTGCAGGAATACCGCCAGTTCGATTTCATGTCCCCCTGGGAAGGTGCCGAATACATCCTTCCCGGCGATGAGAAAAAGGGCTGACCAGTGCCGCAAGAGCCGACATTTCTGATCTGCACGGGTGCGACGAAGGCAGGCACGTCCTGGCTTTATCGCTACCTGCTGGGGCATCCGGACTGTCACTTGCGCGCCATCAAGGAACTGCATTTCTTCAGCAGCATCGACGGCGGCGCCCTGCGCCAATGGCGCAAGCGCGAAGAGATGCGGCTTCTGCGTGCCCAGTCCCGCCAAGCCGAAGGCGATGACAGCCCGCAAACCGCGCGCCTGATCCGTGATCTGACAGATTGGATCGCCGTGCTGGCGCAAGGGCCGCGCGCTGTTGCCGCCTACAAGGAATATCTGACCGCCGGGCGTGGTCAGCGGCATTTGGTGGCCGACATCACCCCCGCCTATGCCATGTTGTCAGAAGCGCGGATGCGCAGCATGGCCGCGATGGCGGCGGATGTGCGCTTTGTCTATTTGCTGCGCGATCCCGTGTCGCGGCTTTGGTCGCAGGCGCGGATGCTCGGTCGCCGTCGCACGGACGATCCGGCGCAGTTTCCGGCGCAGTCGGCGCAGGCGATGACAGCCATGCTCGACGGGATCGAAAGCGGTGCCAAGGACCGTGAGGATTATGTGGGTGCCATAGCCCGCCTGACATCTGCCGTCGCGCCTGATCGGCTGCTGATCCTGTTGCAGGATGAATTGATGTCGATCCCCGGTCTGGCGCGACTGTGCCGGTTTCTGGGCATCGCAGAGCGTCCTGCCGATATCACGCGCCGCGAACATGAAGGGCTGCCGCTCGACCTGCCCCAAGACCTGCGCCTACGTGCGCAGGCGGCGTTGCGGCCACAATACGAATGCGCGGCCAAGCTGTTTCCGGAGCTTCCGGCAAGCTGGCGCCAGAACATGACAGAGGTTCACGGATGATGGACGGTGCCTTCGACGACGCCCTGACGGGCGAGCAGAAAATCCGCAACTTCAACATCAACTTCGGGCCTCAGCACCCGGCGGCCCACGGCGTGCTGCGCCTTGTGCTCGAACTGGATGGCGAAATTGTCGAACGCTGCGATCCGCATATCGGCCTGCTGCATCGCGGTACCGAAAAGCTGATGGAAAGCCGGACCTATCTGCAGAACCTGCCCTATTTTGATCGGCTGGATTACGTGGCCCCCATGAACCAGGAACATGCCTGGTGCCTGGCCATCGAAAAGCTGACGGGGACGAAAGTGCCGCGCCGCGCCAGCCTGATCCGCGTTCTGTTCTCAGAAATTGGCCGCGTTCTGAACCACCTTCTGAACGTCACCACGCAGGCGATGGACGTGGGCGCGCTCACCCCGCCGCTCTGGGGCTTCGAGGAACGCGAACAGCTGATGGTGTTCTATGAACGCGCCTGCGGTGCACGCCTGCACGCGGCCTATTTCCGCCCCGGCGGCGTGCATGTGGACCTTACCCCGTCGCTTCTGGATGACATCGACGCCTGGGCCGACAAGTTCCCCAAGGTGCTGGACGATATCGACACGCTGCTGACCGAAAACCGCATCTTCAAGCAGCGCAATGCCGATATCGGCATCGTGACTGAGGATGACATCCAGAAATGGGGCTATTCCGGCGTCATGGTGCGCGGGTCGGGCCTTGCATGGGATCTGCGCCGCAGCCAGCCCTACGAATGCTATGACGAGTTTGATTTCAAAATCCCCGTCGGCAAGAACGGCGATTGCTATGACCGCTATCTCTGTCGCATGGCCGAAATGCGCGAGTCGACCTCGATCATCCGGCAGGCGATTGCCAAGCTGCGCGTCGAAAAGGGCGACGTGCTGGCGCGTGGCAAGATCACGCCGCCCAAACGGGCCGAGATGAAGACCTCGATGGAAGCGCTCATCCATCACTTCAAGCTTTATACCGAAGGCTTCCACGTTCCGGCGGGCGAGGTTTACGCCTGTGTCGAGGCGCCCAAGGGCGAGTTCGGCGTCTATCTCGTGGCCGACGGCACCAACAAACCTTATCGCGCCAAGATCCGCGCGCCGGGATATCTGCACCTGCAATCCATGGATTACATCTGCAAGGGCCACCAGCTTGCCGACGTATCCGCCATCATCGGCACGATGGATGTCGTGTTCGGGGAGATCGACCGCTAATGCTCCGCCGCCTGCACCCTGTCCAACCGGACTCATTCGCCTTCACGCCCGCCAATCTGGAATGGGCAAAGGGGCAGATTTCCAAATACCCCGAAGGCCGTCAGGCTTCGGCCATCATTCCGCTTCTGTGGCGCGCACAGGAACAGGAAGGCTGGCTTACCCGCAAGGCGATTGAAACCGTCGCCGACATGCTCGGCATGGCCTATATCCGCGCGCTGGAAGTGGCGACTTTCTACTTCATGTTCCAACTGCAACCCGTGGGCTCCATCGCCCATGTGCAGATCTGCGGCACCACCACCTGCATGATCTGCGGTGCGGAAGACCTGATCAAGGTCTGCAAGGAACTGATCGCCCCCGCGCCGCATACCCTGTCGGCGGATGGCAAGTTCTCCTGGGAAGAGGTTGAATGCATGGGCGCCTGCGCCAATGCCCCCATGGCCCAGATCGGCAAGGACTATTACGAAGACCTGACCCCCGCAAAACTGCGCGACCTGATCGCCCGCTTCTCCAACGGTGAGGTTCCCGTGCCCGGCCCGCAGAACGGCCGCTATGCGGCCGAGCCACTGTCGGGCCTGACCACGCTGAAGGATTTCGAATCCGGGCGTCAGCAATACAACGCCTCGGCCCAACTGGCCGTGGATATCGGCGACACGGTCAAGCGGATCGACGGAACCGAAGTGCCGATCCTGACGCCCTGGCTGGGCAAGGCGGCCTCTGCCGCTGCTGCGCCAAAGAAGCCCGCCGCAAAAAAGCCCGCGGCGCCCAAGGTGGAAGCCACCACGGACGCCCCCGCAAAAGCCCCGCGCGCTAGCCGCGCAAAGAAGACGGAAGAAGAGTGACGGAAACCGAGGGAAGGGGCGCTTCTGACGCCCCGCAAACAGGGATACGCGCATGAAACGAGTCGACAATCTGAATGCCCCTTCGCTGAATGGCTGGCTCATCGCAGCCGGTGCCGGGGTTTTGGCCTTTGTCATCGCAAAGGTGGTGGGCGGTTTCGATTACACGACCTCCGGCTTCTTCGCCGCTGTGATCACCGGCGTCGCCGGTCTGGTCATTGGCATGCCCTGGGGCGCTGCCGACCGTATCCCGAAACCCGACGTGGACGCGGATGACGCCCATGCCGCGGCCCCGATGCCCGTAGTGGCCTCCGTCGCACCGATGGCCGAAGCCGCGCCGCTGATGGCCGCGCCGATGGTATCCTCTGCCGTCGTGACCGAACCTGCTGCGCCTGTTGCAGCCAAGGCACCTGCCGCCCCGGCTCCCAAGGCCGAAGCAAAGCCCAAAGCCGCCGCCAAGCCCAAGGCCGAACCTGCACCAGCCCCCGCCGCCGCGCCCGAAGGTGGCAGCAAGCCCAAAGGTCTGAAGGCCGCACGCAAGGGCGTTGCGGATGACCTGAAGGTCATCGAAGGGATCGGTCCGGCCATGGAAAAGCTGCTGAATGAAGGCGGCATCTTCCACATCGACCAGATCGCCGCTTGGGGCCCGGCCGAGGTGGAATGGATGGATGGCAACCTGAAGGGCTTCAAGGGCCGCGTCACCCGCGACAAATGGGTGGCACAGGCCAAACTGATCGGCGAAGTGGGGCTGGAGGAATTCCTTCGCCGCGCCAAGACGAACGATTACTGAGGCGGGGATGCGCGAACCCACCCCGCAGGAAAAGGAAATCGCCAGACAGACAAGGCAAGTCGCCTTTGTTCTGGCAGGGACCATGATCCTGTGGATGGGGGCAAGCTTCCTTGGGGGAAGGCTGGGCTGGGAAACCCGCTTTGCCTTTCTCTTCGACCTCGCAGCAATGGCCGCGTTCATTTGGGCGCTGGTCGTGACTTACCGGATCTGGCGCAAACGCCAGGGCAATTGAGGGGCAAGACATGCTCAAGGATCAGGACCGCATCTTCACCAACCTCTACGGGATGCATGACCGCACCCTTGCGGGGGCAAGGAAGCGCGGCCATTGGGACGGCACCGCCGACATCCTAAAGCGCGGCCGCGACACGATCATCGAACAGGTCAAGGCTTCGGGTCTGCGCGGCCGTGGCGGCGCGGGCTTTCCCACGGGCCTGAAATGGTCCTTCATGCCCAAGCAGAGCGATGGCCGCCCGTCCTATCTGGTGGTCAATGCCGACGAATCCGAGCCCGGCACCTGCAAGGACCGGGAAATCATGCGCCACGATCCGCATACGCTGATCGAAGGCTGCCTGATCGCCTCCTTCGCGATGCAGGCCAATGCCTGCTACATCTACATTCGCGGCGAATATATCCGCGAGCGTGAGGCGCTGCAGGCCGCCATCGATGAATGCTATGATGCGGGGCTTATCGGCAAGAACGCCTGCAAATCCGGCTATGACTTCGACCTGTACCTGCACCACGGGGCAGGGGCCTATATCTGCGGCGAGGAAACCGCGCTTCTGGAAAGCCTTGAGGGCAAGAAGGGAATGCCCCGGATGAAGCCGCCGTTCCCGGCAGGTTCCGGCCTCTATGGCTGCCCGACCACGGTGAACAACGTGGAATCCATCGCGGTGGTCCCCACCATCCTGCGCCGTGGGCCGGAATGGTTTGCAGGCTTTGGCCGCCCCAACAACGCGGGGACAAAGCTGTTCGGCATCTCGGGCCATGTGAACAACCCCTGCGTGGTTGAAGAGGCCATGTCGATCCCGCTCAAGGAATTGCTTGACCGTCACTGCGGTGGCGTGCGCGGCGGCTGGAAGAACATCAAGGCCGTGATCCCCGGCGGGTCATCTGTGCCGCTGCTGACGCAGGCGCAATGCGACGATGCGATCATGGATTTCGACTGGCTGCGCGAACAGCGGTCCGGCCTCGGCACGGCGGCGGTGATCGTGATGGATCAGTCCACCGATGTGATCAAGGCAATCTGGCGGCTGTCGAAATTCTACAAGCATGAATCCTGCGGCCAGTGCACCCCCTGCCGCGAAGGCACGGGCTGGATGATGCGCGTGATGGACCGTCTGGTGCGCGGCGAGGCCGAGGTCGAGGAAATCGACATGCTCTTGTCGGTCACCAAACAGGTCGAAGGCCATACGATCTGCGCGCTGGGCGATGCGGCGGCTTGGCCCATTCAGGGCCTTGTCCGCGCCTTCCGGGATGAAATCGAAGATCGCATCAAGGCGAAAAAGACGGGCCGCCTCTCGGCGGTCGCGGCGGAGTGAAGCGGATGGCCGCATCCCTGACCCTGTGCATGGCAGCCTCTGGCTGCATGCAGACCGCGCCTTCGGGCGGGGTCGCGGTTTCGGCTGCCTCTTTGCGTGTCACCAACAACGGCGCGCCCTTTGCCAATTTCCAAGGCGCTGCCGCCCGGCAGGTGGCCGAGGCGGAATGTGCCGCCCTTGGCCGCAGCCTGCGCCCCAGCATCTATGACCGGTATGAGGCTGGCGCTTGGGTCTATGTGGAGGGCTGCGCATGATCCGCTATGCGATAACCTCCGCCTATACCCGGTCTTGTGATGTCATATCACCGCGCCTTGCCCCCATCTTCTTGGCATGGAATGCCAAGGAGGCCCTGATGAAACTTGCACCCCTTTCCCTGATCGCGCTGATGGCCGCCATCCCCGCCCATGCGCTGGAGCCGATCAACAAGGAAGCCCATATCAACAACATCCTGTTGCAGGGCTTTATCGGTGATGCCATCGCCGACAACTGCCCCACCATCGAACCGCGCAAGATCCGCGCGCTGGGCGAGTTGAACAAGCTGCGCGTCTATGCGCTGGACAAGGGTTACACCACCGCCCAAGTCCGCGCCTTCGTGACCGACGACACGGAAAAGGCGCGCGGCAAGGCTGAAGCGGCGGCATGGCTGGCCGAACGCGGCGCCGAACCCGGCAAGGCGGATTTGTATTGCCAGATCGGCGAGGCGGAAATCGCCAAGGAAAGCCTGATCGGCACATTGCTGAGGTCAACGAAATGACCGAAAGCGCCGCGATGCACCTTGCCGAGTTGAACGTGGGCCGCCTGCTGGCCCCTACGGATGATCCGCGCGTGGCCGAATTCATGGCCGCGCTGGATCGCGTCAACGGCATGGGCAAGCGGATGCCGGGTTTCGTGTGGATGATGGAAGGCTCGGGCGAACCGGGCACCGGCAATACCGAGGCCAAGATCGGCGGTGATCCGCAATTCGTGTCGAACCTGACGGTTTGGGAAAGCGTCGAAACGCTGGAAAGCTTCGTCTGGAACACCGTCCACCGGCAATTCTACGAACGGCGGGCTGAATGGTTCGAAGTGCTGGGCAAGATGCATTTCGTCATGTGGTGGGTGCCCGCCGGGCACCGCCCCACGCTGGACGAGGCGCTGGACCGGCTGGCCCATCTGCAGGCGCAGGGCGACAGCGACCATGCCTTTGGCTGGACATATCTCAAAGAGGCGCAGCTGTGGAAAACCCACCGCTGCACCCAATTGGCGGCGGAGTAGCGGGCATGTGCCACGGCAATCTCGATCCGAAATATGCGATGCGCGATATCGAGGCGCGCGTGAAACACCTGTCATTTGAACAGGACAAGACGAAACAGGCCGCCCCCGCGCCGCAATCCGGGCTGCTCGCCCGCCTGCGCGACGCGATCAACGGGCTGCTGCGGAAGGACCGGGCTCATGTCTAACCTCAAGAAAATCAGCATCGACGGCATCGAGGTCGAGGTTGATGGCGCGATGACCATCATTCAGGCCGCCGAAGTGGCAGGCGTGGAGATTCCGCGCTTTTGCTATCATGAACGCCTGACCATCGCCGGAAACTGCCGCATGTGCCTGGTCGAGGTGGTGGGTGGCCCGCCCAAACCCGCTGCCTCCTGCGCGATGCAGGTCCGCGATCTGCGCCCTGGCCCAAATGGCGAAGCGCCGGTGGTCAAGACCAAGTCGCCCATGGTCAAGAAGGCCCGCGAAGGGGTGATGGAGTTTCTGCTGATCAACCATCCGCTGGATTGCCCGATCTGCGATCAGGGCGGCGAATGCGATCTGCAGGATCAGGCGATGGCTTATGGCGTGGATTTCTCCCGCTACCGCGAACCCAAGCGCGCGTCCGATGACCTGAACCTCGGCCCGCTGGTCGCCACGAAGATGACGCGCTGCATCTCCTGCACCCGCTGCGTCCGCTTCACCACCGAAGTCGCGGGGATCACCCAGATGGGCCAAACCGGCCGGGGTGAGGATTCAGAGATCACCAGCTATCTGAACGAAACCCTGTCCTCAAACCTGCAGGGCAACATCATCGACCTCTGCCCCGTTGGTGCGCTGACGTCAAAGCCTTACGCCTTCACCGCCCGCCCGTGGGAACTGACCAAGACGGAAACCATCGACGTGATGGATGCGCTGGGGTCGAACATCCGGGTGGATACCAAAGGCCGCGAAGTCATGCGCATTCTGCCGCGCAACCATGACGGCGTGAATGAGGAGTGGATTTCCGACAAGACCCGCTTCGTCTGGGATGGCCTGCGCCGCCAGCGGCTTGACACGCCCTATATCCGCGAAAACGGTAAGTTGCGTAAGGCTGGCTGGGGCGAGGCGCTGGTCGCCGCCGCCGCCGCAATCAAGGGGAAAAAGGTCGCAGGTCTGGTCGGCGATCTGGCCCCGGTCGAGGCAATCTACAGCCTCAAGTCCCTGATCGAAGGTCTTGGCGGTAAAGTGGAATCCCGCACCGATGGCGCGCGCCTGCCCATCGGCAACCGCTCGGCCTATGTCGGCAATGCCACGATCGAAGACATCGACAGCGCGAAATCCATCCTGCTCATCGGCACCAACCCGCGGGTCGAGGCGGCCGTTCTGAACGCCCGCATCCGCAAGGCATGGCTGCACGGCGCGGTGGTGTCCGTTGTGGGCCCGGCGGTTGACCTCACCTATGATTACCACCACGCTGGCACCGACCGCGCCGCTTTGGTGGCGCTGGTGGCCGAGGCGAAGAAGGCCGCTCCCGATGGCAAGCCCGCCGTGGTGATCGTCGGACAGGGCGCCCTGAATGAGGCCGATGGCGAGGCCGTGCTGTCGCAGGCGATGGCCCTGTGTGATGCTACGGGCGCGAAACTGCTGATCCTGCATACCGCCGCGTCGCGCGCGGGTGCCATGGATGTGGGTGCCGTGACCGAGGGCGGTCTTGCAGCCGCCACCGAAGGGGCCGAGGTGATCTACAACCTTGGCGCTGATGAGGTGGACATCGCTTCCGGGCCTTTCGTCATATATCAGGGCAGCCACGGAGATCGGGGCGCAATGCGTGCCGACATCATCCTTCCCTCAGCTGCCTGGACGGAAGAAAACGGCCTGTTCGTCAACACCGAAGGCCGCCCGCAACTGGCCCTGCGCGCCGGTTTTGCACCGGGCGAGGCCAAGGAAAACTGGGCCATCCTGCGCGCCCTGTCCGCCGAACTGGGCGCAACCCTGCCGTGGGACAGCATGGCCGCACTGCGGCAGGCGCTGGTCAAGGCGCATCCGCATCTGGGCAAGATCGACCAGATCGTCGCACCGGTCTGGAACCCGCTGGAGGTGAAAGCCCCCGCCAAGGCCGATTTCCGGCTGGCGATCCGGGATTTCTATCTCAGCAACCCGATTGCCCGTGCGTCAGCGCTCATGGGCGAACTGTCGGCCCTTGCGGCGGACCGTGCCCGCGTGGCACTTGCGGCGGAATGAAACACAGCATGACACGCGCATTGGGCATGGCAGGCAGGGCAGGGGTCGCGGCAGCGGCGCTTGCCGCCTGTACGCCCGGTGCTGATGTGTCCAGCATGGGCAGTTTCAACCCCGGCTATCAGGGGATCGAGACGATCCTGCTGGATGGCGATCTGGTGAACTTCCGTGTCGCCATGAAGGGCGCGCGGAACAATGCGGATGTCGAGGCCTATGCGCGCTGCGCAGCGGCCCAATATGCGCTGATCCGCGGCGCGGGATTCGCGCGGCATGTGCGCACCACCGTGGCACGCACAGGTGAAACTTGGCGGGGGGATGCGGTATATACCATCTCTGCCGCCCTTCCGAAGGGCTTCAGAACCATCGACGCCGAAGTAACGGTGCGCGATTGCGGCTCGCTCGGGATACCGACGGTCTGAGGGAAAGGCATCATGAACGAATTCTTTGCAACAGGGATGGGGACGGCGGTTCTGGTGGCGGCGCAGACGCTGCTTCTCGTCGGCTTCGTGATGCTGTCGATGCTGTTCCTCGTCTACGGCGACCGCAAGATCTGGGCCGCGGTGCAGATGCGCCGGGGGCCGAACGTGGTGGGGCCATGGGGCCTGTTGCAGACCGTGGCCGATGCCGCGAAATACGTGTTCAAGGAAATCGTCATCCCCGCCGGGGCCGACCGCCCGGTGTTCTTCCTTGCGCCTATGCTGTCCTTCGTTCTGGCGCTGATGGCCTGGGCGGTGATCCCCTTTGATGATGGCTGGGTGCTGGCCAATATCAACGTGGCGATCCTGTTTGTCTTCGCCATGTCCTCGCTCGAGGTTTACGGCGTCATCATGGGGGGCTGGGCGTCGAACTCCAAATACCCGTTCCTCGGCTCGCTCCGCTCTGCCGCGCAGATGATTTCCTATGAGGTGTCGCTCGGCCTGATCATCATCGGCATCATCCTGTCGACCGGGTCGATGAACCTCTCCGCCATCGTGGCGGCGCAGGACGGGGATTATGGCCTGTTCAACTGGTACTGGCTGCCGCATCTGCCGATGGTGGCGCTGTTCTTCATCTCGGCTCTGGCCGAAACCAACCGCCCGCCCTTCGATCTGCCCGAAGCGGAATCCGAACTCGTGGCCGGGTTCATGGTGGAATACTCCTCCACCCCGTTCCTTTTGTTCATGGCAGGCGAATACATCGCCATCTACCTGATGTGCGCGCTGATGAGCCTCCTGTTCTTCGGCGGTTGGCTGTCGCCCATTCCGGGGCTGGCCGATGGCTGGTGGTGGATGATCGCTAAGATGGCCTTCTTCTTCTTCCTCTTTGCGATGGTGAAAGCCATCACACCCCGCTATCGCTACGACCAGCTCATGCGGATCGGTTGGAAGGTCTTCCTGCCCCTGTCGCTGGCCTGGGTGGTGATCGTGGCATTTCTGGCGAAATTCGAAGTTTTCGGCGGCTTCTGGGCCCGCTGGACGATTGGAGGCTGAAGCCGATGGCAAACATCGACTGGAACCGCGCGACCCGCTATTTCCTCTTGCAGGATTTCTTCAAGGGCTTCGCCCTTGGCATGAAGTATTTCTTCGCCCCCAAGGCCACGCTGAACTATCCGCATGAAAAGGGCCCGCTGTCGCCCCGCTTCCGTGGCGAACATGCCCTGCGCCGCTATCCAAATGGCGAGGAGCGCTGCATCGCCTGCAAGCTGTGCGAGGCGATCTGCCCCGCGCAGGCCATCACCATCGACGCCGAACCGCGCGAGGATGGCAGCCGCCGCACCACCCGCTATGACATCGACATGACGAAATGCATCTATTGCGGCTTCTGCCAAGAGGCTTGCCCGGTGGATGCCATCGTCGAAGGCCCGAATTTCGAATTCTCCACCGAGACGCGGGAAGAACTGTTCTACAACAAGGACAAGCTTCTGGAAAACGGCGCCCGCTGGGAAGCCGAGATTGCCCGCAATCTCGAAATCGACGCCCCGTATCGGTGAGCATGATGACCGACGCCTTCACCAAGATGATGCAGCAGATGATGGAGCAGGGCCAAGAAATGGTCCGCGCCTTCAATCCGGCTTTGGAAAACATGCAGGTGAAGGGGTTTGAGACACTGTTTCCCACCATGTCCAAGGACATGATGGAAATGTGGTTCGGCAAGACCTTCAACCGCGAAGGTCTGGATGCCAAGACCCGCCTTCTTGTCACCGTCGCGGCGCTGACCGTGCTGGGTGCGCAGGCGGAACCGCAGTTGAAACTGGCCGTGCGCCACGCGCTGGAAGCGGGTGCCACCCAACGCGAGATCGCCGAGGTGATCTGGCAGATGAGCATGTTCGGCGGCCTGCCCGCCATGCAGAAGGCGCTGGAACTAGCCCAGTCCGTCTTTGCGGAAGTTGAGGAGAAAGACGCATGACCGTCGCCGACTATGCCTTTTATGCCTTTGCCATCGTGGCAGTGACGGCCGGGCTGCTGGTCACCATCAGCCGCAACCCGGTGCATTCGGTGCTGTGGCTGATCCTTGCCTTCCTGTCCTCGGCCGGGCTCTTCGTGCTCTTGGGCGCGGAATTCGTGGCGATGCTCTTGATCATCGTCTATGTGGGCGCGGTCGCGGTGCTGTTCCTGTTCGTGGTGATGATGCTCGATATCGACTTTGCCGAGTTGAAGGGCGAGATGGCGAAATACATGCCCCTTGGCCTGCTGATCGGGGTGATCCTCTTGATGCAGCTGACCTTGGGTGTCGGGGCATGGGTGCAGGCCGATGGCGCTCTGGGCCTGCGGCAGGCCGTGGCCCCGGATGCCACGCAGGTGGAAAACACCAAGGCGCTGGGTCTGCTGATCTATGACAAATACATCTACCTGTTCCAGGCATCTGGCCTTGTTCTGCTGGTCGCCATGATCGGTGCAATCCTGTTGACCCTGCGCCACCGCAAGGATGTGAAGCGCCAGAACGTGCTGCACCAGATGTGGCGCGATCCGGCCAAGGCGATGGAGTTGAAGGACGTGAAGCCGGGGCAGGGGCTCTGAACCGGGGCGCGGAACTGCGCCCGACAAAACAAGTGGCCAAAGGCCCAAGGGAACCGAAAATGGTTGGACAGTGGATGAATGGAACAGGAAAGACGCGCCGCTGGGCCGCGGCCTTTGGCTGCGCCGCGCTTCTTGCGCTGTCGGGCTGCATTTCCGATGATCAGGCCGTCGATATGGGGCTGGCCACCAAATGCGATGCCGATGGGGTGGTGGCCAAACTGGGCGATCCCGCCGGCCGCTATGTGACCCGCACCAATACCGAGGTCTGCAAAGGCCCGCGCCGCGACAGCTATTCCGAAACCTCGCTCGACCTGATCGATTGCCGCAGCAACAGCACCCTGCGCGCAGGCGTCACCCGTTCCAGCGCCGATCAGGCCCGCCGTGGGCCGGACTACAACAACACCACTGCCGTGGAAC
Source organism: Variovorax paradoxus (assembly GCA_943370085.1). Lineage (GTDB taxonomy): Bacteria > Pseudomonadota > Alphaproteobacteria > Rhodobacterales > Rhodobacteraceae > Paragemmobacter. The sequence continues at coordinate 385,531 of CALRPT020000001.1, read as the reverse complement.
AGGCCCGCCTGCGCCTGCGGGTCGGGCTGACCGATCTTGCCGGAACCGAGGCCGCCCTGCGCGCCGCAGGGGTTCCGGTCACGGCACTGCCCGCACAGGGCGCCGAGCAATGCACAACGCTGGCCGCAACTGCGGCCCTAACGAACTGATGGCGCAAACCGCGCTAAAGGATTGAGACGATGGTTGGACTTGAACATTACCTGGCAGTCGCCGCGACGCTGTTCGTGATCGGGATCTTTGGCATCTTCCTGAACCGGAAGAATGTGATCGTCATCCTGATGTCGATCGAGTTGATGCTGCTCGCGGTCAACATCAACCTTGTCGCCTTCTCCTCCTATCTGGGCGATCTGGTCGGACAGGTCTTCACCATGTTCGTCCTGACCGTCGCCGCCGCCGAGGCCGCCATCGGCCTTGCCATCCTCGTCGTCTTCTTCCGCAACCGCGGAACGATCGACGTGGAAGACGTCAACGTGATGAAGGGCTGACCTGAATGGCAACGATCATCCTCTTTGCGCCGCTGATCGGCGCGCTGATCTGCGGCTTCGGCTGGCGCTTCCTTGGCGAAAAGGCCGGGCAGGTGATCACCACCGCGCTCGTGTTCCTGGCCGCCATCCTGTCCTGGGTCATCTTCCTGACGCATGATGGCGTGACCGAACAGATCGTCCTGATGCGCTGGATCGAAAGCGGCACGCTGACCAGCGACTGGTCCATCCGTCTGGATCGGCTGACCGCCATCATGCTGGTGGTCATCAACTCGGTCTCGGCGCTCGTGCATCTCTACAGCTTTGGCTACATGGCGCATGATGACAACTGGCGCGATGATGAACCCTACCGCGCCCGGTTCTTCGCCTATCTGTCCTTCTTCACCTTCGCCATGCTCATGCTGGTGACATCGGACAACCTGATCCAGATGTTCTTCGGTTGGGAAGGGGTGGGGGTCGCCTCCTATCTGCTGATCGGCTTCTACTACAAAAAGCCTTCCGCCAATGCCGCCGCGATCAAGGCCTTTGTCGTGAACCGCGTGGGTGACTTCGGCTTTGCGCTGGGCATCTTCGCGCTCTACTTCCTGACCGACTCCGTCAGCTTTGACGTGATCTTCGCCAAGGTGCCGGAACTGGCGGAAACCAACCTCACCTTCCTCTGGGGCGAATGGAACGCGGCCAACCTGATCGGGGTTCTGCTGTTCATCGGGGCCATGGGCAAATCGGCGCAGTTGATCCTGCACACCTGGCTGCCCGACGCGATGGAGGGGCCGACGCCCGTTTCCGCCCTGATCCACGCGGCCACGATGGTGACGGCGGGGGTCTTCCTCGTGTGCCGCATGTCGCCGCTTTATGAATACGCGCCGGATGCATCGACCTTCATCACTGTGCTGGGGGCCACCACGGCCTTCTTCGCCGCGACCGTGGGTCTGGTGCAGAACGATATCAAGCGCGTGATCGCCTATTCCACCTGCTCGCAGCTTGGCTACATGTTCGTGGCGGCAGGTGTGGGCGTCTATTCAGTGGCGATGTTCCACCTGTTCACGCATGCCTTCTTCAAAGCGATGCTGTTCCTTGGCGCGGGCTCGGTGATCCACGCCACGCACCACGAACAGGATCTGCGCAACTATGGCGGGCTGCGGAAAAAGATCCCCTTCACCTTCTGGGCAATGATGATCGGCACGCTGGCCATCACCGGCGTGGGCATCCCGCTGACGCATTACGGCTTTGCCGGGTTCCTGTCGAAGGATGCGGTCATCGAATCCGCCTATGTCGGCAGCGACTATGCCTTCTGGCTGCTGGTCGCGGCGGCGGGGATGACCAGCTTCTATTCCTGGCGTCTGATGTTCATGACGTTCTATGGCGAAAGCCGCGCGCATGCGCATGGTCACGGCCATGGCGCGCACGGCCATGACGACGATCACCACCACGAACCCCACGAAAGCCCCACTGTCATGCTCGTCCCGCTGGGTGTGCTGGCGCTGGGTGCGGTCTTCTCGGGCATGATCTGGTACAATGTCTTCTTCGGCGAAGAGGCAAAGGTCCGCGCCTGGTTCGGCCTGCCGGTTGCGGAACACTCCGCCACCACGGACGAGACGCATGGCGAAGCGGCGGCTGACGAAACCCACAGCACCGACGCCGCCACGACTGAAGGCGCAGATGAAGGCACTACCGCCACCGAAGGCGAACATGGTGAGGCGCACGCTTTCCCGCAGCCCACACCGGGGCAAGGGGCCATCTTCATCGGCCCCGACAACAACGTCCTGCATGAGGCGCATCTGGTGCCGAAATGGGTGAAGGTTTCCCCCTTCGTCGCCATGGTGCTGGGCTTCCTCTTGGCCTTCCAGTTCTACATCCGCCGCCCCGACCTGCCCGGCAAACTGGCCGAACAGCAGCGCCCGCTTTACCTGTTCCTGCTGAACAAATGGTATTTTGACGAGCTGTATGACTGGGTCCTCGTCCGCCCCGCGAAATGGCTGGGTGGCTTCCTGTGGAAAAAGGGGGATGGCACGGTCATCGACGGCACGATCAACGGCATCGCCATGGGGATTATCCCCTTCTTCACCCGGCTCGCCTCACGCGCGCAGTCTGGCTACCTGTTCCACTACGCCTTTGCCATGGTTCTGGGCATCGCCGCCCTGATCACATGGATGACGCTCTTGGGGGGCGCGAACTGATATGGATAACCTGCTCTCCATCATCACCTTCATCCCGGCGGTCGCGGCGGCCATTCTGGCGCTGTTCCTGCGCGGCGATGATCCGGCGGCCCAGCGCAATGCCAAATGGCTGGCGCTGCTGGCGACGACGGCCACCTTCCTCGTCTCGCTCTTCGTGCTCTTCGGATTTGATCCGCAGGACACCGGCTTTCAGTTTGTTGAAGAATACGACTGGATCCTCGGCCTGAAATACAAGATGGGCGTCGATGGCATCTCGGTCCTATTCGTGATGCTGACCACCTTCTTGATGCCGCTGACCATCGCGGCCTGTTGGGAGGTGGAAACCCGCGTCAAGGAATACATGATCGCCTTCCTGATGCTGGAAACGCTGATGCTGGGCGTGTTCTGCGCGCTGGATCTGGTGCTGTTCTACCTGTTCTTCGAAGCAGGCCTGATCCCGATGTTCCTGATCATCGGCATCTGGGGCGGCAAGGAACGCATCTACGCAGCCTTCAAGTTCTTCCTCTACACCTTCCTCGGCTCGGTCCTGATGCTGGTCGCCATGATCGCGATGTATATGGATGCGGGCACCACCGACATCCCGTCGCTGCTGGTGCACAACTTCGGGTCCGAGGATATGCAGGTGCTGGGGATCCATGTCGTAGGTGGCTTGCAGACGCTGCTCTGGCTGGCCTTCTTCGCCTCTTTCGCGGTGAAGATGCCGATGTGGCCGGTGCACACATGGCTGCCCGATGCCCACGTGCAGGCCCCTACCGCGGGCTCGGTCGTGCTGGCCGCGATCCTGCTGAAGATGGGCGGCTACGGCTTCCTGCGCTTCTCGCTGCCGATGTTCCCGGTCGCATCCGACCTGCTCGCCCCTCTGGTGCTGTGGATGTCGGCAATTGCCATCGTCTACACCTCGCTGGTCGCATTGGCGCAGAGCGATATGAAAAAGCTCATCGCCTATTCCTCGGTCGCCCATATGGGCTACGTCACCATGGGCATCTTCGCCGCCAACCAGCAGGGCATCGACGGCGCGATCTTCCAGATGATCAGCCATGGCTTCATCTCCGGCGCGCTTTTCCTCTGCGTCGGCGTGATCTATGACCGGATGCACACGCGCGAGATTGATGCCTATGGCGGCCTTGTGAACCGCATGCCGGCCTATGCGCTCATCTTCATGTTCTTCACGATGGCCAATGTGGGCCTTCCCGGCACCTCCGGCTTCATCGGGGAATTCCTTACCCTGATGGGCGTGTTCCAGGTCAACACCTGGGTCGCCGCCGTGGCCACCACAGGTGTGATCCTGTCGGCCGCCTATGCACTCTGGCTCTATCGCCGGGTGGTGATGGGCGACCTGATCAAGGAAGCGCTCAAGTCGATCACCGACATGACCCGCCGCGAGAAGGCGATCTTCGCGCCACTCGTGGTGATGACCCTGCTCCTTGGCATCTACCCGGCGCTGGTCACCGATATCATCGGCCCCTCGGTCGAGGCGCTGGTCACCGACTATCAGGCTGCGATCCCCACTGACGTGGGCGACACGCAGCTTGCGAATAACTGAAGGGACGCGTCAGATGACCCCGCAAGATTTCTCCACCGTCCTGCCTGAGGTCGTGCTGGCCCTGTTCGCCATGGGCGCGTTGATGTTCGGCGTCTATACCAGCAAGGACAAGGTCGCCCCCCTGATCAGCTGGGCCACCGCAGGCCTGTTCCTTGCGCTGGCCCTTTGGATTGGTTTGGGTGGCGAAGGTGAACGCAGCGCCTTTGGCGGCATCTTCATCGACGATCCCTTCGCCCGCTTTGCCAAGGTGATGATCCTCGTTTCGGCCGCGGCCGTGCTGATCATGTCGCAGGATTACATGATCCGTCGCGATCTGCTGCGGTTCGAATATCCCATCCTGCTGGCGCTGGCCGTGGTGGGCATGATGATGATGGTCTCTGCCGGCGATCTGATGGCGCTCTATCTGGGCCTCGAACTGCAATCGCTGGCGCTCTACGTCGTCGCTGCCATCCGGCGTGACAGCGTGAAATCCACCGAGGCGGGGTTGAAATACTTCGTCCTTGGCGCGCTGTCCTCGGGCATCCTGCTTTATGGCGCGTCGCTGACCTATGGCTATGCGGGCACCACGCTGTTTTCGGGCATCCTGTCCACGCTGGAAAATGGCGCACCGCTGGGGCTGCTGTTCGGGCTGGTCTTTATGCTGGCCGGTCTGGCCTTCAAGGTCTCTGCCGCACCCTTCCACATGTGGACGCCTGACGTCTATGAGGGCGCGCCCACCCCGGTGACCGCCTTCTTCGCCACCGCCCCCAAGGTTGCCGCCATGGCCCTGCTGGCGCGGCTGACCTGGGATGCCTTTGGCACAATCCCCGGCGATTGGTCGCAGGTTTTGGCGGCCTTCGCCGTGATCTCGATGTTCCTCGGCGCCGTGGCCGCCATCGGCCAGCGCGACATCAAGCGACTGATGGCCTATTCCTCCATCGCCCATATGGGCTATGCGCTGGTGGGTCTTGCGTCCGGGACGGCCGAAGGCGTGCAGGCCATGCTGGTCTACATGGCGATCTACGTCACCATGAACGTGGGCACCTTCGCCTTCATCCTGTCGATGGAGAAAGACGGCCGCCCCGTCACCAGCATCGACAGCCTGAACAGCTTTGCCAAGAAGGAACCGCTCAAGGCACTGGCCATGCTCGTCTTGATGTTCAGCTTGGCCGGCGTGCCGCCGATGGTGGGCTTCTTCGGCAAGTTTTACGTGCTGAAAGCCGCCGTCGATGCCGATATGGCCTGGCTCGCGCTGGCCGGCGCGGTGGCCTCGGTGATCGGGGCCTTCTACTACCTGCGCATTGTCTTCTTCATGTATTTCGGCAAGGAAAATGACGGCATGGAATCCCGCATGTCCCCTGCACAATGGGCAATGCTGGTGGCCGTGGCTGTGATCATGGTGGCCGGGATCGTGAACCTCTTCGGCATCGAACCCGCCGCCGCTATCGCGGCAGAAGCCCTTGTCCGGTAACGCCCCCTGGCCCGAGGGGGTGGGTCGCCATCTCCTCGACACGGTCGACAGCACCAATGCCCATGCCTTCCGCATGGCCCCGCAGCATGCGGGGCCATGCTGGTTTCTGGCCGGGGAACAGACCGCTGGACGGGGCCGCCGCGCCCGCGCATGGGCCAGCCCGCCCGGCAATTTCCACGCCACGCTTCTGCTGCGCCCGACGGAACCTGCCGCGACTGTCGCCCTGCGTTCCTTCGCCGCCGCCTTGGCGCTGCGTGATGCTTTCGTCTCGCTTACTGGCCTGCCGGGGGCCTTTGCGCTGAAATGGCCCAATGACGTTCTGCTGAACGGTGGCAAGGTGGCGGGCATTCTGCTCGAAAGCGCGGGCGCAGGGCAGGGGGTGCAGAACCTTGCCATCGGCATCGGCGTGAACCTGATCGCCGCCCCGGACGCGTCACAAGTGGAACCCGGCGCCCTGTCGCCCGTGTCGCTGCTTTCAGAGACTGGACTGCGCGTCACGCCAGAGGCATTCCTTAACGCCCTCGCCCCCGCCTATGCCGCATGGGAGCAGACCTTCACCCAACAGGGCTTCGCCCCCCTGCGCGCGGCATGGCTGGACCATGCCGCGCGTCTGGGCCAACCTATCCGCGCCCGGACGGGAACGGAAACCCGCGAAGGCATCTTCGAGGCCATCGATGAAACCGGCGCATTGATCCTGCGCCAATCCCACGGCTCTGTCGCCATCCCGGCGGCGGAAGTTTTCTTCTGACAACGGGGAAACCTCATGCTCCTCGCCATCGATTGCGGCAACACGAACACCGTCTTTTCCATCTGGGACGGTGCGCGCTTCATCGCCACATGGCGCATCGCCACCGACCACAAGCGCACGGCGGATGAATACTTCGTCTGGCTGTCGTCCCTGATGATGCTGACCAAGACGGAAGCCACCATCGACAGCGCGATCATCTCCTCAACCGTGCCACGCGTGGTGTTCAACCTGCGTGTGCTGTGCAACCGCTATTTCGACTGTCGCCCGCTGGTCGTGGGCAAACCCGAATGCCGCTTGCCCGTGATGCCCCGCGTCGATACGGGCACGACCGTGGGGCCGGATCGGCTGGTCAACACCGTCGGCGCGCATGACCGCCACGGCGGCGATCTGATCGTGGTGGATTTTGGCACCGCCACCACCTTTGACGTGGTCGATCTCGACGGCGCCTATATCGGTGGCGTCATCGCCCCCGGAGTGAACCTCTCGCTCGAGGCGCTCCACATGGCCGCCGCCGCCCTGCCGCATGTCGACATCAGCCGCCCCATCCGTGCCATCGGAACGAATACGGTGGCCTGTATGCAATCTGGCGTATACTGGGGCTATATCGGCCTGATCGAAGGCATCGTGCGCGAAGTGCGCAAGGAACGCGACCGCCCGATGAAGGTTATCGCAACCGGGGGCCTCGCCTCCCTGTTTGCGCAGGATACTGAACTATTTGACAGCGTCGAAGATGACCTGACCATGCATGGCCTGATGCTCATCGACCGTTACAACAAGGAAATGGAAACCGCATGACTGCAAACCGGCTGATCTATCTTCCCCTCGGCGGTGCCGGGGAGATCGGCATGAACGCCTATGTCTATGGCTATGGCCCCGCCGGCAAGGAACGCCTGATCCTTGTCGACATGGGCGTAACCTTTCCGGACATGGATTCAACGCCGGGTGTGGACCTGATCCTTCCCGATATCGGCTGGCTCGAAGACAATCTCGACCGTCTGGAAGCCATCTTCATTACGCACGCCCATGAAGACCATATCGGCGCCTTGGGCCATCTCTGGCCAAAACTGCAAAAGCCGGTCTATGCCCGCCGCTTCACCGCCACCATCGGGCGGCTGAAATTCGAAGAGCAGGGCCTGCCGGTCGAGATGATCCGCACCGTCCTGCCGCGCCCGGAAACGGTGACGGCGGGACCGTTCAAGGTGCAATTCGTGCCTGTCAGCCATTCCATCCCAGAAAGCGCCGCGCTGGTGATCGACACGCCCGCCGGTCGCATCGTGCATTCCGGCGACTTCAAGCTCGATCACAACCCCATCGTGGGCGAGGCATGGGATGATGCCCGCTTTGCCGAGATTGCCGCAGAACGCCCGGTCAAGGCGCTGATGTGCGATTCCACCAACGTCTTTTCGCTGCATCCCGGCCGGTCGGAAAGCTCCATCCGCGAACCGATCCGCGAATTGGTGGCAGGGCGGGGTGGCCTTGTCGTGGCCACGACCTTCGCCTCAAACGTCGCCCGCCTGCGCACTCTGGCCGAAGCCGCCCGCGCGGCGGACCGGTCGGTGTGCCTGATGGGCCGCGCGATGAAGCGCATGGTGGCGGCAGCCGAACAATCCGGCGTGCTGACCGATTTCCCCCGCACCGTCAGCCCTGAAGATGCCGCCAGCGTGCCGCGCGGCAATCTGATGCTGATCGTGACCGGATCGCAGGGCGAACGCCGTGCCGCCAGCGCACAACTGTCGCGCGGAAAATACCTGGGGATGGAGATGAAGAAGGGCGATCTGTTCCTCTTTTCCTCCAAGACCATTCCCGGCAATGAGCGTGAGGTGCTGCGCATCGTCAACAACTTCTCGGAAATGGGGGTTGATGTGATGGATGATGGCGGTGGCCGCTATCATGTGTCGGGCCACGCCAACCGCCCTGATCTGGAACATGTTCACCGCTTGCTGCTGCCCGATATGCTGATCCCCATGCACGGCGAACACCGCCATCTGCGGGAGCACGCCCGCATCGGGGCAGAGGCGGGCCTGTCCACGGCCGTGGTGACCAATGGCATGATGGTGGACCTCAGCGGTGAATCTCCCAGCGTCGTGGGTCATATCGAAACAGGCCGGGTCTATCTGGATGGCAATGTCCAGGTCGGCGCGCTGGAGGGCGTGATCCGCGACCGTATCCGCATGGCGCTGAACGGTCATGTCATGGTGACCGTGATCCTCGATGACGACGCCGAGGTGCTGGGTGACGCCTGGGTAGAGATCATGGGCCTGTCCACCAAGGGCCGATCCGGCCCGCTGGCCGAAACGATGGAGGCCGATCTGGCCGAATTCCTGAACGGGGCCGGGCGCAAGATTCTGCGCGACGATGACAAACTGGACGAGGCGCTGCGCCGCATCGTGCGGCAGGTGTCGATGGAAGAGATCGGCAAGAAACCCGAGGTGACCGTCGTCGTCAGCCGTTTGATGGCCGAGTAAGGCGGAGATTTTTCAAGGAAAAATCTCCAATTCATCCTTCTGCGAAGGATGGGGAATTTTTTTGAAAAAATTCCTGACAAGAAAATTCTTCGGCGAAGAATTTTCGGCCCCAGAATGAACAAGGCCCCGCGCTGCGGGGCCTATTCAATCGAACTGGCGGATGTTCAACCTTCGGTCCCGCTGGCTGCCATTTCGTCTTCGGTCTCATCCGTCGGCGCGCTGGCGATCTTGAAGCTGCGCAGGATGAAATCCGGTACATGGTCGCCCATGCCAACAACGGGCGGGCCGCCACGATCATCGCGATAGCCGCCGCGACGGTCGTCGCGCCGATCATCCCGACGCTCGCGCCGATCCTCACCACGCCGTTCATCGCTGCGTCCTTCGGACCGCCGCTCTTCATCGCGACGCGGGCGCTCTTCGCGGCGCGGTTGCGGGGCAGGGGCCTCGGCCTGCACCGGTTCCTGCTGGGCGACGGCGACCACTACGGGCGCTTCCACAGCCGTCTCACGCGGCGCGCGCTCTCCACGCCCGCCGCCGCTGCGGCCACGATCACGCCCTTCGTTGCGGTCACGCCCACCACGCGGGCTGCGCTCTTCGCGCGGCCGGTCGGATGCTTCGCTCGCAAGGTCCAGCCCCTCGGGCATTTCCCCGCGCGGGATAGGCATCTTGACCAGGCTTTCGATGGCGGTCAGGTATTTCTCATCCGACGGCACAGCGATCGTATAGGCCTTGCCCAGACGCCCGGCGCGGCCTGTCCGTCCGATGCGGTGCACATAATCCTCGGGATGGCTGGGAACGTCGAAGTTGAACACATGGCTCACAGCCGGAATGTCCAACCCGCGGGCCGCCACGTCCGATGCGATCAGCAGGTGCACCGACCCGTCACGGAACCCGTCCAGCGTCCGGGTGCGCACTGATTGGTCCAGATCGCCATGGATGGGCGATGCGTTGAAGCCATGCGCCTTGAGCGACTTGGCCACCACATCCACATCCATCTTGCGATTGCAGAACACGATGGCGTTCGTGCAGCTTTCGCCCTCGGCCCGGATCAGCGCCCGCAACACGGCGCGCTTTTCGGCAAAGCTGCGATCCTTCCGCGTCGGCGTGAACTGGATCAGCTTCTGTTCGATGGTGGTCGAGGCGGTGGATTGCCGCGCCACTTCGATCTTGGCCGGGTTCGACAGGAAGGTGTTGGTGATCCGCTCGATCTCCGGCGCCATCGTGGCGCTGAAGAACAGCGTCTGACGGGTGAAGGGCGTCAGCTGGAAAATGCGCTCGATATCGGGGATGAACCCCATGTCCAGCATCCGGTCAGCCTCATCCACCACCATGATCTGCACACCGGTCAGCAGCAGTTTGCCGCGCTCGAAATGGTCCAGCAGGCGACCCGGCGTCGCGATCAGCACGTCAACGCCGCGGTCGATCAGCTTGTCCTGTTCGCCAAAGGATACACCGCCAATCAGCAGCGCCTTGGTCAGCTTGGTATGCTTGGCATATGTGTCAAAGTTTTCAGCCACTTGCGCGGCCAGTTCCCGCGTCGGCGCGAGCACCAGGCTGCGCGGCATCCGGGCGCGGGCGCGGCCCTGGCCCAAGAGCGTGATCATCGGCAGCACGAAGCTGGCGGTCTTGCCGGTGCCGGTCTGCGCGATCCCCAGAACATCGCGGCCTTGCAGCGCGTGGGGGATGGCCTGCGCCTGAATGGGAGTCGGGTTTTCATAGCCCGCTTCCGCAACGGCCTGAAGTACGCGCGGGTCCAGCGCGAGATCGGAGAATTTGGTCATAAGCGTCCTTGTAGATGCGGGATCGGCCCGCAAAGATGAAGGGACGCTGCTGTCCGGGCGTCCCGGCGTCAAGGGTGGCCAAGCCACCTTTCGCGCATGTAGCGGAATTCCCTTGCAGGGTCAAGGATCGGCACGGTTGACAGCCGGCGAAAGCCCAAGATACCAAGTTTTCAGTGGTTTTGTGTGACGAGTGGGTGGGTAAAAGATGGAGACGGCGCAACAGGCGACCGATCCAGATGTGAGGGACGCGTCGACAGGGCCGCCGGCTTCTGACGCTTCGCCGCAGGCGTCGGCCGCTACACCCGATCTTCCGCCCCTGACCGCTGCCGCAGCACCGCTTCTCTACTATGCCGTCTGGTTGCCGGCGGCAGATGGCCGCCCGGCCGGGGCTCCGATCTATCTGCCCGCCCAGGGCGTGGGTGGTGATCAGACTGCCCCTTTCGCCGCTGCCCCGCCGCCCCCGCCGCCCATGACCGCTTTGCCTGCCTCGCCACTTGCCGATAGCGCACCTGCTCAGCCCAGCGCGGCGGCGCATAATCAACGGCTGCTGGTTTTTGCCATCATCGGTGGGGTGATCGCGGTTCACCTGCCGTGGATTGCCTATCTGATTGCCGTTCACGGCTGTTGGGGCACTTTCATCGATGCTTGCTGGCAAACCCCCATGACCGAAACCCTTCTTGCGGAAGAGGCCGACCCCTTCGCCGAAACTGTCGGCGATCCCTATCTCTTTGCCCGTATCGTGTTTCTGATGCTGCGCGTGCAGGCGGTGCTGTCAGCGGACTGGGCTGAATACAGCCAGGCCATGCAGCTTTCCACAGGGCTGGGGTCCTTTGTGCTCACACGGATCGTGGCGTCCAACGGTCTGGTCATGCAGGGGCGGGAAAAGGCCATCTATCTGGTGGCGCTCTGCTTCACGCTGTTTTTGCTGCTGTTCTGGGCCGAACTGCACCTGACATCCGACACCGTCCACCCGCTTTTGGGCGATGACACCGTGCTTGACTACATCTCGCAGACCCTGCCGCCCGATTTCGCCAGCTACGGTTCCGTGCGCGACGGGTTGATGCAGCTTCTGCAATTCCTCCGCCTCGCAGACGCGCTGATCCTCGGCGCCTGCCTCGCCCTTCCGTCAACGCAAAGAAAGCCCGCATGATGCCATCCGCCCTGCGTCCCCTGGTCCTGTTCACGACCCTTTGCCTGTTCTGGTCGGCGAGCATTGCGCGGGCCGAAACGGAACTGCGCTTCGAATTCGCCCATCTTGACGCAGGCCTGCCAGCCCCCCAGCCCAGCCTGTCCATCAGCGATGTCTTTTCCGGCGCCGAACTTGCCGCCCTGCCGCAAGAGGGCGCAGAGGGCACGGCCGTGCTGACCACAACTGTCACCGACAGCCATTTCGACGGCCCCTATGCGCGCCTGCGGGTTGTGGTGTCTGGGCTGAACCTCCCGCCCGGCGACAGCAAAAGCGATGAGGAAATCCGCTTTGCCTTTGAACTGGTCCTCCGTCGCGATCTGCTGGATGGCCCGGTCGTGATCCGCGTGCCCGTTGTCACCACGTCGCGTCGGCAGGCGATGAAACCCTATCTGGCCATGCCGGATCTGGTCGAAGAACTGCCCGATCGGTTCTTTCTGGCCCAGCAATGGATGGCGCTCTATCGCGCCAGTCCCGAAGCCGTCGCCGCCGCGCCGCAGGCTTTCGCTCTGCACCGGCTGATTGCCCGCGCCGTGGTGGATTTCGCCATCGCCACCGCCGATGCGCGCCGTGGCCCGGTGCTGATCCTGCCCGCGCCCGAACTGGCGCAGACGCTGGATCTTTACTGGTCCTCGATGCCGAAAGGGCAGCAGACGCATATGGCCGCCTATGCCGATGCGCGCACGATCCTCTGGCTGGATGTGCCGCTGGCCGAAGACCTGCTGCGTCAGGCCCGGCGCAGCGGGATCGAAGCCCCCGCCGCCTGCGCCGCCGCGCGGGACCATCTGGACTTCTTCTCGCGCCGTTTGCCCGAACCGGATGAGGCGGCATGGGTCGATGCCCTGTTCCCCACCCCCGGTACACTCGCCAGGTATCTTGAGGGGCGGCGGCTGGACATCGTCTTTGCCTGCACGCGCCTGCGGATCTGACGCAGGCCGCGCGTCAGACCATCATCTCTTTGGTCGCCGTCAGGCGCAGCAGCGGATAATCACGTTCCACCCGGTCGATGTCCCACTTCAGCCGCGTCAGATAGACCATGTCGCCGTCATTATCGGTGCCGATATGGCCCTTGTTGACGTTGACGAAGCGATCCACCTCTTCCTTCGGGCCCGAAACCCAGCGGGCCGAGGTGAACTGTGAAGGCTCAAACCGCACCGGCAGGCTGTATTCCTGCTCGATCCGGCTCGCCAGCACTTCGAATTGCAGCGCGCCCACGACGCCCACGATGAAGCCCGATCCGATCATCGGCTTGAATACTTTGGCGGCCCCTTCCTCGGCGAATTGCATCAGCGCCTTTTCCAGATGCTTGGCCTTCATCGGATCACCCGCCCGCACCCCTTGCAGCAATTCCGGCGCAAAGGACGGGATGCCCGTGAACCGCAGCGCCTCGCCCTCGGTCAGCGCATCGCCGATGCGCAACTGGCCGTGGTTCGGAATGCCGATGATATCACCCGCCCAGGCCTCTTCGGCCAACTCGCGGTCAGCGGCCAGAAACAGCACCGGGTTCGACACTGCCATCGGCTTCTTTGATCGCACATGCAAAAGCTTCATGCCGCGCTCGAAGTGGCCCGAGGCAAGGCGCACAAACGCCACCCGGTCGCGGTGTTTCGGGTCCATATTTGCCTGCACCTTGAAGACCACGCCGGTCACCGGCGTTTCCTCCGGTGCCACCTTGCGCGTCGCCGTGGGCTGCGGTTGCGGTTCGGGGCCGTATTTCCCGATCCCGTCCATCAACTCTTTCACCCCAAATGAATTGATCGCCGACCCGAACCAGATCGGCGTCATCGACCCGTTCAGCAGCGCCTCGCGGTTGAAAGCGGGCAGCAATTCCCGCGCCATCTCCAGCTCGTCGCGCAGCTTGGCCAGCAGATCGGCCGGCACATGCTGCGCCAGCTTCGGATCATCCAACCCGTTGATCTGGATGGTTTCCGCCACCCGGTTCCGGTCGGCGCGGTCCATCAGTTCCAGCCGGTCGTTCAGGATGTCATAACACCCCAGAAATTCACGCCCCTGACCGATGGGCCAACTGGCGGGCGACACGTCGATGGCAAGATTTTCCTGAATTTCGTCGATGATCTCGAACGTATCGCGCGCCTCGCGGTCCATCTTGTTACAGAAGGTCAGGATCGGCAGATCGCGCAGGCGGCACACCTCGAACAGCTTGCGCGTCTGGCTTTCCACACCCTTTGCCCCATCGATCACCATCACGGCGCAATCCACGGCGGTCAGCGTGCGATAGGTGTCTTCGGAGAAATCGCTGTGGCCGGGCGTATCCACCAGATTGAACCGATAGGTGCCAAAATCGAAGGACATGGCACTGGCGGAAACCGAAATCCCGCGTTCCTGCTCCATCTTTATGAAGTCCGACCGTGTCCGCCGCGCCTCTCCCTTGGCGCGCACCTGGCCCGCCATCTGGATCGCCCCGCCGAACAGCAGGAACTTTTCGGTCAGCGTCGTCTTGCCCGCATCGGGGTGCGCGATGATGGCGAACGTCCGGCGACGGGCGATTTCGGGCGGAAGGGTGGGGCGATTGTCCAGCATGCCCGGGCATTAGCCCAAAGCGCGCCGCCCGTCCACTAGGGGCGTCCACTGCGCGCCGTCCAAAGGCCCGCGCGACCTTGCCGCGCCCGGCGGCGGGCGTTACCCATCTGGGCAGAAGCGAAAAAGGGAGATGGATATGGATCTGGGCATCAGGGGAAAACGCGCGCTCGTCTGCGCCTCGTCCAAGGGGCTTGGCAAAGGCTGCGCCGAGGCACTGGCCGAAGCCGGGGTAGACCTGATCCTGAACGCCCGCGGGATTGAGGCGCTGGAGGCCACCGCCGCCGCCCTCCGCGCCCGCCATAGCGTGAACGTCACCGCCATCGCCGCTGACATCACCACAGACGAAGGCCGCGACCGCGTGCTTCAGGCCGCAACGGGCGTTGATATCCTCGTCACCAACGCAGGCGGCCCGCCCCCGGGCCTCTGGTCCGACTGGACCCGCGACGATTTCATCCGCGCGATTGATGCCAACATGCTCACCCCCATTGCACTGATGAAGGCGCTCCTTCCCGGCATGATCGACCGGAAATGGGGCAGGGTGGTCAACATCACCTCGCAATCGGTCAAGGCCCCGATCCCGCAACTGGGCCTGTCCAATACCGCCCGTGCCGGGCTGACCGGCTATGTCGCGGGCACCTCGCGTCAAGTCGCGCCCCACGGCGTCACGATCAACAACCTGCTGCCCGGCATCCATGCCACCGACCGCGCCACCTCGCTCGATCAGGGTGTGATGAAGGCCGAAGGCATCAGCATGGACGAAGCCCGCGCCCGGCGCGAAGCCTCCATCCCCGCCCGCCGCTATGGCGACCCCGGCGATTTCGGCGCGGCCTGCGCCTTTCTCTGCTCACAACAAGCGGCTTTTATCGTGGGGCAGAACATCCTTCTCGACGGCGGCCAGACGGTGGCCACGCTCTGATCGTGCCGCCATGACGGAAGGGCAGGGGGCGCTTGCCCCCGCTCGGCCTGCCTGCTAGGGACAATTCCGATAAATTCGCTAGGGAACCCATGCCCGACACGCCGCCCCCCCGCCTTGTTGCCTCTGGCCTCAGCCGGTCCTTCGGCGGCGCGCCCGTGGTGAATGACGTGTCGCTGGAGGTGGCAGCAGGGCAGGTGACCTGCCTCCTTGGCCCCTCCGGCTGCGGCAAGTCCACCACCCTGCGGATGATCGCAGGCGTCGAACGGCCCGATTCCGGCACTATCCGCATTGATGGCCGCACCGTCTGCGGCGACGGCGTGCTGGTCCCGCCCGAGGCGCGCTCTGTCGGCCTCATGTTTCAGGATTTCGCGCTGTTCCCCCATCTGACTGTGGCCCAGAACGTGGCCTTCGGCCTGTCAGGGGATCGCATGGCCAAGGCGCGGCGCGTGGATGAACTG
The DNA here is from genome assembly GCA_943370085.1 of Variovorax paradoxus. GTDB lineage: Bacteria > Pseudomonadota > Alphaproteobacteria > Rhodobacterales > Rhodobacteraceae > Paragemmobacter. The sequence goes on along the minus strand of CALRPT020000001.1, from coordinate 369,784 downwards.
CTTGGCCGCGTGAACCTGTCCGGCTACGGCCCCAAACACCCGCATCAGCTTTCGGGCGGCGAACAGCAGCGCGTGGCGCTGGCCCGCGCGCTGGCCCCGCGCCCCAAGGTCATGCTGATGGACGAACCCTTCTCCGGCCTCGACAACCGGCTGCGCGATGGCATCCGCGACACCACGCTGGAAGTGCTGAAAGAAGAAGGCACCGCCGTCCTTCTGGTGACGCATGAACCGGATGAGGCGATGCGCATGGCCGATGAAATCGCCCTGATGCGCGATGGCCGCATCGTGCAACGCGGCGCGCCCTACAACATCTACAACGCCCCGGTGGACAAAGCCGCCGCCGCATTTTTCAGCGATATCAACGTGATCCGCGGCACCTGCCGTGGCGCACTGACCGATACGCCGTTTGGGGCCTTCCTCACCCCCGGCTATCCGGATGAGGCCGAGGTGGACATCATCATCCGCCCCCAGCACCTGAAGATCGACTTCGACCGTGGCGGTCGCGGCCCGAACCCCACCGCGCAGGATGGCACCCCGGCGCGCGGCACCCTGCAACGCGCCCGCTATCTGGGCCGCGAAAGCCTTGTCGATTTCCGGATGGACCATGACGGATCGATCCTCACCGCCTCCGTCCCCGGCGTGTTCCTGCCCAAACCCGGCACCGCGCTCTGGCTGATGATCCGCCGCGACCGCTGTTTCGTTTTTCCAGCTAGCCGCTAAACCTCCGCTTCGATCCCCGCCTGCGGCATCAGCGTGGCCACCTTGCTCAACAGCGCGCGCGCGGCCCTTGCGCGGGGATTGGCCTCATTCTCGGCCACATGGCGCAACCCCTCGACCAGAGCTTCCAGCTCATCCGCCGTCATCAGCGTGGGCGGCAGCATCAAAGGCGAGCGCAGGATGTAGCCCAGCCCCCGCTCCCCCTCCACCGGCAGGCCGGTGCGCGCCATCACCGCCATGTCGCGCCAGACCGTGCGGGTGGACACGCCCACCGCCGCCGCAAGTTCCGCCGCCGTATGCAACCGCCCGTCGCGCATGATCTGGATCAGGTCGTAAAGCCGGTCATCCCGTTTCATCTTGGCAAATCCTTCCGGGGCTACTGACAAAATACTGTCAGTTGATCGCAAGCGAAACCCCATTCCCCTTTGAAGCGGGCGAAAAGCAGGCCTAAACATCACCCTCAGAACGGGGATCGGGCCAACCCTTGGCCCTTACGGATGGAGCTGACCATGTTCAACAATATCGGCCCGATGGGCCTGATCCTGATTGCAATCGTCGTGCTGGTGCTGTTCGGGCGCGGCAAGGTGTCGTCGCTGATGGGCGAAGTCGGCAAGGGCATCACCGCCTTCAAGAAGGGCGTGAATGACGGCAAGGCCGAGCTTGACGCCGAAGCCGCCGATGCCGCACGCGATGTGACGCCTGCCGCTGCACCTGCCGCAGCACCGGTAGCTGCCTCTGCCCCGCTGGCGGACAAGGACAAGGTCTGATCCCGGACCCGCGCGTATAGGACGGAGAGACAGGCATGGATTTCGGCTGGTCGGAATTGCTGGTCATTGGGGTGGTCGCGCTGATCGTGATCGGCCCCAAGGATCTGCCGGAGATGTTCCGCACCCTTGGCCGCTTCACTGCCAAGGCACGCGGCATGGCGCGCGATTTTTCCCGCGCCATGGAACAGGCTGCCAAGGACACGGGTGTCGACGAGGTGGCGAGTGATCTGAAGAAGGTCACCTCGCCCAAGGCGATGGGTCTGGATGCCATGAAAGGCGCCGCTGATCGCTTTGAGAAATGGGATCCGCTGAAGAACGCGGCCAAACCCACCAGCCCGCCCCCCGCGCGCCCCCTGACGCCGCCCCCCATGCCGCCGACGCCGCCTGCGGCCCCGGCTGCCGCCGCAATGGCCACACCCGAGCCTGCCATCATGGGGCCATCCACCGCCGCGCTGGCCGAACAGCAGGCGCAACGCAAGGCCATTGCCGCCGAGGCTGCCGAAAAGCTGCGCGCCGTGGGCAAACCTGCCGCGGCCGAAAAGCCAAAATCGGCAGTGGCGAAGCCTGCAAAGACCGTGGCACCTTCCGCGTCAACGCCTGACGCGCCCGCCAAACCTGCCCGCAAGAAAGCCCCGGCCAAGGCCGCCGCAAAACCGGGCGAGGAGTGACATGACCACCAAGGACGATATCGACGACAGCTCGGCCCCCTTGATCGAACATCTGGCCGAACTGCGGAACCGCATTCTTTACTCGCTGGCGGCCTTCCTCGTGGCGATGGTCGCCTGTTTCATGGTCTGGAACCCGATCTTCAACTTTCTGACGCATCCGATCTGCGATGCCTTGGCCGAACGCCAGCAGGATTGCGGCCTTGTCCTGATCAAGCTTCAGGAAGGCTTCTTCGTTGCCGTCCGCATCTCGGTTCTGGGTGGTTTTGCCCTGTCGTTTCCGGTGATCGCCTTCCAGATGTGGCGCTTCGTGGCCCCCGGTCTGTATCGCACGGAAAAACAGGCGTTCTTGCCCTTCCTCCTCGCCTCACCGATCATGTTCTTCATCGGCGCCGCCTTCGCCTATTACATCGTCCTGCCGATGGCCTTCGATTTCTTCCTGAACTTCCAGCAGAACTTCGGCGGCGACGTGATCACGGGCGAACTGGCCACCGATGCCCCGGCTGGCATCGTGTTCCAGGGGTCGATGGAACAATACCTTTCGCTCACCACCAGTTTTGTGCTGGCCTTCGGCCTCTGCTTCCAGCTTCCGGTTCTTCTCACGCTGATGGGCAAAGCAGGACTTGTCACATCGCGCGGTCTTGCCGCGATGCGCAAATATGCCATCGTCCTTATTCTCGTCGTTGCGGCCATCGTCACCCCGCCTGACGTGATGTCGCAAATGCTGATGTTCGCGGCAATCTATCCTCTCTACGAGGTGTCGATCTTCCTGATCCGCCGGATCGAGAAACAGCGCGAAGCGCGCATGCGCGCCGAAGGCACCTGGATCGATGAGGATGAAGACGACACCGAACCCGCGACCAAGGCATGACCGACGATCTTCTCTCCCGCATCGCCGCCGCGCTGGAACGCATGGCCCCGGCCCCCATGCCCGCCCCGGATTTCGGGGCCGAGGCCTTTGCCTGGCACACGGATCCCGACAGGTTGGAACCCGTGCGCCGCGTGTCGCGCGTCGACATCGGCCTGCTGATCGGGGTCAACCGCTCGCGCGATACGCTGCTGGAAAACACCCGCCATTTCGCGGCGGGTCTGCCCGCCAACAACGCGCTGCTCTGGGGCGCGCGGGGGATGGGGAAATCCTCGCTGGTCAAGGCCGTTCACGCCGCAATCCGGGCCGAAGGGCACGACCTGAAGATCGTGGAACTGTCGCGCGAAGACCTGCCTTCCGTCGCCCGCCTGCTGGCCTATCTGCGCGCCGCTGCCCCCCTGCGCTTCATCCTGTTCTGTGATGACCTGTCCTTCAGCCATGATGACCAGCACTACAAAAGCCTGAAGGCCGTGCTCGACGGTGGCATCGAAGGCCGCCCCGACAATGTGCTGTTCTACGCCACCTCGAACCGCCGCCACCTGATGCCGCGCGACATGATCGAAAACGAACGCTCCAGCGCCATCAACCCGTCTGAGGCGGTCGAGGAAAAGGTGTCGCTCTCTGATCGTTTCGGCCTCTGGCTGGGTTTTCACCCCTGCACGCAGGACGATTACCTTGACATGATCCGCGGCTATTGCGCCGCTCATGGCGTGAGCATCCCCGAAGACCGTCTCTGGGCCGAGGCGATCGAATGGCAGGCCACACGCGGCGGGCGGTCGGGCAGGGTCGCATGGCAATTCTTCTGTGACCTGGCCGCCCGCGAGGGCATTCGCATCTGACCGCTGATCCGGGTCAGGCCCTTGCGCAAATCCGACCTTCACCCTATCTACCCGCTTCCTTTCCCAAAACGGCCACCATGCTGACCGAGATTCTCATCGTCGTTGCCCTGATCCTGCTGAACGGGGTCTTGGCCATGTCTGAACTTGCGATCGTTTCGGCCCGGCCCGCCCGCCTGAAATCGCTCGAAGGCAAATCCATCGGTGCCGCCGCCGCCTTGCGGCTGGCCGAAGATCCGGGTCGCTTCCTTTCGACAGTCCAGATCGGCATCACCGCCGTGGGCGTGCTTTCGGGTGCTTTTTCCGGTGCCACGCTTGGCGCGCGGCTGTCTGCCTGGCTGGTGGGGCAGGGCATGTCGTCCGACCTTGCCGCCACCCTTGGTGTCGGTGGGGTGGTGATGGTGCTCACCTATCTGTCGCTCATCATCGGCGAGTTGGTTCCCAAGCAACTCGCCTTGCGCAATCCCGAGGCTGTCGCCATCCGCATGGCCCCGGCGATGCTTCTTCTGTCCCGCATCGCCGCCCCTGTGGTCTGGCTATTGAATTGGTCGGGCAAGCTGATCCTGCGCTTGCTGGGCGCATCCGGTGATGGCGGTGGCAAGGTGACCGACGAAGAGGTGCACACCCTGCTGACAGAGGCCCATGCCGAAGGTCTGATCGAACCGGAAGAGCGCGAGATGCTGGCCGGCGTCATGCGACTGGCCGACAGGTCCGCCCGCGCCCTGATGACCCCCCGGCATGAGGTTCAGATGCTCGACCTCCATGCCACGCCTGCCGAAACCGTCGCCGCGATGCGCCGCATCGGCCGCCCCCGCATGCCTGTCCGCAACGCGGAAACGGAAGAAGTGGTGGGCATCATCACCCTCGCCGATGCCTTTGATGCGCTGTCGCGCCGCCAAAGCCTTGATCCCCAGCGCCTCCTGCGCGAGGTGCCGGTGGTGTCCGACAAGGCCGATGCGCTGGACGTGATGGAAATCCTGCGCGGATCCGCCCACCATCTGGCGCTGGTCTACGATGAATATGGCAATTTCGAAGGGATCATCACCTCGGGTGATATTCTTGAAGCCATCACCGGCACTGTCGCCCTGCAATCGGATGAAGAACCCGCCTTGGTCGAGCGGGAAGATGGCAGCCTGCTGGTCTCTGGCTGGATGCCCGCCGATGAATTCTGCGACCGCTTGGGCATCCCGCGCGATCTGGCGGGGGGGTATGAAACGGTGGCCGGGCTGATCCTGAACCTGTTCGGCCGCCTGCCAGCATTGGGCGAGGTGACAGCGGCCGAAGGTTTCCGTTTCGAGATCATCGATCTTGATGATCGCCGGATCGACAAGCTGCTGGTCAGCCGGATCGCCTGACCGCCCGAAGCATGTCCTGCATTACTTCAGGAAAGGCATCGGATCGGTGCTCGCCGCACCGCGCCGCACCTCGAAATGCAGGAAGGACGGGTTGCCCGACCGCACATTCGCGATGGTCTGGCCCTTGGTGACCTTGTCACCCTTTTTGACCGTGATCCCGGCCACGCCTGCATAGACCGTCAGCAATCCGCCCTCATGCGCGATCACGATGATGGGTGTTCCCGCAGTATCCTGCATGATCACCCGCACCGTCCCTGCCGCCGCCGCCATGACCGGGGCCCCGGCAGGGGCGGCAATGTCGATGCCTTCGTTCTTTGGCGGGGCATAGCTGCGGATGATGTTGCCGTTCGCCGGCATCGCAAACTGCGCCGCCGAAGCACTGGTGCGCGTTTCCCCCAGATCGGGCGATGCGGGCACATCCTTGGCGGCTTCTGCCGCGGGCTTTGTCTCTTCATCCGGCAAGGGCATCGCGGCCGAGGGCGGCTCGGGCGTCGGCGATCCGGCACCGGGCGGGGTGACCACTTCCACAGGCCGCGCCGGCGGTTCGCCCGTCGGCGTCGGGATCATCAGATACTGGCCCTCGCGCACTTCCAACTGCGGGCCCAGCCCGTTCCAATCGGCCAACGCGCGGGCCGACACGTTATAGGTCCGCGCTATGGAGAAGGCCGTCTCGCCGCGCTTCACCTGATGCCGCGTTGGTGCCATCGTGCCCAGGGCGCTGTCATTCGGGGCCGCTGCCACCGGCTGGCTTGGGGCTGTGCTGTCCACCCTGTCCAGCGCGGTGGTCGCGATGCTGGTCACGCTGACCGCGCCTCCCCCGGCTGAAGGCAACGGGGTTGCGGCTACCGTGCCGCCACCGATCACCGCGCCTGCACCCACGCCGCCACCGGCTGCCGCGACCCGACGCGGCAAGGCCAGAACCTCGCCATCGCGCAGGGGCGCCTCGGCCTGAATCGCATTGTAGCTGGCAAGTTCCGCCGGGTTGATCCCGATCCGCGCTGCGACGCTGCCCACGGTATCCCCGCGCCGCGCCACGGCCACCTGATAGCCTGGATAGCTGATCACCCCGTTCGCATCCGGCATCGGCCGCGCCGCCGTGGCCTGCTGGGCCGCATCCGTGGTGTCCAGCGTGCGCCCACCGCCCCGGAAATCCCAGTCCAGATCAGACATCATCCCGGTCTGCCCGCCCGTGCAGGCCGCAAGCGCAAGGACCGAGGTCAATCCAAGGGCGCGCATCGTCAAGGGTGCGAAGGTCATGCTCTGTCTCTCTGCCGCCGTTCGGGTTGAAACCCCGAAGCCGTTTCCATTCATTCGGTGCCAAGCCCCTCGACCAGCGGTACGAAACGCACCGGTCGCAACTCGTCATATTCAAATCCGCTTTCGGTCCGCGTCACCTTTATCAGGCTTTGCACGGTATCCGACTGCCCAACTGGCAATACCATGATACCCCCGGTTTTCAATTGCGCCAATAGGGGGCCTGGGGGGTCTTCTGCGGCTGCCGTCACGATGATGCGATCAAATGGCGCCTGATCTGGCAAGCCAAAGCTGCCATCCCCCGTGATTGCCGTGATATTTGTCAGATCCAGCGCGCGAAAGATCTCATCCGCCGCCCGCACCAACCGCCGGTGCCGGTCCACCGTATAAACCCGGCGCGCCAACTGGCTCAGGATCGCGGCCTGATACCCCGACCCGGTCCCCACCTCCAGCACCTTGTCGCGCGGCTGCACGGCAAGCGCCTGCGTCATGATCCCCACGATGCTGGGCTGGCTGATCGTCTGGCCGCAGGCGATGGGCAGCGGCATGTCTTCATAGGCGCGCTCGGCGAACAGCCCCCGCACGAAATGCCCCCGGTCGATCACCTCCATCGCGGAAAGCACCCGGCTGTCGGTCACCCCTCGTGACCGCAAGGCATAAAGAAAACGCATCTTCCGTTCGGCGGCGGACCCATCCTCATCAAAGCCCGCCCCGTCCGTCATGCCAGCCGCACCTCAAGATCGGACAACAGGTCATGCGCCGTCAGATCTGCCCGCATCGGCGTGACCGAGATATAGCCCTCAAGGTTCACCGCCGCATCCGTGCCGGGCAGGGTAGGTGTCTGCTGCGGCCCGCCCTTGATCCAAAGATAGCGCCTCCCCGTGGGCGAAAGCTGCGGTTCGGCCGAAAAGGCCGTGTCGCGCCGGAATCCCTGCGCGGCGACCTTCATCCCCTTTACCCGTGCGGCGGGCAGGGGCGGGAAGTTCACGTTATAGAACACGCGATAGTCGTCACCCGTCCAGATGCCCCGGTCCAGCAGCGCCCGCACCACATTGGTGCCATGGTTGCGCGCGGCCTCGAACGGGTCGGCCAGACCATCCATCTCCGGCCCGAAGAACTGCGACAGCGCGATGGCGGGAACACCCTGCAGCGCCGCCTCCATCGCCCCGCCGATGGTGCCGGAATAAAGCACATTCTCGGCCGAGTTGTTGCCCCGGTTCACGCCCGAAAGCACCAGATCGGGCTTTGCCCCCTGCAGCACGTCATAGATGCCTGCCAGCACGCAATCCGCCGGGCTGCCCTCGGCGGCATAGCGGCGGTCCTCCAGCTTGGCGATCATCATCGGATGGGTATAGCTGATGCAATGCCCAACCCCCGATTGCTCAAAGGCAGGCGCAACCGTCCAGACCTCGCCGCCATAGCCGGCAATATCTGCCGCGATCCCGGCCAAAACCTGCAGCCCGGGGGCGTTGATACCATCGTCATTCGTAATCAGGATGCGCATGCTCTGCCTTCTTTGCCTGCGTCCTGATTAGATCAGGGCGCAAGGGGCGGCAAGCGAAAGGCCCATCCTCAGGGATACCAACGTCATCGGTTTCGCCTGTGCGACTGTCCGGCCACGCCGGACCTGTCACTCGGACAGCGCCACCGGGGCGGGCTGCGCGAGGAAGAACCCTTCCGGCGCAAACAGAACACCAAGGATCGCCAGATAGGCCAACAGGAAAAGCGCGATCGCGGCCGTCTGCGCCCGCTTGCCGGGTGCCTGTGCCATGCGGATGCGGCTGTCACGGGTCATCGTCAGGGTCTTGGGCATGAGCAGTGCTCCTCCTAGCCGATTCCCCTTGGACTCTACCCCATCACACAATGTTTCGGGTTCTGAAATTTATACCATAAGCGGAACAGCGTTCCCCTTGGCGGCAATCCGCCAAACGTTGTTCTGCTGCACTTGCAGCATTGCCCGCGCAGCGAAACTTCCTTCTGCTCCCGTTGCTGCCTCGCCGCAGCCCCGCGCATGAAAAAAGGCGCCCGAAGGCGCCTCTTTCCGCAGGCTGGACAGCAAAATCAGTCCTTCGCGCGTTCCACATAGGAATAGTCGTCAGTGTTGATCACGATCCGCACCCCGGCCCCGATATGCGGCGGCACCATCACGCGCAGCCCGTTGGAACAGATCGCGGGCTTGTAGGAAGACGATGCCGTCTGCCCCTTCACCACCGGTTCGGTTTCCGTGATCTCGACCACCACCCGCTGCGGCAGTTCCAGCGCAATCGCCACACCTTCAAAGGTGCGCAGGTACACCTTGATGCCTTCGGTCAGGAACACCTTGTCCTCGCCCACCACATCCGGCGTCGCGACCAGCTGTTCATAGGTGTTGGGTTCCATGAAGTGATAGCCTTCGCCATCTTCATAAAGGAAGTCATACTCCCGCTCGTCCACGGTGGCCTTTTCCACCATCTCGGTGGTGCGCCAGCGTTCCGACACCTTCACCCCGTCGGAAATGCGACGCATGTCCACGCTAGTGGTCGGCGTGCCCTTGCCGGGGTGGAAGTTTTCGGCCTTGAGCACGGCATAAAGCTTGCCGTCCATCTCGACGACATTGCCCTTGCGAAGGGAAGAAGCGATGACTTTCACGGGGTCGTTTCCTTGCGGTTTCAGAAAGGCCCGCATAATCCAGCAGGCGATTGGCGCTGCACCTATCGCATCTTTCGCCAAATCTCAAACCGAAAGCGCCACGCCGTGAACGACCGCATCGACAGCCCAGCCCAAACCCCGTGGTGGCACCCCTCGCGCCATGCCGACCGCCGCCCTGTCCTTCTGGCGCGCAACCGCATCCAGCAGGCCCTGCGCCGCTGGTTCGATGACAACGGATTTACCGAGGTGGACCCCGCCGCGCTGCAGGTCTCGCCGGGGAATGAGGCGCATCTGCACGCCTTCACCACCGACGCGCTCTCGCAGGATGGCACCACCCGCCGGATGCATCTGCACACCAGCCCCGAATTCGCGATGAAGAAACTTCTGGCGGCAGGCGAAACCCGCATCGCCGCCTTCGCCCATGTCTGGCGCAACCGCGAAAGGGGTGCGCTGCATTCGCCCGAATTCACCATGCTGGAATGGTATAGGGTGGGCGAAGACTACATCGTCCTGATGGAGGACACAGTCGCCTTCCTCCGCCTCGCCGCCACCACCGCCAATACGGCCCTTCTGCGCTATCGGGATCGCACCTGCGATCCCTTCGCCCCGTGGGAACGGCTCTCGGTCGCGCAGGCCTTTACGCGCCACGCGAATATCGACCTGCTCGCCACCATTCATGCCGATGGCACCCCCAACCGCGATGCCCTTGCCGCGCAGATGGTGGGGCAGAGGATGGCCGTCTCGCCCGATGACACCTGGTCGGACCTGCTCTCCAAGGTGCTCGTCTCCCATGTCGAACCCCATCTCGGTCTTGGTCACATCACCGTCCTTGACCGCTACCCTGCGGCCGAGGCCGCCCTTGCCCGCGCCTGCACGGACGACCCGCGCGAAGCCGAACGGTTCGAGGTTTATGCCTGCGGTGTCGAACTCGCCAACGGCTTTGGCGAATTGACCAACCCCGATGAACAACGCCGCCGTTTCCAGATCGAGATGGATGAGAAAGACCGCATCTACGGCGAACGCTATCCGGTAGATGAAGATTTCCTCGCCGCCCTGGCCCTGATGCCCCCCGCATCGGGCATCGCCTTGGGTTTTGACCGGCTGGTGATGCTGGCCACCGGCGCGCCGCGAATCGATTTGGTCCTGTGGGCGCCCGTCGCCGACTGACAGCCAAAAACGCTATATTTTCAGATATTTGCTACAATCACCGCGTAAAGCTGTGCATTGGTTCTTGGCGTGAAACAAAGCGGCCATCTTGCGGCAGGCGGTGGCAAAAGGGCCGCATAAACCAAAGTTTATGGCCATAAACGGGGTGCTCAAAGCCGCCCGATCCGGCCCTCCCCCCCGCTTGTCCGACTCGGCAAAGAGGCTCACCTTTCGGACATGGTCGTCGGGTCCATCCTGTGGTGGGGGCAAGCCCGGCGGACATGAATAGACAGACCCCGACACCACCCTTTACGCAGGCCAGTGCAATGCCGACCGTACAAGACAGCCAAGGCAGGATCAAAGACGTGACAGCGTATCGCCCCGCACCCGCAGAACGGCCCCGTATTCTGGTGGTCGATGATGATGCCATCAACCGCCTCGTCGCCCGTGTCCTTATCGAGGCGCGCGGCTATGAGGTGATCGAGGCCGAGGATGGCGAAGCCGCCCTTGCCACCTATGCAGCATCCGATGACATCGGCCTGATCCTGATGGACCTTTCGATGCCGGGCAAGGATGGCCTCGAAACCACGCGCTGTCTGCGCGCGCAATCACGCCGCGGCGCCACGGTGCCGATCGTCGCCCTGACCCGCCATATCGACGACAACTCGCGCCGCAGCTGCTTTGACGCCGGGATGAACGGCTTCCTGCCCAAACCCATGTCCGCAACCGGCATCGAAAGCATCGTCTGCCTTGTCGGCCACGGCGCCCATCGCGCCCACGCCTGACAGCCCTACAGCAGTACCTGGCCCGACCGCCGGCAGCATGGCGGATCGGGCCTTCTTTTTTACGCTCCCCCCACTATGCCAGCGCGTTACGGATTGATTGACGTACCTCAATCTTGCCCGGATAAAGAACCATCCCCGACATGCGGGGTGCAGGGCGCAGGGATGACCAGACCGACGGTAAATGACATAGCCCGCGAAGCCGGCGTCTCGCTTGCCACGGTGGACCGTGTCCTGAACGCGCGTCCCGGAGTGCGTGCCAAGACGATCTCGGCCGTCAATGACGCCATCACCCGCCTTGGCTATGTCCGCGATCTTGCCGCCGCCAACCTTGCCCGCAGCCGATCCTACCGCATGATCGCCCTTCTGCCCGATGGCGACAGCCAGTTCGTGCAAACCTTGGCCGAGGCGCTGACCGAAGCCGCCGCCCTCGCCGCCGCCACGCGTCTGCGCCTCGATCTGCTGCGCTACCCGCCCGAAGACATGCATGTGCTGTCAAACCTTCTGGCCGGTTTCCAGCCCGAGGATGTGGCCGGCGTCGCGCTGATGGCGCCCGAAACTCCGGTCATCCGCGATGCCGTCCGCGCCCTGCGCCAGCGCGGCATCCCCCTTGTGGCGCTGGGCTCTGATCTGCCCAACACGGGCCGCGATCATTTCGTGGGCATCGACAGCCACGCCGCGGGCCGCACCGCGGGCGTCCTCATGGGCCGCTTCTGCCGTGGTCTCTCGGGGCAAGTGCTGGTGATCGCCGACTCCATGCTGCTGCGTGACAGCATCGAACGTCGCCGTGGGTTCGATGAGGTGCTCCTCGCCGATTTCCCCGCGCTGGATGTGATGCCCACGCTGGAAACCCACGGCTCTGCCGATCAACTTCGCCGCGCCGTGGGCGATTGCCTCGATTCCGCGCGGGATGTCGTCGGTATCTATCTTTTGGGCTCCGGCCACCGCGCCCTTGCCGCCTGTCTGCGCGACCGCGGCCTTCTTCGCCGCTTCGTCGTGATTGGGCATGAACTCACGCCACACACGCGGCAGGCGCTTCTGGCTGGCCATCTTGACGCTGTGATCGCCCAGAATCCCGGCCATCTGGCCCGGTCTGCCCTGCGCGTCCTGCGTGCAAAGGCCGACCGCATTCCCATCGACGAAGGGCAGGAACAACTGCGTATCGAGGTGGTGATCCGCGAAAATCTGCCCGCAGAGCCGCGTGAAGATCAGCAGGTCGACGCCGCTTGATAGCTGAAATAATTGTACTTTTTCGGAATTTCTTCTGCTGCATCAAGAAATGAGGAACGTACCTCAAAAATTTGTGGACAGACTCGCCTCACCGCGCCTATCGTTACGTCAAAGAAGGCCTGGGGGCTGCACCGCCGTCCAAACGGGCACGACACCACATCATTCTGAAACGGGAGGAACTACGATGAAGGCCAGACTTCTTGCCGCCTCTTCGGCGGCAGCCCTTTGCGTCGCGGGCATGGCATCCGCACAAGACAACGAACTCACCCTCTGCTGGGCCGCATGGGATCCGGCCAACGCTCTGGTCGAATTGTCCAAGGATTTCGAAACCCAATCCGGCATCAAGATGAACTTCGAATTCGTGCCATGGCCGAACTTCGCGGACCGGATGCTGAACGAACTCAACTCCGGCGGCCAGCTGTGCGACCTGCTGATCGGCGACAGCCAGTGGATCGGCGGCAGCGCCGAGAACGGCCATTACGTCAAGCTGAACGACTTCTTCGATAAAGAAGGCATCAGCATGGACGATTTCGCCCCGGCGACCGTCCGCGCCTATTCCACCTGGCCCAAGGGTGAACCCAACTACTACGCGCTGCCCGCCATGGGCGATGCGAACGGCTGGTTCTACCGCAAGGACTGGTTTGCCCGCCCCGAGATCCAGGCCGAGTTCAAGGAAAAATACGGCCGCGATCTGGGCGAACCCAAGACCCAGAAGGAACTGCTGGAAGTCGCGCAATTCTTCCAGGGCCGCGAGATTGATGGTCAAACCGTCTATGGCGCCTCGATCTTCACCGAGCGCGGCTCTGAGGGCATCACCATGGGCGCCACCGGCGCGCTTTATGCCTGGGGCTTCAAATACGAAAACACCCCCGGCAAATACGACATGGAAGGCGCAGTGAACTCGCCCGAGGCGGTCGAAGCACTGGAATTCTACAAGGAGCTTTACAAGACAGCCACGCCTCCGGGTTATGACAACGCCTACATGGAACAGTCGCTGGATGCCTTCAAATCCGGTCAGGTGGCCATGGCGATGAACTGGTTCGCCTTCTTCCCCGGCCTCTATGCCGATCCGAACACCGGGGGTGACAAGATCGACTTCTTCGTGAACCCCGCGCAGAACGTGGCCGCCTCCACGCTGGGCGGGCAGGGCATCTCGGTCGTCTCCTATACCGACAACATGGATGGCGCGCTGGCCTATATCAAATGGTTCGCCCAGCCGGACGTGCAGAAGAAGTGGTGGTCGATGGGCGGCTATTCCTGCCACAAGGCCGTGCTGGAAGACCCGAACTTCGTGAACACCGCCCCCTTCGCGGGTGATTTCCTCGAAGCGATGGGCGGGGTGCAGGACTTCTGGCAGGAACCGGCCTATGCCTCCCTGCTGCTCGCCATGCAGGAACGGCTGCACAACTATGTGGTGGCCGATCAGGGCACCGCACAAGAAGCGCTGGACGGCCTGATCGCCGACTGGACCGAAGTGTTCGAGGACGAAGGCAAACTCTAAGCCTTTCCCTCCCGCCCCGCCCGCCCGATCCTGCACCGGATCAGGCGGGCGGGGCACTCCTCCCGATTGCACGTCCCGCCACCGGCGGGGCAGGGCAGGGGCAACCCCGCCGCCCGAAGGACCATGTCGATGCCCGATCCCATCACCGCCGCAGCCCGCGCCACACCCGATCCCATCGCCCGCAAGGTGCGCGGCCTGTCCGATCGTGCGATTGCCTGGCTGTTCGTGGCCCCCACGATCTTCCTGCTGCTGGCGATCAACATCTTCCCGTTGATCTGGACGATCCGTCTCAGCTTCACCAATTACCGCGCGAACCGCCCGAACGAAGAGGTGGAATGGGTCGGCCTGCGCAACTACGTCCGCATCCTCACAGATGATGGCATCTGGGCCAACATGCAGACCACGGCCCATTTCCTGTTCTGGACGCTGTTCTTTCAGGTGCTGATCGGCTTCACCCTCGCCTGGCTCATCAACCGCAAATTCAAGGGCAACGATCTGCTCACCACCCTGATCGTGCTGCCCATGATGCTGTCGCCCGCCGTCGTGGGCAATTTCTGGACCTTCCTCTACCAGCCGCAGATCGGCCTTGTGAATTACATGGTCGAACTGGTTACCGGCACGCCCGCCTCCTCCTTCTCCATGCTGGGCGCGGGGGGCTATGCGAAATGGTCCATCATCATCGTCGACACATGGATGTGGTCACCCTTCGTGATGCTGATCTGTCTTGCCGGCCTGCGCTCCATTCCCGATTACATCTATGAGGCGGCGGAAATCGACCGCGCCTCCAAATGGCGGCAGTTCTGGACCATCACCATCCCCATGGTGCTGCCCTTCCTGATGCTGGCCGTGCTGTTCCGCGGGATCGAGAACTTCAAGATGTTCGACATGGTCGTCCTGCTCACCGGCGGCGGCCCCGGCAACGAAACCCTACTCGCCTCGATCGACCTGAAGCGTGAAGCCTTCGAGAAATGGCGCACCGGCTATTCCTCGGCCTATGCCATCATCCTCTTCGTCACCGTCTTCGGCCTCGCCTCGATCTATGTCAAAGCCCTGAACAAGGTGAAGGAAAGATGACCGCCTACTCCATCACCGAACCCACTTCGCGCTCCAAACTGGTCGCTGGCGTACTTGTCGTTCTCTACGCCTTCGTCACCCTGCTGCCCTTGGTCTGGATCATCTCCACTGGCTTCAAGTCAGGCCCGGATTCCATCAGCTACCCGCCAAAGGTTCTGTTTGAACCCTCACTTGAAGGGTACGTGAACCTCTTCACCACCCGAACCCGTGTCGCGGCCGAGGAATTCCAGAACCTCCCCCCGGCCGAAACGTGGTATGACGAAATCGTCCGTGACAGCGGCATGGTCATCGCAGGCCCCTCGCGCTTTGGCGAACGCTTCCTGAACTCTGTCATCATCGGCTTTGGCTCCACCTTCCTGTCGATCTTCCTCGGCACGCTCGCCGCCTATGCCTTCTCGCGCTTCAAGGTGCCGCTCAAGGATGACCTGCTGTTCTTCATCCTCTCCACCCGGATGATGCCCCCCATCGCGGTGGCCATCCCGATCTACCTGATGTACCGCGAACTTGGCCTGTCGGACACGCATCTGGGCATGATCCTGCTCTATACGGCGGTGAACATCTCCCTCGCGGTCTGGCTCCTGAAAGGCTTCATTGACGAGATTCCCCGCGAATATGAAGAAGCCGCGCTGATCGATGGCTACACCCGCTTTCAAGCCTTCCGAAAAGTCGTCCTGCCGCAGGCCGCCACCGGCATCGCCTCCACCGCGATCTTCTGCCTGATCTTCGCCTGGAACGAATACGCCTTCGCGGTCCTGCTTACCTCCGGCACCGCCCAGACCGCGCCGCCCTTCATCCCCACGATCATCGGTGTGGGCGGCCAGGACTGGCCCGCTGTCGCCGCAGGGGCCACCATCTTCCTGCTGCCCGTGATGATCTTCACCATCCTTCTGCGCAAACACCTGCTGCGCGGGATCACCTTCGGAGCGGTCCGCAAATGATGTCTTTCTTCTCCGGCCTTCTCCGTCTGCGCCGCGGCCCGTGGGAACTGCTCGCCACCATCCTCATCGGCCTCGGCGTCTTCATGCTGATGCAGCCCTTCGCCCTCGCGCTCTACACCTGGAGCTTCCTCGTCACGCTGGCGGGCACGGTGATGTTCATCATCGTCTCGCATTTCCCGGAATAGTCATGGCCGAAATCGTCATCCGCAACCTGCGCAAGGAGTTCGGCGCTTTCACCGCCGTCAAAGGCTCCAGCTTCACCATCAAGGATGGCGAATTTTTCATGCTGCTCGGCCCCTCCGGCTGCGGCAAGACCACGACCCTGCGCATGATCGCGGGGCTTGAGCTGCCCACCTCCGGCCAGATCCTGATCGACGGCGAAGATGTCAGCCAAAAGCCCGCCTCGCAGCGCGACATCGCAATGGTGTTCCAGATGTTCGCGCTCTACCCGCATATGAACGTGCGCAAGAACATCAGCTATCCGCTGGTATCCCAAGGCGTGCCCAAGGCCCAGATCGCCACCAAGGTGGCCGAGGTCGCGCGCATCCTTGGCATCGAAGACATCCTCGACAAACCCGTCGGCGGCCTTGCGGGCGGCGATCGTCAGCGCGTGGCGCTGGGCCGCGCCATCGTCCGCAACCCCAAGGCCTTCATGATGGATGAACCCTTGGGCGCACTGGATGCCGAATTCCGCGAACGCATGGCCGAAGAACTGCGCGCCCTGCATGACAGGATGAAGGCCACCACCGTCTATGTGACCCATGACCAGTTGGAGGCGATGCAGATGGGCGACAAGATCGTCGTGATGAACCACGGCGTCGTCGAACAATTCGGCACGCCGCAGGATATCTATGATCACCCCGCCACACTTTTCGTGGCCGATTTCATCGGCAGCCCGGCGATGAACTTCCTGCGCTTTGACGGTACCGTCCAGGCGGGCGATCAAAGCGTCACGCTTGGCAGCATCCCCATCGCCCTACCGGAACTGCAAGAGGCCGCCTCCGGCGCGCTGGTCCTTGGCGTGCGCCCTGAACATGTCGCGCTGGCCGACGATGCCCCCTATCGCGGGCGGATCGAGGCGTCGGAATATCTGGGCACCACCCAGATCGTCACGCTCTCCACCGCCCATGGCCCGGTCAAGGCGCGCATCCCCTCGGGCGATGTGGCACGGCTGGGCGAAACCGTGGGCCTGCGGCTGAACGCGCGCACCCTGTCGCTGTTCGATGCGGGAACAGGCCGCGCCTTGCGCACGGCCGCAAATGCGGGGGTGTATCATGGCTGAGGTTGTTCTCTCCGGCCTGACGAAATCCTTCGGCGCCACCCGCGCCCTTTCCGATGTGTCGATGACCATCCCTGACGGGTCTTTCGTCGTCCTCCTCGGCCCCACCGGGGCGGGCAAGACCACGACCCTGCGCCTGATCGCGGGCCTTGACCGCCCCGATGCGGGCGACATCGCCATCGCCGGCCGCTCGGTTCGCGATGACATGCCAGCCCAACGCGACGTGGCCATGGTGTTTCAGCAATACTCGCTCTACCCGCACCTCACCGTGCGCGACAACTTGGCCTTCCCGCTGCGTTCACCCGTTCTGAACTGGCCAGAGGCAGAAATCACCAGCAAGATCAACGAAGTGGCCTCCGTCCTTCGCATCGCACATAAACTCGACAACAAGGCGACACAGCTTTCGGGCGGCGAGATGCAGCGCGTCTCCATCGGGCGCGCGCTGGTGCGCAACCCGCGGATCTATCTGATGGACGAACCGCTCTCCTCGCTCGATGCCAAACTCCGCGCCGACCTGCGGATCGAGCTTAAACGCATCCATGCCGAACTGGGGGCCACCTTCCTCTATGTGACCCATGACCAGATCGAGGCGATGACCATGGCCACCCATGTCGGTGTGCTGGACCAGGGCAGACTCGTCCAATTCGGCACCCCGCGCGAGATCTATGAAAACCCCGTCTCCGCCTATGTGGCCAGCCGCCTTGGCCAACCGCGCATCAACCTGTTGCCCGCCGATGCCTTCGGCCCGGCCCCCACAGGCGCCGCCCAGATCGGCCTGCGCCCCGAACATGTCGCCATGGGCGAAGGCCAACCCGCTACCGTTCGGCGTGTGGAGCACTTGGGCGACCAGACCCGCCTGCACCTGACGCTCGGCCCGCATGAGATCATCACGCTGGCCGATCCCCATACCCGCCTTGCCCCCGGCGACAGCCTTTCCATCCGCCCCGACAACCCGCTCTGGTTTGACGCCAGCGGCAACCGCATCTGACAGGAGCCCGCCATGAAGCAGTTCATGAACAGCAAGGAAACCCTGGTGACCGAGGCGCTGGATGGCCTGATCCGCACCTCCAACGGTCGATTGGCGCGGCTGGACGGATACCCCCATATCAAGGTGGTGGTCCGCACCGATTGGGACCGCTCAAAAGTCGCCCTCGTCTCCGGCGGCGGCTCCGGCCACGAACCCTCGCACGCGGGTTTCGTAGGGCAGGGGATGCTGACCGCCGCCGTCTGCGGTGATGTCTTTGCTTCCCCGTCCGTCGATGCCGTGCTGGCGGGGATACTGGCGGTGACGGGCAAGGCTGGCTGCCTCCTGATCGTGAAGAACTATACCGGTGACCGCCTCAATTTCGGCCTCGCCGCAGAACGCGCCCGCGCCTTCGGGCTGAAAGTGTCGATGGTTATCGTCGATGATGACATAGCCCTGCCTGATCTGCCGCAGGCGCGTGGCGTTGCAGGCACGCTGTTCGTGCACAAGATCGCCGGGGCCATGGCCGAAGCCGGGGCCGACCTCGATTCCATCACCACCGCCGCCCGCCGCATCATCGGCGGGGCCGTGTCCATCGGCATGTCGCTCGACACCTGCACCGTGCCTGGCTCGCCAAAGGAAGACCGCATCAGCGCGGGCAAGGCGGAACTTGGCCTTGGCATCCATGGTGAGGCCGGGATCGAACAGGTCGATTTCACCGGTGCACGCTCTGCCATGCAGATGGTGGTCGAAAAACTCCTGCCACATGCGGGCCCGGGCGACCATGTGGCGCTCCTGAACAACCTCGGCGCCACCACACCACTGGAAATGTCGGTTCTGGCCGAAGAACTGGCTCGCTCCCCCTTGGGCGACCGCATCAAATGGATGATCGGCCCCGCCCCCCTGATGACCTCTCTCGATATGCACGGCTTTTCCGTCTCGCTCCTGCCCGTCACAATGGAAGAGGTCGCCCACCTCGCCGCGCCCGCCGCGCCTCCGTCATGGCCCCCCCTCGCCACCCTTGCCCCCGTCACCACACGGCCGCTGCCAGATGGCCTTGCCCCCATTCTGCCGGTCCCATCCCCCCATCCCGCCCGCCGCGCGCTGCTGGATCGCTGCTGCAATGCGCTCATTGCCTGCGAAGCCGCCCTCAACGCACTGGATGCCAAATCCGGCGATGGTGATACCGGCTCTACCCTCGCCGGGGCGGCCCGCGCGCTGCAATCGGCGCTGGATCGTCTGCCGCTGGCCGATCCCACCCAGCTTTATCGCGCCATCGGGATGGAACTGTCGCAAACCATGGGCGGCTCCTCCGGTGTCCTTTTGGCCATCTTCTTCGCCGCCGCCGGCGATGCCTCTGCCTCCGGCAAGGATTGGATCGGCGCGCTCTCCGCAGGTCTTGACCGCGTCATGCAGGTGGGCGGTGCCGCCCCCGGCCATCGTACGATGATCGACGCGCTGGCCCCGGCCCTTGCCGCCCTGCCGCAGGGCCTTCCAACCGCGGCCAAGGCCGCACGCCAAGGGGCCGATGCCACCGCCAGCATGACCCGCGCAAAGGCAGGCCGCGCCTCCTATCTCTCCGCCGACAAACTGGCCGGGTTCAACGATCCGGGTGCCGAAGGCGTCGCACGGCTTCTTGAAACCCTCGTCGCAGGCTAGGCCTTCCATCGTCGGGCATTCCGGCTATGGTGCCGGGATGCCCGTTGATCCCGCTAGCCTCTGTGTCCTCGCCAACCCCGGATCGGGCCGCGCCAGCCGCGATTCATCCGCCATCGACAAGGCCATGGCGGTGTTCGGCCCCGATGTCCCCCTGCGCCGTCTGACCGAAGGCGAAACCTTCGCCGATGCCGTAAAGCAGGCCCTCGCCGATGGCTACACCACCATCGTCGCCGCCGGGGGGGATGGCACCGTCACGGGCATCGCCCAGGCCCTTCTCGGCACCGATGCCTCGCTCGCCATCCTGCCCTTGGGCACCTTCAACTTCGTCTCCCGTGGCCTGCGCCTGTCCGAAGACCCCGAAGCCGCCGCAAAGGCCATCCTTGCCGGGCACCCGCACCGCATTTCCGTGGGCACCGTCAACGGCCAGCTTTTCCTGAACAATGTCAGCCTCGGCCTCTACCCCCGCATCCTGTCAGAGCGAGAGGCGATGTATGCCAAATACGGCCGCTTCCGCGTGCTGGCCTATTGGACGGTACTGGCCACCATCCTGCGCGTCCAACGCAAGCCCGCCTTCCAGATCGAAACCGAAGACGGCACCCGCACCCTCCGCACACCCCTGATCTTCATTGCCCGCTCTGCCTATCAGCTGGAACGCTTCGGGCTATCGGGGGCCGACATCATCAGCGATGACCGTTTCGCCGTCTTCGTCGCCCGGACCGGGTCGCGCTGGCATCTGATGAAAGTGGCCTTTCACCTTGCCCGCAAGAGGCTGATCCCGGGAACCGATGTGGAACTGTTCAGCGCCCACCGCCTCACGATCCGCACCCCGCGCCGCCGCCCGCGCGTGGCCTTTGATGGGGAAAAACGGCGGATGCTGGCCCCATTGACCTTTGAAATCCACCCGGATGCCCTGTCGATCATCATCCCCGACGTGCAGGACCGCGTCACCCCATGACGCGCATCATCCACCTGTCCGACCCGCATTTCGGCACCGTCCCGCCGGATCTGCCCCACGCATTGGCCGCCACGCTGGCGACCCTCGCCCCTGATGCCGTGATCTTGTCCGGGGATCTGACCCAGCGCGCACGCCCCGCGCAATTCGCCGCTGCCTGCCGCTTCATTGAAGGCTGCCCCGCACCGCTGCTGGCCATTCCCGGCAACCATGACATTCCCCTGTTCAACCTGCCGCTGCGCCTGTTGGCGCCATGGCGGAACTGGACCCGGCATCTCGACCTGCCGCTTGAGGGCGAGATCACCACCCCCAGCGCCCTCATCGCCGGGATCAACACCGCCAACCCGCATGTCTGGAAGGATGGCCGCATCCACCCCGCGCAACTGGAAAGGCTTGCCGCCCTGTTCGCCCGCGCGGGCGACCGCCGCCGCATCGTGGCCCTGCATCACCCGCCCGAACCTCCCAACGGCGAAGCGCCCTCGCTGGCCGGCGCGGATGGGGCCGTGGCCGCCTTTGCCCGAATGGGCGTCGACATGCTGCTATCAGGTCACCTGCATTTCACCCATATCGCGCCGCTTACGGCTGCCCCCACCATCCTGTCGGTGCAGGCGGGCACCTGCCTTTCGACCCGCACCCGTAACGACGGCAACGCCTTCTCCATGATCGACCTTACCGATCACGGAGCCACGATAACCCATTACCGCGCCACTCCCGACGGGTCCTTCAAACCCGATGCCGCCACCTCATGGGCGCAAACGCCTGAAGGCTGGCGCTAGAGATAAACCGTCTCGCCCGTATCCGCAGCCCGGATCGCCGCCAGCACCATCGCCAAGGTCTTGAGGTTATGCGCCCCGCTCGGCTCCATCGCCGCCCCGCCCGACAGCGCGTTAGGCAACTGCGCCTGAAACGCCGCCACCGAGTCCTGAATCAAATGCCACGGCTTCGCGCCCCAGGCGGGGCAGGGCGGTTCCACCATCCGCTCCACCACGCCATCAGCGCGGTGGAGCCGCAGGCGAAAACCCTCGTCCACCGTGATTGATCCGTCATCCCCTTCAACCTGCAACAGGCTTTGCGGAAAGGGATCTGGTGACAGCACCGAATGAAAGCTGCACTCCACGCTGCTCACCGCGCCCGACCCGTGCCGGATCAGCGCCTGAAACGCATCAAACCCGGTCACGCGCGGATTGCGCTTTTGCACCTCGCAGGACAGGCGGGTTGCATCCCCCATCAGGTGCCGCACCATATCGAACAGATGCAGCCCGATATCCGTCAGCGCCAGATCGCGCACCTCGGCCAGATAGGGCTGATTGGCATAGATGTCATAGCCATGCCGGAACGAAAGGCGCAGCCAGCGCGGCACCCCGATGGCCCCCTCTTCCAGCAGGGCCTTCACCTCGCGGATCGGGCGCTGCCAGCGGAAATTCTCATGCACCGCCAGCATCACGCCGCGCGCCGCGCAGGCCGTCACCATCGCCTCTGCATCGTCCAGTGTCTCGGCAAAGGGCTTTTGGCAGATCACCAACCGCGCATGTTGTGCTGCCAGTTCCACAAGCGCGCGGTGTGATCCCACCGTTGTGGCAATATCCACGAAATCTGGCCGCAGCGTCGCCAGCATCTCTGCCGCATCCGTCCCCCAATGCGGGATGCCGAAATCCCGTGCATAGGCCTCGGCCCGCGCCGGATCGCGGTCGCAGACCCCCATGATCACCGCCCCCGGCAGATCGCCCCAAGCGGCCATGTGGTTGCGCGCAAAGAACCCGCACCCGATCAGAACACCGCGAAAATCCATCCTGTCGGTCTCCTCCCGGCCGCGCTCTCAACTGGATAACTCATTATACCAGTGCTGCCCGTCGGACAAGCAAGCCAGCGGCTTACCCGGACAGCGCAAATGAATGAACCCTCAATCAGCCGTGCGTCGCGTATGCACAACTGTCTGCACAGGCGTCTGCACTGCGCGCTGCACATCCAAAAATGATCGGATTGAGGAAAATGCCTTCTGTCAAAAGGCCCCTGAAACGCCCGGCCTCAGGTCCAAAAGGCCAGGCACTTCCGCTCTATTCCTCTACCGTCAGTGCCATGCGCCGTTCGATCCGGCGCCGCCGCACCTCGTACAGGATCGCCATCACGATGGTCACCCCAATCATGATCACTGCCAAGGCATTGATCGTAGGTGTAATTCCCGCCCGCACCTTGGAGAATACATAAACCGTCAGCGTATCCGCCCCCCCGCGCGTGAACTGCGTGACGTTGAAATTCTCGATGGATTGGAAAAAGGCCACAGCCGCCCCTGCCCCAATGGCAGGGTAAAGATGGGGCAACAAAATGCGCTTCATCACCTGCCCATGGCTCGCCCCCAGATCCAGCGCCGCCTCTTCCAAAGCCGGATCAAAGCTCTGCAACCGCGCCAGCACCAACAGCATGACCATCGCCGCGATGTAACTGACCTGCCCCAAAACCGATAGATGCAGCCCCGGCGGCACGCCGATCTTGTTCCACATCAGCAGGGTGGAAATCCCGATCACCGCGCCGGGGATCAGGATCGTGGAAATCATCAACCCATAGATGATCGACCGCAGCCGCCCCGAGATGGAGTTGATCAGGATCGCCGCCGCCGTTCCCACGATCACGGCCAGAACGGCCACCGCAAAGGCCACGACGATCGTGTTGCGAAAGGCGACCCACATCCGCTCATCCGCAGCCAGTTCCACAAACCACCGCCCTGTCGTGCCCTTCCATGGCACGATGGACGGCAGCTTGCTGTCGTTGAACGCCGCACCCGCCATCACAAGCAGCGGAATAAGCAGGTAAATCAGGAACGCACCCATATAGAGATGGGCAAGGGATTGTCTGAACTTGTACATCGCCCGTGCCCCCTTATTTCGCGATATCAGACAGCTTGACGCGGAAAATCCACATCACCACGCTGACAAAAACGGTGCAGAGGAACAGCAGCAGGAACGCATAGGCCGAGGCCGTATTCCAGTCGAGCGCATCGTTCATCCATTGTTGAATGGTTTGCGTGAACCATTGCGATGTCGTCGATCCCAGGATCGACGGCACCAGCAGCGACCCGGCCGACAGCATGAACACCATCACCGCCCCCGATGCGACACCCGGCTTGGCATGGGGCAGCACGATCCGCCAATGGATCTTCCACCACGGCGCGCCCAGGTCTTCCGCCGCCTCGATCTGGTTGGTGTCCAGCGACGAAATGGCATTGTAGAGCGGAAACAGCATGAACAGGATATAGGTGTAGACCAGCCCGATCATCACCGCGTCATAATCCGTGATCCAGCGCACGGGTTTGTCGATCGCCCCGATGAACAGCAGCAGCGAATTGAGTGGCCCCTTGAAGGCCAGAATGATCCACCACGCAAAAGCCCGCAGCACCTCGGATACCCAAAGTGGCACAAAGAGCAGCAGCATCAGCGTTGGCAAAGATCTCGGATTGGCAATCTTGGCCATGTAATAGGCGACAGGATAGGCAAAGGCGAAACACAGCAGCGTCACAACGACCGAATACCAGATCGTCAGCGAAAAGGTCATCACATGGACCGGCACCGTGATCGGGATGCCAAGGATCGAGGTTTCGATCATGCCATCGAAAACCTTTAAGTAGTTGTTAACCGAATAGGTATCCCGCGGCCCCCCGATTTCGGTCACTGGCAGATAGGGTCGGAAAGAGCTTTCGAACAGCGTGATGTTCGGAATGATCACAAGGATCAGCAACCAAAAGGCCACGATCAGGCACATCAACCCGGTCAAACCCATGCCGTAACGGCGGATCAGATCCTGCATGGCTTACCTCTTCGTATCGGCATCGGGCAGGATGGCGGCGCGGTTGGCGTCAAAGCCCATCCAGACCTGATCGCCAATCGCAGGCGTCGCGGCAGACCCGTCATTGCGCAGTTCCGCGACCATCTTCATGCCGCTGTCCGACACCGCATGAATGGCGATGAAGCTGCCCTCAAAAGATACTTCGTGAACCACGCCGTGAACCCCGTTTTCGGGTGGGGCAGTCTGGCTGATGATCGTATGTTCCGGTCGCACATAAAGTTTCACGCCAGTACCAGAAACACCCTGTCCGATCCGCGCGCGAAAGCTGCCATGCGGGGTCGACAGGCTGGCCATGCCTTCGGAAACGGTGCCAAGATCGCCTGTGAACACATTGTTTTCGCCCACAAAAGACGCCACAAAACCGTTGACCGGATTGTTATAGATCTCGCGCGGATCGGCGATCTGCTGGATACGACCATGGCTCATCACCCCCACGCGATCCGACATGGCCAGCGCCTCGCCCTGATCGTGGGTGATGTAGATGAAGGTCACCCCGGTCCGCTTCTGGATGGCCCGCAACTCGGCCCGCATGTGCTGGCGCAGCTTCAGGTCCAGCGCCGACAGCGGTTCATCCAGCAGCATCACCTGCGGCTCCACCGCAAGGGCGCGGGCAATCGCCACCCGCTGCTTCTGCCCGCCGGACAGTTGGCTCACCATCTTGTCGCCTGCGCCCGGCAGATCGACCAGCGCCAGCAATTCCTCGGCCTTGGCACGGCGTGTGGCCTTGTCGACCCCCCGCACCTCCAGCCCGAAAGAGATGTTTTCCCAGATCGTCATCAACGGAAACAGCGCAAGGTTCTGAAAGATCAGCGCGGTCGGCCTCTGGTTCGGCCGCTGCCCGCGCATGTCTTTTCCGCCGATGCGGATCACACCCTGCGTCGGTTCGATGAACCCCGACACCATCCGCAGGATCGTGGTCTTGCCACAGCCCGACGGCCCGAGGAATGAGAAGAACTCCCCCGGTTTGATGGACACATTCGCATGGTCCACCGCGCGAAAGCTGCCAAAGTCGCAGCATACGTTTTCAAGATCAATTCCGGCGCTCATCGCGTCGTGGTCCCCTGTCGTGGCGTGTTTTCTTTGTTCGTTGCGATCAGGCTATCAGGCCTGTTCCGCCGCGCAATCTGTATTGCCCGATTGCACCGCCAGAACCGTCCCGTCAACGCGGGTTGCCTTGCAAATGAACACGCCGGACCAAAGGCCCGGCGTGCTTTTGCTGTAAGACCGATCAGGAGGCCTTGTACTTGTCAGCGTATTCCGACCGCTTGGCCAGGAACTCTGCCGACTGGTCCGGCCACCACCACAGTTTCGACAGCGCTTCATCATTGAAGGTGCCGTTGTAATAGGCCGACACTTCCGGATCCATGAAATCAGACGCACCCTTGCCAACCGGGTTGGACGAGAAGGCAGTTGCCCACATCGCAGCACCTTCGGGGCTGGAAATCCACTTCACGAATTCATGCGCCTGATCCACGTTCGTCGCATTCTTCATCAGGACAAAGCCCTGATGCCATGCAATCGCACCTTCGACCGGGGCAACATACTTGTAGCCGTCATTGCGCAGGTTGAAGCCGGTGGAATCCCAGCACAGGCCAAGCGTTGCGCCATTGGCGGTGAAGCCGGCATTCGCCTCGTTCTCGCCCGACCACCACTGCACGACATTGCCCTTGGCCTTGATCGCCTCGGCCAGCGCGATATCCCACAGCTCGACCATGGCGCCCATGTCGGAATAGCCGTCCATCCACGGACGCGGCAGCTTGCCCTGTGCATCCAGCCAGCGGCCCATCGCAGCCAGAGCCGAATGCGGGCGGACCACCACCTGGTTTTCAGCGCGGAACAGATCGCCCAGCGACGGCGGGTCCGACAAAACGGCATCCGCCTCGTTCACCACCAGCGATTCCGTGCCCCAAACCGACGGTACGTAAAGCAGCGCGCCATCCTTGCGCGACCGCTCGCCCGCCGCGCCATCGGCCAGACCGGGCAGGTAGTTGGCCATGGCCAGCTTGGATTCGTCGAACGCGCCCAACAGGCCGTTGTCGTTCCATGCGCCGACGCGGTCGATGGTCGGCTCGATCAGATCGATCCCGCCCGCCTCGAGCGCGACCTTCGCATCGGCGAACATCGTGTCCTGATCGGGCAGTTCCTTGAAATTGATCTTGATGCCGGTGGCGGCTTCAAAAGCCGGGAAAGCCTTCTCCGCAAACTGCGGATAGCCAGCCCAGCCGGTAAAGTTCAATTCGCCCGACGATGCCAGCGCCTTGCGCGACACGATCGCCGGAGCGGCCAGCGCGCCGATCCCGAGAGCGGTGCCCTTCAGCAGCGTGCGGCGGTCGAGGGTTGAAGTGGTTCTTTTCATCATAGCTCCCTTTGTTATGGCCCGGTGCAGGTCGTCATGCACCTGGTTGGTGGACCGTGCCTTGCTGGCCGATCTTGGCGGTATTGGTCGCACGATTCGCGAAAGACTCAAAAGAAGAATTCGTGAACTTTCGACGATCTGTCGTCCCCCACCCCATGTCTGCCCCAAGTTTCCGCTCTTGGCTTTCACCGCAACGATCAGGGGTTGTGCTGATGTTCTCCGCACAACCCTATGCGCATCCCGTCACGTCCTTGATCCGGTGAAGCCGCCGATGAAGGCTTCGCGCCACAGTCGCCGTCTGCCGCCTTGTCCCGCTTCTGCGCGATTTGACCCATGGCGGATCGCCAAGTATGATTTCCGCTATCGCACCCCGCTCAAGAGGGTGACGCAACAGGTGGGCAGGGGCTTTGGGCACGTGGCTAGAGTGAGTGGCGTTATGTATGAGTACCTTGCGCGCCCCAGCGCGGACGTTCCCAATGAATGAACAAACGCCCGAAGAGCGCCCAGCCAAGAAGGTGGCCGTGAACGTTCCGCCCTTGGTGGAGGATCTGGCCAAGGCCGCTGCCACGGATCGCTTCCTCTATCGGGGTGGTTTGGTCGACGCCTGGTTCGAGGCGCGGCCGGGGGCGGATGTGCTGGTCGTCACTTTCGACAACCTCTCCTCCGTCGGAGAATATGATCCGCCGCAACCTTGGTTGCGATGGCGCGTGGAGAAGGCGGGTTTCTCCTTGCTGGGCCTGATGGCCAGCCGCAAGGACTGGTATCGCAATCCCGACACCCCCGCCCTGATCGCCGCCCTGCGCGAGGCAGGCGTTTTCGCGCGTTTTCGCCGGGTGGTCTTTGTCGGGGCGTCGATGGGCGGCTTTGCCGCGCTTGCCTATGCCCCGATGGTTCCCGGCGCGGCCGTTCTCGCCTTCAGCCCACAAAGCACCCTGTCGCGCAGTCTTGCCCCGTTTGAACTGCGTTACCGCTATGCCGCGCGGAAATGGGACTGGGACGATCCCGCCTTTCTTGATGCGGCCGAGGTTGGCCGTCTGGGGGCAGAGGTCACGCTTGTCTACGATCCGTTCGTCCCCGAAGACAGCGCCCATGCAAAACGGATCGTGGGGGCCGGGGTGCGGCATGTGCCGGTGCCGCTGATGGGGCATCGTGCGATCCGGCAGATCAAGGACGTGGGCGGCCTGCAGGAATTGATCGAAGGGGTTGTTCGGGGCACGCCGGATTGGCCGACCTTCTGGAAAACCTTCCGTGGTCGGCGTGGTTTGGTTGGATGGCAAAGGGCACTTGTCGCCGAAGCCACGGCACGCGGTCATGCGGGCCTTTTGCCCGGTGCGATGGCCGCCCTGCGCCGGACCAACCCGGAAAGCGGCTTTGCCCGGCGCGAAGCGCGCCGCCTGCAAAAGGGGGAAAGGGCCGCGCCTACCCGCGCAGAAACCGTGCTGGAACGCCGGATTGTCATCACCGATGGCGCGCCCACCGCGCCCTTCGAAGGGCTAATCCTCGATCTGCCGCAGGCGATTTTCGTTCCCGAACGCGAAAGCGATGACAAGCTTGCCTCCGGCATTCTGCGCGCCGATGGCAGCTATTGCACGCTGTCGCAAGGCTGGATCCGCGCCCGCAGGCCAATGCCCGCCCCAAGCCTGCGGCCCGGAGAACAGATCAAACCTCTTGCGGGCACACATTTGTTCGGGGGCAATTTCCGCGGTCATTTCGGGCACTTTCTTGTGGAATCCACGGCCCGGCTCTGGGCGCTGGACCACCTTCCAGTGCAGCCAGAAAGCATCCTTTATCTGCCTTACAGAGGTGAGGTCGGTCCGATCGGAAAGGTGATCGAAGGGCATGACAGGTTCTACCGCCTCCTTGGGATCGACATTCCGGTGCGCACCTATGGAACACCGCTGCGGGTGGAACGGTTGTTCGTCCCGGAACTGGGGTTCGGTTGGGCGGAACGCTACGCGGGCAGCCCGGCCTACCGCGCCTTCATGCAGGGGCGGCTGCGGGCTGCCGTGGCGCCAAAGGGGGGCAAGAAGCTCTACATCTCCCGCGCGCGGCTTGCGGCGCAACGTGGCGGCATATTGGGCGAGACTGTGATCGAAGAAAATCTGGCCCGCGCGGGGTATGAGATTTTCCATCCCGAAAAGCACCCGATCGACGTGCAGATCGCGCAGTACCGCGCGGCTGAAAAGATCGTCGCGCTGGACGGCTCTGCCCTGCATCTGGCGGCCTATGTCACCGATCCTGGCACCCGCGTGGCGATGGTTCTGCGCAGGTCAAAGGCTATGGCCGCGGATTATCAGCTGCAATTCCGCGCCTTCTGCGATGTATCGGTCGACGTAATCGACGTTGTCCGGACAGATTGGGTGTCGGGCGGGTCGAACCGGGTCGACTTCAGGTCTGTGGGAGAGATTGACTTTGCAGCCCTGTTCCAATCGCTTGCTGCCACGGGATATGTGACGAAATCCTTCCGTCCCCGTCTGCCCGATGCCAAGGCCATCTGCGCGATGCTGACCGAGTTTTCGGCACGCCGGGGGGGCGACATGCGGGCGCTGGGGCAGGATGAACGCCACGCTGATGAAGAGGATGTTTGATGGACAAGCTGACGTTTTTCTTCATCGTCGAACCGCCGAAGTACCAGTTGATGGCCTGCTACCTTGCGGCCTCGATCCGCGAGGCTTTCGGCTCGCAGGTGGCGATGATCGGCTATTGCCCTGCCCATCGGATGGCAGAGGTCGATCCTGATGTGGTCACGATCCTGGGTCGCATGGGCTGCGATGTGCGGGCGATGGAAACCGAAGGCGCCTTTGAACCACCCTATCCGCACGGCAACAAGATGTTGGCCGCGCTGCAACCGCGCGATGGTGAGTATGGGTGTTTTCTGGATTCCGATATCCTGTTCCTGCGTCCCAACGATCCGGCCAACCTGATCCATGAAGGCCATGTCAGCCTGACACCTGCTGCGTCGATGGGATGGGCGGGGCAGGGGATATGGCCATTGATCTATGACACGGCCGGGCTGGCCATGCCGGAAGAACGCATAAGGCTGATGAACCAGAACAAAGGCAAGGACCGGATGCCCTATTTCAGTTCCGGCCTCTTTGTCTTTCCCGAGCAGCACCGCAATGCCGATGGCCTGCGCTTTCCCGAAGTGTGGATGCAGGTTGCGGGCGTGATCGATGCCGAACCCACGATCCCGGCGAAACGCCCCTATCTCGATCAGATGACCTTGCCACTTGCCATCCGCAAGGCCGGGCTGGATTGGCACATTCTGCCCAAAGAGCAGCATTACATCCTTGGTGGGCGCAAGCGGGGCGAACCCTTGCCGCAAGACCGTGAGATTTTCACCGTGCATTACAGAAATTGGGAAATCGTCAAGGAGCACGGCCTGTCGCGGCGTGCAAAGGACATGCTGCAACGGCATGCTGGCGTCAGACGCATGGCCCAGCTTGGCAAACAGTCGGAAGCGGCCGAGTAACCGTTTCAGATCCAGTCGAGGCTGACGCGGTTCGGATCGTATTTTTCGGAGAATGTCTTGCGCAGCGCCCGGTAGCGCGGCCGCAAGTCGCGGAACTTGCGTTCATGCGTTTCCGCAACCAGCACCCTGACACGGTCAAACAGGCTGTCGCCGTCCATCCGTTCAAGAATATCGAGTTCGGCCCCTTCGATATCCATCTTGATGAAGGCAATCTCTGCGCGGCCCGTCAGTTTTTCCGTGAGGAAGGCTGGAAAATCGATCAACGGAACGTCCACCGCATTCGCCGCGTCGATCTGCCGCCCGCCATCCAGAATGGTGCTTTTCACGGATGCGCCAGTCGGGTTGTCGTCGAAATTCGCCGCGCGCATCAGGCGCACCGTCCCCGTGCCGACACCCACTGCAGCATTGATCAGCGTGACATTGCTTTGATCCGCAAAGCGCTCAGTAAGCTTTCCAAAGGCCCAGGGGTCCGGCTCGAAGGCAATGACATCGGCCCCGGTCCGCGCAAGAACATCGGTCACGACACCCATGTTCGCACCGCAATCCATGACCAGATCGCCCGGACGCAGCATGGCGCAGATTCCGGCCAGATAGCCCTTGGCATATGCAACGCGCATGTTGCGCTTTTGCCGCCGGATGAGCATCTCCGCCCGCGCTTCGGCAGCAGATTTGGATGCCGGGGCGTCAGTTTCCTGATCGCCGTCAATTGAAATGTCTTCAGTCATCACCACTCACTCCTCCAACGCCTTGTTGGGGTCCACACCTTCAATGTCGCACATCCGCGCGGCATAGGAATTGGGCAAGGGCGCGTTGCGCCGCCACCACGGTTTAGTGCCGTTGGTGTAAAGATGCACCGACAGGGTATTGTCGGTAAAATGGCCTTCGACCCGCCCGTAGGGATCGAAGAACACATCGTTCAACTGGAACGGCACCGGGTAAAGATATTCGGGCGACAGCGCCTTTTCATAATCGCCGGTCTGTTGCGCAAACCATGTAAAGGCCTGTGGTCCAAATGCCGTGCGTTCGGCGTTGTAAATGCGCACTGCCTGCGGCAGGCCACGGTCCTGCTTTTCCAGCTTCTTGCGCTGCTGCTTGTTGAACCATGCCGGAGCTTCCGGAAGGTTTTCGTAGTAATCAAGCAGTTGCGCGATCAGCTCGCCCTTCGGCGGGATATACACCACTCCGCAGTTCAACGCGCCGCGAAATCCATGACCGGCAAAGATGTTCTGCATCTCATCCGGAAATGGCTTGTGGCAATAGGCATCGCAATCAATCCAGACCGCGTCGATCGCTTGAATCATCTTGTAGCGAAACACGTTCGACAGAAAGGATTCCGATGTCTGCGAAACAATGTCCATGTCGATCTTCATGATGTCGGTTGCTTTGCGCACTTCGACACCGTCCGGAACGTTCGACACATCATGCGTGCAGTAAAGAATGGTGGGATGGCCGTTTCGCACATGCGATAACAGGCAGATCTGGTTAAGGTAATGGAGCCTTTCGCCGATCCAAAGGGACGCGACAGGCCGGCGCTGGGGTACTGACATCTTGCCTCACTATGCCCGGAAATCCGGATCTCTTGTCTTTTTCAAACCAT
Source organism: Variovorax paradoxus (assembly GCA_943370085.1). Classification (GTDB taxonomy): domain Bacteria; phylum Pseudomonadota; class Alphaproteobacteria; order Rhodobacterales; family Rhodobacteraceae; genus Paragemmobacter. The sequence goes on along the minus strand of CALRPT020000001.1, from coordinate 337,907 downwards.
GCCTCAAAGGCAAAGTGCTGTCCATGACTTCGGAATGCGCAACCACAGCTGGATCAGTCCTTCTGGTAAGTTGCGCGGAAACTGGACATCGCGGCATCTTCCAGCGCCGCCAATCCGGGGATGGCGCGAAGTCGGTCTTCCCAGGCCAGCCGGGCCGTCCGGTAAAACGAGATCGACGTATCTTCAACCTCGTTCAAATTGACTTGCCGGTAAAACCCGCTGCCAATCCGCCGCTTTCGATTGTTGCGTCCATTTGCATCGCCCCGCGCGTGCTTGAGCTGATGCAGATCATCGGATTTGACATGGTGATGATGCAGGCAGGCATTCTCCCACGTGCATTGCGCGCCCTCTGCGGCATAGCCTGAACCGCGTTCCTTCATGATCGAGTCAATTGGCAAAGGCTGCCCTTTGGTGTTCAAGGCAATAGGAAGACGGCCCAAGGCGGGAAACTTCGGGGTGTGAACATCCATCCGCAAAAAGGCACCCGGACGGAAGATGGATTTGAAGTTCACCAGTCTGCCGTTTTCTGGCGTGGCGGGAACAGCCTCTGCCAATGTGAAGCGATCAAGAATGCCGCCGCCCGACCATCTGTCGATCCCGCTCTTTCCGAAGTGCCGCCACTGCACGCCGATCACATCGGCTTGCGACAGCCCGTTGGTAAGGGCCGATACGGAACGATCCCCACAGGTCACGTTCAGGTATTCGTCAGCGTCAATATGCATGACCCAGGTCGCTGCCTTGATGTGCGGCAAGGCAAATGCCTTTGCCAAAGCAGTCTTCTGTATTGTTCCGGCCACGTCATAAGGGCCGGGATTGTCATACCAATCCACCGGGGCGTGTTCGGCGATCAGGCGCAGCATCTTGTCGGTGCCATCGGCGCAGTCGTTGGTGAACACGCTGATGCGGTCAAATCCCACGGCAAAATGGTGGGCGAGCCATTCGATCAGGAACAGCGCCTCATCTCGCATGCAGGCTGCGATCACATGCGTCATTCAGGAACCTTCGCGGCAGGTTGCCGCCCATAACCGCGCGTCAGGACCGGGTCAAAACCGAATTGCGGCCCGTGCCAGCCAGATCGATGCAAGGCCAGTTCGACACGCGCAAGCTCGCTGTGCCATTTCTCAATCCAGCGACCCGTCAGAAAAATCTGCTCGGGCATCGGGTTCAGCGTGCCCATCACTTCGATCACCATGTCAGGTGTCACGCCAGGGTGCGCAACGATCACCGCGGTTGGCGTAATTGTAGTGACAAGATCGCGGATGGCTGTGACCGGATCGTTCTGAAGACTGTCATCAAGCAGGCGAAAGCGGTCTGAAAAGTGACGCCCGTTATGGATGCAGAGTTGCGTCAGTGCCTGACGCAATCCGCTGTCATCTTCCACCATCACCATCGTCAGATCGGGTCTGATGCCGGAAAGATGCGCCGACAGGAACCCGCAGGCTGCCCCAAGGTCCAATACTGTCGCGCCCTTGGGCAGAACCGACGGCATGCGTCGCGCGATGCCGCGCTCGAATTTCCCTGTCTCGATCACGGCAAGTGCAGGCGGCGTGAACACGCGGGGGTCAAGGGGCACCTCGACCGTGTGGTTCATGCGCCAGTCAAGCGCGACCTCGGCTGTCAGATCAATGGGACCAGAGACATAACTGCCCATCGGCGTGACGATGGGCTTCGGTTCGGCGGGCGCTGCCTTGCGGTCTTCTTTGGCCTTTGCATTGCGGCGCTTTTCCACATCCGACATCAGCGCCGCGATCTTTTCCTTGTCGCGGGCTTGCGGTGGCTTTGCCGTGATCTGGGTAATCGGCACGGCCGATGCCTTGGCAAGATCGGCCACCAGCTGGTGATAGGCTTCGGTCTGTCGCAACTCGGCCAGCCGCGCCTCGGCCCGGTCGATGGCGGCGTGATGCAGCCGGTTCAACACCGGGTCCTGCAGCAGCTCTGCCATGATCGCGCTGCGCCGGTCGCTGTAGCGCAACATGGTGTCATCGTGCACCTCATTGCGGTCCTGCAGCGACCAGTAATCGGAATTGTACTTGTCTTTCTTGTTGTTGACGTTGCCGCGCATTTTCCGGATCGCATAACTGTCGACCGATTTCACGGCGTAATGGTTCAGTTGAACCCAGTCATAGCCCACTGTCCGCGTGATGGATCGCCAGCCGCGAAACTTGAAGTAATCCTCCATCTCGCGACCTGACCCGTTCAGCCATTTCACCGTATCGGGAAAGGGCGTGTCGATATGGCGGTTCTTCATCTTGGGCCGATGGATGCCCAGCTTCCAATAGTCAGGATCAAAGGTGAACAGCGTCTTCACGCCCCAGCCCTTGTTCCACATGGGCGGCGCGGCAAAGAGGTATTGCTCAGTCACCGGTGCGCGCGACCAATCCACCACGCCGCCCGAGCCGAAGATGCGCCAAGTCACCACGATGCCATTGGCATCCTGCGCCTTTGCGGCAGTGATCAGATCGTCCAGCGTGCCATCACCGTACCGGATGGACAGAAACTCATCGGCATCGAACACCATGACCCAGTCGGATTTGCACACGACCGGTTCAACTTGCGCATGGTTCAGCGCGCTGGGCTGGGGGCGCAGGCCTTCGGGTATGACATTGCGGCGATGATGCGCGAGGCCCAGCTCTTCCAGACGGATCAGCATGTCATCGGTGCCGTCGGAACAATCATTGGTATAGACAACCAGATCGGTGAATCCGATGGCCAGATGATGCGCGATCCATTCGATCACGAAGGGGCCTTCATCCTTCATCATCGACACGGCAGTAACCTGCCCATGCGGGCTGACATGGCGTTTCAGGCCGAAGGGCACGCTGCCCCACTGGTCGGATGCACCGCGCGGCTTCTTGGCCTTGCGCTCCGCCTTCATGTTCGACCCTTGCACCATTTCATTCCGCCCGTGATGCCCTGTTGCCTCAGGCTGCGTCAAGCATCCTGCGCGCACCCTTGCCGCACTGGACCGTGCGGATGTGGCATCCTAGCATGCGGTGGGTAACGAGTTTCGGGGGCGGGGATGCCATCACAGATGAACAAGAACGTGCAGCGCCGGCTCGGCGATCTGATCGCGGGCGAACCGACGGCGCAGCGGCTCAACATGGCCTTGCGCCATCTGGCGAAATGGCGCGCGCATGTTCTTGAAAACGCGCTGGTGGAACGATCGGGGGACCGGGTCCTGTCCGGCCCTTTCAAGGGCATGATCTATCCGACACGCACCTCAGAAGGATCACGCAACCCTCGCCTCATAGGTTGCTATGAAGCAAGCCTCGCGTCGGTGATCGAGGACATTGTCGCCGGTGGTTATGACACGGTTGTCGATATCGGCGCGGCCGAAGGCTATTATGCGGTCGGCCTTGCCTTGCGGATGCCGCATGCCCGGATCATCGCCCGCGACACCGATCAGAATGCCCATGCCACCTGCGCCCAGATCGCCGAGGCGAACGGCGTGTCTGCGCGCGTCGAGATCGGCGGTGCGGTGGGCCACAAGGATTTTGCCGAAATCATCCGTGGCCGCACGGTGATCATTTGCGATATCGAAGGCGCCGAGGAAGCCCTGCTTGATCCGGTGGCTGCCCCGGCCCTGCGCGACGTCGATCTTCTGGTCGAAGTGCATGAGGGGATGAAGGCCGGACGCGTTGATCTGCTGAGCGAACGCTTCGCCCCCACCCATGATATCCGCCGGATCGAGCGGCGACTGGATGACAGCGGCCTTCCGGGCTGGACCAATGACCTTGGTGATCTGGATCGGCTGCTCTTGATGTGGGAATGGCGATCCACGCCGACGCCCTGGCTCTGGATGCGCCGGAAGGCAGCGTGATGCCGTCGCCGTCGCGCAATGCTGCAATATGGTTCGCGCCGGATGGATTCGTTCCGGAAAAGGGCGTGAACGGGCGCCGGATGGCAGGTGACAGCTTTTTGCGTGGCTGGTTTCGCCACGCGGCAGTGGATGAATGGCTTGCCCTGACCCATGGCCCAAGCGATGCGCAACACTTCCGCAGCCTTGCCGAAGATCGCCGCCCGGGCGAGCGCATCCGTGTGGAAAGACTGGAAAACGCGCGGGCCATTGCCCCGGTCGGCACGATGTTCATTTCCGGCCCGAACTTCGCGACAGAGGCCTGGCGGCGGAGCTTGTGGGGGCAGGCGGCCTATTCCATCTGCGGGATCACGCATACGATTTCGACCAAGGCCGTGATGGAAGGGGCCTGGCATCTGCGCGCGTCGCCACAGGCAGAATGGGATGCCGTTATCTGCACATCAAGGGCCGTGAAGGCGGCTGTCAGCCTTCAGATGGACCTGATCGACGATTTCCTTCTGCGGCGTTTCGGGGGCCATGTGCCGCCGCGCCCCCAGCTTCCGGTGATACCTCTGGGCGTGGATTGTAATGAATTCCTGCCAGACCCGGCTGCTGGGGCGGCCCTGCGTGCAGAGCTTGGGATCGGTGCGGCGGACAGCGTCGCGCTGATTGTCGCGCGGTTGAGCCCGCATGAAAAATTCGATCCCTTGCCGGTCTATCTGGCCTTGCAGCGCGCGCAGGCAGGGACGGGCCGACGACTGCACCTGATCCTTTATGGGAATTTCCCTGACAGCTATTCGCAGCGCATCTTTCTGTCCCCCGCCCGCGACCTGATGCCGGATGTGACCTTGCATCACCTGCCGCACGAAGGGGCGGCACGGCGGCTGGCGGCGCTTTCGGCGGCCGAGATGTTTCTCTTTCCCATCGACAACCTGCAGGAAAGCTTTGGCATCGCGCCGGTCGAAGCGATGGCCGCAGGGCTGCCGGTGGTGGCGTCAGACTGGGACGGTATCCGCGACACGGTGGATGAGGGGGCCGGGTTCCGCATCCCTACGACAGGGGCAAGACCAGAACATGTCACGGCCACCGGGCTGCGCTATCACGGCGGAACGGACAATTATATCCAGTATCTCAGTCAGTTATCCGCTGTGACACAGATCGATGTCGGCCTGATGGCCGAGGCAGTTCGCCGGCTGATGCAGGACAGCGATCTTCGCGCCAAAATGGGTGCGGCGGGGCAGGCACGCGCGCGGGCCTTGTTCGATTGGCAGGTGGTGATCCCCGCGATGCAGGATCTGTTTGCCGAGCTTGATGCCATCCGACGCAAGGCCGATCCGGCCCGGCATCCACCGATCCCAGCCGCCGCCCTGCCGGTTGCCCCATCCCCGATGTCCTATTTCGGGGCCTTCCCGACCAAGCACCTTGCGAAGGATCGTCAGTTTCGATGGTCTGGCCCAACAGCAGTTTCGGTCAGGCAGATGCTGGCCTTGCGCGACTATCCGACGACGAAGCGGATATTCGAAACGCCGGACGATGTCGCCCGCGTGGCTGAAGCATTGGCAATGCGCGGACGGGCAACAGCCGCCGAGATTGCGGCGGATCTGAATACCTCGGTGCCGAAGGTCGAACGTTGCCTTCTCTGGCTCATGAAGTACGACTATGCCGAGGGAGAGAGACCGTGACCCAGACAATCCTGATCACCGGCGCAGGCAGCGGCATTGGCCGTGCAACAGCACGCACCTTCATCGCGGCGGGTTGGCGCGTGGCCGTTATGGGCCGCAGGCGGGCCGCCCTCGAAGAAACCGCCGATGGTGCTGATGCACTTGTTCTGCCTGCCGACGTAGGCGTGCCTCAGGAGGTAGATCAAGCCTTCGCCCAGATCGCCAAAGACTGGGGGCGGCTGGACGTTCTTTTCAACAATGCCGGCATTTCCGCCAAGGCCGCGCCCATCGACGAAATTCCGGTCGAAGACTGGTTGCGGCTGTGCCAGGTCAACATCACGGGTATGTTCCTTTGTGCCCGCGCCGCCTTCGGCCTTATGCGGCGGCAAACGCCACAAGGCGGGCGCATCATCAACAACGGCTCCATTTCCGCCCATGCGCCGCGACCGGGTTCGGCACCCTACACGACCTCGAAGCATGCCGTGACCGGGCTTACAAAAACGCTCGCGCTGGACGGGCGGCGTTTCAACATTGCCTGCGGGCAGATCGACATCGGCAATGCCCTGACCGAGATGGCGGCGGCTTTTCCAAACGGCGTGCCGCAGGCGGATGGGACCATCCGCGCGGAGCCGGTCATGGATACGGCGGATGTGGCCCGCGCTGTGCTGCACATGGCCAGCCTGCCGCTGTCGACCAACATTCCTTTCTTGACGATCATGGCCCGCGACATGCCCTTCATCGGGCGCGGTTGATCACGCCTCGCGGCAGAACATGTCATAGACCAGTGCGATGGTCCGGCTGACCTTGGGGTCCTGGATCGAATAGAAAATGGTCTTGCCTTCGCGCCGGCAGTTGACCAGCCCTTCCAGACGCAACCGTGCGAGTTGCTGGCTCACGGCGGCCTGCCGCGTTTCCAGAAGGCGCTCAAGCTCGGTCACGGATTTCTCACCTGCTGACAGGTGGCACAGGATCATCAACCGGCCCTCATGCGACAATGCCTTGAGAAATGCCGCCGCCGCCGTGGCGCGCACCGTCATTTCATCTACGGCCAGTTCCATGCATCCATCCTGCTCTTCAACAACCGCCGGATCCTCCGCTGGCACCTGCATCTGTATGTCCTGCTTCATTCCTACATCTGCCATTTAGCATAGTCCGTTCCGACAGGCGATATTGCCGCACTGCCGCAGGTCATCCCGCCGCTAGGGGTGGAGATGTGATCGCCGTAAACAAATTTAAAGGTTCGTCCTGCTTCTTGCGGCCAGATTCATTTGGGCGAATGCCGGGAATGGTTGGCAGGGGTGACGGCCCAAACGGTTGGGGGGTGCGCTTGTCGAAGGCCTCGGGTTAGTCTGCGGGGCGACTCATCTGGGATAGACGCCATGACCCGACCGCTTTCCGCCTTTACCGCCCCCGGCCGCTTTTGGCGGGGCAACCTGCACACCCATTCGACACGCTCTGACGGGGTGCTGCCGCCGGAAGAGGTCTGTCGCCGCTATCGCGCGGAAGGTTATGATTTTCTGGCGCTGACGGATCATTTCATCGGGCTCTGGGGCTATCCCATCGTGGACACAGTGCCGTTCCGGGCAGAGGGCTTTACCACGATCCTCGGGGCGGAATTGCATTCCGGCGCGATGGCGAATGGCGAGTTGTGGCACATCCTCGCCGTTGGGCTGCCAGCCGACTTTGCACCGTCCAACAGTCCGGATTTCGTGCCGCGTCCGGATCAGGAAACGGCGGCCGAAATTGCCGCGCGGGCCGTCGCCGCCGGGGCCTTTGTCGCGATTGCCCATCCGCAATGGTCCGGCCTGACTCTTGCCGATGCGCGCGGGATTACGGCGGCCCATGCGGTGGAGATCTACAATCATGGCTGCGCAACAGGATGCGACCGTCCGGACGGCTTTGCCATCGCTGATCTCTTGCTGACCGAAGGGCGCAAGCTGTCGATGATCGCCACGGATGATGCGCATTTCTCGGAGCCCGATCATTTCGGCGGCTGGGTGATGGTCAAGGCCGAAGTGAACGAGCCTGATGCCCTGCTGGCTGCGCTAAAAAGGGGGGATTTCTATTCCTCACAGGGGCCGGAATTGCGCGATGTGCGGATCGAGGGGGATCATGTTGTGGTGGAAAGTTCTGCCGTGTCTTCCGTGATCGTTCAGGGGTGGGGGACCGGGGCAAAAGCGGTGCATGGCCATTCGATGACGCGGGCGGCTGTGCCATTGGCGCGACTTCTCAACAGCCCTTGGTTGCGCGTGACGGTGATTGATGCGGCGGGCAAGCGAGCCTGGTCGAACCCGTTCTGGCGTGAGGTCGAAAGCGGCAATCCGCGGGTCTGAGGCCCAAAATCTTCTGTGAAGATTTTGTCTTGCGAACTTTCTGCGAAAGTTCGGCGATCCTTCGCAGAAGGATCGCCGACCAAGATTTTTCGGCGAAAAATCTTGGTCTTCGGTCAGTTGCCCAGAATGCCGGGCAGGCGCAGATCCATCGCGCGGGCGTGGTCCAACGCGATGTCATAGCCCGCATCAGCGTGGCGCATCACACCCGTGGCAGGGTCGTTCCACAACACGTTGTTCAGGCGTCGCGCAGCATCTTCGGTGCCGTCGGCAACGATCACCATGCCGGAATGTTGCGAAAAACCCATGCCGACACCTCCACCGTGGTGAAGGGAGACCCAGGTCGCGCCCGAAGCGGTGTTGAGCAACGCATTTAGCAGCGGCCAATCCGACACCGCGTCTGATCCGTCCTTCATCGCCTCCGTCTCGCGGTTGGGCGAGGCGACGGAGCCCGAGTCCAAATGATCGCGCCCGATCACGATCGGGGCCTTCAGTTCGCCTGATTGCACCATCTCGTTGAACATCAGCCCGGCCCGGTGTCGGTCACCCAACCCGATCCAGCAGATGCGGGCGGGCAGGCCCTGAAAGGCGATCCGGTCCTGCGCCATATCCAGCCAGCGGTGCAGATGGGCATTGTCGGGGAACAGCTTTTTCATGGCGCGGTCCGTGGCATAGATATCCTCGGGGTCACCCGAGAGGGCGACCCAGCGGAAGGGGCCGATGCCTTGGCAGAACAGCGGGCGGATATAGGCGGGGACAAAGCCGGGGAAGGCGAAGGCGTTTTCAAGCCCCTCTTCTTGCGCCACCTGCCGAATGTTGTTGCCGTAATCCAGTGTTGGCACGCCCGCATTCCAGAAATCCACCATAGCGGCGACATGGGCGCGCATAGAGGCGCGGGCAGCCTGTTCCACCGCTTTGGGATCGGTTTCCTGTTTCGCGCGCCATTCGGCAACGGTCCAGCCCTGCGGGCAATAGCCATGCAGCGGATCATGGGCTGATGTCTGGTCGGTCACGATATCAGGGCGCGCCCCGCCCGCTTGCATCCGGGCGAAAAGCTCCGGGAACACCTCGGCGGCGTTGCCAAGCAGACCCACAGATTTCGCCTCACCCTTTGCCGTCCAGTCGGCGATCATCGCAAGCGCCTCGTCCAACGTATGCGCCTTGGCATCGACATAGCGGGTGCGCAGGCGGAAATCGATGCGGGTTTCATCCACTTCGACCGCAAGGCAACAAGCGCCTGCCATGACGGCGGCAAGCGGTTGCGCCCCGCCCATGCCACCCAGACCCCCGGTCAGGATCCAGCGACCCTTCAGGTCGCCGCCATAATGCTGACGCCCCGCTTCGGCGAAGGTTTCATAAGTGCCCTGAACGATGCCTTGGGTGCCGATGTAGATCCACGATCCGGCGGTCATCTGGCCGTACATCGCCAGCCCGCGCTTATCGAGTTCGTTGAAATGGTCCCATGTCGCCCAATGGGGAACGAGGTTGGAATTGGCGATCAGCACGCGCGGTGCATCTTTATGGGTGCGGAAAACACCCACGGGTTTGCCCGATTGCACGAGCAGGGTTTCATCATCGTTCAGCGTCTTGAGCGTGGCGACGATGCGATCGAAATCCTCCCACGTCCGTGCGGCACGACCGATACCGCCATAGACCACCAACTCATGCGGGTTTTCCGCTACATCCGGGTGCAGGTTGTTCATCAGCATCCGCATCGGTGCCTCGGTCAGCCAAGATTTGGCGGTGATTTCGGTTCCCGTGGCGGGGTAGATGTCACGAAGATTATGGCGCGTGTTCATGGGGATGCCCTTCAAAGCGTGGGAAGCGGGATGCCTGCGGCCTGCGCCAAGGCGCCGGAGGCGACAAGGCGGGCTGCGGATTCAAGATCGGGGGCGAGATAGCGGTCTTCGCCCAGCGTCGCCACATCCGCCCGGAGGCGGGCGAGGGTGGCTTGCAGAGGCGGAGAGGTTTTCAGGGGTGCCCGGAATTCCACGCCTTGCCCTGCGCAAAGAGCCTCGACCCCCAGAATGCGCGACAGGTTGGCATTCATCTGCATCAGGCGGCGCGCGCCATGGGCGGCCATGCTGACATGGTCTTCCTGGTTGGCCGAGGTGGGGGTGCTGTCGGTGACTGTCGGATGGGCGAGGTGCTTGTTCTCGCTCATCAAGGCGGCGGTCGTCACTTCGGCGATCATCAGGCCGGAATTCAGGCCGGGGTTCGGTGTCAGGAAGGGCGGCAGATCGAAGCTGAGGGTCGGGTCTACCATGAGCGCCACCCGGCGCTGAGCGATGGCCCCGATTTCCGACAGCGCCAGCGCGATCATGTCGGCGGCAAAGCCCACCGGTTCGGCGTGGAAATTGCCCCCCGAAACGATCTGCCCGTCCGATAGGACAAGCGGGTTGTCGGTGGCGGCATTCGCCTCGATCTCCAATGTGCGCGCGGCTTGCCGCAGGATATCCATCGCGGCCCCCGTCACCTGCGGTTGGCAGCGGATGCAATAGGGATCCTGCACGCGGGTATCGCCGATCACATGGCTTTCCCGGATTGCCGACCCGGCCAGCAGGGCGCGCATGGTGGCGGCGGCCTCGATCTGCCCGGCATGCCCGCGCAGTGCGTGGATTTCGGGATGCAGGGGCGCGGTGGACCCCATGATGGCATCGGTGGACAGGGCCGAAAGGACCAGTGCCGATTGCGCATTGCGCCAGCCATCGAACAGACCCGCCAACGCATAGGCCGTGCTGAACTGCGTGCCGTTGATCAAAGCCAGCCCCTCTTTCGGGCCGAGCGTGACGGGCGAAAGCCCGACAGAGGCGAGCGCTTCGGCCCCGGGTTTGATTTGCCCTGCAACCTCTGCCTCACCCGCGCCGATCATCACAGCGGCCATATGGGCAAGCGGGGCAAGGTCACCGGACGCGCCGACCGATCCCTGCGCCGGGATGACGGGGGTCACGCCATGTGCGAGCATCCCTTCGATCAGGGCGACCACGTCCCAGCGCACGCCGGATGCGCCACGGCCAAGCGAAAGCAGTTTCAGCGCCATCATCAGACGGGCCACGTTGCGCGGCATCGCTTCGCCCACACCACAGCAATGCGACAGGATCAGGTTGCGTTGCAAGGTCGCCGTGTCTTTCGCAGCGATCTTGAGAGAGGCGAGTTTGCCAAAGCCCGTGTTGACGCCATAGACGGCATCGCCCCCCGCTGCGGCTGCGGCGATGCGGGCGGCTGCGGCTTCAACCCCCGCACGAGCCGAGGGGTGGAGATTTGCCGAACGCTCCTCACGGTAAATTTGTTCGATTTGTGCAAGCTCGGTCTGGCCGGGATGCAGAATTTCAGGCGTCAATGCGGCCTCCGATAATTGATTTGTGCAAGGCTTCGGCCCCGATGCGATAGGAGAGTTCGGCGGGATGCTGCAGATCCCAGATGCAGAGATCGGCCCGCAGACCCGGTGAAAGCGTGCCGCGATCAGCAAGGCCCAAGGCGCGGGCGGCATGGGCCGTGGTGCCCAGAAGCGCCTCTTCCGGCGTCATGCGGAACAGGGTGCAGGCCATGTTCATGGCCAAGGGCAGGGATGTCATGGGCGAGGAGCCGGGGTTGCAATCGGTGGCAACGGCCATTGGAACGCCCGCAGCGCGCAGGGCGGCGATGGGGGGCATCTGCGACTCGCGCAGGGTGAAGAATGCGCCCGGAAGGATGGTGGCGACTGTCCCGGCAAGGGCCATGGCGGCAATGCCTTCGGTTGTCAGGTATTCCAGATGATCAGCAGACAGCGCGGCATGGCGGGCGGCGAGGGTGGCCCCGCCCTGATCTGTCAGCTGTTCGGCATGAAGCTTGACCCGCAGGCTAAGGGCGCGGGCGGCGGTGAACAGACGATCCACCTGCGCGGGCGAGAAGGCGATGGATTCGCAGAACGCATCCACCGCGTCTATCAACCCTTCGGCATGGGCAGCGTGAAGCGAGGGGATGGCGACTTCTTCAATGTAAGCATCCGGCCGAGCGGCATATTCCGGGGGGATTGCATGGGCGGCGAGATGTGTTGTGGTGATCGTCACCGGCCGTAGTGTGGCAAGACGGCGCGCGGCGCGCAGCATCTTGAGTTCATCGCCGATGGTCAGACCATAGCCTGACTTCACCTCAACCGTCGTGGCCCCTTGCCGGATCATCGCATCCAGGCGGGGCAAGGCCTGTGCGACCAGTTCATCTTCGGTCGCTCCGCGGGTGGCGGTGACGGTGGAGAGGATGCCGCCCCCTGCGCGGGCGATATCGGCATAGCTGGCCCCGTTCAGGCGCTGTTCGAATTCTGCCGCACGGTTGCCGCCAAAGACAATGTGGGTGTGGGCGTCAATCAGGCCGGGGGTCAGCAGGCGACCTTTGCAATCATGAGTTTCTGTGGCGCGCGGAGCATCCGAGCGGGCGCCAATCCAAGCGATGCGGTCGTCTTCGATGAGCAGAGCGGCATCTGGGATCAGGCCATATCCACCCTGCATCGTGGCGGCTGTTACACCGGTCAGAAGAATCGCCATGGAGACTTGCCTTATGTCTGCGCTTGAAGTTATTATGTCTATACATAATGAAGCTTGTCAAGCGAGGGGCCGATGCTGATCCATGCCGATTGGGCGCTTTTGCCGGGGGGATGGGCGCGCGATGTTGTGCTGCGCATCGAAGAGGGGCGCATCACGGCCGTGGGCGGTGCAGATGCGGCTGGGGCGCATCGGGTGGGGTGTCTGTTGCCCGCGCCGGTGAACCTGCATTCCCATGCCTTTCAGCGCGCGATGGCGGGGATGACGGAACGGCGCAGTGCGGGGCAGGACAGTTTCTGGACCTGGCGTAGCCTTATGTATCGCTTTCTGGACCGGTTGATGCCGGAAGATGTGGAAACCATCGCCGCGCAGGTGATGGTAGAGATGGCAGAAGCCGGATATGCCGCTGTGGCGGAATTTCACTATCTGCACCACCAGCCTGCAGGCGTGCCTTACGCCGGTATCGCGGAAATGTCTGAACGGATCGTCAACGCGGCGGCGGAGACCGGTTTTGGGCTGACCTTGCTGCCGGTGCTTTATCAACGGGGCGGTTGCGACGGGCGCGCGCTGGGGCCGGGGCAGGTGCGGTTTGGCAATGATCCCGAGCGGTTCGCACGGCTGTGGGAAGGGGCGGCGCGGGCGGTTTCGCGGTTGGCGGATGGGATGACAGGGGTTGCGCCGCATTCCTTGCGCGCCGTCGATCTGGCGGGGCTGCGGATGGCCGAAGCGATAGCTCCGGATGCGCCGATCCATATTCATCTGGCCGAGCAAGTGGCTGAAGTTGAGGAAGTTTCCGCCGCGATGGGCGCGCGTCCGGTGGAGTGGTTGCTGGCCAATGCGGGGGTGGATGGGCGGTGGTGCCCGATCCATTGCACACAGATGACAGAGGCCGAGACGGTCGCGCTGGCGCGGTCTGGTGCGGTGGCGGGGCTGTGCCCGATCACCGAGGCAAATCTGGGTGATGGTATCTTTGACGGGGTGCGTTACCTCGGCGCGGGTGGGCGCTGGGGGGTAGGGTCTGATTCCAATGTGCAGATCACCCTGTCGGGGGAGTTGCGGTTGCTGGAATATTCGCAGCGGTTCCGCGACCGGGGGCGGGCGATGCTGGCCGATGGCCCGCGGTCGACAGGCCGGGTGCTGTGGGAAGGCGCGGCACAAGGCGGGGCGCAGGCGGCGGGGCGCGAGGCCGGTGCGATAGCCGTGGGGCAATGGGCGGACCTTGTGGCGCTGGATATGGAGAGCCTGCATCTGGAAGGGCGCGGCGGGGATGAGATCCTCGATACCTTTGTTTTTGCTGGGAATGATGCGCTAGTGGCGGATGTCTGGTCCGCCGGGCGGCATATCGTGCGGGGTGGCCGGCATGTCGCGCGCGAGGTTGTGGCGGGGCGGTTCCGGGCGGTGATGCGCGGGTTGCGGGAGCGGGCGTGATGACCGGGTGGGAGGATGTTCGGGCCGAGGTGCTGCGCCGCATCCGGGCGCGGGAATGGGTGCCGGGGGCGATAATTCCGGGGGAAGAGGCGCTGGCGGTGGAATTCGGGGTGGCGCGGGCGACAGTGAACCGGGCGCTGCGCGATCTGGCGGAGGCGGGGCTGCTGGAGCGGCGGCGCAAGGCCGGAACGCGGGTGGCCATGCTGCCCGTGCGCAAGGCGACGCTTGAGATTTCCATTATAAGGCAAGAGGTTGAGGCGCGGGGTGAACGTTACGCGCACCGTGTTCTGGCGCAGCGGATGGAGGCGGTGCCGATGTCGGTGGCGCTGCGGATGGGGGTGGCGGCGGGGATGACGATGCTGTTTCTGGAAACGCTGCATCTGTCGGGGGGGCGGCCCTTTGCGCATGAGGTGCGGTGGTTGAACCCGGGCGTTTTGCCGGGGGGTGTTGTCCCTGATTTCGGGGCGGTCAGCGCGAATGAGTGGCTGGTGCAAAACGTTGCCTATGCTGTTGGGGATATTGCCTTTTCCGCTGAAGGCGCCAGCCGGGAAGAGGCGGCGGCGCTGGGGTTGGCAGAGGGTGCGCCGGTCTTTGTGACCGAGCGGATGACATGGACGGCAGAGGCCCCGATCACCTTTGTCCGGTTGCTGCATGGGCCGGGATATCGGCTGCGGACGATGGTCTGATTTTGGGGTTTGAGGCGTTCAGCACGCGGTGCAGACGCGCAGTGCAGACAGGCGTATGCACGCAGCGCACGCTTTGGTGAGGGTTTGGTAAGCGGCGAGCGACCTACGGACCGGGGGGCAGCACGGCACGGCCCGACAGGCGGCGCTGCACGATCCGGTGCAGTTTGCGATGCAGAGGTGTCACCCGATGGCGCAGGTGGGTGGCGCCGTAGACCGGCTGGCGCAGGACGGGGGCATCCGTCACCTCACGCACCTTGCCTGCGGCGATGAGTTGGGTGGCAGTGCGGTCGAGCACATAGCCGGTGCCGCCCATCGCGTTCAGAAGCGAGGCCACAGTGGCGCTTTGGCCGACCGAGACGGCGGCAGAGGCGAATTCCGGCGTCAACTCGCGATGCATGGTTTGAAACAGCGGTGAAAAATGGGCGAAGATAAAACTGTCGGGGCTTACCCCGGCGCGCCGGTCGGTATCGGTGCTGACCATGCGATAGAGAACCTCGCCCAGTTCCGAGAAATGCAGATCGGGGTGCGGTTTGGGCGAGTACATCACGGCAAAGTCGAGCGTGCCGGTCAGGACATCGGCGCACATCTGGTTTGAGTAATCGGGTTCGATGTAGAAAGCGGTATCGGGCAGGGTGCGGCGGAAATCGGCGATCCATTCGCCGATATGCTGGGCCGCAAGATCGTTCTGGATGCCAAGGCGGATCAGATGGGCGGCGCGATCGGGCACCTGAATGCGCCGACGCGCCTCATGCCATTCATGGCGGAGGGTGCGGGCATGAGGTTCAAAGCGCGTGCCTTCGACGGTGAGGTCGGTGCCCGCGCGGGAGCGGGTGAAAAGCTTTGACCCCAGCGCCTGCTCCAGTGCCGCGATGCGGGCCGAGACGGTGGATTGCGTGACGCCCAGCCGTTCGGCGGTGCGGTTGAAACTTCGGGTTTCGACAAGATCGAGGAAGGTGTCGAGAAGGTCGATCTGCATAGGTGTTCCCTGATCGGATTATCCGATCAATAGGCGGGTCTGCGGCGAATTGAAAGGGGCGGGGTGGGCTGTCATCCTGTGGGCAGAAATGGGCCTGCAGAGCGGGCTGGCGGAGGGTGTCATGGCGGAATTTCCCACGAGCGCGCGGGTGGTCATTATCGGCGGGGGGGCTGTGGGGGCGTCGGCGCTGTATCATCTGGCCAAGGCCGGGTGGACAGATTGCGTTCTGCTGGAAAAGAACGAATTGACGGCCGGGTCCACCTGGCATGCGGCGGGCAATGTGCCGACGTTTTCGTCAAGCTGGTCGATCATGAACATGCAGCGCTATTCGGCGGAATTGTACCGGGGTCTTGGCGCGGCGGTGGATTATCCGATGAACTACCATGTGACCGGGTCCGTGCGGTTGGGGCATTCGAAGGAACGGCTGCAGGAATTCAAGCGCGTGGTAGGGATGGGTCGGTATCAGGGGATGGACCTGAACATCCTTGGCCCCGATGAGATCAAGTCGCGCTATCCGTTCCTTGAGACGCATGATCTGACCGGGGCGCTCTATGACCCTTATGATGGCGACATCGACCCCGCACAGTTGACGCAGGCGCTCGCCAAGGGCGCGCGTCAGATGGGGGCGCGGATCGAGCGGTTCTGCCCGGCGACGGGCGTGCGGCGCGAAGGCGATGAATGGGTGATCGAGACGCCCAAGGGCGAGATCCGCTGCGAGATCGTGGTGAATGCGGCGGGCTATTATGCCCGCGACGTGGCCAAGATGTTCGGGCGCGATCTGCCGATGATGGTGATGAGCCATCAATACATGCTGTTCGACACGATCCCGGAGCTGGAAAGCTGGTCCAAGGGAGCGGGGCAAAAGCTGCCGCTGCTGCGCGATGTGGATTCGAGCTATTACCTTCGGCAGGAGAAATACGGTTTCAATCTTGGGCCCTATGAGGGCAATTGCCGCGCGCATTGGGCGACGCCGGATGATCCGATGCCGGAGGATTTTTCATTCCAGCTTTTCCCCGACGATCTGGAGCGGCTGGAATGGCATATCAATGACGCGATGGCGCGGGTGCCGCTGTTGGCGCAGGCCAATCTGACCAAGGTGATCAACGGGCCGATCCCCTATACCCCCGATGGTAACCCATTGATCGGGCCTATGCCTGGCGTGCCCAATGCCTTTGAGGCCTGCGTCTTCACCTTTGGCATCTGTCAGGCGGGCGGTGCGGGCAAGGTGCTGGCGGAATGGGTGACGGAGGGGGCGACGGAGTGGGACATGTGGTCCTGCGATCCGCGCCGGTTTACGGGGTTCGAGGACCCGGACTATTGCGTGAAGAAGGGGATGGAAGTCTATGGGCACGAATATGCCATCCATTTCCCGCACCACACCTGGCCTGAGGGGCGGGGGAAGAAGCTGTCGGCGGTGCATGACAGGGTGGCGGCGATGGGTGCGCAGTTCGGGCCGTATAACGGCTGGGAACGCGCGCTGTGGTATGCGCGGGAAGGCGATGACGTAAGCGAAGACGCGCAGCGGACATGGGACCGGGAAGGTCCGTGGTTCGGTGCGGTGCGCGAGGAATGTCTGACGGTGCGGGATGCCTGCGGCATCCTCGATCTGCCGGGGTTCAGCCGTTTCCGCGTGAGCGGGGCGGGGGCCGTGGCGTGGCTGTCGGCACAGATCACCGGAAAGGTTCCGGGCGTTGGGCGGCTGGGGCTGGCCTATTTCGCGGATGAAAAGGGCCGGATCGTGACCGAGATGTCGGTCGCGCGACTGGGCGAGGAGGATCTGCTGCTGATCACCGCCGCCACAGCGCAGCTGCATGACAAGGAATGGCTGTTGTCGACGCTGCCCGGCGGTTTGACGCTGGTGGATGAAACCGAAGGCTGGTCGACGCAGATCCTGACCGGGCCAAAAGCGCGGGAAGTGCTGGTGGCAGCGCGGACGGAGGCCGATCTGGGCAAGGGTTGGCTGACCTGGCAGGAAGGGCGGATCGCGGGGCGGTCCGTGTTCCTGATGCGGGTGAGTTTCGCAGGCGAGTTGGGTTGGGAGATCCATTCCCGTGTGGCGGATACGGCTGCGGTCTTTGACGCGGTGATGGCAGCGGGGCGGCCTTTGGGGCTGCGGCCCTTTGGCATGTTCGCGCTGAATTCCTTGCGGGTAGAGAAGGGGTATCGGGCGTGGAAGGGGGACCTTTCGACTGATTACACCGTGCTGCAGGGTGGGCTGGAGCGGTTTGTCGATTGGAACAAGGACTTCCGCGGCAAGGCGGCGCTGGCGGCGGAGAAGCAGCGCGGCGTGGCGAAGCGCTTTGTGACGCTGACCGTGGAGGCGGGTGAATGCGATCCGCCTTACATGAGCACGATCTGGCATCAGGGTGCGGTCGTGGGTGAGACGACGAGCGGGTATTTCGGGCATCGGATCGGCAAGGTCGTGGCGCTGGGGATGCTGCGGGCAGAACTGGCGGTGGCGGGGACGGCGGTGGAGGTGGAGATCTTCGGCGAGCGTTTCGCGGCAGTGGTCTGCGAGGATGCGCCGCTGTGGGATGCAAAGAACGAGCGGTTGCGCGCGTGATGGGCGGCGGGACCGGGGGTTTCGCACCCCCGGACCCCCGCGGGATATTTGGACAGAGAAGAGAGCAGGGTCATGGCGGCAATACCGGCGAAGGCACGAGCGGTGGTGATCGGGGGCGGCGTGTCGGGCTGTTCGGTGGCCTATCATCTGGCAAAGGCGGGCTGGACGGATGTGGTGCTGCTGGAGCGCAAGCAACTCACCAGCGGGACGACCTGGCATGCGGCGGGGCTGATCGGGCAATTGCGCGGATCGGCCAACATGACGCGGCTGGCGAAGTATTCGGCGGACCTTTACGTGAAGCTGGAGGCCGAGACCGGGGTGGCCACGGGGATGCGGCAGGTGGGCAGCATATCCGTGGCGTTGACCGAGCATCGGCGCGAGGAATTGCTGCGGCAGGCCACGGTGGCGCGCATCTTCGGGGTGGATGTGGCGGAGATTTCGCCGACGCAAGTGAAAGAGATGTATCCGCATCTGAACGTGTCGGATGTGGTGGGGGCGGTGCATCTGCCGCTGGACGGGCAATGCGACCCGGCCAATATCGCCATGGCGCTGGCCAAGGGCGCGCGGATGCGTGGGGCGCAGATATTCGAGCATACCAAGGTGGTTGGGGTGCGTCAGGCGCAAGGCCGCGTGACCGGCGTGGATTATGTGAGCGCCGAGGGCGAGCCGGGGTTCATCGCGGCAGATGTGGTGGTGAACTGCGGCGGGATGTGGGGGCGTGACCTTGCGGCGCAGTCGGGGGTGACGCTGCCCTTGCATGCCTGCGAGCATTTCTACCTGATCACGGAACCTGTCGCGGGGCTGGGCCATCTGCCCGTGCTGCGCGTGCCGGATGAATGCGCCTATTACAAATCCGATGCGGGCAAGATGATGATCGGGGCCTTTGAGCCGAAGGCCAAGCCTTGGGGCATGGGGGGCATCCGCGAGGATTTCATGTTCGACACGCTGCCCGAGGACTGGGATCATTTCCAACCCATTCTGGAGCATGCGATGAACCGGATGCCGCTGTTCGAGACGGCGGGGATTCATACGTTTTTCAACGGGCCAGAGAGCTTTACGCCCGATGACCGCTATTATCTGGGAGAGGCACCGGAACTGGGCGGATACTGGATCGCGGCGGGGTATAACTCGGTTGGTATCGCCGGATCGGGCGGGGCGGGGATGGCGCTGGCGTCCTGGATCACGGAAGGCGAGCCGCCCTTTGACCTGTGGGAGGTGGATATCCGCCGCGCGCAGCCGTTCCAGCGCAACCGCGCCTATCTGAAGGAGCGGGTGAGCGAGACGCTTGGGCTCTTGTATGCGGACCATTTCCCCTATCGTCAGGTTGTCACCTCGCGCGGGGTGCGGCGGACACCGTTGCATGAACATCTGAAGGCGCGGGGCGCGGTATTCGGCGAAGTGGCGGGCTGGGAGCGAGCGAATTGGTTCGCCAAGCCGGGGCAAGAGCGGGAGTACCGCTATTCGTGGAAGCGGCAGAATTGGTTTGAGAACCAGAAGGCCGAACATCTGGCGGTGCGGGAGGGCGTCGGTTTCTTTGACATGACCTCTTTCGGGAAGATCCGGGTGGAGGGGCGCGATGCCTGCGCCTTCCTGAACCGGGTCTGTTCGGCGGAGATGGACGTGGCCGTAGGGCGGATCGTTTATACGATGTTCCTGAATGCGCGGGGCGGGATCGAGGCCGACCTGACCGTGACACGGCTTTCCGAGACGGCCTATCTGCTGGTGGTGCCGGGGGCGACCTTGCAGCGCAATCTGGCGCATCTGCGGCGCTGTCTGGGGGAGGAATTTGTCACCATCACCGACATGACGGCGGCGGAGTCGGTTCTTTGCGTGATGGGGCCGAAGGCGCGCGATCTGATGGCGCGGGTGTCGCCTGACGACTTTTCCAACGCGGCGCATCCGTTCGGGACAGCGCGGGAGATCGAGGTGGGCATGGGCCTCGCACGGGCGCATCGGGTGACCTATGTGGGCGAGTTGGGTTGGGAGTTGTATGTGAGTTCCGATCAGACGGCGCATGTCTTCGAGGCGCTGGAGGCGGCGGGCGAGGGGCTGGGCTTCACGCTCTGCGGGTTGCACACGCTGGATTCTTGCCGGATCGAGAAAGCCTATCGGCATTGGGGCCATGACATCACCGACGAGGATCATGTCCTTGAGGCGGGGTTGGGCTTTACGGTGTCAAAGAAGAAGCCGGATTTCATGGGGCGCGAGGCGGTGCTGCGCAAGCAGGAGGCCGGGCTGTCGCGGCGGATGGTTCAGTTCCGGATGGAGGACCCCGAGGTGATGCTGTTCCACAACGAGGCGATCGTGCGGGATGGCCGGATCGTGGGGCCGGTGACGAGCGGGAATTATGGCCATTCCCTCGGTGGTGCGATCGGCATGGGCTATGTGCCCTGCGCGGGCGAGAGCGAGGACGCGGTGCTGGGATCTGCTTACGAGATCGAGGTGGCGGGCGTGCGGCATCGGGCGGTGGCGTCGCTGGCGCCGATGTATGACCCGAAGTCGGAACGCGTCAGGATGTGAAACGGATCGCGGGGTGTTGACCCCAGGGGGCCGTCTGCCCCCCGGACCCCCCGAGGATATTTTGAGAAAGAAAATGAAGGCTATCGCGTCCTCTTGTGAGCGGTGCCTTGTCAGGGAGAGTGGGCGATGAGCGATATTGGCGAGGTGTGCGAACCGACGCGGCGGGCTTCCGGGCGATCCGGCGGGCGGTCGGCGCGGGTGGCGCTGCGGTCGGCACCGCTGGCCGAAAACGTGCGGCCCGTGCGGGGCGGCATGTCTGGGGGGCAGTACAAGCCCCTGACCGAGGCCGGGATGGCGAAGATCCATGAAAGCGCCCTTGAGGCGCTGGAGGTGATCGGGTTGAGCCAGGCCCCGCCATCGGGGGTGGAGATTCTGACCGGGGCCGGGGCGATACTGGGGGATGACGGACGCATCCGCTTTCCCCGCGCGCTGGTCGAGGACATGCTGACGGTGGCGGCGCGCAACATCACGCTGCATGCGCGCGACCCCCGGCATGATCTGGAACTGTCGGGGACCAAGGTGCATTACGGCACGGCCGGGGCGGCGGTGCATATCGTGGACCCGATCACGCTGGACTATCGCGAATCCACGGCGCAGGACCTGTATGATGCAGCGCGGCTGGTGGATAATCTGGACAATATCCATTTCTATCAGCGCACCATGGTCTGCCGCGACGTGATGGACAATCGCGAGATGGATCTGAACACGCTGTACGGTTGTCTGGCCGGGACGAAGAAGCATGTGGGGACATCCTTCAGCGATCCGAGCCACGTCGCGGATTGCTTTGAGATGCTTTACATGGTCGCGGGCGGTGAGGAGAAGTGGCTGGAGCGGCCGTTTGTTTCCAACTCCAACTGTTTTGTCGTGCCGCCGATGAAGTTTGCCGAAGAATCCTGCATCACGATGGAGGATTGCATCCGGCGCGGCATGCCCATGCTGCTGTTAAGCGCGGGGCAGGCGGGGGCGACGGCACCTGCGCCCATCGCATTGACCATCGTGCAGGCGGTGGCGGAATGTCTGGCGGGTGTGGTCTATGTGAATGCCATCAAGAAGGGGGCGCCGGCGATATTCGGCACCTGGCCCTTTGTCAGCGATCTGCGGACGGGGGCGATGTCGGGCGGGTCAGCCGAGCAGGCGTTGTTGACGGCGGGCTGCGCGCAGATGCACCGATTCTATGACCTGCCGGGGGGTGCGGCGTCGGGGATTTCGGATTCGAAACTGCCGGACATGCAGGCCGGGTGGGAGCAGGGAATCACCAATTCGCTGGCCGGACTTGCGGGCCTGAACATGTGTTATGAGGCGGTGGGGATGCATGCCTCGCTGCTGGGGTTCTGTCTGGAGAGCCTCGTGCTGGGCGATGACCTGCTGGGACAGGCGATGCGGCTGGTGCGGGGGATCGATGTGACCGAGGATTCGACCAGCATCGAGGCGATGAAGCAGGTCTGTCTGGGCGGCCCCGGCCATTACCTTGGGTCGGACCAGACGCTGAGCCTGATGCAGACGGAATACATCTATCCCAACTCGGCCAACCGCATGAGCCCGAAGGAATGGAACGAGGCAGGCAAGCCGCTGTTGCTGGATACCGCAATCCGGCGCAAGAATGACATTCTGGCCAAGGCGGGCTGCGTGGTCGATCCCGAGATCGACGCTGCGATCCGCGCGCGGTTCAACATCTATTTCCGGTGAGGGAACAATGACATACGCGAATCTTTCCAAGTTCTACATCAACGGTGAATGGGTGGCGCCGCTGGGTGGGACGACCATGGGGGTCGAGAATCCCGCAAATGAAGAGATCGTGGCGCAAGTGGCGCTGGGGTCTGCGGCGGATGCGGATCGGGCCATCATGGCGGCGCGGGCGGCGTTTGACGGGTTCACGTCCTGGAAGGCGGCGGATCGGATCGCGCTTCTGGAGGCCATTCTGGCCGAGTACAACAAGCGCTATGAGGAATTCGTCGTTGCCATGAGCACCGAGATGGGCGCGCCGATGGCCTGGGCGCGCGATGCGCAGGCCTGGGCGGGGCAGGTGCATATCGAGAGCACCATCAAGGCGGCGAAAGAGTTTCACTGGGAGGAGATGCGCGGGGATACGCTGCTGATCCGCGAAGGGGTCGGGGTTTGCGCGCTGATCACGCCGTGGAACTGGCCGATGAACCAGATCGCCTGCAAGGTCGCCCCGGCGATTGCGGCGGGGTGCACTATGCTGCTGAAGCCGTCGGAGATTGCGCCTTTGTCGGGCGTGCTGTTTGCGGAAGTGTGCCATGCGGCGGGGGTGCCTGCGGGCGTATTCAACATGGTCAACGGCACCGGGCCGGAGGTGGGCGCGCGGATGTCGTCGCATCCGGAAGTGGATATGGTGAGTTTCACCGGCTCCACCCGTGCCGGCACGGCGGTGGCGGCTGCGGCGGCGCCCACGGTGAAGCGCGTGGCGCAGGAACTGGGCGGCAAGTCGGCCAATATCATCCTGCCGACCGCCGATCTGGCGGCGGCTGTGGCGGGCGGGGTCGAAGGCTGCTTTGGCAATACGGGGCAATCCTGCGATGCGCCGACGCGGATGTTCGTGCCGATGGCGCGGATGGATGAGGCGCTGGCGGTGGCCAAAGAAGCTGCTGAGAAGGTTGTCGTGGGCGATCCGAACGATCCGGCGGTGACGATGGGGCCGCTGATTTCCAAGGTGCATTTCGACAAGGTGCAGGGCCTGATCCAGAAGGGAATCGATGAGGGGGCCACGCTGGTCACCGGCGGCGTCGGGCGGCCTGCGGGGCTGAACCGCGGCTGGTTCGCGCGGCCCACGATATTTGGCCATGTGACCAATGACATGACCATCGCGCGGGAAGAGATCTTTGGCCCGGTACTGGCGGTCATCGGCTACGAGTCGGTGGATCACGCGGTGGAGATGGCCAATGACACGGTCTATGGCCTTGCCGCCTATGTGCAGGGCCCGACGGCCGAGGCGATTGCCGTGGGGCGGCGGATGCGGGCGGGGCAGGTGAGCCTGAACTATCCGGCATGGGATACGTTCGCGCCGTTCGGCGGCTACAAGCAGTCGGGCAATGGTCGGGAATATGCCGATTGGGGCATTCATGACTTCTGCGAGGTGAAGGCAATCGTGGGTCACGGGAAATGAAGTATGGCTATGTAGGCCTGGGCAATCTGGGCGGTCATCTGGCGGCGAGCCTGATCCGGGCAGGGCATGAGGTTGTAGTTTATGACCGCGACGCTGCCTTGGCCGAACGGCATCGGGCGATGGGGGCGACCGTGGCCGCAGGCCCGGCAGAGGTTGCGGCAGCGGTGGACCATGTGTTCACCTGCCTTCCTTCGCCTGCGGTATCCGAGGCGGTTCTGGCGCAATTGCTGACCGAGATGAAGCCGGGGGCGACCTGGATCGAGAACTCGACGCTGGGGCGGGATGATATCCTGCGGCTGGCTGGGTTGGCGCGGACGGGGGGCGTGCGGCTGCTGGAGGCGCCCGTCACAGGGGGCGTGCATCTGGCGGCGCGGGGCGAGATCACGGTGCTGGTCGGCGGTGATGCCGACCTGTTTGCCATGCACAAGCCCGCGCTGGAGGCGATCGGGAACCGAATCTTCCACATGGGTCCATTGGGCAGTGCGGCGGTGATCAAGGTGATCACCAACATGCTGGCCTTCATCCATCTGGTGGCCGATGGCGAGGCATTGATGCTGGCCAAGCGGGGCGGGTTGGACCTGAAGACCGCATGGGAGGCAATTGCCGCATCCTCGGGGAGTTCCTTTGTGCATGAAACGGAGGGACAACTGATCCTGAACGGCAGTTATGACATTGCATTCTCGATGGATCTGGCGCTGAAGGATCTGGGCTTTGCCATGGGCTTCGGTCGGGAGTTCGGGGTGCCGCTGGATCTTGCTGCGATGACGAACCAGACCTTCATGAAGGGTAAAGCGGTCTATGGCGGTGGCGCGCAATCGACGCAGATCGTGAAACTGCTGGAAGATGCGCTGGGCACGGATCTGCGGGCAGAGGGCTTTCCGGCACGTCTGGAATAGCCATTCTCTTCTCTGGAAAAATATCCTCTGGGGGTCCGGGGGGCGAAGCGCCCCCGGGTCCCCGCCATCATGGGCGCTGTTCCATGGGCTGGTCAGTGGATCATCCGGGCTTGCATTTGCAGCGGTACCGGGGAAGGTTCGCCGCAAAGGAGACCTGCCCATGACGATCCGCAATGATGACGACCGCCGCTTTGCCGAATTGCTGCACCACCGTGCGGCGCGGCTGGAACAGGGCGACCCGGTGACGCCTCCCTTGGTGAGTGCAGCCACCTATCACCTGCCGCGGTCGGATGTGGGCGGGTTCATCTACGGCCGGATGTCGATGCCCACCTGGGAAGAGGTTGAGGCGCAGATGGCCGTGTTGGAAGGCGCGCCTTGCGTGAGCTTTCCTTCGGGGATGGCGGCGATTTCGGCAGCGCTTTTTGCGGCTGTGGTGCCGGGAAAGCGCGTGGTTCTGCCCTCGGACGGCTATTACACTGTGCGGCTGTTTGCCGAGCAGTTCCTGATGCCGTTCGGTGTGCAGGTGGATTATGTGCCGACAGTTGGGATGGATCAGGCGGATTTCACCGGGGCGGGGATTGTCTATATCGAGACGCCGTCCAATCCGGGGCTGGACGTCTGTGACATCGCCCTCGTGGCGGCGCGGGCCAATGCGGCGGGCGCCATTGTGATCGTGGACAACACCACGATGACGGCGGTGTTGCAGCGGCCCTTGGACCTTGGGGCCGATCTGGTGGTGGCGGCGGATACCAAGGCGCCGGGGGGGCATTCGGATGTGCTGTTCGGCCATGTGGCCGGGCGCGATGCAGGCCTGATGCAGAAGGTGCGGGATTGGCGGAAGCTGTCGGGCGCGGTGCCGGGGGCTTTCGAGGCCTGGCTCGTGCATCGCGGGATCGAGACGCTGGAACTGCGGCTGTCACGGATGTGCGCAAGCGCGCAGGTGGTGGCGGAGCGGCTGGCCGTGCATCCCAAGGTGCGCGCCTTGCGCTATCCGGGGTTGCCGGGTGATCCGTCCCACGCGGTGATGGCGCGGCAGGCGCGGGGCTTTGGTTTCCTTATCGGGATGACGCTGGACAGTGCCGAGCAGGCCGAAGCCTTTCTTGCGGCCTGTCCTTTCATGGCGCGGACGACTTCCTTTGGGGCCACCCACTCGGCAGGCGAGCGGCGGGCGCGTTGGGGGGATGCGGTGCCTGAGGGGTTCCTGCGGCTGTCGATAGGGGTAGAGCCGGTGGAAGCGCTCTGGGAAGCGATCAATGGGGCGCTTGACGCTATATGAGGCGTGAAAATTCTTCTGCGAAGAATTTTCTTGGGGCGATTTTTCTGCGAAAAATCGGGGCCTTCACAGAAGGCCCTTGGTAAAATTCTTCTGAAAAAATTTTGCTGCGCGTGGGATCAGATGTTGGTCCAGCCGCCGTCGATGCTGATGGCCTGCCCTGACAGGAAGGCGGATTCGTCAGAGGCGAGATAAACCGCCAGATGGGCGATCTCTTCGGGTTGGCCGATGCGACCCATGGGTTGGCGCGCGATGAAGGCGGCGCGGGCGGCGGCGTAGTCGCCTGTGTCGCGCAGGCGCTGCTCCAGCGAGGGGGACTCGACGGTGGCGGGACAGATCGCGTTGCAGCGGATGCCGCGGGTCACGTAATCGGCAGCGATGGATTTGGTGATGCCGATCACGGCGGCCTTTGTCGCGCCATAGACGAAGCGGTTGGGTGCGGCGATGATGGAGGAGGCGACCGAGGCAATATTGATGATGGACCCGCCGCCATTGTCGAGCATGGCGGGCAGGAAGGCGCGGGTGACGCGGTAGAGGGATTTTACGTTCAATTCGACCGAGAAGTCGAAATCCTTTTCTTCGCAGTCCAGAATGGTGCCGGCATGGACGAAGCCTGCGCAGTTGAAGAGGATGTCCACCGGGCCTGCCATGGCGGCAATGGCGGTGATGGCCGTGGCATCGGTCACGTCGAGGCGGTGGGCGTCGATCCCTTCCGCGCGCAGGGCTTCAACGGCCTTGCTGTTGATGTCGGTGGCGATCACGCGGGCGCCTTCCGCCTGGAAGGCCCGGGCTGTTGCGAGGCCGATCCCGGCGCCAGAAGCGGTGCAGAAGGCGGTTTTGCCTGCAAGGCGCATGATCTATCCCCTATCCATTTGCCCGACAGTCAAGCGGATGGCGGGCACAGGGGCAAGCGCAAACTGACATGTTAGTCAGAGATCATCGAGGATGCGCGCGGCTTCTGTTCGTGGATCGGCAAGGGTGCTGCGATCCTCGCCGGGGTGGAAGCGGGCGCGGGTGGCAGTGGGCATGGGCGCAGGTTCAACAATGACGACACGCGGGCCGTGCTTGGTGTTTTCGGCCGCCCAGGAGCGGGCGAGGGCGATCTGCGCGGCCTTGGTCGCGCCATAGGCGGCGTAGAACTTGGTTCCCGCCTTGGGATCATCGAGGAACAGCGCCGTGCCTTGCGGGGCGGCGCGCAGGAGGGGTTCCACCATCGGGATCAGCGCGCCTGTGGCGCGGGTGTTGATGGCGATGGATTTGTCCCAATCCTTGGCATCCAAGCTGCCGGCCGGGGCCAGCGGGGCCGCATGAATGGCGGCATGGACCCAGAGATCCAGAAGACCCCAGCGGTCGTGGATCGAGCGGCAGAGATGGCGCATGGCATCGTCATTGGTGATGTCCATGGGCGCGAGGGTCAGACCGCCCGCTCCGGGCAGATGCGCGGACTTGACCCGGTCGTCCAGTTCTTCCAGCCCGCCCACGGTCCGGGCGACGGCCACCACGTGCCAGCCACGCAGGGCCAATTGTTCGGCCATGGCGGCCCCGAGGCCGCGAGAGGCGCCGGTGACGAGGGCGATTTTCTGGGTCATGTCGGGCCTTGGGTTGCTGGGGGCTGGGGCGTGTTCTTTGGCGTGGTTTTGTGGGGTGGAGCCCGGGGGTTTCACACCCCCGGACCCCCGTGGGATATTTGAACAGAGAAGACAGGGCAAGGGCTGGGGGCACGAGCCCGGACGCGCCGGTTACCTTGCCAATTCGGTCTGCCGGAGGGTGACGATGCGCTTAACGAGGTCTGTGGGAAGGGGATGATCCGGGGTGAAGAGAACACCGCTTTTGGACGTCTTGAGGCCGGCGGTTTCCGCATCGAGCTGCGGCAGGATGGTGCCGGAATGGGGATAGAAGCCGAGATGCTGCCCGAAGGCGGCATAGCCTGCGACCATCTTGCCCTTGGGTCCGGGCTGGCGGAATCCAGGCATGGCATGGGAGATCGTCTCGACATGATCGGGCAGGAGCCGCGCGAGTGTGGCGCGAAGGCTGCGCAGGGCGGCTTGCGGCGCGGGTGGCAGAGCGGCGAGGTAGGCCTCCACCTCTGCCGCCCCACCGGGCATTACTGGGCGGCCTTCATCTGGAAGCCCTCTTCGATCTTGTCAGAGGGGGCCACCGGGTAATCGCCCGAGAAACAGGCATCGCAATAGCGCGGATTGGCGGGATCGCGGCCTGCAGCTTCGCCAGCGGCGCGGTAGAGGCCATCGAGCGAGACGAATTTGAGGCTGTCCACGCCGATCCAGTCACGCATTTCATCCTCGGACATGGTGGCGGCGAGGAGTTTGGAGCGTTCGGGCGTGTCGACGCCGTAGAAGCACGGCCATGCGGTGGGGGGGGAGGCGATGCGGAAGTGCACCTCTGCGGCACCGGCATCAAGGATCATGTCCTTGATCTTGCGCGAGGTGGTGCCGCGGACCACCGAGTCATCCACGAGGATGACCCGCTTGCCCTTGATCAGGGCGCGGTTGACATTGAGCTTGAGCCGCACGCCCATGTTTCGGATCTGTTCGGTCGGTTCGATGAAAGTACGGCCCATATATTGGTTGCGGGTGATGCCGAGGCCGAAGGGGATGCCGGATTCGGCGGCGTAGCCGATTGCGGCCGGGGTTCCGCTGTCGGGGACCGGGCAGACCAGATCCGCCTCGACCGGGGCTTCGCGGGCGAGTTCCACGCCGATCTGGCGGCGGGTTTCATAGACCGAATGACCGCCGAGGATGCTATCGGGGCGCGAGAAATAGACATGCTCGAAAATACAAAAGCGGGATTTGGCGGGCGAGAAGGGGCGGAAGCTTTCCACCTTGTCATTCTCGATTACCACCATTTCGCCGGGATCGATTTCGCGGATGAAATCGGCCCCGATGATATCGAGCGCGCAGGTTTCCGAGGACAACGCCCAGCCATGATCGGCGATGCGGCCCAGAACGAGGGGGCGGACGCCGAGAGGATCGCGCACCCCGATGAGTTTCGTGCGCGTCATGGCGACGACAGAGAAGGCACCTTCGACGCGGCGCAGGGCATCCTTGATGCGTTCTGGGATGGTCTTCTGGATCGAGCGGGCCATCAGATGGATGATGCATTCCGAATCCGACGAGGACTGGAAGATCGATCCGCGTTCGATCAGCTCGCGGCGCAGGGCCGAGGCGTTGGTGAGGTTGCCATTATGGGCGATGGCGGCACCGCCCATGGAAAATTCGCCAAAGAAGGGCTGCACATCGCGGATCGCGGTCGCGCCCTTTGAGCCTGCGGTGGAATAGCGGACATGGCCTATGGCCAGTTCGCCCGGCAGCGTGTCCATCACATCGGCCTTGGTGAAGTTGTCGCGGACATAGCCGAAGCGGCGGGCCGAGTTGAAACCCTGTTCGGGGTCATAGGCGACGATGCCGCCCGCCTCTTGCCCGCGATGTTGCAGGGCGTGCAGGCCGAGGGCCACGAAATTGGCCGCATCGGCGACGCCGATCACGCCGAAAACACCGCATTCCTCCTTCAACTTGTCATCATCGAAGGGGTGGGTGGGGAAGGGGCGCATGGGGCCTCCGAATCCGGGGATGGGTATGCGTCTGATCTAGTGCTTTGTCATGCCGCTGTCACGCCCCCTTTGCCGCGCTGCGGCGGTGCGGGGGCGCACAATGCGATCTTGCCCGTGATCAGCCCGAGGTCGAGGGTGCGGTTTCGGCAGGTGCTGCTTCGCCAACGCAGACCTGGGTCAGGTCGTTGTAACGCGCCACGATCCAGCCCGGAGCATCAGAAGGCATTTGCGCGTCGATGTTTTCCTGAAACGAGGCGAAGACCTTGGCCGAGCGGCTGTCATCAACCATGGGAATGGCATCTGCGGCCACGGCTCGGTCATAGACGAGAAAGGCCACGGCGACGAGAAGGACACCGCGCACCACGCCAAACAGGAAGCCGAGGCCCTGATCCAGCCCACCCAGCGCGGTGCGGTGGATGGCCGAAGACAACAGCGGCGTAAAGAGCGAGGCCACGATCAGCGCGGCGGCAAAGACCAGCGCGAAGGCCGCGATGATGGACAATTCGCAACTGTCGCCCAGGAATTCGCCCACGACGGGGAGTTCCTTGACCAAGGGCTGCACGGCGGCGGCAAAGAGGAAGGCCACGAGGGCCGCCCCGATCCAGCCGACGATGGCCATCGCCTCGCGCACGAAACCGCGCGAATAGGCGAGGATCGCCGAAAGCACGATGACGCCCGCGACAACCGCGTCGATCAGGGTGAAACCTTCCATTTGCCGTCCTGCTCCTGTCCTGCCGGGGGGATCAGCCCGCCCCGAACATCTCGCCCACAAAGGCCGTGAGGTCGGGCATCTGACGCACCCGCATCCCCGTATCCGCCCCAAGTTTGGAACGGTCCGGCGCAATCGCCTGTGAGAAACCAAGTTTCGAGGCTTCTTTCAACCTGTTTTCGGTCTGACCGACCGGGCGCAGGGCACCGGAGAGGGAGATTTCGCCGAAAAGCACCATATCGGGCGGCAAGGCCACATCTTCGCGCGCGGAAAGCAGCGCGGCCGCGACGGCAAGATCGGCGGCGGGTTCAGAGACGCGCATGCCGCCTGCCACGTTGAGGAACACATCCAGCCCCGCAAAGGGGATGCCGCAGCGGGATTCCAGCACGGCGAGGATGGTGGAGAGGCGGCCGGAATCGAGGCCCACAACCGTGCGGCGCGGGGTGCCGAGGTTCGATGGCGCGACGAGGGCCTGAATCTCGGTCAGGACGGGCCGCGTGCCTTCGATCCCCGCGAATACCGCCGAGCCGGGGCTGGACTGACCGCGATCCGACAGGAACAGGGCCGAGGGGTTGGTGACCTGTGCCAGACCGTCGCCTGTCATCTCAAACACGCCGATTTCATCGGCGGGGCCAAAGCGGTTCTTCACGGCGCGCAGGATGCGAAACTGGTGGCCGCGTTCGCCTTCGAAATAGAGAACCGTGTCGACCATGTGTTCCACCACGCGGGGGCCGGCAATCTGGCCGTCTTTGGTGACATGGCCCACCAGTATGACCGCCACGCCGCGCCGTTTGGCGAAGGTGACCAGTTCATGGGCAGCAGCGCGCACTTGGCTGACCGAGCCGGGGGCGGAATCCACGGTATCGAGCCACATCGTCTGGATCGAGTCGATCACGGCGAGTTGCGGGCGTTCTGCATCAAGCGTCGTGAGGATGTCGCGCAGGGCGGTTTCGGCCCCCAGCGCGACGGGGGCATCGGTCAAGCCAAGACGTTGGGCGCGCATGCGGACCTGGGCCGAGGCTTCTTCGCCCGAGATATACATGCATTTCAACCCGCGCCGGGCAAAACTGGCGGTGGCTTGCAACAGCAGGGTGGATTTGCCGATGCCCGGATCGCCGCCAACAAGGATGGCCGAGGCGGGGACAAGGCCGCCGCCGAGGACGCGGTCAAATTCATCCATGCCGGAGGCGGCGCGGGGGGGCGGGGCCTCCTCGGTCGTCAGATCGGTGAGCGGGATGGTGCGGCCCTTGGCGCCGATGGATTTCGGGCCGGCGGACAGCGGCGCCTCTTCGATGATGGAATTCCACGCGCCACAGGCATCGCATTTGCCCGCCCATTTGCGGTGGACGGTGCCGCAGGCGGTGCAGGTGAAGGCAGGGGCGGATTTGCTCATGCGTCTTGGGTATCGGTTGGGGGCTGCGGGTTCAAGAGCGGCGGCGGTGGGTGAAGAGGAGGGAGAGCGCCACGCAGCCGGTGAAAAGCCACAGACCCCATGCGGTTTGCACCGTGCCAAAGCCGGTGCCCTTGGCCAGCACGATATAGAGCGCGATGAGGAAGATGTCGGCCATGGCAAAGCGGCCCAGAAGGCGCAGGGCGGGCAGGGCGCGGGGCGAGAGAAGGTGGAAATCAATCAGGGCAAGGCCAATCACCTTGGCATAGGGGGCGACAAGGGCGAGGAGGGCCACCAGCGCCGCAAGGGCAGGATCGGTTTCCCACAGCGATTGCAGGCCCGTGATGACCGAGATTTCAGACAGGCCGAACAGAGGCAGCAGGCCCGCACGCAAGAGCGGCGCAAACCATGCGACCGGAAAGAGGATCAGAAGGGATAGGTTCAGCAGGACGGAAGCGCGCATGGCGGCATTGGGCGCAATCACCAGCGACGGTGCAAGTCACTTTGCCGGCTTGGGCAGTTGGACGACTGTGGCATCGCGCGGATCGTCGGCTTCCAGCGCATAACCCAGCTGCGGCAGGATTTCCCGAAGGTCCGCCTCCAGCCGCTTGATCTGCTGTTCTGCCTGCCGTTCCTCGGCCTCGATATCTGTCAACCAGCGGCGCAGCTCATCGGTGGTCTGGCGGGCGAGGGTGATGCGATCGGTGAGCGCCTGCGCCTCTTCCTGCCGTTGTTTCAGGAAATCGCGGGCACGGGTGACGCGGGCATCGGAGTAGGTGCGGGCCAGATCGCGGGTCTGAAAGCTCATTTGCGCGGCGAGTTGCAGCAGTTCCGGTTCCAGATGGGCAAGATCGGGGTGTTGGCGCAGGTGGGTCAGCCGCGCGCGCATGGCGTCGAACTCGCCCGACAGGGCAAAGACCCCGGCACGGTCGGCGGCATGGGCGATGCGATAGGCATGGGCCACATCCTCCAGCCCCATGGCAAAGGTGCGATGGCTGCGTTCCAGACGGGCCATGCGGGAATTTGCAGGCAGGAAAAGGCAGAGCAGGACCGTGAAACCCGTCAGGCCAAGCTGCGCCCACATGCCCGCGTCGGGCAGCGGTGCGGCATCAAAAGCGATGGCGAGGTTTGGCCAAGGCACGTAGCCAAGGGCGGCAAGGGCGCTGGCCGAGACCAGAACGACCGCCAGTAGGATCACCAGACCATGGGCAGCCGATTGCAAGGCGCTGAGGGCGACGCGCAGGTTGCCGGACAGGACGGGGGACATGGGCAGTACTCACACACTCTTAACCACGACGCACAGGCAAGCGCAGGGTGGGGAGATTCGGCAAATGTTTTCGTCATAGCGGAGCATCGAATGAAACAGATGGGTGGAAAATCCGGGGATTGTTTCCGGATGAAAAACAATCAGCCCAGCAGAAGCACCACCACGGCAGCGACGGGCAGCACCCAGAGAAAGGTGCCCACGATCCAGTGGCCCCAGATCGGCGCGGGCCATTCGCCCAGCACGTGCCGCGCCCAGGCCCAGACCAGCCAGACCCAGCACAGCATGGAAAAGACGAGGCTGGATTGTTGCAGTTCCAGATAGCGGGAATGCCAGGGCAGGATGAGCCAAAGGCAGAAGGCGCAAGCAAACAGGGCGAGCAGACCCGCGCCTTCCACCCTTTGCCGCCAGCCCGCCAAGGCGGCGACGGCAATGGTGACGGGGATCGCGGCGACAAGGCCGCGGATCAGGCCAGAGCCGGACAGGAGCGCCAGCGCCTGTGCGGCCCATGCCTCCATCAGCGCACCGCGGCGATGGGGCCTGTGGCGCGGCCGTGAATGAACTGCTGCACGTAAGGATCGGCCGTGGTGTCGAGGTCGGCAATGGGGCCTGTCCATTGGATGACACCGTCATGCAGCATGGCGACGCGGTCGGCGATGGCGCGGACGGATGACATGTCATGCGTGATGGTCATGGCGGTGGCCCCCATTTCCGTGACGATTTCACGGATCAGGTCATTGATGACGCCGGCCATGATCGGGTCAAGCCCGGTGGTGGGTTCGTCAAAGAAGATGATTTCCGGTTCCGCCGCAATGGCGCGGGCAAGGCCCACGCGTTTCTGCATCCCGCCAGACAATTCGGCGGGGAACAGGTCTGCGACTTCGGGTTTCAGGCCCACGCGGCGGAGTTTCTCGATGGCGATTTCACGCGCCTCAAGCTTTGGCCGTTTTCCGGGGCCGCGCATCAGGCGGAA
The DNA here is from genome assembly GCA_943370085.1 of Variovorax paradoxus. Taxonomy (GTDB): domain Bacteria; phylum Pseudomonadota; class Alphaproteobacteria; order Rhodobacterales; family Rhodobacteraceae; genus Paragemmobacter. The sequence goes on along the minus strand of CALRPT020000001.1, from coordinate 304,233 downwards.
GGCCACGTTTTCCCAGACGCGCAAGCTGTCGAACAGAGCGCCGCCCTGAAACAGCATCCCGAAGCGGGCGAGGAAGGCGTCGCGGTCGCCTTTGGTCACATCCTGCCCATCCAGCGTGATCGAACCGCCATCATGGCGGACAAGGCCGAGGATGCATTTCAGCAGGACCGATTTTCCGGTGCCCGATCCGCCGATGATGACCATGCTCTGGCCCGACGGGATGGTCAGGTTCACCCCGCGCAGCACGCGGTTCCGGCCGAAGGTCTTGGTGACGTCGGTGAGCGTGATCATGCGGAGAAGAACAGTTCGGTCAGGATGTAATTGGTGGCGAGGATCAGGACCGAGGCGCCCACCACGGCGGCCTTGGTGGCCGCGCCCACGCCCTGCGCGCCGCGACCGGAGTTCATGCCGTGATAGCAGCCCATCAGCGCCACGATGAAGCCGAAGGCCGCGCCTTTCCACAGGCCCGAGACGACATCCCAGCGTTCCAGGAAATCATAGGTGTTCTGCAGATAGACGGTTGAGTTGAAGCCCAGCCGGTTCACCCCCACCAGCCAGCCGCCCGCAATACCGATGGCGTCGCCTACGCCCACCAGCACGGGAACAGCCAGAGTGGCTGCCAGCACGCGCGGCACTGCGAGGTATTTTATCGGGTTGGTGGAGAGCGTCACCAGTGCGTCAATCTGTTCGGTCACCTTCATCGTGCCGATTTCGGCCGCGATGCTTGAGGCCACGCGGGCCGCGACCATGAGGCCACCCAGAACGGGGCCAAGTTCACGCACCATGCCGATGGCGACGATGGAGGGGACCACGGCTTCGGCATTGAACCGCGCACCGCCGGAATAGATTTGCAAGGCCAGTGCGCCGCCGGTGAAGACGGCTGTCAGGCCGACAACGGGCAGCGAGAACCAGCCGATATGCATCAGCGCATGCAGGAATTCGCGCGGATAGAAGGGTGGGCGCAGGAGGTGGCTGATGACCTGCGCCGCAAACAGCGCGACACGGCCGATGGCGGCAAGTGCGGCCAGCACGGGCCGCCCGATGGCAGAAAGTGGGGCGGTGAGCGTAGTCATGCCTGCCCCCCAATGCGGCGGTCGATGTAGCGGCGGGTGTAGCGGGGGCCGAGACCGGTGAGAATTTCATAGCCGATGGTGCCTGCGATGGCGGCGAGGTCATCGACGCCCTGATGCGGCCCCAGGATATCGAGGCTGCGGGGCACCTGCGGCAGGTGGGTGATGTCGGCAGTTATGAGGTCCATCGACACGCGGCCCAGCAGGGGAACGGGCGTGTCGCCATCCCAGAGCGTTGCCTTGGCCGACAGGGCGCGGGGCAGGCCATCGGCATAGCCCGCGGCCAAGGTCGCCACGATTGTGGGTTTGCTGGCTGTCCATCCGCAGGCATAGCCCACGGTTTCCCCGGCAGCGACTTCGCGCGTCTGGATGACCGGCAGCGACAGGGTGATGGTCGGATGGGCCTGCGCGAAGGGCTGTCCGCCGTAAAGGCCGATGCCGGGGCGGGTGAGGTCGAAGTGATATTCGGGGCCGAGCAGGATGCCGCCGGTTGCGGCAAAGGATCTGGGGATGCCCAAGCCATCTGTCATGGCGTGGAAATTCGCCAATTGCATCGGGTTCATCGGATGGTCCGGTTCATCCGCGCAAGCCAGGTGGGACATCAAGAGTTCCGGGCGCGCGGCCAGAACGATGGGGGCCACGGCCTGCCATTCGGCCAGTTCCATGCCGAGGCGGTTCATTCCCGTATCCAGCTGGATGCCGAAAGGGTGACGGGGGAGCGCCTCCAGATGACGGGTGACCTGCTGGAGCGAATTGAGCATCGGGGTCAGGTCGAGATCGTGGATCATCTCGGTATCCCCGGCCATATGGCCGCCAAGGATGGCGATCTGTGGGCCGGGGCCAAGCACCTGCCGCAGGGCGGCGCCCTCTTCGGCAACGGCGACGAAGAAACGGCGCGCGCCTGCGCGGGCCAGAGCGGGGCCAGTGCGGGCGATACCGGTGCCATAGGCATCGGCCTTGACGACGGCAGCGGTCTGCACGCCGGGCGCGGAATGGCGATCCAGTGCCTGCCAGTTGGCGGCGATGGCGTCGAGGTCGATGGAAAGGGATGCGGTTGCCATGGTCCGGGGGTTTTCGGCAGGGGCGGGGCCGGGGTCAAGGGAATTCTGGCGGCGAGGGCATCACGGGGTGGCGAGGGTGATCTGATGGCGCGCGGGCAGGGCTGCCCGCGCAAGGCTTTTCTCCCCGTTCCGTGCCTGCGCACGGATCGGGGCCCTGTGGGGGCATTCTGCCCCCGGCGCGCATAAGCGCGCCTCCCCCTGAGGATATTTCTGGACAGAAAATGACGGGGTCAGTCGCGCAGGCCCGCCATGGCACGATCCAGATGGACGTAGCCGCCATCGACAAACAGCCATTGGCCAGTGGTGTGGCCTGCGCGGGACGAGAGAGTGAAGACCACGGTATCGGCCATTTCGGTATCCAGGGTCATGCGCTGGCCCAAGGGGATGCGGCGGGTGATCTCGGCCAGCTTGGCGTCGCGGTCGGGGAAGGTGTCGAGCCAGGCGTCGTACATGGGCGTCAGCACCTCGGCCGGGATCACCGCGTTGACACGAACGCCATGGGGGGCGAAAGCAGCAGCCCATTCGCGGGTGAGGCCAAGCTGTGCGGCCTTGGCGGCAACATAGGCGGAGGTCGAGCCCTGACCCGTGACGCCGGTCTTGGACGAGATGTTGACGATGGCGCCGCGCTGGGCCTTCAGGTCCGCCTGCAACAGGTGGACGAGGGTGTAGTAATGGATCAGGTTCTGATCGAGCGAGGCGCGGAAGGCGGCGGGGCCGGCATCCAGACCCACGCCGTCATTGGTGCCCGCGTTGTTCACGAGGCCATAGACCTGCCCCCAATGGGCATGCACCTCTTTCACGGCGCCTTCGACCTGCATATCCTGTGACAGGTCAACCTGCACCCAGCCCGCCTTGGGCTGATCGGCCCGCAGATCGGACAGAAACACGCCGTCCGGGGCGCGACGGGCAAGGATGACGGGGATCGCCCCTTCCTGTGCCAGACGGCGGCTGATCGCGCCGCCAATGCCTGACCCGCCACCTGTAACGATGACGACCTTGTCTTTCAGGTGCAGATCCATGTGGGCCTTCCGGTCAGTATTGTGCCTGTCCATCACCCTGCCAGGGCTGGGCGAGGTTGCCAAAGCGGGTGAAGCGGCCCTCGAAGCTAAGCTCTACCGTGCCGATGGGACCGTGGCGTTGCTTGCCGATGACCACCTCGGCCTTGCCATGGACGCGGTTCATCTTGTCGAGCCATTCGGGGAATTTCGGATCGTCTTCCTGCGGCTTCAGGCGTTCGTGATAGTATTCGTCGCGGTAGACGAACATCACGACGTCGGCATCCTGTTCGATGGAGCCGGATTCGCGCAGGTCGGACAGTTGCGGGCGCTTGTCATCGCGGGATTCCACGGTCCGGGACAGCTGTGACAATGCCACGACGGGGATGTTCAGCTCCTTGGCGATGGCCTTGAGGCCTTGGGTGATTTCGGACACTTCCTGCACGCGGTTGGTTTCCCCCCGCCCGGTGCCCTTCAAGAGTTGCAGGTAGTCGACCATCAGCACATCGAGGCCATGCGTGCGTTTAAGGCGGCGGGCGCGGGCGGCGACCTGGCTGATGGGAAGGGCGGGGGTGTCATCAATGTAGAGCGGGCAGGATTCCAGCGATTTGGCGGCCTCGACAAAGCGGCGGAATTCGACCTCGGTCATGTCACCACGGCGGATCTGTTCGGAGGGCACCTCGGACGCTTCGGACAGGATGCGGGCGGCAAGCTGTTCGCTGCTCATTTCCAGCGAGAAGAAGCCCACGACCCCGCCATCGACGGCGCCTTCGCTGCCATCCTGCAGGCGGCCACGACGATAGGCCTTGGCGATGTTGAAGGCGATGTTGGTGGCGAGCGAGGTTTTGCCCATCGACGGGCGACCGGCGAGGATGAGAAGGTCCGACGGGTGCAGACCGCCCAGCTTGCGGTCAAGGTCCACAAGGCCGGTGGAGATGCCCGCAAGGCCACCGCCGCGCTGATAGGCGGCGTTGGCGGAATTGACCGCCTCGGTCGTGGCGCGCAGGAAAGAGACGAAGCCGCGCTGCGAGACGCCCTGTTCGCCGAGTTTGTAGAGGCTCTGTTCGGCCTCGGTGATCTGTTCGCGGGGCTCGGAAGTGACTTCGACCTTGGCGGCGCGGGCAGCGATGTCGCGGCCAAGGGCGATGAGTTCGCGTCGCACGGCCAGATCATAGATCATCTGGGCATAGTCGCGTGCGGCGAAGGACGAGATGGCTGCGCCTGCAAGGCGGACAAGATAGGCGGGGCCGCCAAGTTCCTTGAGCCCTTCGTCATCTTCGAAAAAGGGCTTCAGAGTGACGGGCGAGGCGAGGGCGTTCTTTTGGATGCGGGCGGCGGCCTTTTCGAAAATGCGCTGATGGACGGGATCATAGAAATGGTCGGCCTTCACCAGCGCGGCAATGCGGTCGTAGATGTCATTATTGGTCAGGATCGCACCGAGAAGCTGCTGTTCGGCTTCGACATTCTGTGGCAGGGACTCCGGCTCTGGCTGCGTGGTCGCGGGAAGAGAGGGGCGGAGCGTTGCGATTTCGTTCATGTCTGCCTCGGATCGGTTCTGCCATCGGTTCTGCCATGGGTTCTGGCAACTGTTCTGACGGGGTCGTCATTGCCCCGGTTTGGCCCGCAGGAACAGGCGGGCATAACTATGTGGATAACCCAAGAGCGACTCGGCTCTTGGGGGGTCAGCCTACCACATCCTGCGGCCCTTGTCCGGGCCGACCCAAGTTTTGAGGGGGTCAAAGGCCGGATCGGCTGAGTCCTGCACAAAGCATCCACAGATGCTGTCCACAGGTTTCTGTAACTTATCCCTGCTGACGAGCGGCCTGCCAGGCGCGTGGGTCGTTGAGAAAAACCTCAACCTCGGCAAGCGTGGCGGCGTCAAAGGCGCCGCTGGCGCGGGCCTCTGCCAGCACGTCCCACCAGGTGCAGAGGTGGTGGAGTGCGATGCCGTGGTCGGCGAGGCGCTGGGTCGTTTCCGGGAAGATCCCGTAGTAGAAAATGACGGCGGTATGGGCGCAGGTGGCGCCTGTTTCGCGGATGGCATCGACGAAGGACAGTTTCGATCCGCCATCGGTGGTGAGGTCTTCGACCAGCAGCACACGCTGGCCCTCAGACATCGCGCCTTCGATGCGGGCGTTGCGACCATAGCCTTTGGGCTTCTTGCGGACATAGGTCATCGGCAGGGCCATGCGTTCCGCCACAAGCGCGGCGAAGGGTATGCCTGCGGTTTCGCCGCCGGCAATGTTGTCGAATGCCTCGAACCCCGCGTCGCGCATGACGGTGACAGTCAGGAAATCCATCAGGGCCGAGCGGATCCGCGGGTAACTGATCAGCTTGCGGCAATCGATATAGGTGGGCGAGGGCAGGCCGGAGGCCAATGTGAAGGGCGTTTCGGCGTTGAAGTGGACGGCCTTGATTTCCAGCAGGGCGCGTGCGGTGAGGCGGGCGATTTCCTCTTTGGGCGGGAAGGCGGCGGGGATCATGATTGGCTCCTGTCGGCGGTCCCGAAAATCTTGCCGTGAAAGATTTGCGGGACGGGGGCGAAGAATTTTCGCCGAAAATTCTTCGGCGCGCTGTGGGGGCGGAAAATTTTCGGTGAAAATTTTCCGCGGGTCAGGCCTCGACGTGCCAGTGAACGGGGAAGCCGGGGTCAAAGACGGTGACAGGGCCGGCTTCGGTAAAGATCTTGGCTGGCCATTGGGCGGCGGTGCCCTTTGTCAGGGTGATGCGATCCTCATTCAGGGGCAGGCGATAGAAGCGGGGGCCGTTGAGGCTGGTGAACGCCTCCAGCCGGTCCAGAGCGGCTTCTTCTTCAAACACATGGGCGAGACATTGCATCGTATTGGTCGCAGTGAAGCATCCGGCGCAACCGCAGGAGTGTTCCTTGAGCGCGTCGACATGCGGGGCAGAGTCGGTGCCCAGAAAGAACCGCCCTTCGCCGCTGGTGGCGGCGGCGCGCAGGGCAAGGCGGTGCTTTTCGCGCTTGGCCACGGGCAGGCAATAGTAATGCGGCTTGATCCCGCCCACGAGGATGTGGTTGCGGTTGATGATCAGGTGGTGGGTGGTGATCGTGGCCCCAAGGTCATCGCCGCCCGCGCGGGCATAGGCCACGCCTTCCTCCGTAGTGATGTGCTCCATCACAACGCGCAGGCCGGGCGTGCGGCGGCGCAGGGGATCGAGGACCGTGTCGATGAACACGGCTTCACGGTCGAAGATATCCACCTCGGGCGTGGTCACCTCGCCATGCACGCAAAGGGGAAGGCCGATCTCGGCCATCCTTTCCAGAACAGCGGTGACCTTGGACAGGTCGCGCACCCCGCCATGGGAGTTGGTGGTGGCGCCGGCAGGGTAGAGTTTGACGGCCTTGACCAAGCCGGAGGCATGGGCGGCGGCCACATCGGCGGGATCGGTGGTTTCGGTCAGATAGAGCGTCATCAAGGGTTCGAACGCCATGCCCTCGGGCAGGGCGGCGAGGATGCGGTCACGATATGCCGCGGCCTGATCCCCGGTCACGACCGGCGGCACGAGATTGGGCATGATGATCGCGCGCGCGAAATGGCGCGCGCTTTCGGGCAACACGCCCTGCAGCATTGCGCCATCTCGCAGGTGCAGGTGCCAGTCATCGGGACGACGGATTGTAAGGCTCTGGGTCATGATTTGCGCGTAGCGCAACTGGCCCGTGCTTTCCAGTGAAGAATGGTTTGGAACGGGCGGAAGTCATGCCCGCACCTGCGTCAGGCGCGGGCTTCGTCGGTACTGCTGCCGGGGGCGCCGATGTCGCTGTTGGCATCGCCCCCCGCCGATGTAGAGGGCAGGCCGAGGCGGGCCTCGAGTTCATGCATCCGGCGGCGGTAGCGTGGGCCCCCCATGCGCTGCACGACAGATCGGCAGATCATCAGCGCCAGACGCGGGCGCTGGGCCAGTTCTACCCTGCGCAGGATATTGCGCAGGTAGGGGGCAAAGCGGCGGCGAACCCGCCAGAGGCGGGCAAAGCTGACCGGATCAAGCCGCGCCTCGCAGGCGGCGGTCAGAAGATGCGGCAAGAGGCCGGTCTGTTCAATCACTGACTCGATGGAGTCGCCAAAATGGCGCGCGGGCAGCGGCGTCACCCAGTCTGCGCGAAACAGGGCAGCATGCATGGCATTTTCTGGCATCTGCGGATCATAGATCACAAAGACACGGGATGCGCCCTCGGTCATGTCGGGGGCATAGCCATAGCGGCTGGAGAAATCGAGCCGGCGCAGGTTGGTGAACCTGTGATCCCAGCCCGCAATGGCCGGGTCCAGCGTGGCGCGCGGGCTGATGGCCAGAACAGTGGCACCGGGTGCGCAGACGCAATAGGCGCAGGCGGCATAGCCCGCCGCACCCGCGCCATAGAACAGGACGCGGTCGAAATCTTCGAAAAAGGCCTCGTCGACCAACCTGTCAAAATAGCCCCATACGGCCGGATCGCGGAACCACGTCTCGCCGTCGCAGATCACCGTCAGATGCGACCAGCCGTTTGCCAAGGCGACTTCATGGCCAAAAGGCATCTGCCCTTTGCGCCCGAGAATTCGATCGAGCGATTCGAAGGACACCAGCAGGATCGGGCCATCATCGTGGAAATAGGCGGAGTGCTTCTTGCCCAAAGGTTCGAAATAGCCCTCTTCGGCGCAAAGCTCATCAATCCGGGCGAACCATTGTTCACGGTCCAGCGCGCCTTGCGGCGCAGCGGATTCGCCCGCCCCGGCATCGTCACGGTCCATGTCTGACAGATCGCCATCGGCGCGGTCGTTCATCGGCGGTTGCCTTTTCTGCTCGGATCGGTCGCGGGCGTGTCCCGGACTCGGGCCTTGATATCTTGCCGTCGGTTCTAGCGAAGGCAAACGGCAAGTTTATGGCATGACTGGCGCGGAACGGGGCATTTGGAAAGCCGTTCGGTGGCGGACTGGGCGGATTGTCGCGACCCGGCGCGTCACGCGTCTGGAAGGGCGTGGGTCCAGATCAGACGGGCCTGTTCGGCCGTGAGGTGGCGGGTGGGCGGGGTCATCAGCAGCCGGCCGAACAGCGCGCGCCACGCCTCATCACGCATGAGGTCCAGAAAGCGCGCGCGGCGCCAGTTGAAAGCGTCGTCATGCAGGCGGGCGAGTACCGGATCGGCCCTCAGTTCGGCGCGGAAGGCCGAACTGTCGAGCGCTTGGATCGAGCGATCTTCGGTATCGCAGAGGTTGCGGTCGACCCAATACCCCAGATCAAAGCTTGAGGCGTCGCGGTTGGCGCGGCCACGGTCGGCCTTGACCAGATAGCCCTCCATCGACCCCAGCGCATAATGGTTCAACTGGGCGAGCGTGTAGTGGGGTATGCCCAGAGGCGAAAAGATGCGCTGTGGCCCGCCGGGAAGGGGGCGACCGGCGCTGTCGAACCAGTGTTGGCGATCGGTGATCTGGCCCTTGGGGCGGTGAACGCCGGGTTGGCCGAAGCGACCATCGTTGCGGTAGAGCGTCTTGAACATCACCGCGCGCCAGGGCCAGTCCAGCGGATCTGTTGCTGCGCGGGTGAAGGTCTCTGTCACCGGCGCATCAGTCAGGTGGACCACGCCCGCATTTCCGAACATGCGCCAAGTCAGGGTGACGGCATCCGCCTCGGGCAGCGCCGCGATCAGCGCGGGCAGGGTGCGGTTGCCCACATGGACATTCACGAATTCATCGATGTCGAGACCGACAATCCAGTCGGCGGCCCGCGTCAGCGGGTGCTGCGCCGCCGTCTTGAGCGCGTGCCATTGCGGCCCCTTCTCATGCGGGCCGTCATTGCGGATGTGGGTCAGCCACCCCATCTGCGCCAGCCTGTCCAGCATCAGATCGGTGCCATCGGTGCAATCGTTGGAAAAGGCCAGAATGTCGGTGATGCCGCAGGCACGGTGATGGGCCAGCCATTCCAGAAGGAAACTGCCCTCATTTCGCACGGTCAGGATCGCCAGCACACGCATGACCCCAGCGATAGCACGGGCGACGGGGGGATGGGAACGCCATCCTCTGTCGCCCCCCTCCATTGGTCGCATGCGGGCCTTTGGCGGCTTGACCCCTGTCCGGGGCAGGGCCAAGCATGGCTTGCCATAGCAGGGGAGGAGAACCCGGTGCACGACTTGCCCAAGACCATCGATGCGGTGCAAACCCTGCTGGCGGGCGAAGGCTATGTCGCTTCGCGCGCGCTGGCCACGGTGGTGTTTCTGTCGCTGAAACTGGGGCGGCCCTTGTTTCTGGAGGGCGAGGCGGGGGTGGGCAAGACCGAGATTGCCAAGGTCTTGGCTGCTGCACTCGGGCGGCGGTTGATCCGGCTGCAATGCCATGAGGGGATGGATGCGTCCTCGGCTGTTTATGAGTGGAACTTTGCCGCGCAGATGATCGCCATCCGCACCGCCGAGGCGGGGGGTGGCGCGGATCGGGATGCGCTGAAGGCCGAGCTCTTCACCGAGGATTATCTGATCGAACGTCCGTTGCTGGCCGCGATGCGCCCGCAGGCGGGCGGCGCGCCTATCCTGCTGATCGACGAGCTTGATCGCAGTGACGAGCCGTTTGAGGCCTTCTTGCTGGAGGCGCTGTCGGATTTTCAGGTGACGATCCCCGAACTGGGCACCATCACCGCACCCGAGCCGCCGATCGTGATCCTGACATCGAACCGCACGCGCGAAGTGCATGACGCGCTGAAACGACGCTGCCTTTATCACTGGGTCGATTATCCGGGTTTCGAGCGTGAGTTGGAAATCCTCCAGGCCCGCGCGCCCGAAGCGCAGGACAGGCTCAGCCGCGAAGTGGTGGCCTTTGTCCAGCGCCTGCGGTCAGAAGACCTGTTCAAGAAACCCGGCGTGGCGGAAACCATCGACTGGGCGAAATGCCTGCTGGCGCTGGATGTGATCCAGTTGTCGCCCGAGGTGATTGCCGACACTCTGGGAGCGATCCTGAAGTATCAGGATGACATTCAGAAGATTCAGGGGTCTGAAGCGAAAAAGCTGCTGGATGAGGTGCGGCAGGGGCTGGTCTTTGCATGACCGGGGCGATGCCGCTTCTTCTCTGGAAAAATATCCTCGGGGGGGCCGGGGGGCAGACAGCCCCCCGTCGCGGCGGGGGCCGGGAGTGACGATGCCCGATCTGGCGCTGCCCGATGAGGGCAAGCTGTCGCATAACATCGCCCATTTTGCGCGCGCCCTGCGCCGGGCGGGGCTGCCGATCGGTCCCGGGCGGGTGATCGACGCGATCCGCGCGGTGGAGGCTGCCGGGTTCACAGAGCGGGTGGATTTCTACTGGACGCTGCATGCTTGTTTCGTCAGCCGCCCGGAACAGCGGGCGGTCTATGATCAGGTGTTCCGCCTGTATTGGCGCGATCCGCAGTTTCTGGAACAGATGATGACGCTGCTTCTGCCCGCCGTGCGTGGCGTGCAGGAGGACCGTCTTGCCGATGCCGCCGAAAAGCGCGCGGCAGAGGCGCTTTTGGATGGCAAGGGCATCGATATGCCCGGCCGAAACCCGGATGCGCCAGAAGGCGAGGATCGGGTGGATATCGATGCTTCGGCCACCATGTCGCATGAAGAGCGGCTCAAGACGCTGGATTTCGAACAGATGAGCCTGGCCGAGGTGGCCGAGGCCAAGCGGATGCTGGCCCGGCTTTCCCTTCCGGTGCGCCCCTTGCTCACACGGCGGATGGTGGGCGATCTGGCCGGGCGGCGGATCGACGGGCGGCGCACCCTGCGGGCGGCGCTGCGGCAGGGGGGGGAGGTGACGCGGCTGGCGATGAAATCGCCGGGGGTTCGCTGGCCCAATCTGGTGGTGCTGTGCGACATCTCTGGATCGATGAGCCAGTATTCGCGCCTCGTGCTGCATTTCGTGCACGCAGTCGCCAACCGCAAGGGGCAGGGCTGGGCGAAGGTGCATGCCTTCACCTTTGGCACGCGGCTGACGAATATCACCCGGCACCTGCGGAACCGGGATGTGGATGCCGCGTTAAAGGCAGCAGGAGCGGAGGCGCAGGATTGGTCAGGCGGGACGCGGATCGGGTCTTGCCTGCGTGGGTTCAACCGCGACTGGTCGCGCAGGGTTCTGGGGCAGGGGGCTGTGGTTTTGCTGATCACGGATGGGTTGGACCGCGATGACACCGGAGCACTGGCGGCCGAGATGGAACGGCTGCATCTGTCCTGCCGTCGTCTGATCTGGCTGAACCCGCTGTTGCGCTGGGAAGGTTTTGCCCCGCGCGCAAGTGGCATCCGGGCGATGCTGCCGCATGTCGACAGCTTTCGCGCCGGGCATTCCATCGCCTCGCTGGAGGCGCTGGGACAGGCGATTTCCGAAGCGCGGGACTCGGGCGAGAAGGCGCGTCTGATGGCGATGATCGGATCGGATTAAGCGGTAGGACGCCGATTGCTAGCGGGTACGGCGCCCGTGATATCGCATAGCAGGGGCAAAAACTGTCATCTGTCACAAGCTGCGCCCATCTTTGGGGTGCATCAATTGGAAGGAAGTTCGGATGAGAAGGCTTTTGATCTCGACCACGGCCCTGTCGGTGGCGCTGATGCAGATCGGCCCGCTGCCATTGATGGCCCAGACCATGACCGAGGATGGCAGCATAGTCGCGGAAGATGGGACGATCCTGTGTCAGGCCGGTGGGGAAGTGCCCTGTGATCTGACGGCAGTGATGGAGCAGTTGGCGGCCGAAGCGGCTGCAACGGCAGAAGCCGAAGCAGCAGCGGCCGCAGAAGCGGAGGCAGCCGCAGCAGCAGAGGCGGCAGCGGCTGCAGAAGCCGAAGCCGCAGCACAGGCCGAGGCAGAAGCGGCGGCGGCGGCGGCCATAGCCGCGCAACAGGAAGCTGAGGCGGCCACCGCCGCTGAAGCGGAAGCCGCGGCTCAGGCCGAGGCAGAGGCGGCGGCAGCGGCTGAGGCGGAGGCCGCCGCGGCTGCAGAAGCCGCAGCGGCAGCACAAACAGAAGCAGAGGCCGCAGCCGCTGCCGAAGCGGAAGCGGCAGCAGCAGCACAGGCCGAAGCAGATGCCGCCGCGGCGGCAGATGCAGAGGCAGCGGCAAAGGCAGAAGCTGATGCAGCCGCCGCCGCAGAAGCGGAAGCGGCGGCGCAGGCCGAAGCAGAAGCGGCGGCCGCAGCGGCGATAGAAGCCGAGGCTGCAGCAGAAGCGGCAGCAGCTGAAGAGGCCGTGACCGAGGAAGCGCCTGTAGAGGGCGTGGTGACAGATAAGGCCGTGACCGAGGAAGCGCCTGTAGAGGGCGTGGTGACGGATGAGGCCGTGACAGAGGAAGCGCCTGTCGAGGGCGTGGTGACCGAGGAAGCGGCAACGGAGGAAGTTCCTGCCGAGGTGCCCGCCGAGGCCGTGGTCGAGGCTGTGACTGATCCCGCGGTTCTGGTGGATCCCTCTGCCCCTGAAGCGCCGACCGATGAGGCCGTTGAAACCCTGAGCGAATTGTTGGCCACGCCCGAAGGTGTGGACCCGGCAGCTTTGGGTGACGCCGCGGCGCTGGCCCCGGTTGTCGTGACCGAGGGCGAGCCTGTTGTCATCACCGAAGCACCGGATGCAACGGATGTGATCGTGCAGGAAATCACGGCGGAAACCACCCGCACCTCGGCCGAGGACTTTGCGGCCCCGGCTTCGGCCGATCTGGCAGCAGCAGCGGCGGCGTCGAACGATGACAACGGCCTGACCGATCTGCAGAAGTTCGGCCTTGTGGCGCTGGGCGCGTTGGCCGTAGGGGCGATCATCAACGCCAACCGCGATCAGGTCGTGTCCAATACCGGGGACCGTGTCGTCGTGCAGCGCGGAAATGGGGACTATTACCTGTATCGCGATGACGACACCTTGCTGCGCCGCCCCGGATCGAATGTGCGGACCGAAAGCTTCCGTGACGGATCGACCCGTACCATTGTCGAGCGTGGCGATGGCACGCAGGTCGTGACCATCCGCGACGCGACCGGCCGTGTTCTGCGCCGCGCGACCTATGACGATTTGGGCCGCGAGATCGTATTGATCGACGACCTTTATCCGGAAGAGCGGATCGATGTGGCGACCTTGCCCGCACCGCGCGGCCGGGTGATCAGCCTGTCGACATCGGAAGAGGACGCGCTTCTTCGTGCCCGCATGGCGGCGCTGGATGCCAAGGAAGTGGGCCGCAGTTTCAGCCTGCGCCAGATCCGCGACATTCCGCAGGTACGTCAGTTGGCGGCGACGGTGGATGTGAACACCATCACCTTCGACAGCGGCTCGGCGGCGATCAAGACGGGACAGGCAGAGTCGCTTGCCTCGCTCGGGCGGTTCATGCAGTCGATGATTGACGAGAACCCGAACGAGATCTTCCTGATCGAAGGCCACACGGATGCGGTCGGACCGGCACAGTTGAACCTGACGCTGTCGGATCGGCGCGCGGAAAGCGTGGCACTGGCGCTGACGGAATACTTCGACGTTCCGCCGGAAAACATTGTCGTGCAGGGCTATGGCGAATCGGATCTGCGGATCGAAACGCAAGAGGCCGAGCGGCAGAACCGCCGTGTGGCCGTGCGGGTGATCACCCCGCTTCTGCGCAGCGCGCAGATCCAGTAACCGATCTGCCCGGAGCATGAAACGGGGCCGCGGGTGTAATTACCCGCGGCCCCTTTTTCATTGGGTGTTGCGGCAAGGCGAGAGAGGATGAATTTCATGCGACCCGTGCCCTATACAGCTGGGGAATCGGGTCGTTATCCTCCTTATGGACACTTCATCGAACCCTGTTTCCTATGGTCATCGCCCCCCCGGCCATGTGCGCGGTTTCGGGCGGGGGACGCGTTTGCTCACCGCCGACGGTCCGGTTCCCGTGGAAGAGATCGAGCCCGGCGAGGCAGTGCTGGATCCGGAAGGGCGGCCGCATTTCGTGCTTTGGCAGGGGGGGTGGGACACGCGCCCGATGGCGGGTTGGGCAGGTGATCCGCACCATCCCGTGGTGATTGCGGCCAATACCTTTGGCCCGGGCAAGCCGCGCCGAGACCTGCTTTTGTCACAGCAGCACAAGGTGATGGTGGAAAGCGATGGGCCGGGTGCGATGGTGCGTGCTGCATCCCTTGCCCCGCATCTGGCGCGGATCGATCTGTCGGGCCGGGATGTGAGTTATCATGCCGTCGTCACCCGTATTCCCTGTCTGTTGATGGCCGAAAACCTGCCCTGCGAAGGCTTTCGGCCCGGGCAGCGGGGCCTGGCCGACAACACTGCCCAGCAGGCAATCTGGCCGCATGTGCCGATGGACAGTGACCGTCGGGTTGCCCTGCGGCCCTGAGACGGGCCTTCGCCACCTTTTGCCAGTGGCGCAACCGGCACCGGCAGCGCATGATCCCTGCGTATGGAGGGGCCGATGACCGAACAAAACGCGCGCAGCGAACATGACAGCATCCCGGAGATCGCGCTTGCCTGGCATCGCGACGGACGCGGGGCAGTGCTGGCCACGGTGATCGAAACCTGGGGATCGGCCCCGCGCCAAGCGGGCAGCCAGTTGGCGATTTCCGGCGCGGGCGAGATCATGGGTTCGGTTTCCGGCGGCTGCGTCGAAGGCGCGGTGGTGACCGAAGCGATAGAGGCGCTGGCAGATGGCAAGTCGCGGGTGATGACCTTTGGGGTCAGCGACGAGACGGCCTTTGCCGTGGGGCTGGCCTGTGGCGGCACGATCCGGGTTTTGGTGGAGCCGGTGGGGGAGGGGGCGCAAGCGTTGCCCGAGGCGATGCTGGAGGGGTTGGTGGCGGCGCGCGCGGCGCGGCAGGCGGTGGCCGTGGCGGTGCAGACCGAGGGTTGGGCGCGGGCATTGATCCGGCCCGGAGACGAGGCGGCGGTGGATGCGCGTTTCCGGGCAGATCGGTCGGGCATGGAAGAGGACGGGCGCTTTATCGCGGTGCACAACCCGCCTTTGCGGCTGATCGTGGTGGGGGCGGTGCATATCGCGCAGGCGCTGATGCAGATGGCGCGCATCTGCGGCTATGACTGCACGGTGATTGACCCACGGTCGGCCTTTGGGTCGGCTGCGCGCTTTCCGGGCGAACGGATCCTCGAGGATTGGCCCGATGAGGCGCTGGAGGCGCTGGCCCCCGATGCACGCACGGCGATTGTCACACTCACACATGACAGCAAGCTGGACGATCCGGCGATCCGCGTGGCGCTGCGATCGGAGGTGTTCTACCTCGGCTGTCTTGGGTCCAGCCGCACCCACGCGAAACGGGTGGAGCGGTTGGTGGCGGCAGGCTTCTCCGAGGCCGAGATTGCGCGCATTCATGCGCCTGTGGGGCTGGACATCGGGGCGAAAAGCCCGGCGGAGATTGCGGTATCGGTGATGGCGCAGATCACGGCCCGGCTGCGGAAGGGGTAAGGCTATGTTCTTCGGCGAGGTGGCGCTGGAGGCGGCTGAGGGCGCGGTGCTGGCCCATTCCGAGGCAGTGCCGGGCGGACGGCTGCGCAAGGGCGTTGTGCTGGGTGCGGCCGAGATTGCGGCGCTGCGCGCTGCGGGGTTGGCCGTTGTGACCGTGGCGCGGATGGAGGCGGGCGATGTGGGCGAGGATGCGGCCGCCGCGCGGCTGGCGGCGGCGCTGGTGCCAGATCCCATCGTGCAGGGGCTGCAGCCCAGTGCGGCCTTTACAGGGCGGGTGAACCTGAATGCGGTGGGGCCGGGGATCGTGGAGATCGACGCGGCGGCCATCCACCGGCTGAACCTGATTCATCCGGCGATCACACTGGCGACGCTGGCGCCGTTTCATCGTGTAACGGCGGGTATGTTGGTGGGGACCGTCAAGATCATCGCCTACGGCGTGGAGGAGGCCGCTTTGGCGGCGGCCTGTGCGGCGTCGCGGGCGGCGATCCGGGTGCGCCCGGTTGTGCTGCGCGATGCGGGTCTTGTGTTGACCGACGCGCCGGGGCTGGAGGCGAAGCTGGCGGCAAAGGGGCGGCGGTCCATCGAAGGACGGCTGCGCGCGTTGGGTATGCGGCTGGCAGCGGTCGAGACGGTGCCGCATGAGGAAGCGGCCATCGCGCAGGCATTGCAGCACCTGCCGGGTGACATCGCGCTGATCCTGACGGGATCGGCCACATCCGACCTGATGGACACCGCACCGCAGGCGGTGCGGGCGGCGGGGGGCGAGGTGTTCCGCTTCGGGATGCCGGTCGATCCGGGCAATCTGCTGTTTCACGGGCGGCAGGGTGGCCGTCCTGTGATCGGCCTGCCCGGCTGCGCGCGGTCGCCCGCGCTGAACGGGGCGGATTGGGTGCTGGAGCGCTATGCCTGCGGCCTGACGGTCAGCGATGCGGATATTGCGGCGATGGGGGTGGGGGGATTGCTCAAGGAAATCCCGCTGCGCCCGCAATTGCGCGAGCCGGATTGAGCGCTGCGACAGGACGATTTTTCTGCGAAAAATCTGAAATGGGGCGTTTGGGGGGGGAAGTGGAGCGCTGTCGGACTTTGCCCTTTGACCAAACGAAAAGGGCGCGTCTGTGACGCGCCCTTTACTTCAAGCCCGGCCGAGAAACTACTTCGGGCCGATCATCATCACCATTTGCCGGCCTTCAAGGCGGGGCATGGATTCGACCTTGCCATTATCGCCCACATCGGCGGCCACGCGGTTCAAAAGCTCAAGACCCAGATCCTGGTGCGCCATTTCGCGGCCCCGGAAGCGCAGGGTGACCTTCACCTTGTCGCCTTCCTCAAGGAACTTCAGAACCGAGCGCATCTTGACCTCGTAATCATGGGTATCGGTTCCGGGACGGAACTTGATTTCCTTGATCTCAATGATCTTCTGCTTCTTCCGCGCTTCGGCTTCGCGCTTTTGCTGTTCGTATTTGAACTTGCCGAAGTCCATGATCTTGCAGACCGGCGGTTCCGCGTTCGGGCTGATCTCGACCAGATCGAGACCGGCTTCTTCGGCCATCTGCATGGCACGTGCGGGTGTCACCACCCCGATGTTTTCGCCATCGGCGCCGATCAGGCGGATTTCGGGCGAACGGATGCGGTCGTTCACGCGGGGGCCCGTCTCGCGCTGCGGAGGGGCATTGTGGGGTCTGCGGGCTATGGTGGTGGTCCTTCTGCGGTTTCTGTCTGCGCGCGCAATCTAATCGCCAGTGCCGGTGGTTTCAACGGGAATCGCCGGGCGCGCAAGGCCAAAGCGGGCTGTCTGGGGCCGGGAAAGTGGCAGGTTCGGGCCGGGGTCCGGGCGTAGGGGGTTCAAATCCGGTGATGAAGGGTCCATATGGGCGCTACAACCGGAGAAGGTTCCGGCAATGGGAGACAGACGATGAACAGAAATGTCCTGATTGGCCTTGCGGTCGTCATACTTGCTGGCCTTGGCTATTACCAGTTCAGCTATGCCCCGGCGCAGCGTGCTGCAGAGGAAGCCGCCGCTGCTGCACAGGCCGCAGAAGAGGCCGCCGCTGCTGCCGCAGCAGAGGCCGAAGCCGCCGCCGCTGCCGAGGCCGAAGCCGCTGCCGCTGCTGCTGCCGAGGCAGAAGCCGCTGCTGCCGCTGCTGCCCAGGCTGTGACCGAAGCCGCCGAAGAAGCCGCAGAAGCGGTGGGTGACGCCGCGACGGGTGCGGCCGAGGCTGTCACCGAAGGTGCCGGTGCGGTTGCCGACGCCGTGACCGAAGGCGCAGGCGATGTGCAGGCGGAAGCCGCTGCGGCGCTGGACCCGGCAAACTTTGATCCGGCGCGCATTTCGGCGCTGATCGACGCATCGCAACTGGATGCGACCACCAAGACCACGCTGAAATCGGCAGTGGAAGCGGCGGCGGCAAGCCCGGCGCTGGTGCAGCCGGCGATCGACCAGGTGAAGGCGGCGCTGGGTCTGTAAGGACCGCAGACCGGGGGGAAGCCTTTCCCCCCGGACCCCCCTCTTGCTGCCCAAGCCTGAACCAGGGTGCAGGTGGAGAGGTCGCATGGGTATTTGAGCCAAGGTGAAATGGCAAAGGCCGCGCGGGAGTTCCGGCGCGGCCTTTGTGTTTTGGGTGGCTGGTTTCAGATGCCGTCGCCGACAAAGGCTTTTTCGACCACGAATTGCTGCGGGTCGGAATTCGCGCCCTCGGTCAGGCCGAAATCTTCAAGGATCTTCTTCACGTCGATGTTGAAGGCAAGGCTGCCGCAGACCATGGCGCGATCCTCATCCCGGTTCAGGGGCGGCAGGCCAAGGTCGGCGAATACCTTGCCGGAGGTGAGGTTGTCGGTCACGCGACCCATGTGATGGAAAGGTTCGCGCGTGGTGGTGGGGTAGTAGCGCAGCTTGTCGCCCACCAATTCACCGATCAGCGGATCATCCTTGAGGCTTTCGACCAACTGGCGGCCATAGTCCAGTTCGGCCACTTCGCGGCAAGTGTGCATCATGATGACCTGATCGTATTTCTCATAGGTCTCGGGCTCGCGCATCAGGCTCGCAAAGGGGGCGAGGCCGGTGCCGGTGGCCAGGAACCACAGCCGCTTGCCCGGAAGCAGCGCGTCATGCACCAGCGTGCCCACGGGTTTGGGGCGCAGGATGATCTCATCCCCCGGCTGGATGTGCTGGAGCTTGGAGGTCAGCGGGCCATCGGGCACCTTGATGGAATAGAATTCCAATTCCTCATCCCAGGCGGGGGAGGCGATGGAATAGGCGCGCAGGAGCGGTTTGCCGTTGTCGCCCATCAGGCCGATCATCACAAACTCGCCCGAACGGAAGCGCAAGGAGCGCGGGCGCGTCACGCGGAAGGAGAACAGCCGGTCTGTCCAGTGGGTGACCTGTGTCACCGTCTGGGCATCGGGGAGGTGCGGTTTGGCGGCTGTCGCGGAATTGGGGGCGTCCATCGTGGCACTCTGTTCGGTCATGGGCTGTTCCGGCATTAATGGAAGGCGCGCGCCGGGGAAAGGGCGCGGTCTGTCGCGGGGCGAAGGGCGGGATCAGGCGCGCAGGCGGGCCTGATAGTGATGTGCCTGCCAATCGGCACGGAAGGCCCATTGCGCGGCAGGCTGGCGGGCGGCAAGATCGTCGCTGATTTCCACCTCGTCAAATCCTACCCGGCGGGCCATCGCATATTGATCGGCAATCACATGGCCATGGGCGCGCAGCCGGCCGGCATAGCCCATCATCCGCAGTCGGCGGGCAATTGTGAAGGCGCGACCGTCGTTGAAGGCGGGGAAGGCCACGCGGATCAGGCCCAGACCTTCCAGGTGGGGGCGGAGCGCCTCGGGGTCGTCGGTGTTGGACAGATCCACCGCGCCCTTGTGGGCAGTTATGTCAGCCAGCGTGACGAAAGGGGCGTTCCAATCTTCGGGCGCGAAGCCGGTATCGGTGACGATCACGGTCATGCCGCGTTCTCCTTTGGGGCACGGACGGGCTTGCCGTCGATGAAATGGATGCCGCATTCGGTTTTCTGGCTGTTGCGCCAGCGGCCCGCGCGGGGGTCTTCGCCGGGTTTGACCGGGCTGGTGCAGGGGGCGCAGCCGATGGACGGGTAACCCTTGGCCACCAGCGGGTGCCGGGGCAGGCGATTTTCGACCATGTATTCTTCAAGATCCTCGCGGCCCCAATGGGCCAGCGGGTTGACCTTGATCCGGGTGTCACCCTCGGCTTCGAAGAAATCCACCTGTTCGCGGCTGCTGCCCTGATAGCGTTTGCGCCCGGTGATCCAGCCGTCGAATTGCGACAGCGCGCGTTCCAGCGGTTCAACCTTGCGCACGCCGCAGCAGGCATCGGTGTTGAACTGGTGCAGCGTTCCGTCCGGGTCTTCGAAATTCACGCGGGCCGGGTTGGCGCGGATGGTGCGGATATCGCAAAGCGCCAGCTTTTCGGCCAACTCGCGCTGATAATCCAGCGTTTCCTGAAACAGCATGCGCGTGTCGATGAACAGGACCGGGGTTTCCGGCGCGATGACCGAGACGAGGTGCAAGAGCACCACTGATTCCGCCCCGAAGGACGATACCAGCGCCACGCGGCCAAGGTCTGCATCCTTGAGCGCATGTTCCAGCACCGCGGTCGCGCCGTGGTGCTTGTAGCGCGCGTTCAGGGTCGCGACGCGATCCGCGACGCTGCCCTGATGCAGGCCATGCGTGAGGCTGGTGTCACGCGGCATCCTGCGCGCCTTCCTCATCATAAAGCGCGGCCTTGAAGGGCGCGATCCCGGTCCGGCGGAAGGTTTCGAGGAAGGTTTCCTCGGGCGATTGCCGCACGGCCAGATAGGCGCGCACGATCCGTTCGATGGCGGGAACGATTTCATCATAGGCAAAGCCGGGGCCGGTCTTTTCGCCGATGATGGCGGTTTCGGTGCCATCGCCGCCGAGGGTGATCTGGTAGTTTTCCACCCCCGCGCGGTCGAGGCCCAGAATGCCGATATGGCCCACATGGTGATGGCCGCAGGCGTTGATGCAGCCCGAGATCTTGATCTTCAGCGGGCCGATATCGTGTTCCAGCTTCAGCTCATCGAAACGGGTTGCGATCTGCTGCGCCACGGGGATGGAGCGGGCGGTGGCCAGCGCGCAGTAATCCATGCCGGGGCAGGCGATGATGTCGGAGATCAGGCCGACATTGGCCGTGCCCAGCCCTGCCTGCACCAGCGCCGCATGCAAAGTGGGCAGGTCGGATTTGTGGACATGGGGCAGGATGACGTTCTGTTCGTGGCTGATGCGAATTTCCGAATGGCCATAGCGTTCGGCGAGGTCGGCGATCAGGCGCATCTGATCGGCGGTGGCATCGCCGGGGGTTTCTCCATGCGCCTTGAGGCTGATTGTGACGATGGCGTATTGCGCGTTGCGATGCGCGGCAAGGTTCGTGTCAGCCCAGGCGCGGAAGACCGGGTCGGCCTTGTGGAAGGCGTCATAGGCATCGATGGGAGCGTTGCGGAAGGCCGGGGGGGCGAAGGCCTCTTCAATCTCGGCCAGCAATTTCTGGTCGTTGCCACCAAACAGCGGGCGCAATTCAGTGAAGCGCTCTTCGATCATGCGGGTGATCTCGGCGGCACCCGTTTCATGCACGGTGATCTTGATGCGGGCCTTGTACTTGTTGTCGCGACGGCCGAGCGTGTTGTAGACGCTGAGAACAGCCTCCACGTAGGGCAGAAGATCGGCCTTGGGCAGGAAATCCCGCACGGTGTGGCCGATCATGGGCGTGCGGCCAAGGCCTCCGCCGACCATCACCTCAAACCCCGGCTCGCCAGCGGCATTGCGGACCATGCGCAGGCCGATGTCATGCGCCTTGGTCACCGCGCGGTCATTGGGCGACCCGGTGATGGCGATCTTGAACTTGCGGGGCAGGAACTGAAACTCCGGGTGGTCGGTCGACCACTGCCGCAGCAGCTCGGCCACGGGGCGGGGATCTTCGATCTCATCCGCCGCAGCACCGGCGAAGTGGTCGGCGGTTACGTTGCGCACGCAGTTGCCCGATGTCTGGATGGCGTGCATCCCGACATCGGCCAAGGCTTGCAGCATCGCCGGAACATCTTCCAGCTTTGGCCAGTTGAATTGAATGTTCTGGCGGGTGGTGAAGTGGCCATAGCCCTTGTCCCATGTCTGCGCGATATGGGCGAGTTGGCGCATCTGGCGGGGGTTGATCGTGCCATAGGGGATGGCCACGCGCAGCATGTAGGCGTGCAGTTGCAGATAGAGCCCGTTCATCAGGCGCAGGGGGCGAAATTCTTCCTCGGTCAGTGACCCGTCAAGGCGGCGTTCCACCTGCTGGGTGAACTGGGCGACACGTTCGCGGACAAAAGCCTCATCGAATTCGGAATAGCTGTACATCTGGCTGCCTCAGTTCGCGTAGTCGGCTTGTTTGCCGTGGTTATAGTTTGACGGGCCACGGGTGCGGAATTCTTCGCGGAAATGGGTGGGTTCCGGGCCGTTGGGGCCAGGCTTGGCATCGGCGAGGTAGACGCCGACGACCACAAGCTTTTGCGCGGTGGCGTGTAGAAGGCGCATCTGGGCGTGTGCCTCATCCTCGATCAACTCGGCCTCATGGTGGAAGGGCGACCAGCTATCATCTACCGTCAGGTAGACGACATCGCCCTCGCGCAGGCGATTTGCGGTGACAACCTTGGGGGTGAAGCGGCGGCTCATGCGGTGGCTTCCTTCAGTTCGGTCAGGGCCGCGCGGGCGCGGCGGGGTTCGAGGCCGTAGAGCAGAACGGCGGGGCCGCCCACTTGCGCCACGGCATCGGGCAGGGTGGCAAGGGTGGCCGCGATCACGCGCTGATTGGCGCGCGAGACGTTTTCCACGATGGCGACCGGGGTATCCGGGTTCGCGCCATGCATCATCAGGCGGCCCTGGATGAAGCGGCTGGATTTCTTGCCCATATAGATGGCTGCCACCTCACCGGGGCGGGCCATGCCGCGCCAATCCTGTTCGGCGAAGCCTTCCATGTCATGCCCGGTGACGATCCGCAGCGCGCCGTTGCGGCCGCGTTTCGTGAGGCTCTGGCCGATATTGGCGGCGGCCACGGCGGCAGAGGTCAGGCCGGGCAGGATGGCGAAGGACAGGCCCGCCGCTTCCAATGCGTCCATCTCTTCGTCCAGACGGCCGAATATGCCGCAATCACCGCCCTTGAGGCGGACGATGCGCGCGCCCGTCATGGCCTGAGCCACAAGGGTGGCGTTGATGGTGGTCTGGGTGGTGGCAGGGCCGAACCCTTCCTTGCCCACATCGATGCGGGTGACATGGGGCGGGATCAGCGCCATCACCTCTTCCCCGACCAGACGGTCATGGATCACCACATCCGCCTGTTGCAGCGCGCGAAAGGCGCCCAGCGTCAGATGCGCGGCCGCGCCCGGGCCGGCACCCACAAAGGTGACGGCGACAGGGGCAGGGGCGAAATGGGGCAGGTCGGTCATGCTGGCGATCCCGGATTGGCTGAGGGGAATATAGGATATTTTCCCGGTTTCGGGCCAGCCACCCTTGCAGATAAGAACGATTGTTCCGATACTGGCGGAAGGTGGAACGTGTTTCCGCGAAACTGGGGAATTGGCGAATGGCGGTCCGACTGGATGAGATGGACAGGAAAATCCTTGCGGAACTGCAGGCCGATGCCGAGCAGTCGCTGGACGAGATCGCGCGCAAGGTGGGGTCTTCCAAGACCCCCGTCTGGAACCGGATCCGGCGCATGAAGGAGGCCGGCGTCATCACCCGGCAGACCGCCATTCTGGACCCCGAGGCGCTGGGGCTGGAGGCCTGTTTCTTTGTGCTGATCCGCACCAGCGAACATGAGGCGGATTGGCAGCGCAAGTTCCTCAAGGCGCTGCGCGAACGGCCCGAGGTGCTGGAGGCGCATCGTCTGGCGGGGGACATCGACTATATCCTGAAGGTGCGGGTCAAGAATGCACGGGCCTATGACACCTTCTATCAGGCGCTGATTTCCGAGGTGCGGATCTATAACGTGACAGCGCTGCTGAGCATGGAAGAGATCAAGGCGACGACGATCCTGCCGGTCTAGAATGGTGGGGTGAACCCCGCCCGCCCTAGCAAGACAGATGCAGGGCCTTGAGCCCGTGGAAGTGATAGACATCCGCATAGACGGGCTTTCCCATCAGGCGCAGATCAGGCAGGCGCTGGAACAGGATCGGCAGGGCGATCTGCAACTCCAGCCGCGCCAGCGGTGCCCCCACACAGAAATGCAGGCCTGCGCCGAAGGTGGCGTTGGGTCTGACCGGGCGGTCGGGCATGAACTTGGCTGGACGGTCCCACTGGCCGGGGTCACGGTTCGCAGCCGCCAGCAGCAGCGCCACCTGATCGCCGCGCTGGAAGTGGTGGCCCATCACCTCGACCTCTTCATAGGCCCAGCGGGTGAACATATGCAGCGCGGGATCGAAGCGGAGGATTTCCTCGACCGTCGCCTCGATCCGGTCGGGGGCGAGGGCCGTGGCAGGGGTTTTCGTTTCCAGCAGCGTCTTGACGCCGTTCCCGATGGTGTGGACCGTCGCCTCATGCCCGGCATTCAGCAAAAGGATGCAGGTGGTGATCAGCTCGTCGGTGGTCAGCCGGTCACCTTCGGCCTCGGCGGCGATCAGATGGGTGATCAGGTCATCGCGCGGATCGGCGCGGCGGTCGGCGATATAGCCGCGCAGGAAGGTGACAAAAGCCTCGGTCGCGGCGATGGCGCGATCCTCGGTTTCGCGGGTGCGGCCCGCCATATACATGCTGACCATCGCATTGGACCAGCGCAGCAGATCATCGGACATGGACTCTGGCACGCCCAGAAGGCGGGCGATGATGATGACGGGCAGTTTCTGCGCAAAGGTCGGCAGCAGGTCAAACGCGCCCGCGGGCAGGGCGTCGATCAGATCATGGGAAAGCTGTGTGATTTCAGGGCCAAGCGCTGCGATCCGGCGTGAGGTGAAGGCGCGCAGGACAAGGCTGCGCAGGCGGGTATGGCGGGGCGGTTCCAGTTCCAGCATCGAATGCGCCTCGACCGCGTAGAAGGGGCGCAGGTGTTCGGGGATGACGGGGGCGCATTCGGGCGGGGCTTCGCGGCCAAAGCGGCGGTCGCGCAGGATGGCGTTCACCGCCGAGGCGTTGGGGGTGCAGGTCAGGTTGCAATCCACCCAGCGGAAGAAGGGGCCTGTGGCGCGCGCGCGGTCGTAGAACGGATAGGGGTTCTGGACGAAGGCGGGATCGGTGGGGGATTGGTGAAGTTCTTGCATGATCTTGTTCTTGATGGATTTCAGCGCCGGGGCAGGGCGATCAGCCCTTGTGCAACCAGCACGCCGATGGCGACGAATGCCGCGCCGAGCGCCTGAATCCAGCTCCAGGTGCCGCCAAGGGCCAGCATGAACACCATGACGTAGAATGGCGTCAGGTTGATGTGCAGCGCCGACATGGCGATGCCGAGGCGGCCGACGGCGATGATCCACAGGAGTTGGCTGATGGCCAACCCGCCCACGCCGTAGATGGCAAGTGCGGAGAATTCGGTCAGACCGAAGGCGGAAAGGTTGGGGCCGGGCAGGCCGAACAGCCCGCCGATCAGGGCGAAGGCCGTGCCTGCCAGCGCCGCGCCGCAGACGGTGAGGCTGGTGGAGCCGAGGGGGGTCAGGCCGGGCAGGGCGGTGACTGTCCAGCGCGAGGCGAGGGTGAAGGTGATGACCGAGCCGAGGCAGAGAAGGGCCCCGATGCCAAAGGACAAGCCGCCGTCGAAATTGCCCGCAGCAAGGATGCCGCCAAGGATGGAAAGGAGAAGGCCAAGGGCGATTTGCAGCGTAAGTTTCCGCCCATCAAGGACAATTTCCAGCGTCATGCCGATCAGCGGCATTGCGGAGGACACGACCGCCGCCATCACCGCCGAGGTGCGGGTCTGGCCAAAGACCAGTTGCAGCGCCCCAAGCGCAAGGAGTGAGCCGACCATGATCCCGCGGGGCCAGTTGGCGCGGCGCAGGGCATCCGTCCCTTCGACCAGCCACCAGATCGGCAGAAGGAAGGCGGCTGCCATCACCATGCGCGCGGCGTTCAGGATGACCGGCGGCAGGGGGGCGGGGTCGGCCCGGATCAGCACCTCGGCCGCCGGCAGGGCGGCGGCCCAGATCAGCATGGAGGCCATGCAGATCAGGTTTGCCGAAAGGGCAGAACGGGAGGGGGAAAGGGCTGTCATGAAATGGTCCGGCTATGATGCCCGACCATCCCCTGACAGCGGGTCTGGGGCTGTTCCATGGGCGACGTGAAAGGGCGCGATCAGGCGGCGGAAAGGGCTGCCACGATGGCGCCGAAGTCTCCCGCCTTGAGGCTGGCGCCACCGACAAGCGCGCCGTCGACATGGGGGATGGCAAAGATTTCCTTTGCATTCGAGGGCTTTACCGACCCGCCGTACAGGAGGCGTACGCCCGCCGCATGTGCCCCGATACGGGCGGTGAGGCGGGCGCGGAGGAAGGCGTGAACCTCGGCGATCTCGTCCAGGGTGGGGGTGCGACCGGTGCCGATGGCCCAGACCGGTTCATAGGCGATCACGAGGGTGGCTGCCGTGGCGTCAGCGGGGACAGAGCCGTGCAGCTGGGTGCCCACCACATCGAGGGTGCGGCCGGCGTCGCGTTCGGCTTCGGTTTCGCCGATGCAGACGATGGCGATGAGGCCGGCCTTGATGGCGGCCTCGGCCTTGGCCAGCACCTGAGCATCGGTTTCCGCATGATCCGTGCGGCGTTCGGAATGGCCGAGGATGACGTGCGAAGCCCCTGAATCCACGAGCATTTCTGCCGAGACGTCACCTGTATGCGCGCCGGTGGATTTCGCGTGGCAATCCTGCCCGCCGACCATGACAGAGGTGCCTTTGGCCACATCCGCCATGCGGGCGATGAGGGTGGCGGGGGGGCAGAGAAGCACGTCGCAGGCGGGGGTGGGATGGGCTTGGGCGAGGGCGGAAACCTCGGTCAGGCTGGCGGCGGTGCCGTTCATCTTCCAGTTGCCTGCGGCGAGTTTTCTCATGCTGTCCTCCCGGGGTTTTGCACGGCACAAGCGTTACGGGGAAAGGGGATGCAGGAAAAGGGGTGTGCAGCACTTTGTGCAGATAGTGGTGCAGACGGTTGTGCATACAAATTTCGGCAGAGACAGGCCGGATTTTTAGCGCTTGGTGCGCTGATGCGGAGGGCGTTTCAGCGTTGGGGCCTAGGACAGGCCCGGAGCGGCTGGTCTTGCTCCCTCGGCTCAGGCGGCGGGCTGGTCCTTGAACTTGATCGATTCACCACACCCGCAGGCCTCGGCCACGTTGGGGTTGTTGAAGCGAAAGCCCGATTCCAGAAGCGAGGTTTCATAGTCGATCTCGGTGCCGAAGAGGAACATCTGCGCCATCGGGGCGATCATCACCCGCGCGCCATCCTGTTCGATCAGCTCATCCATCGGGTTGATGTCGGTGACATAATCCATGGTGTATTCCATGCCTGCGCAGCCGCCCTTTTTTACGCCGATGCGCAGGCCGGTGCTGCCCTGCTTTTGCATCAGGCGGGAAATCTGCCGCACGGCGGCGGGGGTGAGGGTCACGGCCTGTTTGCCGGGGATGCCGAACATCAGATGCTCCTGCAGGACTGCCCGTAAAAGATAAGGCAGGGATCCCGCTTTTCCAAGCGCGTTACATGAAGCCCAGTTCTAGCCGGGCCTCATCGGACATCATGTCCATTCCCCAAGGGGGATCGAAAGTCATCTTCACATTCACCGATTTCACACCAGCCACGGGTTCCACCGCATCGGCCACCCAACCAGGCATTTCGCCCGCCACGGGGCAGCCCGGCGCGGTGAGGGTCATAGTGATGTCGACGTCATTCTCGGTCGAGATATCGACGGTGTAGACAAGGCCGAGATCGAAGATGTTCACCGGAATTTCCGGATCGAACACGGTGCGGCAGGCCTCGACCACCTGATCGTAGAGCGGATGGTCTGTGCTGGAGGGCGCGATCAGCGGTGCGCCTTCGATCTTGTCCACGTTGGTCATGGCGGTTCCGGAAGGGGTTGTTGAGTGAATATATAGGGAATGCCGGAGCCAAGGTCCAGTGCAGGATGGCAGGGCAAGAGAACGGGGCAAAGAAAAGGGCGCGGCCCTTGCGGGATGCGCCCTTGGCCGTTTCTGCCGGAAGGCGGATGGGATCAGAAGGGAATCTCATCATCCATGTCGCTGCGCCCGCCAGCGGGGGCGCCACCGCCGCCGCCGCTGCGCGCACCGCCGCCTTGATAGCCAGCGCCGCCGCCGCCAGAGGCACCGCCGCCCTGATAATCATCATAGCCGCCGTAATCGCCGCCACCCGCACCGCCGCCACCGCCGCCGCCATCACGGCCATCGAGGATGGTCAGTTCACCGCGATACTGGCGCAGGACAACCTCGGTCGTATACCGGTCTTGGCCGCTCTGATCCTGCCATTTGCGGGTTTCAAGTTGGCCTTCGACGTAAACTTTGGAACCCTTTTTCAGGTACTGTTCCGCCACCTTGGCGAGGTTTTCATTGAAGATCGCCACAGAATGCCATTCGGTGCGTTCCTTGCGTTCGCCCGAGCTTTTGTCGCGCCAGGTTTCCGAGGTGGCGATGCGCAGGTTCACCACCTTGCCACCGTTCTGGAAACTGCGAACCTCAGGGTCGCGCCCGAGATTGCCGACGATGATCACCTTGTTGACGGAACCGGCCATGCTTTCCCTCCGAATCTGATCCTGTGCGGAGGCTATCCTCCGGCTGGTTAACAAAAGGCTATAGCCCGCCGGGCAGGAGGCCGCAATCATCGGCTGGCCCATGGCAGAGGCAGCAGGCGGGCGCCGTCTCCAACTTTGGGTAGAGAGCGGACATCCGCTCTGCGCCTTTGGTCAGAGAGAGGCGGGCCAAGGCCCATCCATGACCCGGGGTGGATTTCGGATCCTGTGGGTTGAGTGCAGGTGGGGGGCATCCGGCGGCATAGATTACCGTCGGCGTACAAACCTGGAGCAGACATGATGATCCGTAAACTTGCCGTTGTTGCCCTTGTCCTGGGCACGCTTGCCGCCCCTGCCATCACGATGGCCGAAACCGAAGGGGCGGTGGATGCCGCCGTGCAGGAGAAGCTGACCGCGCAACTGGAGGCCGAAGGCTATGACGTGCGCCAGTTCAAGGCCGAAGACGGGCTGATCGAGGTCTATGTCGTCAAGGACGGCAAGATGGAAGAGCTGTGGTTCGACGCGAGCCTGAAGCAAGTCGAGCATGAAGAAGGCGAAGAGGGCTGATCCCCTTCCGGCGCAGCCTTTGGGTTGCGCCAATTGTGACACGGGCAGGCGCGGCCCGGACAAACCCCGGCCGCGCCTGCCCGAGATTGAAATCATGAAAAAGGAGCAGGGATCATGTCTGTGAAGGTGCGTGTCTGGGATCCGCTGGTGCGGGTGTTTCACTGGGCCCTCGTGGCGGCCTTTGCGGCCAATGCGTTTTTCACCGCACCGGGAAAGGATATGCACCAATGGGTGGGCTATATCGTGGCCGGGCTGATCGCGCTGCGCGTGGTCTGGGGGTTCATTGGCACGCGCCATGCGCGCTTTGCCGATTTCCTGCCGGGGCCGGATGCAGTGCTGGGGCAGGTGGGTGACATGGCCACCGGGCGGCGCCGCGTGCATGAGGGGCATTCGCCGCTTGGGGCCTTGATGATCTTTAACCTGCTCTTGACGATGGCCGGGCTGGCGGCTTCGGGCTATGCGATGACGACGCTGATGTTCTTTGGCGTGGGCTGGGTGGAAGAGCTGCATGAGGCGCTGGTCATCTGGGCCGAGATTTCCATCGTGGTCCATGTGCTGGCGGTGGTGGTGGAAAGCCGCAGGCTTGGGGTAAACCTTCCGAAATCCATGGTGACAGGGTACAAGACACTTCCCTGATGGATGACATGGTGATGTGAGGGTGAGCCAGCCGATGATGGATGACGTTGTTTCGACCCGCGACGTTGCGCGCCCCAAGGCGCGGGACGCGCGGCTGCTGATCGCGTTGATCGCGTTTCAGTTGCTGTGTTCGGCCTTCTTCGTGGTGGATATCATCGAAGACTTCCAGGAAGGCGGCGTGGTGCTGACGCATATGCTGCCGGAACTGGGGGCCACGCTGGGGCTGTTTGTCGGGCTGGCCTTCGAGGTGCGGGCGCTGCTGAACCTGATGCGGCGGCAGGCCGTGATGGAGAAATCGCTGGGCGTGGCGGCAGGCGCGCTGGGGGCGCTGATGGAGGATTACTTTCGCCAATGGGGCCTGACCCCATCTGAGGCGGATGTCGCCGCCTTTACCATCAAGGGGTATTCCATCGCCGAGATTGCCACCCTGCGCGGATCGGCAGAGGGGACGGTAAAGACCCATCTGAACGCCATCTATCGCAAGGCCGGCGTGCAGGGGCGCGGGCAGTTGGTGAGCGTGCTGATCGAGGATCTGCTGAACACGCCACTTGTGCCGGAAGCGGGCGGCGCGACGCGGGTGTGAGCGGTGATCAAGGCACTGGCCAAGAGGGGCGTTGATCTTGTAATGTCCGCCGGGTTGAGTATGCGGGATGGATGTATGCGGACCCTTGCCTTTGGTTCCTTGATTGCGGTCTTGGCAGTGCTTCCGGTGGAAGGCGCGCGCGCCGAAGGGCTGACGCTGTCGGGATCGGGGGTGTCGCGGCTGGCGATCTTTGAAAAGCAGAAGGACCTTCTGCAGGGGCGGCTGGCCAAACAGTATTCCGGATCGGAACGGTTGCGCCCCAAGAGCGAGCGCGACGAGGATGATGCGCTGCTGCCGGCGTTTCGGGGCAGTTACAAGGGTGAGTTCCTTGAGGTGGCCAAGGCCGCGGCACGCAAGCACAACATTCCCGAAGATCTGTTCCTGCGGCTGGTGCAGCAGGAAAGCGGCTGGAATGTGGGCGCTGTGAGCCCGAAGGGAGCGACGGGGCTGGCGCAGCTGATGCCCGATACGGCGCGTTTCCTGAGCGTGGATATCAACGATCCGGAAGAGAACCTTGAAGGCGGAGCGCGCTATCTGCGCATGATGTATGACCGCTTTGGAAGCTGGCGGCTTGCGCTGGCGGCTTATAATGCCGGGCCGATGGCCGTGGAAGAGCATGACGGCATCCCGCCCTATGCCGAGACCGAGAATTACGTGAAGGCCATTCTCGGGTAAGTGGCGCGCAAGAATTTTCGAAAGTTTTTGCCAGATTCATCGAAGATCTTTTGCGCCTTGGATCAAGGGCGATTTCTGACGCAGAAATCGCTTCGGAATTTGACGCAAATTCCGCCATGCCCCCGGTAGGGGGCCGTTTTCTGCGTCAGAAAACGACGCGGAAATTGCGTCAATTTCCGCTTACTCGGCGGCGATCTTGATGACCGGCTCCATCGTGGCGAAAACCTCATCCGGCAGATGGCATTTGATCTGATGACCACCCTCCAGCATCCGCACCGGCGGCACCTCACGGTCGCACAGCCCACCAGCCACCTGTGATTTCCAGCGACAGCGCGTCTGGAACGGGCAGCCGGGCGGCGGGTTGACGGCCGAGGGGATGTCGCCTTCCAGAACGATCCGCTTCTTCTGCACACGGGTATCAGCGATGGGCACGGCGGAAAGGAGCGCCTCGGTATAGGGGTGGTAGGGCGGCTGAAAGACCTGATCGGTGGTGCCCATTTCGACCACATGGCCGAGATACATGACCATCACCCGGTCCGACAGGTAGCGCACGATGGACAGGTCATGGCTGATGAACAGGAGCGTCGTCTTGTTCTTGCGCTGGATGTCCATCAAGAGGTCGGTCACGGCAGCCTGAACCGAGACGTCGAGCGCGGAGACGGGTTCATCGGCCACCACGACCTTGGCCCCGCCCGCGAAGGCG
Organism: Variovorax paradoxus; assembly: GCA_943370085.1. Taxonomy (GTDB): domain Bacteria; phylum Pseudomonadota; class Alphaproteobacteria; order Rhodobacterales; family Rhodobacteraceae; genus Paragemmobacter. The sequence goes on along the minus strand of CALRPT020000001.1, from coordinate 272,886 downwards.
CGGGCGATGCCGACGCGCTGTTTCTGGCCACCAGAGAGTTGGCGCGGCATGCGTTCGGCGAAGGCGCGGGGGAGTTTCACGAGGTCAAGCAGTTCCAGCATGCGGGCTTTGCGTTCCTCATCCGAGTTGCCGAACTTGAAAATCTCCAGCGCACGGATGATCTGGCGGCCCACAGTGGAAGAGGGGTTGAGCGTGTCGAAGGGGTTCTGGAACACCATCTGAAGCTTGGAGATGGTGCCGGTGTCGCGCATCTGGATGGGCGTGTTCTGGACGTTTTCGTCAAACAGCATGATCTGACCGCTGGTCGCGGTTTCCAGCCCCATCAGCACCTTGGCGAAGGTGGATTTGCCGCAGCCGGATTCGCCCACGATGGCGAGGGTTTCGCCTTCGCGCGCCTCGAAGCTGAGGGTTTCATTGGCCTTGACGACCTTGCCCGCGCCGCCCCCGAAGGCGGAGCCGGAGACGGAGTAGTATTTCTTGAGGTCGTCGAGTTTGAGGACCACGCGCCCGATCGGCGTTTTCTCGACCATCTTCACGGCGGCGAGGGGGGCGTTCCAGTCGATCTCGGTCGACCTGATGCAACGGGTTTCGTGCCGGTCGTCGCCCGGCACCTGCGCCATCGGAATGTCCTGTGCATTGCAGCGGCCATCGGTGAAGTAATCGCAGCGTGGGCCGAAGTTACAGCCATTAGGGCGTTCATGCGGCAGGGGGAAGTTGCCGGGAATAGCCACGAGGGGGCGGGAGTTCTTGTCAGCGCCTGGCAGCGGGATGGAGCGGAAAAGGGCCTGCGTATAGGGGTGGCGCATCTTGTCGAACACCTGTTCGACATTGCCGGTTTCCACCGCTTCGCCCGAATACATCACGCAGAGCCGGTCGCAGACATCAAGCACAAGGCCGAGGTTGTGGCTGATGAACAGCATGGAGGTGCCGTATTTCGTGCCCAACTCCTTGACCAGATCGACGATGCCTGCCTCGACAGTCACATCAAGCGCTGTGGTGGGTTCATCGAGAATCAGCAGCGCAGGCTTTGACATCAGCGCCATGGCGATGACGATACGTTGCTGCTGGCCGCCGGAAAGCTGATGCGGGTAGGCATTGATGATGCGATCGGGGTCGGGCAGGCGGACATCGGCCACGATCTGGCGGGCGAGTTTCCACGCCTCATCCTTGGCCATGCCCTGATGGATCATCGGCACTTCGGCCAGCTGCGCGCCGATCTTCATCGCCGGGTTTAGCGAGGCCATGGGTTCCTGATAGATCATGGCGATTTCGGAGCCGCGGATCTTGCGCAACTCTTCATCTTCCATATTCGTCAGGTCGCGGCCCTTGAAGCGGATGGAGCCGCCGGTGATGCGGCCGTTCTTGCCGAGGTAGCGCATGACGGCCAGCGCCACGGTGGATTTGCCGCAGCCGGATTCGCCCACGAGCCCCATCGCCTCACCGGCCATGACGGTGCAAGAGAAATCCATCACGGCGGGAATTTCGCGCAGGCGGGTGAAGAAGGAGATCGAGAGGTTCTCAATCTCGAGGATGGGTTTGGATGGGTCCCAGGGTTCAGACATGGTGGCCTCTCGCGGGTGGAGGGTGCGGGACCGGGGGTTTCACACCCCCGGACCCCCGTGGGATACTTTTGCAGAGAAGAATTGGGGGCGGAAGAACTGCGTAAACATGGGCCTAGTCCTTCATGCTTTCTTCGCGCAACCCGTCGGCAAGCAGGTTGAGGCCGAGGACGAGCGACATGAGGGCGAAGGCGGGAACGACCGCCGGGTGGGGGGCGATGGCCAGCAGGCGGCGGCCATAGTTGATGGTGCTGCCCCAGTCGGGGGATTCTGGCGTGACGCCGAGGCCGAAGAAGCCCAGCGTGCCCAGAAGGATGGTGGTGTAGCCGATGCGCAGGCAGAAATCGACGATCAGCGGTCCGCGGGCGTTGGGGAGGATCTCCCACAGCATGATGTACCACGGGCCTTCGCCGCGGGTCTGACCAGCCGCCACATAATCGCGGGTCTTGATGTCCATCACCATGCCGCGGACGATGCGGAAGACGCCGGGCGAGTTCACGAAGACGACCGAGACGAAGACGTTGAGCATGTTTGGGTCCATCGACCAGACGCCCAAGGGATCAGCGTTGAAGGCGAGGCCGGAATAGGCCCAGAGGCCGATGACGAGGACGAGCCCTACATAGAGGTTGCGTTTCGTCGGGTTGGTGAAGAAGCGCGCGTTAAGGAGCAGCGTGAGAAAGATGACCGGGAATATGAAGAGGATCGCCGCCAGCACGGTGGGGATGCCGGTTACCCGGATCTCGGGCGTCACCAGCAGGTAGAACAGCAAGATCACCGGGAAGGCGAGGACGAGGTTCGAGATGAAGCTGATCGTAGTGTCGAGTTTGCCGCCAAGATAACCCGCCGGAAGGCCCAGCGTGATGCCCACCATGAAGGCGATCACGGTGGCTGCGGGGGCGATCTTGAGCACGTCGCGCGCGCCCATCACCATGCGGCTGAACACGTCACGGGCGAGGTGGTCGCCGCCGAGAAGATAATAGGGATAGGCGCCTTCGACAGCGTCTTTCACCGGGCTGCCGGGGATGATGTTCTTCATGCCGGACAATTGGGCCAGGGGATCATGCGTGATGATCCAGTCGGCGAAGATGGCGGTGAAGACCCAGAACATCACCAGGCCGAAGCCTGTCATCCCCACGGGGCTGTCAAAGATGCGGCCATAGAGGCCGAGGCTGCGCTTGTAGCGCATCGAGAGCGCGAAGGTGGCGATGAGCGCCACCCAGACGGGCAGGAGCTGCGCCGCGATGCGCAGGAAGATCGAGCCCCAGGAAAGTGCGTCGTCCATTCTGGGCTTTCCTTACGCGAGGCGGATGCGGGGATTGAGGAAGACGTAGCCGATATCCGAGATCAGCTGCGTTACGAGGACGACGAAGACGGCGACGACGGAGCAGGCGAGCAGGGTGTCGATGTCGTTATTGCCGGCGGCCTGCACGAGGGTCCAGCCGAAGCCCTTGTAGTTGAACAGGGTTTCCACGATCACCACGCCGTTCAACAGCCACGGGAATTGCAGCATGATCACCGTGAAGGGGGCGATCAGGGCATTGCGTAGGGCGTGGCGCATGACCACCTCGCGGAAGCCAACCCCTTTCAGCCGCGCGGTGCGGATGTATTGCTGGGTCATCACTTCGGTCATCGAGGCGCGGGTCATGCGGGCGATGTAGCCGATGCCGTAGAGGGCGATGGTCATCACGGGCAGGAAGAAGTTCCAGAAGGTGATGTTGTCCATCGCGGAGGTGGCGGTGCCGGGGAACAGCGTCTTGCCTTCGATCCAGCCAGCCTCGGCGAGAATGGGCGAAATGCCGGCCGTGGCGGAGGCGAGAAGGGCGATCAGGATGACGCCCGAGACATATTCAGGGGTGGCGGTGGTGGTGATGGCGACAGTGGAGAGGATGCGGTCGGTACGGCTGCCTTCGCGCATGCCTGACAGCACGCCGAGCAGCAGAGAGGCGGGGACCATGACGATCATCACCCAGAGCATCAGCCAGCCGGTGGCGCCGAGCGAGCGGGCCAGGACCTCTGTCACTGGTTGCTTGAAGACGGTGGAAAAGCCCCAGTTGCCTTGCAGCAGGCCGCAATAGCGGGCGGCGGTGGCGGCGTCTTCGCCTTTTTCGATGCAGCGGCCACGGATGGTACCATCCTCATCGGTAAGGGTCCAGCCCGGCATCACACCCAGCCATTCGCCATAACGTACAAAGACCGACCCGCCATAGCCGTTGCTTTCAAGCCAGCTTGCCACGGCATCGTCGGCCATGCGGACCGAGGCTTCGGATTTCGCCAGCTTTTCGAGGTTCGGCGGCAGGTTCGTCATGTAGAAGACGATGAAGGTGAGCGCGATGGCGGTCAGGATCATGACGCCGATACGCCGCAGCACGAAGAGGAGCATGGCTCATCCTTTCCCGGTCATGGGATCGCAGGCAGATGGAATGGCTGTGCTGGGCAAGCGCGCCCGGAGCAGGAGGGGGAGGGCGCGCGGGGAATACCCCGCGCGCCCGTCTAGGAAAGACCGATCAGGCCGCAGCGATCGACCACTTGTAGTGGTGGTGTTCAAAGGTGGCGTGCATGTCGGCACCCTTCACCTTCGGATCGAAGTGGCGGTAGATCGAGCGCCAGTAGGGCTGCACCATGACGCCCTGTTCCTGCATGATCTCTTCGAGACGCTTCATCACCTCGGACCGGGCCTTGGCATCTGCAATCGACAGCGCCTTGGCGAGTTCGGAGTCGAATTCCGCGTTGGCGAAGGCCGACTCGTTCCAGGCTTCGCCCGAACGATAGGCCAGCGCGAGGATCTGCACGCCGAGCGGACGCATGTTCCATTCGGTGGCCGAGAACGGGTATTTCAGCCAGTCGTTCCAGAAGGTCGAGCCCGGCAGAACGGTGCGCTTGATGTTGATGCCAGCATCCCGAATCTGCGCGGCGACGGCGTCGCAGGTTGCGGCCTGCCAGCTGTCATCGAGCGAAATCAGTTCGAACTCGAAGTCGGTCTTCCCGGCTGCGTCGATCGCGGCCTTGCCGGCTGCCGGATCTGCGGTCAGCGGCGGCAGGGCGTAGTATTCGGGATGGATCGGGCAGACATGGTGGTTTTCCGCCACCGTGCCGAGGTTCGAGTAACCCAGTTCCAGCACGACATTGTTGTCGACGCATTTGATCAGGCCGGTACGGACGTTCACATCCTTGTACTCTTCAGCCATCTGGTTGAAGCGCACGGCGAGCGTGGCTGCGGTCACGGCTTCGGACTTTGTCCAGCCCAGCGCATCGAATTGTTCGATGAATTCACCGGTGGACTGATAGGTGGCGTCCAGCTCGCCTGCGGCGGCAGCGTTCACTTCGGCGGAAGGGTCGGTGCCGAGGTCGGTATATTCGATCCGGTCCAGGTACGGGCCGCCATAGACGGCGGTGCCCCACCAGGTGTGATCGGCGTTCTTCACGAGATGCGCCTTCACGCCCACCTCAACGGTTTCGGGCAGGAAGGGGCCGGTGCCGGGGGTGCCGGTCGGATCGCCGTTGTCATAGGATTTGTGCACGACAGCGGCGGGATAGTCGGCCAGACCGGCGACAAGGGTAACGTCCGGAGCGCTGAGCGTCAGTTTCACGGTCAGCGGGTCAACGACGGTGACAGCGCCTTCGCGCAGGGTCTTGGCTTCGGCATCCACCAGATTGGTGATGCGGCCCGGCATGGAGTTGCCCTCGACCGATGCGTCGCCCCAGCGCTGGAAGTTGTGCAGCACGTCATCGGCGGTGAAGTCTTCGCCATTGTTCCACTTCACGCCGGGGCGGATCTTGAGCGTGTATTCGGTGGCATCGGCGTTGGTTTCCCACGATTCCAGCAGCATGCCGCGGATCGAGCCGTCATTGTTGTATTCGACGAGGTATTCCAGCCAGCCGCGTGTGACGTTGGCGATTTGCGACCAGTCGGCGGTGCGCGGGTCTTTCAGCGCCTTGATTTCCATCGACATGCGCAGCGTGCCACCCATAGCGGGCGTGTCCTGCGCCATGGCGGGGGCATCCATGCCGATCAGCGCATAGGCGGCGGCGGCGGAAACGCCCAAGGCGGTGGTGCGGGCGAGGAACTCGCGGCGGGACAGTGTGCCCTGCTGCACTTCACTCGCATACATGACAGCCGCCGGATGCAACTTGGCGGTTTCAATGGTGTCTTTCATTTTGGTCTCCCTGACGTGGCGTATGCTTCTTGTTATGTCGGCTTCGCGCCCCGGTTGTTTGGATGGATCGGCTGCCCCGTCGTGGGTGGGTAAGCGAAATCCTGCCGAGGACGCGGACCTTGGCAAAGCCAATAGCGCATCTTTTTGGACCATACGTCAACGCTTGGATTCGCCGGAAGGAAGCACGTTTGCGACATAAACCGGGCGGTTTCCATCCCTTAGGTGGAACTGAGGCCCTGGCGGGGTTTCAAACGGTCAGACCGAGCGGCGGAATTCGGTCGGCGATTTGCCGGTGAGGTGCTGAAACGCGCGGGTGAAATAGGCCGCGGAGGTGAAGCCGAGGCTCGCCCCGATCTGGCCCACGGGCATCCGGGTTTCGGCCAAGAGGCGGCGGGCCTCGAAGATCCGGCGGTCTTGCAGGATGGTGATGGCCGACCGCCCGCAAGCCTGACGGCAGCAGCGCGACAGATGGGTGGGGGTGACGCCAAGCGCGGCGGCGAAATCGCCAACCCCTGCGCCCGAGCGAAAATCCTGTTCGATCAGCGCGGTGTAGCGCGCCACAAGGCGGCGGGCGGCATCGGGTTTGCCCTGTTCCGGTCCGGCCTTGGCGACCTGCCGTTCCAGCCAGACGCCCAAGAGGCCAAGGTAATGGCGCGTGGCGCGTTCATGGGCCGGGCTGTCGGAATTCATCTCGCGCAGGATCATGTCGAAGATGACGTTCGCCTCTTGCGCGGCATGCACTTCGCGGATGCGGAGGATCTGCGGGGTCTGCGGAAGGGGGATGGCGCAATCCTTGCCGAAGAAGATGGCATTGCCAAAGACCTGCGGCCCGACCTCGAAGCCATGCATCACACCGGCAGGGATGAAGACGGCGTTGTTGGCCGTGTAGCCACGGGTGACGCCTGCCACGGTGATGCGGCCCTGTCCCTTGGTGAACCACAGGAGCATCGGTTCGGAAATGGCGCGCATCGCCTCGACCCGCCACCGGCCACCGGCGGCGAGTCGTGGAATCGCGACAAGGCGGGGTTCCCCGCCAGCCACACCCGAACCGGCCGCTGCATGGTTTTGGTCTTGCATCAAAGGCACTTCCGCCACGTTGTTAACGAATCATAGACCTGTGATCGCAACGAACCCAAGCAAAAAAATGGCAAAAGGGGGGAGTTATCCACAAGGCATTCGCAGTCTGTTGATAACCTTGAGTTGTTGCAGATGTGTGGCAGTCCTTTTTGGCGGGTATCGACTCAAGGCAGGGGGAGGCTGCGCCAATCCGCCATGCGCGAGCGAAACCAGGTGCGCTGACGTTTGGCATATTGGCGCGAGGCGATCTTGGCCGCCGCGATGGCATCGGGCAGGGGCATCTCGCCACGCAGATGGGCGATCAGTTCGGGCGCGCCGATGGCGCGGGACGCGGGGCGGGTCGGCTGCCAGTGGGGCAGTTCGGCGCGCGCTTCCTCCAGCGCGCCGGCCGCAATCATCTGATCGAAGCGAAGGTCGATGCGGGTGTTGAGCCAGTCCACATCAGGACGCAGGACGACCGCCTGCACCTGCGACAGGGGCAGCAGCGGCGCGCCGGTCTGGTCTTGCCAGACGGCAAGGCCGCGCCCGGTGCTGCGCTGCACCTCCCATGCGCGCTGGATGCGGGCGGGGTTTCGCGTGTCGATCCGGGCAGTGGTGGCGGGGTCGAGATCGGCCAGCAATGCGGCGGGGCCGTGCTGTGAAAGGCGCTGGTCCGCCTCGGCCCGGATGGCGGGGGGCGTGGGGGGGATGTCGGCCAGCCCTTCGGTGAGGGCGCTGAAATAAAGGCCGGTGCCGCCTACGATGACAACAGGGCGGGACAGCAACGGGGTCACCTCGCGCAGCCAATGGCCGACGGAATAGGGCGCGTCGCGCCCGATATGGCCGTAAAGGGCGTGGGGCAGGGCGGTTTCGTCCTGCGCAGAGGGGCGGGCGGTCAGGATGCGCCAGCAGTCATAAACCTGTAGCGCGTCGGCGTTCACGATCACCCGCCCGTCGCGGGCGGCCAGTTCCATCGCAAGTGCCGATTTGCCGCTGGCGGTGGGGCCTGCGATCAGGATGGGGGCTTCGCGTGAAAGGGTCGACAGATCGAAGGCCAAGGTCATGATTTCCTATACGCGGTCCTATCGGCCGAGTCAGCGGGGCGGATGACGGCGCCTGATCTTGGCGCAGGGAGGGGTCCGGGGAGGGCGGTTGCCCTCTCCGGGCGTTCCGGACATTCGCGGTTTTCGACTGCCGTTCCCGGTTGAACCCGCCGCCGTTTTCATACATTTTGCGGCGCAGTCCAACCGATATACTGAAAACGGGGTTTTCCATGTCCAAACCGAGTCTTGATGCTGCGGTCAAATACAGCCGCGTGATGCTCAAGATCTCGGGTGAGGCGCTGATGGGGGATCAGGGCTTCGGTCTGCATCCGCCCACCGTCCAGCGCATCGCGCAGGAGGTGAAGTCGGTGCATGATCTTGGGGTTGAGATCTGCATGGTGATCGGTGGCGGCAATATCTTTCGCGGTCTGGCCGGGTCGGCGCAGGGGATGGAGCGGACGACGGCGGATTACATGGGGATGCTGGCCACGGTTATGAACGCGCTGGCCATGCAATCGGCGCTGGAGCAGATCGGGGTCTTTACCCGCGTGATCAGCGCGATCCCGATGGATCAGGTCTGTGAACCTTACATCCGCCGCCGCGCGGTGCGGCATCTGGAAAAGAAGCGCGTCGTGATCTTTGCGGCCGGAACGGGCAACCCCTATTTCACCACCGACACGGCGGCCACCCTGCGCGCCAACGAGATGGCCTGTCAGGTGATCTTCAAGGGCACCAAGGTGGACGGGGTCTATGACAAGGACCCCAAGAAGCATGCCGATGCCAAACGCTATGAGACGGTCAGCTATGATGAATGTCTGGCCAAGCATCTGGGGGTGATGGATGCCTCGGCCATCGCTCTGGCGCGTGACAACAACCTGCCGATCATCGTGTTTTCGCTGGATGAGCCGGGCGGGTTCCGGGGTATTCTGCGCGGGGAAGGGACCTATACACGGGTTCAGGACTGACGGGCCGGGCCGCAGCGCGGGGGATATGTGCCTTGCCGCATGGTCAATGACGCTGTTCCGTTGCGGTGCGGCTCTGGTATAGAACAACGAAACGGCCTTGAGGCGGAACGTGCTCTCGGGCTGGAGAATGAAGGAAGACCCTATGTCGGCTGATGACCTCGACATCGATCTGGACGCCATCCAGCGCCGCATGGACGGCGCGATGAACGCGTTGAAGCAGGAATTCGCGTCGCTTCGCACGGGCCGCGCTTCGGCGCAGATCGTGGACCCGATCATGGTGGATGCCTATGGTCAGATGACGCCGATCAACCAGCTTGGCACCGTGAACGTGCCCGAGCCGCGGATGGTGGTGATCAATGTCTGGGACAAGGGCATGATCAGCAAGGTGGAAAAGGCGATCCGTGAAAGCGGAATCGGGATCAACCCGGTCACCGACGGCCCGCTGATCCGGCTGCCGATCCCGGAACTGAACGAACAGCGCCGCAAGGAGCTGGCCAAGGTGGCGGCGCAATATGCCGAAAGCGCCAAGGTGGCGATCCGCAACGTGCGGCGCGACGGGATGGACCAGATCAAGAAGGCCAAGGCTGCGGGCATGTCGGAAGATGACCAGAAGATGTGGTCGGACGAGGTGCAGGAACTGACGGACAAGGCGATTGCCGCCGTTGACCGGCAGCTGGAACAGAAGCAGGCGGAAATCATGCAGGTCTGACATGGCCGGGCCGGGGGTCTTGGCCCCTGTCTGGCTGTGTGGTGGGGGAGCAGGGCTTGGGAACAGGCAAGACAACCGATCCGAAGCGCCCGCCCCGCAACGCGGAGCATGTGGCCATCATCATGGATGGCAACGGCCGCTGGGCCACGTCGCGCGGCTGGCCGCGGCTGGTGGGGCATCGGCGTGGGGCTGAACGGGTGCGCGAGATTGTTCGCGCCTGCCCCGATCTGGGCATACGCTGGCTGACCGTCTATGCCTTTTCGACCGAGAACTGGAAGCGGTCCACCGAAGAAGTTCTGGGCCTGATGGCGATCTTTGCGCGCTATATCGAGCGTGAGGCGGACCGGCTGTCGATCGAGGGCGTGCGGATGCGGTTCATCGGCGACCGGACACGGCTGGACCCGAAGCTGCAGAAGATGATGGCCGGGATCGAGGCGCGCACGGCCGCGGGGACGCGGCTGAACCTGACGGTGGCGATCAACTATGGCGGGCGGGACGAAATCACCCGCGCCGTGCGGTCCATCGCCCGTGACGTGGCAGAGGGGCGGTTGGCACCCGAGGCAGTGACCGAGGCGGTCTTTGCATCGCGACTGGATACGGGTGATCTGCCCGACCCCGATCTGGTGATCCGCACCAGTGGTGAGACGCGGACATCGAATTTCCTGCCCTGGCAGGCCGCTTATGCGGAATACGAGTTTTCGCCCACGCTCTGGCCGGATTTCGGCGCGCAGGAACTGGCGGCGATTGTCGGACAGTTCGGCAATCGCGAGCGCCGCTTTGGTGGTGTGGCAGGCGCATGACGGACCGGACTGAGGAGAGCGCGGCACAGGCTGCGGCAGCCCCGGCAGAGCCTGCCGCCAATGCGTTGGGGCGGTGGAACGACCTGCGGCCAAGGGTGGTGTCGGCCATCGTCATGATCGCGGTCGGTGCGGCGGAGATCTGGCTGGGTGGTCCGTCTTTTGCGGTGCTGGTGGTGCTGCTGACGGCCGGGATGATTTGGGAACTGGCGACAATCACCGCGCCGGTGCAGAGGAACCGCCCCCTGTTGATGGCAGGGATTGCGGCGGCTGCGCTGGGCGGGGCCTTGCTGCTGCGATCGGATCTGGCGAAATCGCTTTTGATGATGCCGCCCCTTGCGCTGGCGCTGACGCCGCGCCGCGACCGCCAGATTGCCGCGCTTTATGCGGCGGCGATCATGGTGGCGGGTTACGGGCTGGTGGAACTGCGCGAAGAGATCGGGACGACGGGCATCCTGTGGCTGGTGATCATCGTGGTGATGTCGGATGTGGCGGGGTATTTTGTCGGGCGGATCATGGGGGGGCCGAAGTTCTGGCCCAAGGTCAGCCCGAAGAAGACGTGGTCTGGCACGGTGGCGGGCTGGATCGGCGCGGCGTTGGTGGGGCTGTGCTTCGTGCTGGCTGGGCGGGGGGATTGGGGGCTGTTGATCCTGTCGCCCATCGTGGCGCTTGCCGGGCAGTTGGGGGATATCCTGGAAAGCTGGGTCAAGCGTCGGGCAGGGGTGAAGGACAGCTCTCACCTGATCCCCGGCCATGGCGGGCTACTGGACCGGTTCGATGCGCTGATCGGGGCAACGGTGCTGGTGATGCTGCTGGGCCTGTTCTTCAAAGACCTTCCGATCGGCTGAGGGGATATGCGGTCGATTTCCATATTCGGGGCCACCGGGTCCATCGGGGAAAGCACCTTTGACCTGATCCGCCGGGCGGGCGGGGCCGAGGCCTATCGCACCGTGGCTTTGACCGGGGCGCGCAATGTGCGCCGCCTGGCCGAGATGGCGCGGGAATTGCGGGCCGAGGTGGCGGTGACGGCGCATGAGGCGGAATTGCCTGCGCTGCGAGATGCTTTGGCAGGATCGGGGGTTGAGGCGGCGGCGGGGGTGGCGGCGATTGCCGAGGCTGCGGATCGGCCCGCCGATTGGGTGATGAGCGGGATCGTGGGCGCGGCAGGGCTGGTGCCGGGGATGCGCGCGTTGCGCCATGGCAAGTGCCTTGCGCTGGCCAACAAGGAAAGTCTGGTCACGGCGGGGCAGTTGCTTCTGGCCACGGCACAGGCGCATGGCGCGACCATCCTGCCGGTGGACAGCGAACATTCGGCGGTGTTTCAGGCGCTGACGGGCGAAGATGCCGGCGCGGTGGAGCGGGTGATCATCACCGCATCGGGCGGCCCTTTCCGCAACTGGCCGCTGGACCGGCTTGCAGCGGCGACAGTGGCGGAGGCGAAGGCGCATCCCAACTGGTCGATGGGCAACCGGATCAGCATTGATTCCGCATCCATGTTCAACAAGGCGCTGGAACTGATAGAGACGCGGGAGTTCTTTGGCTTCGATCCGGCGATGATCGAGGTGCTGGTGCATCCGCAAAGCATCGTTCATGCGCTGGTCGGATTCCGCGATGGGGGGATCATGGCCCATCTTGGGCCTGCCGACATGCGCCATGCCATAGGATTCGCGCTGCATTGGCCGGATCGGGGGCATATCCCGGTGGAGCGGCTGGATCTGGCGCGGCTGGGCAGCCTGACATTCGAGGCCCCCGATGACCGCCGCTTTCCGGCGCTGCGGCTGGCGCGCGACGTAATGGCGCTGCGGGGGCTTTCAGGCGCGGCCTTCAACGCGGCGAAGGAGATCGCTCTCGATCATTTCATGGCGGGAGAGATCGGATTTCTGGACATGGCGGCGGTGGTCGAGGATACGCTGGAGGCTGTGTCTGGAGAGGTGCCGCTTGCAAGGCCTGCGACAAGCCTTGAAGAGGTGCTGGCGATGGACCATTTGGCAAGGATACGGGCCGCAGAGCAGGCCCGAAAACGGATAGAGGGCAGGTAGCGCGTGGAACTGATCCATCTGATCCCAAGCTTTGGCGGCTTGGCCTATACGATCCTTGCCTTTGTGCTGGCCCTGCTGATCATCGTGTTCGTGCATGAATATGGCCATTACATCGTAGGCCGTTGGTCGGGCATCCATGCCGAGGTGTTTTCGCTGGGCTTCGGACCGGTGATCTGGTCGCGGGCGGACAAGCGCGGGACGCGCTGGCAGATCGCGGCGCTGCCTTTGGGTGGTTATGTGAAATTTCTTGGGGATTCCAATGCAGCCTCGGCGGGGCATGTGGATGATCTGGGCGGGATGACGCGGGAACAGCTGCGCGCCACCATGCATGGCGCACCGCTTTGGGCGCGCACGGCGACGGTGGCGGCGGGGCCGATCTTCAATTTCATCCTGTCGATCATCGTCTTTGCGGGTGTGTTTCTGGCCAGCGGTGTGGCCACCGATGCGCCAACGGTGGGGACGGTCAAGACCATGCCGGGGATCACGGCGGGGCTGCAACCGGGGGACCGGATCGTGTCGCTTGGCGGGCAGAAGACCCCGGATTTCCCGGCCTTCATGGAGGCGGCGGCGGCTTTGCCGCCTGTGGCCACCGCGCAATATCTGGTGGATCGGGGCGGCGAGACCATGGAGGTGACGGATTCGCATCCGCTGCCGCCGCTGGTGGAAACCGTCCAGCCGGATTCGGCCGCGCAAGAGGCCGGGGTTCAAGCCGGTGATATCGTGACGGCGGTGAACGGGCAGCCGGTGACGACCTTCTCGCAATTGCGCGAACTGGTGGGGGCATCGGATGGCACGCCGTTGCGGCTGAGTCTGCTGCGAGAGGGTGCGCCGGTCGAGCTGGATCTGCAGCCGCGGCGGGTGGATTTGCCATTGGCGGAGGGCGGGTTTGAAACCCGCTGGCTGATCGGCTTGACGGGGGCGATGTATTTCGAGCCGGAAACCCGTGTGCCGGGGGTGATCGAAAGCATCGGCCTTGGCGCAGGGCAAAGCTGGGACATCGCGACGACGTCGCTGTCGGGGCTGTGGCATATGGTGACGGGGGCGATTTCGTCGTGCAACCTGCGTGGGCCGATCGGGATTGCCGAAACATCCGGTGCGGCGGCGAGCGCGGGCATCACCAGTTTCATCTGGTTCATCGCCATGCTGTCGACGGCGGTGGGGATGATGAACCTGTTCCCGGTGCCGGTTCTGGATGGCGGGCATCTTGTGTTCTACGCCTATGAGGCCGTGACCGGCAAACCGCCGACAGCAAAGGCGCTGCGGGTGTTGATGACCGTGGGGCTGGCGGCGATTCTGACGCTGATGGTCTTTGCGCTAACCAACGACATTTTCTGTCCGTAACAGAAACCGGGCGGCGCGCCAGCAAGGCGCGTGCCAGTTTGCTCCTGTCGCGAAAGTGCCGGGTGTGAGCCAAAGTCGCGCCATATTTGCAGCCTAGTCCTGACCCTACGCACTGGGGCCGGAGGATAGATCATGCAAACTTTCACGAAGGGCTATCGCGGCCTGTCTTTGATCATGGTGGTGAATTCCGACCGGATCTTCACGGTGGGAACGATGGTGGCCGGTTTGCTGGCCGGCGCCTTCCTTGGTTCGTCACTTCTGGGTCACTGAAAATCGTTTAAGAGGCCTCAGCCTTTTGACAAGTCCTGCGCTTGCGAGTAGTCAGAGCACAAGACTTTGTTAACGGCGGGGCCAGGCAATGCGGAACACGACAGGGGCGTTCGAGGCGCAGGCGAAGCCGGAGATGCGTTCGCGCGCGGGGGTGATGCGGCCGGCCCTGATTGCCTTTTTCCTTTCCAGCGCGGCCATTTCCGGGCCGTTCCTGACACCCGCTCAGGCGCAGAGCTACAGCTTTTCCAGCGTTCAGGTTGAAGGCAACCAGGCCATCGAGGCCGCGACCGTGATCTCTTTGGCTGGAATCGGGCGCGGCGAGACGGTCTCTGCCGCGCGCCTGAACGATGCCTATCAGGGAATCGTCAATTCCGGCCTGTTCCAATCTGTTGAACTGGTGCCGCAAGGCGGCACGTTGCTGATCCGCGTGGTCGAGAATCCGATGATCAACATCGTGAATTTCGAGGGCAATGCGCGGCTGAAGGATGAGGAACTGGCCGAGATCGCCAAGTCCAAGGGCCGCTTTGTCTATTCGCCGTCGCAGGCCGAAGAGGATGCAGCCAATATCGCCGAAGCCTATCGCCAGCGGGGCCGCATTGCCGCGACGGTGGAGCCGCGCATCATCCGCCGCGATGGCAATCGTGTGGACCTGGTGTTCGAGGTGACCGAGGGCAAGGTGGCCGAGATCGAGCGGCTGTCCTTCGTCGGCAACCGCGCCTTCAGTGACCGCCGTTTGCGGCAGGTTCTGGAGACCAAGCAGGCCGGGTTGCTGCGCCAGATCATCCAGCGCGATACGTTCGTGGCCGAGCGGCTGGAGCTGGACAAGCAGCTGCTGCGCGATTTCTATCTGGCGCGCGGCTATGCCGATGTGCAGGTGCTTGAGGCGACATCGGATGTGGCGCGCGAACGCGATGCGTTCTTCGTGACCATCTCGATCCGCGAGGGACAGCAGTTCCGCATCGGGGAGGTTTCCACTGTATCCGAGGTCGAGGGGCTGGATGAGGCGGAATTCGCCGCTGTGCAGCGCATCCGTCCGGGCGAGGTGTGGTCGCCCGCGCTGATTGATAACAACATCGCGCGGATGGAAAATCTGGCGCTGCGCAAGGGTTTGAATTTCGTGCGCGTCGATCCGCGGATCACGCGGGATGAACGGGGCGGTTTGCTGGACGTGCAATTCGCCATCGTGCGCGGCGAGCGTATCTTTGTGGAGCGCATCGACATCGAGGGCAACACCACGACGCTGGATCAGGTGGTGCGCCGCCAGTTCCGCACGGTGGAAGGTGACCCGCTGAATGCGCGCGAAATCCGCCAGTCGGCCGAACGTATCCGGGCGCTTGGGTATTTCGCCGATGCCGAGGTGAATGCCGAACCGGGCAGCAGCCCGGATCAGGTTGTGGTCAATGTCGATGTGGAAGAACAGCCGACCGGATCGCTGACACTTGGTGCGAGCTATGCCGTCTCAAGCGGGATCGGGTTCAACATCGGCCTGAGCGAGCAGAATTTCCTGGGTCGCGGGCAGGCGGTCGGCGTGTCACTGACCACCGGCACGGATTCGACCGAAGGCAGCTTCTCGTTCCGCGAACCGGCCTTCCTGGGCCGGGACGTAGCGCTGAAATTCGGCATCTCCTATCGCGAGTCGGACAATGAGAATTCGTCCACCTATGACTCGCGCGTCGGGCGTTTCTCGCCCGCGCTGGAATTTCCGGTGGGCGAGCTGAGCCGGCTTGAGGTGCGCTATACTTATCAGGACAGCAAGATCAGCAACGCCCCGGCAACGGCGTCCGACATCATCCGTCAGGACATCAATCAGGGCGCTGTGGTGACCAGTTCGGTCGGCTATACCTACAGCTATGACAGCCGGATCAGCGGGCTGAACCCCAAGGGCGGCGTGCTGCTGCGCTTTGGTCAGGACTTTGCAGGTCTGGGCGGCGACAGCCAGTATATCCTGACGAGCGCGCTGGCCTTGGCGGAAACCAAGGTGCGGCAGGAAGAGGTGACGCTGCGCGCCATCTTTGAAGGCGGGATGATCAACAGCCTTGGTGGCACGAACAGCCGCATCAACGAGCGCTTTTTCGGCAACGGCAAGATCCGCGGCTTTGAGCCAGGCGGGATCGGGCCGCGGGAATTGGGTGCCGGCGCGGATAATGAAGCGCTGGGTGGCAACATCTTTGCCGTGGCGCGGTTCGAGGCGGATTTCCCGCTTGGTTTGCCGGAAGAATACGGGATCACCGGCGGTCTGTTCTTTGATGTGGGTTCAGTCTGGAGCCTTGATAACGTCAATGGTGGTCTGGCCGGGGCGGATATCGTGGATGACTCGCTCAACCTGCGGTCATCGGTGGGCTTTTCGGTGTTCTGGGATACGCCGGTCGGTCCCTTGCGCCTGAACTTTGCCAAGCCGCTGATCAAGGAAGATTACGACGTCGAGCAGACATTCGATCTGACGGTATCGACGAAGTTCTGATGCTGCGCGCGGGCGCACAGACTGTGCTGGTGGCGGCGCTGCTGGGGGTCTTTGCCCCTCTTGGCGCGCCTTTGCTGGCGCAGGAAACCGAGGCTCTGCGCGCGCCTGTGCTGATGCTGGACCGCAACCGCCTGTTTGCCGAATCCGCCTTTGGCAAGGCGGCGGAGGCGCGGTTCGAGGCGGACAGCAAGGCCCTGATCGCCGAGAACCTTCAGCTTGAGCAGGCGCTGGAAAGTGAAGAGCGCAATCTGACCGATCAGCGCGCAACGCTGGATGCAGAGGCCTTTCAGTCGTTGGCCACTGCGTTTGACGAAAAGACCGAGGCCATCCGCGCCGCACAGGATGCGAAGTCGCGCGCCATCACCGCGAAACGCGAGCAGGACCGGCAAAGGTTCTTGCAGGCGGCGGTGCCGGTGCTGGGTGAGTTGATGCGTGAAAGCGGGGCAGTGGCGGTTTTCGACAAGGATATGGTGATCCTGTCGCTGCGCGGCGTGGATATCACCGATGAGGCCATAACCCTGATTGATGCCGCCCTTGGGGATGGGTCTGCCCTGCCTGCCGAGCCTGCGCCGGAGGCGGTGCCGGAAAGCGCCGAGGGCGGCGCTGCCGCGCCCTGATCCGGGGATGCTTGTTTCGGCCTTTTCAAGTTGCTAGTCACGACCGGGTGCCACGGTACAGCACCCGTGAAGGAGAACCAGATGACCGACAGCCCCGTCACCTCTGCCGACCTCGCCCTGATTCAGCGGATCATTCCGCATCGCTATCCTTTCCTGCTGGTCGACAAGGTGCGCGACATCGTCGTTCCCGAAAGCTGCGTCGGCATCAAGAATGTGACGATCAACGAACCGCAGTTCACCGGGCATTTTCCCGGCATGCCCGTTTTTCCGGGCGTGATGATCATCGAGGCGATGGCCCAGACGTCGGGCATCCTTGTGGGATTGTCGATGGATCTGGTCGACAAGAATGCCAATGTGTTTTTCATGGGCGTGGATGGCGTGAAATTCCGGCGCAAGGTGGTGCCGGGCGATGTGCTGGAGCTGCATGTCAAGGCGCTGCGTGGCGGCGGACGGGTCTGGAAGTTCGAGGGTCGCGCCATGGTTGATGGGGAATTGGCCTGCGAGGCCACGTTCATGGCCATGTTCGACGTGCCGAAGGCGTGATGCAGATGACCATTCACCCCGAAGCGCGCATCCACCCTTCCAGCGTGATCGAACCCGGCGCGGTGATTGGCGCGGGCTGCGAGGTCGGGCCGTTCTGCGTAATCGGGGCCGAAGTGGTGCTGCATGACCGGGTGGTGGTGAAAAGCCATGCCGTGGTGACGGGGCGGACAGAGATCGGATCGGATTCGGTGATCTTTCCCTTTGCCACCGTGGGCGAGGTGCCGCAGGACCTGAAATACAAAGGTGAGAAGTCGCGATTGGTGGTCGGCCAGCGCTGCCGCATCCGCGAAGGTGCGACGCTGAACCTTGGCACCGAGGGTGGTGGTGGTGTCACGCGGGTGGGCGATGATGTGCTGATCATGACCGGGGCGCATGTGGGCCATGATGCGCAGATCGGCAACCGGGTCATTCTGGTGAATCAGGTCGCCATCGCCGGGCATTGCGTGCTGGGCGATGATGTGATCGTGGGCGGGCTGTCGGGCGTGCATCAATTCGTGCGGATCGGGCAGGGCGCGATCATCGGCGCGGTGACGATGGTGACGAATGACGTGATCCCTTATGGCCTTGTGCAGGCGCCGAGGGGCGAGTTGGACGGGCTGAACCTGGTGGGATTGAAGCGGCGGGGCGTGGAACGGGCGGAAATCACCGCGCTGCGGGCGGCCTATCAGATGTTGGCGCAAGGCGAGGGCACCTTTCTGGACCGGGCGCGCAGGCTGGGCGAAGAGACCGACAGCGTGCATGTGCGCGAGGTGACGGATTTCATCCTGTCGGCCTCGGACCGGTCTTTCCTGACGCCGAAATGAAGCGGACTGCGATCATTGCCGGGCGCGGCGCATTGCCTGCGGCGCTGGTGGCAGCTTTGCCGGAGCGGCCCTTTGTGGCGGCGCTGGAGGGGTTCACCCCTGCCGGAGTTGCGCCTGATCTGGCGTTCCGGGTGGAGCGGCTGGTGCCTTTCCTGCGGCGGCTGGAGGATGAGGGGGTCGCGCGCGTCTGTTTTGCAGGCGCGGTGGAGCGGCCAAAGCTGGACCCGGCACTGTTCGACCTCGACACCGCGACCATGGTGCCGCGCCTGCTGGCCGCGATGGCGCAAGGGGATGATGCCACGCTGCGCGAGGTGCTGGCGATCTTTGAAGAGGCGGGGTTTGCGCTGGCGGGCGTGCCGGAGATTGCGCCGGGTCTGGTGCCAGGACCGGGGATTCTGGCCGGGCAGGTGACAGACCGGGATCGGGGAGATGCCTTGCGCGCTGCGGCCATCGTGGCCGCGCTTGGGGCGGTGGATGTGGGGCAAGGCGCGGTGGTGCAGCAGGGGCTGTGCCTGGCGGTCGAAGCGTTGCCCGGAACGGATGCGATGCTGGCCGGGGTGGCCGCTGTGCCGCCTGCGCTGCGGCCAGCGGGCGCGCGCGGGCTGTTCTACAAGGCGCCCAAGCCTGGGCAGGACCGGCGCATCGACCTGCCCGCGCTGGGGGTGGAGACGGTGCGCCGCGTGGCCGAGGCGGGGTTGGGTGGCATCGCGTTCGAGGCGGGCGGGGTGATCTGCCTGAGCCTGCCCGAGATGGTGGCCGAGGCAACGGCACGCGACATCTTCCTTTGGGCGCGCGAGCCATGAAGATCTTCCTCGTCGCGGGCGAGCCTTCGGGCGACCGTCTGGGCGCGGCGCTGATGGTGGGATTGCGCGCCTTGTCTCCGGAGGTGACGTTCGAAGGCGTGGCTGGCCCGCTGATGCAGGCGCAGGGGATGGCGTCGCTGTTTCCGATGGATGAGCTTTCGGTGATGGGTATTGCCGAGGTGCTGCCGAAATACCTGCATCTGAAGCGCCGCATCCGCGAGGTGGCCGAGGCGGTGATCGCCAGTGATGCGGCGGCGCTGGTGACCATTGATTCACCGGATTTCGGGTTGCGCGTGGCGGCCTTGGTCAAGGCCGCACGCCCTGCGCTGCGGACGATCCACTATGTGGCGCCTTCTGTCTGGGCCTGGCGGCCGGGACGGGCCGCGAAAATGGCGCGGTATGTGGATCACGTGCTGGCGCTGTTGCCGTTCGAGCCGCCCTACATGACGGCAGCGGGGATGAGTTGCGATTTCGTGGGGCATCCGGTGGTGGCAGAGGCGCTGGCATCAGCAA
Source organism: Variovorax paradoxus (assembly GCA_943370085.1). Taxonomy (GTDB): domain Bacteria; phylum Pseudomonadota; class Alphaproteobacteria; order Rhodobacterales; family Rhodobacteraceae; genus Paragemmobacter. Next base: position 253,213 of record CALRPT020000001.1, on the reverse strand, counting down.
CGGAACGGGCCGCGTTCGAGGGAGAGGGGCCCTTGGTCTTGGCTCTGCCCGGATCGCGGCGGGGCGAGGTGACGCGGCTTGCGCTCGTGCTGGGTGAGGTGGTCGCACGCCTGGCCGATCGGCATCCGGGCCTGCGGGTGGTGCTGCCCACGGTGCCGGGGGTGGCCGGGCTGGTGCGCGAAGTGACGGCGGGCTGGACAGTCGCGCCGCGGATCATCGAAGAGGCGGGCCTGAAGCGCGGCGTCTTCGCCATGGCGGATGTGGCGATTGCGGCTTCGGGGACGGTGTCGCTGGAACTGGCGGCGGCCGGCTGCCCGATGGTGATCGCCTATGACATGCACCCGCTGACCCTGTGGTTGATGCGGCGGGCGGCGCTGGTGGATACGGTGACCCTGGTCAATCTGGTATCCGAGACGCGGGTGGTGCCGGAGTTCATCGGAGACCGCTGCCGCACCGATCTGATTGTTCCGGCGGTGGAGGCCGTTCTGGCCGATCCGTCAGCGCAGGATGAGGCGATGCGGATGACGATGGAGCGGCTGGGCAAGGGCGGAGACGCGCCCGGATTGCGGGCGGCGCGGTCGGTTCTAAGGTTTTTGAATGCAGAGGCTAGAATGGACGAAAGAACGGAGTGATGGATACAATAGAAGTACGGCATTGTGCGCATGACGCTGCATAAGCGGATGCCTAAAGCAAGGCAGTCTGTGGAGTTGATTTTGTAGGGGGTAGTCTTGGGTTTTGTGTCGGGAGTATTGATTGCAATGTTCTGCAGGAGTTGGAGGGCCGTTTTCGTCTGGAGTGCGAGCGTAGGCTCTTTCATCGGATTGCTGCGATACAACAGCGCGTTTGCTGTTGCGCGCGAACTTGGGCTTAATGACCCAAGTTTAATTGGCAAAATTGCCACGAGTGCAATAGCGGTTCTGATCGTTGCGTGCTTGGTGTTTGGAGTCAGGAAGTATTTGTTTCCTGGCAGTTTCTCATAAAGAAGAAAATCTTCTAGTATTGGATTTAGCCCCGCCCCTTCCAGATCCAGCCGCCACCAAAAACACGGGTGCTTTCAGGTGCATAGAACACGCAGGCCTGACCGGGGCTGACGCCGTCTTCGGGGGACAACAGTTCCACCTCGGCCTCGGTGTCGGACAGGGGGCGGATCACCGCGGGGCGCGGGGGCCGTGTGGAGCGCACCTTGACGTTCAAATGCCATTCCGCGCGGCTGGTGAGCGGCGCATCGCCCAGCCAATTGATTTCGCGCAGCGGGATGGTGCGGGTGGAGAGCGCCTCTTTCGGCCCCACGATCACGCGGCGGCTGACCGGGTCCAACCGGACAACGTAAAGCGGGTCTTCAAGGCCGCCGATGCCCAGCCCCTTGCGCTGACCGATGGTGTAATGGATCACGCCGCGATGCTGGCCAAGGATGTTTCCGGCAAGATCCACGATCTCGCCCGGATCGGCCGCACCGGGGCGCAGCTTTTCAATCACGGCGGCGTAGTTGCCGTTGGGGACAAAGCAGATGTCCTGACTGTCGGGCTTGTCGGCCACGGGCAGGCCGTAGCGCGCCGCAAGGGCGCGGGTTTCTGCCTTGGACGCAAGATGGCCCAAGGGGAAGCGCAGGTAGGAGAGTTGTTCGGCTGTGGTAGTGAACAGGAAATAGCTCTGATCCCGGTTCGGGTCAGTGGCCATGTGCAGTTCCGGCCCCTGCGCGCCCATCACGCGCTGGATGTAATGCCCCGTCGCCATGCAGTCGGCTTCAAGATCCTTGGCGGTGGCGAGAAGATCCTTGAATTTCACCCGTTCGTTGCAGCGGATGCAGGGCACGGGCGTGGCGCCGGCCAGATAGGCATCTGCGAATTCCTCGATCACCGCCTCGCGGAAGGTGTTCTCGTAGTCGAGGACGTAATGCGGAAAGCCCATGGTTTCGGCCACGCGGCGGGCATCGTGAATATCGCGGCCCGCGCAGCAGGCCCCCTTTTTGGCCAGCGCGGCACCGTGATCGTAAAGCTGCAGCGTGACGCCCACGACATCATAGCCCTGTTCGGCCAGCATCGCGGCCACGACCGAAGAATCGACACCGCCCGACATGGCAACAACCACACGGGTGTCAGCAGGGGCCTTTGGCAGGCCCAGGGAATTGAGCGGTTGATCAAGCGGCATGCGTCGGGCTTTCGCGGCGGGAAGGGTGTTGCCTTACAGGAAAAACGGGATCGGATACAAGAGGTGGTGCAAAGAGCGGCGTTCAGCAAGGGTTAACGAACTGGCGCGATAGTGCAGGCAAAGCGAAGGAGGCTTGTCATGTATATCAAGCGTGTTTCCGGCCCGCGCCATGTGACGCTGCCGGATGGAACCATCCTGACGCGGGCCGATCTGCCGCCCGCCGACACCCGCCGATGGGTGGCGCGGCGCAAGGCCGTTGTTGTGCAGGCGGTGATCCATGGCCTGCTCGCGCGCGATGAGGCGCTGGAACGCTATGCCCTGACGGATGAGGAGTTCGGTCTGTGGGAAGCCGCCGTCGCGAGCCATGGCGTGGCCGCCTTGCGCGTCACCAAGATCCAGCAGTACCGTCAATTTTAAGTTGTCTTTCGTGCAAATACTGGCATTGTAATCATTGTTTAACGAGTGGTCTGCAAAGTCGTATCAAGGCGACCTTACGGAGTGTAAAAATGCGAGTACTTCTGGTAGAAGATGACCCCGCTACGTCGCGGAGCATCGAACTGATGCTGACACATGCCAATCTGAACGTCTATTGCACCGATCTGGGCGAAGACGGGATCGATCTGGCGAAACTCTATGATTACGATCTGATCCTTCTGGACCTGAACCTTCCCGATATGAGCGGGCATGAGGTTTTGCGCCAGTTGCGGCTTGCCCGGATCGAAACGCCGATCCTGATCCTGTCGGGGTCTGACGACACCGACAACAAGATCCGCGGTTTCGGTTTTGGCGCAGACGACTACCTGACCAAGCCCTTCCACCGTGAGGAGCTGATCGCGCGGATTCACGCGATCATTCGCCGGTCCAAGGGTCATTCGCAATCCATCATCCGCACCGGACAGGTGAATGTGAATCTGGATGCGAAATCGGTCGATGTGGGCGGCAAAAGCGTGCATCTGACTGGGAAGGAGTACCAGATTCTGGAGCTTCTTTCCCTGCGCAAGGGTACGACGCTGACCAAGGAGATGTTCCTGAACCATCTTTATGGCGGGATGGATGAGCCGGAACTGAAGATCATCGACGTCTTCATCTGCAAGCTGCGCAAGAAGCTGGCCGAAGCGACGGAGGGTGACAACTATATCGAAACCGTCTGGGGGCGCGGCTATGTGATGCGCGATCCGGTGCCGGAAGTGGCCCATCGCCGCGTGTCCATCGCTGCGGCCAGTTGATCGGCTGAGGCTGGACTGTCCTGTGGTCGCCCCCTAAACCTTGCGGGGCGATCATGGGGGCAGTCATGGCGACAGAGATGGATGTCGGGCAGTTGAGCGAGGCCGAGGCGCGGCAGGAATTGGCACGTCTTGCTGAGGCGCTTGCGGCGGCGAATGAGGCCTATCACAGGCTGGATGCGCCCGAAATTTCGGATGCGGACTATGACGCGCTGAAGCGCCGCAACGCCGAGATCGAGGCCCGTTTTCCCCATCTGAAGCGCAGTGACAGCCCGTCAGATCAGGTGGGCGCGGCGGTGGCGGAAGGGTTCGGCAAGATCCGCCATGAGGTGCGGATGCTGTCGCTGGAAAACGCCTTCGAGACGGAGGATGTTGCCGAGTTTGATGCGCGGGTGCGGAGCTTTCTGGGCTCTGGCAAGGGCATTGCCTATACGGCGGAACCGAAGATTGATGGCCTGTCGTTGAGCCTGCGCTATGAAGCCGGGCGGCTGGTGCAGGCCGCGACGCGCGGCGATGGCGAGGTGGGCGAGAATGTCACCGAAAATGCCCGGACGATTGCCGATATCCCCCAGATGCTGACCGATGCACCCGATGTGCTGGAAGTGCGGGGCGAGGTCTACATGTCGCATGCCGACTTCGCTGCGCTGAATGCGCGGCAGGCGGCAAAGGGGGACAAGATCTTTGCCAATCCGCGCAATGCGGCGGCCGGGTCGCTGCGGCAACTGGATGCCACGATCACGGCGGCGCGTCCCTTGCGGTTCTTTGCCTATGCCTGGGGGGCGCTGTCGGCGCCTTTGGCGAGTTCGCAATTTGGTGCAATCGCGCGGCTCAAGGCCTTGGGGTTTCAAACTAATCCGCTGACCGTTCTGTGCGCAGGGCCAGAGGAGATGCTGGCGCATTACCGCGCGATCGAGGCGCAGCGGGCCACCTTGGGCTATGATATCGACGGGGTGGTCTACAAGGTGGATGACCTTGCGCTGCAGGCGCGGTTGGGGTTCCGGTCGACCACGCCACGCTGGGCGATTGCGCATAAATTCCCCGCCGAACTGGCCTGGACGCGGCTGGAGGCCATCGACATTCAGGTGGGCCGGACCGGGGCGCTGTCGCCCGTGGCACGGCTGACGCCGGTCACGGTGGGGGGCGTGGTTGTCTCCAACGCCACGTTGCACAATGAGGATTATATCGCCGGGCGGGATTCGCGCGGCGCGGTGATCCGGGGCGGCAAGGACATTCGCCTGGGCGACTGGGTGCAGGTCTACCGTGCCGGGGATGTGATCCCCAAGATTGCCGATGTCGATCTGGCGCAGCGGCCTGCGGGGGCGGTGCCTTATGTGTTTCCCCACGTCTGCCCTGATTGCGGATCGCCCGCCGTGCGGGAGGAGGGGGATTCGGTGCGCCGCTGCACCGGGGGCCTGATCTGCCCGGCGCAGGCGGTGGAACGGCTGGTACATTTCGTATCCCGGTCTGCGTTTGACATCGAAGGTCTAGGGCGCAAGCAGATCGAGATGTTCTTTGCCGATGACATCCTGCCGGTAAAGGAGCCTGCTGACATCTTCACCCTTCCTGCAAGAGATGTGGCCAACCCGTTGCAGAAGTTGAAAAATCGCGATGGGTTCGGCGAGAAATCCGTCACCAACCTGTGGGCTGCGATCGAAGAGCGGCGGCGGATTCCACTGGCGCGGCTGATCTTTGCGCTGGGGATGCGCCATGTGGGCGAGGTGGCGGCGCAGGATCTGGCGCGGCATTACCAAAGCTGGGATGCGCTGGCGGCGGCGGTGGATCTGGCCCGTCCGGCCGCGCTGGCCCATCGCGCGGCGGATGAGGCAGAGGTGGTGGAACGGCAGGCCGCCCTTGCCGAGGGGCGGCGCGTGCGCGCCAAAGAGGCGCGGGAACGTGCCGCCGCTTTGCTTTCGGTGTCGGCGGAGGCGCAGGGGGCATGGCAGGAGTTGATCACTGGCGATGGGATCGGGCCGGTGCTGGCGCTGTCGCTGTCAGACACGCTGGCCAATTCGGAGGAGCGCGCATCCATCGAGCGGCTGGTAGCGCATCTGGAGGTGCTGCCGCCCGAGGCGCGGGCGACCGCCTCGCCCGTGGCGGGGCTGACGGTGGTGTTTACCGGATCGCTGGAAAAGATGACGCGGGCCGAGGCCAAGGCGCGGGCGGAGGCCTTGGGCGCCAAGGTGGCGGGGTCGGTCAGTGCCAAGACGGATCTTCTTGTAGCCGGGCCGGGGGCCGGGTCAAAGGCCAAGGATGCGGAACGGCTTGGCGTGAAGATGATTGATGAGGATGGGTGGCTTGCCCTGATCGGGGACGCATGAGCCGCCCGCCCGAACTCTTTCCGCTCTTTGCGGGGCTGGAAACGCTGGAGGGCGTGGGGGAGAAGACCGCCCGCGCCTTTGAAGGGCTGGGGGTGCAGCGGCCTAAGGACCTGCTCTATCTGCTGCCCCATTCCGGGGTGGACCGTGCGCGCAAGGCCAGCGTGCGCGAGGTGGTGGCCCCCTGCACCGTGACGGTCGAGGTGGAGGTGGGCGCGCATTTCCCGCCCCGGACCAAGGGCAAGCCCTACCGCGTGATGGTGCGTGATGCGGCGCTGGAATTCATGCTGATCTTCTTTCATGCACGCGGGGATTACCTGACCAAGCTTTTGCCGACAGGGCAGAGGCGGCTGGTGTCTGGCAAGCTGGAACTGTTCGACGGGATCGCCCAGATGGTGCATCCCGACCATGTGCTGCGGGTGGAAGAGGCGGGGGAATTGCCCAGCTTTGAGCCGGTCTATCCGCTGACGGCGGGGGTGACGCAGAAGCTGGTGGCCAAGGCGGTGGCGGGGGCGCTGGCCCGCACACCTGATCTGGGGGAATGGATCGACGGGCCTTTACTGGCGCGCGAGGGCTGGCCCGGTTGGCGCGCGGCGCTGCTGGCGGCGCATGGGCCGCAGGGGGCGGCGGATCTGGCCCCCACCCATCCGGCGCGGCAGCGGTTGGCCTATGACGAATTGCTGGCGCATCAGCTGACGCTGGCCTTGGCGCGCGCGACGCTGCGCAAGCAGAAGGGGCTGCCCACTGTGGGGACGGGGGCTTTGCAGGCGCGGGTGCTCGCAAGCCTGCCCTATGCGCCCACGGGCGCGCAGACCCGCGCGCTGCGCGAGATCGCGCAGGATATGGAACTGCCCTTGCGGATGAACCGGCTGTTGCAGGGCGATGTGGGGGCGGGGAAAACGCTCGTGGCCTTCCTGGCGCTGCTGATCGCGGTGGAGGCTGGGGGGCAGGGCGCGCTGATGGCGCCTACGGAAATTCTGGCGCGGCAGCACCATGAGGGGCTGGCGCCCCTGGCCGCGGCGGCGGGCGTGCGGTTGGAGCTGCTGACGGGGCGCGACAAGGGGGCGGAGCGCGCAGCCAAGCTGCGCGATCTGGCCGAGGGGCGGATCGCCATTCTGGTGGGCACCCATGCGGTGTTCCAGAAGGACGTGGCCTTTCACGATCTGCGGCTGGCCATCGTGGATGAACAGCACCGCTTTGGCGTGGCGCAACGGATGGAGTTGGGGGCCAAGGGGGTTGCCACGGATACGTTGGTGATGACGGCGACGCCGATCCCACGCTCGCTGGCGCTGGCAAGCTATGGCGATATGGATGTGTCGGTGCTGGACGAAAAGCCGCCGGGGCGAAAGCCGATCCGCACGGCGCTGATCAGCACCACACGGATGGATGAGGTGGTGGCGCATCTGGCGCAGGCCGTGGCCGAGGGGCGGCAGGCCTATTGGGTGTGCCCGCTGGTCGAGGATTCCGAGGTGCTGGACTATGCCAGCGCCGAGGCGCGGTTTCAGCACCTGCGCGCTGCTTTTGGCGATGTGGTGGGCATGGTGCATGGCCAGATGCCGCCCGCCGACAAGGACGCCGCCATGGCGCGGTTCGTGTCGGGCGTGACCAAGGTGCTGGTGGCGACCACGGTGATCGAGGTGGGGGTGAATGTGCCCAATGCCAGCATCATGGTGATCGAGCGGGCGGAAAGCTTTGGCCTGGCGCAGTTGCATCAGTTGCGCGGGCGGGTGGGGCGCGGGGCGGCGGCGTCGACCTGTCTGCTGATGTATCAGGCGCCTTTGAGCGAGGGTGGCGAGCGGCGGCTGAAAGTGCTGCGCGATACCGAAGACGGGTTCCGGATCGCCGAGGAAGATCTGGCGATGCGCGGGGCGGGGGATCTGATCGGCACGGCGCAATCGGGGCTACCCCGATTCCGGGTGGCCGATCTGGAACGGCAGGGCGCGTTGATGGCGATTGCCCAGACCGATGCGCGGCGGTTGCTGGCGGATGATCCGGGGCTGGAAAGCCCGCGAGGGCGCGCGGCGCGGTTGCTGCTGTGGCTGTTGGATCAGGACCGGGCGATCCGGTTGATTTCCATCGGATAAGTCAAATCCAGCTTTTGACGGAGAGGGGTGACCAACCCCCTCCCCGACTCTCCCCCATGACTGGGGGAGGGAGTGTTCTTTATATGATCACGAATGTTCTTAAAAAGTTCTTTACAAAGCGGAGGCAGTATGAGAACAAATGGGCAACGAAGCATGGAGGTGACGATGCTGACCGAAATCAAGGACATCCTGGCCCGTTCGCGCGCCACATTGGTTGAAGACACGATCGGTGTCGTGTCGCTGTTCACTTTGCTTTTTGCCTGCCTGCATCTGTTCGGCACGGCCTGAGTTTTCTGCCTGCGCTCCGTTTCTCGGCCGTGCCTGTCCCAAAGCGGCACGCGGATGACAGCCCTGCCATTCGCCACCGGAACGAAACGCCACTGCCGCCGCCGTCGCAAGACGTGCGGCGGTTTTTTCATTCTTGAGGATGGGGTCAGCCCGCCGCGCGGGCCTTGGCGGCCTGATCCATCGCGTCCAGCGTGGCATCCAGCGCCAGCAGGATGGAGGCATGGCGGTTGGCATAGTCACGGGCGGGCAGCAGTACCTCCAGCCCGTCAAAGGGGGCCTGCGGCGCCGGGCCGCCGCGTTTGAGCATCGCCTCAAGCTCGGCGCGGGCTTGCGCCACCTGATCGCGGGTGCAGCCGATCAGGACACGGCCGGTGACTGACGCAGAGGCCTGGCCCAAGGCGCAGGCCTTCACATCCTGACCGTAGCCTGAAATGCGATCGCCCTGCATCGTCAGGTCGACAGTCACGGTCGATCCACAGAGCGGTGAACGTTTGCGGGCCGTGCCATCGGGGGCGCGCAGGCGAGCGTGATGCGGAATATCCGCCGCAAGTTCGAGGATGCGGCCCGAATAGAGCTTGACCAGATCGCTGTCGCTCATGCCTTTTCCTCCGGCGTTGCATCCCTTAGATAGACCCGTCCGCCGCCCCTGCCAAGGAGAAGGCCCATGAGCTTTGATGCCGCACGCCTAAAGTATGATGCCAATGGCCTGATCCCCTGCATCGCGCAGGATCATGGGTCGGGCGAGGTGTTGATGATGGCCTGGATGAATGCCGATGCGGTGCGGCAGACGCTGGAGACGGGACGGGTGACCTATTGGAGCCGGTCGCGCGCGGCGTTCTGGGTGAAGGGCGAAACATCGGGCCATGTGCAGCGGTTGGTGGAGTTGCGGGTGGATTGTGACCGGGATTGTCTGCTGGTGCTGGTGGAGCAGACGGGGCCAGCCTGCCACACGAACCGGCGATCGTGTTTCTATACGGCGGTGCGGGATGGGGATGAGGTGGTGATCCTCGATCCCTTGGCCGATTGAAGGCAGGGGGCGCTCGCGCCCCCTCTTGGCGCTTTGCGCCAATTCACCCCCTGAGGATATTTGAACAGAGAAGATAGCCCAAGGGGTTTTACAGGCCGACCAAGTGGCGGATCTCCTGCGGGGAGGCGCCGTCGGCACGGTACTTCGCGATGGCGCGGGCGTCGTCGCGCTTGGCGAGGCGCTTTCCTTGGTCATCACGGATCAGAGGGTGGTGGTGGTAGGTGGGGGTGGGCAGGCCGAGGAGGCGTTGGAGGATCACCTGAATGGGCGTGAAATCGAACAGATCTTCGCCCCGGATCACATGGGTGATGCCCTGATCCGCGTCATCGAAGGCCGAGGCGAGGAAATAGGCGACGATATCTTCGCCCTTGCGGGAGAGGACGACGTCACCGATGCGTTCCTGTGCGGTATCCCGATTGATCTCATGCGTGCCGGGGTGGGCGGGGCCGGTGTCCTTGAAGGTGAGCGGACCGCCAGACAGCGCGTCAAAGGCGACAGCGAGGTTCAGCCGCAGCGCATCGCCCGGTTGGCGGCTTTCCATGCCGCGATGGCGGCAGGTGCCGGGATAAACCTGATGGACCACGCCCTCCTGCGGGGCCGACAGCGCGGCGCGGATGTCAGAGCGGGTGCAGGAGCAGGGGTAGAGCAGGCGCCGGTCAGCAAGCGGTTCAAGGCGGGCGTTATATTGTGCGATCTTGTCGGTCTGACGGTGGATCGGTCCATCCCAGGTGAGGCCGAGCCAGGTGAGATCGTCCATGATCTGCGCCTCCCATTCCGGGCGGCAGCGGTCGAGATCGGTATCCTCCATCCGCAGAAGGAACTGGCCTCCGGCGGCGCGCGCCATGTCATGGGCGAGGATCGCGGAATAGGCATGTCCCAGATGCAGCGGCCCGGTTGGCGAAGGGGCAAAGCGGGTGCGGAACATCATTCGGCGGCGGGTTGGTGTTCCATGGCTGACTGATCCGCGAGCCAGCTGGTGAAGCTGTCCTTGGCGCGGTCGGTATAGGCCTTGTAGCGGTCTTTCCGGCCCTTACGGCCGCCCTTGGCATCAATCGGGGGGAAGAGGCCGAAATTCACATTCATCGGCTGAAAGGTCTTGGCATCGGCCCCGCCGGTGATGTGGGTGATCAGCGCGCCCATGGCGGTATCCGGGGGCGGCGGGGGCAGGTGGCGGCCCTGCAGTTCGGCGGCGGCCATGCGGCCTGCGAGCAGGCCCATGGCGGCGGATTCGACATAGCCTTCCACGCCCGTGACCTGCCCGGCAAAGCGGATGTTGGGGCGCGATTTCAGGCGCATCTGATCATCCAGCAGGGTGGGCGCGTTGATGAAGGTGTTGCGATGAATGCCGCCGAGGCGTGCAAAGGATGCCTCGTGCAAGCCCGGAATCATCTTGAAAACGGCGGTTTGTGCGCCGTATTTCATTTTCGTCTGGAAGCCCACGATGTTGTAGAGCGTGCCCAGCTTGTTGTCGCGGCGCAGTTGCACCACGGCATAGGGTTTCACATCCGGACGGTGCGGGTTGGTGAGGCCCACGGGCTTCATCGGGCCGAAGCGCAGGGTTTCGCGGCCGCGTTCGGCCATCACCTCGATGGGAAGGCAGCCGTCGAAATAGCCTGCGGTTTCGCCTTCGTGGAATTCGGTTTTGTCCGCCGCGAGCAGCGCGTCGATGAAGGCCTCATACTGTGCCTTGTCCATCGGGCAGTTCATATAGGCGGTTTGTTCTTCCGCCGTTTCGCCCTTGTCATAGCGCGACTGCATCCAGGCGACCGACATATCCACCGACTCGGCATAGACGATGGGGGCAATGGCATCAAAGAAGGCGAGGCTGTCGGCCCCGGTGACCGTGCGGATGCTTTCCGCCAGCGCGGTGGAGGTGAGGGGGCCGGTGGCGATGATCCAGTTGCCGCTGGTGGGCAGTTCGGTGATTTCGCCCGGCTCGACCGTGATCAGGGGATGGGCGCGCAGGCGGGCGGTGACGGCCTCGGCAAAGGGATCGCGGTCCACGGCCAGCGCGCCGCCTGCGGGCAGGCGATGGGCGCGGGCGGTTTGCATGATGATGCCGTCAGCGGCCCCCATTTCCCAATGCAGAAGGCCCACGGCATTGCGTTCGTCGTCATCGGAACGGAAAGAATTGGAACAGACCATCTCGGCCAGGCTGCCGGTGCGATGGGCGAAGGTACCGACATGGGGGCGCATTTCGTGGATGACCACGCGGATGCCCTGCTGGGCGGCCTGCCAGGCGGCTTCGGCCCCGGCCATGCCACCGCCGATGATGTGGAGTGTTTCGGTCATGGGGTGGATTTAGGCGCTTTTGGTGAAATAGAAAAGGGCCGAGGCGCATGCCCCGGCCCTTCGTTCCGGTCAGGATCCATCAGGCCTTGTCGACCGCGAAGCGGCCGGGGCCGTGGATCGCGAACATCAGCAGGCCGCCTGCGATGGCGAGGTTCTTGAGGAACATGGCCATCTGCATCTGGTCTGCCGGGGCGAAGTGGTAGAGCAGGCCAGCGACCACGCAGAAGGCCGCGGTGGCCAGCGCGGTGATGCGGGTCTGGTAGCCGATGATCAGCAGCGCGCCAACGGCCAGTTCAAAGATCACCGCAGGCCAGGCGAGAAAGGCGGGCAGGCCGCCCGAGGCGAGATAGCCGGAGAAGCCTGCGACATCGCCCAGCTTGCCCAACCCTGCGAGCAGGAAGAGAAGGCCGATCAAAACGCGGCCCACCAGCGGGCCGAAAGTGTTAAGTGATTGCATTGTTTGGGTTCCTATCCCTATGTGCCGAATGTCCCGGTGCGCGACCCATCTGCAGGGGCGACCGATTGGCGCAGGCATAGCTCATGTCCGGGGCGCGCCATAGGCGATGAAACGCAAGCATATTGTGCGCTGACGCACTGATCAGCGGCGAAGACGGGCGCGGGTTTCCGCAACGAAGGCGGCAGGATCTTCGGGGCTGAGGCCCAGTTCGGCGAGCTTGAGGAAAAAGCCGGGGGCGGGCATGCCATTCGCAAGCCGTGCCTCCATCAGGGCGGCGCGCTGGGGGGCGTCGTTGGCGGCGTCCGCCTCCATCAGCCGTTCCAGGGCATCGGTCAGTTCCGCAACGCGCCAGCCCAGATCACGGGCCAGCGCGCCATAGGTGATGGTGGCATCGCTGGCGGCAAGCGCCGCCAGCCGTTCCTCAAGCGTCATCTTCGCCCTGTTCTGCGACGCGGGCGACAGAGACCACTTCCTCATCCGCGCCGACGTTGAACACCTTCACCCCCCCGGCAGAGCGAGAGCGGAAGCTGATCTGATCGACGGGGACGCGGATCGACTGGCCGGTGGAGGTTGCCAGCATGATCTGATCGGACATCTCGACCGGGAAGGAGGCCACAAGCTTGCCGCCGCGCATCGCGCCATCCATCGCCTTGACGCCCATGCCGCCACGGCCCCTGATCGGATAGCCGTGCGAGGAGGAGAGCTTGCCCGAACCGCCAGAGGTGATCGTGAGGATCAGGTCTTCGGCGGCGGACATTTCGGCATAGCGTTCGGGGGAAAGCTGGCCTGCGGCGACGGCTTCTTCGTCTTCATCGGCCTCGGCCTCATCTTCCACCGCGCCGGCCATGAGGCGGCGCTGTTTGAGATAGGCTTCGCGCTCTTCGGGTGTGGCGTCGAAATGGCCGATGATGGCCATGGAGACGACGGTATCGCTTTCGCCCAGCCGGATGCCGCGCACGCCGGTAGAGCCGCGCGATTTGAACACGCGGATGTCCGTAGTCGGGAAACGGATGGCGCGGCCCCCTGCGGTGACCAGCATGACATCGTCGTTTTCATCCGCGATGGCGGCATTCACGAGGAACACGCCTTCGGGCAGTTTCATTGCGATCTTGCCGTTGCGCATGACATTGGTGAAATCGGACAGGTCGTTCTGGCGCACGTCACCATCGGATGTGGCAAAGACGATTTGCAGGTTTTCCCATTCTTCTTCCGGCACATCCACGGGCATCAGGGCCGCGATGGAGACGCCCGTTGCGATGGGCAGGATGTTGACGATGGCCTTGCCCTTGGCGGTGCGGCCCGCCAGCGGCAGGCGCCATGTCTTCATCTTGTAGACCATGCCATCGGTGGTGAAGAACAGCAGCGGCGTGTGGGTGTTGGCGACGAAGAGGGTGGTGACGACGTCATCCTCTTTCGTCTGCATCGACGACAGGCCCTTGCCGCCCCGGTTCTGCGACCGGAATTCCACCAGAGGCGTGCGCTTGATGTAACCGCCCGAGGTGATGGTGACGACCATATCCTCGCGTTCGATGAGGTCTTCATCCTCCATGTCGCCGGACCAGTCCTGGATCTCGGTCCGGCGGGGAACGGCGAAGAGCGCTTTCACTTCGCGCAGTTCGTCGGAGATGATGCCCATGATCCGGTCGCGCGAGGACAGGATTTCCAAGTAATCCTTGATCTTTGCGGCCAGTTCTTCAAGTTCGTCGGTCACTTCCTTGACACCCAGCGCGGTGAGGCGCTGGAGGCGCAGGTCAAGGATGGCGCGGGCCTGCGCCTCGGACAGGTTGTAGGTGCCGTCCTCATTGATCGTGTGGCTGGGGTCATCGATCAAGCGGATGTAATCGGCGATGTCCTGGGCGGGCCAGCGGCGCGTCATCAGTTTTTCGCGCGCCTCGGCGGCGTCGGCGCTGGCGCGGATGGTGCGGACCACCTCATCCACGTTGGAGACGGCAACGGCCAGACCGCAGAGGATATGGCTGCGCTCGCGGGCCTTGCGCAGCTCGAACGCGGTCCGGCGGGCGACGACTTCTTCGCGGAAGGTGATGAAATGCGTGAGGAAATCGCGGAGCGTGAGCTGTTCGGGCCGCCCGCCGTTCAGCGCCAGCATGTTGCAGCCGAAGGAGGTTTGCATCGGCGTGAAGCGGTAAAGCTGGTTCAGCACCACATCGGGGGTGGCGTCGCGCTTGAGTTCAATCACGACGCGAACGCCGATCCGGTCGGATTCATCGGCGACGTTGGAGATGCCTTCGATTTTCTTGTCGCGGACCATTTCGGCGATGATTTCGATCATCCGCGCTTTGTTTACCTGATAGGGAACCTCGTCGATGATGATGGCGAAGCGGTCCTTGCGGATTTCTTCGACCCTTGTTTTTGCACGGATAATCACGCTGCCACGGCCTTCGAGATAGGCCTTGCGCGCCCCTGAACGGCCAAGGATCACCGCGCCTGTGGGGAAATCCGGGGCGGGGATGATGTCCATCAACGCCTCCGACGACAGGTCGGGGTTTTCGATCAGCGCAAGGGTGCCGTCGATCACCTCGCCCAGGTTATGGGGCGGAATGTTGGTGGCCATGCCGACGGCGATGCCGCCTGCGCCGTTGACCAGCATGTTGGGGAAGCGGGCGGGAAGGACGGTGGGTTCACGGTCCTTGCCATCGTAGTTGTCCTGAAAATCGACGGTGTCCTTGTCGATATCCGAGAGCAGGAAGGCGGCGGGCTTGTCCATCCGCACTTCGGTATAGCGCATGGCAGCGGCAGCATCGCCATCCATGGAGCCGAAATTTCCTTGCCCATCCAACAGCTTGAGAGACATGGAGAAGGGCTGCGCCATCCGCACGAGGGCATCGTAGATCGCGCTATCGCCATGGGGGTGGTATTTCCCCATCGTGTCGCCCACGGGGCGGGCGGATTTGCGGTAGGATTTGTCATGGGTGTTGCCGGATTCCTGCATCGCGAACAGGATGCGGCGGTGGACCGGTTTCAGACCGTCGCGCAGATCGGGGATCGCGCGGGAGACGATCACGCTCATGGCGTAATCGAGATAGGCGGTCTTCATCTCTTCGGTGATCGACCGCTGCTGGCCTGTCCAGGTGGACTTTGGCGGCGAATCTTCTGTGTTTTCAGGGGTTTCGGGCGTGTCGTTCACGTGGACCTGAGCCTTCCTGTGGGCATGCTACATCTTGTTGGCGAGGACCTTACACCATCCCGTATCTGGGGTGCAATGCAGGAAGGGCCCGGCTTTTGGCAGCCACCGCATCAGAGTGACAACATATTGAAATCGTTGCCAGAAAATCCGAATCACGGCACGCTTTGACGGGGGGCAAACAAGGAGGCGCGCATGACCCTGCACCGTGACCGGAGCGAGACCGAGTTGATGTTGAAAGGATACGGGCTGACGACGGCGGAATTCTTCTATCGCATGCCGGATTATCGCAATGTTCTCAATACCTTCGTCTGGCAGAACTATGATCTGGCCCCGGATTACCCGGAATTGTTCCGTTTTATCGAATTCTGGCATGAGAAGATCGAGGGGCCGCTGCATTCGGTGCGGTTCACCCATCGCAAGCTGATCAGCCCCGGAGAGTGGCGCAACGTGGTGGGCGAGTTCCGGCTGCATTGAAATCAGCGGGCAGCGCGCGGTGCAGATGGCTGTGCAGACGGGCGTATGCACGCGGCGCGCGGTTTATTGAGATTTTTTCAAGGCAGCGCATGCGGGAAGCCCCGGGGGCCAGCCCCCGGACCCCCGGGGTAGTTTTGCCAAGATGAAGTTGCTTGGCTTTCCATCAAGGGGTCAGGCGGCGCGCAGGAGCATGCCGAACAGATCACGCGGATCGTCGGGGTCGGCGATCATGTCGAGGTCTTCGTAAAGGCCCGTTTCTGCCAGTTTGGAGCGGATGTAGTTCAGGGCCGAGAAATCCTCGATCGCGAAGCCGACGGAGTCGAAGAGGGTGACTTGGGTTGCATCGGCACGGCCCTGCGTCTGGCCTGCGATGACCTGCCAAAGCTCGGTGACGGGGTGATCAGGGGCAAGCTGCTGGATCTCGCCCTCGACCCGTGTCTGGGGAGGGTATTCGACGAAGATGGAAGAGCGCATCAGGATGTCGCGGTGCAGTTCCGTCTTGCCGGGGCAATCGCCGCCCACGCCGTTGATGTGCACGCCGGAGCCGATCATGTTGTCGGTGAGGATGGTGGCGTTGGTCTTGTCGGCGGTGACGGTGGTGATGATCTGTGCGCCGAGGATCGCCTCTTCCGCCGTGCGGCAGGCGGTGACGGTAAGACCCAACCCTTCAAGGTTGCGGGCGCATTTCAGGGTGGCGGCGGGGTCGATGTCGTAGAGCCGCACCTCGGTGATGCCGCAAACCGCCTTGAAGGCCAAGGCCTGAAATTCGGCCTGCGCGCCATTGCCGATCAGCGCCATGGTGGTGGCACCCTTGGGGGCGAGCCATTTGGCGGCCATCGCGCTGGTGGCGGCGGTGCGCAACGCGGTGAGGATGGTCATTTCCGACAAGAGGACCGGATATCCGGTTTCCACATCGGCCAGCAGGCCGAAGGCGGTGACGGTTTGCAACCCGCGCTTCATGTTGGACGGATGGCCGTTGACGTATTTGAACCCGTAGGTTTCGCCATCCGAGGTGGGCATCAATTCGATCACGCCGACATCGGAATGAGAGGCGATGCGGGGGGTCTTGTCGAATTGGCCCCAGCGCAGGAAATCGGCCTCGATCGCGGTGGCGAGGTCGGTCAGAACACGGTCGATCCCGATATGGTGGACAAGCTTCATCATCCGGTCGACCGAGACGAAGGGAACGAGGTTCAGTTTTTGGGGGTTCAGCATCACATATGCCCCCGGGTCGGGCGGTCGAATACCTTGCGGCCCATGAGGGAGGCCACGAGATCAACCATCAGCCGCGCGGTGCGGCCGCGTTCATCAAGGAAGGGGTTGAGTTCCACGAGATCCAGCGAGGTGACGAGGGCGGATTCGTGGAGAAGTTCCATCACCAGATGTGCTTCGCGAAAGGTCGTGCCGCCCGGAACGGTGGTGCCGACGGCAGGGGCGATGGAGGGGTCGAGGAAATCGACATCCAGCGAGACATGCAGCATCCCGCCTGCCGCGCGGACGCGGTCGAGGAAGGCACGAAGGGGGGCGACGATGCCCTGCTCATCCAGCACGCGCATGTCGTTGATGGCGATGTCATGGGTGAGAAGCGCGGCATGTTCGGCCGGATCGACCGAGCGGATGCCATAAAGGCAGATGTTCTGCGGCGGGATGGGGGCGGGGAAGGGGGGGAAGGCGTCAAACCCGTCGCGCCCCGCGATATAGGCCACGGGCGTGCCATGCAGATTGCCCGAGGTGGTGGTCATCGGCGTGTGGAAATCGGAATGCGCGTCGAGCCAGAGCAGGAACAGCGGGCGGTCCTGCCGTTTGGCAAAGGCGGCAGCACCTGAGACGGTGCCGAGCGCAAGCGAGTGATCGCCGCCCAGGATGATGGGCAGGCCATTCTGCGACAGGGCGTCATCGACGCGATCGGCGAGGATCTGGGTCCAGCCCAGCGTTTCGGCCAGCGAATGAACCGCAGGATTGGCGCAGGTGACGGGGTCCAGATCGGGGAGGGCGACGTCGCCCCAATCTTCCACCCCGTGGCCCAGCACGCGGAGGGACTGGGCAAGGCCCGCCACGCGATAGGCGGCGGGGCCCATGAGGCAGCCGGGATAGCGCTGGCCGCTGTCGATGGGCGCGCCGATGAGGATGGTGTTGGGCATGGGAGTCTCCTTGATCGGTAGAATCTTTCCGGGTTGCGGTGGAATCCAGCGTTGTTATGGTCAAGATGGGCAGCGGATTGCCCATAACGGCGGAGCGAGTGGCCATGATGGATGAAACGGATCAGCGTCTGGTGGCCGAGTTGCGGCGCGATGGGCGGGCGGCTTTGTCCGATCTGGCCGAGCGGTTGGGGCTGAGCCGGGCCACAGTGCGGGCGCGGATGGAGCGCTTGACCACGCGGGGGGATATCGCGGGGTTCACCGTGCTGACGCGGGGGGACGTGACGCCGTCGCCGGTGCGGGGGCTGATGATGATCGGGATCGAGGGGCGGGGGGGTGAGAAGATCATGGCGCGGCTGGGCGGCCTGCCGCAGGTGCAGGCGGTGCATTCGACCAATGGGCGGTGGGATGTGATCGTGGAGCTGGGGACGCAGACGCTGCTGGAGCTGGATGAGACGATCCACCGGATCCGGGCCATGGAGGGGGTGACGGTGTCGGAGACCAACCTGCTCTTGTCCACGCGCAAGGCCGGGCGGCGGTGAGGGGGGACCCCCACCCCCGGCCCCTCCCCCGAAATCGGGGGAGGGGAGGGCGCCGACAGGCGACCGGGGCGGGGGTGGTGAGGTTGGATTTGGGTATTTGGGCCAAGGTGAAACGACAAAGCGGGGTTCTGCGTGATCAAACCTGCGTCAGGGGCGCGCAGCCCCATTGGAGCGGGCGCGGAACGCGCCTATTGTTCGCGCAAAGAATTTGGGAGGCCTGCCGGTGATCGTAGAGCTTGGGCATTTTGCGCTGATCCTGGCGCTGGCGGTGGCGGTGATCCAGTCGATCGTGCCGCTGATCGGGGCGGAGCGGCGCAATGCGGCCTGGATGGCGGTGGGCGATCCGGCGGCGGTGGCGCAATTCCTGCTGATCGGGTTTTCCTTTGCCGCGCTGACCTATGCCTTTGTGGTGTCGGATTTTTCGCTGGCGCTGGTGGTGGGCAATTCGCACACGCTCAAGCCCATGCTCTATAAAATCTCGGGAGTGTGGGGGAACCATGAGGGGTCACTCCTGCTGTGGGTGCTGATCCTTGCACTGTTCGGGGCCTGCGCGGTGTGGTTCGGGCAGAACCTGCCGCCGCAGTTGAAGGCGCGGGTGCTGGCGGTGCAGGGGATGATCGGCGTGGCGTTCCTGCTGTTCATGCTGCTGACATCGAACCCGTTCCTGCGGCTGGAGATCCCGCCGCTGGACGGACAGGATCTGAATCCGCTGTTGCAGGATCCGGGTTTGGCCTTCCACCCGCCGTTTCTGTATCTGGGCTATGTCGGGCTTTCGATGTCGTTCAGTTTCGCCGTGGCCGCGCTGATCGAGGGGCGGGTGGATGCGGCCTGGGGGCGCTGGGTACGGCCCTGGACGCTGGCGGCCTGGGTGTTTCTGACCATCGGGATCGCGTTGGGGTCATGGTGGGCCTATTACGAGCTGGGTTGGGGCGGCTTCTGGTTCTGGGACCCGGTGGAGAATGCCTCTTTCATGCCCTGGCTGATCGCTGCGGCGCTGCTGCATTCGGCCATCGTGGTGGAAAAGCGGGAAAGTCTGAAGGCCTGGACGATCCTGCTGGCGATTCTGGCGTTCGGGTTTTCGCTGATCGGGACGTTCATTGTGCGGTCGGGTGTAATCACCTCGGTGCATGCCTTTGCCAATGATCCGGAGCGGGGGGTGTTCATCCTGCTGATCCTGGGTGTGTTCATGGGCGGCGCGCTGACGCTGTTTGCTGCACGGGCGGGCGCGCTGGAGGCGAAGGGGGTGTTCGGCATGGTCAGCCGCGAAAGCGCGCTAGTGGCCAACAATATCCTGCTGGCGGTGTCGGCCTTTGTGGTCTTCTTCGGGACGATCTGGCCGCTGGTGGCGGAACTTGTCTTTGACCGCAAGCTGAGCGTGGGAGAGCCCTTCTTCAACGCGGCCTTTTCGCCCTTTGTGGTAGGGCTGGCGATGATCCTGCCCTTTGGCGCGATGATGCCGTGGAAGCGGGGCGATGTGGGCCGTGCCATGCGGC
Organism: Variovorax paradoxus; assembly: GCA_943370085.1. Lineage (GTDB taxonomy): Bacteria > Pseudomonadota > Alphaproteobacteria > Rhodobacterales > Rhodobacteraceae > Paragemmobacter. Next base: position 233,587 of record CALRPT020000001.1, on the reverse strand, counting down.
CGCTTTGGCCGGTGCTGCTTTTGTCAGTTTCGCTGGGCGCTTTGGTTTGGGCGATGCAGACGGGGCGCAGCGCGCTGGGGCCGGTGGGCGTGATCCTGGGGCTTTGGGTCGTGGGGGGCGCGCTGGTGGACCTTTGGACGCGGACGGGGCGCGGGGCGTTGTCGGGCCGGTTCGCGCGGCTGGCGCGGTTGCCGCGCGCGGATTGGGGCAAGGCGGTTTCGCATGGGGGCTTGGGTGTCACGATCTTTGCCGTGTCGGCCATGCTGGCCTGGAAGACCGAAGATATCCGCGTGGTGCCCATCGGGGGCAGCTATGCGCTGGGTGCCTATGAGGTGACGCTGGTCGATGTGCGCGAGGTGGCGGGGCCGAATTACCAATCCACCATGGCCGAGATGCGGGTGACGCGCGATGGGGATGACGTGGTGACACTGTTCCCGGAAAAGCGCATCTATCCGGTGGCCGGGATGCCCACGACGGAAGCTGCCATCGACTATGGGTTCCTGCGCGACATCTATCTGGTGATCGGCGATCCGCAGGATAACGGCGGCTGGGCGGTGCGATCCTATATCGAGCCGTTTGCCAACTGGCTCTGGGCCGGGTGCCTGCTGATGGCGCTGGGTGGTGTGCTGAGCCTGACGGATCGGCGCTATCGCGTGGCAGCGGGGGCGCGGCGCGGCCCGGCGGCGGCCGGGGTGCCTGCGGAATGAGGGGCTTTGTTCTTGCAATGATGCTTGCGGTGGCTCTGCCCGTGGCAGGGCCCGTGCTGGCGGTGCAGCCTGATGAGATGCTGGCCGATCCGGCGCTGGAACAGCGGGCGCGGGCATTGTCCAAGGGGTTGCGCTGTCTGGTCTGCCGCAATGAGAATATCGACGACAGCGATGCGCAATTGGCGCGTGATCTGCGCATCCTGCTGCGCGAGCGGTTGGTGGCGGGCGACACGGATGCCGAGGCGGTGGCCTTTCTGGTGGATCGCTACGGCGAATATGTGCTGCTGAACCCGCCTGCAACAGGGGCGAATATCCTGTTGTGGATTGCGGGGCCGATGATGCTTTTGGCCGGGGCCGGGATTGCCTTTGCCACGTTCCGGCGCCGGGGTACGGCGGCGGCCGAGGGGCTGAACGCCGAGGAGGCGGCGCGCGTCGCCGAGATCATGAAAGAGTGACGCGCCGTCGCGCTTTTGCTTTGCCGTGAGCTGCCTTTAGGTTGGCGGGAGCAGGGAGGCGCGACATGGGCTATGAGACGATCACCGTGACAGAGGCGGATGGGGTGGCGACAATCACCCTGAACCGGGCTGAAGTGATGAATGCGCTGTCCTCGCGCCTGCGGGGCGAGTTGCTGGCGGCGATCTGGGCGGCTTCGGACAGCGCGCGCTGCATCGTTCTGACCGGGGCGGGGCGGGCCTTCTGTTCCGGGCAGGATCTGCAGGATGCGATGGCGCTGGGGCAGACCGATCTGGGCCGTATTCTGGCCGAGGAGTATGAGCCGCTTTTGAAGGCCATCTATGATTGCCCGGTGCCCACGATTGCCGCGGTGAACGGGGCGGCGGCCGGGGCAGGCGCCAATCTGGCACTGGCCTGCGACGTGGTGATCGCCTGCGAAAGCGCGAGTTTCATTCAGGCGTTTACCCGGATCGGGCTGATCCCGGATGCAGGCGGCACCTATTGGCTGCCGCGTCAGGTGGGGATGGCGCGGGCGATGGGGGCGGCGCTGTTTGCCGAAAAGATCAGTGCGCGGCAGGCGGCGGAGTGGGGCATGATCTGGGAGGCGGTGCCGGATGAGGCCTTTGCCGCCCATGTGGTGGCGCGGGCCGAAGCGCTGGCGGCGGGGCCCACCGTGGCCTACCGATTGGTGAAGGAGGCGCTGCGGGCCTCGCCCGCGAACGGGCTTGAGGCGCAGCTTGCGCTGGAGGCGAAGTTGCAGTCTGAGGCCGGGGCGACGGCGGATTTCCGCGAAGGGGTGGCCGCGTTTCTGGAGAAACGCCCGGCGCGGTTCACTGGGGCGTGAGGCGTGGGCGGAATTTGACGCAAATTCCGCACCGGTTTCGGGCGCAGAAACCGGGTGCCTGACGGCAAAACGCGCTTTCGGATCACGTTCGGATTGCGGCGCAGCCGCACCGGAATTTGCGTCAAATTCCGGTGCGATTTTTGCGTCAAAAATCGCGTCAGGCGCCGCGTGACAAAGCGGCGACGCCCGTACGGGCGATTTCGCGCAGGCCAAGGGGGCGCATCAGTTCGGCGAAGGCATCGATCTTTTCAGGTGTTCCCGTCATCTCGAAGATGAAACTTTCCAAGGTGGAATCCACCACATTGGCACGGAAGATCTCGGCCAGACGCAGCGCTTCGATCCGGGCGTCGCCCTTGCCCGCAACCTTGAACAGCGCCAATTCGCGCTGCACGGCGGGGCCTTCCGCCGTGAGATCATGCACCTCATAGACCGAAACGATGCGGCCCAGCTGTGCCTCGATCTGGTCGATCACGGCGGGGGTGCCAGAGGTGACGATCGTGATGCGCGAGCGGTGGCCGGTGTGATCCACCTCGGCCACGGTGAGGCTGTCGATGTTGTAGCCGCGACCGGCGAACAGGCCGATCACGCGGGCCAGCACGCCCGGTTCGTTTTCGACGATGACTGCAAGCGTGTGGCTTTCGATCACGGTGCTGTTGTGATCGCGCAAGTCATAGGCGGAGTGGCTGGTCGAGCCTCGTTTGATATTCAGCGCGGACATCCGTCGCTTCCTTCCTTGTCTTTGGGTGCTGCAGGCGAAGGTGGGGGGTGCCCCCCCGTTGGTGCCGGCCTAGACCAGCACCGCCCCCTTGGCACCGATGACGCCTTGCGTGTCGGCCTCGCCCAGCAGCATTTCGTTATGCGGCTTGCCCGACGGGATCATCGGGAAGCAGTTTTCGTGCTTTTCGACGAGGCAATCAAAGATCACCGGGCCGTCATAGCGCAGCATTTCCATGATCGCGTCGTCGAGATCGGCGGGATCAGAGCATTTGATGCCCTTGCAGCCGAATGCCTCGGCCAGTTTCACGAAATCGGGGAGCGATTCCGACCAGCTGTGCGAATAGCGTTCGCCATGCAGAAGTTCCTGCCACTGGCGCACCATGCCGAGGCGTTCGTTGTTCAGGATGAACTGCTTCACGGGTGCGCGGAACTGAATCGCGGTGCCCATTTCCTGCATGTTCATCAGCCACGACGCCTCGCCCGCCACGTTGATCACCAAGGCATCAGGATGCGCGATCTGCACGCCGATGGAGGCGGGCAGGCCATAGCCCATGGTGCCGAGGCCGCCCGATGTCATCCAGCGGTTGGGGTCTTCGAACCCGAGGAACTGGGCCGCCCACATCTGGTGCTGGCCCACCTCGGTGGTGATGTAGCGATCCATGCCCTTGGTCAGCGCCTCAAGCCGCTGGAGGGCGTGCTGGGGTTTGATGACCTTGGTGCTGTTCTTGAAATCGAGGCAGTTGACCGCCCGCCATTCGTTGATCTGCTTCCACCATTTGTCCAGACCCGCGCGGTTGGTTTTGGAACCGCGCGCCTTCCAGATGCGGAGCACCTCTTGCAGCACAAGGGTGATGTCGCCCAGGATCGGCACATCGACGCGGATCACCTTGTTGATTGACGAGGGATCGATGTCGATATGCGCCTTGCGGGAATGGGGCGAGAAATCCTTGACGCGGCCGGTGATGCGGTCATCAAAACGGGCGCCCACATTGATCATCAAGTCGCAGCCATGCATGGCGAGGTTGGCCTCATAAAGGCCATGCATCCCCAGCATCCCGAGCCAGTTCTTGCCAGAAGCCGGATAGGCACCCAGACCCATCAGGGTAGAGGTCACAGGGAAATCGGTCGCGGCGGTCAGTTCGCGCAGCAACTGGCTGGCCTTGGGGCCGGAATTGATGACGCCTCCGCCGGTGTAAAGGATCGGGCGTTCGGCGGTTTCCATCATTTCCACAAGGCGTGTGATCGCCTCTTCGTCACCCTTCATGCGGGGCTGATAATGCGACACCTTGGTCTTTTCGCGGGGCGTGTATTCGGCGGTGGCGAATTGCACATCCTTGGGGATGTCGATCAGCACCGGGCCGGGACGGCCGGTGGTGGCGACGTGGAAGGCCTGATGGATGGTTTCCGAAAGTTTCGCCGTGTCCTTCACCAGCCAGTTATGCTTGGTGCAGGGGCGGGTGATCCCGACCGTATCGGCCTCTTGGAAGCCATCGGTGCCGATCATGAAGGTGGGGACCTGACCGGTGAGAACCACTAGCGGGATGGAATCCATCAGCGCATCCACCAGACCGGTCACGGCATTGGTGGCACCGGGGCCGGAGGTGACCAGAACCACGCCCGGCTTGCCGGTGGAGCGGGCATAGCCTTCGGCCATGTGGACGGCGCCCTGTTCGTGGCGCACGAGGATGTGGCGAATGTCGTTTTGCTGAAAGATCTCGTCATAGATCGGCAGCACGGCCCCGCCGGGATAGCCGAACACGACCTCGACCCCCTGATCCTTCAGGGCCTGCACCACCATCCTTGCGCCGCTCATCTGCTTGGTCATCGTCATCCATCCTTTGCCGGGCATCCTTTGTCAGGCCATTGCCCCGTCTACCTGCCGTCATCGCGCAACAAAAAGCCCCCGGTTTTCTGTCCGGGGGCGCATGGGAGCCATATGGCAAGCGTTACCGCCCCATGCGCCGTCGTCCTACGTCTACGAGAATGTCGGACATCTCCGCTCCTCCTGTTACAGCGGCGGACACTAGGGCGGGCCGAATGGGGCGTCAACCGCAAAAAGGGGCTTAAAGTGTCGCAGGGAGATGAAAAATTGCACTATTCTTTCCAAACGGCGGCGCTTTTAGCAACTTTTGGAAAGATGTGGGGTCTGTCGGCATAATCCGCGCAAAGTTTGTCGATCACACTTGAAAAGAGGGAAGGACTGAACAACTACTGATTACATGGTCGCGTCAGACGGCCAGACGACACGGGGGGAAGGAAGTGCAGGGTCTTTTGACGCTCGCATCCGGTATTGACCGGACAAACAAATTCTTTGGCATAGTGGCGTCGATCATGGTGGCATCGGCCTGTCTGATCAGTGCGCTGAATGCGCTGTCACGCTATGCCCTCGACATTTCTTCCAACGCCTTCCTTGAAATTCAGTGGCAGATGTTCGCCGCGACCTTTCTTCTGGGCGCGCCTTGGGTGTTCAAGCTGAACGAACATGTGCGTGTTGACCTGCTTTACAGCATCTACAAACCGCGCACGAAGCTGTGGGTCGATATTCTGGGGCTGATATTCTTTCTGTTTCCGGTCTGCTTCATCATGCTTGAGATGGCCTTCCCCTGGGCCTGGAACGCGATGCAGGCGGGCGAGATTTCGGCCAATGCGGGCGGGCTGCCGGTCTGGCCGGTCAAGCTGTTGCTGCCGCTGGGGTTCACGCTGCTGATGTTGCAGGGCGTGGCCGAGCTGATCCGACGCGTGGCGGCCCTGAAGGGCGAGATTGCGCTGGACCTGACCTACGAAAAACCCATGCAATGACCGGAAAGGCCGCGCATGCTTGACTACGGTTTCCTCGCCCCGGCGATGTTTGCTGGGCTGATCGTCTTTCTGCTGGTCGGTTTTCCGGTGGCGTTTTCGCTGGCCGCCCTTGGCCTGTCTTTCGGCTTCATCGCCATCGAGGTGGGATACTTCGGCCTGCCGTTCCTGCAGGCGCTGCCCGCGCGTGTTTTCGGCATCATGTCGAATGATCTGCTGCTGGCCATTCCCTTCTTCACCTTCATGGGGGTGGTGCTAGAGAAATCGGGCCTGGCCGAGGATCTGATGGAGGGTTTCGGACAGCTGTTCGGGCCAATCCCGGGCGGCATCGCCTATGCGGTGATCTTTGTGGGCGCGATCCTGGGGGCCATCACCGGGACGGTGGCGGCGTCGGTCATCGCCATCGGGATGATCTCGATCCCGATCATGCTGAAATACGGCTATGACATGAAGATCGGCACCGGGGTGATCGCCGCATCCGGCACGATCACGCAGGTGATCCCGCCGTCGCTGGTGCTGATCGTGCTGGCGTTCCAGCTGGGTGTGCCGGTGGGTGACATGTATCTGGGCGCTATCGGCCCGTCGATCGCGCAGGTTTTGCTGTTTGCAGGCTTCATCCTGCTGGTGTCGATCCTGAGCCCGCACAAGGTGCCCGCGCTGCCACCCGAAGCGCGCACGCTGTCGGGCCGCGCGCTGGCGTCGAAGCTGGCCTGGGGGATGGTGCCGTCGCTGGTGCTGATCTTCCTTGTTCTGGGCACGATCTTCATGGGGCTCGCCACGCCGACCGAGGCGGGGGCCATGGGATCGGTGGGCGCGGTGCTGCTGGCAAAGTCGCATGGGCGGTTCAGCTGGAAGATGGTGTGGGAAGCATCTGACGGCACGATGCGGATCACGGCGATGGTGATCTTCATTCTGGTGGGCGCGACGGTGTTCAGCCTTGTGTTTCAGGGCGTGAACGGCGGCAAGTGGATCGAGCATCTGCTGAGCCACATCCCCGGCGGGCGGCTTGGGTTCCTGATCTTTGTCAACATCTTCATCTTCTTCATCGCCTTCTTCCTCGATTTCTTTGAAATCGTCTTCATCATCATCCCGCTTCTGATCCCGACGGCGCTTGCACTGGACATCGATCTGGTCTGGCTGGGGGTGCTGATTTGCGTGAACATGCAGACGGCCTTCATGCATCCGCCCTTTGGATTTGCGCTGTTCTACCTGCGCGGGATTGCCCCACCTGAGGTGAAGAGCCGGGACATCTATCTGGGGTCGATCCCCTTCATCATCTTGCAACTTATACTTGTGGCGATGATCATCACCTTCCCGGGGATCGTGGACGGGCTGATCACCGAGGATGTGCTGCTGGACGATGCGGCGATTGATCTGCAACTGGACGCGCTGCCGATGCCTGGCCTTGAGGCACCAGCGTTGGACCTTGACCTTTCGCCGGCACCCGCGCCGGCGGGCGACTGAACCAAATTACTCGTGAAACCAAGGGAGGCTTACATGAAGAGACGCAATTTCCTGTCCACCGCGGCGGTGGGGACCATCGCAGCCGGTTTGGCGGCACCTGCCATCGCGCAGACCGCGCCGAAGGTGAGCTGGCGCCTGACCTCGGGCTTCCCGAAGGCGCTGGACACCATCTATGGCGCGGCCGAAGACTTTGCCAAATACGTGAGCGATGCGACCGACGGCAATTTCCAGATCCAGTCCTTCCCGGCGGGCGAGATCGTTCCGATGCCCGAGGCGGCCGATGCCGTTGGGTCGGGCACGGTCGAGATGACGCATACCGCCAGCTACTATTACTGGGGCAAGGACCCGACCTATGCGCTGGGCACGGCCGTTCCCTTCGGGCTTAACGTGCGCGGGTTGAACGCGTGGAACTATGACGGCGGTGGCATCGACATGATGAACACCTTCTATGCCAAGCAGAACTTGATCGGCTTCCCCGGCGGCAACACCGGTTGCCAGATGGGCGGCTGGTGGCGCAAGGAGATCAACTCTTTGGCCGACCTTCAGGGCGTCAAGATGCGGATCGGCGGCATGGGCGGCAAGGTGATGGAAGCGCTGGGCGTGGTGCCGCAGCAGATTCCGGGTGGTGAGATCTATCCGTCGCTGGAGCGTGGCACCATCGACGCGGCGGAATGGGTCGGCCCCTATGACGATGAGAAGCTTGGCCTGAACAAGGTGGCGCCGTTCTACTATTATCCGGGCTTCTGGGAAGGCGGCGCGATGCTGCACTTCATGGTGAACCTGGGCAAGTGGAACGAGCTGACCCCGGCCTATCAGGCCATCGTCAAGGCCGCAGCGGCACAGGCCAATTCGGTGATGCTGGCCAAGTACGACTATCGCAACCCGGCTGCGCTGCGCAGCCTGATTGCGGGCGGCGCACAGCTGAAGCCCTATCCGGAAGACGTGATGACCAAGGCGTTCGAAGAGGCGAACAAGCTTTACGCCACGCTTTCGGCCGAGAATGCGGACTTCAAGACGATCTGGGAGGCGCAGACTGCTTACCGCAATGAAGCGAACCTGTGGAACCAGGTGGCGGAGTATACCTTCGACACCTTCATGATCCGCAACCGCCCGCGCGGCTGATCGCGCAGGCCTGCAAGAACCGGGGGGCCGCACCGCAAGGGGGCGGCCCTTTCTTAACAAAGGAATGTTTCCATGAAGCTTTACTATTCGCCGGGCGCTTGTTCGCTGGCGTCCCATATCGTTCTGGCCGAAAGCGGAGCGACCTATTCCGTGGAGCGGGCCGATATCCGGGCCAAGAAAACCGAAAGCGGCGGCGACTTCACCGCGATCAGCCCGCGCGGTGCGGTGCCTGTTCTGGTGCTTGACGATGGCGAGGTGCTGACGGAAGGCGTGGCGATCATGCAATTTGTCACCGACAGTGTGACGCCGGGCAAGCTGCCCGCTGCGGGCACGCTGGGGCGGGCGCGGTTGCAGGAGGCGCTGAATTTCGTGTCGACCGAGGTGCACAAGACCTATTCCCCCTTCTTCCGGGGGCTGGAAGGGGCTGCGAAGGAGGCGCAGGTGGCGCTGTTGAACAGCCGTCTGGCGCTGATCGAGGGGCGGCTTTCCGATGGGCGAGACTATCTGCTGGGCGCAGAGTTCACCCCTGTGGACGCCTATCTGTTCACCGTGACCAACTGGTCCAAGGGGATCGGCCATGACCTTTCAGCTTTCCCCAAGCTGGAGGCGCTGCGGGCGCGGATCGCGGCGCGGCCTGCGGTGCAGGCAGCGATGAAGGCCGAGGGTCTGCTGAAGTAAGGCAAAGGGGGGCGAAATCGCCCCCCCGCTTTGCTTAGCCCATCAGGTAGAGATAGCCGCCGTAGACGGCAAGCAGAACCACCCCGGCGATGCGAGGCAAACCGCCCAGAACAAAGGCGAGGATTGTCAGACCCACGGCGGCACCCATGGCCCAAGGCATGTCGATTGCCGCAAAGCGCGCCTCCGAAGGGATTGGCGCCAGAACGGCTGTGGTGCCAAGAATGCCGAAGATGTTGAAGATGTTCGATCCGACGATGTTGCCCACAGCGATCTCTGTCTGCTTGCGGATCGCGGCAACAACAGAGGTCGCGAGTTCGGGCAGCGACGTGCCGACGGCGACGATGGTCAGGCCAATGATCGCTTCAGAAATGCCGAATGTGCGGGCAATGTCGGTCGCGCTGTCCACCAGAAACCGGGCACCGATCACGAGGACGACCAGACCGCCCAGCGTCATGGCCCAGGCCTTCCACTGCGGGATGTCGCCTTCGATGCTTTGGTCTTCGTCGGATTTGCCGGTCACGAAGGCCACGATCAGGAAGATGACGAGGCCAGCAAGCAGCAGGATACCGTCAAGCCGGGTCACCTGACCGTCGAGCAGCATGACCCAGATGATGGCCGTCGCCGCAAGCATGAAGGCGAGGTCGCGCCAGAGCTTGCGCACAGGGATCAGAAGGGGCGCTATCAGGGCGGAGATGCCGAGGATCAGCAGGATGTTGGCGATGTTCGATCCGAGCACGTTGCCGATGGCGATGGCAGGCTGTCCTGCCAACGCCGCCTGCACGGAAACCAGCATCTCGGGTGCAGACGTGCCGAAGCCCACGATGGTGAGGCCAATAACCATAGGCGACAAGTTGAACTTGCGGGCGATAGCCGAAGCGCCGCGAACGAGGTACTCGCCGCCAAAAAACAGGGCGACGAGGCCCAGTGCAAAGAGAAGATATGTCATCATGACCCCAAGTCAGTTTGTCGTGCTGCGCCCCACATCGGGTGTGGATCGGGCAGGACAAGGGGGGGCGGGTCAAAAAGCGCAAAAGGCGCGCGTTTTGCGCGCGCCGCGTGGCGCGGCGGTCACGGCTTTGTGTGTTCGATCAGATCCCAGCGGTTGCCAAAGGGATCGCGCCAGACGGCGACGATGCCATAGGGTTCGTGACGCGGGGCTTCTTCGAACGGCACGCCATGGGCTGTCATGCGGGCGTGATCGCGGGCGAAATCATCGGTTTCCAGAAACAGCCAGACCCGGCCTGCGCCTTGTGCCCCGATTGCTGCCTGCTGATCCGGGCCTTCGGCGCGGGCGAGGATCAGGCGGCAGCCGCCACCCGGCGGTTCGACCGTGACCCAGCGCTTGTGGCCCTGATCAAGGTCGGCGGTCAGGCGAAAGCCGAGGGTGGTGACGAAGAAGGCGATGGCGCTGTCATAGTCCGGCACGATCAGCGACACGCCTGCAAGGCGGCTTTGCCCCATGGGTCAGGCGTCGCGCGGGGTGCGGGTTTCGGGCAACGAGATGCGCGCCACCTGTTCGGCGATGGGATCGACCGAGAGGGGGTGCAGTTCGGCCTTGTGATCGGCGGGATCGCCAATGTCATGCCAGCGGCCGCCCTTGTAGATTTCCAGCGCGTTGAAGCCGGCCTTGTAGCCCATCTTGCGCGATCCCGGCACCCAATAGCCGAGATAGACGTAAGGCAGCCCCGCCTCGCGCGCGATGTCGATGTGATCGAGGATCAGATAGGTGCCCAGCGACAGATCGGCGAGATTGGGGTCATAAAAGCTGTAGACCATCGACAGCCCGTCATCGAACACATCCGTCAGGCAGACGGCGGCAAGAGGGCGGCCCGTCTCACCCGGTCCGGCAGGGCGGGTATATTCGATCACGCGGGATTTGATCGGAGTCTCTTCGATCATCGCGGCGAATTCGAAGATGTCCATGTCGGCCATCCCGCCATCGGCATGGCGGGTGTCGAGATAGCGGCGGAAGAGCGAGAACTGATCCTCGGTCGCCCAAGGCGAGGTGGTGTTGCGGCGCAGGTCTTCGGCCTTTTTCAGCACGCGGCGCTGGGTGCGGCGGGGCGTGAAATCGGCCACCCGGATGCGCGCCGAAAGACAGGCCGAACATTCCGCACAAGACGGGCGGTAGAGCACGTTCTGGCTGCGGCGGAAGCCTTGCTTGGAGAGGGTATCGTTCAGTTTCTGTGCATGTTCCCCCTGCAGCGCGGTAAACAGCTTTCGTTCCATCCGGCCATCCAGATAGGGGCAGGGCTGCGGAGCCGTCACATAGAACTGGGGCGCGATGGGAAGGGTGTGGCGCATCTTCGGATGTTCATGAAAACCGTCACAACCCTAGCAAGGGTGATGCCTGTCGCCAAGCCGGGAATCCGGCATCATCCGGGCGTTTTCAGCCGATTGTCGGGGATTTCCCGTGCCCGCCCGTTCGGCGCGGTGGCCGGTGGCGGGCCGGGGCAGTGGGAGACGGCCGATCCGTGAGACTCAGGCCGCGCGGTTTATCGCGACGGAGCCCAGAACCATGTCTGTCAGGCCCTGACCGCGGCGGCTGACCATCATCAGGGCGACCGACAGGATCTGCGGCAGCACGAAGGCCATGGACATCGAATAGCCCAGCGTGTGCAGGAATGCGGTGGCCGCATCGAAACGCTGGCCGTAGCGATCCAGAAACTGGATCGACATCAGCCGCATGCCCCAGGTGGCGGAATCTCCTGACAGGGTGACCCAGCGATAGAGAAAGCCCACGGCGAGCCAGACCAGCGGCAGGATGAAGAGCGCGGTCAGCGCCGTGACGAGGGCCACCAGCGCCACGATCAGCGTGACGAAGATCGTGTCGACAATCCAGGCGACGCCGCGCTTGAACGCCACGCCGGCATAGAATTCGGCATGGCGGTCGGGGTCGGGCTGGGCGTTGATAGGGTTGTCATACATCATCTGTGGGGTCCCTGTCGGATGGGGAAGAGGTGGCCCTTGCGGGCCACCGGTTCAAGTCTTTTGGTCGATCATGCCTCGGCGGGGGGCCGAATGTCGGCCACGGGAATATCGGCCACCGGGCGCGGGGAGCGGGCGCGGTCATCCATGAAGGCGTCGAATTCCTGTTTGTCCTTGGCTTCGCGCAGACGGTTCAGGAAGCCTTCAAACGCGGCCTGTTCCTCTTCGAGGCGGCGCAGGGTTTCGGCCTTGTAGGCGTCGAATGCGCTGTTGCCCGAGGAGGAGTAGACACGATGCGCGCGCCATTCGGCACGGGTGGATTTGCGGCAGGACGATCCGAACATGGTTTTGCTCCAGCGGTTGGTCATGGTCATGTAGGCGACGAGGGCAAGGCCCACGGGCCAGAAGAAGATGAATCCCAGCACCATGGCAGTGATCCAGGCCTTGCGGCCATGGCCATCAAGCCAGGCCTCGGCGCGGCGGGGCCAGGACAGGAGGCCGCCCGGAACGCGGGGGGCGGCGGAGGGAAAGCTGTTCATCGGCGGTCTCCGGTTGCAGGTTGATGTGAATGTCTTTCACATTGCGGAAGATGAGGGCGAAGATGGCAGCGTTCAAGAGGGTATGTTAAAATAATTCACATCACGTTCTGCCAACGCTTTTGCCGGTGCGGAACGTGATCTTGCGGCGCGCGGGCGGAGGCCCGCGCAAGGCCTTTCTCCCCACCCGCGCCATGCGGCGCGTGCGGGGCCCCGTGAAGGGGCGTTCCGCCCCCTCTTGGCGCATGCGCGCCAATTCACCCCCTGAGGGTATTTGGGGCCAAGATGAAAAGGCCCAAGGCAGGGAGGGTGTCAGGCGGTGAAGGGGGCGAGGGTGGCGCCGGTGAGGCGGTGCAGGTCGGCAGGCGCGATGGGGAAGATGTGGCGCGGGGTGCCAGCGGCGGCCCAGATGACCGGAAACTCCAGCAGGCGGGGATCGAACCATGTGGGCAGGGGTGTGAGATGGCCGACCGGGGCCACGCCGCCGATGGCAAAGCCCGTGATGCGGCGGACGGCGTCGATCTCGGCGCGGGTCAGGGGTTCGCCCGCAAGCGCGGTGGCACGGTCCGGGTTCACCTGATTGCCGCCTGCGGTGAGGAAGAGGTAGAGCCGACCGCTTGTCGCGCCTGCGAAGAGGATGGATTTCACGATCTGGTCGAGGGCGACCCCGGCCGCCGTGGCGGCCTGTTGGGCGGTGCGGGTTTCCGAGGGCACCTCAAGTGGCGTGATGCTCAGGCCTGCGGCCTGCAAGGCGGCGGTGACACGGGCGAGGCTTTTGCTCATCGGGGGTGTCCTGTTTGTGGTGAAAGGCGGTGTAGCGCGGGGAAGTAGTGCGGGGCAAGGTGGAGCCGGCCTTTCCCCGCGTTGACCCGGTATCGTGGGCGGCGCATGGTGGTGGACATGACCCGTGACACCACCCCTGCCGCCTTTGCCGCCCGACTGCGCCGTTCTCCCATCGCCTTTGACGCCGAGGCGGGGCGTGATGCAGCGCGGGCCTTTGCCGATTTACCCCCCGAGGTGGTGGAGCTGATCGCAGGAACGGCGGGATGCAGCCCCTATCTGAAAGGGTTGATGACGCGCGAAGCCGACTGGCTGCGCGGTGCGCTGGCCGAGGCCCCGGAGGCGGTGCTGGCAGATCTGCTCTGCGCGCCCGAAGCGATGCTGGAGGCCGGAGCCGAGGCGCTGGGCGCGGCGTTGCGGGTGGCGAAGCGGCGGGTGGCGCTCTTGTCAGCGCTGTGTGATCTGGGTGGGGTCTGGGGGTTGGAGGCGGTGACCGGGGCGCTGACCCGGCTGGCCGATCTGGCGGTGGATCTGGCGATCCGGGCCTTTGTGGCCGAGGAGATCCGGCGGGGCAAGCTGCCCGGCGCGAGGCCCGAGGATGCGGCGACCGGGGCGGGGATGGCGGCGCTGGCCATGGGGAAGATGGGGGCGGGGGAGTTGAACTATTCCTCGGACATCGACCTGATCTGCCTGTTCGACGAGACGCGCTATGGCGATGCGGCACAGGAGGCGCGGGCGGCGTTCATCCGGGTGACACGCAAGATGGCGGCGCTGCTGAGCGACCTGACGGCGGGGGGCTATGTGTTCCGCACCGATCTGCGGCTGCGCCCTGATGCGGCGGTGACACCGGTCTGCATCTCGATGGCGGCGGCGGAGAGTTACTATGAAAGCGTGGGCCGGACGTGGGAGCGCGCGGCCTATATCAAGGCGCGGCCCTGTGGCGGGGATATTGCGGCGGGGGCGCGGTTCCTCAAGGCGCTGACGCCCTTCGTCTGGCGCAAGCATCTGGATTTTGCGGCCATCCAGGATGCGCATGACATGCGGCTGCGCATCCGCGAGCATCGGCAGTTGAACCGGCCCCTGACGGTGGAGGGGCACAACATGAAGCTGGGGCAGGGGGGGATCCGGGAGATCGAGTTCTTCACCCAGACCCGGCAGTTGATCGCGGGGGGGCGCGACCCGGACCTGCGCGACAGAACCACGGTGGGCGGGCTGGCGGCGCTGGCGGCGAAGGGCTGGATTCCGGGGGATGTGGCCGCTGATCTGACCGACCTTTACCGCGCGCATCGCGAGGTGGAGCATCGGTTGCAGATGGTGAATGACGCGCAGACCCATGACATGCCCCTGTCGCCGGAAGGGGTGGCGCGGATCGCAGCCTTTTGCGGGCAGGAGGAGGCGGCGTTCCGGGCGGGCCTGCTGGACCGGCTGGCGCGGACCGATGGATTGACCGAGGGGTTCTTTGCCCCCGGCGAGGTGGAGGCCTTGCCCGCGCTATCGGACAGTGCGCGGGGAATCGTCGAGGGTTGGTCACACTATCCGGCGCTGCGGTCGGAGCGGGCGCAGGGCATCTTTCGCCGATTGCGGCCTGTGCTGCTGAAACGGCTGATGCGGGCGGCGAACCCGGATGAGGCGCTGGTGGCGCTGGACGGGTTTCTGGCCGGGCTGCCGGCGGGGGTGCAGATCTTCTCGCTCTTCGAGGCCAATCCGGCGTTGATCGACCTGATCATCGACATCGCGGGAACCTCGCCGTGGCTGGCGCGGTATCTGTCCCGCAATGCGGGGGTGCTGGACGGGGTGATCGGTGGGTCGTTCTTTGCGCCCTGGCCGGGCGTTGGGCCGCTGGCCGAGGCGGTGGCGCGGGCCATGGAGGCAGAGGGGGATTACGAGAAGAAGCTGGGCGCGGCGCGGCGGGTGATGAAGGAGTGGCGGTTTCGCGTGGGGGTGCACCACCTGCGCGGGCTTGTGGATGCGTTTGAGGCAGCGAAGCAATATGCCGATCTGGCCGAGGCGGTGATAGCCGCGCTTTGGCCGGTGGTCTGCGCGGAATTCGCGCGCAAGCATGGGCCGCTGCCGGGGCGCGGCGCGGTGGTGATCGGGATGGGATCGCTGGGCGCGGCGCGGTTGAATGCCGGGTCTGATCTGGATCTGATCATCATTTATGACGCCGAGGGGGTGGAGGCGTCGGAGGGCGCGCGTCCCTTGGCGACGCGGGCCTATTATGCGCGGCTGACGCAGGCCATGGTGACAGCGCTGACGGCGCAGATGCCGGAGGGGCGGCTCTATGAGGTGGACATGCGGCTGCGGCCCAGCGGGCGGGGTGGGCCGGTCGCGACGTCGATCCAGTCCTTCACCAGCTATCAGGAGACAGAGGCCTGGACCTGGGAGCATCTGGCGCTGACGCGGGCGCGGCCTTTGGTGGGCGCGGCGGTGCTGATGGCGGAGATCGAGGCGTTCCGGCGTGATCTGCTTGCCGCCAAGGGGAAAGGCGCGGGTGTCCGTCGGGACGTGGCCGAGATGCGGGCGCGTCTTGCGGTGGCCAAGCCTGCGCGGGGGCAGTGGGAGGCGAAGGACGGACCGGGCCGGTTGATGGACATCGAATTGCTGGCCGAGATGGCGGCGCTGCTGACGGGATCGCCCGCGCGCGGGGTGGAACGGCAGATCGAGGCGGGTCGAAAGGGCGGTATCCTGTCGGATTCCGACGCGACAGCCTTGCTGGAGGGCTACAGGCTGATGTGGCGCTTGCAGGCAGGAACGCGGTTGATCACGGACGGGATGCTTGATCCGGCGAAGCTTGGCGAAGGGGCCTGTGCCTTTCTGCTGCGCGAGACGGGTGAGGCATCCGCCGCGGCGCTGTCAGACCGGCTGGAGCATGTGGCAGGGCTTGCCGAGGCGGTGATTGCGGCCCAGATGCGGGACGGCGTCGCAATGGGCGCGCAGGGAGCGGGGCATGGGGAGACGGGCAGTGCAGTTGAATGAGGCGGACCCCAAGGGGTTGGTGCGGGAAAGCTATCGGATCGACGGGATCACGGCGGGGGAATGCCGGTCGATCTTTGTAGACTGGGCGCTGAGCCTGCCGGTGGATGCGCCGATCAAGGATGCGGTGCGCACCCTGATGGCGGAATATGCGCTGGGTGCGCCGGATCATCCGATGTCGGCCGTGCTGAAGGACGGGCTGTTGTCGCCCGACGCGCCGAAGCGGCGCGGCGGGCGCGCGGCCCGGGTGGGCGGGGCGTAGGCGATTTTTGACGCAAAAATCGCGCCGAAATCTGACGCAGATTTCGGAAGGCGCCGGAGTGCACGGTATGGGTCAGGAAAATTCTGCGTCAGAATTTTCCGCGATTTTTGGGTCAAAAATCGCCTAGCCGCGCGCGGCCGCCTCGAGGGCGGGGCCGTCGAGTTTGACCATATCCATCATTGCCTCGGTTACACGGGCGGCCTGCGCCGCGTCGCCGGTTTGCATGAGGCGGATCAGGCTGCGTGGGATGATCTGCCAACTGACGCCAAAGCGATCCACCAGCCAGCCGCAGCGCTGGGCGATGCCACCCTGCAGAAGGGCGTGCCAGAGAAGGTCGACCTCGGCCTGGGTGTCCAGATGCACCTCGATCGAGGCGGCGGGGGTCAGGCGGTAATGTGGACCGCCATTGAGAAAGCTGTAGCGTTGCCCGAGGAGCGAGAGGTGGACGAGGAAAACTCCCTCTGCCCCGCGACGGGGAAACGTCTGGATGATCTTTGACCCCGGCAGCAGCGAGACATAACACGCTGCCGCCTCTTCGGCCTGATCTTCAAACCAGAGGCAGGTCTGGATGCTGGGCCCGGTCAATGCCTTTCCTCCCCGTTGCGCGGTCCGATGACTGTGCGCCTTGGGAGAGAGTCGGGCAAGCCTGTGGTCAGGCCCGCAGCGCGCAGGCCTCGGCGGCCAGACGGGTGATGGCAGCCCAGTCGCCTGCGGCCATCGCTTCTTTCGGAGCGACCCAGGAGCCGCCGACGCAGAGAATGTTTTTCAGCGACAAGTAGTCAGGCGCGTTCTTCAGGCTGATCCCGCCCGTGGGGCAGAACTTCACCTGCGGGATCGGGCTGCCGATGGATTTGAGGAAGGCAGCCCCCCCCGATTGTTCGGCGGGAAAGAACTTTTGCACCGTGTAGCCGCGTTCCAGGAGGAGCATGATCTCTGTTGCGGTCACGGCACCGGGCAGGAGGGGGAGGCCCTCATCCTCGCAGGCTTTGATCAGCGCGTCGGTGGCGCCGGGCGACACGCCGAAGGTGGCCCCGGCGCGTTTGGCGGCCTTGACGTCGGCAGGTGTGAGCAGCGTGCCTGCGCCGACCATGCCGCCTTCGACATCGGCCATGGCGCGGATCGCATCAAGGGCGACGGGTGTGCGCAGCGTGACCTCCAGCGCGGGCAGGCCACCGGCGACCAGCGCGCGGGCAAGCGGCGCGGCATGGGCGAGATCGTCGATCACCAGCACCGGGACGACGGGGGCAAGCTGGCAGACCTTGAGGGCGGCGGCGGATTGTTCGGCGGGGGTCATGTCGGAAGCCTCGGTTCTGGCGGAGAGACCCGGGGGTTTTGCACCCCCGGACCCCCGCAGGATATTTTCACAGAGAAGATGGGCAAGGGTGCTTAGACGACAACGGCGCCGCCGGTTTCAGCGGGGCCGACGTTGCGGCGGAAGGCTTCGAACAACTCGCGCCCGATGCCGAAACGGTTGGCGGAAAGATCGGCGGTGATCGGAAGGCGGCTGTCGAAATCCGGGGCGAGGACGGTGAGCGTGCCCGCATCGGCATCGAGACGGATGATGTCGCCATCGCGCAGTTTGGCCAGCGGGCCGCCGGTTGCCGCCTCGGGCGAGACGTGGATGGCGGCGGGCACCTTGCCCGATGCGCCCGACATGCGGCCATCGGTGACAAGGGCCACGCGCAGACCGCGATCCTGCAGGACCGAGAGTGTGGGGGTGAGAGAGTGCAATTCCGGCATCCCATTGGCCTGCGGGCCCTGAAAGCGGACAACGACCACGCAATCGGAGGTAAACTCGCCGCGCTTGAAGGCGGCCTTCACGTCATCCTGATCATGGAAGATGCGGGCGGGGGCTTCGATCACGTGGCGATCAGCGGCGACGGAGGAGACCTTGATCACGCCGCGGCCGAGATTGCCGGTCAGCTGCTTCAGCCCGCCAGAGGGTTGGAAGGGATCGGTGGCAGGGCGCAGGATCCTGTCATTCAGGGTGGTGTTGGCCCCGTCTTCCCAGGCGAGCTTGCCATCCTTCAGCTTGGGTTCCTGCCGGTAGAGGGCGAGACCGTCACCCGCCACCGTCTTTGCATCGGGGTGCAGGAGGCCCGCATCGAGCAGTTGGCCGATCATGTAGGACAGCCCGCCTGCCGCGTGGAAGTGGTTCACGTCGGCCAGACCGTTGGGATAGACCTTGGCCATCAGCGGGACGACTTCGGAGATATCGGCGAAATCCTGCAGGTCGAGCATCACGCCCGAGGCCCGCGCCATGGCGGGCAGGTGCAGGACGAGGTTGGTGGAGCCGCCCGTGGCCATCAGGCCCACAAGGCCGTTCACATAGGCGCGCTCGTCGAGGATTTCGCCAGCGGGGCGGAAATCGTTACCGAGTGCGGTGATCTGGGCCACGCGTTCTACGGCGGCCGTTGTCAGCGCCTCGCGCAGGGGGGTGCCGGGGTTGACGAAAGAGGCGCCGGGCAGGTGAAGGCCCATGAATTCCATCAGCATCTGGTTGGTGTTTGCCGTGCCATAGAAGGTGCAGGTGCCGGGGCCGTGATAGGAGGCCATCTCGGCCGCCATCAGCTGATCGCGCCCGATCTCGCCTGCGGCATAGGCGTTGCGGACGCGGGATTTTTCGTCATTCGGGAGGCCGGAAGTCATTGGGCCAGCGGGAACGAAGATCGAAGGCACATGGCCGAAGGTGGAGGCGGCGATGATCAGGCCCGGAACGATCTTGTCGCAGACGCCGAGATAGAGGGCAGCGTCGAAGGTGTTGTGCGACATGGCCACGCCTGCGGCGAGCGCGATCACATCGCGGGAAAAGAGCGACAGTTCCATCCCCGGCTGGCCCTGCGTCACGCCATCGCACATGGCGGGCACGCCGCCCGCCACCTGTGCCGTGGCCCCGGCCTTGCGCGCGGCGGTACGGATCAGGGTGGGGTAGGTTTCAAACGGCTGGTGGGCCGACAGCATGTCATTATAGGCGGTGACGATGCCGATATTCGGGGCGCGGCCTGCCGCGAGGGTTGCCTTGTCATCGCCCATGGCGGCATAGGCGTGGGCCTGATTGCCGCAGGCCAGATGCCCGCGCGCAGGGCCATCCTTGGCGGCCTTGGCCAGCCGTTCCAGATAGAGGCCACGGCTGTCGGCCGAGCGGGCGCGAATGCGATCCGTGACCCGGGCAATGGTGGGGTGCAGCGACATGGGCGACTCCTCTGGCAGTGATTGGCGGTAGGTTAGCAGATTCTGTTAGCGCTAACAACCGCCTCTGGCCGGGCAGTTTGGGGGGTGTGACAGGGCCATCTTTGGGGCCATCTTCGGGGCCACGCTGCGCGGCTTATTGCCCAACCGTACAAGAACGTTGCCGATTTGGCGATTATCGCGCGGATTGTTTCTGAAATAGAGCTAAATCCATGAAAAGTTCTGCCGTTACCGAAATTTGGCCACATTCGATTCGCATATCTCCTTCCTATGTTTGGGCAGGCGCCCGGAGGTATGGACATGAATGGTATCACGAAATTCGCCGCTCTTGGCTTTGCGCTTGTGCTGTCGGCCTGCGTCAGCAGCGAACCGGCAAGCCGCAATGTATCGAATGATGGGCTGACGCTGGCCTCGCGTGGGGCGGAAACACCGCTGCGCGGGGCGCCGCGTGTGGTGGCCCCGCTCTACACGGTTGCGGATGTGCAGATCGCCGTGCCGCGGTCGCTGCAGGTGTCAGAGGCGAACGGCTATTATCCGATGGCAGATATCGTCTGGCGCGGTGACCCGATTGGGGATCGCCATCAGCAGATCGCCGCGATCTTCCAGGCTGCGGCTGATCGTGCAACGTCCACCATGGCCGGGCCGCGTCAGGCCGTGCTGTCGTTGGAAATCGTGCGCTTTCACGGCGTGACAGAGAAGACCCGCTATACGATCGGTGGCACGCATAACATGGTGTTCGACCTGACCGTGCGCGATGCCGCGACCGGTGCCGTGATCGACGGGCCGCGCCGCGTGGTTACGGACGCCAAGGCTGCAGGCGGACAGGCCGCGATTGCCGAGGAACAGGCTGGCCGAACGCAGAAAGTGGTGGTGACCGAAAAGCTGGTGGAAACGCTGCGGCGTGAACTGTCCGGCCCGGTGACCGATCCTTCGCTGGTGGCACGCGCCATGCAAAACCCGGGCGCCCCGGTGCTTGTGACGCGCTGAGCCTTTCGCAAGCGGACAGGAACAGGTAAGGGGAGGGCATGATGTCCTCCCCTTCTTCCATTTCCTATGATGAGCAGCCCCCGTCGGGGCTTCCCGTGGTGCGGCTGCGGCCCAAGGCCGAGGCGCGGGCGATCCGCCATGGCTTCCCTTGGGTCTATGCCGATGAACTGGTGATGGACCGGCGGACCGGGAATATCCCGCCCGGCGCGCTGGCCGTGCTGGAGGATGGCGAGCGGCGGGTGCTGGGGCTGGTCACGGTCAACGTGAAATCCAAGATCGTGGCGCGGATGCTGGATCGTGATCCGGCGGCGGTGATTGACGAGGCGTGGTTCGCCGCGCGTCTGACCCGCGCGCTGGAATTGCGCGAACGCCTGTATGACGCGCCCTTTTACCGGCTGGTCCATGCCGAGGCGGATGGATTGCCCGGCGTGGTGATCGACCGGTTTGGCGATGTGGCGGTGGTGCAGCCCAATGCGGCCTGGGCGGAGATGCTGATCGCGCCGCTGGTGGCGGCCTTGCAGACGGTCACCGGGGTGACGACCGTGGTCAAGAACGGTACGGGCCGGTCGCGCGGGCTGGAGGGGCTGGCGGAAGAGACGGTGGTGCTGGCGGGCGCGGTCGATGGGCCGGTAGCGGTGCCGATGAACGGGGCCACCTATATGGCCGATGTGACGGGCGGGCAGAAGACGGGGCTGTTCTTTGACCAGCGTCCAAACCATGCCTTTGCCGCACAGCTGGCGCGCGGGTCGCGGGTGCTGGACGTGTTTACCCATGTTGGGGGCTTTGCGCTTGCGGCTCTGGCCGGGGGCGCGGAAAGCGCGCTGGCGGTGGATGCCTCAAGCCCGGCCTTGGCTTTGGCCGAAGATGGCGCGCGGGCCACGGGTGTGGCCGAGCGGTTCAGCACCCGGCAGGGCGATGCCTTTGCGGTGCTGGAGGCGCTGGGGGGCGAGGGCGCGCGGTTCGATCTGGTGATCTGTGATCCGCCTGCCTTTGCACCCGCGAAACCGGCGCTGGAGGCCGGGCTGCGCGCCTATGAGCGCATCGCGCGGCTGGCGGCCCCGCTGGTGGTGCCGGGCGGCTATCTGGTGCTGTGTTCCTGTTCCCATGCTGTCGATCTGCAATCCTTCCGCAATGCATCGGCACGCGGGATCGGGCGTGGCGGGCGGCGGGGGCAGCTTTTGCATACAGGCTTTGCCGGGGCGGATCATCCGATGCTGCCGCAACTGGCCGAAAGCGGATACCTGAAGTCGCTGTTCTTCCGTCTGGATTGATGCGCGCGGTTCTGGATGCCTGCGTCCTGTTTCCGCCCGTGCTGCGGGACATCCTGTTGGGGATGGCCGAGGCGGGTCTGTATGAACCGAAATGGTCGGAACGGATCCTGGAGGAATGGGCGCGCGCCACGGTAAAGCTTGGGCCTGGGGCCGAGGCGCAGGCGCGCGGGACGGCGGCGCTGATGCGGTCGGTCTTTCCGCGTGCGATGCAGGCCGCCGCGCCGGGGGTAGAGGCGCGGCTGGTGCTGCCGGACCCAAATGACACGCATGTTCTGGCCGTAGCGATTGCCAGCCATGCCGATGCCATCATCACCTTCAACGCGGTTGATTTTCCCCGCCATGTTCTGGCGGGCGAGGGCGTGGCGCGGCGCGATCCGGATGGGTTCTTGTGGGAATTGTGGTCAGGCGATCCGGACAAGGCCGGTGCGGTGATTGCCCATGTACATGGGCGGGCCGAAGAGATGGCGGGGGGGGCGGTATCGCTGAGGGCGCTGCTCAAGCGGGCCAGCCTGCCACGGCTGGCCAAGGCCGTAACTCAAGACGGCAATCGGGCGGGCTGAAGCCAGCGGCGTTCGTTCGCCTCGATCTGGGCGATGCGGTCGGCGCTGGAGGGGTGCGACAAAAGCCATGCGGGCATTTCGCCGCGATTGCCCTTGGTCATGCTGTCGAGCTTGCGGAACAGGGCCTTTTGCGGTTCGGTCCCGATGCCGGATTTGAGCAGAAGCGCAGTGGCATAGGCGTCCGCCTCATATTCATCGCGTTGCGACAGGCGGGCGGCCAGCGCGCCGGACATCAGCCGCGCGATCCAGATACCGATGAAGGGCAGAAAGCGGTTCAGCACCGCAGAAAGCACCACGAAAACGGCGTTCTGGCCGGTGAAGTCTATCATCCGGCGTTTGGTATGGCCGAGCGCCACGTGCCCCAGTTCATGGGCGATGACGGCGGCCAGTTCTTCGGCCGTGACCTCACCCCGCATCTTGCGGTTGAGGAAACCGCGCGTCAGGAAGATGCGCCCGTCCGGGGCGGCAAGGCCGTTGACGGGTTCCACCTCAAACACATGCACGGGGATGGCGGGGATGTTCAGCGCTGCGGCCATGCGATCGGCCAGCCGGGTGATGGCGGGATCGGTCAGCGGGCGGGATTGCGAATCCAGCGTCTTTCCCGTCCGCCAGACGGAGAAGCGGTACATCACCAGCGCGTAGCCGATGGCAAGGAGGGTGGGGATGAGGAGTGCTGCCATAGCGCAGCATATGGGGGTTTTTGCGGGCAGGGGAAGGGGGGTGCGGCGGTCAATCCCGGCTTTGGCTTTTGGGATCGTCTTGTGCGGGGTCCGTGGCATCCGCCTCATTCCGACTGCGCCAGAGCATCCGGCCCAGAATCACGGTCATCACCCCGGCCGCGATGGCGGCGGCAAGGTTGCCCAGCACCGAGCCCAGCGATTCGATATCGGCGGAAAAGCTGTAGCCAAGGCCGATATAGATCGACACCCAGACGCATTCCCCCGCCAGCGCGGGCAGGGTGAAGCCCAGCCAGTTGATCCGCGCTGCCCCCGCGGCGAAGTTCACATAAGGCCCCAGCGGCGACACAAGCCAGCGCGACAGAAAGATCGCGGGCAGGCGGCGTTCGGCGAGCGAGGCCGCAGCGCGGTCCACCATCACCGCCCCGCGCGGGTTGCGTGACAGGCGGTTCAGCAGGCGCGGGCCAAACAGTCGGCCAAGCCAGTACCCGCCCTGATCGCCCAGTGTGGCCCCTGCCAGCGCCCCGATCCACAGGGGCAGCGCGTTCAGATCACCCGCCGCCGCAAAGGCCCCTGCCGCCAGCATGACCAGCGAGGCCGGGATCGGCAGGGCGAGGCAGGCAAGGAAATTGGCCAGCGCAAGCAGCACCGCCCCCCATTCCGGCACAAGGGCAAGCAGGGTTTCGGTCATTCCGCCGCATCCTGCGCGTCAATGGCCTGTTGCACCGTGGCGATGAGATCGGTCACCGGCAGGCCCTGTTCGCGCGCGATGGTGTAAAGCGGCTGGCGCAGGTCATCCTTGTCGGTAGTGGCCAGCAGGACCGCCAGATCCTCACGCTCCAGCCCATAAGTGCGGGCGATGTAGCGCGGGGTCATCCAGCCCGCGACGGGCTGTTCGGCACGATAGTTGAGCGTCACGGCAAACATCACTGCGCGCCCGCCGAAGAACAGCGTCGCCGCAAGCGCCAGCGCGAAGGCCAGCGTCAGACCAGGGTTCTTGCGCCAGAGCCGCCGGATCATCTGAGTTCCCTTATCCCCCGCGCGATGCCGTCCAGTGTCATCGGAACCATGCGGTTTGAAAAGATGTCGCGGATCAGGCGGGTGGATTGGGTGTATCCCCAATGCGCCTCGGGCAGGGGATTGATCCACAGATGGCGCGGCCATTGCGCGCAAGCGCGGGTCAGCCAAACCTGACCCGCCTCGGCGTTCCAGTGTTCATTGGCACCGCCGGGATGCAGGATTTCATAAGGCGACATGCTGGCATCGCCCACGAAGATGCATTTCCAATCCGGCCCATAGGTGCGCAACAGATCCATCGTCGGGGTCTGGTCATCCCAGCGGCGGCGGTTGTCGCGCCAGACGCCTTCATACAGGCAGTTGTGGAAATAGAAGGGGGCGAGGTGCTTGAATTCCGACCGGGCGGCGGAAAACAGTTCTTCCATGACCTTCACGTAAGGGTCCATCGACCCGCCGATATCGAGAAACAGCAGCACCTTCACCGCGTTGCGCCGCTCGGGCCGGGTTTGCACATCCAGCCAGCCATGATCGGCGGTGGCGCGGATGGTGCCTTCCAGATCCAGTTCCTGTTCCGCCCCATCGCGCGCCCAGCGGCGCAGGCGGCGCAGGGCCACCTTGATGTTGCGGGTGCCCAGTTCCACCGAATCGTCGAGATTGCGAAACTCGCGCTTGTCCCAGACCTTGACCGCGCGCTGGTGGCGGCTTTGGTCCTGCCCGATGCGCACGCCTTCGGGGTTGTAGCCATAGGCACCAAAAGGGCTTGTCCCGGCGGTGCCCACCCATTTCGATCCGCCCTGATGGCGGCCCTTCTGTTCCTCCAGCCGCTTGCGCAGCGTATCCATCAGTTTGTCGAACCCGCCCAAGGCCGCAACCTGCGCGCGTTCCTCGTCCGTCAGATGGCGCTCGGCCAGTTTTTCCAGCCAGTCGCGGGGCAGGTTGATGGCATCCAGCACCTGATCGGTGCTGATGGAGTCCAGCCCGTTGAAAGTGGCGGCGAAGGCGCGGTCGAACCTGTCGAGATGGCGTTCATCCTTGACCATCACCACGCGGGCGAGGTGATAGAAGCCGTCGACGTCATAGGTGACAAGCCCCGCGACCATGCCTTCCAGAAAGGCGAGATATTCGCGCAGCGAAACGGGCACGCCTTCCTGCCGCAGCTTCTGGAAGAAGGGCAGGAACATGCCGTGCCCTTAGACCATGCGGTCGATGAAAAGCGTCAAGAAGAGGCCGATCAGCGCGAAGGCAATGCCGTAGCCCGCCCCATATTGCAGGGCATCCAGCCGCTTGCCGCCCGATTTCAGCGCCTTGCGCGCGCCGATGGCAGCGCCCAAAACCAACCCCGCGATCACGATCATGCCTGCCTAGCCCCCGTCTTTTTCTGGCCGGGGGCAGGAAGGCCTGCCCGCCTCAGCCGCTTCGGCCGGATGCGGCCAGACCTGCGATATCGGATTGCCGCGCGCGGACCATCGCATCCGTGCCGAACCCATATCGCGCCCAGCCCAGACTGTCGAGACGGGCGTCCTTGGCCAGATCAGCGCGGCCAAGGGCACCATAGGCCTCGGACCGGATCATAAGAAGGGTGGCAAGGAGTGCGGCGTTTTCGGCCCGACGCACCACCGGGATTGCGCGGTCGGTCAGGGCGAGTGCCTCGGAAAAGCGCCCCTCGGCCAGCGCAAAGGCGGAAAGCTGCATGTCGACATGGGCAGAACGGACCTCTCCTCCCGGCATGCGCTGCCAGATGCGCTGGGCCTCAGAAAAGGCGCGCGTGGCGGCGGGGATGTCGCTGCCGACCTGCGCGCGGCCGAGCGCGAAGTAGGAAAAGGCAAGGCGGTTGTCCTGCCAGCCCTGGGCGCGGGCGATGGACAGCATCCGTTCTGCCGCCTTGCGACGGGCCGCGTCCGATCCGCGCGGGCCAATGGCGGCTTCCACCGCATCAACCCAGGCGCGGGGGGCCATCTGGGTGTTGCCGGCGCTGGGCCGGCCTTCACCGGCCGGGTTGAGCCGGGCCAGAATGGCGGGCAGGCGGGCGGCAACCTCGTTGCGGGTCATGCCCGATTGCAGGGCCGGGTCGTGATGCACGCGCAGAACCAGCATGTCGAAGCCGGTCAGGACCGTATGGAAGTTGTCATCGTTGAACACGCTGTCAGGCAGGCGATAGAGATCGTTCAGCGGGCCGATGGCCTGGGCCAGTTCTTCATGCAGGCAATCGCGCACTTCCTGCGGCGAGGTGTCGGAGGGCATGATGATTCCCACCGTTTCGCGCCGGGTTACGGTGGCCCAATCCGTCAGACCGGCGCTGCGGGCGGCGCGGTATTCGGCAAAGGACGACACGCGCGGCACCACGAAGCAGGCGGCTGACGGCACCAGTCGCCGCATCGCCGCGCGGGGCTGGAAATCGATGGTGATCGAGGCGCGGTCGTCCGGTGCTGCGGGGCGAATGTCGATCCCGGCCTCGGCCCGAAGGCGGGCCATCACGCGCGACAGATCGGGATGGGCGGTGGCGGGCACATCGCCCGTCATGGCCACGGTGATCGGCCCTTCAAAGCGGGTCAGCGCCGGAAGGGCGCGCCCGCTTTCCATCAGGAATTCCAGATCGAGAATGTCGCGGGCGATATCAGCGTTGCTGCGCGCGGCGCCGGATGCGGCCTGAGGTGCAAAGCCCTGCATCGGCGGCAGCGCGGCCCCTTGCAGCGATGGGGCAGGACGGTTCATGGCCACTTGCGCCACAGGCGCGGGTGAACAGGCGGAAACGATCAGTGTAAGGGCCGCAAGGGCCATAGGAATACGCATGAGTGGCAGCTCTGCTTTCATTCTGAACCAAGGGTCTTGCGACCCGACCAACACCGGAATCTGACCAAAGGGCCGCAGTCCCGTCACCCCGGACCTGCTGACGCCCCCGCGTCACCAGACCGGAACCGTTCCGACAGCCAACCTTGGCCGCATCCTGCAAGAGCAATGCCAGACCCGCGCGGCGCGGGAAGAAGGGCAAGCTTTCGCCAAAGAACACGGACACGCAGATCACCATCGAACACAGGAACGGATGCCCTCAAGAAGATGTGAGTCAGTGTCGTTATGAGGGCGTTGACGTGTCAATTCCGGGAAAACTGCAAGGCCAGGGCGTGACTACGGATCGCGGCAGAACGGTTCGGGACCACCGCATCTGCTTGGGCGGATCACGGAACATTTCAATACATGTCAGAAAGGTGGCTATGCGTGATCGCTTTGTGGCAAAACTGCGGCCAAGTTGCGGCAATTTCTGGCGATTCGGCCTAACGCTTGGTCCGGCCCATGAAGGCCAGTCTTTCGAAAAGATGAACGTCCTGCTCGTTTTTCAACAGGGCACCATGGAGGCGCGGCAAGGCAGGCCCGCCCTCGCGCCGCAGGTCTTCGGGCGTCAGATCTTCGGCCAGCAGCAGGCGGAGCCAATCGAGCACTTCGGAGGTTGAGGGTTTCTTCTTCAGCCCCGGCACCTCGCGCAATTCATAGAACTGGGTCAGGGCAGCGGTCAGCAGCGCGGGTTTGATGCCGGGGAAATGCACATCCACGATGGCGCGCATCGTGTCGATGTCGGGGAAGCGGATATAGTGAAAGAAGCAGCGCCGCAGGAAGGCGTCGGGCAGTTCTTTCTCATTGTTAGAGGTGATGATCACCACGGGGCGATGGGCGGCACGGATGGTTTCGCCCGTCTCATAGACGTGGAATTCCATCCGGTCGAGTTCCTGCAACAGATCGTTCGGAAACTCGATATCGGCCTTGTCCACCTCATCGATCAGCAGAACGACGCGGGATGGGGCCTCGAACGCCTGCCACAGCTTGCCCTTGCGGATGTAGTTGCGCACGTCATTGACGCGCGCATCGCCAAGCTGGCTGTCGCGCAGGCGGCTGACGGCATCGTATTCATACAGGCCCTGCTGCGCCTTGGTGGTGGATTTCACATGCCATTCGATCAGCGGCATCCCCAGCGCCTGCGCCACCTGCCGGGCCAGTTCCGTTTTCCCGGTGCCGGGTTCGCCCTTCACCAGAAGCGGGCGTTGCAGCGTGACGGCGGCGTTGACGGCCAAGGTCAGGTCATCGGTCGCGACATAGCCGGAGGTAGAGGAGAATTTCATGGGAACTCGCGCAAGGACGGGGCAGGGACGGGGCGGGCAGGGGTGGACCCTATCGCCCCGGTAATTCCGTCGCAACTGCTAGTGACAATCCTTTGGCGATGGTCTAGATGCACCGCCAACAGGAGCGCGCCATGCAAGCAGACCCCCTGTCGGCGCGGTCCGACCTGACGGAGAAAGCAGTGATGAAGCCCGAAGTGTTTCTTCCCGACGATTATCGCCCGGCCGAGGACGAGCCGTTCATGAATGAACGGCAGCTGGAATATTTCCGGCGCAAACTTCTGAACTGGAAGGCCGAACTGCTGTCGCAATCGGCCGAAACGATCGACAACCTGCAGGATTCGGCGCGCAACGTGCCCGATATCGCCGACCGCGCGAGCGAGGAAACCGATCGCGCGCTGGAACTGCGCACCCGCGACCGGCAGCGCAAGCTGGTGGCCAAGATCGACTCGGCCCTGCGCCGGATCGACAATGGCGAGTATGGGTATTGCGAGATGACGGGCGAACCCATCAGCCTGAAGCGGCTGGATGCGCGGCCCATCGCCACGATGACGCTGGAAGCGCAGGAAAAGCACGAACGGCGCGAGAAGGTGCACCGCGAAGATTGACCGCAGGCGCGGCCCTTGCAGGGCGCGACGGGGAAGCAGAAAGTGACGCCGGACCTTCGGGTTCGGCGTTTTGCATTCGGGAGTGCGGCGGATGAGCCTGATCGGTCGGCAGGTGACGGTTCTTGGCGCAGGGGTGGCGGGGTTGGCGGTCGCGCGGGCGTTGGCGCTGCGCGGGGCCCAGGTGACGGTGCTGGAACAGGCCGATGCCATCCGCGAAGTGGGGGCCGGTCTGCAGATCAGCCCGAATGGCGCAGCGGTGCTGCAGGCGCTGGGGCTTGGCCCGGCGCTGGCGGCGGCAAGCCTGCGGGCGCAGGCGGTGGTGCTGCGGGACGGGCTGGACGGATCGGCGGTGCTGCGGATGGATCTGGCGCGGATGCGGCCCGAACAGGGGTGGCATTTCGTGCACCGCGCCGACCTGATCGCGCTTCTGCTGGAGGGCGCGCGTGAGGCGGGGGTAAGCCTGCGGCTGCTACAAAAGGTGGAGACGGTCGATTTGTCTGACGACAAGCCGCGTCTGCGGCTGGCGCAGGGGGGGGAGTTTGAGGCGGGGCTGCTGATCGGTGGGGACGGGCTTCATTCGGCTCTGCGCATGGCGCTGAACGGTGCGGCCGCGCCCTTTTTCACCCATCAGGTCGCCTGGCGTGCGGTGATCCCCAATGATCCCGGTGATGCAGTAGAGGCCGAGGTGCATATGGGGCCCGGCCGCCATCTGGTAAGCTATCCGCTGCGCGGCGGGGCGTGGCGCAACATCGTGGCGGTGGAAGAGCGGCGGCGCTGGGTCGAAGAGGGCTGGTCGCTGCGCGATGATCCTATGGAGTTGCGGCTGGCCTTTGCAGGGTTTTCGCCGCGCGTGAAAGGCTGGCTTGAGCGGGTGGAGGATGTCTGGCTTTGGGGCCTATTTCGCCATCCGGTCGCAAAGACCTGGTTTCGCGTGTTGCCGGGTGGGGCGGCGGCGATTCTGGGCGATGCGGCCCATCCGACGCTGCCCTTTCTGGCGCAGGGCGCCAACATGGCGCTGGAGGATGCCTGGGCGCTGGCCGCCGCGCTGTCAGGGCATGACGGGGATGGAGCGGCATTCGCGGCCTATCAGGCCGCGCGCGCGCCCCGTTGCGCGCGGATCGTGCAGGCAGCCGAGGCCAACGCGCGCAACTATCACCTGACAGGCGCGCGGCGCGCGGTGGGACATGCCGCGCTGCGTCTGGCGGGGACCGTGGCCCCCGGCATGGCGTTGCGGCGGTTCGACTGGCTTTATGGCTTTGACGTCACCGCGGGCTGAGCCGCAGTGACATTGGGTATTTGGGCCAAGATGAAGGGGCAGGTCGCGCCCTATTGATAGGTGCCCTATTCGTAGGTGAAGGTGGCAATCTCGCAGATGTTCACTTCGCCGCGTTCCAGAACATCACCATCCTCAAAGACGGCGCGGAAATCGAACATGCAATAGCCGGTCGCATCATCGAAATTGATCACGACCGATGATCCCGAGGGCAGGACATCCGCGCCGAGGATGTCTTCCTCCCAACTGTTCGAGCCGGTGTTGGAACCGTAGAATTCGACGATGGTAAAACCGGTATTGTTGATGAGCGTGACCCGCCGGTCCAGCGCGGCGGCGGGTAGGACGGTGACGAGGGCGAGAAGGGCGGACAGGCCGCCGATGGCAAGGCGTGACATGGGCGGGGCTCCTTTGGCCTTAACGTGCGCCGTGACGATAGCCGCGCCATTCCTGCCGGCAATTCCGATCTGCACCGACCATTCATGCAAATCACGATATGTGTTCGCGGCGCATCACGCATCCGTGATCTCGGCGCCGGATCAGGCGTCGAGCTGCACCCAGACTGGCACGTGATCCGAGGGTTTTTCGCCACCGCGAACGCCCTTGTCGATGCCACAGTCCTGCAGAAGGTCCGCGCATTGCGGGGACAGAAGAAGGTGGTCAATGCGGATGCCGTTGTTCCGCTCCCATGCGCCGGCTTGATAATCCCAGAAGGAATACTGGCCCGGGCGTGGGTCGCGGGTGCGGAAGGCATCGGTCAGGCCAAGGTTGACGATGCGGCGAAAGGCGGCGCGCGTTTCGGGCAGGAACAGCGCATCCTCGGCCCAGGCGGCGGGTTTGGCGGCATCCTCGGGCTGAGGGATGACGTTGTAATCGCCGCAGAAGGCGAGCGGTTCTTCGGTTTCCAGCAGGGCGCGCACCCGCGCCTCCATCCGGGTCATCCAGCCAAGCTTGTAATCGTATTTCGGCCCCGGTGCGGGGTTGCCATTGGGCAGGTAGAGGCCGCAGACGCGGATGGCGCGGGCGTCACCGATCACCGTCGCCTCGATCCAGCGGGCCTGTTCGTCGGCCGCATCCCCCGGCAGGCCGCGCGTCACATCTTCCAGCGGCAGGCGCGACAGGATGGCGACCCCGTTAAAGGATTTCTGGCCATGGGTTTCGACGCGGTATCCCATGTCTTCGAAGATCTCGCGCGGGAAGGCGTCGTCGACCGACTTGATCTCCTGCAGGCAGACGACATCGGGTTTCGCCGCAGCCAGCCAGGCGGGCAGCGCGTCGATCCGGGCCTTGATGCCGTTGATGTTGAAGGTGGCGAGTTTCATGGGCATCTCCCTGTCGCCCCTGTTCTAGGCCGGGGGGGGTGGGCGCACAAGTCTGAGGCACACAAGTCTGGGGCGCACAGGTCAGGCTGATGCGGCGCGTCCGGCCTGTGCGGCAGCAAGCCAGAGCATATCCAGCCGCTTCAACTCGGCCGGGTCAAAGCGGTCTGCTTCTTCCCAGTAGCGGCCTGAAGGGACGAGGTAGCCCAGGTCATCCTCGCGCCGCAGGGCCAGATCGGCAAGGCGGATATCAAAGGGCAGAGGGCGAGACTGCGCGGCCCGGTCGCGCGTGACGCGCGGGAAGATCAGACGTGACGGACCGATGGAGAGGTTGACCATGGCGCAGCCCTCCATCGCGGCAAGGATCATCAGCCGGGCGGATTTCGCCTCAAGCGATTGGAGGGTGATGTCGGGGCGCAGGGGGTCTGCCGTGCCCGTGCCGTAGAAATGGGTCTGACCCTTGGGATAATGCATGTCGCAGCCGAAGGCCGCGATCACGCGGGGGGTCAGCGCATGCAGGGCCCAGTAGGCGGCGGTAAAGGCCATCGTTCCGCCCGCATAGACAAAGCCGCCAAACGCGTTCTGGGCGGGAACGAAGTGCTCTTGCGTGACTGCCTGCTGGCCTGGGCCGGGGGTGGGGCGGCGGTCTTCGGGATAATCCCAGGGATAGATGTGATGCGTCCAGTCAGGCCGCACGGCATGGGCATTGTTAATGGCCAGTAGCGCATCAAAGGGCGCGCGCGGCCAATCCGCTGCCTGCATCGCCATCGGGGCGGAGCCGAGCATAAGAACGCAGGTCATTGAAATCACTCCGCCTATCGGATGGCAGTAAATAGAGCTGCCATGACGTTTGGCGAGAGGATTATGCCCTTACATCGAAAAGGACGTTCCGCAGCCGCAGGAAGATGAGGCGTTCGGGTTTTCGATCACGAAACGCGCGCCGATCAGTTCTTCGGTGTAGTCGATCACTGCGTTCGCCAGAAAGGGCAGCGACACGGCATCGACCAGAACCTTGGCCCCGTTCTGTTCAAGGATCAGGTCATCCTTGGCGGGATCATCGAGCTTTATGTCATACTGAAAACCGGAACAGCCGCCGCCTTCGACAGACACGCGCAGCGCCTTTGCCTCACCCGTCGCCTCGCAAATCTCACGCAGCCGGGTGAAGGCGCGGTCGGTCACTTTCGGGGGAAGGGTCAGGTCCATGGTGGAATCCGGTTTCCTTGTGGGGTCAGGCACATATAGGATGCCGCATAAGGATCAACAAGAACAGGCAAAACCGCGTGACCCTTGCCCCCTATGCTTGCCAGCCCGATCAATCGCGTGGGCGGCTCTATCCGGAACGCATGTCGTCCTTCCGGTCGCCGTTTCAGCGCGACCGGGACAGGATCATCCATTCCAGCGCCTTTCGGCGGTTGAAGCACAAGACGCAGGTCTTTGTGGAACATGAGGGCGACTATTACCGCACGCGCCTGACCCATTCGATCGAGGTGGCGCAGGTGGCGCGCACGATTTCGGGCGTACTGGGGCTGAACACCGATCTGGCCGAGGCCATAGCCTTGGCGCATGACCTCGGCCATACCCCATTCGGCCATACGGGGGAGGATGCGCTGGGTCTGTTGATGGAGCCCTATGGCGGTTTCGATCACAACGCTCAGGCGCTGCGGATCGTGACGCGGCTGGAGCGGCATTATGCCGATTTCGATGGCCTGAACCTGACATGGGAATCGCTGGAAGGTATCGCCAAGCACAACGGCCCGGTGATCGGCCCCAATGCCGACAAGAAGCATGAGGGGCCATTGCCCTATGCGCTGGCCGAGGTGAATGCGGCATGGGATCTGGAGTTGCACACCCATGCCAGCGCCGAGGCGCAGGTGGCGGCGATTGCGGATGACGTGGCCTATAGCCACCATGATCTGCATGACGGGTTGCGGTCGGGGCTGTTCACCGAAGATGACCTGATGGATTTGCCCGTGACGGGGCCCGCCTTTGAAGAGGTGGACCGCATCTATCCGGGGCTGGAGAAGATGCGCCGTCGGCATGAGGCGCTGCGCCGCGTCTTTGGCCGGATGGTAGAGGATGTGATTGCCGTGGCGCAGAACCGTCTGGCGGCGGCACAACCGAAATCGGTGGACGATATCCGCCATCTGGGCACGACGGTGATCCGCTTTTCCAAGCCTCTGTATCAGGAATTGAAGGCGATCCGGTCCTTCCTGTTCCACCGCATGTATCGTGCGCCCTCGGTGATGGTGGAACGGGCACGCGTCACGCGGATGGTGAATGACCTGTTCCCCCTGTTCCTGTCGCAACCCGCGCTTCTGCCTGCCGAATGGCGGTCTGATATCGAGGCGGCGCAGGATAAGGTGGCGCTGGCGCGGATCGTGGCGGATTACGTGGCCGGTATGACCGACCGTTTCGCCATTCAGGAACATGCCCGGCTGATCGGCGAGGGCGCATGAAGGCGGCGGTCTGTGCCTTGCTGATGGTGATGGTGGCAATGCCACTTTGGGCCGGGCTTCTGGACGAAGGGCAGGATCGGCGGGACATCCCGTTCACGGTGATGGACGGCAAGCCGATGCTGCCTGTCGCCGTGGATGGCCGCGCGGGTGTGATGATGTTCGACATTGGCACACCGTCGGCTGTGTTCTTCAACCGGGGCGCCGCTGATCTGCCGGCGGGGCAGGAGGTGGGGCGGGGCTTTGCGGCCTCGGGGCAGGAGATCGTGGTGCAATTGCATCCTGCGCCCGGATTGACCTTGGCAGGGCAGGGGATGGATCTGCCCGAGCGGGTGCAGAGCGGCGATTTTGGCTTTGCCGAGGTGGCCTTTGGTAAGGATTTTCTGGGATTTGTCGGCCTGCCTGCGGTGCAGGATCATGCGGTGCTGCTGGATTATGACCGGTCCGCGCTGAGCGTCATCCGGGTGGATGAGGCGGGGTTGATGGCCGTGAACGCACCTGCGGCGACCGATGTCATCGCGACGGTGGATTTCTTGCTGTTTCCCGACGAACTGCCGCTTGCCGTGGCGCGCATCGGCGAGATGCCGGTTCAGGTCAGCTTTGATTCCGGGGATAGCGGCACCCTTTACCTTCAGCCCGGCACTCGCGCGCGGATGATTGCGGCGGGAAGCCTTGCGACCGGCGCGAACGGGCTGTGGGAACTGGCTGGCGTCACGCTGGGCGGGGCGCTGTTGCCACCCACACCCGTGACACTGATCGAGGCCGGGGGTGAGGGTGACAAGCGCGGCTCGGGCCAACCCGATGAGCTGCGCCTCGGCGCGGCCTTTTTCGCCGCCCAACCCACGTTGTGGAACTTCCCCGCCCGGCGGATGCTGATCCTGCGTCCCGGCGCGGCGTTGCTGGGGGCGGAGTAGTCGGCCAATCAGACCGAACGGCGATAAGCCGCGATCCAGATCATCGCCAGCAGGGCCGACAGGATCACGTTCCATCCGGCCATGGAGATGCCGAACATCTGCCAGGCGATGGCATCGCAGCGCACCACCGCGCCCACAGCGACATCGGGGTTCAAGAGATCGTCGGTGGAAATCCCGCTGATCGACCCGGCGGTGCAGGAGGCGAGGCCCGCCCACCATTTCTGCTCCACCCCCACATGAAAGACGCCGATCCCGGCACTGGCCAGTGCCGCGAGTGACCCGAGGAGCGGCAGGATGCGCCCGATGGTGCCGCGCGTCAGGATCAGGGCCAGCACCCCGATCCCCACCGCTGCCGCATGGGGCCAGCGCTGCCAGAGGCACAGTTGGCAGGGCGCCAGTCCACCGAGGTACTGAAAGGCGAAGGCCGCCGCCAGAACAGCGGCAGACCCGCCCGCCGCAAGAAGAATGGCAAAGCGGCGGCGATCGGTCGTCATCAT
Source organism: Variovorax paradoxus (assembly GCA_943370085.1). Lineage (GTDB taxonomy): Bacteria > Pseudomonadota > Alphaproteobacteria > Rhodobacterales > Rhodobacteraceae > Paragemmobacter. The sequence continues at coordinate 198,459 of CALRPT020000001.1, read as the reverse complement.
GGGAACTCCTGCATCTTGCGCGCAGATTGACGATCGCATCCGCGAAGGCAAGCCGCGACCACGGGATCGTGAAGCGGGGCCGCGCCATCTTTGGCCACTGGCGGCGGCGTCGGCCAGTTTGCCCTTTTGCCGCAGCCGGATCGGGTGTTAGCAATGCGGACACACAGGCGGGGGTCGATCATGGAATGGCGCGGACGCCGGGGCAGCCGGAACATCGAGGACCGTCGCACCGCTGGTGGCGGCGGGGGTGGCGGCGGACGCGGGGCCGGGATCGGCGGCGCGGGCGTGATTGTCGTTCTGCTGCTGGGCTGGTTTTTGGGCGTGGATGTCACACCGTTCTTGCAGGGTGATCCGGGCGCGGGCAGCGATGCCCCCACCGAACTGACCGCCGAGGACAGGGCGATGGGCGAATTCGTCTCTGTCACGCTGGCCGATACCGAAGAGATCTGGGCAGCCCTGTTCCGCGATCAGGTGGGCCGCAATTATCGCCCTGCGACGCTGGTGCTGTTCAAGGGATATACCCAATCCGGCTGCGGTGGCGCATCCGAGGCGACGGGGCCCTTCTACTGCCCCACGGATCGCAAGGTCTATCTTGATACCGGATTCTTTACTGTGCTGGAGGAGCGGATGGGGGCAGGGGGCGATTTCGCCGCCGCCTATGTGGTGGCGCATGAAATCGGTCATCACGTGCAGAACGAGTTGGGGATTCTGGAACAGACCACCCGCATGCGCCAGCAGGTCAGTCAGGTGGAGGGCAACGAAATCTCGGTCCGGGTAGAGTTGATGGCCGATTGTCTGGCGGGCATCTGGGCACGTGAGGCGGATGCGCGGTTCGGATCGATCGAGCGCGGTGATATCGAAGAGGCGATGAACGCCGCCGCCCAGATCGGCGACGACACCTTGCAGCGCGAAGCCGGGCGAAGGCCGATGCCCGACAGCTTTACCCATGGCACCAGCGAACAGCGGATGCGCTGGTTCGAGACCGGGCTGAGCACGGGCGAGATTGAAGCCTGCGATACCTTCGGCTCTGCACAACTCTGATCGCCGCTGCCGTTGACGCGGACGAAGTCTGCGGCTAGACCGCGCAAAGGTGGCCCGAGTGGCGGAATGGTAGACGCAGCGGATTCAAAATCCGCCATCGCAAGATATGTCGGTTCGAGTCCGACCTCGGGCACCACCCTTACCCATAACCAGCCTTGCGCCTTGCGGCGAGCGATCCGCCCGTGCGGTTTTGCGCGTGGAGCAGGACAGAGGACAACTCTTCGAACATGATCGGTTTGGGCAGATGGGCGTCGAACCCGGCCCGCAGATAGGACCGGACATCGTCTTGCATCACATTGGCCGTCACGGCCACGGCGTACGGGGGCGGCCCGTCGCGCAGGGCATCGATCCCGCGCAGGGCGGCCAGCGTTTCAACGCCGCCAAGATCGGGCATGTTGATATCCATGAGATAGGCATCGAAGCGCGACTCTCGTGCCAATGAGATGGCCTCGGCGCCGCTGGTGGCCATGGTGGTATCGATGTTCAATTCCGCAAGAAACGCCTGCAGGACCAGACGGTTGATCTCATCATCGTCGGCGCACAGAATCCGCAAGGGGATAAGCCCGATGGTCCGGGCGCGGGCGGTTTCAGCTGGTGCCGCGTGATGGAGCGGTGGTGCGGCCTGCGTCAGGGGAAGGGTCAGATCGACTCGCGTTCCTTGTCCCGGGGCGCTTTGAACCGAAATGGTGCCCCCCATCGCTTCCGCCAGCAACCGCACGATGGTCATCCCCAGCCCTGTGCCGCCAAAGCGCCGGGCGGTGCTGGCCGAAGCTTGCATGAACGGCTCGAACAACAAGCGTAGCTGTTCGTCATCCATTCCGATCCCTGTATCGGCGATGCAGAGCGCGACAGCATCCTCCTCTGTCAGCCCGACCGCGACAGTGATCTCGCCTGCGCTGGTGAACTTCACCGCATTGGCAAGGATGTTGTGCAGGATCTGCGTCAGGCGCATCGGATCGCCCATCCGCCAGCCCACAGCATCGGGTGTCAACTCAAGGCGCAGCGTCACGCCCTTCTCGGCGGCCAGGGTCTGATACTGGTTCACCACACCGCCCATCAGATCCCTCATGTCGAAGGGGATGGATTCGAGCCGCACCGCGTCTGACTCGAGCTTGGTGAAATCCAGCACGTCATCGACCACGGTTTTCAGCAAGGCGGCCGAGGATTGCAGATCCTTCAGCGTCTTGGCACCCGCATCCCCCTGCACATGGGACGAAAGCATCCGCGTCAGACCCAGGATGCCATTGAGCGGCGTTCGAAGCTCATGGTTGATGTGGGAAAAGAAACGCGTGCGCTGACGCATCGCCTCTTCGGCCTGTTCGCGGGCGCGCCGCAGGTCATCGGCCAGCGCGGCTTCGTGCAGGATGATGAGGGCAAACCCCAGATAGAGCGATGCCAGGCCAAGCACAAAGGCGATGACCGAGGAGGCCATGACGAACAGTTCCGCCGGGTCCGTGGCCGTTAGCAGAGGAAGCCGCAGGAGATAGGCCAAGCCGATCAGAAGGAACGGGGCCGAGATCAGCAGTCTGAGTCGGGGCGCTGTGGCGCTGGCCACGGTCCAGAGATGGACGCCGATCACGATGCCCACCAACCCGTTCACCACCGAGGAGGTGAAGATCAACAGGGCGGCATTGTGAAAGATCACGGACAGCACCGCCTGCACGAAACAGAGTGCCGCCGCGCCACCCAGCACGAGGCGCAGCCGCTGATGCGGGTGCAGAGCCTCATGCACCGCCAGAAAGCCCAGCACGATGCCGAAATGCGCGCCCGTGATGAGCAGCGTTGTGCTCAGCACGAAGGGGGCTGTCTGCGACAGGAAAACGCCTGCCGCCGAAACCGCCAGGCTGGCAAGACTGGCGCCATACAGGTTCACGGCGCGGCGGAAGCGTTCCGTCCAGCTGCGGTGCAGATAGGCGGCAAGGCACAGGGACAGAACCAGCAAAGTGCAGGCAATGCCCACAAGGAGACGGATGTCCACGGATGTCGTCATGAGCGCCCTTTCGTCGCGACTGGCCGGCCCCCGCTGATTCCCAAGTGCATCAGCTTTGCGGGCGCAACCTGAGCGAGTATTGCCCGGAAGCTTTGGCAAGTCTCGTGCCAAATTTCCATTTTGAGAACAACCATGTCCGCAGGGAAGGCGTGGCGGGCCGGATTAATGGGGGGCTTGCGTCGCCCGCGCCGCGCGCCACGCGGCCCAGTCTTCCGGCGTATCAAGATCAGTCGTGGCATGGCGGCCGGGCAGGGGGATCAGTCGCAGCCGTGCACGGTGGCGCACCAGGACGGACCGCGCCCCTTCGTCGCCTTTCAGCGTCATCAGATCATCGCGCAGATCGGGTGGAAAACAGACCGGGTGGCCCGGCGTGCCATCCACCGCTGCGCCGCGCAGAATCGCCTCGGGTTCCTGCGCCCAGGCATCGCGCAGAGTGATGAGGTCCTGCGCGGTGATCTCTGGCAGGTCGGCGAGCAGCAGCATCACCCCTGCCGTCGCGGGCAGGCTGGCCAGCCCGGCTGTCAGGCTGGCGGCCATACCCTGTGCCGGGTCCGGAACGGTGATCCTTTGGGCGGGCAGGGCCGCGATGGCCGCCGCCCGTTCCGGGCGATCCGGGGGCAGGGCGACCGTGACCGGCAGCCCGGTCTGTAGCGCCGCCTGCAGGATGCGGGCAAGCTGGGGCTGGCCATCCACCCGCTCGAGCAGTTTGTCGCCCCCCCGCATGCGGGAGGAGGAACCGGCGGCGAGGATCAGGATATGCATCATCATCGCCAGACCCTTCCAAGCGTGGCGCGGGGCGTCAAGCGGTGATCTGGCGGAGCGGGCATGCGCCCGCAGGTCTTTCGCCTCGCCTACGCGCCTGCGCGCTTCGGCTCAGAGGTGGGGGCGCTTCGCCCCCCACGCCCCCCGAGGATATTTGGGCAGAGAAGAGAAGCAGGGAACTTCTTGGTGAAGGCCCTGCTCCAGCCCTTATCCCCGCATTCTGGCCCCATCCGCATCCCAGAGCGGCGCGAGATGAACCTTGGCGCTGCGCCGTTCGCCGAGGATTTCAATCTCGCAGGCCAGCCCGTCCTGCACCCGGTCGGCAGGCAGGAAGCCCATGGCCACAGATTTGCCCGTCCAGTGGCTGAAGCCGCCGCTGGTGCAATAGCCCACTACGGCGCCATCCAGCCAGATCGGTTCCCATGCCACCACATCGGCATCGTTGGCATCGACGATGAAATTGACAAGGCGGCGCTTTGGTCCGGCGGCCTTTTCCGCCGTTGCGGCCGCCTTGCCGATCCAGTCGGCATCCTTGTTCCAGCGGATGAAGCGATCCAGCCCGGTTTCCATCGGGGTGTAATCGGGGCTGAACTCCCGGCCCCAGCTGCCGAACCATTTGTCGAGCCGCAGGCTCATCATCGCGCGCATGCCGAAGGGGCGCAGGCCCAGATCCTTGCCCGCCGCGTTGAGCACGTCCCAGAGGTGGCGGACGGACATGTGATCGGTGAAGATCTCATATCCCAGATCGGCGGTGTAGCTGACGCGCTGGACGATGCAGTTGGCCATGCCCACGGTCATGCGTTTCACATCCATGAACTTGAACGCCTCAGTCGATACATCGGCGCGGGTGACGCGGGAGAGCAGTTCGCGCGCCTTCGGCCCTGCGATCTGGAACCCCGACCGCGCGTCGGAGATGTTTTCCACCCTGACGCCATCCATCATGTTGTGATCGAACCAGCGGGAATGCCAGCCCTGCGCGCCATAGCTGGCGGTCAGTTGGAATTCCTGTTCCGACAGGCAGGAGACGGTGAAATCGCCGAAGATCTTGCCGGAATGGGCCAGCATCGGCGTCAGCGACAGGCGGCCCGGTTTCGGGATGGTGCCGGCCATGATCCGGTCCAGCCACGCCCGTGCATTGGGGCCGGTGACGCGGTATTTGCCGAAATTCTGCACCTCGTTGATGCCCACGCCTTCGCGGACGGCCATGACTTCCTGACGCGTCGCCTCCCAGGCGTTGGAGCGTTTGAAGGACGGTTCTTCATAGCGAGGCTCGCCCGGCAGGGCGTGGTAGTTCACGACTTCCAGCCCGTATTGCTGGCCCCAGACGGCGTTCATGCCGTCAAACACCTCATACATCGGGGTGGTGCGGAAGGGCCGGGCGGCGGGGCGCTCCTCGTTCGGGTAGCTGACCGAGAAGCGCATCTGGTAGTTTTCGATGACCTTCGGCACGGTATAGCCGGGGCTGGTCCAGCCGCCGAAACGGGCCACGTCAAAGCCGCGCGGGTCACGCTCCACCTCGCCATGGATCATCCATTGCGCCAGCGCCAGACCCATGCCGCCGCCTTGGCTGAAGCCTGCCATAACAGCGCAGGCCGACCAATAGTTGCGCAGGCCCGGCACCGGGCCGATCAGCGGGTTGCCATCGGGGGCAAAGGTGAAGGGGCCGTGGATCACGCGCTTCACACCCGACCGTTCCAGCACCGGGAAGCGACGATAGGCGAAGTTGACGCTGTCTTCGATCTTGTCGAATTGTTCGTTCAACAGTTCATGGCCGAAATCCCACGGTGTGCCATCGACCGACCACGGCTCACAGGGTTTCTCATAGAAGCCGATGCAGAGGCCACGGCCTTCCTGCCGCAGATAGCTTTCGCCACCCGGATCCATCACATGCGGGAATTCGCGGCCCGATTTCAGGATATCCATGATTTCGGGGATATCGTCGGTGACCAGATACTGGTGCGCCATGGGCAGAAGCGGCAGATAGACGCCCGCCATCGCCCCGATCTCGCGCGCCCACAACCCGCCTGCGTTGACCAGATGCTCGGCGATGATCGTGCCCTTTTCGGTGACGACTTCCCACGATCCATCCGGGCGGGGGTTGGTTTCCAGCACGCGGTTGTGCAGCACGATCTCGGCCCCGCCCATACGGGCGGCTTTGGCATAGGCGTGGGTCGTTCCGGACGGGTCAAGGTGCCCATCCAGCGGGTCGTAAAGCGCGCCGATGATGCCTTCGAGATTGACCATGCCGTCGGTCAGTTTGTGGATCTCTTCCGGCCCCAGAATCTCGGTATCCAGCCCCATGTAGCGGTGCTTGGCGCGTTCTGCCTTGAGCTGTTCGAAGCGCGCCTCATTATCGGCCAGCGTGATGCCGCCCACATGATGCAGCCCGCAGGACATGCCGGTGATCGCCTCAAGCTCTTTGTAGAGGCGGATGGTATAGCCCTGCAGCGCCGCCATGTTGGTGTCGCCGTTCAGGGTGTGAAATCCCCCTGCCGCGTGCCAGGTCGAGCCAGAGGTCAGTTCAGACCGTTCCACCAGCATCACATCCGACCAGCCCAGCTTGGTGAGGTGGTAAAGAACCGAGCAGCCGACGACACCGCCGCCGATCACGAGCACTCGGGTATGGGTTTTCATGGGGGACTCCCTGCGTTGGATTGCAGGCAGATTGGCCGCAAGCCGGGCGGGGCGGCATGTTGGTTAGCGACACGAATATGTCGCATGTGAAAATCGGGTGCTTCAAAGCAAAGGGGCGCCCGATTGGGCGCCCCTCTCCGTGCCAATCGACGGCGCGTCATTTTTCGGGGATCAACCCGCGCGGGCTGAACCGCAGCACCAGAAGCAGGATCACCCCCAGCGTGAGCAGGCGCATATGTTGGGCGCTGTCGACGAGGTGGGTTTTCAGCGGCCCCTCTGACAGGCCCGACACGATGCCCCCCATGACCAGCGGCCCAAGGCTTTCCACGATCAGCCAGAGCCAGCCGATCAGCAGGCCGCCCAGCACGGCGCCCCAGTTGTTGCCCGACCCGCCCACGATCACCATCACCCAAATCAGGAAGGTAAAGCGCAGCGGGTTGTATTCGCCGGGCAGCAACTGACCCGCCATCGAGGTGTACATGGCCCCCGCGATCCCCACGACGGCAGAGCCGAGGATGAAGACCTGCAGATGACGCCGCTTCACATCCTTGCCCATTGCGGCCGAGGACACCTCATTGTCGCGGATGGCGCGCATCATGCGGCCCCAGGGGCTGTTCAGCGCGCGTTCGGACAGCCAGATGATCGCCAGCAGTACCGCCGAGAACAGCGCGATATAAAGGAGCTTCACCACGATCGATGACGCCGTCATCGGATCAAAGCCCCAGCGTGTGGCCCAGTCGATGAAGGCCGCCGATTGCTGCAGGTCCACCTCATAGGGCACGGGCCAGGGGCGGGGCAGGTCGATGATGTTCTTCACACCGCGCGCGAGCCAATCCTCGTTCTTCATTACTGCGATGATGATCTCGGCGATGCCCAGCGTGGCGATGGCCAGATAATCCGACCGCAGGCCCAGCGAAATTTTCCCGATGGCCCAGGCGGCGGCAGCGGCCAAAAGGCCCCCAACCGGCCAGGACACCAGTGCAGGCAGGCCCAGACCGCCGAGATTGCCGGCCGTGGCGGGATTGAACGCCTCGACCGCCGCGACGGCGGGGTCAAACACCATGCGGAACAGGAAGAAGCCCGCCACGCAGATGGCCAGCGTCACCAGCATCCGCAAACGGCCAGGGTGCATCCGGTTCCAGGCGAAGATGGCGGCAGCGATGGAGGCCGCCCCGAGGAACAGCCCGCCCAGAATGCCGGTGCCGCCTGCGGCCCAACCTTCGGCCACGGGCCGGGCGGAAACCAGGACAACGGCCAGCCCCCCCAGAGCGGTAAAGCCCATGATCCCTGTGTTGAACAGGCCCGCATAGCCCCACTGGATATTCACCCCAAGCGCCATGATGGCCGACAGAAGCGAGATGCCAAGGATCGACAGCGACAGATTCCAGCTTTGGAACATCCCCGTAAGGATGAACAAAACGGCGACCGTTCCGAAAAGCGCAAGGTTGCGGGTCATACCGATTTCCCCTTGAACAGGCCAGTGGGCATGAAGATCAGCACAAGGATCAGGATCGCAAAGCTGACGGCGAATTTGTAATCCGTCGACATCAGTTGCAGCAGCCCCTCCGGCGCCATGCTTTCGGGCACCAGATAGGTGACCACCTTCTTCCAGGCATAGGTGACCATCACCTCGGAAAAGGCGATGACAAAGCCGCCTGCAATGGCGCCCAGCGGGCTGCCAAGGCCGCCGACGATGGCAGCGGCAAAGATCGGCAGCAGCAGCTGGAAATAGACGAAGGGTTTGAAGCTCTTGTCCAATCCATACAGCACCCCCGCGATAGTAGCGAGTGCGGCGGCAATGATCCACGTCACGGCGACCACCCGGTCCGGGTTGATGCCCGACAACAGCGCCAGATCCTCATTGTCTGAAAAGGCGCGCATGGATTTGCCGGTGCGGGTCTTTTGCAGGAACCAGAACAGCAGCGCCATCACGATCAGCGCGGTGGCCACAGTCACTGCCTGTGTCGTCTTGATGGCCAGTCCCTCGGCCAGCCCGGTGGCCGTCTTGAAATCCCCGGCCGAGATGACAAAGCGTTCGCCGTCCGTGAAATTCTGGTCGTCCACCCCGATGATCAGGCGCACGATCCCGTTCATCACGAACATCACGCCCAGCGACACCATGACAAGGATCACCGGCGCAGCCTTCTGCTTGCGGTAGAAGCGATAGATCACCCTGTCCGTGCCAAGGACGAACAGCGCGGTGACAGCGATGCCGATGGGCAGCGCCAGAAGGGCGGTTGGCAGCACGCCGAACCCGATGCCCATCGACTGGAACCACCATGTCACCAGAATGGTGACCATGGTGCCAAAGGCCATCGTGTCGCCATGGGCAAAGTTGGAAAAGCGCAGGATGCCATAGATCAGCGTGACCCCCAGCGCCCCCAGCGCCAACTGCGCGCCATAGGCCAGACCGGGGACAAAGACGAAGTTCAGGAAAACGATCAGGGCGTTCAGGATATCCATGCCTCAACCCCCAAGGAAGGAACGGCGGACTTCCGGGTCGGCCAGCAGCGCGGCCCCGGTGTCGGTGAAACGGTTGGCGCCCTGCACAAGGACATAGCCCTTGTCGGCAATCTCCAGCGCCTGACGGGCATTCTGCTCGACCATCAGGATCGAGATGCCTGTGCGGGCGACCTCGATGATCCGGTCGAACAATTCGTCCATCACGATGGGACTGACGCCCGCGGTGGGTTCGTCCAGCATCAGAACCTTGGGCTTGGTCATCAGCGCCCGGCCGACGGCGACCTGCTGGCGCTGTCCGCCGGACAGTTCGCCCGCAGGCTGCAACCGCTTTTGCTTCAGGATCGGGAACAGGTCATAGACCTGCGCCAGCGTATCGCGAAAATCGTCGCTGCGGATGAAGGCCCCCATTTCAAGGTTCTCCTCCACCGTCATGGAGGTGAATATGTTATGGGTCTGCGGCACGAAGCCCATTCCCTTGCCCACACGCGCCTGCGGCGACAGCGCGGTGATATCTTCACCCGCCAGCTTCACATGCCCCGACCGCAGCTTCAGCATGCCGAAGACCGCTTTCATGGCCGTGGATTTGCCCGCGCCATTGGGGCCGACGATCACGGCGATCTGGCCTTTTTCCACCGCGATGGTGCAGGCGTGCAGGATATCCGCCCCGCCATAGCCGCCGGTCATCGCCTCGCCGATCAGAAAGGGCTCAGCCATGGGCGATGCCTCCGACTGCAACGAATTTTCTGCGAAAATTCAGCAGTCTGCGCGCGGTCGGGGCCTGAATTTTCGCAGAAAATTCGTTGGCCCCGGGTCTGGGGTTCATCACGGGGGCGTCACGCATGGGCCGCCTCCTCCTTCACCTTGTTCTTCAGGCCGGTGCCGAGATAGGCCTCGATCACCCGCTCGTCATTCTTGACCTCGTCCACAGTGCCCTGCGCCAGGACCTTGCCCTCGGCCATGCAGATGACCGGGTTGCACAGGCGGCCAATGAAATCCATGTCATGTTCGATCACGCAGAACGTATAGCCGCGTTCCTTGTTCAGCCGCACGATGGCATCGCCGATGGTGTTCAGAAGCGTGCGGTTCACACCCGCGCCCACCTCATCGAGGAAGACGACCTTGGCATCGACCATCATGGTCCGGCCCAGTTCCAGAAGCTTCTTCTGCCCGCCGGAAATCTGGCTAGCCTTCTGTTCGGCCAGATGGCTGATCGTGAGGAAATCCAGCACATCCAGCGCCTTCTTGCGGATCGCGGCCTCTTCTGCGGCGACGGCGCGGCGGTTGAACCAGGCGTTCAGCAGGGTTTCACCCTTTTGCCGCGCAGGAACCATCATCAGGTTTTCCAGACAGGTCATCGACCCGAATTCATGCGCGATCTGGAAGGTGCGCAGCAGCCCCTTGTGAAACAGCTCATGTGGCGGCAGGCCGGTGATATCTTCGCCATCCATCAGCACCCGGCCCGATGTGGGCGGCAGGCGCCCTGCGATGACATTGAAAAGGGTGGTCTTGCCCGCGCCATTGGGGCCGATCAGCCCGGTGATGGAGCCGGTCTTTATCTCCAGCGAGGCCCCGTCAACGGCCCTAAAGCCGCCGAAATGCCTGTGCAGGTCTTCGACAACGATCATCTGTGTTCCCCTGTATCCCGTCATTTCCGTCCGCCCTTGGATGAGCGGCGTCGCGGGATGTTTGCTTATGGCAACGGCCCGGGCGTTTGCCCGGGCCGTGCCTTGAGGTCAAGAGTAAAGGCGGATCAACGGAACCCGACCGTGGTGATCGCACCATCGGTGATCGAGTATTCGCGGTAGTTGCCGGCAGATTCGCCCGCGCCCACCAGTTCCACCGCTGTCGCGCCGATATAGTCGATATCGGTGCCTGCTGCGATCAGTTCCAGCGCCTTGCCCAGTTCGCCCGGCAGGATCGGTTCGCCCGGCGCATTGGCCAGATCCATCACCTTGGTGGTCCAGTCCTTGGAGGCGGTCGAATTCGCCGCTGCCATCGACATCAGGATCAGCGCCGCTGCATCATAGGATTCCGGCGAGAAGGCCGAGGTGCCGTCAAAGCCGGCGGCCGTTGCCATTTCCTGGAACTTGGTCGCGCCTTCGGAGTCGGTGCCCGGCACGGCGCCGAACGAGCCGTTCAGCGGCTCGCCGATCGCCTCGATCAGCGCGTCGCCATACATGCCGTCCACCAGATAGAAGGTCTCGAACGCGCCCGAATCGAGCGAGGCCTGGATCACGCCCTTGCCGCCCTGGTCGACATAGCCGGCCACGACGAGCATTTCGCCGCCAGCCGAGGCCAGCGAAGCAACCTCTGCCGAATAGTCGGCCTTGCCGTCTTCATGCGGCGCCGAGATGGTGACCGTGCCGCCCTTGGCCGCGAAAGCCGCGCCGAAGCTGTCGGCCAGACCCTTGCCGTAGTCATTGTTGGTATAGGTCAGCGCGACCGACTTGATGCCCTTTTCCGTCAGGATGTCAGCCATGATTTCGCCCTGGCGCGCATCCGACGGCGCGGTGCGGAAGAACAGGCCGTCATCCTCAGCCGTCGACAGAGCGGGCGAGGTGGCGGAGGGCGAGATCATCCCGATCCCGTTGGGACGCGCCACGTTCTGCAGCACGGCCCCGGTGACACCCGAGCAGTCGCCGCCCACAATCGCCGTCACGCCATCGGCGGTGACCAGACGCTCGGCAGCGGCCGTTGCGGCGGCCGCGTCGATGCAAGTGGAATCACCGCGCACGGCGGACACAGCGCCGAGCGTGAATTTGCCGGAATCGTTGACTTCCTTGATCGCCAGATCGGCACCGGCACCCATGGCCGGTGTGATGGATTCCAGCGGGCCGGTGAAGCCCAGCAGAACCCCAAGTTTCACGTCTTGTGCCGAGGCGGCACCCGCCATGAGTGCGGTTGCGGCCGAGGCCAGCAGCAGTTTCTTCATCGTTAGCTCCCAAGTTGGATCGTTGTCCTGAACGCGAACCTAGTGTGCTTGTGATCAAAAGGGAAGCACTCCGATGCATAGACCCGCGCCTCGAGCGGCAGCGCAAGCCGTTGACGCATGGTCAGAAAGCCGTGAGGCGGCTTTCCTTTTGGACGGCAATCCTTACTTGAACGAGGAACGAAAGGATTGTCTCGATGCCTCAAAGCTTTGCCGTGCGAGTTTCAGCAAACACTCATACCCTTCTTCCTCAGTACTCTGTCATGGCGGCCACCCTCGCGCTTGTTTTGGCCGCCGGCCTGCCACTGGCGGCCACAGGCCAGACAGCGACGCTGGACACCTCTGCCGGGCCACTGGCCGTCACGCCCATGGTGTCGGGGCTGGAGCAACCCTGGGCCTTGGCCTTCCTGCCGGACGGCGGGCTGTTGGTCACGGAACGGGATGGGCGATTGCTGCTTGTGACAGAAGGCAAGGTGGTGCCGGTTTCCGGCACGCCCGAGGTGTTTGCGACCGGGCAGGGCGGTCTGCTGGACGTCATGGTGCCGCGCGATTTCGCGCAGTCGCGCGAAGTCTGGCTCAGCTTTTCGCGCCCTGTTGATGGCGGCGGTGCAACGGCGATCGGCAAGGGGCGGCTGTCCGAGGATGGCCGAACGCTCGAAGGGTTTGCGACGCTTTACAGCGGCGATGGCACCGGCGGTGGGCGCCATTTCGGATCGCGCATCGTCGAGGCGGCGGATGGCACGATCTTTCTGACCACCGGGGATCGTGGCACCGGCCCGGACGGGATGGAAGCGCAAGATCCGATGCGGGTGGAGGGCAAGGTCATCCACCTGACCCGTGATGGCAGCCCGGCCACCACGTTGCCCGGGCACCGCCCCGGCGTCTATTCGCTGGGTCATCGCAATGCGCAGGGGGCGGCGCTGGATGCGGAGGGCAACCTCTGGCTGGTCGAACACGGCGCGCAGGGCGGGGATGAATTGAACCGGGTGGAACAGGAGCGCAATTACGGCTGGCCCGTCATTTCCTACGGCGAGAACTATGGCGGTGGTCAGATCGGCGTGGGGACCTCCCGCGAGGGGATGGAGCAGCCGGTGCATTATTGGGTGCCCTCCATCGCGCCTTCGGGCTTGATGATCTATCAGGGTGATCTCTTCCCCGAGTGGAAGGGCGATGTCTTTGCCGGATCACTGAATTCCGACTTCATCAGCCGTCTGGACCCGGAAGCGGATTACGCGGAAGAGCGGATCGCCGGCCCGGTGACAGGCCGCGTGCGGGATATCGTCGAGGCTCCGGACGGGTCAATCTGGTATCTGTCGGTCAATGATGGAACGGCCTATCGGCTGACGCCTGCAGAGGGATCGGCGGGGTAGAACGATTTTTCTGCGAAAAATCGGGTGAATTTCCCTGTGGAAATTCAGCGACCCGTCAAATCGACAGCCGCACCCCTGTGCCGCCGCCCTGCGACCCGCGTTCCCGGTAGGGCGTGGTGTTGTAATGCGCGCGGTAGCATTTGGAAAAATGCGAAGGCGAGGCAAAGCCGCAGGCAAGCGCAACGTTGATCACGCTCATATCCGTCTGCATCAGCAGGTTGCGCGCCTTTTGCAGGCGCAACTCCATGTAATACCGCTTGGGGCTGCGGTTCAGGTACCGCCGGAACAGCCGTTCCAGCTGCCGGGTGGACATGCCCACCTCTTCCGCCAGATCGGCGGGCGACATCGGATCTTCGATATTGCCTTCCATCATCTGGATGACCTGGCTCAACTTCGGGTGCCGCACGCCGATCCGCGTGGGGATCGACAGGCGCTGCGTGTCCTGATCTGTGCGGATGGTGGAATAGATCAACTGATCCGCCACGGTATTCGCCAGATCTTCCCCATGGTCGACGGCTATCACCTTCAGCATCAGGTCGATCGACGATGTGCCGCCCGCTGTGGACCAGCGGTTGCCATCCATGACGAACACCGATTTCGTCAGCTTCACATCCTCGAATTCCTCCAGGAAACCGTCCTGGTTTTCCCAGTGGATGGTCGCCCGTTTGCCATCCAGCAAACCCGCCTTGGCCACCGCATAGGCGCCGGTGCACAGGCCCCCCATTGTGACGCCGCGCCGCGCCTCGCGCCGCAGCCAGTTCAGCACGCCGCGCGTTGTGGCTTTCTGCACATCGATGCCGCCGCAGACCAACAGCGTATCCTCGCGCTCGATCTCTTCCAGACCCATGTCCAGCTTGAAGGAAGCCCCGTTGGAGCAGGTGGCGCTTTCGCCGCCTTCACCGGCCAGCTTCCAGGTATAAAGCGTCTCGCCCGAAACGCGGTTGGCGATGCGCAGCGGTTCGATCGCGCTGGCAAAGGACAGCATCGTGAAATGGTCAAGCAACAGAAACACAAAGCGCCGGGGTTCGGCACCCTTGGCGATGTGCTGGGCTTTCTTGGGGGCGGTGGACATTGTGCGACCTGAAAGTGTCGGTATTCGGCGCAGCCTTTCAGGAAACGAATTTTACTGCAAGGGCAATCGGATTGGGAATCAGGCCAGTTTCTTCCTTTGCATATGCCGTGCGTTGACCTTATACCGCCCCCGTTACCGCAAACCTTCGGAGAAGACCCATGACCAAGGGCTGGACGAAATCTGACTGGCGCGCAAAGCCGCGCATCCAGATGCCCGATTACCCGGATCAGGCCGCATTGCACGCCGCCGAGGCGCAGCTTGCCAAATATCCGCCGCTGGTCTTTGCGGGCGAAGCGCGCAAGCTGAAAAAGCAGTTGGCCCTTGCCGCCGAAGGTAAGGCCTTCCTCCTGCAGGGCGGCGACTGCGCCGAAAGCTTTGCGGAATTCAGCGCCGACAACATCCGCGACACGTTCCGCGTGATGCTGCAGATGGCGGTGGTGCTGACCTATGGCGCCAAGGTGCCGGTCATCAAGGTGGGCCGCATGGCGGGCCAGTTCGCCAAGCCGCGGTCCGCGCCGACCGAAGTCATCAATGGCGTGGAAATGCCGTCCTACAAGGGCGACATCATCAATGGATTCGATCCCACGCCCGAGGCGCGCGTCGCCGATCCGCAGCGCATGCTGCAGGCCTATACGCAGGCGGCCGCGTCGCTGAACCTGCTGCGCGCCTTCAGCACGGGCGGTTTCGCCGATATCCACCGGGTGCATTCCTGGACGCTCGGCTTTGCCGAACATGACAAGGCCGAACGCTACCGCGAACTGTCCAACCGCATTTCGGACGCGCTGGATTTCATGAACGCGGCCGGGGTGAATGCCGATACCGCGCATACCCTGTCGGCGGTGGATTTCTACACAAGCCACGAAGCCCTGCTTCTGGAATATGAAGAGGCGCTGTGCCGCATCGATTCCATCACCGGCCAGCCGGTGGCGGGATCGGGTCACATGATCTGGATCGGCGACCGCACGCGTCAGCCGGACGGCGCGCATGTGGAGTTCGCGCGCGGCGTGCTCAATCCCATCGGGCTGAAATGCGGACCTTCAACCACGGCCGAGGATCTGAAGGTGCTGATGGCCAAGCTGAACCCGCAGAACGAGCCGGGCCGCCTGACCCTGATCGCGCGCTTTGGCGCGGGCAAGGTGGGCGAACATCTGCCGCGCCTGATCAAGACGGTACAGTCCGAGGGCGCGAATGTCGTCTGGTCCTGCGATCCG
Source organism: Variovorax paradoxus (assembly GCA_943370085.1). Lineage (GTDB taxonomy): Bacteria > Pseudomonadota > Alphaproteobacteria > Rhodobacterales > Rhodobacteraceae > Paragemmobacter. Next base: position 182,987 of record CALRPT020000001.1, on the reverse strand, counting down.
ATGCACGGCAACACAATCAAGTCGTCGACCGGTTACAAGACCCGCCCCTTCGACAGCGTTCTGCGCGAAGTCCGCGAGTTCTTCGCCATCCACAAGGCCGAAGGAACGATCCCCGGCGGCGTGCATTTCGAGATGACCGGCAAGGACGTGACAGAATGCACGGGCGGCCTGCGGGCGGTGACGGATGAGGATCTGTCGGATCGCTACCACACCGCCTGCGACCCGCGTCTGAACGCCAGCCAGTCGCTGGAACTGGCCTTCCTCGTGGCCGAGGAACTGACCGCGCTGCGTGATGCCGGACGGCGGATCGCGCTGTAATTCCTGGCTTTAATCGAAAAGGGGCGGCCAGATTGGCCGCCCCTTTTTGCATCAGAACCCGGACCAGACCAGAATTGGCCCACCTGATCCTTCATGGGGTGGGGAAGGCTGCACCGCGGGGCGCGCTGCGGCCAGCGGTTCGCTCAACACCCGTTCGATCCGGAACCGGCGCGGGGGCAGGATTGGCGGCCCATCCAGATCAAGGCAACCGATCAGGGTGATTCCTTCGGACCCGACCGCCGCCAAGGGCAGCAGGGTCAGCCGCGCAGTCAGGGGCGGGCGCGTCAGGCCGCGTTCAGAATACAAATCCATATTCAGCGCACGGCTGCCGTCAAAGGCCATCTCCAGCGCGTCCAGAAGCGGCTCTCGCGTTCTGATCTCGAACAGGGCCGACAGGGGGCGGTCGGTCAGATCCTGCCCATGAACCGCATTGACCTGCGATCCCGCATAGCGAAGCAGCACAGCGCCATCGCGCCGACGTTCGGCCATCAGCGCATGGTCGAGCATAGAGGCGATGGCGCGCGGCGCGATCCTGTCGCGCCGGGGCAGAGCGTCGCCCATCCGCAGCGCCTGCCAATGGCGGCGCAGCACCGCAGATGGCGCAACCTGCGCCAGATCCCCGTGCCAGCCTTGCCGTCCCGTCCGCATCCCCGTCATCTTGCCCACCGCTCCTATGCCCGAGGTCTTGTGCCGCCTGTTGTGGGGCCTTTGCTGCTCTGTTACGCCCCTATACGGCCACCCGCCGCGCCGATTTAGCATCTTGCCCATACTAGGGCCGAATTGCGGCAGATCGGCGGAAAGGTGAACACAGAGTTAACAGCGCCGCCCCGGCGTGCAGGAGGGTTCGATGACCATCTCGATGACCGGCTTTGCCGCCCGCAAGGGGCAGGGCGCAGGGTATGGCTGGGCCTGGGACTTGCGGTCGGTCAACGGCAAGGGGCTTGACCTGCGCCTGCGCGTACCCGACTGGATCGACGGGCTGGAGGCGGCGCTGCGCGCCGAACTGGGCCGGGCGCTGGGGCGGGGGAATGTCTCGCTCTCGCTGAAGGTCGCGCGGGATGGCGCGGCCGAGGGGGCCGAGGCGCTGCGCATCAATCCGCCCGTCCTGGCGGCCGTGCTGGCGGCGCTGGCCGAGGTGGAGCAGGCCGCCATGACGGCAGGTGTCACGCTGGCGCAGGCGACCGCTGCCGATGTGCTCGCCGTGCGGGGCGTACTGGACCAGTCCAGCAGCGACGATGACACCGCCCTCGTGCGCGCTGCGATCCTCGCCGACCTGCCCGCCCTGCTGGCCGATTTCAACGCCATGCGCGCTGCCGAAGGGGCCGCGCTGAACGGCGTCATCGCTGCGCAACTGGACCGCATCGCCAGCCTGACCCGTGATGCAAAGGCTGAGGCCGACGCCCGCCGCGATGCCACCGCCCTCGCCCTGCGCGATGCGCTGGCCAAGGTCATCGCCAATACCGATGGGGTGGATGAATCGCGGCTGACGCAGGAACTGGCCCTGATCGCCGTCAAGAACGACGTCACCGAAGAGCTGGACCGCCTGACCGCCCATGTCGCCGCCGCCCGCGACCTGCTGGCGGAACCCGGCCCGGTGGGGCGCAAGTTCGATTTCCTGATGCAGGAATTCATGCGCGAGGCGAACACCCTGTGCTCCAAGGCGCAGGCGCTGACGCTCACCCGGATCGGGCTTGACCTGAAAACGGTCATCGATCAGATGCGCGAACAGGTTCAGAACGTGGAATGACGATGGCGCGCAAGGGGCTTCTGCTTATCCTGTCCTCCCCCTCGGGCGCGGGCAAATCGACCCTCACCCGGATGCTGATGGGGTGGGACGCGACGATGCGCTTTTCCGTATCCGCCACCACCCGCGCCCCCCGGCCGGGCGAACAGGACGGCCGCGAATACTATTTCCGCTCGCGCCGCGAGTTCGAGGCGATGGTGTCGGACAACCAGATGCTGGAACATGCCGAGGTGTTCGGAAACCTCTACGGCACCCCGCGCGGCCCGGTGGAACAGGCGATGCGCGAAGGCCGCGACACGGTGTTCGATATCGATTGGCAGGGCGGCCAGCAGATCCGCAATTCGGCCCTTGGGCGTGACGTCGTGTCGATCTTCGTGCTGCCCCCGTCCATCGCCGAACTGGATCGCCGCTTGAACGACCGCGCGCAGGACAGCGCCGAGGTGATCGCCGGGCGCATGGCGAAAAGCCGCGATGAGATCAGCCATTGGGCGGAATATGACTATGTCCTGATCAATGATGATCTGAACGCCACCTTTGCCCAGTTGCAGACCATCCTGCAGACCGAACGGATGCGCCGTGATCGCCAGCCGGGGCTTGCTGATTTCGTCCGCCAACTGAACCGGGAGTTCGACGCCAGATGATCTATGCGCTGGACGGGATCACGCCTGAAATCCACGCCGATGCCTGGGTTGCACCGGATGCGAATATCATCGGCAAGGTGGTGCTAGAGGCGGAGGCCTCGGTCTGGTTCGGGGTTACATTGCGCGGCGATAATGAAGAAATCCGGATCGGGCAGGGGTCCAACGTGCAGGAAAACTGCGTGCTGCACACCGATATGGGGTCTCCCCTCGTGATCGGGGCGGATTGCACGATCGGCCACAAAGCCATGCTGCATGGCTGCATCATCGGGGATGGCACGCTGATCGGCATGGGGGCCACGATCCTTAACGGGGCGAAGATCGGCAAGGGCTGCCTGATCGGGGCCTGCGCACTGATCACCGAGGGCAAGGAAATCCCCGATGGATCGCTGGTCATGGGCAGCCCTGGCAAGGTGGTGCGGATGCTGGACGAAGCAGCGCGGGCGCGGCTTCTGGCCTCGGCCGCCAGTTACCGCGCCAATGCGCGGCGCTTTGGCGCGGGACTGCGGGCGCTGTAGCGAAATCTGACGCAGATTTCGTGCCGATTTCTGACGCAGAAATCGGGCGTCGACGGGGACACGCGGAATTTGCGTCAAATTCCGCCGCGATTTCTGCGTCAGAAATCGCCCTCGCAGCGCGTTCCATAAACGATTGGAATATTCGTTCCGCGATGCTAGCTTTGCCCCACCAGCCGGGGACATGCATGACCGATACCGCGCCGACCACGATCGACGAGTTTCGCAGCCGCCTTGCATCGGTCACCGAGGGGTTGCCGAAACGCCTGCGTCAATGCGCCGATTATATCGCCGCCAACACCGACCGGATCGCCGTGTCCACCGTGGCCGAGCTTGCCAGTGGGGCCGATGTGCCGCCTTCGGCCCTGATGCGGTTTTGCCAGATCCTTGGCTTTTCCGGCTTTTCCGAAATGCAGAAACTGTTCCGCGACGCTTATGCGCCGGGTTGGCCCGATTACACCACCCGCCTGCGGAACCTGAAGGACAGCGGCGCAGGCAGCCCTTCCGCCCTTCTCGCGGAATTTGTCGAAGCCGGACGCTTGTCGCTGGAACAACTGGCCAAATCTGCCGATGAAACTGCGCTTTCTCAGGCTGTCGCGCTGCTGGCGCGGGCTGATACGCTGCATGTCGTGGGTCTGCGCCGGGCCTATCCGGTGGCAAGCTATCTGACCTATGTGCTGGAAAAACTGGCCGTCCCGGCGATCCTGCACGACCATGCGGGCCGGCTGGATCATCGCCATGCGCTGCGGCCCAATGATGCCTGTATCGCCATCACCTTCGCGCCCTATTCGGACGAAACCCTGTCACTGGCGCAGGATGCCCGGTCGCGCGGCCTGCCGGTGGTTGGGATCACGGATCAACTCACCAGCCCGATCACACGCCTGTCTTCGGTCGTGCTGACCGTGCCGGAGGTGGATTTTGGAGCCTTCCGGTCGCTTTCGGCCACGCTGGCGCTTTCGCTGGCGCTGGCTGTGGCCATCGGCACAGCGCGGGGCTGACGGAACTTCATCAGGCGTGGATCAGAAATCCCTTTCCCCAAGCGGCTTTTTGGAATAAAAATTCCAAAAAGCCGCTTCTGCCGAATCCCTGCAACCGCAGGGCCAGCGCCCAAAGGAGATTAGGGTGACGCAACCTGACAAGACCCTTGATGTCATCACCATCGGCCGATCCTCGGTCGATCTCTACGGCGCGCAGGTGGGCGGACGGCTGGAGGATATGGGGTCCTTCCAGAAGTATATCGGCGGCAGCCCCACCAACATGGCCGCAGGCACTGCACGACTTGGCCTGAAATCCGCGCTGATCACCCGCGTGGGTGACGAACATATGGGCCGTTTCATCCGCGAGGAACTCGCCCGTGAAGGGGTGGATGTGCGCGGCGTGAAGACCGATCCCGAACGTCTGACCGCGCTGGTGCTGCTGGGCATTCGCGACGACAAGCAATTCCCGCTGATCTTCTACCGCGAAAACTGCGCGGATATGGCGCTCTGCGCGGATGACATTGATGAGGGTTTCATCGCCCAGGCCCGGTCGGTGGTGGCGACGGGAACGCATCTGTCCCATCCCCGCACCGAGGCGGCGGTGATCAAGGCGCTGGATCTGGCGCGCAAGCACGGGCTGCAAACCGCGCTGGACATCGATTATCGCCCCAACCTCTGGGGCCTTGCCGGGCATGGCGCGGGCGAAAGCCGTTTCATCGAAAGCGCCGCCGTCACGGCCAAGCTGCAGGCGACGCTGCATTACTTTGACCTGATCGTCGGCACCGAAGAGGAATTCCACATCGCCGGCGGCACCACCGACACCATCGCCGCCCTGCGCGCGGTGCGGGCTGTTTCCAAGGCCACTCTGGTTTGCAAGCGCGGGCCGATGGGGGCTGCGGCCTTTACCGGCGCGATCCCCGACTCTCTGGATGACGGCGAAACCGGACCCGGCTTCCCGATCGAGGTGTTCAATGTGCTGGGCGCGGGCGACGGGTTCATGTCCGGCCTGCTGAAGGGCTGGCTGGATGGCGAATCCTGGCCCGTCGCGCTCAAATACGCAAATGCCTGCGGGGCCTTTGCCGTGTCGCGCCATGGCTGCACGCCCGCCTATCCCAGCTGGGAGGAACTGCAATTCTTCCTGCAACGCGGCGTGGTGGAACGCGCGCTGCGCAAGGATGCCGCGCTGGAACAGGTGCATTGGGCCACCAACCGGCACAAGGATTGGTCCACCATGCGGGTCTTTGCCTTTGACCATCGCATGCAGCTGGAGGCAATGGAGGGCGCGACGCCCGCCAAGATCGGCGCGTTCAAGGAATTGTGCCTGAAGGCAGCGTTGCAGGTGGCGGATGGCCAACCCGGCCACGGTATCCTGTGCGATGCGCGCCTTGGCCGTGATGCGCTTTATGCCGCGGCTGGCACTGGCCTGTGGATCGGGCGGCCGGTCGAATGGCCGGGTTCCCGCCCGCTGACACTGGAGCCCGAGATCGGCCCCGATTTCGGCGGCCTGTCAGAGTGGCCGCTGGAACATGTGGTCAAGGTGCTGTGCTTCTACCACCCGGATGACGACGCCGCGACCAAGGCAAAGCAGGAAGACACCGTCCTGCGCCTGTTCCATGCCTGCCGCCGCAACCGGCTGGAAATGCTGTTGGAGATCATCCCGTCCAAGGTCGGCGCGGTGGATGATATGACATCTGCTCATGTCATAAAGCGGTTCTATGACCTTGGCATCTACCCCGATTGGTGGAAGCTGGAACCCTTTTCCACAGAGGCTGCATGGGAAAATGCCTGCACCGCCATCACCACCCGCGATCCCCATGTGCGCGGGATCGTTGTGCTGGGCCTTGATGCGGCCGAGGATCAGCTTGCCGCGTCGCTGGCTTTGGCCGCGCGGCACGATCTGGTGAAGGGCTTTGCCGTGGGCCGCACCATATTCGCCGATGCCGCCCGCGCCTGGCTTGCGGGCACCATGACCGATGACGATGCCATCGCCCAGATGGCCGAACGCTATGCCCGCCTTTGCGCCATCTGGGACAAGGCGCGCGCCACAAAAGGACACGCCGCATGACCACCATCCGCCTTACCGCCGCGCAGGCCATGATCCGCTGGCTGTCGGTTCAGCAAACGGAAGATGGCTCGCGCTTCATCGAAGGCATCTGGGCAATCTTCGGCCATGGCAATGTGGCCGGGATCGGCGAGGCGCTGCATGGTGCGCGCGACGTGTTCCCCACATGGCGCGGCCATAACGAACAGACGATGGCCCATGCCGCCATCGCCTATGCCAAGGCGCACAAACGGCGCAAGACCATGGCCGTGACCACCTCCATCGGCCCCGGCGCGCTGAACGTGGTGACAGCCGCAGCCCTTGCCCATGTCAACCGCCTGCCGCTCTTGATCATCCCCGGCGATGTCTTTGCCAACCGTGCGCCCGACCCGGTGCTGCAACAGGTGGAAGATTTTGGCGATGGCACCATCAGCGCCAATGACTGCTTCAAGCCTGTCAGCCGCTATTTCGATCGCATCACCCGGCCCGAACAGATCATGACGGCACTCCCCCGCGCGCTGCGGGTGATGACAGACCCGGCGGAATGCGGCCCGGTGACGCTGGCCTTCTGTCAGGACGTGCAGGCCGAGGCGTTTGATTACCCCGAGGCCTTCTTTACCCCCAAAGTCTGGCACATCCGCCGCCCTGAACCGGATGCGGGCGAACTGGCAATGGCCATTTCAGCGCTGAAATCCGCGAAAGCCCCGGTGATCGTGGCAGGCGGCGGCGTGATCTATTCCCAGGCCGAGGCACGCTTGGCCGCCTTTGCCACCGCCCACAACATCCCCGTGGTGGAAACGCAGGGCGGCAAATCGGCGCTGGCCCATGACCATGCGCTGAACTTCGGCCCTGTCGGCGTGACCGGGTCATCTTCGGCAAATATCGTTTGTGAGAATGCCGATCTGGTCATCGGCCTTGGCACTCGGTTTCAGGATTTCACCACCGGGTCATGGTCACTGTTCAAGAACCCCGCGCGGCGCATCCTGTCGATCAATGTGCAGCCGTTCGATGCAGCCAAGCACAACGCTTTGTCGCTGGTGGCCGATGCCCGCATCGCGCTGGATGCTCTGGGGTCGGCGCTGGGAACCCAGCGCTTTGCCGCGCCCGATGCAACGCTGAAAGCTGACTGGGCGCATGCCACGGCGGCGGTGAAGGCCGCACCCGAGGCCGGGAATGCCCTGCCCACCGACGCGCAGGTGATCGGTGCTGTCCAGCGCAGCGCCGGTCCGCAGACCGTGGTCATGGGGGCCGCAGGCACCATGCCGGGCGAGTTGCACAAGATCTGGGATGCAGCGGCGGGTGGCTATCACATGGAATACGGTTTCTCCTGCATGGGGTATGAGATCGCAGGCGCGATGGGGATCAAGATGGCGCGCCCCGAGGCGGATGTGATCTGCATGCTGGGCGATGGCTCCTACATGATGGCCAACAGCGAATTGGCGACCGCCGTGATGATGGGCATCCCCTTCACCGTGGTGGTGACCGACAATCGCGGCTATGGCTGCATCAACCGCCTGCAACAGGGCACGGGCGGCGCGCCGTTCAACAACCTGCTCGATGACAGCCACCACGTGAACCCCAGCCATATCGACTTTGCCGCCCATGCCGGCGCCATGGGGGCAAAGGCAGTGAAGGTGGGCAGCATCGCCGCACTGGAGGCCGCGCTGGCCGAGGCGAAGGGAGCCGCGATCCCCGTGGTGATCGTGATCGACACCGATCCCGCGCCCTCTACCGCCGCGGGCGGCACCTGGTGGGATGTGGCCGTGCCCGAGGTTTCCAGTCGTGCCGAGGTGCGCGCAGCCCGCGCGCGCTACGAAGAAAACACAAAGAAACAGTTGCTTACAAACTGAAGTTGAGAAATCATATGATCCTTTTCGGAACCAATCCCATCGCCTGGGCCAATGACGACGACCGCAGCATCGGGGCCGATATCCCCACCGCGCGCATTCTGGATGAGGCAGGCCGCCAGATCGGCTTTGACGGCATCGAAAACGGCCATCGCTGGCCGGATGATCCGGAAGAATTGCGCGCGATGCTGGCGGGTTACGGGCTTAAGTTCATTTCTGGCTGGTATTCGACGGAACTGCTGATCCGCTCGGTCGAGGATGAAATCGCCGACGTCCAGCCGCATCTGGCCAAGCTCAAGCACAATGGGTGCAAGGTGTGCATCGTCTGCGAAACCTCGAACGCCATTCATGGCGATGCGGGCAAGGCAGTGAATGACCGTCCGACGCTTTCCGCCAGCGAAATGAACGCCTTCGGCGCGAAGCTTGAAGCTTTCGCCGCCTATCTGGCAGGGCAGGGTGTGACGCTGGTTTATCACCACCACATGGGCACCATCGTGGAAAGCCCCGATGAGATCGACGCGCTGATGGCGGCCACGGGGCCGCATACCCATCTGCTGTTCGATGCGGGCCATTGTGCCTTTGGCGGTGGCGATCCGGTGGCGGTGCTGACCAAACACATCGCCCGTGTGCGCCATTTCCATGCCAAGAACATCCGCCCGGCGGTCGTGACAAAGGTCCGCAAGGAAGGCTGGTCCTTCCTGAAGGGCGTTGTTGAGGGGGCCTTCACCGTGCCGGGCGATCAGGAGGGCGGCATCGATTTCGCGCCGCTGCTGAACATCCTTGGCAAGGCAGGTTATGACGGCTGGATCGTGATCGAGGCGGAACAGGACCCGAGCGTTCGCAATCCGCTGCTGTATCAGACCCTGGGGCTCGCGACGCTGAAACGGCTGTCACGGGAAGCCGGTCTCCTTTGACGGCGCGGCGGGACCGGGGGTTTTGCACCCCCGGACCCCCGCAGGATATTTCAAGACAGAAAATGAAGGGTTTGGCTGATGGAACTGCTGCGAAAGCCCAAGGGGACCAACGGCAAGGTCCATGACATCACCCCCGAAAGCGCGGGCTGGGGCTATGTGGGTTTCTCCCTTTTTCGCCTGACGCCGGGGCAGTCGGCGGCAGAAGCGACCGGCGACCGTGAGGCCATCCTTGTTCTGGTCGAAGGCAAGGCGCGCATCACCGCCGCAGGCACGGATTTCGGCGAGATGGGCGACCGGATGGATGTGTTCGAAAAGACCCCGCCGCATTGCCTTTATGTGCCGAACGGCAGCGACTGGCAGGCTGTGGCCACCACCGATTGCACGCTTGCCATCTGCACCGCGCCGGGGATGGGCAATCATCCCGTGCAACGGTTGGGGCCGGACGGCATCACGCTGACGCCGCGCGGGCAAGGGGCCAACACCCGCCACATCAACAACATCGCCATGGAAGCGCGTGAGGTGGCCGACAGCCTGCTGGTGACCGAGGTCTTCACCCCCGCAGGCAACTGGTCGAGCTATCCCAGCCACCGCCATGACGAGGATGATTTTCCCCGCATGACCTATCTGGAGGAAACCTATTACATGCGCCTGAACCCGGCGCAGGGCTTTGGCATCCAGCGCGTCTATACCGAGGATGGCAGTCTGGATGAGACGATGGCGGTGAAGAACCACGACGTGACGCTGGTGCCCAAAGGGCATCATCCCTGCGGCGCGCCCTATGGGTATGAGATGTACTACCTCAACGTCATGGCAGGCCCTCGCCGCAACTGGCGGTTCCAGAACGATCCCGATCACGACTGGATCTATCGCCGCGACAATCCTACGGCTTGATCACCACGCTGACGCGCAGCCCGCCGGCCTGATTGCGGATCTCCCGTTCCACCATGCGGGGATTGGGCAATTCGGGCGCCACCACCACCAGCGTGCCCGCAAAGTCCAGCGCGCGCAGAAGCGTGGCCACGATCAGCGCATCATAGTCTTCGCCGATCATCGGGCAGATCACCTTTTTGGGCTGCACCCGCGCCAGCAGCGCCGCATCGATGGCCTCTGGACGGTCCACCGCCACGGCGTCGGGCGCCAGCGCCTCAAATCCCAATACGATGGCGACCTGCGCTTCTTCTTCTGCCATATGGTCCGCTGGCCGCACGCGGGGCGCACGACGACGCACCGCCAAGGCCCGCTGCGCCTTGATCGCGGCTGCCGCCTCTTGCTGTCCACCCGTCTGCATGCGCCCTCCGTCATGATCTGCCGGTCTGGCGGGCCTTGTGGCCGCGCCCCGGCCTCTGGCCTCTGCGTCAGGGCGTGGTATGACGTCAGAACGGGGCAGGAGAGTGGCATGCATGCGGAAATGATGCGGACAATCGTGGCAGCCATGCCCTTTCCCGTCATCGCCATCGGGCGCGATGAACGGGTTGCGGCGGCCAATCCGGCGGCGCTTGCCCTGTTCGGCGCGGGCATAGAAGGGCGGCACCATCTGCTGTCGCTGCGACAGCCCGCGCTGCAAGACGCCATTGCCGCCGCACTGGGCCAGGGCGTGGCGGGCACGGTACGCCACGTGATCCCCGGCCCGTCGCAGGACATCACCTATCGCGTCACCGTGGCCCCTGCGGGCGAGGGCTATGCGCTCCTGACCTTTGAAGACGTCACCGAGGCCGAACAGATGGGCCAGATGCGCCGCGATTTCGTGGCCAATGTCAGCCACGAGTTGCGCACGCCGCTGACTGCCCTGCTGGGCTTTATCGAAACCCTGCGCGGGGCCGCAAAGGATGATCCCGCCGCGCGCGAGCGGTTCCTGTCGATCATGGAACGCGAAGCGGGCCGCATGAACCGCCTGATCGGCGATCTGCTGCAACTGAGCCGGGTGGAAAGCCAGGAACGCATCCGCCCGACCGAACGGGTGGATCTTCACGCCTTGGTGGCAGGTGCCGTCGCCACCCTGCGCCCCCTTGCCGAAGGCGCCGAGGTCGTGGTGGAGCTGACGGGCGAGCCCGGCCCGCTGCCCCTGCCGGGCGATGCCGACCAGATCACGCAGGTTCTGGTGAACCTGATCGAGAACGCGGTGAAATATGGCGGGGCGGGGGGCAAGGTCAGCATTCATATCGCGCGCGAGCAACTGCCACGCGGCCCCGGCCTGCGGGTGGACGTGATGGATCAAGGCGAAGGAATCGATCCCGTGCATATCCCCCGCCTGACGGAACGATTCTACCGCGTCGATGGCCACCGCTCGCGTGAACAGGGGGGCACGGGGCTGGGCCTGGCCATCGTCAAACATATCGTGCAGCGCCATCGCGGCCGGATACGGATTGAAAGCGAGCGCGGAAAAGGCAGCGTTTTCAGCGTGATACTGCCGGAAACCTGATCGTTTTCCCGGCTGGCAGATCTGGCCGGAGGCACGCCCCTGGCGGCCGTCATAAAACTGTTTCAAATTCGTTGCAAAACGGCGAAACCCGAAGGGTCACAGGCGCGCCTCCCGCCGCCGGGCGACTGATCCGTTCCGCCAGCAGCAAGAGCCGTATTCATGCCCCAGACCCATATCATGCTGGCCTTCGACCGTGACCTCGCCTCGATCCAGGCGCAGGTGTTGCGTATGGGCAAACTGGTTGAGGCCGCGCTTGTCGATGCGGCCGAGGCGCTGGAAACCCGTGATGCGGCCACCGCCCATCGGGTGCGGGCGGGCGACAAGGACATCGACGCGCTGGAAGAGCAGATCAATTCCGATTGCGCCCGGCTTATCGCCCTGCGGGCCCCGGCAGCATCAGACCTGCGCACCGTGCTGACGGTGATGAAGATCGCGGCCAATCTGGAACGCTGCGGCGATTACGCCAAGAACCTTGCCAAGCGGTCGCTCGTGCTGGCCGAGATGACCACCCTTCCGGTCCCCACGGGCGCGATCCGGCAGATGGCCAAGCACGTCTCGGCCCTGCTGACGGATGCGCTGGCCGCCTTTGTGGCGCGCGATGTGACACTGGCCGCCGAAGTGCGACAGCGCGATCAGGAGGTGGATCAGATGTATTCCGCCCTGTTCCGCGAATTGCTGACCGAGATGATGGAAGACCACCGCAACATCACCCCGGCGATGCATCTGCATTTCATCGCCAAGAACATCGAACGGGTGGGCGATCACGCAACCGCCGTGGCCGAGCAGGTGATCTACCTCGTCACCGGCGCGCTGCCCGGCGATGATCGGCCCAAGCTCGACAGCACCGCGGCCGGAACGCCCGACGCCTGATCGCCCGCATCCTGCCACAATAGCGGGGCGGGGCCTTGGCGTGCTAAAGCCGCCCGATCCGGTCGGTCAGCAGGGCGTAGAACCCGTCCGAATCTACCGATCCGATGAACAGCGCATTGGCCGGGCGATCCGTCACCCCCCACCAATCGGCAACCGTCATGCCCAGCGTCAGGGACGACTGCGTTTCAATCTCCACATTGATGTGCCGCCCGGTGAAAAGCTCAGGCCGGATCAGATAGGCGATCACGCAGGGGTCATGCAGCGGCGCGCCGTCAGAGCCGTATTTCTGCATGTCGAACCGTTCGAAGAAATCGGTCCATTCCGCCACCATGCGCCCGGCCTCGTTGCCAAGGGCGCGGAACGCCTCGACCCGCGCGCGGGTGGTCAGCGCCTTGTGAGTCACATCCAGCGGCATCACCACGATGGGAACACCGGATTTGAACACGATCTCCGCCGCCTCGGGATCGACATAGATGTTGAACTCGGCCGCGGGGGTGATGTTGCCCACTTCGAAATAGGCCCCGCCCATCAGCACGATCTGCTGGACGCGGCCCACGATATCGGGCGCGCGCTCAAAGGCGGTGGCGATGTTGGTCAGCGGCCCCAGCGGGCAGAGCGTCACCGTATGCGGCGCTTCGCGGCGCAGGGTTTCGATGATGAAGTCCACGGCATGGCCCTCGGCCAGTGGCATCACCGGATCGGCCATCTGCGGCCCGTCCAGCCCCGTTTTTCCATGCACATGTTCCGCCGTCACCAGTTTGCGCTGCATGGGCCTGTCGCACCCGGCATAGACGGGCGTATCGGGCTTTCCCGCCAGTTCGCAGATGATCCGCGCATTCTTCTGCGTCAGCGCAAGTGGCACATTCCCGGCCACCGCCGTCAGTCCCAGCACCTCAATTTCGTCCGGGCTGGCCAGTGCCAGAAGGATCGCCACCGCATCATCCTGCCCCGGATCGGTGTCGATAATGATCTTGCGCGGATGCGCCATAGGTCGTGCCTCTATTTGTCTCTCTGCTGCTGCAAATCTCAAAGTCCGGCTTTTGTCCAGACGGTCAATAAAAAAGGGGGCGCTGGTGCGCCCCCTTTGCCCGATCTTCCTACCCGAATATGGCCCGGATCAGCCGTCGAAGTTGACCTCTTCAATCAGCTTCAGCGCCGCAGGGCGAAGTTTGGCCACTTCGGTCAGCGACTTGGAATCCGGGGTGAATTCCCCCCAGCTTGCCACCAGCTCCGATTTCGCCACGCCCGGCTTAACCGGGAATTCGTGGTTGGTCTCGGCATAGATCTTCTGCGCCTCATCGCCCGAAAGCCATTCCATGAACTTCAACGCATTTTCACGGTTCGGCGCGGCTTTGGTCATCGCCACACCCGACACGTTAAGATGCGAGCCGTCGCCTTCAAAGGTCGGGAACACGATCCGCACGGATTCGGCGGCCTCTTTCTGCTCCGGATCCGCCAGCATTTGCCCGATGTAATAGGTGTTACCCACTGCGATGTCGCATTCGCCCGCCGCAATTGCCTTGACCTGATCCCGGTCGCCGCCATCGGGCTTGCGCGCCAGGTTTGCCTTCACGCCTTCCAGCCAGGCCTTCGCGGCCTCTTCGCCGTGATGGGCGATGACGGCTGCCGTCAGCGCCACGTTGTAATCATTGGTGCCGGAACGGATGCAGATGCGGCCCTGCCATTTCGGATCGGCCAAGTCCTCATAGGTCGTGACCTCACCTTCGGCCACGCGGTCCTTGCTGGCATAGACGATCCGCGCGCGGCTGGTCAGCCCGAACCATTGGTCATTCTCATCGCGCAGCGCGGCGGGAATGTTTGCTTCCAGCACGTCGGATTGCACGGCCTGCGTCACGCCGGCCTCAACGATTTGCGTCAGCCGCGCGATATCGACCGTCAGCACCAGATCGGCCGGCGACCGGTCACCTTCGGCCACCAGACGTTCCGCCATCCCCTTGTCGACAAAGGCCACGTTCACCGTAATGCCGGTCTCGGCGGTAAAGGCATCGACCAGCGGCTGGATCAGTTCCGGCTGGCGGTGGGAATAGACGTTGATCTCATCCGCCAGCACAGGCGCGGCGGTGGAGGCGAGGGCGAGGGCCAGTAGTGAAAGGCGCATCGACATTGCTTGAGTCCTTTTGTCGGGAAATTCAATGCCCGCCATAAACCCGACAATTTCACTTTGGTCAATAGTCGAGTGAAAAACTCGGATAACTTTACGTCGTACAGACCGTCGGACGGAAAGTTTTCAGGAAAACTTTCCGGGTCAGGTCTTCTTTGAAGACCTGCAAAAATTCGCAGAATTTTTGGTCTCGGAAGAATTTTCACAGAAAATTCTTCTACTTCGGTGCCTTTTCTTCAGCCTTCGCCCGGTTCCACAGCCTATCCATCTCAGCCAGATCACTGTCCGATGGCGTCTTTCCCGCCTCCTCCAGCCAATCCTCGATCCGGCCAAAGCGCCGGGTGAATTTCGCATTGGCCGCCCGCAGCGCCGCCTCCGGGTCCACCTTCAGGTGCCGCGCCAGATTGGCCATGACAAACAGCAGATCGCCGAATTCCTCGGCCACCTCCGCCTCTGTCAAAGTTTCGCGCGCCTCCACCAGTTCCGTCGCTTCCTCGGCAATCTTGGCCACCACCTCATCGGTGGACGGCCAATCAAACCCCACCCGCGCCGCCCGCTTTTGCAACTTTACCGCCCGAGTCAGCGCCGGCAGCCCCAGCGCCACCCCGTCCAGCACCCGCGCAGGCCCGCGTTCCGCCGCCTTGATCCGCTCCCAATCGGCGGTCTGCTGTTCGGCGCTCTTGTCGCGGCTCTCATCGCCAAACACATGCGGATGCCGCGCCACCATCTTGTCGGAAATCCCGCGCACCACATCATCGAACCCAAACAGTCCCGCCTCATCGGCCATCTGCGCATGATAGACGGTCTGCAGCAGCAGATCGCCCAACTCCCCCCGCAACTCCCCCCAGGCCTGCCGCGCGATCACATCGGCCACCTCATGCGCCTCTTCGATCGTATAGGGCGCGATCGAGGCGAAATCCTGCGCGATGTCCCAGGGGCATCCCGTCACCGGGTCGCGCAACCGCCGCATGATCGCCAGCAGGCGGTCCATGCTGCCGCCGCCCTCCATGATCAACTTGTCGCCAGTCCTCACGTCATCGTCGGGCGGGGGCATTGCGGGCACCTTCGAATTCAGATTTGATCAAAGGCACCAACGCACAAGGAACATGTGATGCCCGTCCTCAACCGTATCGCCGATTATGCCGAGGAAATGAAGACCTGGCGGCGACATCTGCACGCCCATCCCGAGCTTGCCTTCGATTGCAACGACACCGCCGCCTTCATCATCGACCGCCTGCGCGAATTCGGCGTCGATGAGATCCATCCCGGCATCGCCACGACCGGCATCGTCGCCATCATCAAAGGGCAGGGGGCGGATGCGCCGGGCGCCCCCACCATCGGTCTGCGCGCCGATATGGATGCGCTGCCGATCCATGAAATCACAGGGGCGGAATACGCCTCTACCATTTCCGGCAAGATGCATGCCTGCGGCCATGATGGCCATGTCACCATGCTGCTCGGCGCCGCGAAATACCTGACCGAGACGCGCAATTTTCAGGGCCGCGTCGCCCTGCTGTTCCAACCGGCCGAAGAAGACGGCGGCGGCGGCGAAGTGATGGTCAAGGAAGGCGCGATGGACCGGTTCGGGATCGACAGCGTCTACGGCATCCACAACGCGCCGAACGTAGAGTTTGGCCATTTCCACACCAATCCCGGCGCGCTGATGGCCTCGGTCGACACGGCCTTTGTCTATATCACCGGCAAGGGCGGCCACGGGGCAACGCCCCATGAGTGCATCGATCCCGTGGTCGCCGTCGTCGGCATGGTCAGCGCGATCCAGACCATCATCCCCCGCAACGTCTATGCGCTGGATGAGGCAGTGATCTCCGTCACGCAAATCCACACCGGCACCGCGTCGAACATCATCCCGGAAGAGGCGATGTTCTGCGCGACCATCCGCTGCTTCAACCCCGAGGTGCGCGCCCTTCTGAAACGGCGCTTCCACGAAATCGTCGAAGGCCACGCAACGGCCTATAACGTCAGCGCACGGATCGATTATGACTGGGGCTATCCGGCCACGATCAACCATCCCGAACCCACCCATTTCGCCGCTGAAGTGGCGCGCGAAGTGTCGGGCGAGGCGGCGGTAAACGCCAATTCCAACCGCGAGATGGGGTCCGAGGATTTCTCCTACATGCTCGAGGCGCGTCCGGGGGCCTATCTCTTCCTCGGCACCGGGCCGGGCGCAGGGCTGCACCACCCCGCCTATGACTTCAATGACGAAGCCGCCCCCATCGGGGCCAGCTTCTTCGCCCGTCTGGTGGAACGCGCGCAGCCCGTCGTTTGATCGGTCGGTGACCTGACCTTGCGGAGCGGCATGCGCCGCAAACCTTTTGTGTCGTCGTCGCCTTCGCTCCTCCTCCGCGTTTAGGGGGCGCTCGCGCCCCCTCTTGTCCCGCCTGCGGCGCGCCAATTCACCCCCGAGCGTATTTTCGCCAAGATGAAGGAAATCGGTCTTCATCTTGGCCCAAATGCTCCGGGGTCCGGGGTGGAACCCCGGCGCGCGCCAGTTGCGGCTGCCATGGGGGCGAATCAGCTTCCTCGCTGCAAGGGCCATATCTGGCCCCTTCTCAACCTTTGCCCCACCATATCCTGCCCCACGCAACCTTTGGTGTTCCGTTCCGGCTGGCCGGATCGACCCCTTGCTGTTATACTTCTGTGTAACAAATCAGGATCAGGACACCCGCCATGCTGACCGCCGCCGCGCTGAACTCTCCCTCTCCCGCCGATCTTTGGGACATGGATCACAGCCACGCGCTCCATCCCTGGACGAATTTCGGCTCCTTCGCTGACAAGGGATCGCTGGTCATCACGCGGGGTGAGGGGTGCTGGCTCTGGGATGCCGACGGCAACCGCTATTTCGACAGCGTGGGTGGGTTGTGGTGCACCAATATCGGGTTGGGCCGCCGCGAAATGGCGCAGGCCATCGGGGATCAGGCGGAGCGGTTGGCCTTTTCCAACACCTTTGTCGACATGGCCAACGATCCCTCTGCCCGCCTTGCTGCCCGCATCGCGAACCTCGCCCCCGGCGATCTGAACCGGGTGATGTTCACCACGGGCGGTTCCACCGCCGTCGATACCGCCGTCCGCATGGTGGCCTATGTGCAATCCTGCCTCGGCTTCCCCGACAAGACCGGGATCGTCGCGCGCGATCACAGCTATCATGGCTCCACCTACCTTGCCCAATCCGTGGGCAAGCGCCCCGGCGACCGTGTGCCCGAATTCCGCTACAAGGAAGATGGCATCTATCACCTGTCGCCCCCGAACCCCTACCGTCGCCCGGATGGCATGACCGAGGCACAGTTTTGCGACTGGCTGGTGCAGGAATTCGAAGACCTGATCGCCCATGTCGGCGCCGATCGCATCGGTGGCTTCATCGCCGAACCGATCCAAGCCTCGGGCGGCGTGATCGTGCCGCCTGATGGATACCTCAAACGCATGTGGGACGTGTGCCAGCGCCACGGCATCCTCTTCATCGCCGATGAAGTCGTCACCGCTTTCGGCCGCCTCGGCCATTGGTTCGCATCCTGGGATGAATTCGGCGTCATGCCCGACATCATCTGCACCGCCAAAGGCCTGACCTCTGGCTATGTGCCCCTTGGCGCGATGATCTTTTCTGATCGGCTGTGGGATATCATGGCCCGCGATCCGTCGCGCTGGTTCACGGCAGGTTTCACCTATTCCGGCCACCCGGTGTCCTGCGCGGCGGGCCTGAAGAATATCGAAATCATGGAACGTGAAGACCTGCTGGGCAATGCCACCCGTGTGGGGGCCTATTTCCAGAACCGTCTGAAGGCGATGGAAGATCTGCCGCTGGTGGGGCAGGTGCGCGGGCAGGGGCTGATGATCTGCTCTGAGAACGTGATGAACAAGACAACCAAGGAACCGCTGCCCGATGGCGTGAACGAGAGCAAGCGCATCTCCGACGCGGCCGAGGCGATGGGTCTGCTGGTCCGCCCGATGGCGCATCTCAACGTCATGTCGCCCCCCTTGACCATCACCGAGGCGCAGGTCGATTTCGTGGCCGAGGTGCTGGAAAAGGCCATCCGTCAGGTGACGGATGAACTGGTCCGCGAAGGCTTCCGGCTGGGCTGAAGCTGGGCTTGATCCGGGCTGAAAAAACCGATTCGCGCTTCATGGTTACCCGTTGCGCAGGGCAAAACAGCGTGCGCCGCGTGCATACGCCTGTCTGCACTGCGCGTCTGCTCCGCGTGCTGCACAGCCGGAATTGGAAAAACGCTACAGGATCAGAACGTTAAGTCCACGATCTCTGCCCGTGGCAGTGCCCCGGCTTGACAATTTGCCTGCCCCTTGGTCCCTTGCCGCCACCCGATCCGCCGCGTCTCGGCTTCCCAAACGACGCAGCGCTTTACACGGGGGCAATCCCATCATGGCACTCGAAGACGCCAAATCCGAAGTCGACACCGCCTTTACCCGCAAAGGCCTGCGCGGCTATGCCTTTGAAAATGCTTTCGGGGGGGCAACGTCCTTCCTGCGCCGCACCTACACCAAGGACCTGACGGGGGTGGACCTCGCCATCACCGGCGTGCCCTTCGATCAGGCCGTCACCCACCGCACCGGCACCCGCTTCGGCCCCCGCGCCATCCGCGAGGCGTCCAGCCTCATGCCCTATGACCCGCCGCATGGCTGGCCCACCAACCCCTTGGAAGATATGGCCATTGTCGATTACGGCGATGTCGCCTTCGACTATGCCAAGGTGTCGGATTTCCCCGACACGCTCACCGCCCATATCCGCACGATCCTGCAAGCCGGGGCAGGGACCATCACCCTTGGCGGTGATCACTACATCACCTTCCCGATCCTGCGCGCCTATGCCGAAAAGTTCGGCCCCCTCGGCGTGATCCATTTCGACGCCCATTCGGACCTCTGGCCCGATGACGACCTGACCCGGATCGACCATGGCACCATGCTCTACAAGGCGGTGAAGACCGGGATCGTCGATCCCAAACGCTCCGTCCAGATCGGCATCCGGACGACGACCGAGGATTATCTGGGCGTCCACGTCATCGACGCGCGCGAGGTGCATGAAAAAGGCATCAACGCCGCTGTCGCCAAGGCCAAGGATATCGTGGGCGACAAGGCCACTTACGTCACCTTCGATATCGACGCCCTCGATCCCTCCGTCGCGCCAGGCACCGGCACCCCGGTCTGGGGCGGCCTGCATTCCTGGCAGGCGGCAGCGATGCTGCGCGATCTGGCCGGGATCAACATGGTCGGCGGCGATATCGTCGAGGTGTCGCCCCCCTATGATACCACTGGGGCCACGGCCATCGCCGGCGCGCATGTGGCTTATGAACTGATTTGCCTCTATCACTGGGCCAGAACACAGCGCTAAGGGAAAAACAGGGTGGGCAAGATGGGTATGATCGCCGGGCTTCTGGCCTTGATCGTGGTGGGCTTCGGCCTCTACGTCCGTCTTGCCCCCTCTGACCCGGCCCGCTGGCACGTCTTGCCTGCGCCCGCCAGCAAAGACGATTGCAGCGTGGAACAGGGCACCGGTGACGCCCGCGCCACCTGCCTACGTCCCGTCCCCCCGGCGCAACTCCTTGCCCAGCTTGACGAAATCGCCATGGCCAACCCGCGCACCACCCGCCTTGCCGGATCGCCCGAAGAGGGCCGGGTCACCTGGATCAGCCGCTCCCGCCTCTGGGGCTTTCCCGATTACATCACCGCCGAGGCTGCACCCGATGGCACCGGCGCCCGCCTGACCGTCCACGCCCGTCTGCGCTTTGGCAGCAGCGACATGGGCGTGAACGCCGCCCGCTTGCAGGACTGGCTCTCACGGCTCTGACGGCTTCATCTTGGCCCAAATACCCAAGCGACCTGCCACCCCTTGACCGGCTGGGCTGAACGCGCCACAGAACCCGCATGGTTCCCTTGGACAAACTCGCCCAGATCACGCAACGCTTCGAATATCTCGAAGCGCGCCTGAACGCAGGTGCCGAGCCATCCGAGATCGCCCGGATCAGCCGCGAATACAGCGACCTGCGTCCCGTTGCCGACCAGATCGCCGCCTATCGCCGCGCGCTGGATGATCTGGCTGAGGCCGAGGCGATGCTCTCAGACCCTGAAATGAAGGCGTTGGCCGAGGATGAAATCCCCCGCCTGCGCGCCTTGATCCCCGATTACGAACACGACCTTCGCATCGCGCTTCTGCCCAAGGATGCCGCCGATGCCCGCCCCGCCATCCTGGAAATTCGTCCCGGAACCGGCGGCGAGGAAGCCGCCCTTTTCGCCGCCGACCTGTTGAAGATGTATCAGCGCTTTGCCGAAAAGCAGGGCTGGCGGTTCGATATCCTTGAACAGCAGCTGTCCGACCTAGGCGGCATCAAGGAACTGACCGCCCATGTGCAGGGCGAAGGCGTCTTTGCGAAACTGAAATTCGAATCCGGCGTGCACCGCGTGCAGCGCGTTCCGGAAACCGAGGCGGGGGGTCGCATCCACACCTCTGCCGCCACAGTGGCGGTGCTGCCTGAGGCGGAAGAGGTGGATATCGACATCCCCGCCTCTGACATCCGCATCGATACGATGCGCGCCAGCGGCGCAGGGGGGCAGCACGTCAACACCACCGACTCGGCGGTCCGCATCACCCATATCCCCACCGGGATCATCGTGACCTCGTCGGAGAAGTCGCAACACCAGAACCGCGCCATTGCCATGCAGGTGCTGCGTGCCCGGCTTTTTGAGATGGAGCGTGAACGCCAGGCCAATGACCGCGCCGCCGACCGCAAGGCGCAGGTGGGGTCCGGCGACCGATCGGAACGCATCCGCACCTACAACTTCCCACAAGGCCGCCTGACCGACCACCGCATCAACCTGACGCTTTATGCCCTGCCGCAGATCATGGCGGGCGATCTGGACGGTGTGGTAAACGCCCTCGTCGCCCATGATCAGGCCGAAAAACTTGCCGAGATGGACGGATGACGGGGGCTGAGGCGCTGCGCGCTGCCATTCCGCGCCTTGCCGCGGCGGGCGTGCCAGATGCCCCCCGCGATGCGCGTGTGCTGCTGGCCCATGCCAGCGCGATTGCGCCCGACAGGCTGACCCTGCACCTCGGCGATCCTCTTACCGATGCTCAGGTACAGGCCTTCGAGGCCGTCATCACCCGCCGCGCTGCCCGCGAACCGGTCAGCCACATCACCGGCCAACGCCTGTTCTGGGGGCGCAGCTTTCGCGTGACGCCCGATACCCTCGACCCGCGCCCGGAAACCGAAATTCTGGTACAAGCCGCACTTGAGGAGCCCTTTGCGCGGATGCTCGATCTTGGCACCGGCACAGGCTGCATTCTGCTGTCCTGCCTTGCTGATCGTCCCAACGCGCACGGCATGGGCACCGACATCCATCCCGCCACGCTGGCCGTGGCAGCCGCGAATGCGCAGACCCACGGCCTTGCCGACCGTGCCGATTTCGCGCTGTCGGACTGGTTCGCCCAAGTGGTGGGCCGGTTCGATCTGATCGTCTCCAACCCGCCCTATATCGCCGAAGCCGAGATGCCCGCCCTCTCGCCCGAGGTGCAGCGTGAACCGCACCGCGCCCTCACGCCGGGCGGCGACGGGTTGGATGCTTACCGCGGCATTGCCCACGCCGCTCCGGCACATCTGCACCCCGGCGGCCGGCTCATGGTGGAAATCGGCCCCACGCAAGCCGCCGCCGTTACCGCGCTGTTCGCCGCGCAGGGCCTGACGGACATCCGCATCCTGCCCGATCTGGATGGGCGGGACCGTGTGGTGATCGCCCGCCAGCCCGGCAACCTGGCCCCGGCCGGCACCGCCTGATCTGCGGGAATTCGGCCACAATCGGCCCAAAGAACAGGGGTTTTGCCGCCCATCCCGCCGCAGGCTGCGCGAATCCTCTTGTCATCATCGCCGGACAGTGGTTATTCGACGCTCAGGTGATGGGGCAGGGCGCAGGTCCCCCCGCGCCGGAACTGCCTGACAGTTTGACGCGCCTTGGGATGCCCCGAAACGGGAACCCGCACCACAAAGGCGCTTCGCAGAAAGCCAGGTCATCTGGACCAAAGGACAAGATGAGATCTTCCAAGTCCCGCTCGCGCTCAAAGGCGAACCGCCCGCGCACCCTCGGCAACATCATCAACCGCGTCTTCGACAGCTCCGGCCCCGAAGGCAAGGTGCGTGGCACGCCGCAACAGATCATCGAGAAGTATCAGCTTCTCGCCCGTGATGCGCAGCTGTCGAATGACCGCGTCGCCGCGGAAAACTTCCTGCAGCATGCCGAGCATTACACCCGCCTGCTGGGCGAGGCGATGCGCGAGATGGCCGCCGAACAGGAAGAGCGTCAGCGCAACCAGCAGAACAACCCGCAGCAGGGTGGTCAGCAGGGCGGTGGCCAGTATGGCGGCCAGAATGGAAACCATAATGGAAACCAGAACGGCAACCAGAACGGCAACCAGCAGAACACCTATCAGGGTGGCGGCCAGCAGAACGCCAATCGTGACCGTGACGGCAATCAGGGCTACAACCGGGATGGCAACCGCGACAATCGTGATGGCAACCGGGATCAGCCCTGGCGTGACCGTCAGGATCGCGGCGACTACCGCGAGTATCGCAATAATGACGAGACTGCCCCCTCGGGCGCTGCCGTGATCGAACTGGGCGAGGGCGGCGACACCAATCTGGTGGAAACCCCCGAAGCGCGGCCCTTCCAGCCGCGCCGCGATGATCGCGGCGATCGCCCGGATCAGGGCAACCGTCAGGATCGTGGCGACCGCCAGAACAATGACCGCCCGAATAACGATCGTCAGAACAATGATCGTCAGGGCGGAGAGCGCCAAGGCGGTGAACGCCAGGGTGGCGAACGTCAGGATCGCAACAACCGCGGCGATTTCCGCCGCGACCGCGAAAATCGGCGCGACCAGCAGCCGCAAACTGTGGCTGAAGCCGCCCCTGCGGCAGCCGCGGTTGCTATCGCGGCTTCGGCGCCAGCAGCGCCAAAAGCGCCAAAACAGCCCGCCGTCACGGCACCTACGCCCGAAGCCTCTGAGGTCCCGAAAAAGACCCGTGCACCGCGCAAACCCAAGGCAGACAAGGATAATTCCGGGTCTGATCCGGCGGCAGCCGCGGAATAAGGCGTTAACCGCCCGTTAACCATACAAAAAAAGGCCGGGGTCAAACCCGGCCTTTTTTCATGCCTTGATCACCCTCGCCAAAGCACAGAACTGCTCCAGCGAAATCTCCTCGGCGCGCTGCGTCGGCGTAATTCCGGCGGCTTCCAGCTTTGCCTCGATATCCGCGCCCAAGCCCTTCAACGATGACCGCAGCATCTTGCGCCGCTGGTTGAAGGCCATGGCCGTGATCCGGCTCAGCACCGCGCCATCGGCGGGAAAGCGCGGCTCGGCCAATCGGGTGATATGGACCACGGCAGAATGCACCTTTGGCGCAGGAGTGAATGCTTCGGGCGGCAGATGCATCACGATCTTTGCCTCGGCCCGCCACTGCACCAACAGCGCCAGACGCCCGTAATGGTCCGTCCGGGGCTTTGCCACGATC
Organism: Variovorax paradoxus; assembly: GCA_943370085.1. GTDB lineage: Bacteria > Pseudomonadota > Alphaproteobacteria > Rhodobacterales > Rhodobacteraceae > Paragemmobacter. The sequence continues at coordinate 159,055 of CALRPT020000001.1, read as the reverse complement.
CGCTCGGCCACTTCCTTCTGGAACATCAGCGTCAGGCTTTCCCAGAAGGGCGGCCAGACGGCGGGCGTCAGCCAACGGATCAACAACTCCGTGCCCACATTATAGGGCAGGTTAGCCACCACCCGCACCGGGGGCGTCAGATGTGCCAGCACATCCACCTCCAGCGCGTCGCCGTTGATCACCTCGAGGCGCCCGGGATAGACAGCCCCAACCTCGGCCAGCGGCGCCATGCAGCGCGGATCCTTTTCCACGGCCAGCACCCGCCGCGCGCCTTCGGCCAGCAAACCGCGCGTCAACCCGCCGGGCCCCGGCCCCACCTCCAGCACATCACAACCCGACAGATCCCCCGCCTGCCGCGCGATCTTGGCCGTCAGGTTCAGATCGAGCAGGAAGTTCTGCCCCAACTGCTTTTTCGCCACCAGATCATGCGCCCGGATCACCTCACGCAGCGGCGGCAGCCCATCAATCGTTGCCATGAACCTTGCACCTGTCTTCTCTGCTCAAGTATCCCGGGGGTGCGGGGGCTGGCCCCCGCTGCCGACGATCAAACCCCGCGCGCCGCTGCCATCTGTTGCGCCATCCGCAGGGCCGCCACAAGGCTGGTCGCGCTGGCGATGCCTTTGCCCGCAATATCATAGGCAGTGCCATGATCGGGTGAGGTGCGGATGAAGGGCAGGCCCAGCGTCACATTCACCCCGCCGTCGAAATCCACGGTCTTGATCGGGATCAGCGCCTGATCGTGATACATGCAGACGGCCACATCATAGCGCGCCCGCGCCGCCTTGTGGAACATCGTGTCCGGCGGCATCGGACCGCGCAGATCAAAGCCCTCTGCCGCCATCCGCGCGATGAGGGGGTTGATCCATAAAATCTCTTCCCGCCCCATCGCCCCGCCTTCGCCGGCATGGGGGTTCAAGCCTGCGACGGCGATCCGTGGCCGGGCGATGCCGAAATCGCGCCGCAGCCCGGCATCGGTGATGCGGATCGTCTCTTCCAACAGATCCGGCGTCAGCGCCACCGGCACATCGGCCAGCGCAATGTGAATTGTTGCCGGCACCACCCGCAATTCGGGACAGGCCAGCATCATCACCACCCGCCCGACACCGCCCAGATGCGCCAGATATTCGGTATGCCCCGGATAGGCGAAGCCGCAACCATCCTTCAGCACCTTCTTGTTGATGGGCAGGGTGCAGATCGCCGACGCATGGCCCTGCTGCACCAACCCCACCGCCCGCGCGATCACATCAACAACGCCTTGCGCATTGGCGGGGTCCGGCTGTCCGGCGGTGGCGGGTTTGGCAAAGGGATGGGCCAGCACGGGTAGGGATGCGGCAGACACTGCCGCCGCCTGAGCGGGATGGTCAATCACGGAAAAGAGGGCATCCTTTGGCAGATGTGACGGGTCGCCGATCCAGAAGAACGGCTGCTCCGCCCCCAGCGCCGCCCGCGCCTTCAGGGTAATCTCGGCCCCAATACCGGCAGGGTCCCCGCAGGTCAGCGCGATCGGCGGCAAGGTCGCGCTCACCGCTCCTCGATGATCGCTTCTGACCGCAGCTCTTCCATGAAGCCCTCGGCCAAGGCGGTCAGCTGCTGGTTGCCCAACTGGTTGCGCACCGCCTCACGGTCGACCAGAGGCTTGTCCTCGGCTTCTGCGGCATCGCTTTCGGCTGTTGTCACCGGAATTTCTGCCGCATTCGGATCGGCCTCGGGGATGCCGGTGCGCAAGCAGAGCATAAGCAATTCGTTATAGGTCCCGCGCCCACGCAGTACGCTTTCGCCGGGGTCCAGCTTTGCAAGTTCCAGCCCGATGTCCTGCGGCACCGAACCCATCATCTGCTTGGTCACCCGCAGCTGTTCGGCCGGCAGGCCGCGCGCGAGCGGATAAAGATCGCCACAATCATCCGTCTGCTGGCGCACCACCGCCGGGTCCAGGTTCGGCGGCAGGGCGAATTGGGCATATTCCACCTCAACCTGTGCGGGCATGGCGCTTTCCAGATCGCTGATGCCGTTCAATTGGAACAACACCACTGCCTGTGGCACCACGATCGGATCGGAAACTTCACCCGGTGACAGCGTCAGCACCTGCTGGGCGATGGCCGGGGGAAGATTGCTGATCGGAACCCAGTCCAAACGCCCGCCGCGCCCTGCCGAAGGCGCGGCCGAAAACTGCCGCGCGGCAGAGGCAAAGCCTGCCTCAGACCCGCTGTCCGCCTTGATGGCGCGCGCCTGATCGAGCACGGGCGAAATATCCTCGCCCTGCACCGGAATGATCAGTTCGGAAAGAAGCACCTGCACCTGCGGGGTCTTGGCATTCTCGGCCAGCGCCCGATCGATCTGGGCATCCGAGATACGGATCTGCGAGGCGAATTTCGACCGTACGACATCGCGCCACAACAGCCCGTTTGCCACAAAATTGCGGAAGGTTTCCGGCGCCACGCCTTCTTGCCCCAGCGCTTGGGTGAACTGTTCGGCCGTCAGGTTGGCACGGGCGGCGAATTCCTCCATGCCCTGCTTGACCTGTTCGGCAGTGACCGAAATGTCCAGGTCCTTGGCCGCCTGTGCGCCAAGCCGGTCGCGCATCAGCGCGTCCAGCGCCTCTTTCTCAGGGTCGCCGGGCGCGCGCAGGGCGCGCAGGAACAGTATCCGTTGTTCCATTTCGAAATTTGTCACGGTCTGGCCGTTGATCACCATCCGGGGCGAGAACAGCCCGCCCTCTTGCGCCGGGGCCATACCTGCCCCAACCGCCAGAAGCGAAGCCCCCAAAAGCGCTGCCCTTATGGTCTGCGCCGCCTTGTTCCGCGAACGATCCGTCATTCCCGTATCCCGTATCCTGCCTTGCACCGTGTCTTGCCTTGTACCGTCATCGCCTGCACATGCGCGCCGGTCCCGCCTCGGTTCCACCGCCAAAGCCAAGCAATTCGACCGATAGATCGACCGTCGTGCCTGGCCGCACAGTAGTGGATGACGTGAACCGACGCGAGAGAGAAAGATCAACCAGCAAACACTCGTTCTTGAAGCTCACGCCGAAATCGGCGCTGCGATAGCTGTCCGCCTCGAAATCATAGCGGCCCGACGCTGTGGCCTGCCAGCCCGGGCTGATCTGATAGCCACCACCCAAAATAAGGTCCGATACACGGTTGGGCCGAGATTCGGCGAGGTCTGCAATGGACCAGATATAGCCGGTGTTGAACCAGACCTGCGGGCTGCCATATTCGGCCAACACCTCACCGCGCGTCACCGTCAGGTCATCATCGGTGATGACCCGACCGGCAAAGTTCAGCCCGTTTGCCGTTTCAGCCGTCACCCCCAACAGCCAGTCAGACGTGCTGCCGCTCAGCCCTGATGCATTCGAAAAGCTCGTGGCGGGCGCATCGCGGAAGACGCGGCCGGCGGTGACGCCGATCGTCCAGCCGGCCGGATCGATCCGCGTCCAGCTGACGCCCAGATTGGCGCGCAGTCCGGTTTCTACCACATCCGTGCCGGGAAAGCGGTTCAGCGAAAACAGATTGGATTCGTCAAACTCCACAAGGCGGCTGTCTTCGTTCGGGATCAGATCACCGTCTTCATCCGACCAAACCAGCTGCGCCACCGGTTCGATCACTTGCGCGACGCCATTCGCCCCGGCACGCACCCATGGCCAGCGGAATTCAACCGCGCCAGCGCCATAAAGCCGCGATGGGCTGCCGCCATAAGTGGCATCGTCTGAGATGTTGAACGTATCCAGCCGCACCTCGCCCAAGGCGGCAAGGACAACCCCACTGGTCGTCACCCAATCCTTGCGCCAATCCGCCCCGATGGACAGGCGCTGCATGTCGGACCCTTCAGAAATGTCATCGGGATCCGCGCCATCCAGCGGGTTCGACGATTGCCGCGTATGGGTGTGGCTGCCAAAGCGCAATGCCCCTTCGCCCCCCAGCGCGCCAAGCTGGAAGCGCTGGATATAGGTGGAATCCGTCACCAGATAGGGGGTGGCCGATGGGAAATCGCCGGCGCGCAGGGTGTCGAAATTGATGATCCGGGCGGCGATGTATTCATCCCTGCGCACCCGGTCCACCTGGATCGTGTTGGTCAGACGGTCGGTATCGCTGATGCCGTAATCTGCCAGATAGGCATCGTCGCTGACCGCTTCGCCATGGAAGGCGAGCCGATAGCCGCGCGGAAGGCGGAACACACCATCCGCAACCACATAGCCGCGCGTGTTGTTGGGCTGGATGTCATCGCGCGCCAGGGTACCCGAGATCGCGATATTGCCCGTCTCGAAGGCCTGACGATACCGCACCTCAAGCGCCTTCGCGCCGCTGGTCGTGAGCGTTGGCGAAAAGGTCAGGTCGCGAGATGGGCCGATTGCGACGAAATAGGGCAGGGTGACGCCGGTTCCCAGATCGGTCCGGTTGGTGAAGGTGGGCATCAGAAAGCCCGTGCTGCGGTCAAGCGTCGGATCGGGGATACGCAGGCGCGGGATATAGAGCAGCGGCACGCCCGCCACGCGCAACTGGGCATGGTCGAAATAGATCTGTTGCGCCGTCTGGTCGTGCAGCACGCGCCGGGCCCGGATCTCCCACAAGGGCGTGGTGCTACCTGCGCAGACCTTGCAGCTTGAGGCTACGGCATTGTCCAGTTGCAGATAGCGCCCCTCGCTGCGCACCATCTGCGCCGCCGCCATCTGCAATTGCTGGTTCAGCACGACCCGCGCGCTTTGCAGGATGCCTTCGGTCAAGTCTGACGACAGATCGGCCTGCGCGGCAACGATCACGGTCGATCCGTCTTCATCCGTAAGGCGGATCGGGCCTTCGATGCGCAACTGATCGGTGCTTTGGTCAAACACGATGCGCTCGGCCGTCATGCGGCGACCCTGATAGAACACCTCTACCGACCCCTCGGCGATGAGCCGGGAATCCGCCGCAATTTCAAGCCGATCCGCGATCAGGGTTGCGGCTTCCTGCGCCATCAGCCCACCGGGCGAGGCCGAGCCGAGAAGGGCCGCAACAGACAGCGCCAGCGCAAGCGGGCGGAATGCCGCAAAGCGGCGGGGTTTCCTGCGGCGGAAGTCGGGGCCACGGGCCATGTCAGCCATCCTCCAGATGCAGAAGAAGGCCAAGTGCCATCATCGTGGCAGCCACGGGCGGGGCCCATGCGGCAAGTGCTACAGGGATCTGTCCGTTCTCACCAAGAACCTGCGCGAAGTTGCGCAGGAAAAAGATCGCAAAGCCGCTCAGCACGGCAAACAGCACCAACGTGCCGGTCTTGCCGAAACGTGCATGCCGCATGGTGAACCCCGCCGCCACCAGCACCATCGCCGCCAGCAGCAGTGGCTGGGCCAGTTCCATCTGGAACCAGACCTGATGAGAGCGCGCCGAGAATCCTGCCCGTTCCAGCCCGGCGATGTAAGAGGGCAGCGACCAGAAAGGGATGGCCGAGGGCGATCCGAAACTGTCGCGAATGCCTTCGCGTGTCAGGTCTGACGGCACGGTGCTGCCATCCGGCAACTGGGTCGAGCTTTGTTCGGGATTGGCGGCATTCAGATCCCAGCGCTTTGCCCCTTCCAGCAGCCAGGCCCCCGGTTCCAGCCGCGCGACGTTCGCCTCGATCCGCGCCGCAGGCAGTCCTTCGGCATCCAGCAGAAGGAAACTGACACCGTAAAGCTCGGTGCCATCCTGATTGGTGCGCGCGGCCTGAATGACGGTCTGGCCGTTGCCATCGCCTTGCCGCAGCCAGAGGCCGTTTTCCGACACCGACATCGCGCTGGATCCGCCCCGCGCAAGATCGGCCTGCGCATTGTCATAAAGCCGGGTGGTGGCGGCGACAAATGGGTTCAGCACGGCCACGGCGACCAGCCCGCAGATCAGGGCCGTCACCACCGGCGCAATCAGAAAGCGCAGGCCCGACCGGCCCGCCGCCCGCACCACGACCAATTCGCTGGACCGGGCGAGCGCCATGAACAGGGAAATCGCCGCCAACACCACGATCAGCGGCAGGATGCGATAAAGGCTTTCCGGCACATTCAGCGCAGCCAGATGCAGCGCCGAAACAAGCCCTGCATCGCTCTGGTTCACTCGGCGCAACTGATCGATCGTGTCGATCAGCAGCATGATCCCGAAGAACACCCCCAGAACCACCAGAAACGATCCAAGAAACCGCCGCGCGATATAAAGGCTGAGCGTCATGCCACCGCTCCTTGCAGACGCCTGGGCCGCTGCGACAGATACAGCAACAGCGCCGCGATCCCCAGCCCCGCGAGGGGGGCGGCATACACGGCAGGCCAGAGCCGCACATTTTCAAGCGCCATGGCAGAGCCGGTCGTGTTGAGAAGTTGCAGGAAGATCAGGATACCCACCGCGCAAAGAATCTGTCGCCACAGGCCAAAGCGGCTGAAAGCACCCATCAAAAGGGTGGCAAAGCCCACCATCGCCGCCGCCGCACTGAGGAAGGGCTGCGCCAACCTTGTATGCACCTCTTGGAGGATCGTGGCGCGATCGGCACCTGTGCGGGCCTCCAATTCCTGTGGATCGGTGGAAAGAAGCTCAACCGTGGTCAGGTAGTCGGGCGGAACCAGCGTCTGGGTCCTGTCGGCCAGCATTCCCGAAAGATCGTAGGTCACATCGGCAAAGCGCGTGACCGAAAGGCTTTGCCGGTCGTCACGGGTCAGGGTCTGTGCGATTCCATCGAACATCAGAAGGGTCGGCCCGTTCCCGCCCCGCGCCAGCAGCGCGCGGCGGGCGGTATAGGTGGTCCGCTCGGCGGCATTACGCTCATCCGACAGGAACAGGTCCCGCAATTCGCCCTGCTGGGTGATGTCGCGGATGTAAAGCGTCACCCCGGCGGCGGGGTGCATGAACTGCCCCTCGGTCAGATAGCGGGCGGTCACATTCTCGGCCAAGGCGGCCTCTCGCTCCGACAACATGGCCCCGCTCCACGGGACCAGGACATTCATCAGCAAGAGGTGCAGCGCGGTCACGATGCCGCCGAAATACAGAACCGGGCGGGCCAGGCGAAAGCCGGAAAAACCGGTGGCCTGCATCACCACCAACTCGCTTTCCTGCGTAAGCCGGTTGGTCACATAGACCGTTGCCGCAAAGGCCGCGATGGGCAGAACCAGCCGGATCACGTTTGGCAGCATCAGAAGCGAGAATTCGAGGAACACCAGCGCGGAATGACCATCGCCGATCAGCCTGTCGAATAGGCCAACGGCACGATTGACCCAATAGACAGACACAAGAATTAGGGCAAAGAAGCCGAACAGCGCAACAAGTTGCGACAGCAGATATCTGTCGAATTTTGACACGCTGACTGCACCCTCGTTTCTTCACTTTTGGTGAATCTAACGGAAATCCCCAGCGGGGAAAACTCATATCTGGTCAATCGCGGGCAGGGCGGTTAGCGTTTTGTCAATCTCTGCGCCGCCGCTGTCCAGCAGGCGCCTTCCGCCAAGGATTCCCCGCATGACCCATCCTGTTCCGATCCATTTCCGTCCCGTCGATCTTGACGCACTGCCGCGCATCACGGGGCGGATTGTGGCCTTTGCGGATGGACCGAATGCGCCCAGCCCGGCAATCCGCCGGCTGGACAAGTTGACACGCGGCGCGGTCACACGGCTTTTGAACAACGAAGCCTTTGAAAGACTGAAGCCGGGTGAGGCAGTGGAATTGGCCTGGCCCTCGGGCCTCTTGGCCGATGCGCTGCAGATCATCCGCCTGCCCAAGCGGAGCGACATCGCCAATGCCCGCAAGGCAGGCGGCGCGATTGGCCGCGCCCTGACGCCCGCCGGCACGACCGTTCTGGCGGAAAACCTCGCGCTTTCGGCCGAGATTGCCTTTGGTGTGGCGATGCGGGCCTATGATTTCACTGCCCACAAGACGGGTGAGCGCAAGGTGCCCGGCCATGTCGCCTTCATGGTGGCCAACCCTGAGGCGGTGGCGGCAGCCGCCGCGCCGGGGGCGGCGGTGGCAGAGGGCGTGTTCTTCACCCGCGATCTGGTGAACGAACCGGCCAACATCCTGACCACCTACGATTTCGCCGCGCGGCTGGCCGCGATGCAGGAATTGGGGCTGGATGTCGAAATCCTTGAGGAAGAGGAACTGTCCAAGCTCGGCATGGGTGCGCTGCTGGGTGTGGGGCAGGGATCAGAGAGCCCGTCCAAGGTCGTGGTCATGCAATGGCATGGCGGTGAAAAGGGGGCCGCGCCCTTTGCGCTGGTGGGCAAGGGGGTGGTGTTCGATACGGGCGGCATCTCGATCAAGCCTGCCGGTGGCATGGAAGACATGACGATGGACATGGGCGGCGCCGGCGTTGTGGCGGGCGTGATGCGCACGCTGGCCCTGCGCAAGGCCAAGGCCAATGTCGTGGGTCTGGTGGGGTTGGTGGAGAACATGCCTGACGGGCGCGCGCAGCGACCCGGTGACGTCGTCAAGACGATGAAGGGCGACACGGTCGAGGTGATCAACACCGATGCCGAAGGCCGCCTCGTGTTGGCCGATGTGCTGTGGTACGCGCAGGAGCGGTTCAAACCGGTGGGGATGATCGACCTTGCCACCCTGACCGGAGCCATCATCATCGCCTTGGGCCATGAAAACACAGGCGTTTTCTCCAATAACGATGATCTGTGCAACGCCTTCCTCAAAGCCGCAAAAGCCGAGGGCGAAGGGGCATGGCGGATGCCGATGGGTGATGCCTATGACGCCAAGCTGAAATCGCGCATCGCCGACATGATGAATGTGGGCGGGCGGGACGGCGGGGCGATCACGGCGGCGCAGTTCCTGCAGCGTTTCGTGAAATCGGAAATCCCATGGTGCCATCTGGACATCGCAGGCACCGCGCTGCTGAAATCCGACAGCACGCTGGCGCCTAAGGGGGCGACGGGATGGGGCGTTATGGCGCTGGACCGCCTGATCCGCGACAAGTTCGAGTCGAAGTGACGCTGCCATGGGCGTGGTGATGTTCTATCACCTGACGCGCTCCTCGGTGGAGGAGACGCTTCTCATGCTGCTGCCCCGCGCCGTGGCGCAGGGCTGGCGCGTGATGCTGAGGGGCACCGATCCGGCGGCGCTGGAGCGGATGGATGCGCGGCTGTGGACGGCGGAAAGCCTGCCCTTTCTGCCGCATGGCATGGCGGGTGGGTCGCATGATGCCGATCAGCCAGTGCTGATCGGGCAAGGCGAAATTGCAAATGATGCCAAGGGGTTATTCCTGATCGACGGGGCCGCAACCACGCCGGATGAAGCGCGGCCGCTGGAACGGGTCTGGCTGTTGTTCGACGGGGGCGATCCTGCGCAACTGACCGACGCTCGGGCCAAGTGGAAGACGCTGACCGACGCGGGATTGGCGGCACAATACTGGTCCGAAGAAAGCGGGCGATGGGAGAAGAAGGCAGAGAAGGGTTGACCCCCCGACGGCCCCCTAGCGCCGCAGGATCATCATTTCTTCTGCAATTTCAACGCGGTATAGAGAAAGGTATTCCATACCCAACAGCGACCCCGACATCTCGCCCTGATTGACCCAAGCCGTGAAGTCATCGTCCCGGTAAGGCCCGAGCGCAACGCCGGGAAGTGTCACCCGTGCCGTGCGGACGGTGCCATTGGCGGTTTGGGCTGTACCGATATAGACCAGCGCCTCGGGGTCGATCCCGACGCGGCGCGCATCCCGATCGGACAATACCATGTTGGTTGCCCCGGTATCGGCCAGAAACTGCACCGGCGTGCCGTTGATTTCCAGCGTGAGGTAGTAGTGACCGTCCGCCGCGCGCGGCACTTCGATCGTGCCTGCCTCGGATATCATCTGCTGCGGGGCGATGTCCGTGCGCACATCGTTCCACAGCCCATAGCCTGCCATGACGCCGATGAAGATCAGGCCCCATGCGGCGGCGGTGCGCAGCGCCTCGCCCATGCGTTTTCGATATTCCACGATAATCCAGCCGCCCACTGCCGCCAGCAGCAGAACGAGGTAGAGCAGACGGCCTGCGGTTTCCGAATCCATGCGGTTTCTTCCTGTTTGCCTGCCGGATATGGGGGTGCGTGTCGCCGATGGAAAGGTCAGCCGATCAGACCGGTTCCCTTGACCCCATCGATCACGAATTGCACCGAAAGCGCCGCAAGCAACATGCCCAAAAGCCGGGTGATGACGATGGTGCCCGTGCGGCCCAGAAGCCGTTCCAGCGGCGGCGAGGCCAGCAGGAACACGAAGGTGGTCGCCAGCACCAGCGCCATCAGGCCCAGCACGGCAAAGGTGCCGGGCCAGCCCGGCGCTTCACCCACCAGAAGGATCATGGTGGCAATCGCCCCCGGCCCGGCGATCAGGGGGATGGCCAGCGGGAAGACGGAAGGATCATGGTCGGGTTCGGTCTTCTGCCCCTCGCGCCTTTGGGTGCGGCGTTCGAACAGCATGTCAAGCGCGGTCAGGAATAGCAGGATGCCGCCAGCGATGCGGAAGGCGGGCATGGTGATGCCGACAAAACCGAGAATGGCCTCTCCCGCCAGCCCGAACATCAGCAAAAGGCCCGCGGCGATCAGGCAGGCCCGCAGCGCCAGACGGCGGCGGTGTTCGGGTGTCATGCCCTGCGTCAGCGCGATGAACAGCGGCACCAGACCGGGGGGATCGATCACCACGAACAGCGTGGCAAAGGCGGTGATGAGGAAGGCTGTTTCGGGCAAGGGCGACCTCCGGTTTGTGGCAGCCTATGGCGTTTGAATGTTGTCGGCCAGTGAATCCATAGCCCGCAGCGCAGGGGGATCAGACGATGCTCGGGCCGAGAGTGGCCGGATCAATGCCGGGGGTTGACCAAAATTCAGCGGCAAAGGGCGGCAGGCGGGACAGCACGCGATCAAGGTCTTCACGCAGCACCGCGCGGCGCAGGGCAAAGGCTGTGTCGGCGACGCAGGTTTCCGGGGCAATGTTGTGATGGCGGCGCAGGGCGCGTGCCTCGGCTGTCCAATCGGCGCGGGTGCCGGGCGGGGCGGGCGGATCGGACAGGGTCCAGTCGGCGATGAAAAGCGCCCGCAGAACCGACGGCAGAACTTGTGCGAAATCAATGGCTTGCTGCGGCGTCAGGCGGCGGCGAAAGGCGCGCAACACGCCTTCAACGGCTGTGAAGGTGCTGTGGTCCGTGGGCGTGCCCATCGCCTGCTGCGCATCTGCCAGAAAGGCCTGCCATTCCCGCGTCGCCTGCCGATAGGTCCACGGCATCGGCATGGCCTAGGCAGCCTCGGCCTGCTCCAGCCGATCCTGCGCGGAAAGCCAGAGCGCCTCGGCCTTATCCAGTGCTTCCATCACCTCGGCGTATTTGCGGTTCCAGGTTTCCAACTCGCCGATGCGGGAGGAATCGTACAATTCCGGATCGGCAAGCTTCTTGGCCAGCTTGTCGCGCATGTCGTTGATCTTTGCGAGGCGGTCTTCGCATTTGCGCACCTCGGCGCGCAGGGCAAGGATTTCATCGCGGCTGGCTTTCTTTGGCTTTTCAACCGCTTTCGGGGCGACCTTCACCTCTTCATCGCCTGCCAGAAGCATCCGGCGATAGGCTTCCAGATCCTCATTGTAAGGCGTGACAGCCCCACCTTTGACCAGCCAGAGCCGATCGGCTACCAGCGACAGAAGGTGCATGTCATGGCTGACGAGGATCACCGCGCCGGAATACTCCGTCAGCGCCTCGACCAGCGCCTCGCGGCTTTCCATATCAAGGTGGTTGGTCGGTTCATCGAGGATCAGCAGATGTGGCGCGTCGATGGTGGCGAGCAGCAGCGAGAGCCGCGCCTTTTGGCCACCCGACAGGCGGCCCACCTGCGTTTCCGCCTGATCGGCCATCAGGCCGAACCCCGCAAGCCGTGCGCGCAGGCGGGGCTGGCCTTCATCGGGGCGCAGGCGTTGGATGTGCTGCAGAGGTGTTTCGTCGATGTGCAGCTCGTCCACCTGATGCTGCGCGAAGTAACCGATCCTTAACTTGGACGAGCGGGTGAAGCGGCCCTCCAGCGCGGGAAGTTTGCCAGCCAACAGCTTGGAAAGCGTCGACTTTCCCTCACCATTGCGGCCCAGAAGGGCGATGCGGTCATCCTGGTCTATCCTTAACGACAGCTTCTTAAGGACGGGCGGGCCGCCATAACCCACGGCGGCACCTTCCATGTTGATGATCGGGGGCGACAGCTCCTCAGGCGCCGGAAACGTAAAGACCACGCGCTTGGCATCTTCGGGCGCGGTGATCGGCGTCATCTTTTCCAGCATCTTGACGCGGGATTGCGCCTGCACGGCCTTGGACGCTTTTGCCTTGAACCGATCAACGAAGGATTGCAGATGCGCGCGCCGCGCCTCCTGCTTTTTCGCCTCGGCTTGCAAGACGGCGCGGCGTTCGGCCATCTGACGTGCGAACTGGTCGTAAGGGCCTGTCCAATATGTCAATTTCCGCTGATCCAGATGCAGGATTCCCTGCACGGCGCGGTTCAGAAGGCCACGGTCGTGGCTGATGATGATGACGGTATGGGGATATTTCTGAAGGTAAGCTTCAAGCCAGAGCGCACCTTCGAGATCGAGGTAGTTGGTCGGTTCGTCCAGAAGGAGCAGGTCGGGCTGGGAAAACAGCACGCCTGCCAATGCAACCCGCATGCGCCAGCCCCCGGAAAAGGCCGAGCAGGGCATCAGTTGCTGATCCGCGTCGAAGCCTAACCCCTTGAGAATGCTGGAGGCGCGGCCCTCAGCCGACCATGCGTCAATATCGGCGAGGCGCGCCTGAATTTCGGCGATGCGGTGGGGGTCGGTGGCGGTGTGGGATTCGGCCAGCAGGGTGGCGCGTTCGGTATCGGCCTGCAGGACGGTATCAAGGAGAGAGGTTTCCGATGAGGGCACCTCTTGCGCCACGCCGCCGATGCGGGCGCGAGAGGGCAGGGTGATCGACCCGCCCTCTAATGCAAGCTCTCCGCGTATCAGCCTGAAAAGCGTGGTTTTTCCCGTGCCATTGCGGCCCACAAGGCCGACCTTGTGGCCGGTGGGAATGGTGGCAGAAGCCGCTTCCAGCAGGGGGCGGCCTTCGACGGAATAGGTGATGGCGTCAATGCGTAACATGGCGCAGGGCTTGCCCTATGGGCGGCGCGACGTCAACGGGAGGTGTGGGTTTGCCCGTGCAGCGCGCTGTGCAGCACCGCAGTACAGACGGGCGTATGCACGCGGCGCACCCCTTGTTAGGGCTTTGGTGAGGGGCGGCTTTTCATTGTTACAGGCCCATGCTAGGTGCGCCGCACATGAATTCCGGCGCGGGGATCCCCCACGCGCCCCAGAAACAGAACCCAGTAACGGAGACGTCCCCATGGCCATCGAACGCACCCTGTCGATCATCAAACCCGATGCGACCAAGCGCAACCTGACCGGCAAGATCAACGCCAAGTTTGAAGAAGCCGGTCTGCGCATCGTCGCGCAGAAGCGCATCCACCTGACCATGGCGCAGGCCGGTCAGTTCTATGCGGAGCATAAAGAGCGCGGCTTCTATGGCGAACTGTGCGAATTCATGGCGTCCGAGCCGGTGGTCGTGCAGGTTCTGGAAGGCGAAGGCGCCATCCTGAAGAACCGTGAAGTGATGGGCGCAACCAACCCGGCCAATGCGGCCGAAGGCACGATCCGCAAGGAATTTGCGCTGTCGGTCGGTGAAAACTCTGTCCACGGGTCGGACAGCGAGGCATCGGCCGCGCGTGAGATCGCCTTCTTCTTCTCGGGCCTTGAACTGGTCGGCTGATCCGAAGGGATTACCGACGACGTTCCACGACGCCAAGCATATCCAAGGCCGCTTCGATTTCGGAGCGGCCTTTTCCTTTCATGCTGGCCTTGATCGCATCGAAACGCAGGCGCAGCGCGGCCTTCTCATCGCCCTGACAATCATTCCAGGGACGGCCCTGCAGGCCCATGACGATGACGTAATAGCCGATGAAATGCGGGGCCGTGCCACTGGCCAACAGGCGGCGATAGGCTTCATCGGGGCCAAGCGCGCGCAGCTCTTCGGCGGAATGGATGCCTGCCTTGGCAAAGGCAGCCTCGGTCGCGGGGCCAAGATTGGGGATGGAGGAGACAGGGGTGGGCATCAGAGGCGGCCTTGAATGAAACAGGGCCAGCCTAGCGGCTGGCCCGGTCTCAGGAAAGCGTCTGTTCCGGTCTGCTTGGGTTCAGATGGCGGCCCAGTCGCGGAAGATCGGGGTGGACCCTTGCTGTTGCTGGGTGGACCCCTGGGATTGGTCTTGTTGCTGCGAGGGGGCGGTGCTGCCCCCCTGTTGCTGCGTGGTGCTGTTCGGCTTTTTGGCCATCTTTCCTGCTCACTCCGGCTCTGCTTCGAAATCGCCCCCCAGACTTGAGCGCGGGAAAGGGCCGCGACAAGACGCAAGGATGACGATTTTGCGACGCGCTACAGGGGATGTGCGACATTTGCAACAGGTTCAGAGGCTTGCAGGTGAAGAAACGCGTGCACAATCGCGCGATAAGCCGATGTGGGTCGCTGAGAACCGGGTCGGAGCCGCCTTGCGGACAAGGGATTCGGCGTTTGCGCGCTATGAGGATCAGTCGGGTGCAGGGGCGCTGTGGCGTTGGAGGGGGTTCAAGCCGCCCCCGGCCCGTGCAAGGGTGGCGGCGCAATGCGGAGGCATCCATGACCGACCTGATCCCGGTGTTCGACGGCCATAACGATATCCTATACCGGCTGTTGATGGCCCCCGCCGCGCGCGAGGCGATCTGGCTGACCGGTGAGGGCAAAGGCCATCTGGACCTGCCGCGCATGACGGCGGGCGGTTTTGCGGGCGGGCTTTTCGCGATCTATGTGCCCACCCCCAGCAAGACCGATGACGCCTCGATCGAAGCCTTGATGGACCGCCCGCCCTATGCGCTGGACCTGCCGGGGCAATTGCCTCTGGGGCCGAGCCAGGTGGTTGCGCTGGAGCAGGCGGGGCATCTGCTTTGGATGGCGCGGGCATCTGGCGGGGCGTTCCGGCTGTGTCGGACGGCAGCGGAGATCGAGGCTGCACGAGCGCAGGGCGTGATCGCGGGGGTGATGCACATGGAAGGGGCCGAGGCGATCGATCCCGGATGCGATGCGCTGCATGCCTTTCATGCCATGGGCCTGCGATCCTTGGGGCCGGTCTGGAGCCGACCGACGGCCTTTGGTCACGGCGTGCCGTTCCGTTTTCCCGGCACGCCGGATACGGGGCCGGGGCTGACAGAGGCAGGCAAACGGCTGGTGCGGGAGTGCAACGCGCTGAAGATCGTGATCGATCTCAGCCATCTGAATGAACAGGGTTTCAATGATGTGGCGCGGTTGTCCGATGCGCCGCTGGTGGCCAGCCATTCCAACGCCCATGCGGTGACGCCGTCGAGCCGGAATCTGACGGATCGGCAACTGGACATGATCCGGGAGCGGGGCGGTCTGGTCGGGTTGAACTTTGCAACGGTCTTTCTGCGCCCGGATGGCCGGCGCGACCCCAATATGGGCTGGGAATCCGTGCTGCGGCATCTGGATCATCTGATCGGCCGTTTGGGCGAGGATCATGTCGGTTTCGGATCGGATTTCGACGGCGCGACCGTGCCGCAAGGCATCACCGATGTCGCGGGCCTGCCGCGCCTGATCGCTGCGCTGCGGGCGCATGGATATGGCGAGGACCTGGTCCGCAAACTGGCATGGGACAACTGGCTATCCGTTCTGCGGCGGACTTGGGGTCAGTAGCGGCAGGAAAATTCTTCTACGAAGAATTTTTGTAGCGATTTTTCTGCGAAAAATCGGGGTTTTCGGAGAAAACCCTTTCGGGAAAAATTTTCCTGAAAATTTTTCCTAGGCGACCCTCAGAAGATCGCGCAGCGGGTGATTGTCGCGGACCAGATCGGCGAGGGAGACGCGGTCAAGTTCGGCATAGAAGGCGCGCAGGGCCTCTGCCAGAACGCCTTTCAATCGGCAGCAGGCAACAAGGGGGCAGGTGCAATCATCGCCCGCGAAACATTCGGTGAAGGGCAGCACCGCTTCGAATTCGCGGAACACGGCGCCGACCGTGATCTCTTCCGGGGGGTGGCCCAGCATCAACCCGCCCGCACGGCCCCGGATCGTGTGAAGGTATTTCTTCTGCGCGAGCAAGTGAATCACCTGCGCGAGATGGTTCTCTGAGGCGTTGCAGGCGGCGGCCACTTCGGATTTTCGAACGATCCGGTCCGGATTGACGGCGCAGAACATCAAGGTGCGCATGGCGAGGTTGGTTCGTGTGGTGAGTCTCATTGTCGCTCTCCGGGGCAAGCAGGTCGGGTGCTGTCGCCAAAGATTTATGCAGGACCCAGCTTGTCCGACATGATCCAGATCAGATCGTCTGAGTTTCCTGCTTGGCCGTGCGGACGTGGGAATCAGCCAAAGATGCGCCACATGCGACCGGAAATTCGTGACAGCCGAGAATGTTCAAATCGCTTTGGGGATAGGATGCCGCTGGATTACAAAGGAATTTAACAAGGTCATTGCCAATGTTTGCGATAATATTTAAACCGTTTTGAAAGAGGTCGCGCCGCTGTTTGGCCTGCCCGCTCCGGTTGGTGTCGCTTGACGCCCTGTCGGCGCGGCTTAGGGTTGGGCCGTGGCGACATCATGCGGATAGAGTGACGTGAACGATCTGAGCCTGACCCCGAACCTGCTGCAAGCCGATATTGCGCGGCATCTGACCTTTACGCTGGGCAAGGATGCGCCCAATGCCAGTGTCTATGACTGGCGCATGGCGCTGTCCTTTGCCATCCGCGACCGGATCGTGGAGCCGTGGTTCGCCTCGACCCGGCGGACATGGGCCGAGGATCGCAAGCGCGTCTATTACCTGTCGATGGAGTTCCTGATCGGGCGGCTCTTGGAAGATGCGACCACCAATCTGGGCCTGCGCGATATTGCCGAAGAGGCGATGGCGGGGTTCGGGCAGGATTTCCGGTCGATCGTCGAGGATGAGCCGGATGCCGCGCTGGGGAATGGCGGGCTGGGGCGGCTGGCGGCGTGCTTCATGGAAAGCATGGCGACGCTGGGTTGCCCTGCCTATGGCTATGGTATCCGCTATGAGCATGGCCTGTTTCGCCAGCGGTTCGAGGGTGGTCAGCAAGTGGAGACGCCCGAGGATTGGCTGAACCAGGCGCACCCTTGGGAATTCGCGCGGCCGGAAAGCGCCTACACGATCCCGTTCAAGGGGCATATCGAAACGCGTGACGGGCGCGAGGTCTGGGTGCCCGGTGAAACCGTTCTGGCCGAGGCGCACGACACGCCGGTGATCGGCTGGCAGGGGAAATGGGCCAATACGCTGCGCCTCTGGGCGGCGAAGCCCACTACCATGTTCGATCTGGAGCGGTTCAATCGCGGGGATTATGCTGCGGCGGCAGAACCTGAGGCGCTGGCGCGAACGTTGAGCCGGGTGCTCTATCCCGATGACACCACATATCAGGGCAAGGAGTTGCGGCTGAAGCAGGAGTTCTTCCTGACATCCGCCGCATTGCAGGACATCCTGCGCCGCTATCTGGCGCGGCACAGCAATCTGGCCGATCTGCCCAAGCATGTGGCGATCCAGATGAACGATACCCATCCCGCCATTGCCGGGCCGGAACTGATCCGCCTGCTGGTGGATGAGCATGGCATGGCGTTCGAGGATGCGCTGGATACGGCGCGGGGATGCCTTGGCTATACCAACCACACGCTGCTGCCCGAGGCGCTGGAACGCTGGGCGACCTTCACCTTTGGCAATGTGCTGCCGCGCCACATGCAGATCGTGGAACGCATCGACAGCTGGCACCGCCGCACCTATCCGTCGCGCCCGCATTATGTGGGCATCGTGAAGCACCATGAGGTGCGGATGGGCGAATTGGCCTTTGTCATGGCGCATAAGGTGAATGGTGTGTCGGCGCTGCATTCTGACCTTGTGAAGAAGAACCTTTTCCCCGAATTGCACCGCCTGCATCCGGGGCGGATCATCAACCAGACCAACGGTGTCACGCCGCGCCGCTGGCTGAAGATGGCGAACCGCCCGCTGGCCGGGCTGATCACCAATACGATCGGCGATGGATGGGAGGCCGATCTGGACCGGCTGCGCGGGCTGGAGCCGCATATCGCGGGCAAACCCTTCCGCGACGCCTTTGCCGGGGCCAAGCGCGCCAACAAGGTGGCGCTGGCGAACTGGATCGCGTCCGATTGCGGGGTGAAGGTCAATCCCGATGCACTGTTCGATGTGCAGATCAAGCGCATCCATGAATACAAGCGCCAGCTTTTGAACATTCTGGAAACCATCGCGCATTGGAACCGGATCCGGTCGAACCCCAAGGCGAACTGGGTGCCGCGGGTAAAGATCTTTGGTGGCAAGTCCGCGCCGGGCTATGCGGTGGCCAAGGAAATCATCCATCTGATCAATGATGTGGCCGCAGTCGTGAACAGCGATCCGGTGACGGGCGATCTTTTGAAGATCATCTATCCCGCCAATTACAATGTCAGCATGGCCGAACGGCTGGTGCCTGCGGCCGACCTGTCGGAACAGATTTCGACGGCCGGAAAAGAGGCCAGCGGAACGGGCAACATGAAGTTCATGATGAACGGCGCGCCGACCATCGGCACGCTGGACGGCGCGAATGTGGAGATTTTGCAGGAGGTTGGGGCCGAGAACTTCTTCCTGTTCGGCCTGACGGCGGAAGAGGTGATGAAGCGACGCGAAGACCCCGATCATTCGCGCAAGGCCATCGAGGCGAGCCAGACCTTGCAGGATGTGCTGCAGATGATCGCCGAAGGCCGCTTCTCGCCCGATCAGCCGGATCGCTATCACGGGTTGGTGCATCGCGTCTGGCATCATGATTACTTCCTCGTGGCGGCGGATTTTGACGCCTTCCATGCGGCGCAGGGCGAGGTGGACCGCGCTTATGCGGATCAGGATCGCTGGGTGACGATGGCGGCGATGAACACGGCGCGGTCGGGGTTCTTTTCATCGGACCGTACGATCCGCAGCTATATGGATGACATATGGGGGGTCACTTCGGCCCTGTGACGGGCCGGGGTGGCGCTCTTTGGGAGGGGGGCAGCCATGACCGAGACGCTGATCGACCACGGGGCCGCCAAGGCCATCGTGGAAGGCCGCCACGGCGATCCGTTTTCGGTGCTGGGGTTGCACAAGCGCGATGGGGTGTGGGTTCTCACAGCCTTTGTGCCGGGAGCGGAGCGGCTATCGGTGCTGACGGGCAAGGCAGGGAAGCCAGTGGAGGCGGCCGCTATCCCCGGCTGCGACGGGCTGTTCTGCGCATCCCTGCCCAAGAAGGTTGAGTATCGGTTGCGCGCCGAGGGCCATGGCGCGGTTTGGGAATTCGATGATCCCTTCCACTTTGGCCCAGTGCTGGGCGAGATGGACGAATATCTGCTGGGCGAGGGCACGCACAAGCGCCTGTGGCAGGTGCTGGGCGCGCATCTCATCACCCATGAAGGGGTGGATGGCACGCATTTCGCCGTCTGGGCGCCCAATGCCGAACGCGTCAGCGTGGTGGGGGATTTCAACGTCTGGGATGGCCGCCGCCACCCGATGCGGCGGCGCGGGCCGACGGGCGTGTGGGAGACCTTCATCCCCGGTCTGGGCGAGGGGGCGACCTACAAGTATGAGATCCGGGGCCATAACGGCTATGTCGGGCCGCTGAAGGCCGATCCGGTGGGGTTTGGGTCGGAACACCCGCCGGCGAATGCCTCTGTGGTGCGCAAGATCGTGGGAGAGTTCCACGATCAGGATTGGCTGGCAGGCCGTGCGGCGCGCCACACCATCGACGCGCCGATTTCGATCTATGAGGTGCATCTGGGATCGTGGCGGCGCGCGCCGGGGGACAGGATGCTGTCTTATCTGGAACTGGCCGAGCAGTTGGTGGATTACGTCACTGATATGGGGTTCACCCATATCGAATTGCTGCCGATCAGCGAGTTTCCCTTTGACGGAAGTTGGGGCTATCAACCCGTCGGCATGTATGCCCCCACCATCCGACATGGCACACCGGCCGAGTTCCGCGCGCTGGTCGATGCGGCCCACCGCAAGGGGCTGGGCATCCTGCTGGACTGGGTGCCGGGGCATTTCCCGACCGATCCGCATGGCTTGGGCCGGTTCGACGGCACGCCGCTTTATGAACATGCCGACCCGCGCGAGGGGTTCCATCAGGACTGGAACACGCTGATCTACAATTACGGGCGGATCGAGGTTGCCAACTATCTGGTGTCCAACGCGCTCTATTGGCTGGAGGAATACCATATCGACGGGCTGCGCGTGGATGCGGTGGCGTCGATGCTGTACCGCGACTATTCGCGAAAGGACGGCGAATGGATCCCCAACAAGGATGGAGGGCGCGAGAATTACGAGGCCATCGCCCTGCTGCAACGGATGAACACCACCGTCTATGGCGAGGTGCCGGGGATCATGACGGCGGCCGAGGAAAGCACGGCCTTTCCCGGCGTGTCGCGGCCGGTCAGCCACGGGGGCCTTGGGTTCGGGTTCAAGTGGAACATGGGCTGGATGAATGACACCCTGTCCTACATGGAAAAGGACCCGATCTATCGGCAGTTCCACCACCACCAGATGACATTCGGGCTGCACTATGCGTGGTCCGAGAATTACATCCTGCCGATCAGCCATGACGAGGTGGTGCATGGCAAAGGGTCCATGCTGGAGAAGATGCCTGGATCGGGCGAGGAGAAGTTTGCCAACCTGCGTGCCTATTACGGGTTCATGTGGGCGCATCCGGGCAAGAAGCTTTTGTTCATGGGATGCGAATTCGCCCAAGGGCGGGAATGGAATCACAACCAAAGCCTCGACTGGCACCAGTTGGACATTGCCGAACATCGGGGCGTGCAATCCTATGTGCGCGATCTGAACCGGATCTATCGCGACACGCCGGCGTTGCATGTGAATGATACACGGCCCGAGGGATTTGAATGGATCGAGTCCAATGATGCGGGCGCGTCGGTCTATGCCTGGGCGCGCAAGGGGCGGGCGGGCGATCCGATGGTGGTGGCGGTGGTCAACCTGACGCCGGTGGAACGGAGCTATCGGCTGGGCCTGCCAGCGGTCGGGCATTGGGATGAGATCCTGAACAGCGATGCGGCGCTTTATGGCGGTGGTAACCGGGGCAATCTGGGCGGTGTGACGGCCGAGGCTGTGGCGTGGCATGGGAGGGCGCAATCCGCGCTTGTCACGCTGCCGCCGCTTTCGGCAGTCTGGTTCCGTCAGGCAAAGGGATAAGCAGCGCAGGCTGCGTAGGGAGGGAAACACGATGATGCAACCAAGACCGAACGCGCGCTTGTCATCACAGGCGATGGCCTTTGTTCTGGCCGGGGGCCGGGGCAGCCGGTTGAAGGAGCTGACCGACCGCCGCGCCAAGCCTGCGGTCTATTTCGGCGGCAAGACGCGGATCATCGACTTTGCCCTGTCCAACGCGCTGAACTCGGGCATTCGCAAGATGGCGATTGCCACGCAATACAAGGCGCACAGCCTGATCCGGCATTGCCAGCGGGGATGGAACTTTTTCCGGGCGGAACGGAACGAATATCTGGATATCCTGCCCGCTTCGCAGCGGGTGGATGAAACGAAATGGTATCTGGGCACGGCGGATGCCGTGGCGCAGAACATCGACATCGTCGATAGCTATGGCATCAAGTATGTGATCGTTCTGGCGGGCGATCATATCTACAAGATGGATTACGAGATCATGCTGCAACAGCATGTGGCGACGGGGGCCGATGTGACCATCGGCTGTCTGACCGTGCCCCGGATGGAGGCCACGGCCTTTGGCGTGATGCATGTCGACAAGGACATGCGGATCACGGATTTTCTGGAAAAGCCGAAAGACCCGCCCGCCATTCCGGGTGATCCGGATCATGCGCTGGCGTCGATGGGGATTTACGTATTCGACTGGGATTTCCTGCGTGATCTGCTGATCCGCGATATGGCGGATACCAATTCCAGCCATGATTTCGGCAATGACCTGATCCCCGCCATCGTGAAGGGCGGCAAGGCCATGGCGCACAAGTTCGCCGACAGCTGCGTGAAAAGCGGGCTGGAGGATGAACCCTATTGGCGCGATGTGGGCACGATCGATGCCTTCTGGCAGGCCAATATCGACCTGACGGATTTTGTCCCGAAGCTGGATATCTATGACAACACCTGGCCGATCTGGACCTATTCCGAGATCGTGCCCCCCGCCAAGTTCGTGCATGACGAGGCGGATCGGCGCGGATCGGCGGTGTCGTCGCTGGTGTCGGGCGATTGCATCGTGTCGGGGTCGGAGGTGAGGAATTCGCTTCTGTTCACCGGGTGCCGGACACATTCCTATTCCAGTCTCGAATATGTGGTGGCCCTGCCGCGGGTGATCGTGAACCGCAAGGCAGAGCTGACGAAATGCGTGATCGACAGCAATGTGGTGATCCCCGAGGGGCTGGTCGTGGGGCAGGACCCGGTGGAAGATGCCAAGTGGTTCCGCGTCAGCGAAGGTGGGATCGTGTTGATAACGCAGGATATGCTTGACGCGCGGGCGCGGAAGTTGTCCTGACTTGGGGGCCTGAGGTGGCGGGGGGGCCATGCGGCCCCCCCGCACCCCCCCGGCACCAGATTTGGACTGTTGGAAAGGGCTGAAGGATGCAGATTCGGGGGCGGGTGCTGTCGGTGGCATCGGAATGCGTGCCCCTGATCAAGACCGGGGGTCTGGCCGATGTGGTGGGCGCGCTGCCCGCTGCGCTGCGTGCGCAGGGCTGGGAAATGCAGGTTCTGCTGCCCGCCTATCGCCGCCTGCGCGGGCTGCTTGGCGGCCTGCGCGAGGTCTGGCGCGAGCCGGGGCTGTGGGGCGGGGATGGGGTCGTCTATCAGGGCGAGGTCGAGGGGGTTCCTGTCCTGCTTCTGGATGCGCCGCATCTCTATGACCGCGAGGGTGGCCCCTATAGTGGCGCGGGCGGCGACTGGCCCGACAATCCGCAGCGCTTTGCCGCCTTGTCCTGGGTGGCGGCGCGCATGGCGCGCGAAGGCTTTGCGGGATGGAAGCCGCAGGTTCTGCACGCGCATGACTGGCAGGCCGGTTACGCCCCGGCCTATCTGGCCTATGGCGGGCCATCCGGCGTGGGATCGGTGATGACGGTTCACAACATCGCCTTTCAGGGCTGGGCCGATGCCGGGATGCTGGGCGCGCTGCGCCTGCCGCGCGAGGCGTTTCATCCGGGGCAGTTGGAGTATTACGGTGGCCTGTCGAGCCTGAAGGCGGGGTTGGTAACGGCGGACCGGATCACCACCGTGTCGCCCACCTATGCGGCGGAATTGATGCGGCCCGAATTCGGGATGGGCATGCAGGGTGTGATCGCTGCGCGGGCGGGGGCGGTGTCGGGCATCCTGAACGGGGTGGACACGGACGTCTGGTCGCCCGAGGCGGAGCCTGTGCCGTTCTCGGCCAAGGCGATGAAGGGCAAGGCGGCGGCGCGGCTGGCGCTGTGCGAGGAATTCGGGCTGTCGGTGCCCACGGGGCCGCTGGCGATTGTCGTGAGCCGACTGACGGATCAGAAGGGCATCGACCTGTTGCCGCAGGTGGTGCCGGAATTCATCGCATCAGGCGGGGCGCTGATCGTGCTTGGGTCGGGCGATCCGGTGCTGGAAGGCGCGATGCGTGGGCTGGAGCAGCGTTTCCCGGGCCGGGTGGCCGTGCGGATCGGCTATGACGAGGCGCTGTCGCACCGGCTGTTTTCCGGGGCGGATGCGGTGCTGGTGCCCAGCCGGTTTGAACCCTGCGGGCTGACGCAGATGTATGGGCTGCGCTATGGCACGGTGCCGGTGGTGGCGCTGGTGGGCGGGTTGGCGGATACGGTCATTCATGCCTCACCCGCCGCGCTGGCCGCCGCGGTGGCAACGGGGGTGCAGTTTCACCCGACAGACGCCGTGGCCTTTGGGCAGGCGCTGCGGCAGTTGGTGGCGCTTTACGCTGATCCAAAGCTGTGGGCGCGGGTGCAGAAGAATGCGATGGGCCATCCCGTGGGATGGGAAACCAGCGCCGCCGATTACGCCGCGCTTTATGACGGGTTGACCGCGTGACACCGCAAACTGCGCTTCTCCCGCCGCGGCTTGTGGGGCATGCCATCACGGCGGGGCGGCCTGGGCCGATGGGGGCAACCTTTGATGGCGAGGGCGTGAACTTCGCCGTCTTCTCCGCCCATGCCGAAAAGATCGAACTGTGCCTGTTCAGCCCGGATGGGCGGAAGGAGCTGGTCCGGCTGGCGCTGCCGGAACGTGATGGCGATATCTGGCATGGGCATGTGGGCGGGCTGATGCCCGGCACGCTCTATGGCTACCGCGTGCATGGGCCCTATCAGCCGGAACTGGGCCACCGCTTCAACCCGCACAAGCTGTTGGTCGATCCCTATGCCCGCGCGCTGGAAGGGCGGCTGAAATGGTCGGACGCGCTGATGGGCTACAAGGTGGGCAGTCCGCGCGGCGACATGTCCTATGACACTCGTGACAGTGCGTTTGCCGTGCCGAAATCGGTGGTGGTGGATACGTCCTTCATGTGGGGCGATGACGCGCCGCCGCGTGTGCAGGCGGCCGAGTCGGTCATCTATGAGGCGCATGTGCGCGGCATGACGATGCTGAATCCCGGCGTGGAAAAGGGGCTGCGGGGCAGTTTCCTTGGCCTCGCATCGGATGCGGTGATCGATCATCTGGTCAAGTTGGGGGTGACCAGCCTTGAGCTGCTGCCGGTGCAGGCCTTTGCTGATGAGCGATTCCTGATCGCCAAGGGGCTGCGGAATTACTGGGGCTATCAGACCATCGGGTTCTTCGCGCCGGAACCGCGTTACCTGACCAAGGGGCAGGTCTGGGAGTTCCAGTCGATGGTGCGCCGGATGCATGCGGCGGGGATCGAGGTCATTCTCGACGTGGTTTACAACCACACGGGCGAGGGCGATGAGTTCGGACCGACCCTGTCGTTCCGGGGGTTCGACAATGCCAGCTATTACCGCCTGCTGCATGGCGGGCGGCATTATGTGAACGACACCGGCACCGGCAATACGCTGAACCTGACCCATCCGATGGTGTTGCGCATGGTGATGGATTCGCTGCGCTATTGGGTGGAAGTGTGCCACGTCGACGGGTTCCGCTTTGACCTTGCCACCGTGCTGGGGCGCGAGGCGCATGGGTTTGATGCCAATGGCGGCTTTTTTGATGCGATCCGGCAGGACCCGGTTCTGTCACGGGTGAAGCTGATTGCCGAGCCGTGGGATATCGGCCCCGGCGGGTATCAACTGGGCGGCTATCCGCATCCTTTCATGGAATGGAACGACAAGTTCCGTGATGGCGTGCGGCGCTGGTGGAAGGGTGATCCGGGCATGGCGCCGGACCTTGCCAAGCGGCTTTTGGGCAGTGCGGAGCGGTTCGATCATCACGGGCGGGCGGCGACATCCTCGGTCAATTTCATCACCGCACATGACGGGTTCAATCTGGAAGATGTGGTCAGCTTCACCCTGAAGCGCAACTTCGCCAATGGCGAGGAGAACCGCGACGGTCATCACGACAACCATTCCGACAATATGGGGGTGGAGGGGCCGTCAGATGACCCCAAGGTCCGGGCGGCGCGCGATCTGCGCAAGCGCAACCTGCTGGCCACGCTGATGCTCGCGCAAGGTGTGCCCATGGTTCTGGCGGGCGATGAGTTGGGCCACAGCCAGGGTGGCAACAACAATGCCTATGCGCAGGATAATGAAACCACATGGATCGACTGGGCAAAGGGTGACCAGCGGTTGGTGGCTTTCGTCGCGCGGCTGATCGCGCTGCGCAAGGCGCATCCGGTGCTGCGGCAGAAGCGGTTTTTGCACGCGCGGGCGCGGCCCGCGGACGGGTTGCCCGATGTGATCTGGCGGCGGGCCGATGGGCAGAAACCATCGGCGCAGGATTGGCACGATCCGGGGTTCCGCTGTCTGGGGGTGGAATTGCGCATGGCGGCCGAAGGGGCGGATGGTGGTCATGGCGCAATCTTCGCCGTGTTCAATACGGGCGTGGAATGCGTGCTGCGCCTGCCCGATACCGCGCCGGCATGGGAATTGATTCTGGATACCACACGGCCCGAGCTTGACGCAGAGCCGGGCGGGCCCGGCACCCGCGCACCCGCGCAATCGGTACTTGTGTTTCGGGCTGTCAAAGCCAAGGCGCATTCCACGGGAGGAAAGCCATGACCATCCGCACCGTTCCCACGCAGCCCATCGCGGGCCAGAAGCCCGGCACATCGGGGCTGCGCAAGAAGACCCCGGTCTTCATGGGGCATCACTATCTGGAGAATTTCGTCCAGAGCATCCTCGATGTCGTCGGCGCGCAGGGAAAGACCTTCGTGCTGGGCGGTGACGGGCGCTATTTCAATGACCGCGCCGCGCAGGTGATCCTGCGGATGGCGGCGGCGAATGGGGCGGCGCGGGTGATCGTGGGGCAGGGGGCGATCCTGTCGACTCCGGCCGCGAGCCATCTGATCCGGCTGAACCAGACGGATGGCGGGATCATCATGTCGGCCAGCCACAACCCCGGCGGCCCGGATGAGGATTTCGGGGTGAAGTTCAACATGCCCAATGGCGGCCCCGCGCCGGAAGCCGTGACCGAGGCGATGTACAAGCGCACGACCGAGATCACCGAATACCGCATCGTCGAGGCGCAGGATGTGGACCTGTCGCGCATCGGGCGCACGTCCATCGCCGGGATGGTGGTGGATGTGGTCGATCCAGTGTCCGACTATGCCGCGTTGATGGAGACGCTGTTCGATTTCGGTGCCATCCGGGCAATGTTTGCAGGCGGGTTCCGGATGCGGATGGATTCGATGTGCGCGGTGACCGGGCCTTATGCGGTGGAGATTCTGGAGAACCGTCTGGGGGCGCCGGGAGGGACCTGTGTGAACGCGACGCCCCTGCCGGATTTCGGGGGGATGCATCCCGACCCGAACCCGACATGGGCCAAGGCGTTGATGGATGAGATGTTCGGGGACAATGCCCCGGATTTCGGCGCGGCCTCGGACGGGGACGGCGATCGCAACATGGTGGTGGGGCGGGGGATCTATGTCTCGCCTTCTGACAGCCTTGCGGTGCTGGCGGCCAATGCCCATCTGGCGCCCGGCTATGCACGCGGGTTGAAAGGGGTGGCGCGGTCGATGCCCACCTCTGCGGCGGCGGATCTGGTGGCGGCGGCGCTGGGCATTGAGAGTTATGAGACGCCGACGGGATGGAAGTTCTTTGGCAACCTACTGGATGCGGGACGCGCCACGATCTGCGGCGAGGAAAGCTTTGGCACCGGGTCCGATCATGTGCGCGAAAAGGACGGGCTTTGGGCTGTTCTGCTGTGGTTGAACATCTTGGCCGTGCGCAAACAATCGGTGGCCGAGATACTGGCCGAGCATTGGGGACGGTTCGGGCGCAACTATTACAGCCGCCATGATTTCGAGGCGATCGAGGTGGCAAAGGCCGATGCCATGCTCGCCGCGCTGCGTGGGGCGCTGCCGGGGCTTCCGGGCAAGACAGTCGAGGGCATGGTGATCGCGGGGGCGGATGAGTTTGCCTATACCGATCCGGTGGATGGATCGATCAGCACGCAGCAGGGCGTAAGGGTGATGTTCACCGATGGATCGCGCCTTGTGCTGCGCCTGTCGGGAACGGGAACCGAGGGCGCGACACTGCGGCTCTATCTGGAACGCTATACTGCGGGACCGGAGGGATTGGATCTTGATCCGCAGGCGGCGCTGGCCCCGGTGATCCGGGCGGCGGATCAGATCGCACGGATTGCCGAGTTTACCGGGCGATCCGCGCCCAATGTGGTGACCTGATCCGACGCCTGTGAAGCGGAGCGGGCATGCGCCCGCGTTGTTTTTGCCTCGCCTGCGCGCATTTGCGCTTGGCTCAGGCGTGGGGCCGCTTAGCCCCCCACACCCCCCGAGGATATTTGTGCAAAGGAGAATGGGCAGGGGCGGATTCCGGCATTTCGGGGTCGTGTTTCGGGGTGACTTTTTCCTGGTCTGCGCGTCTGCTGCGGATAGGGTTGGGAGGATGCGATGAACGAGGTTCGGCATCAACGGTCTGGCCGCGCAGCGCGGCAGGCGGAGCGGGCGCAGAAGGGGGGCGGGGTCGGGCGGCCCTATATCCTGCGCAATATCCCGACCTATGACATTCTGGGCGAGGAAAGCCTGCTGAAGATCGAGGCGGCGGCGGATCGCATTCTGGCCGAAACCGGGATCGAGTTTCGCGATGATCCGGTGGTGCTGGAGCATTGGAAACGGGCCGGGGCCGAGGTGGAGGGCGTGCTGGTGCGCTTTCCGCCGGGGTTGCTGCGCGAAGTGCTGCGCGATGCGCCTGCGAGTTTTACCCAGCACGCGCGCGATCCCGCGAAATCGGTGGAGATCGGCGGCAAGTCAGTGGTCTTTGCGCCAGCCTATGGCAGCCCTTTTGTCATGGATATGGACAGCGGGCGGCGGTTCGGGACGCTGGAGGATTTCCAGAACTTCATCAAGCTGGCACAGGCCAGCCCCAGCTTTCACCATTCGGGCGGAACGATCTGCGAGCCCACGGATATTGCCGTGAACAAGCGGCATCTGGACATGGTGATGGCGCATCTGACGCTGTCGGACCGGCCCTTCATGGGATCGGTCACGGCGGAGGACCGGGCCGAGGACAGCATCGACATGGCGCGGATCGTCTTTGGCCGCGACTTTGTCGACGCCAATTGCGTGGTTCTGGGCAATGTGAATGTCAATTCACCGCTGGTCTGGGATGGCACGATGACGCGGTCCCTGCGCGCCTATGCGCGGGCCAATCAGGCGGCGGTGGTGGTGCCCTTCATCCTTGGTGGGGCGATGGGGCCGGTGACCAATGCCGGGGCCATTGCGCAATCGCTGGCGGAAACCATGGCGGGCTGTGCGCTGACGCAGCTGGAGCGCAAGGGCGCGCCGGTGATATTCGGCAATTTCCTGTCATCGATGAGCCTGCGGTCGGGATCGCCCACGTTCGGCACACCCGAGCCTGCCATCGGGTCCATGGTGATCGGGCAGCTGGCGCGGCGGTTGAACTTGCCTTTGCGCTGTTCGGGGAATTTCACCACGTCAAAGCTGCCCGATGCGCAGGCGATGATGGAAGGCACGATGTCGATGCTGGCGGCCATCCATTGCGGGGCGAATTTCATCCTGCATTCGGCGGGGTTCTTGGATGGGCTTTTGAGCATGTCCTACGAGAAGTTCATGCTGGATGCCGATCTGTGCGGGGCGCTGCATTCCTATCTGGACGGGGTCAAGATCGACGACGATCAACTGGCGGTGGATGCCTTTGCCGAAGTCGGGCCGGGCAACCATTTCTTTGGCTGTTCGCACACGATGGCGCATTACGAGACGGCCTTCTGGGACAGCGAATTGTCGGACAATGAGCCCTTCGAGAAATGGGAAGCGGCAGGGTCGACGGATGCAGCGACGCGGGCGAACCGGCTGTGGAAAAAGCGGTTGGCCGAATTCGATGCCCCGCCGATGGATATCGCAATGCGGGACGCGCTGGAGGATTACGTGGCGCGCAGAAAGGCCACGATGGCCGATATGTGGTACTAGCCGCGCAGGCCGGTTTCTTCCAGCAATCTCATGCGCTTGGCTTCGTAGTAATACCCCCGGCGATACCACATATGCGCGGCGTCATGGTTGCCGCGTGACACCAGCCACGCCCCGCGCAGGTATTTGCCCGCATAGATCATGTTTGTCTCGGCATCCAGAAGCTGGGACGGATCGCCGCGAAAACCCATGGTTTGGGCCGTTTGCGGGTGGATCTGCATCAGCCCGTAATAGGGGCCGTTGCGGGCGGACGGGTTGTAGCCGCTTTCGCGGCGCACGGTTTCGTGGATCAGGCTTTCGGGAATGTCATAGACCCGGGCGTAGCGGGAAATCAGACGATTGATCTCTTCCGGTCCTTGGGGGCCGCGCGACACATCTGGCTCGGGCGGCGCGCCACAGGCGGCGAGCGCGACCGGCAGTGACAGGGCCAGAAGGGCGCGGCGGGAAAGCATCATCGAGGTCACCTGCATGCAAAGGTTTTCGCCTGATAGCGGGGGGTTGGCCGCAAGGAAAGCCGTTCGGGCCGGGTCGCGCGAAAATCTGCGCGTCGGATGGGCTGCGGCTCCGACCTTTGGCGTGGTTGGCGGGGCGGGGCCGGGCTGCTAGGCTTTCTCAATGGAACGGGTGGAACGGGGTATGGATCAGGGTTTGCGGAGGCTGACATCGGCGTTGATCGTGGATGATCACCCGCTGTTTTGCGATGCGCTGTCGATGACCCTGCGCGCGGTGGCAGGGATCGAGGTTGTGGAAACCGCCGACCGGCTGGAAACCGCGCTGACGCGTCTTGACCTGTCGCCCTTGCCAGATGTGATCGTGCTGGATCTGAACCTGCCGGATGTGAACGGACTGGACGGGTTGATCCGCCTGCGGGCGACGGTGGGGGATGTGCCGGTGGTGGTGGTCAGTTCACTGGCCGACAACCGGGTGATCGGCGCGGCGCTGCGCGCGGGGGCGGTTGGGTTCGTGCCAAAACATTCGCGGCGCGAGGTGTTCAAGGCGGCTTTTGACGCGATCCGCGCGGGCGACGGCTATTTGCCGGATGGGTTTGTCCCGCAGTCTGATCCGAACGCGCCGGCCAATCAGCAGGAAGAGGCGATTGCGCGGCTGTCCTTGCTGACGCGGCAACAGGCCAAGATCCTGCAACTGATCTGCGAGGGGATGCTGAACAAGCAGATCGCCTATGAGCTGACCATCGCCGAAACCACGGTCAAGGCGCATGTCACCGCCATCATGCGCAAACTGGGCGTGCAAAGCCGGACGCAGGCGGTGCTGATCGCGCGGGAAGCGAGCTTTGATCGGCTGATGCCGGAAGCCAGTTAACAGGACGCCCTACCCGGACCAGCGGTCATCGCAGAAGGCGTAGGACGTCAGGCGCGGGTTATCCGGGCATAGCGGTAGGGCTTGTCCGATGCTTGGGCGGGGGCTAGCCTTTCCATGAGGGATGCGTCGGGTGGGGCGCTTGGGGGGAATGCGGTGAACCAGCCTTGGGAGGGCGTTGCGGGGCCGGATCGGGCGGGGTTGGCGCTGGTGGCGCGGGCCTCTGTCTCTGTCACGGCGGCCAATCCCCTGCGGCGGTTGGAAGAGGCCTTGGGGCCGGGGCCCTTTGCGCTGATCGTGCTGTTCGTCTCGCCCGATGCCGATCTGGATGCGCTGGCCCTGCGCCTGCCGGGGCGCTTTGGCGGCGCGCCGGTGATCGGCTGTTCCACGGCCGGCGAGATTTCGGGTGAGGGCTACACGGAGGGCGAAATTGTTGCCGTGGGCCTGCCCGCCGCGCATTTTGCCGCCGATCTGCTGCTGGTGCCCGATCTTTCGGTGATGGAGCGCGAGGCGATGATCGGGCGGCTGATCCGGTCGCGGCAGGGGCTGGCGCGGCACAGGCCGGATTGGGCGGGCGAGTTTGCCTTTCTGCTGGTGGACGGTCTTTCAGTGCGCGAGGATGAGCTGACCTCGGCCCTTGCCTCGGGCCTTGGGCCAGTGCCGCTGTTTGGCGGATCGGCGGGGGATGGGACACGGTTCAAGGCGACCTATGTGCTGCATGAGGGGCACGCCCTGCAGAATGCCGCCGTGCTGGCGCTGATCCGCACGGATTGCCGGGTGAAGGTGTTCAGCCTTGATCATCTGCTGCCCACCGAGGCGCGCATGGTGGTGACCGAGGCCGATCCCGCCCGGCGCATCGTGCGGACGATCAACGCCGAACCCGCAGCGCAGGAATATGCGCGGCTTTTGGGCAAGGACCCGGCGCAACTGACAACCTTCACCTTTGCCGCCCACCCGGTTGTCGTTCGCATCGGTGGCAAGCACCATGTGCGCGCCATCCGCGCGGTGGGCGAGGCGGGCGATCTGATCTTCTTTTCCGCCATCGACGAGGGCGTCGTGCTGACGCTGGCGCAGCCGCAGGACATGGTGGCGCATCTGGAGGCGGAAATGGCCGCGCTGGCGGCCAAGGGGCAGCCGGTGGCCATTTTGGCCTGCGATTGCATCCTGCGCCGGATGGAGGCGCAGGAAAAGCAAAAGACCGGGGCAGTGTCGGCCATCCTGCGCGCCAACGGGGTGGTGGGATTTTCCACCTATGGCGAGCAGTTGAATTCCATGCATGTGAATCAGACCATGACCGGGGTGGCGATCTATCCGCCCGGTGGCCTTTTGTCCGGTGGCGCGCGATGATCGACACGCTGATCAACCCCGCCGATCCACCTGAACGGCAGACGCAGAAACTCTTGACCATCGCGCAGGTTCTGATGCGGCGGGTGGAACAGATCACCGATGACAGCGGCGCGGCCTATGCCCAGTTCCAACGTGCCGCCATGCTGGAGGATCAGGTGCGCGAGCGCACCCATGATCTGGAACGCGCGCTGGACCTGCTGAATGACAGCAACGCGCGGTTGGCCGATGCGAACCGCGCGACCGAAGCGGCGCGGCAGAACCTCGCCAATGCGATCGAGACAATTCAGGAAGGGTTCGCGCTGTTCGATGCGCAGGATGTGCTGGTGATGTGCAATTCGCGCTTTGGCATGCACATGCTGGACCTGCGCGAGCATCTGAAACCGGGGCTGACCTTTGGCGATTATGTCGACCGGGTCAGCCGGTCGCGCTTTCTGGAATTGCCGGGGGGAGAAACGGCCGAGGAATGGGCCGTCGCGCGGCGCAGGCGGCATCAGGACCAGCATGTGATCTTCAACGTGCGCATGGTGTGGGACCGCTGGGTGCAGGTGAGCGAGCATCGGACGGTGGATGGCGGCACGGTGATCCTGCAAACGGATGTGACCGAGATCATCCGGCTGGAGCGGTCGGAACGCGGCAAGATGCTGGATGATCAGGCCCGCGTGATCCGCGCCACGCTGGACCATATCAGCCAGGGCGTCTGCATCTTTGACGCCGAGGCGCGGTTGGTGGGGTGGAACCAGAGGCTGGGGCAGTTGCTGGTTATCCCGATGGTGCGGTTCCGCATGGGGGTGAGCTTTGATGCGATCCTAGATCGGTATCGCCCCGATCTGGCCTTTGGCGAAGGCATGACAGAGGCGCGGCTGGGCGATTGGGTGGCGGGCAAGGGCGACCGGGGGGCGCTGCGGTTCGAGTTGCGGCGGGGGCCTGACATGATCATGGATGTCTTTGCCCAGGCCATGCCCGATGGCGGTTTCGTGATGTCCTTCACCGATGTGACTGCCGAACGCGCGGCGATCGAGGCACTTTCGCGCGCCAATGAAACGCTTGAGGCGCGGGTGATGGAGCGCACGCTGGAACTGGAGGATGCGCTGGCCAATGCCGAGCGCGCCAATGCCAGCCGGTCGCGTTTCGTGGCGGCGGCAAGCCATGATCTGCTGCAACCCTTGTCGGCGGCCAAGCTGTTCATCTCCTCCATTGGCGATGAGGGGCTGGTGCCCGAGGCCAAGGCCACGCTGGACAAGGCGCAGAATGCGCTGTTGTCGGTCGAGGGGATTTTGGGTGCGCTGCTGGATATATCCAAACTGGAAAGCGGACGCGCGGCGGTGGCGGTGGGGCCGGTGCGGCTGGATCGGTTGCTGGCGCAGTTGAATGATGAATTCGGGGCCATCGCGGCGGCCAAGGGGCTGCGCCTGACGGTGGTGCCGTCGCATGTATCGGTGATGTCGGACCCGGCCTATCTGCGGCGCATCCTGCAGAACCTGATCGGCAATGCGATCCGCTACACCGACCGGGGCCGCGTGCTGGTGGGGGTGCGGCGGCGTGGCGGCATGGTGCGGATCGAGGTGCGCGACACCGGGCCGGGGATACCCGAGAACGAACAGGACAACATTTTCAAGGAGTTCCACCGCCTGAACGCCCGCGCTTCGGCATCCGAGGGGATGGGGCTGGGCCTTGCCATCGTGGAACGGGCCTGCGCGCTTTTGGGCCATCCGCTGGGCCTGACCTCGCAGATCGGGGTGGGGACGTGCTTCATGGTGCAGGTGCCGCTGTCCGAAGGCCTGACGCTGCTGGCCGAAGGCCCGCGCCTGACCGTCGCCCCGTCGCCCGCGCCGCGCCCGTCGATGCAGAACCGGATCGTCTTCCTTGTGGAAAACGATGGCGACCTGCGCCGCGCCATGGGCCTGTTGCTGGAAAAATGGGGGGTCAGCGTGCTCGATGCGGCCTCGGGCGAAGAGGCGCTCGATCTGATCGACGAGTTGGGCATCCTGCCCGACTGCTTTATCGTCGATCACAATCTGGGCGACGGGATGGATGGTCTGCGCTTTGTGGCCGAGGTGCAGGCCCGCCACGGTGCGGTGCCGTCACGGATCGTGACCGCAGACCGCCGCCCGGAACTGCGCGCCGCCTGCGCCGAGGCCGGCATCGGGTTGATGATGAAACCGCTGGAACCGCGCGCACTGGAGACATTCATCGTGGGGCTGCCTGCGGCGGGATAGCGCAGGGCGACCGCCACGGCGACCCTGCCTATACGACCATTGTTCCATATCGGGCGGCGCGCCTGCCGCTTAGTCTGACGCCAAGACGAGGGAAGAGACATGCAGCTGAGCGATTTTCGAGACATCAAGGCAGACCCGGCGACTGTCTGGGCGGCCATCCTGAACCCCGATGTTCTGAAGGAATGTGTGCCAGGATGCGAAAGCATGACTGGCAGCCCGGAAGAGGGGTTCGAGGCCGTGGTGACCCAGAAGGTCGGTCCGGTGAAGGCCACCTTCAAGGGGGCCGTGGCGATCAGCGACCGGATCGAAGGCAAAAGCCTGAAGATCAGCGGCGAAGGCAAGGGCGGACCGGCCGGCTTTGCCAAAGGGAGTGCTGCGGTGACGCTGGAACCCAGCGAGGCTGGCACACGGCTGACCTATGAGGTGGATGCCAATGTGGGCGGCAAGATCGCCCAGCTTGGCAGCCGGATCATCGACGGCTTTGCCAAGAAGATGGCGGATGAGTTCTTCACCCGCTTTCAGGCCGCTGTCGAAGGCCCGCAGGAAGACGAGGCCGAAGCCGAGGCTCTAGCCGAAGGCGAAGGCGAAAAGAAAAAGGGCTGGTTCAAGAAGCTGATTGGCTGAACCGGCGAACAGTTCATTACCCAGGGATTTCCAAGGGAGGAAAACCATGACGAAAGTCACGATGACCGTGAACGGCAAGGTCGTTTCGGCCGAAACCGAAGGGCGCACGCTGCTGTCGTCCTTTCTGCGCGAAGGGCTGGGGCTGACCGGCACCCATGTCGGCTGCGACACGTCGCAATGCGGCGCCTGCGTGGTGCATGTGGACGGCAAGGCCGTGAAATCCTGCACCATGTTCGCGGCGGATGCCGCCGGGGCCAACGTCAAGACCATCGAGGGCATGATCAATGCCGATGGATCGCTTTCTGTGGTCCAGCAGGCGTTTCAGGACCATCACGGCCTGCAATGCGGCTTTTGCACACCCGGCATGGTGATGTCATCCGCCGCGCTGCTGGCCGAGAACCCCAAGCCGACCGAGGCCGAGATCCGGCATTATCTGGAAGGCAATATCTGCCGCTGCACCGGATACCACAACATCGTCAAGGCCGTGCTGGCAGCATCCGGGCAGGATGCAGCCGCGATGGCCGCCGAATAAGCGCAATTTCAGGGAGGGATTCAGATGCCAAAGGATTACGGGATCGGCGCCAGCTCGAAGCGGCGCGAAGATGTGCGCTTTCTGTCGGGGCGCGGGAATTACACGGATGACCTGACGCTGCATGCGCAGACCTTCGCGGTCTTTGTCCGGTCGAACGTGGCGCATGGGCGGATCAAGGCAATCAACACCGCCACGGCCGCCGCGATGCCGGGCGTGCTGGCGATCTTTACCGGCGAGGATTTCAAGGATGTGGGCGGCAACCCGGCGGGGTGGCTGATCAACAGCCGCGATGGCACGCCGATGCGCGAACCCAAGCGCCCGGTGCTGGCGCATGGCAAGGTGCGCCATGTGGGCGATGCCTATGCTGCCGTGATTGCCGAGACCTACAATCAGGCCAAGGATGCCGCGCAGCAACTGGCCGATGACAGCGATATCGAGGAACTGCCTGCCATCGTCGACATGAAGAAGGCTGTCGCGGATGCGTCGAACCGCGTGCATGACGAAATCCCGGATAACCTGTGTTTCGACTGGGGCTGGATCGAGGATAACCGCGCCGCCGTTGACGCGGCCTTCAAGTCTGCCCCGCATGTCACCACGCTGGAACTGGTGAACAACCGTCTGGTGCCTAATGCGATGGAACCGCGGTCGTCGATCGGCGAATACTACCCCGGGACGGGCGATTACAAGCTGACCACCACCAGCCAGAACCCGCACCTGACACGGCTCTTGGTGTCGGCCTTTGTTCTGGGCATTCCGGAAAACAAGCTGACTGTGGTTGCCCCCGATGTGGGCGGCGGGTTCGGATCGAAGATCTATCACTACGGCGAAGAGGCGCTTGTTCTGGCCGCCTCGCGCAAGCTGGGCCGCCCAGTGCGCTGGACGGCGGAACGGTCGGAAAGCTTCCTGACCGATGCCCATGGCCGCGACCACGTGACCAAGATCGAGATGGCCAGCACCAAGGATGGTGAGATCCTTGCGATCCGCACGGAAACGCTGGCGAATGTGGGGGCCTATCTGTCGAACTTCTCGACCGCGACGCCGACCTTCCTGCATGGCACGCTGATGGCTGGCCCCTACAAGGTGCCGCATGTCTATGTGAACGTGAAAACCGTGTTCACCAACACCGCGCCTGTCGATGCCTATCGCGGCGCAGGCCGCCCCGAGGCCACCTTCAGCATCGAGCGTGTGGTGGATAAGATGTGCCGCGAGCTGGGCCTTGACCCGTTCGAGGTGCGCCGCAAGAACCTGATCCAGCCGGATCAGTTTCCCTACACCACGCCCGTGGGTCTTGTGTATGACACCGGCAACTATCAGGCGACGCTGGACAAGCTGATCGAACTGGCTGACGTGGCGGGCTTTGACAAGCGCGCGGCGGCATCCAAGGCCAAGGGCAAGTTGCGAGGCATGGGGCTTTCCACCTGGATCGAGGCTTGCGGTATCGCGCCGTCGAACCTTGTGGGTGTGCTGGGCTCGCGCGTCGGTCTTTACGACGCGGCGACGGTGCGGGTGAACGCCACCGGCAATATCAGCGTGATGACCGGGGCGCATAGCCACGGGCAGGGGCATGAAACGGTGTTCGCCCAGATCGTGGCCGAACAGTTGGGCATCCCCGAATCCTCGGTCGAGATCGTGCATGGCGACACGTCGAAGATTCCCTTCGGCATGGGCTCTTATGGCTCGCGTTCGCTCGCGGTCTGCGGATCGGCGATGACCAAGGCGGTGGACAAGATCATCGCCAAGGGCAAGAAGATCGCGGCGCATATGCTCGAAGCGTCCGAGAACGACATTGTCTTTGCCGATGGAAAGTTCAGCGTGACCGGCACAGACAAGGCAAAGAGCTTCGGCGAGATCGCGTTTTCGGCTTACGTCCCGCACAACTACCCGCTGGAGACGCTGGAACCGGGGCTGGAAGAGACGGCCTTCTACGATCCGGCCAACTTCACCTATCCGGCAGGGGCTTATCTGTGCGAGGTGGAGGTTGATCCCGAAACTGGCAAGGTCGATATCGCCAGCTTCACCTGCGCCGATGATTTCGGCCATGTGATGAACCCGATGATTGTGGCAGGCCAGGTGCATGGCGGTGTGGGGCAGGGGATCGGCCAAGCCCTGCTGGAAAACACCACCTATGATGAAAACGGCCAGTTGCTGACGGCATCCTACATGGATTACGCCATGCCGCGCGCCGATGACGTGCCCTTCTACACGGTCGATCATTCCTGCATCACGCCCTGCACGCACAACCCCCTGGGGGTGAAGGGCTGCGGCGAGGCAGGGGCCATCGGATCACCGCCTGCGGTGGTGAATGCGGTGATTGACGCCCTGCATCGGGGCGGAATGACCCACGTCAAGCATATCGACATGCCCGTGTCTCCGGCACGGGTATGGGCGGCGATCAACGGTTGAGGGAGGAACGGACATGCATAACTTCGATTTCGTGAAACCTTCGTCCATTGCGGATGCGGTCAAGGCCCTGTCGAATGAAGGCGCGCAGGCGCTGTCTGGCGGGCAGACGTTGACGCCCACGATGAAACAGCGGCTTGCCGCGCCCACGGTTCTGGTCAGCCTGACCGGGATTGATGAAATGAAGGGCGTCTGCATGGGGGATGACGGGCTGTCCATCGGCGCCGCCACCACCCATGACACGGTCGCACGTGAGGCAGCAAAGTACTATCCGGCGCTGGCGAAACTTGCCTCCGGCATCGGTGATCCGGCGGTCCGCAATCGCGGCACCATCGGGGGCAGCCTTGCCAACAACGATCCCGCTGCCTGTTATCCTTCGGCGGTGCTGGGATCGGGGGCGACTGTCGTGACGAACCGGCGCAAGATCGCGGCGGATGATTACTTCCAGGGCATGTTCACCACGGCGCTGGAAGAGGGTGAGATCATCACCGGCGTGACCTTCCCGGTGCCGCAAAAGGCGGCTTATGTGAAGTTCAACCAGCCCGCCAGCCGCTTTGCCCTGACCGCTGTCTTTGTCGCCAAGTTCGCCGATGGCGTGCGGGTGGCCGTGACGGGGGCGAGCAACAACGGCGTCTTCCGCTGGAGCGAGGCCGAGGCCGCCTTGTCGGGCAACTTCGCGGCAAGTGCCGTGGCCGGACTGACGGTGGATTCTACGGGCATGATCGGCGATCTGCACGGCACGCCCGCCTATCGGGCGAACCTTGTGAAAGTGCTGACCAAGCGCGCAGTCGAAGCCGCCGCCTGATTGTAGCAGGGTGAAAGCAGGGGGCGGTCTGTGGCAGCACAGACCGCCCCTTTTGCTTGCATCTTGCCGCAAGTTTGGGCGCGGCGGTCATGCATCTGTCATGCAGGCGGTCTATGGAATGATCAGGCGGATGTGACGTGCCACCACAGCTTGAGGGGCTTGCCACGGGTCTTCCGCCAGATATAGTGAATTCGCTGGGGCGGGGCTCCCCGCCCTGGATCGGCAAGATCGCAGGATGAAAGCGGAGTCTCGCAAGGCATGGACGGCGATTTCAGGACACAGTTTGTACGCGACCCGGCCGCGCTGAAGCATTATCCGGCGCTGGTGCTGAATGCCGATTACCGGCCGCTCAGCTATTACCCGCTCAGCCTCTGGCCCTGGCAAGAGGCGATAAAGGCGGCGTTCCTTGACCGCGTGCAGATCGTGGCGGAATACGACCATGTGGTCCGCAGCCAAAGGCAAGAGTTCCGCATACCCTCGGTCGTCGTGCTGAAGGAATTCGTCAAACCCCAGAAGCGCGTGGCATTCACGCGCTTC
Organism: Variovorax paradoxus; assembly: GCA_943370085.1. GTDB lineage: Bacteria > Pseudomonadota > Alphaproteobacteria > Rhodobacterales > Rhodobacteraceae > Paragemmobacter. The sequence continues at coordinate 119,739 of CALRPT020000001.1, read as the reverse complement.
AATCTTTTTCTGCGGGACGAATTTTCCTGCCAGTATTGCGGGGCCAAGGGGGATCTGACCTTCGATCACGTCCTGCCCCGGTCGCGCGGGGGGGTGACAAGCTGGGAAAACGTGGTGGCGGCCTGTTCGCCCTGCAACCTGCGCAAGGGTTCCAAGACGCTGCGCCAATCGGGCCTGCATTTGCGCCGCGTGCCGCGCCCGCCTTCCGCCGAAGAGATGCAATCGCATGGGCGCAAGTTTCCGCCCAATCACCTGCATGAAAGCTGGATGGATTACCTGTATTGGGATGCCGAACTCGACGCATGACGGCTTTGACTGTCATATTGTCGTTACAAAACCTTTACATTTGCGCAAGAGAGCGGTGATCTGTGGCTTTCCTGATTGGGGTGCCCATGCTGACCGCTTTTTTCCCTCTTCCGCTGCAAATCGCTGCCCTGAACCTGTCTGTGGCAATGTTCTGTGGCGCGTTGATCGGGTCGGAGCGGCAAGTGCGCCAGAGGATGGCGGGGCTGCGGACCAACGCGCTGGTGGCGCTGGGGGCGGCGGCTTTTGTCACCTTTTCCGGGCTTTACCCCGACGAGGTCAGCCCGACGCGGGTGGCGGCGCAGATCGTGTCGGGCATTGGGTTTCTGGGGGCCGGGATCATCTTTCGCGACGGGTTCAACGTTCACGGGTTGAACACGGCGGCGACGCTGTGGTGTTCGGCCGCCGTGGGGATGATGGCCGGGGCGGGGGCCTGGCCCTATGCCGTTCTGCTGACCGGGTTGGTCGTGTTCATCAATCTGGGCCTGCGACCGCTGGTCAAGTGGTTGAAGCGCAAGACAAAGGCCGGGGTGCAGATCAGCAGATCCTACAGGGTGGTGATCACCTGCCGCGCCGATCAGGAGGCGGCGGTGCGGGCGCTGGTCCTGCGAACGCTGACCATCGGCGGGCTGCATCTGAGCGAGGTCGAATTTCGGGCGGGTGAGGCGGGCGATGGCATGGATCTTTCCGCCATCGTGACGGGTGAAGGCGTGACGGAAGAGATGCTGGAGCTTGCCGTGCAACGGCTGGTATCCGAGCCGGGCCTGATGCGCGTGCGCTGGCAGGCGATGGATGAGGGCTGAGCCATGGGCAGGCCGGGGGGACGCCTGTCCCCCCGGCACCCCCCTTTGGCCATTGATGGCAAGGGCGTGCTTGTTGAGAACGACAGCACTTGGTCATCGCCGCGCTGTCCCTTTTCGCCAACATAAGCAAGCGGGCGTTTGCGCTGCGCTGCGGCGGTGCTAGACTCGCGCCGGTTGCGGGGGTAAAAGCGGCTGCGTTAGCGCTAACAAGGGTGCTGACCAATTTCGGGGCAAAAGGCCCAAGAACGAGGGAACAGCAATGGTTTCGCGCGTCATCCCGGTCGATCCCTTCGACCTTGTGATCTTTGGCGGCACGGGTGATCTGGCCCGACGCAAGATCCTGCCCGGGCTGTATCGCCGCTTTCTTTCCGGCCAGATGACTGCAGACAGCCGGATCATCGGCGCCGCGCGGGCCGACCTGACCGAGGCCGCCTTTCGCGCCATGGTGGCCGAGGCCATTGCCGAATTCGTGCCTGCGGAACGGCGCGATCCGGCACAGATTGCCGGTTTCATCGAACGGATCGGCTATGTTTCGATCGATGCGCAGGGCACGGGGGGCTGGGACAAGCTCAAGGCACTGATGCGGCCCGGCGTGGTGCGTGCCTTCTACTTCTCGGTCGCGCCAACGCTGTTCGGCGACATCGCCGAACGCCTGCACGCCCATGACATTGCCGATCCGCATAGCCGCATCGTGGTGGAAAAGCCGTTTGGCCGCGATCTGGCCTCGGCACGGGCGTTGAACGCCGTGCTGGCGCAGCATTTCGACGAACATCAGATTTACCGGATCGACCATTACCTCGGCAAGGAAACCGTCCAGAACCTGATGGCGGTGCGCTTTGCCAATATCCTGTTCGAGCCGCTGTGGAAGGCCGAATACATCGACCATGTGCAGATCACCGTAGCCGAAACGGTGGGGGTCGAAGGGCGCGGCGCCTATTATGACAAGTCCGGTGCCATGCGGGACATGGTCCAGAACCACATGATGCAGCTGCTGTGTCTCATCGCGATGGAACCGCCCTATCACTTTGACCCCGACGCCGTGCGGGATGAAAAGCTCAAGGTGATCCGTGCGCTTGATCCGGTGAAGGCCGAAGATATCGTGCGCGGGCAGTATCTGCCGGGCGGCGGGCAGGGCGGCTATGTCGAGCATTCGGAAAACCCGGCATCGCGGACCGAAAGCTACATCGCGCTGAAGTGCCACATCTCGAACTGGCGCTGGAAGAACACGCCCTTCTATCTGCGCACCGGCAAGCGGTTGCGGGCACGCGCGTCCGAGATTGCCATCACCTTCAAGGAACCGCCCCATTCGATCTTTGACGATGCGACGGGCTGGCGCGAAAATGTGCTGGTGATCCGGTTGCAACCGAATGAAGGCATGAACCTGATGATGATGATCAAGGAACCGGGGCCGGGCGGCATGCGCCTGATGCAGGTGCCGCTGGACATGTCTTTCGCCGATGCGCTGGGGGCCGAGGCCGAGGATATCCCTGATGCCTATGAACGGCTGATCATGGATGTGATCCGGGGCAACCAGACGCTGTTCATGCGCGGCGATGAGGTCGAGGCCGCCTGGGCCTGGGCCGACCCGATCATCGAAGGGTGGGAGGCGCGGGGGGATCGCCCGCAGGGCTATGATCCCGGCTCATCCGGGCCGGAAGATGCGCTGATGCTGATGCATCGCGATGGCCGCCGCTGGCGGGAGATCCGCGAATGAAGTTTGAGGTTTATCCCGATCGCGAATTCCTGATGCTGGGCTTGGCCAATGTGATTGCAGGCCAGTTGGCGGATTTTCTGCGGCGGGAGGGACGCGCCTCGCTTTGTGTTCCCGGCGGCACCACACCGGGACCGATCTTTGACACGCTGTCGGGGGTTGATCTGGATTGGGCCAATGTGGCCGTTTTCCTGAATGACGAGCGCTGGGTGGGGGAAGACAGCCCTCGCTCCAATACGCGCCTTCTGCGGGAACGCCTGCTGCGCGGCAAGGCCGCGGCGGCGTCGTTGATCCCGCTTTATGCTGCCGCCGATGCGCCCGAGGAAAAGTTGGAAGAGCTTGCCAGAGGCCTGCGCCCACATCTGCCGATTTCCGTTCTGTTGCTGGGCATGGGGGCCGACATGCACACCGCGAGCCTGTTTCCGGGTGCAGACCGTCTGACCGAGGCGCTGGCCCCGGATGCGCCGATCCTGATGCCCATGCGGGCCGAGGCGGCGGGCGAGCCGCGCGTCACGCTGACAGCGCCGGTGCTGAAAGGCGCGATGAACATCCATATCCTGATCGTGGGCAACGACAAGCGCGCCGCCCTGGAACGCGCGCAGACCTTGCCCCCGGAAGAGGCGCCGGTGCGCGCCGTGCTGGACAACGCAACCGTGCATTGGGCGGAGTGAGTGATGAAACAGAAATGGGCCACGCTGGCCGCACATCATCAGACGGTCAAGGATCGCCGCATTCTTGATCTTTTCGCAGACCCGAACCGGGCAGGTGCCTTTACCGCCCATGCCGACGGGATGCGTCTGGACTGGTCCAAGACCAATATCGATGCCGAAGGGCGGCAATTGCTCGTGGCGCTCGCCGCCGCCTCGGGGGTGGAGGCCAAGCGGGCCGCGATGTTCGGCGGCGCGAAGATCAACGAAACCGAAGGCCGCGCCGTGCTGCATACCGCGCTGCGCGATCTGGACGGTCCTGTGACGGTCGAGGGTGCCAACGTCACCCCCGGTATCACCGCGACGCTGGAGCGGATGGAGGCCTTTGCCCGCGACGTGCGGGATGGGCGGTTCACGGGGCAGGGCGGCCGGATCACCGACGTGGTCAATATCGGGATCGGCGGATCGGACCTTGGCCCCGCCATGGCAACATTGGCGCTGGCCCCTTATCACGACGGGCCGCGCTGCCATTATGTATCCAACGTCGATGGCGCGCATATCGCCGATACGCTGAAGGGCCTGAACCCCGAAACCACGTTGGTGATCGTGGCCTCCAAGACCTTCACCACGATCGAGACGATGACCAATGCCGAAACCGCGCGGGTCTGGATGGCGGCCAAGGTGGCCAATCCCGCCGCGCAGTTCGCCGCCGTCTCCACCGCCGCTGAAAAGACCGCGGCTTTCGGGATTGATCCATCGCGCGTCTTTGGCTTCGAGGATTGGGTGGGTGGGCGCTATTCCATGTGGGGGCCCATCGGCCTTGCGCTGATGCTGGCCGTGGGGCCCGAGGATTTCCGCGCCTTCCTCGCAGGGGGCCGCGCGATGGATGTCCATTTCCAGACGGCGCCGCTGGATGCGAATCTGCCGGTGCTGCTGGCGCTGGTGGGGATATGGCACAACCAGATCTGCGGCCATGCCACCCGCGCCGTGCTGCCTTATGACCAACGCTTGTCGCGCCTGCCCGCCTATCTTCAGCAGCTGGAGATGGAAAGCAACGGCAAGCGCGTGGCGATGGACGGGACCGATCTGCCCATGCATTCCGGCCCCGTCGTGTGGGGGGAGCCGGGCACGAATGGCCAGCATGCTTTCTACCAGTTGATCCATCAGGGCACGCGGGTGGTGCCATGCGAGTTCCTGATCGCCCGGCAGGGGCATGAGGCGGATCTGGCCCATCAGCACCTTCTGCTGGTGTCGAACTGCCTCGCACAGTCCGAGGCGCTGCTGCGCGGCCGGTCGCTGGATGAGGCGCGCGGGATCATGGCGAAAAAGGGCCTGACGGGCGCAGAGCAGGACCGGCAGGCACGGCACCGCGTTTTTCCGGGCAACCGCCCTTCGGTCACATTGGCCTATGACCAACTCACGCCCTTTACCCTGGGCCAGATCATCGCGCTTTATGAACACCGGGTCTTTGTTGAAGGGGTGATCCTGGGGATCAATTCCTATGACCAATGGGGGGTGGAGCTGGGCAAGGAACTTGCCCTGGCCCTGCAGCCGGTTCTGGAAGGGCATCAGGGGACCGAGGGCAAGGACGGATCGACCGCCGCGCTGGCGGCATGGTTCCGGGGATAGCGATTTGTGACGCACAAATCGCGCCGTTTTCTGACGCAGAAAACGACGGCGAGCGTCCGCGCAAGGAAAAGGGGCGGGGTGCCATGCACCCCGCCCCTTCGATTTCTGTGTCAGAAATCGGCGCGTTTTTTGCGTCAAAAAACGCTTACTTCAGCGCTGCCGTCACGATGACCTCGACCAGATAATCCGGCGTGGCCAGCTTTGCCTCGCCCGTCGCGCGGGCGGGCGTGTGGCCCAGCGGCACCCAAGTATCCCAGACGGAATTCATCTCGGCAAAGGTGCCGATATCGGCGAGCCAGATCTGGGCGGAAAGGATGCGCGTCTTGTCGGTGCCAGCCTCGGCCAGAATCCGGTCCACTTCGGCCAGGCATTGGCGGGTCTGATCGGCCACGCTGTCGCCCGGATTGCCGACCTGGCCGGCCACCCAGACGATGCCGTTATAGGCCACCGCCTCTGACATGCGGGGGCCGGTGCCGATGCGGGTGATGTCGTTGTTCATGCAGATGTCCCTTCCAGTTTGCTGCCCGCTTGCTAGCAAGCCCGGTGCGGGAAGGAAAGGGATGGAGCGGGTGAAGGGAATCGAACCCTCGTATTCAGCTTGGGAAGCTGCTGCTCTGCCATTGAGCTACACCCGCGACAGAGGTTCAGGTAAGCCAGCCGCGCGCCATCGTCAAGCGGGTTTGGCGCATGGGCCGGGGCTCAGGGGTTGATGCGTTCTGTCAGGAATTCCGCCGCTGAAGCCATCGCGGCCTTGTCCTGTGCGATCTCGCCCACACCATCACCTATCCCATGCAGCGCACCACCCCAACGCATTCCCAACCAGAGCGCGGATCTTTTCACCATCGCCTCGAGCAGCTCGGGAACGGTCGGGTCCGGATCTGCGCGGGTGGTGATCAGATGCACGGTCTTTTCCCGCGCCCAGTCGGCAAAGCCCGTCTCGGATGCATCGAACCAGCCTGACCAATGATCCAGCAGCAGCTTGGCCGGGGCAGGCAGGGCGTACCAATAGACCGGGGCCACGATCACAATGTCGCTTGCCGCGCGCATCGCCTCCATGATGGCCGCAAGATCACCTATTGGCTTCGCAGTTGCAGGCCGCAGATCGCGATAGGGGGTGAGCTGTGCCGCGCTCAGGTCGATCCAATACTGCCGATGGGCAGGCAGGGGCGCGGCCGATGCCTGCGCCAGCAAAGCGGAATTCCCGCCAGACCTTCCCGAGGACAAAAGAAAAAGAAACCGCCGCTCCATAGCGTGCAGGAAACGGAACGACGCGCAAAATGACAAGGGGGTTCCGGGCGAAATAGCCCGAAACCCCCTTGCCCGCCCCAGCGCCTGTGTTTTGGGGACAGAGTGTGGCGCCAGCAGCGGTAGGTGCGCGGGTCAGGGAGTGACGGCCCCGCCCGCGCCTGCCACCTGCGATCACATCGCGGGCAGCAGAACCGTGTCGATCACATGGATCACGCCGTTGGACTGCTTCACATCGGCAATCGTGACCGTGGCAACGTTGCCTTGGCCATCCGTGATCTTGACCGCATCGCCATCCATGGCGGCGGTGAATTCGCAGCCGCCGACAGTGCCGATCTTGTGCATGCCGCCATCATCCGCGATCATCTTGACGATGTCGGTCGACATGGCATTCGCCGCCACGACATGGCAGGTCAGGATCTTGGTCAGCTGATCCTTGTTTTCCGGCTTCAGCAGGGTTTCAACAGTGCCGGCCGGCAGTTTGGCAAAGGCCTCATTGGTCGGCGCGAAAACGGTGAAGGGGCCTGCGCCCTGCAGCGTTTCAACCAGACCGGCGGCCTGCACGGCGGCGACAAGCGTGGTGTGATCGGCCGAGTTCACGGCATTCTCGACAATGTTCTTGTCCGAGAACATGGCCGCACCGCCGACCATCGGATTTTCGCTGCCGTCGCTGGCGGCCATGGCCATGGCCGAGCTCAGCAGCAGGGCCGGAAAAGCAAAGCGAAGTTTCATCGTGTATCTCCCAGGGTTGGTGCAGCTCTCGCTGCCTTGCCCGGAAGTTACGGGGGCTGCGGGGCCTAAGTTTCAGCCCCGCAGATTTTTCGCATCACAGGTCCGTGATCACGCCTGCGGCGACAACCGGCCCGGTCGGCGCACCGGTGGGCGACCCGCCCGCAGGTTCCACCGACACAGCCAGCGTCCAACCGGCCGGGGCCTCGGGGTAGGGGACGGCGATGCTTTCGCCCTCCAGCAGGCCCAGCGAAACCGGGGCGGCATCGGGCGCGATGATCCACAGCTGCTGCACCTGACCCTGCGGCGCGGCTGTCCCGGCCACACGCGTCACGGTCAGGGCTTGCCCGTCAAAGCGCGCCTCGAACCGCAGGCTGGCATCCGCCTCGCCCAAGGTCGCCACGACCGGCGGCGGCGCAGGGGGTGTGAACATCACCACCGCGCCGATGGCGATAGCGGCGGCGGTTGCAGCACCGGACAGCCAGCCGAACAGCGGGCGGCGGGCGGGTTTTTCCGCCACCGGGAACAGGCGCGCTTCGATCCGTGGCATCAGGTCAGGGGCGGGCACCTCGGCGTAATCATCGTTCAGCGGCGACAGCCGGTTTTCCCATGCGGCCACACGGGCCACGAAAGCGCTGTCATTCTTCAGCCGCGCCTCAACCGCGCTGCGATCGGGCAGCGACAGAACGCCCAGCACATATTCGGCTGCCAGCGCATCATCCTGATCCAGGGGCGAAAGGGGGAGATCGTCGGTCATGCGTCCATGCACTCCCGCAGCCGCAGCAGGCTGCGCCGCAGCCATGTCCGCATGGTGTTGAGAGGCACGTCAAACCGCGCCGCAAGATCGACGTAAGACAAACCGTTCAGATAGGCCCCGCGCACCGCCTCGGCCCGGTCGGGTTCGAGGGTGGCAAAGCATTCGGCGATGCGCCCGGCTTCACCCAGCGCGATCAGCCGATTCTCGGCCGTGGGGGCTGCATCGCGGACAGTGTCCATCGCGTCGGCATTGTCGCGCAGCGACTCGTCCGGACGGGCGCGCAGCCTGTCGATGGCGTGGTTTCGCGCGATGGCGATGAGCCAGGTCATGCCGCGCCCCTTCGTTGCGTCAAAGCGTCCGGCACGCAGCCAGATGCGGGTGAAAACTTCCTGAAGCGCATCCTCTGCTTCAGCGCGATTGCCAAGGATACGCAGAAGCACGCCCAGAAGTTTCGACGCCGTCTTGGAATAAAGATCACGAAAGGCCGCGCGGTCCTGCGCGGCCACCCGGTGAAGTATTTCTGCGACCGGGTCTTCGTCAGTCATTCTTTACCTTTATCTCTTCCCTCTGTTTGTAAGGCGTCAGGCGCAGAAGAAAAGGCCTATCAACTGCGGCGGCGGCGGCGGCCTTCGCTGCCCGCACCGCCAGCATTGAAGCTGACATCAGGAAGGGTGACGATCGCGTTCAGTTCCGGGAACGGATCCGTCGCATGCGGGATCGCATTGGCATTGACGAAATGTTCCTGAAACTTCGGCTCGATGGCGGTTTCCACCTTGTGGATGTCATGCACAGTCGCCTCGATCTGGTTGCGTGCAGCCACGCTGCACAGCGCGATGCGCGCGCCCGTGCCTGCGGCATTGCCCGCGCTGGTCACGCGGTCCAGCGGCACATCCGGGATCATGCCCAGAACCATCGCATGCTTGGGGCTGATATGCGCGCCAAAGGCACCCGCCAGCGTGACGCGGTCCACCTTTTCCACGCCCATCTCATCCATCAGCAGCCGCGCGCCCGCATAAAGCGCGGATTTCGCCAACTGGATCGCCCGGATATCGCCTTGTGTCACCATGATGCGCGGCCCACCATCAAGGCTGCCGTCATGCAGCAGATAGCTGTGCGTCCGCCCCTCGGGGGTGCAGCGCCAGGTGCCGGTCTGTTCCGGGCTGCCGATCAGGCCGCCGGGATCGAGCAGGCCCGCCATGCGCAGTTCCGCCACTGCCTCGATGATCCCCGACCCGCAGATGCCGGTGATGCCCGAACCTTTGGTCGCCTCATCAAAGCCTGCATCGGTAGACCACAGGTCGCTGCCGATCACTTTGAACCGCGGCTCTTTCGTGACGGTGTCGATCTCCACCCTCTCGATCGCGCCCGGCGCGGCGCGTTGTCCGCTGGAAATCTGAGCGCCCTCAAACGCGGGGCCCGTAGGCGAAGAACAGGCCAGCACCCGCGTGGAATTGCCCAAAAGGATTTCGGCATTGGTGCCGACATCGACGATCAGCACCATGTCCTTGGATTTGTTGGGTTCCTCGGACAGCGCCACGGCGGCGGCATCGGCCCCCACATGGCCCGCGATGCAGGGCAGGATATAGACCCGCGCCGCACGGTTCAGCGCGGGCAAGTCCAGATCGCGCGCATCAAGGCTGATGCTGCCCGATGTTGCCAGCGCAAAGGGCGCCTGACCCAGTTCCACCGGATCAATGCCCAACAGCAGGTGGTGCATCACCGGATTGCAGACAAAGACCACCTCATAGATCGCGGTCGGATCAATGCCCGCCTCCTGCGCGATGGTCACGGCCAGCCCGTTGATCGCCTCGCGCACCGCGCGCGTCATCTCGACATCGCCGCCGGGGTTCATCATCGCATAGGACACGCGGCTCATCAGGTCTTCGCCAAAGCGGATCTGCGGGTTCATCAGGCCCGATGACGCCAGCACCGCCCCATCCTTCAGATCGCACAGATGCGCGGCGATGGTGGTGGAGCCAAGGTCGATGGCCAGCCCATACAGCCTGCCCTCATGGAACCCCGGCCAGATGTCGAGGATACGCGGTGTGCCGTCATGGTTGCCCTTGTGCAGGGCGACGGTGACCTTCCATTCCCCCTTTCGCAGCACGGGCTGCAACCGGCGCATCAGGGAAAGATCGGCCGCCACATCCTCGACCTGCCACTGATCGCGGAGCGCAATCGCCAACCGCTCGAAATCGCCGGTTGGTTCGTGCATGTCGGGTTCGGCCACCTCGACGTAGAGAAGCCGCGTCGCCGGGTCCATGATGATGTCGCGCTGGGTGGCCGATTTGCGGATCACCTGCTTGTGCACCTGGCTTTCCGGTGGCACGTCGATGACCACATCGCCCATCACCTTGGCCTGACAGCCCAGACGGCGGCCATCCAGCATGCCGCGCTTGGATTTGTAGCGTTCCTCGACCGAATTCCATTCGGTCAGCGCATCATCAGCAACCGTCACGCCATGTTTGGAAAAATCGCCATAGCTGGGAGTGATCTGGCATTTGGAACAGATGCCCCGCCCGCCGCAGACGGAATCAAGGTCCACGCCCAACTGCCGCGCCGCTGTCAGCACCGGTGTGCCCAAGGGGAACCGCCCGCGCTTGCCCGACGGGGTAAAGATGACGAGCGCTTCGTCAGCGATGGTGGCGGTTGCGGCTTTGGCGGCGGCGGTCATGCGGTCTGTCCCGTCTGATGGATGAAGCTGTAGCGGATGTCGTCAAAGGAGTCGGCGGCAAAAGTGTAGAACCAGCGCAACGGTCCCGTGGCCTGCGGCACGCCATGCACAGTGCCCCCGGGTATGTAAAGCGCGACACCGGGGGCAAGCCGGTGGGGCGTGCCATCGATCAGAACCACGCCTTCGCCCTCCAGGCCGAAATAGACCTCGGCTTGCGGATGGGAATGCAGGGCAAAGTTGTCACCTGCGGCCATGATCGCCACACCACAGGTGATTTCGTCACTGTCCGTGGACGCGGCCGAGAACACCGTCCGAAACCGCACCGTCCCGCGCGCCGGATCCTCCCAGCGTTCATCGGGCAGGGTGGCGGAATCCACGGCAGTTGCGGTGGGCAAGGCTCTCTCTCCTGTTCGCCTGCCTGTTCTAGGGCGCGGCGCGGCGCATGCAATGCCCGATAGCGGCAGGTCAGGGATCAGGGGCGTCAAGCCAGCGCAGGATCGCCGCGCGGTCCCCGTCGAGCCGGGGCGCAGGGCCGCGCGATTGCAGATCGGTAAGGGTGGACATCTTGATCGGATTGCCCGCGGCGGTGAAGCCGGGCCCCCCCGGCGCGGGGGCCACCGGCACCACCATGTTGCGCGCCAGAACCTGAGGGTCGGCCATCGCCTCCAGCATGGTCTGCACCCGGCCCGTGGGAACCCCGGCCTCCTCCAGCACGGCGATCCAGTGCGCGGCGGGCTGGCCCAGCGTCACAGCCTCGATCAGGCGCTTGAGCAGATGCACATTCTCGCAGCGCGCGGCATTGCTGGCAAAGCGGGGATCCGCTGCCAGCGGCAGGGCCAGCGCGGTGCACAGCCGGGCAAACAACGCATCATTTCCAGCAGCGATCACAAAGAACCCGTCGGCCGCGCGATAGGTGGAAAAGGGTGTGATCGTCGGATGCCGCGCGCCCGTGGGGCCGGGCGGATGGCCGGTAGCCGCTGTGATGGCAAGGCTGTGTTCCTGAATGGCGATCTGGGCATCCAGCATGGCGATATCGACCTTTGCCCCGGACCCTGTGCTTTCGCGGGCGTAGAGGGCGGCCAATACCCCCTGCGCCAGATACATTCCCGCCACGATATCCCCGATGGAGGCCCCCACGCGCACCGGCGGGCCGCCTTCCTCCCCGGTGATCGACATCACGCCGCCGCGCGCCTGCACCACCATGTCATAGGCCGGTTTGCCAGCATCCGGCCCGGTATGGCCAAAACCCGACACCGCGCCATAGATCAGCCGGGGATGGCGTTCATGCAGGGCGTCCCAGCCATACCCCAACCGCTCCATCACGCCCGGGCGATAGTTTTCCAGCACGACATCGGCGCGGGCCAGCAGCCTGTCAAAGATGGCGCGGTCGGACGCGGATTTCAGGTCCAGCGCAATGGACTGTTTGCCAGCGTTCAGCGCCGCAAAGTATCCCGATTCTCCCTGCACGAAAGGCGGAAAGGCCCGGGTGTCATCGCCGGTGTCGGGGCGTTCCACCTTGATCACCCGCGCGCCCAGATCGGCCAGCGTGGTGGCGCAAAATGGCCCGGCGAGGACATGCGTCAGATCAAGGATGGTAACGCCGGAGAGCGGGGCAGGCATGGCGGTGTTCCTGTGCGTCGGGCTGCACAGGCAGGCTATACGCACCTCAACGATTTTTCTGCGAAAAATCAGAGGTGCAGGGCCTGAATTTTCGCAGGAAATTCGTTGGCCCTGCCGATGTGTCAGAACAGCAAATGCACAGGGCCGGAATGACAGACCACGATGAACTGGTCAGCGGTCTGCAAGAGATGAAAGCCCCGCTGCCGCACTTCTGCGACGAAACGGTCGCGGCCGACTTCGCGGTCTATCCACGCGACGTTGCGACGGATAACGTGGCCATCCGCCGCCTTGGCTGCGAAGATCAGCCGGATCCAGGCATCAGAAGAGGTTTGGCGTATCGTTTGCATGGGGCGACCCTAGCCGCCCCATGGTTGCGAAAAGGTTAATCAGGCCCGGCCGCGACGCCCGCCGCGGCGGCCACCGGCGGCCTGCGATGCGGCGCTGGAGGCTTCGGCGAAGGTCATGCCGCCTTCGACCGCTTCCAGAACCTTGGCAAAGCGGATCCATTCCCCGCCATTGGCATCGTGGTTCATCAGGAAGTTGGCGGCGCGGATCGCCTCCATCTCCTGCTGCCGGACCGGGTTCATGATCGCGCTGGTCATGCCCGCACCGATGGCCATCGGCAGGAAGGCCGCGTTGATCCCGTGCCGATGCGGCAGGCCAAAGCTGATGTTGGATGCGCCACAGGTGGTGTTCACCCCCAGCTCATCCCGCAAGCGGCGCACAAGGGCGAACACCTGCTGACCCGCGCTCGCCATCGCGCCCACCGGCATGACCAGCGGATCAACCACGATGTCATGCGCTGGAATACCGAAATCGGCCGCGCGTTCCACGATCTTCTTGGCCACCGCAAAACGGACATCGGGATCGGGCGAGATGCCAGTGTCATCGTTGGAGATCGCCACAACGGGGACGTTGTATTTTTTCACAAGCGGCAGGACGAGTTCCATCCGGTCTTCCTCGCCCGTCACCGAATTCAGCAGCGGGCGGCCTTCGCAGGCGGCAAGCCCGGCCTCCAGCGCCGCGGGAACCGACGAATCGATGCACAGGGGCACGTCCACCGTCTGCTGGATGATCTCGATCAGCGCCTTCATCAGGGGCGGTTCGACAAAGTTGTTGTCGGCATAGCGCGGGTCTGCGGCCATCTTGTTGGTAAAGACCGCGCCCGAGTTCACATCCAGAACCGTCGCCCCGCAGGCCACTTGTTCCAACGCATCACGGATGACCGTCTCAAAATTTCCGGCCTCCAGTTCGGCGGCCAGCTTCTTGCGCCCGGTCGGGTTGATGCGTTCGCCGATCACGCAGAAGGGTTCGTCAAAACCGATGATCACGGTCTTGGTCTTCGATTCAAGGACGGTACGGGTCATCGGGGAACCTTTTCTTATGCGTGTGCCGGCTGGCCAGACGTGCCGCCGTTTTCGGTGATCCAGGTGGCATTGGTCTTGATGCCGCCAAGCGGGAAGAAATGCACCGCTTCAATCCCGAAATCGGGATGTGCGGCCTTGTGCGCGGCGAGGGCCGCGACGAATTCGGTGGGCTCATAGGGCAACAGCAGCTTGGTCACATCCATCGCACGCTTCTGCAGCACGCGCAGCGATGGGCCCACGCCACAGGCGATGGCGAACTTGATCAGGGTCTGGAGCTTCGCAGGCCCCGCCACGCCGATATGCACGGGCAGTTTCACCCCTTCGGCGGCCAGCCGGTCCACCCAGGCGATCACGGGATCGGCCTCAAAGCAGAATTGCGTGGCCATCGCCATCTTCGCATCCGTCCGTTCCGCAAAGGCCGATTTCCAGCGCGCGGCTTCCATGACCATGCGGTCGGATCCATCGGGATCGATGTCCTTGTTGCCTTCCGGGTGGCCCGCCACATGCAGTCGGTCAAACCCGTCAAACGCACCCGATTCCAGCAACTGCATCGAGGTTTCGAAATCCCCCACCGGCTGCGCCACGCCACCTGCCAGCAAGAGGCCTTGCTTCACATCGGCCTCGCCCTTGTAGCGGGCCACCCAATCGGCGAGCGTCGCCTTGTCCTTGATGATCCGGGCCGGGAAATGCGGCATCACCGGATAGCCTTCGGCGTTCAATCGTTTGGCCGTCGCCACCATGTCCTCGATCGGCGTTCCGTCGATATGGGCGATGTAGACGCGCGTGCCTTCGGGCAGGATGGCGCGGAAGCTTTCCACCTTTTCCGCCGTGCGCGGCATCACTTCTATGGAAAAGCCCTTGAGGAAAGCCTCCATCTCGGCAGGGGCCGAAGACGAGGGGGCAGGGGCTGCCTCACGGCGGAAACTGAACAGGGCCATCAGGCTCTCCCACGGTTATCGGATCAGGCCTTTGCCCAACCCTCGGCGTCGATCAGCGCCTTCAGGCGCGCGGTGTCAAACTCGGCTTCCAGCTGGTCGGCGACGGATTTCACGATCTCGTCCGGGTCGCCCTCCACCTCATAGGGGGCAGCTTTGCGCCATTCGGCGAGATAGCTGTCGGTGTCCCGCGCCCCCACCTTCATTGCGCAACGGTCGATGGCTTGCTCGAAGCGTTCGGTGAGCTGGATCTTCGATCCGCGTCGGCCCTTGCCCACGATGACCTGGGCCGGGATGTCGCGCCAGTAGACGATGGTAACTTCAGGCATCCGATTCCCCTTGCCGTGCTTGACCTTGTTGATAGCGCCGAACCCCGACAGCCGATGTCGGTTTTCGACATGGCGCAGGCGAGGAACGACCCCCGAATACGCCATTCCCGACCTAGCGCAATTTGGCCACGGCTGCGACAGACCGGGATCGGAATAATTCTCAAGGAAATGATGAATGTGATGGCAGCATTCAACCGCAGGTCAGCGCGCGCTTGCCTTGGGAGCGGAAAGGGCGCTACCATTGGGGCAACCACAGATGGAGGGCGGTCATGACGCCCCAGCGTCCCCGGGAGGCGGACGCGATCCCGCAGTTGGACGGCATGCCCGAAGGCACGCCGCCCGCGGTTGAACCGTCAGCTTCCCATCCGCCGGGGGCGGGCACGCTTTATGCGGCGCTCGACCTTGGCACAAACAGTTGCCGGATGCTGATTGCCCAACCGAGGGGCAGTCAGTTTCAGGTCGTGGACAGCTTTTCCAAGACTGTCCAGCTTGGCGTGGGGCTGGAAGCCTCGGGCCGCCTGTCGCGTGCCTCGATGGGCCGCACGGTGCAGGCCCTGCGCATCTGTCAGAAGAAAATCGAAAAACACGGTGTCCGCCGCATGCGCCTTGTCGCGACCGAGGCCTGCCGCCGCGCGCGCAATGCCAAGGATTTCATCCGTCAGGTGCGGCGTGAAACCGGGCTGAGCCTGGAGATCATTGCGCCAGAGGAAGAGGCACGGCTGGCCGTCATTTCCTGCGCGCCGCTGGTGAACGCGCGCACCGAACAGCTGCTGGTCGTCGATATCGGTGGTGGATCGACCGAACTGGTCTGGATCGACCTGTCCGCTGTTCCGCCCGAGGATCGCGCAAAGTCCATCATGCGGCTTCATCGCGGGTTTCAGCCGCAGGGTGAGGCGTCGGCGCGGGTGGTGGACTGGATTTCCGTTCCCCTTGGCGTGGCCACGCTGAAGGACCAGTTCGCCGATGTAGAGGATGACGCCGCGCGCTTTGCGCTGATGAGCTGGTTCTTTGAAGAAAACCTTGCCAGCTTTTCGCCCTATAACGCCGAAAACCCCCGCGCCGGATTTCAGATCATCGGCACCTCTGGCACCGTGACCACGGTTGCTGCCAGCTATTTGAACCTGCGCCGTTATGACCGGACCAAGGTGGATGGGTTGCAGATGACATCCGATCAGATCGATCTGGTGATCCGGGAGTACCTGTCGCTCGGCCCCGAGGGGCGCCGCACCGATCCGCGCATCGGGCGCGACCGCCATGCGTTGATCATGTCGGGCGCGGCTATCCTTCAGGCGCTGATGCGGATATGGCCGACGGATCGCCTGAGCGTGGCCGACCGTGGCCTGCGCGAAGGGCTGTTATATGCACAGATGAGCGCGGATGGCGTTCTGGAAGATGGGCCTTACGCATGACACAGGAAAAGGGAACCTCCGGGCGCGGCCAACGCGAATTGCGGGTGCGGGTCAAGACGGCCAAGGGGCGCAAGCTTTCGTCAACGCTGTGGCTGGAACGGCAGTTGAACGACCCTTACGTGATCCGCGCCAAGAAAGAGGGCTTTCGCGGCCGCGCGGCCTACAAGATCCTGGAACTCGATGATCGGTACGGCTTTCTCAAACCCGGTGGCCGGGTGGTGGACCTTGGCTGCGCGCCGGGAGGGTGGTGCCAGGTGGCCGTGGAGCGGGTCAATGCGCTGGGGCAGAACCCGAAGAAACCGGTGGGCACCGTTCTGGGCGTCGATCTGCAAGAGGTGGAGCCGATACCGGGGGCCGAGATCCATCAGCTGGATTTCCTAGACGACGATGCCGATGAAAAGGTGAAACGCTGGCTGGGTGGCCGCGCCGATGTGGTGATGTCGGACATGGCCGCCTCAGCCTCCGGCCACAAGGCCACGGATCACTTGCGTATCGTGGCGCTGGTAGAGGCGGCCTTGGCCTTCGCCTTTGATGTGTTGGAAGATGACGGCACTTTCGTCGCCAAGGTTCTGGCGGGCGGGGCTGAAAATGAGATGCAGACCCTGCTCAAGCGCAACTTCCGCAAGGTGGCAAATGTGAAACCCCCCGCCAGCCGGTCTGACAGTTCCGAGAAATTCGTCGTGGCGCAGGGGTTCCGGGGGCGTCAGGCTGCGGCGGATGCTGCGGATGATGCAGATGATTGACGGCGATTGATGCCGGGCCGGAAACGCGAAAGGGGCGCACTGGCGCCCCTTTGCTTCTGGCCTAAACTGGATCGGCGGAAATCAGCCACCCCAGTGGCGCACCGGTCCACAATCCATATGCACGAAGTTTGACCGCGAATACCGGCCCACGCCGCCCGATGCACAGGCCTCTGCCGCCTTGGCCATCTGGCCCACCGATCGCGACTTCAGCCGCAGATCGGCCGCCTGACCCTTCATGTGAAGCGAGTTGCGCGCCACACCACCGGACTTGGACCGCAGCATCGCGTTCGTCGCCGGGCTGCGATAGCCTGACAGCAGCATATAGGGTTCGGACACATCCATCAGGCTATGCGCGGCTGCCATGATGTCGATCGCCCGTAAATCATACTTGATCTGGTCGTTCGACCGCCAGTCACGCATGAAGTAATTGATTTCCTTGACAACTTCGGGAATGTACTCGCCCTCGATCCAGTAGATCGTATCGACGCTTTCCCCGGTGCGGCCAGAATACAAACGGATGCGGCGCACATCGCCAGCACCACGCAGCAAACCGAAAGCATTGGAGTATGTGGGGGCTGCAGCAACAGTTACTGCCGCGAAAACACCCAGAACACCGCGACGTGTCACCCCAAGTTTGGTCATGTCTGCCATTCTGACTTCTGTCCCCGTGATCCGTCTGCGCCGCCTCTAAGAGCAGCTTCTGTGCCACTTTTCCCCAAGTGCAGAGGTGTTATTGCACAAGACGATTCGTGACCCAAGCGCTGATTGGCCGGCGCCGGGCAGCACAGCGCCAATCGGCAAATTTTCGCTGAATCCCCGGGCGCATTGTGCATATTTCCGCGCCTGTTGCCCGCAGACCGCTATTGCCGCATCGGAAACGATCTTGCGCATTCGATGTTTCGCGATGCTGTGGTTGTGAATGGACTCTCCTTTGGGAATCACCCAAACTGTCGCAAATACACAGAAATTCGCGGATTCCGAGGAACGTCATGGTCGTGTTTGAAGCGGTTGGTAAGGGGTTCGGGCCCGGCAAGGCCCTTGGTGGTCGCTGGGGCAGGGGTGTTGCATCGCTTTTGCTGACGGTGGCTCTGGCGCTCCCGCCAGCCGCAGGTCTTGCCCAGACGGCGTCGCCTTCTGCGCCCTATGCGCAGGCCGTGGCGGTTGCGCTGACCGAAGATGCCCTGCTGGCTGATTACTATCGCGCCCGCAATTACGCCACGCTCTGGACCGGGGCCGAAGATGCCGCCCGTCGGGCCGCGCTCTTTGCCGCGCTGGATGGCGCTGCCGCGCATGGCCTGCCTGTTGCACGCTATGATGCCGCCACGCTGCGCGCCGCCTTTGCCGCCGCCGTAACCGAAGGCGACCGCGGCAGGCTCGAAGTGCGGATGACCCGCGCTTTCCTGGACTTTGCCTCGGATGTGGCGACGGGCGTGCTCGTCCCGGAAAAAGCCGATGCCGGTATCCACCGCGAAGTGACCCGTCTTGATCCCCTTCGCCTGCTGGCGCAGGTGGACCGCGGCGATGCTTCGGCCCTGCTGCGGAGCTTGCCGCCCAAAGCCCCCGAATATGCCCGGTTGATGAAGGAAAAACTGTCACTTGAAGCGCGTATCGCCATGGGCGGCTGGGGCACACCGGTGGTGGCCGATGCCCTTGCACCGGGGGACACCGGCGCGGATGTGGTGGCGCTGCGTGACCGGCTGGTGGCCATGGGCTATCTGCGCCGTTCCGCGACCGCGATCTATGATCGTGACATGCAGGCCGCCGTGCAGCGGTTCCAGATCGACCATGGCCTTACCGCCGATGGCCGCGCCACGGCCGATACGCTGGCAGAAATCAAAGTCAGCCCGGAAGACCGCGTCAAATCCATTGTCGTGGCGATGGAACGTCTGCGCTGGATGCATGATACTGTGCGCGGACCGCGCCATATCTGGGTGAACCTGCCCGATTTCACGTCAAAGATCGTCGATCACGGCAAGGTCACCTTCCAGACCCGCGCGGTCATCGGCAAGAACGTCCCCGATCAGCGCAGCCCGGAATTCTCCGACGAGATGGATCATCTGGTCATCAACCCCAGCTGGGGCGTGCCACGGTCGATCATCGTCAAGGAATACCTGCCGCTCTTGCAGAGCAATCCCAATGCCGTCAGCCACCTGCAGGTGATCGACCGCAATGGTCGCGTCGTTCCGCGCGGCGCAGTGAACTTCGCCGCCTATTCCGCGCGCAGCTTCCCCTTTGGCCTGCGCCAGCCGCCCTCGGATGGCAACGCGCTGGGGAAGGTGAAATTCATGTTCCCCAACCAGTACAACATCTATCTGCACGACACGCCCGCCAAGGAACTGTTCGATCACGAGGTCCGTGCTTATAGCCACGGCTGTATCCGTCTGGCTGACCCCTTCGATTTCGCCTATGCCCTGCTGGCGGCGCAAACCGATGATCCGAAAGGCTTCTTTCAGGGCCATCTGGACAGCGACCGCGAGACGACGGTGAAGTTCGATGAAAAGCTGCCCGTGCATCTGGTCTATTTCACTGCCTGGCCCACCGCAAAGGGCGAGATGACCTATCGCCGCGATATCTATGGCCGCGACGCGCGCATCTTCGACGCGCTGACCGAGGCCGGGGTGGCCTTGCGCGACGTTCAAGGGTAAGCCTGCGGGGGACGGACTGACCCGAGGACGCTGCCCCATGGCCCATACGATCCGCGATATTGCCGCTGCCCTTGGGGCCGAGGCGGCCGGCGACCTTGAGATCAAGGTCACCCGCGCGTCAGAACCGCACACAGCCGGCCCCGATGCGCTGGCCCTGGCCATGGACCCGAAATATGCAGGCGGCATAGCGCAAGGCCGCGCGCGGGCGGCGCTCCTCTGGCCTGGTGCCGATTGGCAGGCGCTTGGGCTACAGGCGGCCATCTTTGCACCGCGCGGGCGGCTGGCCATGGCCGGGCTGACCGTGCTGATGGACCCCGGTCCCGACATCGCCCCCGGCATCCACCCGATGACGGCGATCGACCCCGGCGCCGAAATCGGCGACGGGGCCGCGATCGCCGCCTTTGTCACCATCGGGCGCGGCGCGCGCATCGGCGCGCGGGCCCGCATCGCCAGCCATGTCTCCATCGCGGAAGGTGCGCAGATCGGCGATGACGCGCTGATCCTGCAAGGCGCGCGGATCGGGGCGCGTGTCACCATCGGGCACCGCTTCATCTGTCAGCCCGGCGCGGTGATCGGGGCCGACGGGTTTTCCTTCGTCACCCCGGAAAAATCCGGCGTGGAGGAAATTCGCGAAACCCTCGGCACCCGCGAAGGGATCAAGGATCAAAGCTGGACGCGCATCCATTCCCTCGGCGCCGTAACCTTGGGCGATGATGTAGAGATCGGCGCAAATGTCTGCATCGACCGGGGCACGATCCGCGACACCACCATCGGATCCGGCACCAAACTCGATAATCTCGTCCATATCGGCCATAATGTGCAGATCGGGCGCGACTGTCTGCTCTGTGGGCAGGTCGGCATCGCGGGTTCGGCACGCATCGGCGACCGCGTGGTGATGGCGGGCCAATGCGGGGTGAATGACAACATCTTCGTGGGCGACGATGTTATCGCCGGGGGCGCCACCAAGATTTTCACCAATGCCCCCGCGGGCCGGGTGCTGCTCGGCTATCCGGCGGTGAAGATGGAAACGCATGTGGAAATCCAGAAAGCCCTGCGCCGTCTGCCCCGTCTGGCCGCCCGCGTGGCGGAAATCGAACGCAGTGTCATTCCAAAGTCACCTGAGAGCGACTAGATCGGTGCAGAGTGACAACGAGAGCGGCAGGAACGGCCATGGATTTGCAGCAAAGGGTGATTGCCATCGTCGCCGAACAGGCCGTGCTTGAGGTGTCGGATGTGACCCTGGACAGCACGATCGAAAGTCTGGGGATCGACTCGCTCGGTCTGGTCGAGGCGATTTTCGCCATCGAAGAGGCCTTCGACATCTCCATCCCCTTCAACGCCAACGATCCGGCCCAGTCGGGATTTGACATGACCAGCGTCGCGGCCATTGTGGATGCGGTGCAGGGATTGGTGGCGCAAAGGGCCGCATGAGGCGGGTCGTCATCACAGGGGCAGGCACCGTCAATGCCCTTGCGCATGACGTGCCGGGCACATGGGCCGCCATGCGGGCCGGGCGCTCTGGCATCGGCCCTCTGGATATTCCCGATATTGACAGGCTGTCTGTCCGCATCGGCGGGCAGGTGACGGGCTGGGATGCGTCGACCCATCTGGACAGGGCGACGATCACTTCCTCGGATCGGTTCGCCCAGTTCGCGCTGGTCGCCGCCGCGCAGGCCATGGCGCAATCGGGGCTTGTGGTGGGCGAGGGGGCCGATTGCGGCGTCATCCTCGGCACGGCGGGCGGGGGATTGCAAACCTCGGATGACAGCTACCGCGCGGTCTATGCCGAAGGCAAATCCCGCGTCCACCCGTTGACGGTGCCGCGCCTGATGGCCAATGCCGGGGCCAGCCACGTGTCGATGGCGCATGGCATCCGTGGCCCGGTCTTCACCGTTTCCACCGCCTGCGCCAGTTCCAACCATGCGATGGGCCTTGCCTTTCAGATGATCCGCGCCGGTGCCCTGCGCGCGATCCTCACCGGCGGGTCCGAGGCGATGCTGTGTTTCGGCGGCATCAAGGCCTGGGAAGGGCTGCGCGTCATGTCCTCCCGCACCTGCCGCCCCTTCAGCCGCACCCGTGACGGCATGGTGCAGGGCGAAGGGGCTGCGGTCTTCGTGTTCGAGGATCGCGATGCGGCGCTGGCGCGCGGGGCAGAGATTCTGGCTGAAGTCGTGGGGTTCGCCATGACATCGGACGCCGCCGATCTGGTCGCCCCCTCTGTCGATGGGGCTGCGCGGGCCATGGCCGGGGCACTCGCCGATGCCGGGCTGGCCCCCGGCGCGGTGGATTATATCAATGCCCATGGCACCGGCACTGCCGCGAATGACCGCACGGAAACCGCTGCCATCCAGCAGGTCTTCGGCCCCCGGACCCCGCTTGTCAGTTCGACCAAGGCCATGCACGGCCATCTGATCGGCGGCACGGGCGCGGTGGAACTGCTGGCCTGCCTGATGGCGCTGCGCGAGGGCATCATCGCCCCGACCATCGGTTTTGAAGAGGCTGATCCTGATTGTGCTCTGGATGTGGTGCCGAACGTGGCTCGTCAGGCCGATGTGTCCGTCGTTCTGTCCAATGCCTTTGCCTTTGGCGGGCTGAACGCCGTTCTCGCCTTGCGGCGTGCCTAGCAAAAAGGGCCGCGCCCTGCGGCACGGCCCCCTGTTTCCGATCCTGACCGTGATCAGTCCTGCGCGGCGCCTTCGGCCGGTGCTGCAGCCTCGGCCGGTGCTGCGGCCTCGGCGGCCATGCGGGCGGCGGTCACGGCGTCATATCCTGCGGTGAAGCCCTTCAGCGACATGTCCAGCGCCACCGTCTTGTCGGGGGCGACGGCGGGCACGATTGTCATCGTGGCCTTTGCACCGGCCTTGAAGCCTGCGACTTCCGCGGCGGTAAAGCCCACGCGCGCCACGCACCCCATCTGCGAGCAGAAGGTAAAGGGATAGATCTTCGGCTCGGTCGCGTCCACAGCCAGCCGCAGACCCGCGGGCAGCAGCGTTTCCAGCGGAACGATGATCGTGGCCCCTGCGGCAGCTTCGCCACCCTCGGGCAATGAGAACATCCCGATCTCGGCCACTGAATTGCCCTCACCATCCTTCAGAAGCTGATACAGCTGGCAGGGTTCTGCCCCCTCGGCCACGCGCACGCAGCGCAGTTCCCAAGAGTCAAAGGTCTCTTTCACATAGGTTGATCCGGGGCCATCGGCCGGGGCCTGACCCATGGACAGGTCATCGGCTGCGGGTGCCGCCGTCTCTGCCGGGGCTTCCGTGGCTTCTTGTGCAAGCGCCGCAAAGCCGGATGCAGATACAAGCCCGAAGGCCAGCGCAAGAGCCAGCGGACGATGAAGGGAAAGGAGTGACATAAGCTGCGTCCTTGGTTGGTTTCGCAGCCGCTTACCATGCGGCGCTGGCAGTGTCAGGTGCCAAATTGGTGATGCGCGGGTGGTGGCCGCCCGGATTGCAAGACGGCGGTTCAAAATGAAAAAGGGCCGGTCAACCGGCCCTTTTCGCGTCGTATTATTGCTCCCTGTCGGACTGGCCGACTTCATGGGAAGGGACGCTATGCGCTAATCTGCGGTCCGTCAACCGGGAATCTGGCCCCCTGCAGGGCTGAAAACATTGAATAAACCTGTCCTTTTGGTCAAAAAACCAGCCTCCTGCCGCAGGCGTCTGCGCAGAGACGCCGGTGCGATCCATCGCGCCGTTCGTTGCAGGGCCGCAGCGGCGCGCTGCGCCTTCTGCTGCAGCTTACAATCCTGCACTGGCGCGACGGGGCAAAGCCTGTATCTTTGCGCCCGGACCGGTGCAGCGAAGATGACCTGCGCCCCGTTCGGATGACAGCGCAGGGGCAAGGAATGACCGATCAGGCAAGCATTTTCGTTGGTGGCGGCGGTGAGGGGTACGGCCTGCCACAAACCCTGCTTCTGAAATACGGCAACCGCCACGGCCTGATCGCCGGGGCAACAGGCACCGGCAAGACCGTTACGCTGCAAATCCTTGCCGAAGGCTTTTCCGCCGCCGGGGTGCCGGTCTTCATGGCGGATGTTAAGGGTGATCTCTCGGGGCTGGCTGCGCCCGGATCGGCCACGCACAAGCTGCACACGCCCTTTACCGAACGCTCGGCCAAGATCGGGCTGGATCTGCAGTACCGGTCCTTCCCGGTCGTGTTCTGGGATCTGTTCGGCGAACAGGGCCACCCGGTCCGCGCTACTGTGGCCGAGATGGGCCCGCTTCTGCTCTCACGCCTGCTGGAACTGACCGAAGCACAGGAAGGCGTGCTGAACGTCGCGTTCCGTCTGGCCGATGAGGAGGGCCTGCCGCTTTTGGACTTGAAGGATCTGCAGGCACTGCTGGTCTTCATAGGTGAAAATTCCGATACCATCTCCACCCGCTACGGCCTTGTCGCCACCGCCTCCATCGGTGCCATCCAGCGCCGCCTTCTGGTGCTTGAAAATGAAGGCGGGGCAAAGCTCTTTGGCGAACCTGCCCTCGATCTGGCGGATCTGATGCTACTCGATGCCAACGGGGCAGGGCTCATCAACATTCTGGCGGCGGACAAGCTGATGAACAGCCCCCGCCTTTATGCCACCTTCCTGCTCTGGCTCCTTTCAGAGCTTTTCGAATCCCTCCCCGAGGTGGGCGATCCCGACAAGCCCAAGCTGGTTTTCTTCTTTGACGAGGCGCATCTGCTGTTCGCCGATGCGCCCAAGGCGCTGGTCGCCAAGGTGGAACAGGTGGCCCGCCTGATACGGTCCAAGGGGGTGGGTGTCTATTTCATCACCCAGAACCCCGCCGATGTGCCGGAAAACATTCTGGGCCAGTTGGGCAACCGCGTGCAGCACGCGCTGCGCGCCTTTACCGCCAAGGATCAGAAGGATCTGAAGATGGCGGCGGAAACCTATCGCCCCAACCCGCGTTTTGACACGCAAGAGGCGATCCGCGATGTAGGCACCGGTGAGGCGGTCACGTCCTTCCTTGAAAACAAGGGCATTCCGGGCATTGTTGAACGCACCCTTATCCGCCCGCCCTCCAGCCAGCTTGGCCCCATCGACCCGGCCGTTAGGGCACAGTTGATGGTGGCCTCTCCGGTCGCCGGGAAATATGACACGGTTGTTGATCGCGAAAGCGCCTATGAAAAGCTGCGCGCCCGTGCCGATGAAGCCGCGCGCGAGGCGCAGACAGCAGAGCAATCGCAAAACCGTCCCTCCCCGTGGGACAGGGGGGCCGACCGGCCCGATGGCGATGCCGATGGCTACAGCCGCGCCCGCCGCTATGACGGCAATGCCAAGGCCGAAGCCAAACCCCGCAGCAGTTCCAGCCGCAGCGATTCCGTGGGTGAGGCCTTTGCCAAAAGCTTTGCCCGCCAACTGGGCAGCCGCAGCGGGCAGGCCCTGGTGCGCGGCATCCTCGGATCGCTGTTCAAAAGCCGGTAGAGGTGGGGGTGGGCGTAACCCATCCACAGGGATGGGTGTCATCCCTATGCCCGCTGGAAATGGCGGCGGATTGGCGGCATCTTTGCGGCACACCCGGAGATGCATGATGACCGAGCGCGCCCCAGACCAGGATGAGCCCGTCCCGCTTTCGCCAGATGCTCCACCCGGCGCATCGACGGGTGAAGCGCCGCCCGCCTATTTCGATCAGGCGCTGTTCGATCTGCACTACCACCTGCTTGCCGTACGCATGCAGGGCCTGCCGCCGGTGCCCAACCCCGAAGATTATGGCGTGACCGTCGATCGCAACGGCAATGTCACGCGCACCGACGCGCCGCCGCCAGCGCAGAGCTGACGGAGCGCCGCCTAAAGCGGCCGCACCCGCAACCGCGTGATGCGGTTTTCGCGCTTTTGCAACACCTCGAAACGGAATCCGTGAAAGCTGAAGGCCTGCCCCTCGGACGGGATGGTCTGCGATTCGTGTATCACCAGCCCGGCGATTGTGTTTGCCTCATCATCCGGCAGGGTCCAGTCATTCGCGCGGTTCAGGTCGCGGATCGTCATCGACCCGTCGATGATGTAATCCCCCGCCTCGTTCCGGCTCAGCCCGCCATCCTTGGCCACCACGTCAAACTCATCCGTGATTTCGCCCACGATCTCTTCAAGGATGTCTTCCAGCGTGATCAGGCCCTGCAGCGCGCCATATTCATCCACCACCAGCGCGAAATGCGTGCGCCGCGTCAGGAACTCGCGCATCTGTTCGTCGAGCGTGGTGGTTTCGGGAATGAAATAGGGCTTCATCGCCACCTTCACGATGTCGAGCCCCACCAGTTGCTCCATCCCGCCCGTCTCGGTGCCACGCATCAGCCGGTCCACCTCACGCAACAGATCCTTGGCATGGATCACGCCCAGAATGTTTTCGTCACTGTCGCGAAAGATGGGCAGGCGGGTATGGGGCGAGGCCAGCGCCTGCGACAGGATCTTTTCCGGCGCATCATCGGCATTGATCATCTCGATCTGCCGCCGATGGCGCATGATCTCGTCCACCGTTCGATGCGTCAGGTCCAGCGCGCCCAGCAATCGGTCGCGCGCATCCTTTTCCACGGCACCCTCGGAATGGCCCAAGGCAATCGTTCCGGCAATTTCCTCGCGCATGGCGGTCATCCGCCCGGCATCATTTCCGCGCACACCCATCAGATGCAGCAATCCCCGCACCACGGCCCGCACCACCGAAACAACGGGCGAAAAGACGATGATCAGCACCCGGATGATCGGTGCCACCCGCGTGGCCACAGCCTCCGGATAGGTGATGGCAAAAGTCTTGGGCAGCACCTCGCCAAAGATCAGGACCAGCACCGTCATTCCCAACGTGGCCAAGGCAACGCCCGAATCCCCGAACAAACGCGTCAGCAAGGCCGTCGCCAAAGATGCCGACAGGATGTTCACGATGTTGTTGCCCAGAAGCAGCGCGCCGATCATCCGCTCGCTGTCTTCTGTCACCTTCATCGCGCTTGCCGCACCCGGCGACCCCTTATCGGCCTGTGCCTTCAGCTTGCCACGTGAAGACGCCGTCAGCGCCGTCTCAGACCCGGAAAAAAAGGCCGACAGGCATAGCAGGCACAGGATGGAAACGGCGGTGATCCAGAAAGCAGCATCAAGCGTCATTTGGGTTCCGGTGAAAGCACCGCATCAACGGGCGGCAACGCCACTATGCGGGCAGGGTGCGGCAGGCTCAACCCTTGGGCTGCGGTTTCGCCAAAGGATGATGCTCCAGAACCAGCGATTTCAGATGTTCGTCCAGCACATGGGTGTAAATCTCGGTGGTGGCCACATCGGCAT
The DNA here is from genome assembly GCA_943370085.1 of Variovorax paradoxus. Classification (GTDB taxonomy): domain Bacteria; phylum Pseudomonadota; class Alphaproteobacteria; order Rhodobacterales; family Rhodobacteraceae; genus Paragemmobacter. Next base: position 92,932 of record CALRPT020000001.1, on the reverse strand, counting down.
GGCCAAGCAGCGTCTGGATCACCCGCAAATCGGCGCCACCCGCCAGCAGATGGGTGGCAAAGGCATGGCGCAGCGTGTGCGGCGTCACCTTGGCCGGATCGACGCCCGCCAGCACGGCGATATCCTTGATCAGCAGATAGAAATGCTGCCGCGTCAGATGCCCGTCCGTACCTGGGCCGGGGAACAGATGCTTGTTCGCGGCATGGCCCTGCTTGCGGGCCTTCCCCTCGGCACCATCACGCTGCGCCAGCCAATCGGTCAGCGCTGCCCGCGCCGGGCTGGAGAGGGGAACCATCCGCTCCTTGCCGCCCTTGCCGCGCACCAGAACCATCCGCGGATCGCCCCGCACGGCAGCCACGGGCAGTTCCACCAGTTCCGACACGCGCATGCCGGTCGCATAAAGCAGTTCCAAAAGCGCCCGATTGCGCAACCGCTCGCTCTCACCCCGGCCCTTGGTCTGCGCGGCGTCCAGCAGGCGGTCCACCTCATCATGGGTCAGCGACGATGGCAGGCGCCGCGTGGCCCCCGGCCCAGTGATGCGGATGGCGGGATTGTCGTCGCGCCAGCCTTCCCCATGACCAAAGCGATACAGTTGCCGGATCGACGACAGCCGCCGTGCCCGCGTGGCCTTGGAAAGCCCCTCTGCCTCGCAGGCAATCAGATAGGCCTCAACATCCTCGCGCGCAGCGCTGCCAAAGGCCTGCCCCCGCCGCGCCAACCAGCCCATGAAAGCCGCAAGATCGCGCCCATAGGCCAGCCGCGTGTTGCGCGCCGCATCCAGTTCCGCCGCCTGCGCCTCCAGAAAGGCCGAAATCCACGTGGTATCGTCGCGCGGGGCCATGGTCAGCCGCGCCGTTCCAACAAAAGCAATTCCAGCGCCGCCCGCCGCGCCGCCCGTTCCATGCCCACCTTGCGCAAGAGCGATAACCCGTCCGTCACCCCGTCCAGATCGCCCTGCACGCCCCGTTCGATCTTTTCGATGGCGGTCAGGATGGCCTCCCCCGTCCGGTTCTCATCCATCAGCCGGGTCAGATCTTCGCCCGGATCGGGCGCGATGAAGGCGGGGGCGATGGCCCGCGACAGGCTGTCCGGGGCCGTGATCCCCGTCACATCCCCGCGCGCCAGACCCATCAGGAACTGCTCCGGCGGGCTGACCGGTTTCAGGCTGGCCGCAATGCTATCAAAATCCGGGGCCAGCAGGCCCATGACCAGCGCAATGCGCCCGGCCTCGCCCTCCAAGGGCATGGCGGCCAGCCGCTTGCCGTACAGATCGGCAAAGGCAACCTCCAACTCCACCTCGGTCATCAAGGGCCAGATTTCGGGCAGGATCTGCGCGATGGCCACCCGATCCCCGGCCTGCATCGCCGTATCAAACCGCTGAAACGCCTTAACCCGATCCCACACCCCGCCCGACGCTGCCGCCTTGCGCTCTGTATACAGACCCAAGAGCACGTTGGGCGAAATCGCCCCCGCCCGCGCCAGCCGTTCCGCCGCCTCGATCTGGCTTTTCCAGCCCGCCTGTGGGCGCAATTCGGCATGGGCAAAGGCGATGGGCAGCGTCGCCGTCGACAGCGGCTCGCCAATCGCCTCGAACATCCGCCAGGACAGCGGGGTGACCGGGCTCGGCGCGGGCAGGGGCGGCTCGCCCTCATAAAGATCGGGGTCCAGAAACCGCGACAGCAGCGCCTCTTCGGCCTCGGTGATATAGCCCAGCACCTGACCGGTTCGCAGCGTCAGCGCGGCCGCGTTCCAATCCCCCGAACGTGCCAAGCAGAAAATCCGCGCCGGAAAAGTGGGGGCAAGGCCGGGGCTTTCCACCATGATCCGGCAGCCGCGATCCTCTTCGCCCGTCAACAGCGCCACGTCGAAACTGCGGCGGAACAGGTCGGGGTCACGGCTGCCCGCCGCATCCAGCAGCGCGCGCGCCTGATCCAGCGCCCCCATGTCCAAAAGCTTGTCGATGCGCGCGGTCAACAGCGCCGCCCCCGGCCCGCCATCCGCAGGGGGCACCGCCTCGGCCAGCAGCAGCGTAAGCAACAGGCCACGCAGGGCGGGCAGGCTGTCCACCCGTTCGGCCCCGATCATCGCCACGATCTCGGCGCTGCGCCCCGGCCCCCACAAGGCGGCAGGCAGCCCCGTCACCTTGGGTGTCAGCAGCCCCAGCGCATCCGCCGTCGGCGCGCCAATCACGGTCACCGCCACCTGCTCTTGCACCACGCCCGTCGATACGGTCGGCGCGTCGGGATCAGGCGTCACAGGGGCTGGGGTGGGCGTTGTCACCGATAGCGACAGCCAGTCGATGGCCGAAAGCGGCTCCTCTGCCCCCGCCATGGCCGGCAGGGCGGCCAATGCCGCCGCAACAGTCGCCCCGCGCAGCAGCCTAGTCGGCATTCAGCGTCACCGGAACCTTAACCTCGGTCTGATCCGGGGCCATGTCGCCCAGATAGGCATAACCCGTCAGCCCGATGAACCCCAGGATCGCCAGTACCAGCAGCGCCTTGATGATCCGCCCCATTTACCTTGCCTCGTCTTCTTCCTGTCCGTTCGTTGCGGACCTTGCAGCCTGTCGCGGCCGTCCTGTCGTCTTGCCAACACACTCAGACACCAATCCATGGCCAAGTGATACCCGAAGCGATGGCGAAAGCCACGCCACGCCGCGCGATTATATATGGCTTTCGCGCAGAGTTCACGCCATTGAGGGAGATGAAGAACTGGTTCGGCGGGCGGAAATGCGCCGGACACACAGGTGTGATGTGGGCTGCGGGTGATGCAACGGCTGAAGAAGACGGTCGTCATGGTCGGGATGATGGGGGCGGGCAAGACAGCGGTGGGCACGGCTGTCGCACGGTCGCTTGCAGTGCCGTTCCGTGATTCGGATGAGGAAATCGTCAAGGCTGCCAACCGCTCCATCGCCGAAATCTTCGAACGCGATGGCGAAGGCTTTTTCCGCGCCCGCGAAACCGAGGTGCTGGCCCGCCTTCTGCGTGGTGCGCCCTGCATTCTGTCCACCGGCGGCGGGGCCTTCATGTCCGCGGTGAACCGCAGCCTGATTTATGACGCCGGAATCGCTGTCTGGCTGCGTGTCGACCTTGATCTGCTGTGGCAGCGCGTGCGCCACAAGACCACCCGGCCCCTGTTGCGCACGGCCAATCCGCGCGAAACGCTGCGCCAGCTTTACGAGGCGCGCGTCCCCCTCTACAGCAAGGCCGATGTCACCGTGGACAGCGCCGCCGATCTGTCGATCGACGACATGGCAGCCAAGGTGATCGCCGCGCTGAAACAGCGCCCGGATGTGCTGGAAGGGGAATAGGATGGCCGTCGATGTGGTGCCCGTGGCCCTTGGGGACCGCTCCTATGAGGTGCGGATCGGCCCCGGCCTGATCGACAGGGCAGGGGCAGAGATCGCCCCCCTCCTGAAGCGCCGCCGCGCCGCCGTTGTCACCGATGAAACCGTGGCGCCCCTGCACCTTGCCCGCCTTGTCGCAGCGCTGGACTCCGAAGGGATCACCGTCGCCACCCTTGCCCTGCCCGCAGGCGAACAGACAAAGGGCTGGGCCGAATTCGGCCGTTGCGTCGAATGGCTGCTGGAGCAGAAGGTGGAACGCCGCGACATCGTCATTGCCTTTGGCGGTGGTGTCATCGGCGACCTCGTTGGCTTCGCGGCCGCAGTCCTGCGCCGGGGCGTGCGGTTCGTGCAGATCCCCACCACATTGCTGGCACAGGTCGACAGCTCCGTCGGCGGCAAGACCGGGATCAACACCCCGCAAGGCAAGAACCTTGTTGGTGCTTTTCACCAGCCCTCGCTGGTGCTGGCCGATACCTTGGTGCTTGAATCCCTTCCCAACCGCGATTTTCTGGCGGGCTATGGCGAGGTCGTCAAATACGGCCTCCTCGGCGATGCGGCCTTCTTTGACTGGCTTGAGGCGAACGCCCCCGAACTGTCCTCGGATGCCGACAAACGCCAATATGCCGTGCGCCGGTCGGTCGAGATGAAGGCCGGGATCGTGTCGCGGGATGAGACGGAAGAAGGGGAACGCGCGCTTCTCAACCTCGGCCACACCTTCTGCCACGCGCTGGAAAAGGCCACCGGCTATTCCAGCCGCCTTTTGCATGGTGAGGGCGTTGCCATTGGCTGCGCGCTGGCCTTTGAGCTGTCACAGCGCATGGGTCTGTGTGCGCAAGAGGCCCCCAGCCGCGTCCGCGCCCATCTGCGTGCGATGGGCATGAAGGTGGACCTTGCCGATATCGAGGGCGATCTGCCGGGGGCCGAGGCGCTGCTTGCGCTGATGGGGCAGGACAAGAAGGTGATCGACGGCCGCCTGCGATTCATCCTTGCGCGCGGGATCGGCGAGGCGTTCATCGCCGAAGACGTGCCCGCCGATCTGGTAACAGGGCTTCTGGCCGAAGCCCTCGCCGCCCGTCGCTGATCAGAAGAGGACCTTGTAGCTGTTGCCCAGCGTATCAGTCGCCGTTCCGGTGCCGCTGGTCGTGCCGCTGCCCATCACGAAGGTGCCCTGCACGATGGTGCCATCCTTGCACACGGCATAAAGCTCGCCCGAATTCACGCCCGCCACCGTTTCGCGGTCACGCCCCAGCCGCCCGCCCAGATCGCGGATCGACAGGTTGATCCCGCGTTCCTTTGTCACCACGGTCGGGGCGACGCTCGTCCATGTGCCGTTGCAGCGCGCGCCCTTGGGGATGCGGAAACTCAGCGCCCCGGAATTGTCGTCGCTGTTGGTGGCCGTGGCCCGGATCACCGGTGGCGGCACTTGTGCGGCCAGCGGCCCCGTGGTGGGATAAAGCTGCATCTCCTTGGACCCACCGCAGGCGGTGAGCAGGCCAAGGGACAAAAGGGCAAGGGCGCGATGCAAGGGAAACCCCATCAAGCTGAAAGACTCTGTGGCGGCGGAACCTAAGCCCAGCCCGCGTCGGGGACAATGCCCCGTACAGCCCCCGCCGGTCACAGTTTCGCAACTGTGGCCTTTGTGCGGGACTGTGTTAGGTGAGGCTTGGGGCAACAGGGCAGGGGGCAAAGGTGCGGGCAGCGGTGGCGATTCTGGCGGTGCTGGCCATCGTGTTGTCCGTCTGGATGCTCGAGGCCGGGCGCATGGGTCTGTCGATCACGCCCTTTGCCGTGCCTGACGGTCCCCCCGCGACGCTCTATCTTGCCCCCGGAGACGACCCCGCGCCGGTGGTGGTGGTGGCCCATGGCTTTGCCGGATCGCGGCAATTGATGGAACCCTTCTCGCTCGCGCTGGCCCTTGCCGGCTACATCGTCGTCAGCTTCGATTTCATGGGCCATGGCCGCAACCCGCGCCCGATGACGGGGGATGTCACCACGATCAACGGCACCACAAGGTTGCTGCAGGATGAACTCCGGACCGTCGCCCGCGCCGCGCTGACCCATCCCCGTGCTGACGGGCGCTTGGCCTATCTTGGCCATTCCATGGCGTCTGACGTCATCATCCGCGCCGCGCTGGATGACCCGCCCGTTCAGGCGGTGGTGGCCGTCTCGGCCTTCTCGCAGGCCGTCACCGCCGACCGTCCCGCCAACCTGTTGATGATTACAGGCGAATGGGAAGGAATGCTGCGGTCCGAGGCGCTGCGCGTCCTGCATCTGACGGATCCACAGGCCGTCGAAGGGCAGGTTGTTGGCTCCATGGGCGCAGGGTCTGCCCGGCAGGCGGTGATTGCACCGAATGTCGAACATGTCGGCGTGCTTTACGCCCCCACGGCGCTGAACGCCTCAACCATGTGGCTGGACGCCGCCTTTGGCCGGACTGGCGCAGAGCCCGCACAGGCGCGGGGCGGTTGGATCCTGCTTTTGCTGGCCGGTCTCACGGCGCTGTCCTGGCCGCTTGCCCGCGCCTTGCCCGCTGCCGCCGCCGCACCCCCGCCTCGGCTTGCACTGCGCCCCTTCCTGATCGCGGCATTGCTGCCCGCGCTGGTGGTGCCGCTGATCCTCGCGCCTTTCGAAATAAGGGTGCTGCCCGTGCTGGTGGCCGATTACCTTGCCCTGCATTTCGCCGTCTACGGTGCCATCACCCTGGCGCTGCTGGCCCGCGCCGGACGCCTGCGCGGGCAGTTTCCCCTGCGCATCTGGCCCTTGGCTGCGCTGGTGGGTCTTGCGGCGCTGCTGGCCTTCGGCGTGGCGCTCGATCGCTATGTCGCCAGCTTCCTGCCCCATCCGGGCAGGCTGGCCGTGATCGCCGGTCTGGCACTGGGGGCCGTGCCCTATTTCCTCAGCGACGCCTTGCTGACCGAGTCAGGCCGCGCGCCCCTGTGGCGGGTGCTTCTGGTCCGTGGAGCGTTCCTCATGTCTCTGATCGCCGCAGTGGCGCTGAACTTTGACCGGCTGATGTTCCTACTCATCATCCTGCCGGTGATCCTGCTCTTCTACCTGCTCTTCGGTACCATGGCAGGTTGGATCGGGCGGCGCACAGGTTATGCCGCCATCGGCGGGCTTGGCTTTGGCCTGATGCTGGCCTGGTCGCTGGGCGTGACCTTTCCCCTTTTTGCCTGAGGGCGACCGGGACAAACTGTCACGTCAAGTTTACACATTTTCTGGACGCCGCCGCCGCTGCAGGCTAGCCTCTCTCTCAGGGGCCCCTCCGGCCCGCGAAAGCCGCGCTCATGCCTGATGGCCCGATCCCGCCTGTCCCCGGCCTATATGCCCCCACGCTCGGCGGCGCCCCGCGCCCCGGTCTTTGCACCGATTGCGGCATATCGCGCATCGGCGATGGCAAGGCCTGCGGCCGTGCCTGCCAGTTCATCGCCCCCGATTATCCCACCCGCGAAACCGAAACCCATGGCCGAACCGCGCAGCCCGAACAGGGTGAAGAAGCCTTCTTCGGCGTCACCCGCCGGATGCTGCGCGCCCGCATGACAAACCCGCTTCCCGGCGCGCAATGGACCGGGATCACCACGGCCCTTGCCGCCCGCCTGCTGGAAACCGGGGCGGTCACTGCCGTGCTGGCCACCGCGCCCGATCCGGCCGACCGCTGGAAACCGCTGCCCGTGATCGTGACGGATCCCGCCCAGTTGTCAAAGGTGCGCGGCATGCGCATGGGCTTTGGCCCCACGCTGGCCTTGCTGGAACCCGCCGCCGCTGCCGGACACCGCCGCATCGCGCTGGTGGGCATCCCCTGCCAGGTCCACGCCCTGCGCGCGCTGGAGGCGGAACTGGGGTTCGAGCGGATCTATGTCATCGGCACCCCCTGTTCCGACAATACGACGACCGAGAACTTCCACCACTTCCTCGCCCAGATCGACCCAAGACCCGAGGCGATCAGCTATCTGGAATTTCGCGCCGATTACCGGGTAGAGCTGCGCTATGACGATGGCCGCCCCACCCGCACCGTGCCCTTCCTGAAACTGCCCCTGTCCAAACTGCCGGCCGATTTCTTTCCGATGACCTGCAAGACCTGCGTGGATTACACCAACCGTCTGGCCGATATCACCGTGGGCTATATGGGTGGTGATGGCGATCAATGGGTGATCACCCGCAACGAACGCGGCGAGGAACTGCTGGCCCTTCTGGCCGACCAACTCACCCTCAAACCCCTGACCGACAAAGGCAAACGCGCTAGCGCCGTGCGCGGCTTTCTGGCCAATACCGAACGCGCTGCAGGAGGCCTGCCGCTGCGCGCCATGCCCGATTGGGCGCGCCCCATCGTGGCCTTCCTGCAACCCCGCATCGGCCCCCGCGGCCTTGAATTCGCCCGCGCCCGGGTCGAGATGAAGGCCATCGAGACTGTCCTTCACCTGAGCCGCGCCTTTCCGGCCCGGATGAAGAACATGATCCCCGCCCATGTCTGGCGTCTTGTCGCGCCCTATGGCCTTGCGCCTGCACCGGGTGAGGAAAAGGAATAGATCGGCACGCGCCCCCGTTCCGGGGTCGCGTATGCCTTTTGCCTCGCCTGCGCGCATCCGCGCTTGGCTCAGGGTTCAGGGGGCCTGCTGCCCCCTCTGTCGTCGCGTGCCGCGCCGCCATTCACCCCCGCGGGTATTTTCCGCCAAGATGAAGGGAAGTTGATCCCTGCCCATTCACCTTGGCCCAAATACCCCTGCACCTGCGCCACCCGCGCGACGCCGGGCTTGCATTGCCCCTATCCTGCGCCCATCGTGGCTGAAACGGGGGGATGCACATGGAAACGGTTCCGGCACGGCGGGGCAGGGCGGTCAGTCTGCGGGCAGGGCAGGCGATCCGCATCGTCAACACCCACGGCTCGCAGGTGGTGGACACTTGGGCCTTCAACGCCGCCGATCCGGGCGAGTTTCTGTCGATAGAACATCTGCACGCCAGCCTAGGTTCGGTCTTTCCGGCAAAGGGGGATGCGCTGGTCACCAATCGCCGCCGCCCCATTCTTGTGCTGGAGGAAGATACGTCGCCGGGTCGCCATGACACTGTGATCGCGGCCTGCGACATCCATCGCTATCAATCTCTGGGCTGCACGACCTATCACGACAATTGCACCGACAACCTGCATGCGGCGCTGGCGATGATCGGATTTCCCCGCACGGAATGCCCCGCGCCCTTGAACCTGTGGATGAATATCCCCATCGCCGCCGATGGGCGCATCACCTGGGGCGAGCCCTTGTCGAAACCCGGGGATATTGTGGTCCTGCGCGCGCAGATTGATTGTGTGGTGGTTATGTCTGCCTGCCCGCAGGACATGATCCCGATCAATGGCAAGGATTGCACCCCGGTCGAGGTGCATTTCGAGGTGATTGCCTGATCAGCGCTGCACCGAAAGGAAGGCCAACATGACCCGAAACCCGATCCTCACCTTTCACGGGGCCGCGCGGGCGGTCACGGGGTCCTGTTTCCGGCTGGAAACCGCCACAGGCGCGGTTCTTATCGATTGCGGCATGTTTCAGGGATCGAAGACGGAAAAGACCCTGAACTACCGCCCGTTCCCCTTTGACGCCGCCGCCATTTCCGCCGTCCTGCTCACCCATGCCCATATCGACCATTCGGGGTTGTTGCCCAAACTGGCCCGCGACGGGTTCACCGGCCCCATCCATGCCACCCCTGCGACAGTGGACCTTTGCGGCGTGATGCTGCCCGACAGCGCCCATATCCAGGAAACCGAGGTCGAGATGCTTAACCGCCGCAACCGCCGGCGGGGCGGGGCGGATGTGACCCCGATCTATGATGGCAGGGATGCCGAGGCGACGCTGGCCCTGCTGCGGCCGCAAGATATGGACAGCTGGTTCCAGGTTCTGCCGGGCTGCCGCGCCCGGTTCTGGAACGCGGGGCATCTTCTGGGATCAGCCTCCATCGAGGTTGAATTGACCGCGCCCAACACCCCCCTGCGCCTGCTGTTTTCAGGCGATGTCGGCCCGGATGCCAAGCTTCTGCAATCCGATCCCGAAGGCCCCTCCGGCCTCGACTACGTGATCTGCGAATCCACCTATGGCGATACCGACCGGATCGAGGCCAGCGCCGAACACCGCCGCGCCACCCTGCGCGATGAGGTGCGGGCGGCATGGCGCGAGGATGGCGTGCTGCTCATTCCCACCTTCGCCGTGGAACGTGCGCAGGAACTGATTGCCGATCTCTCCACCTTGATGCTCGCGGGCGATATCCCCTTTTGCCCCATCCATGTCGACAGCCCGATGGCCACCCGTGCCACGGCGCTGTTTCGCAAACACGCGCGCGCGTTGGAAAATGGTGCCGCGCTAGTGGAGGGGCTGAAATCCAGCCATCTGCATTTCACCGAAAGCGTCGAACAATCCCGCGCGCTGGCCACGGCGCGCGGCTTTCACATCATCCTTGCCGCGTCCGGAATGTGCGAGGCGGGGCGCATCCGCCACCACCTGAAGAACTGGATCGCGCGCGAGGCGGCAACGCTCCTCTTGGTGGGTTATCAGGCCGAGGCGACGCTGGGCCGCCTGTTGCAGGACGGCGTGGCGCAGGTGCGCATTCAGGGCGAAGAGTTTCCGGTCCGTGCACGTATCCGGTCCATCGATCTCTATTCCGGCCATGCCGACGGGCCGGAACTGGCGCAGTGGATCGTCGAGCGTGCGCCGATCCGGCACGGACTGTTTCTGGTGCATGGCGAGGAAGAGGCGATGGCGGGTCTTGCGGCGCGGTTGACCGCGCTGCCTGCCGAACGTATCGCCGTGCCCGCGCTGGATGACAGCTATAACCTGACCACCAATGGCTTTGTCCGCCGCGCCAACACCGAGCCGCCCCGACTGGCCCCGGAACAGGTGGCGCGAATGGATTGGCACAATGATGTGTCGCGCCTGATCCTCGACATCAACGAAGCCCTGCGCGAGGTGCCGGATGAAAAGGGCCGCGCTGTTCTGGTCCGCCGCCTGCGCCGCGCTCTGGAGGAAAGCGGCCATATGCCCCCCCCGCGCAAACCCGCACGGCGGCGGCAATGAGCGGGCAGTCGGGGTTTTGTGACCGCCTGACATTCTTTTTTTGTTACAAAGCAGAGGTTTGCCATGTCCTTTCTGACCCGTCTGATGACTGTTGCGATGCTGGTTGCAACACCAATCTCGGCTTCGGCCTTTGAGATCGGCTTCAACTGGGATGGCCTGAAACTTTGCAACAGCGGGAATCCGGGAACGGTGCCGAGCCCTGCCTTTACGGTAAAGGATGTGCCCGAAGGCACGGCCTTCATTCGCTTCAAGCTGGTGGATCGCGATGTGCCGGGCTTCAACCATGGCGGTGGCGTCGTGGCCTATGAGGGGGGCGATATGATTGCGGCGGGGCAATTCAAGTACAAGCAGCCTTGCCCGCCGGATGGCGTGCATCGCTATGAATGGACGGCAACGGCGCAAAGCAAGAAGAGCGGCGGCAAGCTGGCGGTGGCCAAGGCGGTGCGGCCCTACCCGGAATAGACGCATCCCCCCCTTTCCATCACTTCCGCTTTGGCCCACAAGGGGCCGCTTTCTGCAAGGAGTGGGCGATGGCGACTGGAATTGGCTTTGCGGTGGAGGCAACCGATGGCAAGGCGCGCACGGGGGTGATCTCCACCCCGCGCGGCGAGATCCGTACGCCGGCCTTCATGCCCGTAGGCACGGCCGCCACGGTCAAGGCCATGCTGCCCGAAAGCGTGCGCGCGACGGGGGCTGATATCCTTCTGGGCAACACCTATCATCTGATGTTGCGCCCCACGGCGGAGCGCATCGCCCGCCTTGGCGGGTTGCACCGTTTCATGAACTGGGACCGCCCGATCCTTACCGATTCCGGCGGGTTTCAGGTCATGTCGCTGGCCTCTCTGCGCAAGCTGACCGAGGAAGGGGTGCGCTTTTCCTCTCATATAGACGGCTCAAAACACATGCTTTCGCCGGAACGCAGCATGGAGATCCAGAAACTCCTCGGCTCCGACATCGTCATGTGCTTCGACGAATGCCCCGCGCTGCCCGCGACCGAGGCGGAGGTCGCCAAATCCATGCAGCTGTCCATGCGATGGGCGCAGCGGTCACGCGATGCCTTTGGCGACAGGCCTGGTCACGCACTGTTCGGCATCATGCAAGGCGGCGTGACGCGGGACTTGCGCGAGGAATCCGCCAAGGCGTTGATCGACATCGGCTTTGACGGCTATGCCGTGGGCGGGTTGGCGGTGGGCGAGGGGCAGGAGGCCATGTTCGATGTGCTGAACTATGCCCCCGGCTTCCTGCCCGAAGACAAGCCCCGCTATCTGATGGGCGTGGGCAAACCCGATGACATCGTGGGGGCCGTCGAGCGTGGCATCGACATGATGGATTGCGTCCTGCCCTCCCGCTCGGGTCGCACCGGGCAGGCCTGGACGCGGCGGGGCCAGATCAACATCAAGAACGCGCGTCATCAGGATGACCCCCGCCCGCTGGACGAAAACTGCACCTGTCCCGCCTGCCGCAACTATTCCCGCGCCTATCTGCATCATGTGAACAAGGCGGGTGAAATCATCGCCTCCATGCTGATGACTTGGCATAACCTGCATTACTATCAGGAACTTATGCAGGGCCTGCGGGATGCCATCGCCGAGGGCCAGTTGGCGGAATTCGTGGCCGATTTCCACGCCCAGCGAGCACAAGGCGATATCGATCCGCTTTAGGCCACCCGCCGCTTGATCCGGCTGAAGGCCACCGGGGTCACCCCGATGAACCGCGCCACATCGCCCTGCGGCAGGCGCGCAAGCGCCGCCGGGGCATGGGTCCGCAAGGCGCGATAGCGCGCTTCTGGTGTCAGGGTCAGCAAGGCGGCTTCGCGCGCCTGCTTGCGCGCCAGAACCCATGCGGCAAAGGCATCATAAGCTGCGCGCACCGCCGCATCCCCGGCCACCGCCTTTTGCACAAAGGGGCGGGGCAGGCGCACGATCCGGCACGCCTCCAGACAGTCCGCCCCATAGCTTTCCCCTGGTGCGGCATCGCTGGCCCCGCGCCCGGAAAACACCCCCTGATCCAGGATGAAGCTCTTGATCCAGGCCTCGCCACCCTCGGTCGTGTAGACCAGTTTCACCAGCCCCGACAGCAGCAGGAACACATCCGCCGTCTCATCTCCCGGCGCAAAGGCCGCCGTCGCCTTGGGCAGATCGCGCGGCAACCACAGCCGCGCGGCCTCGGCATGGGGGCGCAGCGCCGCGATCAGGGCAGGGGCCGCCGTTCCCGTCTCTAAACCCAGGTTCATTACACCGGTCCCTCTGGGGCTTATCCCCATCGGGAAATCTGCACCGGAGTATCCCATGTCAAGCCCGCTTTCCAACCCCACCACCATCCTGCTCACCGGGGCCACCTCCGGCATCGGCGCGGCCCTGCTGCACCGCTTGTTGGCACAAGGCCACAGCGTCATCGCCCTGTCGCGCCATGCCGCGCATCTGCCCGCCCAACCCGGCCTGATCGCGGTCAGCGCCGACCTCACCGATTTGCCCGCCATTCCCGCCCTTGCACAGCGCTTGCTGGCGGAACACCCCGCGCTGTCGGTGCTGATCAACAACGCTGCCGTCCAGCATGCCCGCACCCTGACAGACCCTGCTTCCACCCCCGCGCATCTGATCGAGGAAGCGGCGCTGAACCTCACCGCCCCTGCGCTTCTGACGCAGGCGCTGCTGCAGCATCTGATGGCCAAACCCGCCGGGGCCATCGTCAACCTGTCCTCCGGTCTCGCGACCTTTCCGAAACAGCAGGGCGGGCTCTACTCTGCCACCAAGGCGGGCCTGTCCTCCTTTACCACGTCGCTCCGCTGGCAGGTCGAAACCACGCCCCTGCTTGTATCCGAGGTCATCCTTCCCCTCGTCGATACGCCCATGACCGCAGGCCGGGGCAGGGGGAAGATCACCCCCGACCATGCCGCCCAAACGATCCTTGCCGGCATCACCGCCCGTCGCACCACCATCCGCATCGGCGCCGCCCGCGCGTTGCCCGTTATCGCCACCCTCGCCCTTTGGCTGGGCCGCCGCCTGCTGCGGGGGGCGTGAACCGATGAAAGACCTCCTGCGCATCGGCCTGATCCTGGGCCTCGCCTTCGCCTCCACCTTCCTCATCATCCGCGCCCTTGGCCTCTTGCCCGAAGACGGCGTCATCGCCTGGCTCGAATCCCTACGCGACATCCATCCCGGCTGGCTGATGGCCGGGGTCGTCGCACTCCTCCTGCTCGACCTTCTGATCGCCGTTCCCACCATGACCACCATCCTGATCGCCGGTTGGCTCCTCGGGCCTGTCCTCGGTGGGCTGACCGCCGCTACGGGCCTGATGCTCATGGGTTTCATCGGCTACGCCCTCGGTCGCACCCTCGGCCGCCCCATCCTGAAACGCCTTTTCAAGGATGACACCCGCCTTGCCGGGATCGAAGCCGCCTTCGCCCGCAACGACCTGCTGACCCTTGCTGTCTGTCAGGCCTTGCCGATCCTGCCGGAACTGTCCGCCACCCTCGCAGGCATTGCCCGCATGAACCCCCTGCGCTTTGCCCTTGGCTATGGCCTTGGTGTCATCCCCTTTGCCTTCATCGTCGCGGCGGGCGGCGCGGCCTCCACGCCCGATGACCTGCGCCCCGCCATCCTGACGGCCATCGCCACAACCGCCACGCTTCTTGTGCTCTGGCGCCTTCTCTCGCGCCGCCGCACATGAAGCGGCACGATCTGTGCAACAGGGCACCAGACTGCGACCAGATAGGACCATCTCTCGGACCAAAGCCCGCTTGCCCCCGCCTTCACCCGGGCGCATCATGGCCAACAAGTTGACGTGAAGGCGTGGTTGACTCGCCCCCGCCGGGACACCAGATATGGAGTCCAAAAGGGGAAGGCCAAGCGCTGCCGAAGATCGGGGCCGGTGCCTTCCTGCCAGACAAGGAAACAAGATGAGCGAACTCCTTTCCCCCAGCTATCCGGTGCTTCCGCTCCGCGATATCGTGGTCTTCCCGCACATGATTGTCCCGCTCTTTGTCGGACGCGAGAAATCCGTGCGCGCGCTGGAAGAGGTGATGGCAGATGACCGCCAGATCCTGCTGTCCAGCCAGATCGACCCGTCGGTCGATGATCCCGGCACCGATGCGATCTACCGCGTCGGCGTGTTGGCCAATGTGCTGCAACTGCTGAAATTGCCCGATGGCACCGTCAAGGTGCTGGTCGAAGGCAAGACCCGCATCAAAATCACCGATTTCGTCCCCAATGACCGCTTCTTCGAGGCGTATGTCGAACCGCTGTCGGAAAGCTTGGGCGACAAGGCCTCCGTCGATGCCCTGATCCGCGCCGTGGCCGAAGAGTTTGAACGCTACGCCAAGATCAAGAAGAACATCCCCGAAGAGGCGCTTTCCGCCGTGGCCGAAACCCGCGAACCGGCCCGCTTGGCCGATCTCGTGGCCGGGCATCTGGGAATCGAGGTCGGGCAGAAGCAGGAACTTCTGGAAACCCTTCAGGTCTCTGAGCGGCTGGAAAAGGTCTATGGCCAGATGCAGGGCGAAATGTCCGTCCTGCAGGTGGAGAAAAAGATCAAATCCCGCGTCAAGACCCAGATGGAAAAGACCCAGCGGGAATATTACCTGAACGAACAGATGAAGGCGATCCAGCGCGAGCTGGGCGATGGCGAAGAAGGCCAGAACGAAATCGCCGAGCTTGAGGAGCGTATCCGCAAGACCCAGTTCTCCAAAGAAGCCCGCGACAAGGCCGAGGCCGAGCTGAAAAAGCTCAAATCCATGTCGCCCATGTCGGCCGAGGCCACCGTGGTGCGCAACTATCTCGATTGGCTTCTGGGCGTGCCGTGGGGTGTGAAATCCCGCGTCAAGAAAGACCTGTTCAAATCTCAAGAGGTTCTCGACAAGGATCACTACGGTCTGGACAAGGTCAAGGAACGCATCGTCGAATATCTGGCGGTGCAAGCCCGCAGCGCCAAACTCAAAGGCCCGATCCTCTGCCTCGTCGGCCCCCCCGGCGTGGGCAAAACCTCGCTTGGCCGGTCGGTCGCCAAGGCCACGGGTCGCGAATTCATCCGCATCAGCCTCGGCGGCGTGCGCGACGAGTCGGAAATCCGCGGTCACCGGCGCACCTATATCGGCTCCATGCCCGGCAAGATCATCCAGGCGCTGAAAAAGGCAAAGACCACCAACCCGCTGATCCTCTTGGATGAGATCGACAAGATGGGCCAGGATTTCCGGGGCGACCCGGCATCCGCGATGCTTGAGGTGCTGGACCCCGAACAGAACGCCACCTTCGTCGACCACTACCTTGAGGTGGAATACGATCTGTCCAACGTGATGTTCATCACCACGGCGAACTCCTACAACATGCCCGGCCCGCTTCTGGACCGGATGGAGATCATTTCGCTGGCGGGCTATACCGAGGATGAAAAGCGCGAAATCGCCAAGCAGCACCTGATCCCCAAGCAGATCGCCAACCATGGTTTGCGCAAGGGTGAATTTGCCATCTCTGACGCCGCGCTGACCGAAATGATCCGCACCTACACGCGCGAGGCGGGCGTGCGGAACCTGGAACGCGAAATCGCCAAACTGGCCCGCAAGGCCGTGACAGAGATCGTCAAGAAACAGGGCAAATCCGTCGAGGTGTCGCCCGAAAAGCTTGAGGAATATCTGGGCGTCAAGCGCTTCCGCTATGGTCTGGCCGAGAAAGAGGATCAGGTCGGCGTCGTCACCGGTCTGGCCTGGACATCGGTCGGCGGCGATCTGTTGTCGATCGAGGCGCTCAAGCTGCCCGGCAAGGGCCGCATGAAGACCACCGGCAAACTCGGCGACGTGATGAAGGAATCGATCGAGGCGGCGGCATCCTATGTCCGCTCCATCAGCCCCGAGCTGGGGGTGAAACCGCCGAAGTTCGAGGCCATCGACATCCACGTTCACGTCCCCGAAGGCGCCACGCCCAAGGACGGCCCCTCGGCCGGCCTTGCAATGGTCACCTCCATCGTCTCGGTCCTCACGGGCATCCCCGTCCGCAAGGACATCGCCATGACAGGTGAGGTCACCTTGCGCGGCAACGCGCTGGCTATCGGGGGCCTCAAGGAAAAGCTGCTTGCCGCCCTGCGCGGCGGTATCAAGACGGTGCTGATCCCGGAAGAAAACGCCAAGGACCTGACCGAGATCCCGGCCAACGTTCGCGAAGGCCTGACCATCATTCCGGTCAGCCATGTGAAAGAGGTGCTGAAACTGGCCCTCGTCCGTGCGCCAGAGCCGGTGGAATGGGACGAGGCGGCGGAAGAAGCGGCCGCCGCCGCTGCCCGGGCTGCCGCCGATGCGTCGCGCGCACAGGTCGCCCATTAAGGCCGTGCCGGATTTGTAACAGGGCAGGGGGCGCAGCACAGGCTGCGCCCCTTTGCCATTCCGCCCCAGACCGGGAAAAATTGCACGCGCCTGCAACCGCAAAGGTGGAAATGCGCGCCCAAGCTGGGTAACCTTGCCGCAATCTTAATCCGGTCGATCCTCGACCAGCAAACAGGGCAGTAAAGTAATGGCCATCAGTTCCGCCAAGAAACCCGATGCACGCAAATCCTCCGCAACGGCAAAACCCACGGCAAAACCTGCCGCCAAAGCCGCGCCCAAGGTCGCCGTATCCGCGCCAAAATCCGTGGCACCAGCCGCCGCACCCGCTGTTGCGGAAATCATCCTCACCACAGTCGCGCCCGACGAAAAGCAGGCGCGCGTCATTGCCCCACAACTCAAAAAGAAAGAGCTTGTCGCCCGCGTCGTTGCCGCGCTCGACGGCAAGAAGAAGGGTGGTGTGAAAGAGATCGTCGAAGCCACCCTCGCCGCCATGGGCGAGGCACTGCAAAAGGGCGAATCCCTCAACATCCCACCCTTCGGCCGCGCCCGCGTCGCCCGACAAAAGGGCGAAGGGGCCGATCAGATGACCACCGTCCGCCTGCGCGGCGCAGGGTCAAAGAATGCGCCCAAAGGCGGCAAACAGGCCCTTGAAGAGGTCGACGAAGACTAGTGCCCTTCAGATGGGCGATAACCTCACAGGTCGAGCGTCTGGTCCAAGGATAAGCTGTCTGCTTTTCCAACTTTCTGACGCTGGCCATGAGGATATGCGACGATGGACGCGGGCATAGAACCGTGATCAACTTGGCTGGTGCCTGTCCGCGGCGTCTCTAGATGCTTCCACGCCTGGTCTCCAAGTCTGTCCTCTGCACATTGGCTCTGTCCGATCAGTCTCGCGCGATGCAATAGAAATGCAGGGCGGGTTTGTACTCATGCACGGTGATCGAAGAGAACCCGGCATGGCGAAACAAAGCCAAAAGCTCCGGGCTGTTCAATGCATTGACCCAACCAACGGACAAGCGGTCTTTGCGCGGGCTACGCTCCAAAGGATGATAGCTGAACAGTCCGCGCGAGAATTGGGCTGCGACCTGCCCCAGGAAAGTTGGAAGATCGAAAAGATATTCGAGCAGGCCCAATCCCACAACGAAATCGGCGTCTGTCACCGGCAGCGCCACGCGGTTAAGGTCGGCCAAAACCGTGCGCTTGTCGCGCCGCACGACATCCAGCGGAGTATAGCGGCACCCCGTGGGTAGGCGTGCTTCCAACTGCATGTCGCCGCAGCCAATATCCAACACATGGCATCCGTCGGGAATGAAGGCCACAGCGGCCTGCGCTCGTTCGATCCAAAGTGGATCGGTGGTCAGCGTCGGCAAAGATTTCCACCGTGCCACGGCTGTTCGCCGGGTCTTGATCGCGCGAAGCGTGTCTGCACGCATAGCTTCGCGGCGCAGACTAATCCTATCTTGGGCCAGGGGAGTGTCGATAGGATCGCTTGCCATGTCTTTGCCTCCGATTGACGCTGGTTGTGAGGGCGTGCTAAATTTTGAATTGTTTCAGGGTGTGCAGGTATGGGCAACAGCGAAGGTCTGATGTCGGTAAAGATTGACGGCGTCGAAACCAAGATGAGCCGTTCGTTCCATCGCGGAGAAACGACGACCTTTCGCCCCCATGCAGCCGGGATGCGCAGGCCTGATGCTCTTGCGCGCAATGTCCTCGCAGGATGGATGCCGCCCGCACCGTTCATTGGCACCGACTCCACGATCGTCGCCTTCGGAAGTTGCTTTGCCAGCCATATCAGCAGCTATCTCAATGGGCTCGGCTTCGATGTCGCGACCAGCAGGCGAGGCAAGGCCTATGTCAGTTCGATGGGCGATGGCATCGTCAATACTTACGCAGTCCTACAACAGTTCGAATGGGCCTGGGAAGGGCGCGTGCCGCCTGTGCCTTTGTGGCATGGGTACAACGCTCTTGAGTTCGGTTATGACGAAGAGGTTCGCAGGGACACGCGCGATCTTTTCGATACGGCGGATGTCTTCATCATCACGCTTGGCTTGTCCGAAATCTGGTATGATGAACCTACGGGTGAGGTCTTCTGGCGTGCTGTGCCGAGCGATGCGTTCGATCCATCACGGCACAAGTTCCGCGTGGCGACGGTTCAGGAGAACAAAGATAACATCGCCCGGATTCATGACCTGATCCGCAAATACCGGCCGGAAGCTGCCATAATCCTGACGCTCTCGCCCGTGCCGTTGTCGGCCACGTTCCGTTCCATTGGCCCGTTTACTGCAGATGCGGTATCGAAGGCCAGCCTGCGGGCCGCAGTGGACGAGGTGCTTCACGAACGCAGCCACGATCCGCGCTTGTTCTATTTCCCGTCATATGAGGTTGTGCTGGGTTGCTTTCATCATCCTTTCCAGGATGACCTGCGGCATCCCCATGGGCATGTGCTTGACTTGAACATGCTGGCCTTCGAGCGTTACTTCTGCTGCACTGGCCTTGAGGATGCCGATCTGGAGCTTGGCTATTTGGCCGCGCTAGCTGCAGACCGGGATGTAGCGACTTTGGACGAGGCGCAACGGATCGCCCTGACGCAGGAAGAAATCGATTGGCGCCTCGCCTTTCCCGCTGCTTCGGTGCGACGGGATAAACGTATCGCGGACCGTGCAGCGGCAATCGAAGAAGTCAGGGCCCTCCGGCGACAGCGGCTTGCAGAGCGCGACGCAAGACTTGCCGTGCGGGAAGAGCGGCTTCGCGCACGGCAAAAAGACGCCAACGCAAGGAACGGATAGGCCGATTTTCCGATCGGGCTCTGCGCGGGCTTAGCGATCATGACCCATTCCCCCGAGGTCTACAAACAAGGCTGCCGGCGCAAACAAATGCGACAAAAGGCCGAATCCCTCAACATCTCGCCCTTCGGCCGTGCCCGCGTCGCCCGGCAATAGGGCGAAGGGGCCGATCAGATGACCGCCGTCCGCCTGCGCGGAGCAGGGTCGAAGAATGCACCCAAGGGGGGAAAACAGGCCCTTGCAGAGGTTGGCGAAGACGACTAAACACCGCGCCATCGGGCGATTAGCTCAGCGGTAGAGCGCTTCGTTCACATCGAAGATGTCAGCGGTTCAAATCCGTTATCGCCCACCATCATTTCTCTCAAAACGCCTCGGTTCTTGCCGGGGCGTTTTGTTTTTTGCGAACGGCGCGCAGGTTCGTTGACCCTGTCGCCTATCCGTTGGCGGCTCTCAGCGCGCGCATTCTCAGGATCGCGACTGCGTAAACTGGGATCAGGCCGCCTCTATACCGGGTTCGCGCCCCGGATCAGGGTCCGCGCGGTCCAGCCACTCGCGTATCTCGGGCACGCAGGCGCGGCTGATCGAATAGGTCTCGCCATCCCGATCCGTGATCTGCGGCTGGCCGCGCTGGAAGGCCAGCGCAACCACCTCATCCTTGCGGATCCACAGCGAGCGATGACAGAGCCAGCCGATCTCGGCCGGGATCAGAGCCACCGCATCGCGCAACGGCATGCGCAGCATGGCCAGACCGGCATCGGTCACCACCTCGATATACTGGTTGGCCGCATGGATGCGGCGGATGCGGGCGCGTTTCTCGGGCGGGAGCTTCAGCAGCAGAGGGACCTGCACATCGCCATTCGCACGCCAGATCGGGACGAGTTCGGGAATGTGGCCGAGCCCGGCACGCAGCGCAGGGGCCGCGGCATAGACCGCCACGAGCGAGGCCGGAACCGTAAGGGTCGCCTGCCGCAGGATACGGATCCAGCTCCATTCCGCCCCCGGGACAAAAAGCAGGGTCGCCGCCTGCGACAGCAGCACAGCGACCAGCCAAAGGCCCATGATCACTGTCAGGAATGACAGGCCGCGCCGCATCGTCATCCAAAGGACATCACCCAGCACGAACCAGCAGAACAGCCAATAGACCGCCACTTTTGCAAAGGTCAGAATGTGGCTCGCGTATTCCGGCACGCCCTGCGCCGTGAATTCCGGCTTGAGCAACCCTGTCAGCAGCAACGTCAAAGGCAGGGCATAGCCGTAAAGCGTGACAGGATGCGTCATGTAGGCCCGCGCAGCCTTTTCGAAATCTGCGCGCGACCGGAAGTTCGCCTGAATGAGGCGACGGGTCTCGGCCGCACCGAAAAGCCACTCAACCACCCGTGATTTCAGCTTCGCACCATTCACACACCGCGCGGCACAACCAAGGGCAGAGACCGCATTACTCACTACATCCGATGATCGGCAATCGGACAATCCTTGCTGCCAGACTGCGCCTGAACGCGCAATGACAATCGCACCAAAAGTGATGATGCTCACAAAGTGATAATATTTTCATAATGTTACGGATAGCCATCCGGTGCTGGGAAAGATTGACAGTCGGGGGCGGGTCGCCCTAATTTTCACCGAACCCAGAGGAGACCATCGCATCCCCGCCGTCCCCGGCGCGCCACGGCCAAAAGGCCGGATCAGACGCCGCGCTGCAGAAGCATCAGCCCCTTTGTCCAATGAAACCCAAGAACCCCGACGGTTGCGCCGGACGGGGCCCCGACTGACACGCCGCGTCAAGGACCTCTTTCCCGCAATGGCACACTGACCGCGCGACACCGATCCACGGCCACAGGCCCCACCGGGCAGGACACGGCCACCCTTGTAACTGTTACAACCCTGTACGAGTGACCCATGACCGAAACGATCCTGAACCTTGACGATCTGACCATCCCCTTCGCCAACCGGGGGACTGCGACAGTCATCGACAGCAACATCGGGCTGCCCACAGATTTCTCTACGGCCTATGCTGGAAATTGGCCCCAATCGACCAACGTGTACGGGTCGACGCTTACGATATCCGGGCTAGAAGCAGGGGACGAAATTGGCTTTTTGAGCCCGTACCTGCCGATGGGTAACACACTTTCAATTGCTGCAATGACTTTCATGGGGACGATCAGCAGGACAGACACAACCTTTTCAATCTACTTTGATCGGCAAGGAGCGCCTAACGCCACTGGACTGGACGCTCTGATCCAATCGCTCACCTTCCGGACGACCGACAACCGCCCCTTCTCGACCCGGGATCTGACCTTCAGCCTCAACACACCCACCTTCCCGCAGACCGGAACCGTTACCATCACCATCGGCACGCCCCCGCCGCCGGCCGAGATCGGGGGCCTTGACGATCTGACCATCCCCTTTGACACGCGCTTTGTGCGCAACCTGATCGATGGCGATGTCA
The DNA here is from genome assembly GCA_943370085.1 of Variovorax paradoxus. Classification (GTDB taxonomy): domain Bacteria; phylum Pseudomonadota; class Alphaproteobacteria; order Rhodobacterales; family Rhodobacteraceae; genus Paragemmobacter. The sequence continues at coordinate 71,001 of CALRPT020000001.1, read as the reverse complement.
CGCTGCCAGACAGCTTTGCCACGGCTTATGATGGAACCAACGGCTCGCTCAACGGTCGGACCCTTTCGATCACCGGGCTTCAGTTCGGGGATGCGATCCGGTTCACGCCCGAGTCGGGCTTTGTCGCCAGCTTTCCCAACACAATCCTTAATGGCAACCCGATCGCCACAACCTCGAGCAACACAAACAGCTTCTCGCTGACCTTCACCACCAATTTCACCGCGGCACAGCTGGAACAGCTGCTGCAAAGCATGACGTTCCAGGCTGGCCCTACGAACCCGGCAACGGCCAGCCGCACCCTGACCTACAGCCTGAACACGCCCGCCGCCCTGACGGGGACGGTTGACATCACCATGTCCGCGGCCGAGGCGCGAAACCTGATCGAGGATATGGATAACCAGAATGTCGTCGGGACCGGCAACCTGGTCACCCTCGACAACGCCATCACCCTGTCGGATGAATTCCACGCGGCCTATGCCGCCCCAGGTTCGCTGAGCAACTTGACGATGGCCATCACTGGCTGGACCGGTCAGCAAATCCAGTTGGGAACCGTTTCGGGATCGGGCGTTTCGATCGTCAGCGATGCCGGATCCTTTAGCACCGTATACGTCGGCGGAACGGAGGTCGGCGTGCTCAACGCCGCCGCCGGGACGTTCTTCTTTGACAACAACGCCACGGCGGCCTTGGTCGAAACCTTGATCGAAGGCCTGACCATCAACCCCCAACTCGGCAACCAGAGCAGCCGCACGATCACCGTAACGATCATGACGCCGACTGCCCCGCAATTCGGCACAGTGACCTTCACCGCCGTTCCCTTTGCCATCAACGACCTGCGCGACAGCGTGGATGTCAGCCTGAACACGGTTTCGACATCCGGGGTCAAACTGGATGACGCCGTCTCCATTTCCGGCAACGGAAGCTGGGCAGGGGCCTTGGTGGAAGTCACCGGTTTGCAGGATGGTGATAGGATCATCGTTGACACAGAGCCGTCGGTGAACACCGGCCTGAGGATCAGCGATGATGGTACCCAAATCCTCGGCCAGCGGGGCGATCCCGCCTCGGGCCTGAGTTTCGTGCCAATCGCAACGTTCGGCACCGACCACGGGGTGTTCACGATCATCCTGCTCGGCGGGGTCACGGTGGCCGAGATCGACTCGATGATCCAGTCCCTGCGGTTTGTGACCGAAAGCTCCGGCTCGCGGACACTGACAGTCAGTCTTACGGATGCCACCAATTTCGCGTCATCACATATGGTGACGGTGAATGTGGGCTACGTCCCCACGCTGACCGATATGGTCGAAACCTTGGATCTGACGCCCGCGCAGGCCGCACAGGGGCAACGCCTCGATGCCGATGTGTCCTTCCGCGGCGATAGCAGCCTTGATGGCGGCAGCCTCGTCGTTTCAGGTGTCGGTTCAGGTGAGGAAATCGTCCTGCGTACTGATGGGGGATCGCCCATCACCTTCGAAAATGGCACCATCCTGATCGACGGGAGGGAGGTTGGCAGCCTTTTCACATACGAGGGCGGACCGGAGATCGTGTTTACCCAACAGACGACTGCCAAGGACGTGGAGGCGATAATCGAAAACCTCCTGTTCCGTACCACTGCGCCGTCCCCTTCAGCCAGCCGCGACATCACCATCACCATCAGCGATGCGGATGGCGAAACCGATACGCAGGTTGTCACGGTGAACATCCTTCCGCAGGGCGCAAGGGAGATGGGCTTCGAAATCCTGCACCGCGTGAATGGCGGGTTGGAGCCGATCGTCAATCCGGCCTTCCCCAGCAATGGCACGACCGGCGACCTGAACCCGGCCGACCTGTTCCCGACAGGGACCGCGCCTGACAGCTTTGTCATGCGGTATTCGGGTCTCTTGAACGTGGGCAACACAATCGGCTACGGCGAGCGCGCCGTGATCGCCTTCGGCGATGTGCCTGCTGGCACCTTCCTGGTGGTGAACGGCGTCAGTTACATGCTGCAAGGCCCGGAAGGGCGTCAGATTATCGACCTTCCGCCCGGCCTGCACAAGATATCCCTGCAGATCCCCTTCACGGCGCAGGGGGGACAGATTCAGGGAACCACGCCGACCCTGACCTTCGGCATCGCTATGCCGCCGTGGACCCCCGGCGAGCCGTGGCCGGACTACACCCAGACAGACCTTTTCCAGAATGTCTCGATCGCGCCGGACACCCTCTATCGCATCGAGGTGACGACCACAGTCACCCATGTGGCGACCGGCGATCAATCTCGGTTCACTGACGTGTTCTACGTCACCGACATGGATGACGTTGACGGCCAGATAGCGGCGCTGTTGCAGTCCGTCAATCCGCCGCCCGGTTCGCGGGTCTCGCAAAGCTTCACCACGGTGACCGAGGTGGTCGGCACCAATGGCATCGATACGCTGACGGGAACGGCTGGTATTGACTCCATCAGCGGTCGGGCGGGCGATGACCTGCTTCTTGGCAGCCTTGGCGCAGATACGATCGATGGCGGCGCGGGTGCGGATACGGTCTCCTACCAGGGGTCCACGGGCGGGGTAACTGTTTCGCTGACGACAGGTCTCGGTCAGGGCGGGAATGCCGCGGGTGACGTCCTCATCAACATCCAGAACGTGATCGGCTCGCAGCTTGGCGACCGTATCACCGGATCCTCCGAAGACAACCGTCTGTCAGGTGCCGGCGGGCGGGACTTCCTCTATGGCGAAGGCGGAAACGACGTCCTCGATGGCGGAACAAATAACGACACGCTCTTTGGCGGCACCGGCAATGACACGCTGATCGGCGGCTCTGGGAATGATCAGCTCGAAGGCGGCGCCGGCAATGACTGGTATTATGTGGATGGCGCTCGCGACCTGGTGTTCGAATTCAAAGGGCAGGGCGCGGCGGACCGTGTTCTTGCATCCGTGAATTACGCCCTCGCGTCAGGGGTCGAAGTCGAACACCTCAGCACGACCCACGCACCGGGGCTGAACCCGATCAACCTGACCGGCAACGAATTCTCGCAGACCATCGTGGGGAATGCCGGGGCAAATACCCTGCTTGGCATGGCGGGTGCCGATACCCTCTATGGAGGTGGGGGTGACGATTACCTCGATGGCGGCACCGGCACGGATCGCATGATCGGCGGCGAAGGCAATGACATCTACGTCGTGGATTCGCAGGCCGACACCGTGATCGAAGGTGCTGGCCAAGGCACGGCAGACACGGTGCTTGTCACCTCACTGACCGAATTCACCTTGTCCTCGTCACATCATGTCGAAGTGCTCTCTGCCCTTGATGTGGCAGACACGGCGGCCTTGTCCCTCACCGGCAACAGCTTGGCTCAGGCGATCACCGGCAATGCCGGTGCCAACATCCTGCGCGGGCTTGATGGTGCCGATACCCTTTCCGGCCTTGACGGGAACGACGTCCTCTTCGGCGGGAATGGCGCTGACTCCCTTGATGGCGGCAACGGTCTGGATCGTCTTGTTGGCGGAACAGGCAATGACACACTGACAGGTCAGGATGGCGACGATGTCCTGCTGGGCGAAGCCGGAGCTGACAGCATCCTCGGCGGCGCGGGCAATGATGTGCTGCGCGGCGGTGCCGGGGCCGACACGCTTGATGGGGGCGATGGGTTCAATACCCTGTCCTATGAAGGCTCATCTAATGGGGTGCGCGTCAATCTTCAGACGGGCACAGCTCAGTTCGGCGATGCAGAGGGCGACGTCATCACGAACATCCAACGCGTCATTGGTTCTTCGCATCGTGACGAGCTTTACGGTGGCGCCCAGAACGAGAGGTTGTTAGGCGGTGCAGGGTCCGACGCGATCATGGGGAACGGCGGAAATGACCTTCTGGCGGGCGGCGCCGGGACTGACACATTCATCTTCGATGCAGCGTTCGGATCAGACCGGATCATCGATTTCTCGCAAGGGGACGAAATCGCCCTCGGATCGGGCGCATGGGGTGATGCCAGCGCGGGTGATGTGCAGCGGTTCATGGAACTTTACGGCCATCAGGTCGGTGGGCATGTCGAGTTGCGTCTCAGCGAAACCGATATCCTGCGGATCGACAACATGACCCTCGAAGCCGTGGCTCAGGTCATCAGCTATTGGGATTGATCCGGGCTTCCGGCTGATCCCCACCCCAATCCTCGGTCGCGCGGTCTTCTGCCATCAGCCGATGCCGCGCGATTGAACCGTTTTGCAAGACACCTGACCTTCCGCCGGGTAATGCTGGCCGCCGTTGCCGCCTGCCAAACTGCACTGCGCATGCGCCGCAGCACCATGTCATCGCGGTAATGCGGAATGCCGATCTTACCGCCCGCGCGCGCACGGGCCACCTCATCAGGCAACAGATGCGGGATCAGACAGCCCGGATCGAACAGGTGAGTGACCTTTGATATGTCGATTCCGTGCCGGCGCACCATATCCAGCGTCAACGGCCCGCGCACCGCATGGACACTCAGGTTCTTCACGTTTTCATTGAGCATCATCTTGGTCCCCTTCATCCCGGACCCCCAGATGATGTCACCTTCCGATGCCGTGTGAATGACCGATCCGATGGAAATCAGCTTGCGTTGCCCGCCGGTGATCGGCTCTGTCGGGCGTTTCAGCAGCGCCTCGACAATGTCCCGGCTCGCGATATCGCCGAAGTTCCCGATCTTGAACTTGCGGTTGCCGATGCTGCCATCGAACTTCTTGCCAAGGCAATCCCACCACATCAGCGGGATCGGCGTGACCGGGCGCGGCGCGGCATAGTCGCTGTCCGGCGGCACAGGCGTGGGCTGCATGACGCGCGACTGGCTTGCAACAGCAAAGCCGCCATCCACCGGTTCAAGCGCCGCTTCCACATCGGCTGCAGGCACGACCGCAATCGCGCAGCTTTCGTCGTTGATCCCGTAGGAAATTACCAGATCGTTGCCCGCCGCCACCATCCCGCACGGATAGACGACCTCGGCCACTTCGGCATTCAGCCTTGGCAGTTCAAAGGTCTCACCCTTGGGATTGGGAAGCTCGAAAGGCTGCGCTGTGGCTGCGGAAACCCGAAAGGGCAGGGCGGCCGAGAAGCTGTAGAAACAGGCGCAATAGATGCGTCCCGACGTGGACTTGAAGCTGGAATGCGCCAGCGTCACAAAGCGATTACCCATCCGCACCGGCTGTGCACTGCCCCGCAGCACGCCAAAATAGGTTTCATACTCGGTTTGCCAGCCGGCAAGGGAAACAAAACGACCATCCAACCGGTCGGGCTGATCCAGATCGAATTGCAGCACCGAAAACGGCGCGATTGAATAGGTAGCATAGACCGCGTCATCATGGTCAAACAGCATCCAGTTCTTTTCGACCTCACGGCGCGGCACAGAGTTCATCACCCGCGCCTCACCAGCGGGCAGCAATCCGCCCGCATCCATCTCCATCAGAAACTGGTTGTTGCCGGGCCGGTTCGCCCCATCGTCCCGCAACAAACACATACCGCATCACAGCGCCGCGTGCCCCTTTGGGAAGCGGGCCGCTTCTCCGTGCGGGGCTGAACTTTCTCGACAGGTCCGTGGCCAGCGCCTAGAAACTGCATGTTTCATGTGGTGTTGCCGTGTCATCAGTGCCGACTGTCGTCAGCTTCTACTCAGGGGCAGAGTATTATCATCAGGCAGCTGCAACGCTGATCGACGATTGCGTTCGTCTTGGCCTGATCCACGATATCGTGCATCTCGAAAAACCGGCAGAGCTTGACTGGTCCGATATCTGCCGCCTGAAGATTCCATTCCACGAATACATGCTCGACAAACATCCGCAGGGCATTCTCTGGGTGGATGTCGATACGCGCATACTGCGCCCGCCGCTGAATGTCTTCGGCCCTCATCATGCCGCAGGCGCGGGGCTTGGCTATGACTTCGGTGCCTTTCCCGGCAACTTCAAAAGTTTCCGCGATTTCGACCCCGCCCTGTTTGGCCGCCGCTTCCATCCCGGTTTCCTGCATTTCACCGGAACGAAACGCTGCCGGGACTTTGTCGATCATCTTGCCGCGCTGGAACGGACCTCTACCGCCGACGGCAACGACGACTACTTTCTGGAAGAAGCCTTCCGCTCGTTCGAGCCGGGTCTTGGCATCCATCTGTTCAGCCATGATCTGGTGGCCTTCTCGCAAGACGAGGCCGACAGCAACCCGCGCGCCGTGTTCCTGCACGGGGCCAGTGGGAATGTTTCGGCCTTTGTCGACAAGGTCGAACAGCATCACGCTGAGGCGTTCACCATCGGCCGCGACCGCGCCACCCTGATCCGGCATTTCCGCGGCGCTGCCAAACGGGGGCGCCGCGACGAGGCCGAGGCAATCCTGCGCGCGGCCGTCCGGCTCGACCCCACGCACAAGGACACGGCCCTGATTGCAGCCGATTTCTTTCAGCGTTTGAATAAACCGAAATCCACGCTGCAATCCCTGCGCGGGGCCTTCGACATGCGTGCCGCCCCGCCCGAAGCGCAGGTTTTGGCGATCGAGGCCAACCTCAGTGATGACAACCTCCCGGCGGTGGAACTTGGCCTTCGGCGTCTGGCCCGGTCGGGCGGTCACGGCGCCTATCTGCGCAGCCGCAGTTTCCGCCTCGATCTGGAGAAACGCGCGCAGGTCATGGGCCTTACCCCTGATCAGCGCCCCGCGCTGTGGTGGATGGAACAGCCCTATCCCGGCAATCTGGGCGATGTCCTCAATCCCTATATCGTCGAAAGGCTCAGCGGCCTGCCGCCGCGTTTCGTGCCAAAAGGCGACGGCATTCTCGCCATCGGGTCCGTCATCAAATTTGCCCGACAGGGCACAGAGGTTTGGGGTTCCGACACACCCCGGATGACCGACACGCTGTCACCCGAGGCCCGCTATCACGCCGTCCGTGGCCCGCTGACGCGCCAGCTTGTGCTGCAAAGCGGTGGCGAGGCTCCTGAAATCTACGGTGATCCGGCCATGCTGCTGCCGCTGATCCGGCCTGCTGCGCCCAAACGTCACCGGCTTGGCGTCATCCGGCACTACACGCATATATCCCACGCCCTGCAGATCTCCGGCGATGTCGTCGAAATCGGGCTCGATCGGGTAGGCTACGCCGAGATTGAGGATTTCATCGATCAACTCACGGCCTGTGACGCGGTCATCTCAAGCTCGCTCCACGGCCTGATCATTGCCCATGCCTATGGCATTCCCACGCGTCGCGCGGTGTTCAGCGCGTCTGATACCCAGATTCCGGGCGATGGCACCAAATTCTCGGACCATTACGCCGCCTTCGGCATCACCGAGGCTGATCCGCTCGACCTCTCCCTGCATCCCGCGCTGTCGGACGCCAGCGCGGGCCTCTGCTGCGAGGTTGTCACCCGCCCGCTGCGGGCGCTGCCGCTGCTCGACGCGGCCCCGTTCCCCGTGCTGGATGAGATGCGTCAGAAGGCGCTGCACTGGGACTTGGCGCAAGACCTCCGCTCGTCAGACCATACCGCATCTGCCGGGCGGTAGAACACCCACGCCCGGACAGAGGCGCAGCGGCAGGCCCCTTGACCTGCCAGCGAAATCGCCTAAAAGCGCGCTGGTGGCACGCGGGGGTGGTTAGCTCAGTTGGTAGAGCGTCTCGTTTACACCGAGAATGTCGGGGGTTCGAGTCCCTCACCACCCACCATGCCCGTCCGCAGGCCCGTACCCAGCGTGCCCCAAGCATCATCAGCGCCGCCAATCCCGCCAGCAGCAACGGCAATCCACCGGACAGGGGCATGACCGATGCCGGGTCGCCCAACCCGTTGAATGATGCGTGAAGTTCCGTGGCGCGGCGAGTGCGGATGGATTGTTCCCGCCCCAATTGCTAAGAACTGAATATCACAGGGCGCGTCCTCATTGACTGTGGCGCAAATCCTTTCCTGAAACCGCCCTGTGCTTTTGCACGGCGGTTGGCCCTGCAGGATGCCGGGGCAGGGCCCTTCCTGCCGCAGGGCCTTGGCAGCCCAACCACGACCATCCCTTTGCCTCTTTATCTTTCCCGACAGACCGGATGATATTGCCATCCACAACATTCCTGCAGGCGAACCCCGGGCTGGTACATGACCGTTTCCTCTATCGGCCCCTTGCTGGACAGTTCCCCTCCGGTCTTTGCCCCCGGAACTGTCGCGGGATGGCTGGACGCCCATTGGGGCCTGTCTGGCCGCCTGTCGCCGCTGACATCCGAACGCGACCTCAACCACCGACTTGATGCGCCGGAGGGGCGGTTCGTGGTCAAGATAGCAAATCTGGCTGAACCCCATGCCATGACGCGGTTTCAGACCCGCGCCTTGCGCCACGCCGCAGAACGCGATCCCGCCCTTCCCATCCCGCATGTGGTTATTACACCCGACGGGGCCGAAGATTTGATCTTGCCCTCCGGCCACCTGATGCGCGTTCTGACCTGGCTCGATGGTGCGCCTTTGGCCACCCTGCCACCCAGCCCGATGCAGGCCGCAGGCGTCGCGCGCCTTGGCGCGCGGCTGACCCGGGCGCTGCAGGGCTTTGCTGATCCTGCCGCCGATCATGTCCTGCAATGGGATATCAAGCGCGCGGCCAGCCTCCGCCCCCTTTTGCCCAATATCACCGACGCATCCTTGCGCGCCCGCGCCACCCTCACGCTGGACCGCTTTGATGCAAAGGTTGCCCCCGCGCTGCCCGGCCTGCGCTGGCAGGTGATCCATGGCGATCTGAATCCGCACAACCTGCTGGGCGATCCCACAGCGCCCGACCATGTCACCGGCATCCTCGATTTTGGCGACATGGTCCTGACACCCATGATCTGCGATCTGGCCATAGCCGCAGCCTATTGCATCGATCCCAGCGATCCGGTGGCGTCGCTGGGCGACTTTGCCGCCGGTTGGGCCACCGTATGCCCGCTGACCGCAGCCGAAATCGCCCTTATCCCCGATCTGGTCGCCGCCCGCATGGTGACAACCCTTGCCATCACCAGCTTTCGCGCCGCCCGCTATCCCGGAAACGCACCCTACATCCTGCGCAACTTCCCCTCCGCTGCGCGGGGCCTCACGGCCCTGGCCGAAGCTGGCTCTGACGACCTCTCCCGCGCGCTTGCGCGCCTTGTACCGATGGATATCCCATGACCCGCGATCCCATGCCCAATGCCTTCGTCCCCGGCGCGGGCAACCTTGGCCCGGTCGAGGCCGCGATGGTCGGCCGCCGCCAGCATCTTCTCGGCCCGGCCTATCGCTTGTTCTACGAAACCCCGGTCCATCTGCTGCGCGGGCAGGGGGTCTGGCTCTATGATCCCGAAGGCAACGCCTATCTGGACACCTATAACAACGTGGCCTCCGTCGGCCACTGCCACCCCCGTGTCGTGGCCGCCATGGCGGAACAGGCCGCAACTCTGGCCACCCATACCCGCTATCTGCATGACGGCGTGCTGGACTATGCCGAACGGCTCCTGTCCCATTTCCCGCCCGATCTGGCCCATGTGATGTTCACCTGCACCGGGTCCGAGGCGAATGATCTGGCCCTGCGTCTGGCCCGCGCGGCCACGGGCGGCACCGGTATCATCGTGACAGAGAACGCCTATCACGGCGTCACCGCATCGGTGGCCGAATTCTCCCCCTCCCTCGGCCCCGGTGTCCCCCTCGGTGCCCATGTCCGCGCCATCCCCGCCCCCGATGCCCGCCACGGCGACCCTGCCACCACCTTCACCGCCCATGTTCAGGCCGCCATAGACGACCTCCTCCGCCACGGCATCCGCCCGGCGCTGTTGATCGTGGATACGGTCTTTTCCTCGGACGGCCTTTTCACCGATCCGGCCGGTTTCCTCGCCCCCGCCGCCGCCGCCATCCGCGCGGCTGGCGGGCTGTTCCTCGCTGATGAAGTGCAGCCCGGCTTTGGCCGCACCGGCGGGCATATGTGGGGCTTTCAACGCCACGGCGTGACGCCCGATATGGTGTCGCTGGGCAAGCCAATGGGCAATGGCTACCCCGTCGCGGGCCTTGTCCTGCAACCGCATGTGATCGCCGACTTCGGCGCCAAGGCGCGCTATTTCAACACCTTTGGAGGCAACGCCGTCGCCGCCGCCACCGCCATGGCCGTGCTCTCGGTGATCGAGGAGGAAGGGTTGATGCAAAACGCCGCCCGCGTCGGTGCCACCTTCCGCGCGGGTCTAGAGGCGCTGGCCGTCCGCCACCCCGCCTTGGGCGATATCCGCAGCGCGGGCCTCTTCCTTGCTGTCGACATCGTGACCGGCGGCCAACCCGACCGCGCCCGCGCCGGCCGCCTCGTCAACGCGCTACGCGAAGCGCGCATACTCATCTCCGCCACCGGCCCGCAGGGCCACACGCTCAAGATCCGCCCGCCGCTGGTCTTTTCCGAAGACAACGTCGCGTTTTTCCTCGACCGGTTCGACGCCATACTCGGCCGCGGCCTCTGACCACGCGCCTGTGCCAGCCTGCACAACCCGCGCGCGCCTGCGCCGGGTGACCCGGACCGTGCATTCCCCTACATTCAGCCAAAGCAAAGCCCGGAGGCTGCCATGAGCTGGAACCCCGCCCTCGACCCGTCTATCCCCATTGGTGATGCCGTCGATGCGATCGAGGCGGTCATTATTCCGCGTGCCCGCGATCTTGGCGGGTTCGAGGTGCGGCGCGCGCTGCCCTCTGCCCAGCGGCAGATGGTTGGCCCCTTCATCTTCTTCGATCAGATGGGCCCGGCCGAGTTTCTGACGGGGCAGGGGATCGATGTCCGCCCCCATCCGCATATTGGCTTGGCCACGGTCACCTACTTGCTCAAGGGCCGCCTGCATCACCGTGACAGCCTCGGCACCGATCAATGGATCGAACCCGGCGCGGTCAATCTGATGATGGCAGGCCATGGCATCACCCATTCCGAACGGACCGACGGCCCGCTGCGGGACAAACCGCATGGAATGTTCGGCCTGCAAACCTGGCTCGCCCTGCCGAAAAAGAACGAAGACGACCCTGCCGCCTTTGTCCATGCCCCTGGCAGCCTGCTTCCGGAACTGGAAGGCGAAGGCAAGACCGTCCGCCTGATTCTTGGCACTGCCTGGGGCGAGCGTGTCCCCGTCGATACGCCCTCCGAAGTGTTCTACGCCGATGCGACCCTTGCCCCCGACGCTGCCATCCCGCTGCCCGATGACCATGAAGATCGCGGCATCTACATTCTTGCGGGCGAGGTGACCGTGGGCGGCCAGACCTTCCCCGCAGGCCAGATGCTGGTGTTCCGTCCCGGTGACCGCATCTCGGTCCGGGCAGGCGGGCAGGGCGCACGGATCATGCTTTTGGGCGGGGCCACGATGGACGGCCCGCGCCATATCTGGTGGAACTTCGTGGCCTCGTCGAAAGAACGCATCGATGCCGCCAAAGAGGCATGGCGTGCCGGTGATTGGGCGCATGGCCGCTTCCGCCTGCCGCCAGACGACAATGCGGAATTCATCCCCGCCCCATGACGACGGTTTGGGAAAGCGGTTTTTGACGCAAAAACCGCGCCGGAATTTGGCGCAAATTCCGCGCCCCTTCCGGGGCGAAGCCCCCGATTTCTGCGTCAGAAATCGCCGCGAAATTTGCGTCAAATTTCGCTCTCGCACGCGGCGGCCGATTATTTTCCAAAGGTCGCTTGACGCCACCCGCGCCCTTCCGTAATACCCACCCCACGTTCGGGGAACCGGGCGGTCGAGTGCGGTTGTAGCTCAGTTGGTTAGAGTACCGGCCTGTCACGCCGGGGGTCGCGGGTTCGAGCCCCGTCAACCGCGCCATCCGCCCGACCCCGAACGTTTATTGCGCGGTTGTAGCTCAGTTGGTTAGAGTACCGGCCTGTCACGCCGGGGGTCGCGGGTTCGAGCCCCGTCAACCGCGCCATTCGACCACAGATACGGTTTATTGAATGTTTGATACCTCTCCGCGAAAGTGGAGCAGATCATGCAATTCCTCGACCGTATCCCCCTGAGCCTTGCCCTTCTCGGCGCGCTGACACTGGGCCTCGCGCCCTTCGTCCCTGAACCGCATATCTGGGAAAAGCTCAAGATGCTGGCGGCGGGCAAACTCACCCGCCCGATGGACATCTTCGATCTCGCCTTCCACGCGCTGACTTGGCTGCTCTTGGTCGCCAAACTGGCGCGCTTGGGACTGAGTCGATCCTGAACAACCCGTTAAGGTTAACGCCCCTGCACCGTGCGCTGCGTGCATACGCCTGTCTGCACTGCGGTGCTGCACTGGGCGGCTGCACAGCCCTTTTTCGCCAAACCCCCGAAATTGCAGCAGATTAACCCGGTGTGCGCGTCACAACGTCAACCGATACCGCACATGCCCGTCCGACTCGACAAAACGGTCATAAAGCCGCCGCGCCACCACATTCTCCTCATCGGTGTGCCAATAGAGCCGCTGCCACCCTTTGCCCCTGGCCAGCGCCATCAGATCCTCGATCAGCGCCCGCCCCACACCCTTGCCCCGCGCGGCGGGGGCAAGAAACAGGTCTTCCAGATAGCAGTCCTCCCCGATCACCCAGGTCGAGGGGTGGTGCAGGTGAATGGCAAAGCCCACCATGGTGCCATCCGCAAAAGCCAGCCGCGCCTTGACTGGGGATGCCGGGTCCATCAACCGCGCCCAGGTGGCCGAGGTCACCTCGGGCGTCAGCACAACCTCATAGAAATCAAGGTATTGCTGCCACAAGCTGCGCCAGCCGGCCTCATCCGTGGGGCCCGCATCACGAATGTCCACGCTCATTGCAGACGCGCCAACACGCGCGCCCAGGACCGGATTCCCTTGTGGAAACACTCCAGATCGTACTTCTCGTTGGGGCTGTGAATCTGGTCGTCATCCCGGCCAAAGCCGATCAGCATCGCGTCCATCCCCAGTTCCGTCTTGAAATACCCCGCAATTGGGATCGACCCGCCCGATCCCACAAAGGCCGCCGCGCGCCCCCATTCATCGGTCAGCGCCAGCCGAGCCGCCTCAAAGGCCGGGTCGCCGATCTCCATCACCGATGCGGGCGATCCTTCGATTCCGTCATGCCAGATGATCTCGCAATCCGCCGGGATCTGGAATTCCGCCCATGATCTGAAGGACTTGAGCACCTTCTCCGGGTCCTGCTTGGACACCAGCCGAAAGCTTACCTTGGCATGGGCCTCACCCGGTAGAACCGTCTTGAACCCGGCCCCGGTATAGCCACCCCAGATGCCGTTCACCTCGGCCGTGGGCCGCGACCAGATCATTTCCAGCGGCGTCCGCTCCACCTCTCCGGCTGGAAGCGACAGGCCTACATCGCCAAGATACTTGCCGTGATCAAAGGCCAAAGCCTGCCACTGGCTCCTCAGCGCATCGGGCAGTTCGGCAACATCGTCATAGAATCCGGGCACTTGCACATGCCCCTCGGCATCATGCAATCCTGCCAGCAACCGCGTCAGCACATGGATGGGATTGCGCGCCAGACCGCCATACATGCCCGAATGCAGGTCACGGCTCGCAGCGCGCACAGTGAATTCGGCCTTGCACAGCCCGCGCAGCATCGTCGTGATCGCAGGCACCGCGTCCTCGAACAGCCCGGTGTCACAGATCAACGCCAGATCGGCGCGCAGCTCGGCGGCATTCTCGCGCAGGAAGGGGATCAGCGACGGGGAACCCGATTCCTCCTCGCCCTCCAAAAAGATCGTGAGCTTGCCGGGCAGGCTGCCATGCACAGCCTTCCAGGCACGGCAGGCCTCCAGAAAGGTCATCAACTGGCCCTTGTCATCCGACGATCCCCGCGCCCGGATCACCTTGCCTTTCGGGGTATCTTCAATCTGCGGATCAAACGGGTCCCGTGCCCAAAGCTCCAGCGGATCAACGGGTTGCACGTCATAATGCCCATAGAACAACAGGTGCCGCCCACCTTCGCCCCCATGTCCCACCACCATCGGATGCCCCGGCGTCGGGCGGCTTGCCGCCGTGAACCCCAGCGTCTGCAAATCCGCCACCAACCAATCCGCCGCACGGGCGCAGTCGGGCTTGAAAGCCGGATCGGTCGAGATCGACGGGATGCGCAGCAACTCCATCAACCGCTCCAGCGCCTGTGGCAGGTCCGCGTCAATGCGGGCAAGAACGGCATCAAGGCTCATGGCGCTGTCTCCTGAATGTGATACGCGCCGCGACCCTATCAACACTTCTGCCCCTGTCCAGACCCGGCCTGACAGGCTAAAACAACCCCGTCATCCGATAAGGAACCTGCCATGTCCCGATTGTCATCCCTTGTGTCCATCCTGTCTCTTTCCGGCTTTCCTGCGCTCGCCCAAAGCGTGACGGGCGATGAGGCGGCAAGCCTGCTCTTTGCTCCGGCCCCGGCGGCCGTTGAAATCGATGGGCAGGGCGTGCTGGCAAAGGATGAGGCGAAGATGCTCGCCATGGTTGCCCAGGACCAACCCTATTATGCGGCCATCGCCATCTCTCCCGAAGAAGGCCTGATGTCCGAAGCCACCATCGCCGCCGCCAATCACCACACGATCGAGGCCGCCTCTGCCGCCGCCCTTGGCGAATGCAATGCCAAGAAAAAGGGTGCTGCCGATTGCGTGATCGTGGCCTTTGTCCGCCCCGACGGGTGGGAGGCGCGGCCGCTGCAACTCTCGATGGCGGCCACGCAGGATTTTGCCAATTATTCCGGTGGCGCGCTGGCCATTTCGGCCGCCACAGGGGCATGGGGCATGGGCGGTTCGGCGGATGAGGCCGTCGCCGCCTGCGCAGCAAAACAACAGGCCGCGACGGATTGCACGGTTGCCATTGCGAACTGACTGCGGCAACAGGTCCGCCAAACGCGGGGTGAATCTTGGCCTTCTTGATCCATATCAAGGGTGTGGCCTGGTTTACTGACCATAGGTAGAAAAACGACTGATGCAAAATTCCCGGGCCGCTGTCACGGCAGACGCATCCCGGGACAGGCGCACTGAGGACGGCGACACGCACCGCCGGATAGGAGACGCGATGGATTACCAAGCTGCGCTGGATGCCAGCCTGCAACGTCTGCACGACGAAGGGCGCTATCGCACCTTCATCGATATCGTGCGCCGCAAAGGCCATTTCCCGCAGGCGGTATGGCGTCGCCCTGATGGTACCGAACGCGACATTACCGTCTGGTGCGGCAACGATTATCTGGGGATGGGGCAACACCCCGAGGTGCTGGCGGCCATGCATGAGGCGCTGGATGCCACGGGCGCAGGGTCGGGCGGCACGCGCAACATTTCCGGCACCACCGTCTATCACAAGCAGCTTGAGGCCGAACTGTCGGACCTTCACGGCAAAGAGGCCGCGTTGGTCTTCTCCAGCGCCTACATCGCCAATGACGCCACGCTTTCCACGCTGCGGTCCATCTTTCCGGGCCTGATCATCTATTCCGATGCGCTCAACCACGCCTCCATGATCGAAGGCGTCCGTCGCGGGGGCGGCGAAAAGCGGATCTTCCGCCACAATGACCTGGCCCACCTGCGCGCGCTGCTGGCGGCAGATGATCCCGCCGCGCCCAAGCTTATCGCCTTTGAATCGATCTATTCGATGGACGGCGATTTCGGCCCCATCGCTGCGATCTGCGATCTGGCACAGGAGTTCAACGCGCTCACCTATATCGACGAGGTTCACGCCGTCGGCATGTATGGCCCACGCGGGGCAGGGGTCGCAGAACGCGATGGCCAGATGCACCGCATCGACATCATCAACGGCACGCTGGCCAAGGCCTATGGCGTGTTCGGCGGCTATATCGCCGCCTCGGCCCGCATGGTGGATGCCATCCGGTCCTATGCGCCGGGCTTCATCTTCACCACCTCTTTGCCGCCCGCTGTTGCGGCCGGGGCAGCAGCCTCGGTGCGCATCCTGAAAACCGCGCAACATCTGCGGGATGCCCAACAACTCCATGCGCGGATTCTGAAAACCAGGCTCAAGGGGCTTGGCCTGCCGATCATCGATCATGGAACCCACATCGTGCCGGTGCATGTCGGCGATCCGGTGCATTGCAAGATGCTGTCGGACATGCTGCTGGAAACCTATGGTATCTATGTCCAGCCCATCAATTTCCCCACCGTGCCGCGTGGCACCGAACGGCTGCGCTTCACACCCTCGCCCGTGCACGATTCCAAGCAAATTGATCACCTTGTGCGGGCTATGGATGCACTTTGGAGGCATTGTGCGCTGAATCGCGCCGAGGTATCCGCCTGACACTTTCCGCACATGCAAAAGACCTTGCCCTGTGCTAACTTATGCTGAATACGACAGAATATGAGTCGCGATGAATGCGACTCGGGGTTGTTGGGGCAGTGATGGGGCAAGTTGCATGATCGGTTGGAGGTCCAAACCTTCGACGGCCGGGGTCGACAAGCCAAAGGGCTTTGACGATTTCGAACTGCGACTGGGCGACCTGATGCGGGGCGAACGCGCCACGCTGGGCAAATCCCTGCTTGATGTGCAGCGTGAACTCAAGATCAAGGCAACCTATATCGCCGCCATCGAAAATGCCGATGTTTCCGCCTTTGAAACCCAAGGTTTCGTCGCAGGTTACGTCCGGTCCTATGCGCGCTACCTCGGCATGGACCCGGATTGGGCATTCCAGAAATTCTGTGTCGAGGCGAATTTCACCGTCGCCCATGGCATGAGCGCGGCAGCGTCATCGCAGGGGATCACCGCCAAGCGCGCGCCGCAGGAATTCGGTGATCCGCTCGCCAATCCCAATGCAACCTTCATTCCGCGCAGCGAAAGCGTTTTGTCCCAGATCGAACCCGGTGCAGTGGGTTCCGTGCTGGTGCTGGCGGTCCTGATCGGGGCGATCGGTTATGGCGGCTGGTCCGTGTTGCAGGAAGTGCAGCGCGTCCAACTCGCGCCGATCGATCAGGCCCCGGTTGTGGTGGCCGAAATTGACCCCCTCGATGGTGTTCAGCGCATCGCTCCGCTGGTGCCTGAGGTTGCCGATGCGTCGGACGCCGAACCTGCAGCGCTGGCCGAAGCGAACACCTCTGCTCAGCCCGATCTGATGGACCGGCTTTATCGCCCGCAAGCGCTTGACGTTCCGGTGATGACCTCGCGCGATGGTCCCATCGCCGCGATCAATCCGCGCGACACGGGCACGCTTGCCTCTGCTCCCGTTGATCCCATGGCCGCCGCTGTGGATCAGGCCTTGGCAGAAGCGGGCGTGATGGATGGCGTGCAGGTCGTCGCCGATGCTGCCCCGCAGCTTGAGGTGCTGGCGGTGCGCCCGTCCTGGGTGCGCGTGCAGTCGGCCGATGGCACCGTGCTGTTCGAAAAGATCCTTGATGCGGGCGAACGCTACGTAGTGCCCAGCCTTGAAGAGGCACCCGTGCTGCGCGCGGGCAATTCAGGGTCTGTTTACTTTGCCGTGAACGGCCGTACCTATGGCCCCGCCGCACCGGGGGCGTCCGTCGTGAAGAACGTCGCCCTGTCGCCCGAAGCCTTGACGCAGTCTTTCGCCGAAGCCGATCTGTCCGTCGACGCGGATCTGGCAAAGTTCGTCAACGTGGCTCAGGCCGGTTCCGAAGCGGTTCCCCTGGTCGACTGATCACTTCCTCCAATGTCGCCTCTGCGGTTGCCCTCGGCTCTGGCTGTGTCTATCTCTGTGTCAGACGTTTGCCCGGAGCAGGACCGCATCCATGTCGCTGAATACCGTGCGCCCTTGGCGCAACATCTATCGCCGTAAATCGCGCCAGATCCGTGTGGGCAAAGTGCTGGTGGGCGGCGATGCGCCGATCAGCGTCCAGACGATGACCAACACCCTGACCACGGATGTCGCGGCCACGCTGGAACAAATTCAGCGCGCCGCCATTGCCGGGGCTGATATCGTCCGCGTTTCCACCCCGGATGAAGACAGCACCCGCGCCCTGCGCGAAATCGTGGCGGAAAGCCCGGTTCCCATCGTTGCCGACATTCATTTCCACTACAAACGCGCGATCGAGGCCGCCGAGGCCGGCGCCGCCTGCCTGCGCATCAACCCCGGCAATATCGGCGATGCCCGCCGTGTGGCCGAGGTGGTCAAGGCCGCCAAGGACCATGGCTGTTCCATTCGCATCGGCGTGAACGCGGGCAGCCTTGAAAAGCACCTGTTGGACAAGTACGGCGAGCCTTGCCCCGATGCCATGGTCGAATCCGGCATGGATCACATCAAACTGTTGCAGGACAACGATTTTCACGAATTCAAGATCAGCGTGAAAGCGTCAGACGTATTCATGGCCGCCGCCGCCTATCAGCAACTTGCCGAAGCGACCGATGCCCCTATCCATCTGGGTATCACCGAGGCGGGGGGGCTTGTCTCCGGCACCGTGAAATCTGCCATCGGTCTGGGCAACCTGCTTTGGATGGGCATTGGTGACACGATCCGCGTGTCGCTCTCTGCCGATCCGGTGGAAGAGGTCAAGGTCGGGTTCGAAATTCTGAAGTCCCTCGGCCTGCGCCATCGCGGCGTGACCATCATCTCCTGCCCCTCCTGCGCGCGGCAGGGGTTTGATGTGATCAAGACAGTGACGGCACTCGAAGACCGCCTCGCCCACATCACCACGTCGCTGTCGCTGTCGATCATCGGCTGCGTGGTCAATGGCCCGGGTGAGGCGCTGATGACCGATATCGGATTCACCGGCGGCGGGGCCGGGTCAGGCATGGTCTATCTGGCGGGCAAGCAGAGCCACAAGCTCGGCAATGACCGTATGATCGACCATATCGTCGAACTGGTGGAACAAAAGGCGGCCGAGATCGAGGCCGCCGAAAAGGCCGCCGCGTCCGAGGCGGCCCAGTAAGTAAGCGGGTGGATCAGCCCGCGTTGGCGCGCTGTTCTTCCACGATCTGCTGCATGGCATCCAGCGGCACATAGCCCCGCACCATGGTGCCACCCACCACAAAGGTGGGGGTTCCGCTGATGTCCATCACCTGTGCCAGACGGTGATTGTCCTCAATGACCTTGGTCACTTCTGGGGCATTCATCCGCTCCATGATCGGCTGCGGCTCCAGCCCCAGATCACCGGCAATGCGCATCAACGCATCCGGCGTCGGTTCTGCCCGCATCGACAACAGCGCATCATGGGCCGACTTATAGGCCTCATTTCCGTGCAGTTGCAGCACGGCAATAGCAAAGCGCGATGACAGGACCGATGCCTCGCCCAGGATCGGGAACTCCTTCAAGACAAAGCGGATATTGCCATCGCCTGCCACCAACTGGTCCACCTCTTCCCAGGCCTTCCGGCAATAGCCGCAGCGATAGTCGATGAACTCCACCACCGTGATGTCGCCCTCCGGATTGCCGCCCACATAGGACGCCGCATCGTTGAAGATGGCGTCGGATTGCGTGGCGAGCATCTCCTTGTCGCGTTCCATGGCCGCGATCTGCTCGCGGTTCTCCAATTCGTTCATGACCTCGACCAGAACCTCGGGGTTCTCCATCAGGTAGGCCCGCACTTCGGCGCGAAAGGCCGCCCGTTCGGCATCAGACATGTCCGTCAGGCCCTCGGCGAAGCCGGGCAGAGCAAGGGCAAGGGTCAGGGCAGTGCCCGCAAGAAGGCTGCGCATCAAAGGCTCCGTCATCGAAAGGCCCGGATCGGGCGTTGGAATGGTCTCTGTCCCGCAGGACAAAGCGCTTGGCGTCACCTTAGGGGCGTGGCCGTGCAGAGTTCAAGGCATCCGCTGCCCAATCCCTGCATCGTGATGCGGGTGCGGTGATCAAGGTTGACAGTCGGGCGGGCAGCCCGGCCCATCCGCCTGGGCCTCTTGCAGCCTTGCATGGACAAGCGATGGATCAGGCGTGATACTCCGCCAAAAAAGCAGGAGGGCAGGGGATGCGTGCATGGCTGGCAGGATTGATCTTGGCCGTGATGGCCTGGCTTCCGGCCGCCGCACAGGATCTGTCGGCTCTGGCGCGGCTGGACCCTGCCGCGTCGTCCATCAGCGATCAGGGGGAAACCCTGTCCATCACCCTGCAGCTCAGCCAGCCGGTGCCGTGGCGCGTGCGTCTGGCCGATAACCCGCGCCGGCTGATCATGGATTTCCGCGAGGTGGACTGGTCCGACGTTGCCGACATGCGTCGCGACAGCACCCGCATCGCCGATCTGCGCGCAGGCAGCTTTCGCCCCGGCTGGTCGCGTCTGGTCATGGAACTGCGCGCTCCGATGGCGGTGATGGCGGCGGAAATGGCTACCGATACGGGGGCCACGGTCCGCATTGATCTTTTCCCCACCACCCCGGCCGATTTCGCGCGGCAAGCGGCCCTGCCGGAACCGCCGGAATGGGCGCTGCCCAAGGCCGCCGCACTGCCCGCGCCCACCCCACGCGGGACAGGTCCGCTGACCGTGGTGCTAGACCCGGGCCATGGCGGTATTGATCCGGGGGCAGAGCGCGACGGCCATACCGAGGCCGAACTGATGCTCACCTTCGCGCGCGAGTTGAAGGAACTGCTCGTCCGCGATGGTGGCTTTCGCGTTGTGATGACGCGCGAGGAAGATGTCTTTGTCCCGCTCGAGGCGCGGATTTCCGTGGCCCATGCGGCCAGCGCAGATGTGTTCCTTTCGCTTCACGCCGATGCGCTGGCCGAGGGCGAGGCTGTGGGGGCCACGATCTATACCCTTTCCGATGACGCAAGCGACGAAGCCGCCCGCGCCCTTGCGGAACGGCATGACCGTGATGATTTGCTGTCCGGCATCGACCTGACCGAACAGGATGATCTGGTGGCCACCGTCTTGATGGACATGGCCCGCACCGAAACCCAACCCCGGATTGATCGTCTTGCCTTGGCGTTGCGGCAGTCCATTTCGGGCGCGGGGCTGAAGATGCACCGCCATCCGATCCAGCAAGCGGGGTTTTCCGTTCTGAAATCCCCGGACGTGCCTTCGGTGCTGATCGAACTCGGGTTCCTGTCCTCTGCCTCTGATCTGGAACGCTTGATCGATCCCGACTGGCGCGCGAACATGGCCGCTGCCATCCGGGATGCGCTGCGCGTTTGGGCCGCCGAGGATGCAGCCCTTGCAGACATGAACGGCGACTGATCTTTCCGGCGGCAATATGCCGTCTGACTGCGCACTCACGCCATCGTTTTGACCTTTGCCCCCCCTGCCGTGTATAAGCGCGGGCAATAGGACAAAGCTTCGGGATATGCGCGCGTGATCAGATTCGTCGGTTCATTTTTCGGAGCCATTTTCACAGCCGTGACGCTGGGAATTCTGTTTGGCGCGCTGACCATCGGCGCGATCTTCTTCATGTATTCCCGCGATCTGCCCAGCCATGAAAGCCTTGCGCAATACACGCCCCCCACGATCAGCCGCATCTATTCCGGCGAGGGGCGCATCATCGACGAATTCGCACAGGAACGCCGCCTGTTTGTACCGATCGAGGATATCCCCGAACTGGTGAAGGATGCTTTCATCGCGGCTGAGGACAAGAATTTCTACACCCACCACGGGTACGACGTTACCGGCATGGCCGCCGCCTTCCGCGATGCCATCCTCACCCGCGGTCAGGAATTGCGCGGCGCCTCCACCATCACCCAGCAGGTGATGAAGAACTTTCTTCTGTCGGGCGACCGGACAGGCGAACGCAAGATCAAGGAAATCATCCTCGCCACCCGGCTTGAGGAGACGCTGTCCAAGGACAAGATCCTTGAGCTTTATCTGAATGAAATCTTCCTCGGTCAGAACAGCTATGGCGTGGCGGCCGCCGCCCAGACCTATTTCAACAAGCCGTTGACCGCGCTCACGGCAGGGGAGGCCGCCTATCTGGCGACGCTGCCGAAAGCGCCGTCGGAAATGCACCCCGTCCGCAACAAGGACCGCGCATTGGAACGGCGGGCCTATGTTCTCAACCGCATGGCAGAGGACGGCCACATCACCCGCGATGAAGCGAAGGCCGAGGCGGAAAAACCCCTGCTGACCGTGCAGAACGGCGATTATCCCGCCTTCCGCGAGGCGCTTCCGCCGCGTGACTATTTCACCGATGAAATCCGCCGCCAGTTGTCCACCACCTTTGGTGAGGCGGAATTCTTCGGCGGTGGCTTGTCCATCCGCGCGACGGCCGACCCGGACCTGCAGGAAGTGGCCGCCAAGGCCTTGCGCGACGGGCTTGAAAAGTATGACCGCGGCCTCGGCATCTGGCGCGGCACGGGCAAATCCATCCCGGCTGACCGTCTTGCCGATTGGCGCCCCGCCTTGGCCGAGGTGGAAGTCCCGCGTGACATCGTCGGTTGGTCCCCCGCCGTAGTGCTGGAAGTGGGCGAGAATGACGCCCGCATCGGCATCGAAGGGGTCGAGGATGATGCCGATGGTCACTGGATCCCGGCCGAGGATGTCACCTGGGCGCGCAAGCTGAACGCCGATGGCAGCTTTGGCCGCCGCGGTAAGGTTGCTGGCGATCTGGTCGCTGTGGGCGATGTTGTCCATGTGCGTGCCGTCACGTCGGATGAAGATGGCAGTTTCATCCGCTGGTCCCTGCGTCAGATCCCCGAAGTGCAGGGCGGATTCATGGCGATGGACGTGTTCACCGGCCGAGTGATCGCCATGCAGGGCGGGTTCTCCTATCAGGATTCGGTCTTCAACCGCGCGACGCAGGCCACCCGTCAGCCCGGCTCCAGCTTCAAACCCTTTGTCTACGCCGCCGCACTGGACAACGGCTTTACCCCCGGCACCATCGTCGTTGACGCGCCGATCGAGGTGGAAACTGCCGAAGGGCTCTGGACGCCAAAGAACGCGTCGAACAAGTTTTACGGCCCCACGCCGGTGCGGACGGGGATTGAACAGTCGCGCAACCTGATGACCGTGCGGATCGCGCAGGAAATCGGGATGGATACCGTTGCGCGCTACGCCGAAAACTTCGGTGTCTACAATCCGATGCGCCCCTTCCTTGCCAATTCGCTGGGCGCGCAGGAAACCACGCTGTTCAAGATGGTGGCCGCCTATGCCATGTTCGCCAATGGCGGCGAACGGGTGGAACCCACGCTGGTTGACCGCGTGCAGGATCGCTTTGGCCGCACCATCTATCGCCATGACCAGCGGGAATGCGTCGATTGCCGCCTGGCCAGCCTTGATCCCGGCGCCGGGGTCAGCATCCGATCAGAACGCGAACGGGTGATGGATGCCATCACCGCCTATCAGCTGACCTCCATGATGGAGGGTGTGGTGGATCGCGGCACGGCGGCGCGGGCTGTGAACCTGCCGGTTCCGGTGGCGGGCAAGACCGGCACGACGAACGATGCCAAGGATGTCTGGTTCATCGGCTATACGTCGAACATCGTTGCGGGCTGCTACATGGGCTATGACCAACCTCGCAGCCTTGGCTCGGGCGCGTCGGGCGGCGGCATGTGCGCACCAGTGTTTCAGGAATTCATGGAACAGGCCGTTGCCCGCTATGGCGGCGCGGAATTCCGTGTCCCCGAAGGCGGCCGTTGGGTAAAACTCGACCGCTTTACCGGATCGCTGTTGCCGGATGACGCTTCGGGTCCGAATGTGCAGGTCGAATACTTCCGTGAAGGCGTGGACGGGATCATCGGTCTGGACATGATGGTCGACGGTGGCTTTGCGATGGGCTCGAACCTGCCGCTCTTCGCCTATGGCGAAGGGGAAGGCGCGGGTGACACCACGGTTGTCACGTCCACCGGGGAGACCGCTGTCATCCCGGAAAAGGCCGATTTCGGAACGCTCAGTTCAGGCGGTCTTTACTGACGCTGCAGAACAGGCGCGGCACGGGCGCAGCCCTTGCCGCCCGGCGCGCCACAGAGTATCACGCCCCCCAGACTTCAGAACCCCAGACTTTCAGACCTCCAGACCAGTACAGGACAGAAACAGAATGCGCTCTGAGACGCAGAATAATGTCGACGCGATTGCCAAGTCGCTGAAACTGCTCGGACAGCGGATGGATCTGGAAACCGCGCCGCATCGTCTGGAAGAATTCGACGCGATGATCGAAGCCCCCGATCTGTGGAACGATCCCGCCAAGGCGCAGAAGCTGATGCGCGAACGCCAGTCCCTGCTCGAGGCGCTGTCCACCTATCGGATGATCGAAACCGGCTTGAAGGACAATGTCGAACTGATCGAACTGGGCGAGATGGAGGGTGATCAGGAAATCGTCACCGAGGCGGAAGCCGCCCTGAAGGCCCTGGTCGAGGTCGCTGCTGCGAAGGAGCTTGAAGCCCTGCTGGATGGCGAGGCCGATGGCAACGACACCTTCCTTGAAATCAATGCAGGCGCGGGCGGTACGGAATCCTGTGACTGGGCGTCGATGCTGGCCCGGATGTATGTCCGCTGGGCGGAAAAGAAGGGCTACAAGGTTGAGATGCAGTCCGAAACCGCGGGCGAAGAAGCGGGCATCCGGTCTGTCAGCTACAAGATCACGGGTCACAATGCCTATGGCTGGCTTAAATCGGAATCGGGTGTCCACCGTCTTGTCCGGATCAGCCCCTATGATTCCGCCGCACGGCGCCACACCTCGTTCTCATCGGTCTGGGTCTACCCGGTGATCGACGACAATATCGAGATCATCATCCCCGACAACGAAATCCGCATCGACACCTACCGCTCATCCGGCGCAGGCGGGCAGCACGTGAACACGACAGACTCGGCGGTGCGGATCACCCACCTCCCCACCAACATCGTTGTCACCTCGTCGATGAAATCACAGCACCAGAACCGCGAAATCGCCATGAACGCGCTGAAATCGCGGCTTTATCAGATGGAACTCGACAAGCGCAACGCCGCCATCAACGCCGCTTATGAAAACAAGGGCGAGGCGGGCTGGGGCAACCAGATCCGATCCTACGTGCTGCAACCCTATCAGATGGTCAAGGATCTGCGCACCGGGGTGGAAACCTCGGATACGCAGGGCGTGCTGGATGGCGATCTGGATCGGTTCATGGCCGCCACGTTGGCCATGGATGTGGCCGGTAAATCCCGCGCCGAGGCGACTGCCGCAGATTAAGGCGATCTGCGAAATACATATTTGCCCCTGTGCCCCATGCCGCTTACCCTTTGACAAAAAGGGGGGAAGCGATGTCCGATCATGCCATCACGCCATCGCGGGCTGTGCCAGAGGTCCTGTCGCTGGACCGTAGCGACCTGAGCCATGCGCTTGGCGCGGGATGGCAGGATTTTGTTGCGCATCCACTTTATGGGGCCTTCTTTGCCATGGTCTATGTCGTGGGCGGCTGGCTGCTGACCTATGCTTTCACCGCGCAAGGGCAGGTCTGGTGGACCTTGCCCGCCGCTGCGGGCTTTCCTATCCTTGCCCCTTTCGCGGCCTGTGGGCTGTATGAAATCAGCCGCAGGCGCGAGGTAGGGCAGCCCTTTGCATTTGGTGATATCCTTGGGGCAGTGTTTCGCCAGAAAGATCGTCAGATCCCGTCCATGGCGGCGGTGATCGTGGTTTTCTTCCTGTTCTGGAACTTTCTGGCCCATACGATTTTTGCCCTGTTCCTTGGCAAATCCACCATGACCAATGTCAGCTCATCACTGGGTGTTTTCCTCACGCCGGAGGGTATGATGATGCTGGCCTTCGGCACGGCCGTGGGCGCTGTCTTTGCCATCCTGCTCTATGCGCTGACAGTGGTCAGCCTGCCGATGCTGCTGGATGATCGCGAAGTGGATTTTGTCACCGCCATGCTCACCTCGCTCGCGCTGGTGCGCGAGAATCCGGTCGTGATGCTGGGCTGGGGGGGCTTCATCGCTGTGCTGCTCTTTGTCGGGATGCTGCCGGGGTTCCTCGGCCTGTTCGTCGTCTTGCCGGTGCTTGGCCATGCAAGCTGGCATCTGTATCGCCGGGCGGTGATCTGGGGGTAAACTTGGATCTGAAATGGCAAAGGGCGCCCCAAGGGCGCCCTTTCACTCGGACCAACCGGCTGTTCCGGAATTAAGGCGCTTCCGGCTTGGGTGCCGGGGCAGGGGCGGGCGCAGCCGGGGGAGACACGCGGCCTTGTGCCAACGGATCGTCCTGACGCTGAACCGAGCCTTCGAAATGCGCTCCGCTTTCGATGGCGATGGTCTTGTGGATGATGTCGCCCTCAACCCGTGCGGTTGACGTCAGACGCACCTTAAGCCCGCGCACGCGGCCAATGACCCTGCCATTCACGACGATGTCATCTGCGACGATCTCGCCCCGAATGGTGGCGCTTTCGCCGACGGTCAGAAGGTGGGCGCGGATATCGCCTTCGACAGTGCCTTCCACCTGAATGTCACCGGTGGTGCGCAGATTGCCCACAACCGTCAGGTCAGACGACAGAACAGAGGCTGTCGCTTTGCCCTTGGGGGCAGCGGGGGTGAAGTCCATGCTGGGTTTCGTCACGCCTGCCTCCGGTGCTTTCGGCTTTTCCGCTTCGGCCTGCTTGGGGCCCGGCTCGTTGATTCGGCTCTTAGAAAACATCTCTCGCTGCCTTTATGAAGGTCATCGGGTTGATTGCTTCGCCCCCGATCCGGATCTCGTAATGAAGATGCGTGCCAGTGGAACGACCTGAATTGCCCATATCACCGATCCGGTCGCCACGCGATACCCGATCGCCGACGTTGACACGGATTTGCGACAAATGGCCATAGCGTGTCTCGATCCCGAACTCGTGCCGGATCTTGACCAGACGGCCATAGCCGCTTTCCCATCCCGCATGGATCACCACGCCATCGGCGGTGGCCAGGATCGGCGCGCCATAAGCACCTGCCATATCCTGCCCCTCATGGCGGCGGAAGCCACGGCCAAAAGGATCGTTCCGACCGCCAAAACCGCTGGTATATCGGACGGGCGTGTTCACAGGCATCGCGAAGGGGGTCTTGAAGGCTGCTATCCGGTACATGTTCATCCGGTCCAGGCCTTGCAGGATCGCATTGGCGCGGGTGGCTTCGGGTGGCATCGCCGCGCCGGATGACGAAAGCGAGATGGGCGAAAGCGGCCCGCCGGTCCCGGAATATCCTTTGCGAACCGAACTCAGCAGATCATCGGGTGACAGGCCGGCATCGCGGAACATGTTGTCCAGCGGCTCCATCGACACGGTGACCGCCTCTTCCAGCTGCGCGAAGATGGCGTCGTTCTGCCGCTCCATCGCGCGCTTCTGTTCCATGATTTCTTCGGCGCGCTCTGCGGATTTCTGCGCGGCACCTTCCATCAGATCGCGTTCCTGCGCGGCGTCGCCCAGCGCTTCGGTCAGGATGGCCAGCGTATCAACGGTATCACGGACGCGGCCCTGTTCGCTGCGCGCCGATCCCGTGGTTTCTGCCAGCGCCAGTGTCACCTCATCGGCCCTGCTGCGCGCTTCGTCACGTTCGATGATCGTACGGCGCAGGGTGGATTGAATCACGTCGATCCCGGTTTCCAGCTCGCGGCGGCGATCTTCCGATGCCAGCAGCCGCGATTGCATGTCTGCCACCTGTTCCAGCGCCAGATTGAACCGCTCTTGTGCCCGCGCCGCTTCTTCGGCGCGCAGGTCGCGGTCGGCGGAGAGAAGGTTCAGCCGTTCCTCATACATCGCCTGTTGCCGCAGCGATTGTTCGCGCGACGATCCGGCGCCGATTGAATCCATCATCAGCACGGCTGTCGCCACGATTGTCCAAGCCACGAACATGGCGCAACCGGTCACGGCAATGAGTTGGGTCACCGGGCGCAGGCGGATGAAGCGCGTCTCTGTATCTGATTTCAGGAACAGGCGTTGTTCGGGAAGGAAACGCTCGATCGTGGCGTTTATCCGATAGGCGACACGCGTCATCACTTGTGCGTTTTCCGTACGTTGCTGAAAAGGACGGGCGAAATGCTCCCAAGTGGAGACGCCCATTGATTAGCCAGCGCATCAGACTGCCGCAACATAATTGACCAGATGGCCCAAAACGGCACCGGAAATCCGCCGTTCGTCGGCAAAAACCCGCCTATGTTAGTGCGCGCGGTCAATCCGCAGCCCCGGCCCCCTCCACCAGCGGCCAATAGAAATCAGGCGGCAAGCCGGCCTCGGCGCGCTTTTCGTCATTGAACGGTGGCTTCAATGCCCCGTGGAAATACTGCCGCACCAGATCGTGGAACACGTCTTTCGGGTCCAGCCCATCACGTCCGCACAGCCAGTTGAACCATTTCGAACCATAGGCCACATGGCCCACTTCCTCGGCGTAGATCGTCTCGAGCGCAGCAATCGCCCCGCCAATCGCCCCAGTATCGCCCGCCTTGCGGAATATCTCGATCATCCCCGGCGTCACATCCAGCCCCCGCGCCTCAAGCACCATGGGCACCACGGCAAGACGACCCAGCAGGTCACCCACCGTATCCTCGGCCGCGCGCCACATGCCGGCATGGGCGGGCAGGGCGCCGTAATGGCTCCCCATCGCCTCAAGACAATCGCAGATCAGGTTGAAATGCTTGGCCTCTTCATCCGCCGCCTTGACCCAGTCATCGTAGAATCCCAACGGCATCGGATGATCGGTAAAGCGGGCGATGATGTCCCAGTGCAGATCGACGGCGTTCAGTTCGATATGCCCAATGGCATGCAAGAGCGCGATGCGCCCGGCCTCGCTCCCGGGGCGGCGGCGCGGCACGTCGCGCGGGTCCAGCAGATCGGGCTTCTCGGGCCGAGCAGGCCGCAGGGGCGGGGTGGCATGGCCAATCGCCAAAGGCGCGCCCGCCGCCCGCGCGGCAAACCATGTGCTTGCGTGCTTGCGGCCCAACGCGGTCTTGGCGCGCCCGTCGGCGGTGGACAAAACCTCCACCGCCATTTCCGCCAGGCTTTGCACGGTCAAAGCGCCTTGGCCGCAGCCAGCACCTCATCCGCATGGCCCTTGACCGAAACCTTGTTCCAGACCTGCGCCACCTTGCCCGCGCCATCGATCAGGAACGTCGTGCGCTCCACACCCATATAGGTTTTGCCATACATGCTTTTCTCAACCCAAACGCCGTAATCCTCGCAAGCATGACCGGTCTCGTCCGAGGCAAGGATGATCGACAGCCCGTGCTTCTTGCAGAACTTGTCATGCGCCTTGACGCTGTCCTTGCTGACACCAATCACAGTGGTGCCTGCCGCTGTGAATTCAGCCAGACGGGCGGTGAAATCCTGCGCCTCCAGCGTGCAGCCGGGCGTGTCATCCTTGGGATAGAAATACAGCACCACCTTGCCGGGCTTCAAGGCGGACAGGGTGATATTTGCCCCGCCATCGCGCGGCAGGGTGAAATCGGGGGCGCTTGCGCCTGCGGTGATCATCTGGCGGCTCCTTGCATTGTGACGATGGATGCTTTGCGTTCTAGTTGCCTTCGGGCGAAGATAAAGGCAATCCCGGCAGTGAATGATGGGAGGGGCCTCGCAGGGTGTCAGATAACGACCTGCACGACACGGTGCCAGAGACCGATGCCCCGCGCGACGGGCAGGGTGCGGCCATGCCGCCGCCCGCCGCTGTTGCGCGGCGCAAACCGTTTCGCAACGGGATCATCGGGCTGTTTGTCGTGCTCATCGTCGTGCTGTCACTTGGTTTTGGCCTTTTGGGGCTGACCGGGTCCTATCTGCGCCTGCCCGTCTGGGCGGTGGCCGAGGCCGAGGATCGCCTGAACCGCGCCCTTGCCCCCACCGTCCCAGAAATCGCCATCGCCATCGGCGCGGTCGAGATCGGGGTGGATGACCATTGGGTGCCGCGCCTGCGGCTGGAGGACACCCGTCTTTTGCATCGCGATGGGTCCACGGTCCTGATCCTGTCAGAAGTACGGGTGGCCTTCTCGCTTGAGGCCTTGCTGGACGGGCAGGTGAGGCCCAGCAGCCTGCGCCTGTCTGGCACACGGATCGATCTGACACGCGAAGTTGACGGCAGTTTCGACGTGGCCTTCGCCGGGCTTGGCAGTGATCGGCGGATCGATAGCCTGCCCGCGTTCTTTGCGATGATCGATGAGGCCTTCGATACCCCGGCCCTGTCGCAATTGCAGGCCATCGATGCCGATGCCCTGACGCTCACGCTGACAGATCGTGTGTCGGGTCGTGTCTGGGATCTTGGCGATGGGCGGCTGCGGCTGGAAAATCACCCCGATGAACTGCGGGCGGAAATGGCCTTGTCGCTCATGGGCGCGGATGGCAACCCTGCCCAGGCTCAACTGACCGCCATCACCCGCAAGGGCGAGAACAGCGCCCGCCTGTCGGCAACGGTCGACCGTGTCCATGCCGCCGATCTTGCCGCGCTGATTTTACCGCTGGCACCGCTGGCGGCGGTGGATGCGCCCATTTCGGGCAAGCTGTCCGCTCGTCTAGATGGCGATGGGATCACGACGATGGAGGCTGCGCTGGAATTTGGCGCAGGTGCCCTGCGCCCGACGGCTGCCGCCGTTCCCATCTCCTTTGAGCGGGCGGGGATGACCGTCAGCTACGATCCGGCCAAGGGGCGGGTGAACCTGACAGCTTTCGATGTGGAAAGCACGACCCTGCGCCTGCGCGCGACCGGGCATTCCTACCTGACCGATGCCGCAGGCACCATCCTGACCGGCCCCCTCGGCACCCGCCTGCCGCACAGCTTTCTGACCCAGATTCACATTTCGGAAATGCAGATCGATCCGGCGGGGCTGTTTCAGGAACCTGTCCGTTTCAGCGAAGGCGCGGTCGATCTGCGCCTTCGCCTTGATCCGTTTAGCATCGACATCGGGCAGGTCGCGCTGGTGGATCAGGACCGGCGTCTGTCGGCCAAGGGCCGCATCAGCGCCGGGTCTGAGGGATGGACCGCCGCCGTTGATCTGACGCTCGACTCGATCGGCCACACCGACCTGATGGCGATCTGGCCGGTCAAGCTGGTGAAACGCACCCGTGACTGGCTGGAACAGAACGTTCTGGAAGGCACGCTCACCGATGTGAAGGCCGCGCTGCGCATCGCGCCGGGCAAGGAACCTGTGCTGTCGCTGGGCTATGATTTCTTTGGCGCCGATGTGCGCTTCCTGCGCACCCTGCCGCCCATCCGCGATGCTGACGGCTATGCCACTATAGAAGGCATGACCTATACGATGGTGGTCAGTCGCGGATCGGTTACGCCCCCCCTTGGCGGGGTGATCGACATGTCGGGAAGCGTGTTCTCCGTGCTCGACATCACGCGCCGCCCCGCGCAGGCCGAGGTTGTGCTCAAGACGAACTCGACCCTCACCGCCGCACTGTCCCTGCTGGACGAACCGCCCTTCGGCTTTCTCAAAAAGGCCGGGCGCGCCGTCGATCTGGGCGAGGGGCGCGCCACAATGGACGCGACGCTCCGCTTTCCGCTTTTGCCGAAGCTGACGGCAGAAGACGTGATCTTTTCCGTCATGGGCCGCGTCACCGACTTTCGCAGCGAGAAACTGGTGGCGGGCAAGCAGATTGCCGCCCCGGACCTGTCTTTGTCGGCTGATCCGCGGGGCCTGCGCGTCTCTGGCCCCGGCACCATCGGGCGCGTCCCCTTTGACGTGACCTTCAGCCAGCCTTTTGGAAAAGAGGCCCCCCCCGCCAGCATCGAAGGCACTGTCGCCTTGTCGCGGGAAACGATCACCGAGTTCGGCCTGGGCCTGCCCGAGGCGATTGCCCGGGGCGATGGACAGGGCATGGTGACGATCACCCTGCCCAGGGGCGAACCGGCGCAGTTGCGCCTTGTCTCGGACCTGAACCGTATCGAAATCACCCTTCCCGGCACCGGCTGGCGCAAGGCAGCGGGCACGCTAGGGCGGTTGGAGGTGGCGGCCACCCTCTCCAAACCCGCCGCCATCGACAGCCTGACCATCACCGCCCCCGGACTTTCGGCCCGTGGCAACGTACGGCTCTTGCCGGGCGGCAGTCTCGATCAGGTGGATTTCACCGAAGTGGAACTGGGTGACTGGCTGGCAGGCCGTGTCCGCATCAGCGGGCGGGGCGAGGGGCGGCCGGTGGGTATTCTTGTGTCCGACGCAACCGTCGACCTTCGGCGCAAGCCCCCCGATACGGTGGCAGGGGGCAGCGGCGGGGAAGTGGCCGATATTCCGCTGACATTCGCGCTGAACAGCCTGCGCATCACCGACACGATTTCCCTGACCGATTTCCGGGGCGATTTTTCGCCACGCGGTGGGTTCAACGGCAGCTTCAGCGCCCTTGTAAACGGTCAGGCCGCCGTCACGGGTACCGTTGTGCCGGGCGCCAATGGTGCGGCAATCCGGGTCCTGTCCGACAATGCCGGGGGCGTGCTGGCCTCTGCCGGGGTCTTTGCTTCGGCCCGCGGGGGGCAGCTTGATCTGCGCCTCATGCCGCGCGCGGCGGATGGCGTCTACGACGGCACGGCCGAGTTGCGCGATTTTCGTGTGGTGGATGCTCCCGTCCTTGCCGAACTTCTCAACGCCGTCTCGGTCGTAGGGATTCTCGAGCAGCTCAACGGCGAAGGGCTGGCCTTCGGGCAGGCACTGGCTGAATTCGTGCTGACGCCCGATGCGGTGCAGATCACGCGCGGCTCTGCCGTGGGCAACTCCATCGGCGTCTCCATGGCGGGTCTTTATGGCACCCGGGATGGCGCGCTGGACTTGCAAGGGGTGGTATCGCCGATCTACATGCTCAACGGCATCGGCGCGATCCTCACGCGGCGCGGCGAAGGTCTGTTCGGCTTCAACTACACTGTCCGTGGCAGCCGGGACCGCGTCGCCGTATCGGTCAATCCGCTGTCGATCCTGACGCCGGGAATGTTCCGTGACTTGTTCCGGCGCGACCCGCCACGACTTGAAGGCCCTGACGGATGAAACTGATAGATTTCGATTTCGACCTGCCCGAGTCGCTGATTGCCACCCGGCCCGCCCGCCCGCGCACCCATGCGCGGCTCTTGCTGGCAGAGGGCGACGGGATCGCGGATCGCCACGTCTATGATTTGATCGACATCTTCCGTCCGGGCGACCGGCTGGTGCTGAACAACACAAAGGTCATCCCCGCCCGCCTCACCGGGCACCGCACGCGCAGCGACGCGGTGGCCAAGGTTGAGATCACCCTGCTGGAGCCGGCGGCATCCGGCTGGCGTGCGCTGGCAAAGCCGCTGCGCAAACTGAACGAAGGAGAGGTCATCCGCTTTTCTGACAGCCTCTCTGCCACTGTCGCCGAAAAGGGCGAGACCGATCTCCGGCTGACTTTCAACCTGACCGGCGATGATTTCGATGCCGCACTGGCCGAGGCAGGCGCCATGCCCCTGCCGCCCTATATCGCCGCCAAACGCGCGCCCGATGCGCAGGATGCCACCGATTACCAGACCGTATTCGCCCGCCATGCCGGGGCCGTGGCCGCACCCACGGCTTCGCTGCATTTTGACGAACCGCTCCTGCGCGCATTGGCCGAAAAAGGCGTGACCTTCACCGAAGTGACGCTGCATGTTGGCGCGGGCACTTTCCTGCCGGTCAAGGTGGATGATGTGACCACCCACCGCATGCATGCCGAATGGGGCCAGGTCACCCCCGGTGCGGCGGCGGAAATCAACGCCACCAAAAGGGCAGGGGGCCGCATCATCCCTGTGGGCACCACCGCCCTGCGCCTGATCGAATCCGCCACCGATTCAGCGGGTGTCATCCAGACCTGGACTGGTCCGACCGACATCTTCATCTATCCCGGCTACCGCTTCCGCATCACCGATGCGCTGATGACCAATTTCCACCTGCCCAAATCCACGCTGATGATGCTTGTCTCGGCTCTGATGGGGCAGGACCGCATCAAGCGGATCTATGCCCATGCCGTGCAGAACGGGTATCGCTTTTTCAGCTATGGCGATTCCTCGCTTCTCATTCCCTGACGGGGGCGATAGGGGCTGCGTCGGTTTCCTGCCCATGCTGTTTCTTGGGCATGCTATTCTTGGACATATTCCCTTTTTACTCCTTGGTGCGCGCCCATGCTGAAAGTGATCTCCACCTCATGGCCGCTGCTGCTTGGCGTCATGCTTCTTATGGTCGGCAACGGCATTCAGGGCACGCTTCTTGGTATCCGGGGTGCCATCGAGGGGTTCTCGACCTTTGAGATTTCCCTTGTGATGTCCGCCTATTTCGCCGGGTTTCTGGTGGGCTCCCAACTCGCGCCCTCCATGATCCGCAAGGTGGGCCATGTCCGCGTCTTTGCCGCGCTCGGGTCACTCATTTCCGCCGTGCTGGTGGTCTATCCTGTCGCCGCCGATTGGATGGTCTGGACGGCGCTGCGCGTGCTGATCGGGTTCTGCTTTTCAGGCATCTACATCACGGCCGAAAGCTGGCTGAACAACGCCGCCACGAATGAGACGCGCGGACAGGCCCTGTCGGCCTATATGATCGTTCAGATGCTTGGCATTATCGCAAGTCAGGCGATCCTCAACGTGGCCGATCCATCAGGCTTCGTGCTCTTCGTGATCCCGTCAGTTCTTGTGTCACTGGCCTTTATGCCCATCCTTCTGGCCCCGACACCCGCTCCAACATTCGAAACGACCAAGGGCCTGTCCTTCCGCGCGCTCTTCCGCATCTCGCCGCTCGGCTGTGCCGGGATGCTTCTGACGGGAGGCGTCTTTTCGGCCATGTTCGGGATGGCTTCGGTCTGGGGCGCGATGGAGGGATTGTCGGTCCGCGACATCTCGATCTTCGTCGGCGCGCTGTATGTGGGCGGGCTGATCCTGCAATATCCGGTGGGCTGGCTGTCGGATCGGATGGATCGTCGCCTGTTGATCACCGGTCTGTCCGGGATTGCCGCCGTCACCATGCTCATCGCCGGACTGTTCGATCTGCCCTTTTACGGCTATCTCGTCGCGGCGCTTTTGCTCGGCGGGATCACGAACCCGGTCTATGCGCTGCTCATCGCCTATACCAACGACTTCCTGTCCAAGGATGACATGGCCGCCGCCAGCGCGGGGATGATCTTTCTCAATGGTTTTGGCGCAATCTTCGGCCCGCTGATCACCGGCTGGATCATGGGGCAGGTGGGCTCGGGCGGCTTCTTCCTCTTCATCGCCGCGCTTTATGTGGCGCTGACACTCTACGCCCTCTGGCGCATGTCCCGCCGCGCGGCCCCTGTGGGCAGCGGTCCTTCGAATTTCATCGTCCCCACCGCCTCTTCCGTCGCTGCCACCGCCGTCATCGAAAAGGATCGCTGACGGTGGTTGCACGCCCTGATGTTCCCTGCCACGCTTGAGGGGCAACACGAAGGGATACGCAAATGTCCGACCCTGTGGAACTGCTGGATTTCTGGCTGGGTGAGGTTGGCCCCGAAGGCTGGTACGCCGGCGGGGATGAGATCGACACCCTCTGCCGCGCCCGGTTTCAGGACATCTGGCAGGCTGCGCGCGACGGCAATCTTGACCACTGGGTTGACGGAACCGTTGGCACCTTGGCCTTCCTGATCCTGACCGATCAACTGCCCCGAAACATGTTTCGCGGCACGGCGGACAGTTTTGCCACCGATCCGCAGGCCCTGTCTGCCGCCCGAACCGCGCTTGCCGCCGGGTGGGACATGGGTGCACCTGAACCGGAACGGCAATTCTTCTACATGCCGTTTGAGCATTCCGAAAACCCCGCCGATCAGGCAACCGCCGTGCGGATGATGGAGGAGCGGATACCTTCCGATCCCGAAATGGCCCTGCATGCCCGCGCCCATCAGGCCGTGATCGCCCGCTTTGGCCGCTTTCCCGGCCGCAACGCCGCGCTTGGCCGGGCCGACACGCCCGAAGAGGCCGCCTGGAATGCCGCAGGCGGATACGGCACCGAAGTGCGCCGCCTGCAGGATGCTGCCAGCCATGCACCCGGCGCATAGGGCCCCGGCGCAGCCTGCGTTGCTTGGTTTGGAAAAATAGTTTAAGGCCAAACCAATTGCTCTGAGGGAGGAAATCTCATGGCCGCTGCTTATGATGTTATCGTGATTGGTGCGGGTCCGGGCGGCTATGTTGCCGCCATTCGGGCCGCCCAACTCGGCAAGAAAGTCGTGATCGTCGAGCGCGAAAACCTGGGTGGCATCTGCCTGAACTGGGGCTGCATTCCCACCAAGGCGCTGCTGCGGTCGGCCGAAGTGTTCCACCTGATGCATCGGGCCAAGGAATTCGGCCTTGCCGCCACCGGCATCAGCTATGACCTGCCCGCCGTCGTCGCCCGCTCGCGCGGGGTGGCCAAGCAGCTCTCTTCAGGCATTGGCCATCTGATGAAGAAGAACAAGATCGCGGTCGTCATGGGACAGGCCACGGTCACCGCCAAGGGCAAGGTCACCGTCAAAACAGACAAGGGCAGCGAAGACCTGACCGCGCCCGCCATCATCCTGGCGACCGGTGCCCGCGCCCGTGAACTGCCGGGGCTAGAGGCAGACGGCGATCTGGTCTGGACCTATCGCCACGCGCTGCAACCCAAACGGATGCCGAAAAAGCTTCTGGTGATCGGGTCGGGCGCCATTGGCATCGAATTCGCTTCCTTCTTCAACACGCTCGGTGCCGATACCACGGTGGTTGAGGTGATGGACCGCATCCTTCCTGTCGAGGATGACGAGATTGCTGCGTTTGCGAAAAAGCAATTCGTGAAGCAGGGCATGAAGATCATGGAAAAGGCCGCGGTCAAGAAGCTGGATCGCAAGCCGGGGCAGGGCGTCACCGCCCATATCGAAGTGGGCGGCAAGATCGAAACCCATAACTTCGACACCGTGATTTCCGCAGTAGGCATCGTAGGCAACGTCGAGAACCTCGGGCTTGAGGCGCTGGGGGTAAAGATCGACCGCACCCATGTGGTGACCGATGAGTATTGCCGCACCGGCATCGACGGGCTTTATGCCATCGGCGATATCGCAGGCGCGCCGTGGCTTGCCCACAAGGCCAGCCATGAAGGCGTGATGGTAGCCGAACTGATCGCCGGCGGCCATCCGCACCCGATCAAGCCCAATTCCATCGCCGGCTGCACCTATTGCCACCCCCAGATCGCCAGCGTCGGCCTGACCGAGGCAAAGGCGAAAGAGGCAGGCCACGCTATCAAGGTTGGCCGCTTCCCCTTCATCGGCAATGGCAAGGCCATCGCGCTTGGTGAATCCGAAGGCATGATCAAGACGATCTTCGATGCCAAAACCGGCGAGCTTCTGGGGGCGCACATGGTCGGGGCTGAGGTGACGGAACTGATCCAGGGCTATGTGATCGGCCGCTCGCTGGAGACGACAGAAGAAGATCTGATGAACACCGTCTTCCCGCATCCCACGCTGTCGGAAATGATGCACGAATCCGTGCTGGATGCCTACGGCCGCGCGCTGCACTTCTAGTATTGCGTGGCCTCGCAGCCGCCCAGTTGCGCGCCAAGGGCGCGTGTCAGCACCGCTTCCCGCGACAGGCCGGCTTCCATCAGGAAGTCGGCCTGTTCGCCATAGGCTTCGGCCTCCAAAGCGGCGGGGCAGGGGACAGCGCGATCCCGACCCGCCCGATACTGCGCGGCGTGCACCAATTCGTGCAAAAGGAAGCTCTGCCCATAGACCGTGCTCAGGTCCAGATCGGGCGCAAGGTTGATCTGCCCTGTCATCGGATCATAGGCCCCGGCCTGCGACCGCTGCACCGCCCCCGCCACGGGCAGAGCGAAGGCGATCTCCGGGCAAGCGGCCCCCGGCGCATAGCCCAGCCTTTCGGCAATCCGCGCCTCCATGTCCATGGCCAGCGCACAAACATCAGCCGCCAGCGCGGGCGCGGGGGCAAACAGCAGGAGCATCAGGATCAGGCCACGTGTCATCCTGTTGATGCTAAACCGTTGCCTTCCCGTTGCAATACCTTCATGCGGATGTCTTCCCCACTGGCTTGAAGCCCGCAACCCTTGGCCCTAGGGTCGCGCCCATAACGGACAGGGCGACATGCGCATCCTCTTCACCATCTTCGCCCTTTGGCTGGCTGGCCTCGGCTCTGCCGCGCAATTCGGCAAGCTTTCGGTCAGCTTCGACCTGATGGCCGCCCACTATCCCGAACAGGGGGCGGCGGGCATCGGTCTGATCGTGTCCATCGTGGGGATCGTGGGCCTGATCTTCGGCACCACGGCAGGGCTCCTTGTCGCCCGCGTCGGCCCCCGCCGCGCCATCGTGGTGGCGCTGGCGCTCGGCGCGGTGGTGTCTGCGCTGCAAACCCTGCCGCTCCCCTACATTGCCCTGATCCTGACCCGCATTTTGGAAGGTGTGTCGCATCTGGCCATCGTCGTGGTCGGCCCCACGATGATCGCGGGGCTGGCGCCCGCCCGGCAGCAGGGCCTTGCCATGACCCTCTGGAGCAGTTTCTTCGGTGTGACCTACGCCCTGCTTGCCCTGATCGCTCCGCCGCTTTTGGCCGACGGCAGCATCACCGCGTTGTTCCTTGGCCATGCGGGGTGGATGGCGGCGCTTGCACTTATTCTGCACATCCTTCTCCCAACGGACCCCGCCGCGCCACCCTTGCCCTCGTTCGGCGGCCTGATCCG
Source organism: Variovorax paradoxus (assembly GCA_943370085.1). Lineage (GTDB taxonomy): Bacteria > Pseudomonadota > Alphaproteobacteria > Rhodobacterales > Rhodobacteraceae > Paragemmobacter. Next base: position 32,758 of record CALRPT020000001.1, on the reverse strand, counting down.
CCAGCATGGCACCATCTATGCCTCGCCCAGCATTGCTGCCCCGGCGATGGGATTTGTCTTTTACACCGCACTTTATGTCGCCCTGCTCACGTTGTTTCCCCCCTTGTTGCCCGAGGGGCAGCGCGCTCTCGCTGCGGCCGGCATGCCGCTTTTCTCAATTGCCGTTTCCCTGACCTTGGGCGTGTGGGGCCTGGGCCACATGACCGCCGTGCGGATGGTGCAGGCGGGCTACGCTGCCGGATTGGTGGCGGCGCTGGTGCTTTGGGCAGGCTGGGGGCAGGGGGCGGTCACCCTTCTGGCGGCTTTTGCACTGGCCGGAGCGATGGGGATCGTGCAGGGCGCCAGCTTTGCTTCGATCCCGCAACTGAACATCACGGCCGACGACCGCGCCCGCGCCTCTGGGGCGGTGGCGCAGCTTGGCAATCTGGGCACCACGTCGGGCACACCCATTCTTGCGCTGCTGATTGCCAGCATGGGTCCCTCCGGCGTGATCGCCTTTGCGCTGCCGCTTTGTGCGGCAGGCATCGCCGTTCACGCTCTGCAGGCCCGCCGTCGCGCTCGTCAGGCCTGACGCTGCACCGGCCCACCGCAGCCGCACCAATCGCCAAACCCGCCGATGTTTACGGCCTCATGCCCGAACCGTTCCAGCAGCTCCACCGCCCGTCCGGCACGTGCCCCCGCTGCACAGAACACCGCGACGGGTTTTCCGGCAAGCCGGGCCTCATAGTCCGGCGCGCGTGGATCAACGCGCAGGGGCAGCAGGCCCAGTGGAATATGGATCGCCCCCCGCGCCGTGCCAGAAGCGGCAACCTCGCCCGCCTCGCGCACATCCAGAAGGACGATCTCGCCCTTAGAGGCCAGATCGATGGCTTGGGGAACAGACGTAATCGAGATCATGGCGGGCAACCTTTTTTCTGCGGGAGTGTTCAGGACAACATATGCAAAATAAAGCATATGTAAAGACACCACCCGATCGCACGCAAAGCCTGAGCACATCAAGGCTGAACTGGTATTTGTTCACTTATTGTTCACTTTTTTGCATTGGAGACTCGCGCCGCATGGCCTATCTACGTTCCATCCGTCCGGGGGAATGGGCATGGCCGAACAGAAGTTCATCGAAGTGCGCGGCGCGCGCGAACACAATCTCAAGGGCGTGGATGTCGACATCCCGCGCGACAAGCTGGTTGTGATCACCGGACTGTCCGGATCGGGCAAGTCGTCGCTCGCCTTTGACACGATCTATGCCGAAGGCCAGCGCCGCTATGTCGAATCGCTCTCGGCCTATGCGCGGCAGTTCCTCGACATGATGGGCAAACCAGATGTCGATCACATCAGCGGCCTGTCCCCGGCGATCAGCATCGAACAGAAGACCACGTCCAAGAACCCCCGCTCTACCGTCGGCACGGTGACGGAAATCTACGATTACATGCGCCTTCTGTTCGCGCGGGTTGGCACGCCCTACAGCCCCACCACCGGCCTGCCCATCACCGCGATGCAGGTGCAGGACATGGTCGATGCCGTCATGGCCATGGCTGAGGGCAGCCGCGCCTATCTGCTCGCCCCGATCATCCGCGACCGGAAGGGGGAATACAAAAAGGAATTCCTCGAACTTCGCAAACAGGGGTTCCAGCGCGTCAAGGTGGACGGCACCTTCTATGAATTGGAAGAGCCGCCAACGCTGGACAAGAAATTTCGCCATGACATCGACGTGGTGGTCGACCGCATCATCGTGCGCGAAGGGCTGGAAACGCGCTTGGCCGACAGCTTCCGCACCGCGCTCGACCTTGCAGATGGCATCGCCATCATCGAAACCGCACCGGGTGAAGGCGAGGGCGATCCGCAGCGCATCACCTATTCAGAAAAGTTCGCCTGCCCGGTGTCCGGCTTCACCATCTCGGAAATCGAGCCGCGCCTTTTCTCTTTCAACGCACCTTTCGGTGCTTGCCCGGCCTGCGATGGCTTGGGGGTGGAACTGTTTTTCGACGAACGCCTCGTCGTCCCCGATCAGGGCCTGACGCTGATGCAAGGCGCGCTGGCCCCTTGGGCCAAATCGAAAAGCCCCTACTTCACGCAAACCATCCAGGCCCTTGCGAAACATTACGAATTCGATGCGAAGAAGAAATGGAAAGACCTGCCCGCCCATGTGCATCAGGTGTTTCTGCACGGATCCGGCGATGAAGAGATCCGCTTCCGCTATGACGAAGGCGGCCGCATCTACGAAGTGAGCCGCGTCTTCGAAGGGGTCATTCCCAACATGGAACGCCGCTACCGGGAAACCGACAGCAACTGGGTGCGCGAGGAGTTTGAGCGCTACCAGAACAACCGCGATTGCGGCACCTGTCATGGCTATCGCCTGAAGCCCGAGGCGCTGGCGGTCAAGATCGCGGGTCTGCATGTCGGCCAGGTTGTTCGGATGTCGATCAAAGAGGCCTATGCCTGGATCGGCTCTGTTCCCGAAAGCCTGACCAACCAGAAGAATGAAATTGCCCGCGCCATTCTCAAGGAAATCCGCGAACGCCTTGGATTCCTTGTCAATGTCGGGCTCGACTATCTTACCCTGTCGCGCAACGCTGGCACCCTTTCGGGCGGTGAATCGCAGCGCATCCGTCTGGCCAGCCAGATCGGTTCCGGTCTGACCGGCGTGCTCTACGTGCTGGATGAACCCTCCATCGGTTTGCACCAACGCGACAATGACCGTCTGCTCACCACGCTGAAGAACCTGCGCGATGCGGGCAACACCGTGCTGGTCGTGGAACATGACGAAGACGCGATCCGCGAGGCGGATTACGTCTTTGACATCGGCCCCGGCGCGGGCGTCCATGGTGGCCGTGTAGTCAGCCACGGCACCCCTGCGCAGGTCGCTGCCGATCCGGTCAGCCTGACGGGGCAATATCTTTCCGGCCAGCGCGAAATTGCGGTTCCCAAAACCCGCCGCGCCGGGAATGGCAAGAAACTCACGGTCGTGGGTGCTACAGGCAACAATCTGAAGAATGTCACCGTCGACTTCCCGCTTGGCCGTTTTGTCTGCGTGTCGGGCGTGTCCGGCGGGGGCAAATCCACCCTGACGATCGAGACTCTGTTCAAGACCGCCGCCACCCGCCTGAACGGTGCGCGCGAAACGCCCGCGCCCTGTGAAACCATCCGCGGCTTCGAACATCTCGACAAGGTCATCGACATCGACCAGCGCCCGATCGGGCGCACGCCGCGTTCAAATCCGGCCACTTACACCGGGGCCTTCACGCCGATCCGCGACTGGTTCGCAGGCCTGCCCGAGGCCAAGGCGCGCGGCTATCAACCCGGTCGGTTCAGCTTCAACGTCAAGGGCGGCCGGTGCGAGGCCTGCCAAGGTGACGGCGTCATCAAGATCGAGATGCACTTCCTGCCCGATGTCTATGTCACCTGCGAAACCTGCAAAGGCGCGCGCTATAATCGCGAAACGCTAGAAATAAAGTTTAAAAACAAAAGTATATCAGACGTTCTTGATATGACATGCGAAGATGCGCAAACCTTCTTTGCCGCTGTGCCCGCGATCCGCGAAAAGATGGATGCGCTGTGTCAGGTTGGTCTCGGTTACATCAAGGTAGGTCAGCAAGCGACCACCCTGTCCGGGGGTGAAGCGCAGCGCGTGAAGCTGTCCAAAGAGCTTTCCCGCCGCGCCACGGGCCGCACGCTTTACATCCTTGATGAACCCACAACCGGCTTGCATTTCGAGGATGTACGCAAGCTTCTTGAAGTGCTGCATGAACTTGTCGATCAGGGCAACACGGTGGTGGTCATCGAACACAATCTGGATGTCATCAAGACCGCCGACTGGATCATCGACATTGGCCCCGAAGGCGGCGATGGCGGGGGTGAGGTTGTGGCGCAAGGCACACCCGAAGACGTGGCCAAGAATGAACGCAGCCATACCGGCCACTATCTGCGCGACATGCTCAAACCCAAGCGGGTCGCCGCCGAATAACCAACCGCCGCCGATGTCGGGCGGCGGCGCAATTGCCGCCGATGAACCGGATCAGGACCGCTTCATCGGGCAGGTCGAGATGCCCAGAATGGAATAGAGCGGGCAGCTGGACAGCAGCCCCGTTGCCAGCGGCACGATGCCGATCAGATAGGCCCAGCGATAAGTGGCGTCAGTATTCAGGAAAAACCCGGCAAGCAGCGCAAGCCCGACGACGATTCGAAGGATGCGGTCGATGCCGCCGACATTGGTTTTGAACATGGGTGTTCCCTTTCCGGTGATCGGCCCGGTTGATCCGGGTCATGCTCAAAACATATCAAATTTAATATGTGTTGTCTGTGACCTCGTCACACGCTTACGCGAAACATCTGCGCGCGTCCGTCGGGTGCGCTACAGCCCCGCCGCGCGGCGCAGGGCTGTCAGGTCGCGTAGATGCACCTCACCCCGGTCCGTCACCACCCATCCCGCCTTGGCAAAGGCATCCAGCTTGCGCGATACCACCTCGCGCGCAGATCCGATCCGGGCGGCGATTTCGGACTGCGTGGCGCGCACGACTTCACCCTCTGCCAGCGCCAACAGCACTTGCGCCAGCCGCTCATCAATGCGGCCAAAGGCCACCGCTTCCAGCAGCCGTGTCAGATCGGCCATCCGTTGCCCGAAAGATCGCAGCACGAAGCCGCGAAAGGCCGGGTCACTTTCCATCAGGCGCAGGAACATCGGCTTGGGGATGCGTACGACCTCTGTTTCCGTCACGGTCGCTGCGGTGCCCGAATAGGGCTCATCCCCCAGAAGGCCCAGCGTTGTCTGAATGCAGCTCTGGCCAGCCTCAACCGCATACAGCAGGATCTCGCGGCCCGATGGCCCGGTCAGGCAAACCTCGATCCGCCCCGACAAGACCATGGGAAAGGCAGCCGCCCTGTCCCCTTTGGAGAACAGATCCAGCCCGCGCGGCAAGACCCGGCTTTGCAGGGCTGCCAACTCTGCCCGCGTATCGGCCCTCAGATCACCAAGAACACTCAGCCAATCCATACCACTCTCCCTGTCGCGTCTCCGAGAAAAGCATTGTCACGTAACGGCAATCAAGCGGCCAATGACAAAGGGCCGCCAATCGGCGGCCCTTTGCAAAACATCTGAAGGGCAGGGCCCCGGATCAATCCATCGGCTTGAAGTTCAGGCTCGCGCCTTCCTTGATCCCCGATGGCCAGCGCGAGGTGATGGTCTTGGTCCGCGTGTAAAAGCGGAACGCATCGGGGCCGTGCTGGTTGAGGTCACCAAAGGCCGACTTCTTCCACCCGCCAAAGGTATGATAGGCCAGCGGCACCGGGATCGGCACGTTGATCCCGATCATCCCCACATTCACCCGCGCCGCAAAATCGCGCGCCGTGTCGCCATCGCGGGTATAGATCGCGGTGCCGTTGCCATATTCATGGTCCATCGCGTAACCGAGCGCTTCTTCATAGGTTTTTGCGCGCACGGTCGACAGGACGGGTCCGAAAATCTCCTTGCGGTAGATGTCCATGTCGCGGGTCACGTGGTCAAACAGATGGGGGCCGACAAAGAACCCGTCCTCATAGCCCTGCAGCTTGAACCCACGGCCATCGACCACCAGTTTCGCGCCCTGCGCCACACCCGATTCGACGAGCTTCAGGATATTGGCCTTCGCCGCCGCCGTGACGACAGGGCCATAATCCACATCATTCCCAGCCGTATAGGGGCCGACCTTCAGCTTCTCGATCCGCGGGATCAGCTTTTCGATCAGGCGATCGGCGGTTTCGTCGCCCACAGGCACCGCCACCGAAATCGCCATGCAACGCTCACCCGCCGCGCCATAGCCCGCACCCACCAGCGCATCCGCCGCCTGATCCATATCGGCATCCGGCATGATGATCATGTGGTTCTTCGCACCGCCAAAGCACTGCACGCGCTTGCCGTTGGAACAGCCCCGGCCATAAATGTATTCTGCAATCGGGGTAGACCCCACAAAGCCGATCCCGGCGATGATCGGGTTGTCCAGGATCGCATCAACCGACTCCTTATCGCCGTTGATCACTTGCAAAACGCCATCTGGCAGCCCCGCCTCCTGCATCAGTTCCGCCAGCATCAGCGGAACAGACGGATCACGCTCTGACGGCTTCAGAATGAAGGCGTTCCCACAGGCCAGCGCCGGGCCCATCTTCCACATCGGGATCATGGCCGGAAAGTTGAACGGCGTGATTCCTGCCGCCACACCAATGGGTTGGCGCATGGAATACATGTCGATCCCCGGACCGGCACTGTCGGTGAACTCACCCTTGAGAAGGTGCGGCGCGCCGATGCAGAACTCCATCACCTCCAGCCCGCGCTGGATATCGCCCTTGGCATCGGGGATAGTTTTGCCATGTTCCGACGACAGCGCCTCTGCCAGCTTGTCCATGTCGCGGTTCAGCAGGCGCACGAACTCCATCATCACCCGCGCGCGGCGCTGCGGGTTGGTCGCTCCCCACTTCACCTGCGCCATGGCGGCGTCGGCGGTGGCCGCATCCAGCTCGGCCTTGCTGGCCAAAGCCACGCGCGCCTGCACCTCACCCGTGGCCGGGTTGAACACATCGGCAAACCGCCCCGAGGTGCCCGCCACATGCTTGCCGTTGATCCAGTGACCGATCTCTTTCATCGCCGCCTCCCAAATTCCGTTCCTTACATAATAGTCTTGCGGAAATGCGCCATAAAGAGGCAAGATTTCAAAAAGGCTTTGCAGGATTGCAAAACATGGATTGGGATGACCTGCGCATCTTCCTCGCCGTGGCCCGCAGTGAAAGCCTGTCGGGCGCGGGCAAACGGCTGAAGATCGACGCCGCCACCGTAGGCCGCCGCATTGCCCGGCTGGAAGAGTCCATGGGCGCGCGCCTTTTTGCCAAATCCCCCCAAGGCTATGCGCTGACAGAGGAAGGCACCCGCCTGCTGCCCCATGCCGAACGGGCTGAGTCCGCGCTGGATGGCGCGCGCGAGGCGCTTTCCGGCCCCGAAGGCCTGACAGGCCAGATCCGCATCGGCGCGCCCGACGGCTGCGCCAACTATCTGCTGCCGCAGGTCCTTGCCGCCATCTGCGACGCCAATCCGGGGTTGGAGGTGCAGATCGTGGCGCTCCCCCGCGTCTTCAACCTGTCCAAACGCGAGGCCGACCTCGCCATCGCCGTAAGCCGCCCCACGGCGGGCCGCCTGACCGTGCAAAAGCTGACCGATTACAAGCTGCACCTTGCCGCCCATCCCGATTACCTTGCCCATGCGGCGCCGCTTGTCACGATGGCCGATCTGCACCGGCATCGGCTCATCGGCTATATCCCCGACATGATCCACGACAAGGAACTGGATTATCTGTCCGAACTGGGGGCCGGGACGGTGGCGCTGGCGTCCAATTCCGTCTCGGTGCAACTCAATTGGCTGCGCGCCGGGGCGGGGGTGGGCGTGGTGCATGACTTCGCCCTTCCTGCCGCGCCGGAACTGGTCACGCTGATCCCCGATCAGGTCTCGCTCACCCGCAGTTTCTGGCTGATCCGTCACGCGGATGATGGCCGCGTGGAACGGCTGAACCGCTTTGCCGATCTGCTGGCCCAGGCCCTGCGCCGCGAGGTGGCGCGGCTGGAAACACTGGCGAACCGGGTTCAAGGATTGCAGGAAGGGTAGGGCGGCTCCTCCCCTTCGACCCCCGGGCACAGGCGCAAGGACAACAGCGTGTCAAAACGCGGCAGCCAGACATCGGGATCAGGGGGCATGGCCGCCCCCCGCTCTGCCCATTGCAGGGTAAAGACATCCGCCCCGGATGACGCAACAAGGATCAGCGCGCTTTCCGTCTCTGCGCCCGCCGCGCCGCAGGAAAACATCACCATATGCGCGGCGTCCGCCCCCGCCACCTGCTGCGCACCTTCATCCGATCCGCGATAGCTCTCTGGGCAGCTTTCGCGAAAGCCCGCGCCAATCGCTGCCGCCACGTCCAGCGGGGCAGGCATCTGCAATGCCAGCCCCTTCGCCCCGGACAGCGTGATCATCTGGGTCCAATCCTCGACGCTTTGCCCCTCTGGAACGAACTCCAGCAGATAACTCCCGCCCCGCTCATGCTCATAGGCACCTAGAAACCCCTCGGGCAAGGCGAAGGCGGTAATCCTGTCATAGACCTGCGCCGTCGCTGTCACCTCCTGCGCCGCTGCCAGCGTTGCCGTTGCCAACAGACCCACCACCACAAACCCACAGCCGCGCATGTTCCACCCTGCCTTTCGCTGGGCCAAGGATGTCTGCCAACCGGCTGATCTGTAAAGCCTCATGCAAACGTTGACAGAAATTCTGACCCGGCGCAGCATCAAGGACCGCAGAATGGAGAGGGAGGAATCCATGCTTGTCAGCCAAATCCTGAAATCCAAATCGGATGACACGGTGGTCACGGTGGTGCCCGGCACGACGGTGGCCCAGACAGCAGAAATCCTGTCGACGCGCCGCATCGGTGCGGTCATCGTCTCGCCCGATGGCAAGCGTGTCTCGGGCATCGTGTCGGAACGCGATATCGTGCGCGAAATCGGGCGGCGCGGCACCACCTGCATGGCCGACACGGTCGACAGCATCATGACATCCAACATCGTCGGCTGCCGCAGTGAGGAACAGGCGAACGACGTCCTTCAGAAGATGACCGACGGCCGTTTCCGCCACATGCCGGTGATGGATGGCAACCAGATGATCGGCTTCATCTCAATTGGCGACGTGGTCAAGGCCCGCCTCACGGAACTGGCGATGGAGAAAGACGCGCTCGAAGGCATGATCAAGGGCTTCTGATCGGCCGCCTCAGCGCATTAATTTGGACCTTGCACTCATCCGCGCCATAATGTTGCGTGCAGCCACCGCATAAACGGGGGAGCGAACCCATGCGTATCGGTCTTTATCCGGGCACTTTCGACCCGATCACTCTCGGCCATGTCGACATCATCCAGCGCGCGATGGCGCTGGTGGATCGGCTGGTGATCGGCGTCGCGATCAACCGGGACAAGAGCCCGCTCTTCACGCTCGAAGAGCGCGTCGCAATGGTCGAGGCGGAATGTGCCGCCATTATCGCCAAGACCGGCGGTGAAATTGTCGTGCATCCCTTTGAAAACCTGCTGATCGACTGCGCCCGCGATGTGGGGGCCAGCGTCATCGTTCGTGGCCTGCGGGCGGTGGCGGATTTCGAATATGAATTTCAGATGGTCGGTATGAACCGCGCGCTCGATGCCTCTATCGAAACCGTCTTCATGATGGCCGATGCCCGCCGGCAGGCCATTGCGTCGAAACTGGTCAAGGAAATCGCGCGCCTTGGCGGTGACGTGTCCAAATTCGTCACCCCGCCGGTTCAGGCCGCCCTCGCGCGCCGTTTTGGCTGAAACGAAAAAGGGGGCCGCATGGCCCCCTTCTCTCCGCTGATGCGGATGGAATTTCTTACTTGCCGTAAACGGCCGCCCAAGCGATCCGATGGGCATCTTCCGGGAAAATCCCCAGATCAAGCGCCACATCGCGCGGCATGCGGGCGATCTCGTCACGCGTGTTGCGGTAAACGGCCCGATTGGCAGCGGCGGCCTTCAGAGTTTCGATCAGTTTCATTTCTTCTTCCTTTATGGGCGCCAAGGGCTTTTCGGTTGTCCCTTCCGCGTGTCCTGTAAATGGGCCCATTTCGCACCTGCAGCAACCGCCAAGCCGGGAAAGCCGCCATGCGCCAAGCGCATAGCTATGACCGATAACGCAGGGCTTCCTTCAGCTGCGTTACCCATGGCGGCGCAGGGGTCCCGGCCTCCGCCTTTGCCGCCTTGCCATCCAGCGACACACCGCGCTTTTCCGCGCTGGCCTGCACCGCTGCGGCAAGTTGCGGGGCTTGCTGCACCAGATCGCGGAACTCTGCCTCTGACAATGTCACCAGCGTCGTGTAACTGATCGCCCGCACCGTCGCCTTGCGCGGCCGCTTCTGCAGCACTGACAGATGGCCAAACATCTCTCCATGCCCCATCAGGTGCCGCCCATCGGCAAGCTCCGCCTCCACCGCGCCCGACGCCACGAACCAGACGCGATCCGGCAGGTCTTCCCGTCGCACCAGAACATCACCGGGCTTGGCATAGACCGTCCGCATCCGCCGCGCGAGTTGCTGCAACGTCGCCTCATCCAGCCCGGCAAAAAGCGAAAAGCCCCGCACGATATCGACACGCTGCATCCGCAGGTCCAGACGCGGGCGATCCGCCAACCGCGCCCGCTCTTCGTTGATGCCCTGCTGTAGCGACATCTGCAATTCCGGCCCGATCAGCCCGTCCTGCGTATACTGATCGTATTCCAGCTCCTCTTGCCGCAGCGCCAGCCGCCGTATCAACCGCCGCTCCACCTCTTCGGCATAGCCCGGAAACTGGATGCGCAGTCCTTCCAATTCCCGCCCGGTCTCTTCGATGCGCCAGCGCAGCAGGTCTTGCAGCAACGATGCCACCCGCCGCCCATGGATGCGCAGGATGCGCCGTTCCACGAACCGCCGCAGCGCCCGCAGCGCCTGCTGATGCCCGACCAGCAATTCGAACCGATCCGCGATCTGCGTCTGCAATCCCGTCTTCAACCGAAACCGCGTATGGGCCCATTCTGCCAGACCAAGCAGCCTGCCACGCCCCAGCGCCCGCCGCGCCTGCGCACGATAGGCGCTGCGACCGGATACCCGCGCCGCCTCGATCAAGCGATCCGCATCGGCGAGCATCCGTTCCGCCACCCGCGCCGAGATCAGCCCGTCGCGAAACGCATCCAGCACCAGATCCCGCTCATGCCCGGCCAGCGCCACCATGCCCAGCGTCACCCGGTCCTTGTCGAGGATATCCGTCGCCTCATCCGCGCGTTCCACCGCCTGATTCAGCCGCTCGCCAAAGCGCACCGCCTCTTCGCGGATGATCGCGGGGGTCAGGTCCAGTTGCCGCACGGTATCGGCCACCGTCTCGCGCACATCCTGCAGCGCCACGGCCACCACCTGTTCCGACAAGGCACGGTCCAGCGGGGAAAGCCGGTCCAGCCCCAGCTTGGCAATCAGCAACCGCAAGGTGGTGCCCTGCACCAGCAGGGTGAACAGCACAAAGCCCGTCGCCACGATGCCCACCTGACGCTTCACCTCAAACGGGATCGCGGCATTCTCCGTCACCGCCAGTGCCAGCGCGAGCGTCACCGCCCCGCGCAGGCCGCCCCACAGGATGGCCACGCGATAGGCCCGTTCCACCCGCGGCGACAGCCTCGCAAAGGTCAGAAGCGGCAATATCCCCCACAGCACGATGGCCCGCGCCACAAAGGCCGCCACCACCACCACCGCCACCAGCAGGAAATCATGCGCCCGCGCCTGCGCCAGCGCGCTTGGCACCAACAGCGCGGCCAGCACAAAGATCAACCCGCCCGCCCAATAGGCCAGCAGGTTCCACGCATCACGCAGCAGCGTCAGGGCAGGGGGCGCCACCCGCCCCGGCGCCAACAGGTTGACCGTCATCCCCGCGGCCACCGCCGACACGACACCAGACCCGGACAAAAGCTGATCCGTCACCAGAAAGGTTGCAAAGGGCAGGGCAAAGCTTACCGACAGTTGCGCCAGCGGAAAGGCGTTCATCCCCGCCATCGCCGCCACCGCCAACCGCCCCAGCACTGCGCCTACGACTGCGCCAGAAAAGATCATCCAGGGCAGTTGCAACAGCACCGTCAACGGATCGGGCGCGCTGTCCCCGCTCTGGATCGCGACCAGAAACACCGAAAACAGCGCAATCGCCGCCGCGTCGTTCAGCAGACTTTCCCCTTCCACAATCCGCGCCAATCGCTGCGGCGCGGGCGTGGCGCGAAAGATGCTGACCACCGCCGATGGGTCGGTGGTTGAAACGATGGCCCCCAGCAGGAGACAGGCCAGCAGGGGCAACCCGCTGAATGGCTGCAGGGCAACCGCGATGACCACGGTCGCCACGATCACCGCCACCACCGCCAGCGTCAGAACCGGCACCCAGTCATCCATCAACCGCCGCAGGTTCAGCGTGAGCGACACCTGAAACAGCAGAATGGGCAGCAGCACATAGATGAACACATCCGATGAAATCGGCAGGTTCAGAATGGCCAACGCCACCGGGTTCAGCGCATCCGTCACATCCGTGCGCCAGAACCACGCCGCCCCGCCACCAATCGCCATGCCCAGCGCCGCCAACAGCACAGCCGTCGGCAGCCGCAACCGCGCGGCCAAAGGCTCGGCCAGCGCGATCGCCAGAAACAGCCCGGTCAGAATGGCGATGATGACGACAAGATCCATGGGTCACATCTAACCAAGATCAGGACGCAATAAAGCAAAGACCGGTCACAATGCGTGACCGGCCTGAAACATGCACGAACTGGGGCGGGTTCAGATCAATTTGCCCATCGCAACAGCGGTATCCGCCATGCGGTTCGAAAATCCCCATTCATTGTCATACCAGGTCAGGATCGAACAGAATGTCCCGTCCATCACCTTGGTCTGGTCCATGTGGAAGATGCTCGAATGCGGGTCGTGGTTGAAATCCGACGATACGTTCTTGAACAGCGTATAGCCCAGAATCCCCTTCATCGGCCCATCCGCCGCCGCCTTGATCGCGGCGTTGATTTCCTCCACGCTCGTCGCGCGCTTGGCGAGGAACTTCAGATCCACGACCGAAACGTTGGGCGTCGGCACGCGGATCGCAAAGCCGTCCATCTTTCCCTTCAACTCCGGCAGAACCAGACCCACCGCCTTGGCCGCGCCCGTGCTGGTGGGGATCATCGACAGGGCCGCTGCGCGGGCGCGGTACAGATCCTTGTGCATCGTATCCAGCGTCGGCTGATCGCCGGTATAGGAATGGATGGTCGTCATCATTCCCTTTTCGATGCCGATCACATCGTTCAACACCTTGGCCACCGGCGACAGGCAGTTGGTGGTGCAGGATGCGTTCGACACGACCAGATCATCCTTGGTCAGCGTGTGATGGTTCACGCCATAGACGATCGTCTTGTCGGCCCCGTCGCCCGGCGCGCTGATCAGCACGCGCTTGGCACCGTTCTCCAGATGCGGCAGGCACTTCTCCTTGCTGGTGAAGATACCCGTGCATTCCATGACGATGTCGACATGGCCCCAAGGCAGATCTGCCGGGTTCTTGATCGCCGTCACCATGATCCTTCCACGGCCCACGTCGATCCAGTCATCGCCTGTGGTCACCGTGGCTGGGAACCGGCCGTGCACCGAATCGAATCGCAGCAGATGCGCATTCGTCTCGACCGGACCCAGATCGTTGATCGCCACGACCTCAATATCCGTGCGACCGGACTCGATGATCCCCCGCAGCACGTTTCGCCCGATCCGACCGAATCCGTTGATGGCGACTTTGACGGTCATGGGTTTTCCTCCAACGATGGGTAAGGCAGCGAATCCGCTGCATTTGATAGCGCTAACATCCGCAGAAACGGCAACAATTCAACCCGACTCTCGCCGGTCAGCGCCAGAATGCCAAGAATTCGATAAAGACGAAGAACTTTCTCATCAGAAACAGCAGCGCTGCACCACCATTGGCGACAATATCCAACCCGATCAACCCGATCAGGCACAGTCCAAGCACAAGCGCGATACGGTCAGTCACGACCCCTCCTGATCAGTGGAGGAGCCGCCCCATCACCCCGGCCACATCGGCCATCCGGCAAGAGAAGCCCCACTCGTTGTCATACCATGCCAGCACCCGCACCGTGCGGCCACCGACAACCTTCGTCTGGTCTGGCGCGAAGATAGACGAATGCGGCGTGTGATTGAAGTCGATGGATACCTTGGGTTCCGGGTCATAGGCCAGCACCATCCCCATATAGCCCGCCGCCGCCTCGCGCACGATCTCATTCACATCGGAAACCGTCACGCTCTTGCCTGCCACAAAGGTCAGGTCCACCGCGCTGACATTCGGCGTCGGCACCCGGATCGCCGTGCCGTCCAGCCGTCCCGCCAATTCCGGCAGCACCTCGCCCAGCGCCTTGGCCGCGCCCGTGCTGGTGGGGATCATCGCCATCGCTGCCGACCGGGCGCGATAAAGGTCCGTGTGCCGCCGGTCCAGCGTCGGCTGATCGCCGGTATAGGAATGGATCGTTGTCATGATCCCGCTCTCGATCCCGATCGCGTCGTTCAACACCTTGGCCAGCGGTGCCAGACAGTTCGTCGTGCAAGACCCGTTCGATACGACCAGATGATCCGCCGCCAGGCTGCGGTGATTCACGCCATAAACCACCGTCTTGTCCGCCCGCTTGGCCGGGGCCGATACCAGCACCCGCCGCGCCCCGCGCCCCAGATGAACCGCCGCCTTGTCGCGGTCGTTGAAATTCCCGGTGCATTCCAGCACCACATCCACACCGTCCCAATCCAGGTCTTCCGGTTTGTAGGTCGACATCACCCGGATCGGCCCGCGCCCCAGATCCAGCATCCCGCCGCTGACCTTCACAGTGCCGGGAAACCGCCCATGGACAGAGTCGTATTTGAGCAGATGGGCATTTGTCTCAATCGGCCCGGTCGCGTTGATCGCCACCACCTGCACATCATTACGGTTGCTTTCGGCAATATGCGCCAGCGTGCAGCGCCCGATGCGACCAAAGCCGTTGATGCCGATGGTGATGGTCATGTGCGCCGCTCCAACCTGTTGCATACCGTGGGATGCAACGCGCATAGCCCGGTGAGAGGCGCACGAAAAGCATGAAAATGACACGAAAACAATGTGTTAACGCAAACATCGCAGGTTTGCGCTAACATCCCGCAGCCTTTGCCAAAAGCGACCGGCCGGGGTAGACAGGACAGCACATAGATATGGGAAGATTTGCATGAGTGGTTTGCTCGCCTTGCTGGATGACGTGGCCGCCATTGCCAAGGTCGCCGCGGCTTCCGTCGATGACATCGCCGCCGCTGCCACCAAGGCGGGCGTCAAGGCGGCGGGTGTGGTGATCGACGATGCCGCTGTTACACCCAAATACGTGCATGGGTTTGAGGCGGATCGTGAATTGCCCATCATCTGGCGCATCTCCGTCGGGTCCATCCGCAACAAGCTGGTCATCCTGTTGCCCGCGCTTTTGGCGCTGGATCACTTCCTTCCCGCCGCCATCACGCCGCTTCTCATGCTGGGCGGGGCCTATCTCTGCTTCGAGGGCGCGGAAAAGGTCGTCCACGCCTTCGCCCCTCATGCGGATGAAAAGATCGCCGCCGATTTCGATACCAAGGATGCCACCCGCCTTGAGGAAGAAAAGGTCGCCGGGGCCATCAAGACCGATTTCATCCTGTCGGCGGAAATCATGACCATCGCGCTGGCCACCATCGAAAGCCCCAGTTTCTGGATGCAGGCCATCACGCTGGCAGTGGTGGGCCTCTTGATTACGGTGGTTGTCTATGGGGCCGTGGCCTTGATCGTAAAGATGGATGATGTGGGCCTGCACATGGCCGCCACTGGCCGCACCGGGGCAGGGCGCGCCTTCGGGCGCGGGCTGGTCAAGGGAATGCCAAAGCTCATGGCCTTTCTGTCCATAGTGGGCACCGCAGCCATGCTTTGGGTCGGCGGCAACATCGTCGTGCACGGGTTGGAGGTGACGCATTTCTGGGCCTGGCCCTATGAAACCATCCATCACGCTGCCGACGCCGCCGCGGCCGCCATCGGCACGGCGCAGGGCGCTGTGTCCTGGGCGGTCACGGCCTTCTTTGACGGCATCTTCGGCCTGATCCTCGGCGTCCTGCTGATCCCGGTCGCCACCCGCATCATCGGCCCCCTGATCGCCGCCCTTCGCCCCGGCAAGGCCAAGGGCAAGGCATGACCGACCGCTTCGGCGATATCGCCACCCTTGTCGGGCGTATCCTGATCGCTGCGTTGTTTCTGGCTGGAACCGTGCAAAAGGCGGCCAATCCGCTGGCCGTGGAAGGCCTGCTCGCCGCGCGTGGCTGGCCGGAATGGCTGGTCTGGCCTGCGCTGGCCTTCAATCTGCTGGCCGCACTCGCCCTGATCGCAGGGTGGCGGATCCGCCCCATGGCAACTTTACTGGCCGCCTATTGCGCGGTGACCAGCCTCTTTCACTTCATCCCTGCCGACCCGTGGCAGATGTCGATCTTCGTCAAGAACTGGGCGATAGCAGGCGGTTGCCTGATCCTCGCCGCGCATGGCGCAGGGCGTTACACCCTGCGCCGCTAGCGCTTAGAACAGGGATTTCGCCACGGCGACGGTGTTCTCCGCCGTGATCCCGAACTCCTTGTACAGCCGGTCAATCGGGGCCGATGCGCCAAAGGACGACATGCCTACGAACCCGGCCTTCGCCTCCTTGCCGCGCTCACCCAGCAACCACCGGTCCCAGCCCATCCGCACGCCGGCCTCAACCGCCACGCGCACCGGCCCGCCGGGCAGAATGCGCTTGCGATAGGCCTCGTCCTGCTGGGCAAACAGCTCCATCGACGGCATCGACACGACCCGCGTGCCGATCCCTTCCGCCTCCAGCGCGTCCCGCGCCTTCAGCGCGATCTCAACCTCGGACCCGGTCGCCATCAGGATCACCTGTCGCTTGCCTGTCGCCTCGGCCAGCACATAGGCGCCTTTGGACACAAGGTTCTGGTTCACATGCGTCTTGCGCACCGCCGGCAAATTCTGCCGCGACAGCGCCAGCACGGTGGGCGTAGACGTCTGCATCAGCGCCACTTCCCAGGCCTCCGCCGTTTCCACCAGATCGGCAGGCCGGATCACCAGCGTATTCGGCGTCGCCCGGCTGATCGCCAGATGTTCGACCGGCTGGTGCGTCGGCCCATCCTCGCCCAGACCGATGGAGTCATGCGTCATAACATAGACCACCGGCACCCCCATCAGCGCCGACAGGCGCATCGACGGGCGGGCATAGTCGGTGAAACACATGAAGGTGCCACCATAGGGCCGCACACCGCCATGCAGCGCCATGCCATTCATCGCCGCCGCCATGCCGTGCTCGCGGATGCCGTAGTAAACGTAGCGCCCCTTGCGATCCTCAGGCGTGAACACCCCCATGTCCGCGGTCTTGGTGTTGTTGGACCCCGTCAGGTCAGCAGATCCCCCCATGGTTTCGGTCATCACCGGATTGACCGCGCCCAGCACCTTTTCCGATGCCGCGCGGGTGGCCAGCTTCGGCGCCTCCTCCGCGGCCTGCTTCTTCAGCGCACGGATCACCGATCCCAGCTTCGCCGGTGCCTCACCCGCAAAGATGCGCGCAAATTCAGCCTGCTTCGCCGCCGACAATCCCGCCAACCGCGCCGCCCAGTCCGCATGAGCCGCCGCCCCGCGCTTGCCCTTCGCCTCCCATGCCGATTTCACATCGGCCGGAATCTCAAACGGCGCATAGTCCCAACCATAGGTCTCTTTCGCGGCCTTCATCTGCGCCGCATCCGTCAGCGCCCCATGGCCCTTGGATGTGTCCTGCGCCGCATGGCCCAGCGCGATATGCGTCTTGCAGGCAATCATCGTGGGCTTGTTCGATGCCTTTGCAGCCACCAGTGCGCGGTCGATTTCCTCCGGATCATGCCCGTCACAGGACAGCACGTTCCACCCGCTCGCCGCAAACCGCGCCTTCTGGTCGGTCACATCAGCGATGGACACCTTGCCGTCGATGGTAATCCCGTTGTCATCCCACAACACGATCAGCCGCGACAGCGCCTGCTTGCCCGCCAGCGCAATCGCCTCCTGGCTCACACCTTCCATCAGGCAGCCATCACCCGCGATCACATAGGTGTAATGGTCCATGATCTTTGAACCCCAGCGCGCGCGCAGGTTCTCTTCCGCCATGGCAAAGCCCACCGCATTGGCAATCCCTTGCCCCAGCGGCCCGGTCGTCGTCTCCACCCCGGCGACATGGCCATATTCCGGATGCCCCGCCGTGATCGCGCCCCACTGACGGAAATTCTTGATCTGCTCCAGCGTCATGTCGGCATAGCCGGTCAGATGCAAAAGCGAATAGATCAGCATGGACCCATGCCCCGCCGACAGGATGAACCGGTCCCGGTTCGGCCAGCGCGGCGCGGCCGGATCAAAGTTCAGATGCTTTTCAAACAGCACCGTCGCCACATCGGCCATCCCCATCGGCATCCCGGAATGCCCAGAATTCGCGGCCGCAACCGCATCAAGCGTCAGGGTGCGGATCGCGCAAGCGCGCTTCCAGTGATCCGGGTGGCGGGCGCGGAGCGTCTGAATATCCAAGGCCATGGTCCTGTCTGAACAAAAAGGGGTGCGGCCCCGCTCTAAGCAGTCCCATGGGCAAGATCAAGCAATCCGCGCAACCCCTTGGGTGCAAAAGGATGAGAAGCGCCACATTCTTGCGCTACACTGCAGGACAGGCCACGGTGTGTTGATTCGGTTGCGGGACTTCGCGATGTATCGGGCACCGTAACGACAAGAAACGAACGCCAGGACAGAAAGGCATTTCAATGCAGGATTTGGCCGAGCTGGAACGCCGCATCGCCGCCGCACTGCACCGCATCGGCGAAGGCATCGAAACCCTTACCGCAAATGCGCAGGCCGCCCCCATGGCCGCAGATGTGGAGCCGGGCGAAGACACCACCGGCTCTGACGCGGGTGTTGATCCCGGCCTTGTGCAACGGATACAGGATGCGCTGGCTGCGGAACGGCTGGTCGTCGCGGACCTGCGCCAACAGATCGCCGATCTGACAGAGGCTGCGGAAAATGCCGCCCCTCCTGTTGCCATAGCCGAACCCCCGGAGGATCAGGCCGAACTCCTGGCCCGCATCGAAAAGATGACCGCGCAACTGGATGTGCAGGGCCTCGAAATTCATCGCATGCGCAAGACCGTGGTGCAGTTGCGCGAAAACCTGCGCGGCCTGCGCCGGGCACAGACGGCCAATCTGGCCGATCCCGAACAGATCAACCGCGCCATGATGGCCGAGCTGGAGGCGATCCGCATCACCCGCCTGTCCGAAGTCGCCGAGATGGACGAAATCCTCACCGAACTGACCCCCCTGATCAAGGAAGAGCGCCTCGATGCCTGAACTGACCATCACCATCGGCGGCCGCGCTTTTCCCGTCGCCTGTCAGGAGGGCGAAGAGCATTTCCTGCGCGCCGCCGCCGCCATGCTCGATGCCGAAGCCCAGCCGCTGATTTCCCAGATGGGCCGCCTGCCCGAAGCCAAGATGCTGCTGATGGCCGGGCTCATGCTGGCCGACAAGACCGCCGCTGTCGAAGACGAGATTCGCAGCCTGAAAGCGCGTCTCGCCGATCTGGAGGCGCGGCCCGAGACCCGCGTCGAAGTGCCGGTGATCCCGCCGCAGGTGACCGAATCCCTTGCCGAAATCGCCGCTCGGGCCGAGGCTCTGGCCGACAGGCTGGATGACGCGCGCAGCACTTCTTGATGCTGCGCGTCGGAGCCATTTTTCTCCTGATGTCTGCGCCCGCCTTCGCCGAAACGCAGGTGCAGAACATGACCTATATCTGCGAACGCGGTGTCAGGGTGCCCGTTGTCTATGTCAACGCGCCCGATACATCCTTTGTCGTGATCCATGTCGAAGGCGGGCAGTACCTTCTCTACAGCGAACCCGCTGCCTCCGGCGCCCGCTACGGCTGGCCATCGGATGGGTCCAACTATGTCTGGTGGACCAAGGGCGACGAGGCGACCCTGTACTGGAAAGATGGCGAGGCAGGGTCCGAGACCGCCATCCTCACCGGCTGCAAACCGGGCTAGGGTGCCACCTACCACTTTTTATGCGGTATGTTTTACGGTATGCTCCGGCGACAACGAACCGGAGCCCGCCATGCCCGCCACCCGCCGCGCCACGTCCATGACACTCGACGCCGCCCTTTTGGATGAGGCGCGCGCCTTGGGCGTGAACCTGTCCCGCGCTGCCGAAGAAGGCATCCTCGCCCAGGTCCGCACCGCGCGCGCCCGCCGCTGGAAAGAAGACAACGCTGCTGACATCGCCGCCTACAACACCTGGATCGAAGAGAATGGGGTGCCCCTCGCGCGGTTTCGCAAGTTCTGATGGCTCGGCAATTCGATCTTTACCGGTTGTCTGACGGCGATTATGTCATCATCCTTCAGTCTGATCTCCTGGACGCACTCAACACGCGCGCCGTCTGTCTGGCCTTGCCAGAACAGATTACAACTCCGGCATTGGCCGCGCTTTCCCCGCTTCTTTCCGCCGGAGATGTCCGGCTGCGCATCGCGCCGCATGTCCTTGCAACCTTGACGCTGTCCGAACTCGGGACTTTCGTCTCCAACCTCGCGCATGAACGCGACCGCATCATCCGTGCCTTTGACGTGATGCTGACAGGGGCCTGAAAACGAAAAGGCCCGCCAAAAGCGGGCCATCCGTCGCAATCAAGAACGGCAATCAGCCGTTCGCTTCGCGGATTTTGTTGGCGGCATCCTTGTCAAAGGTCACGCCCTTCGCCTCGAACAGCGCGTCCAACTCGCCCGACAGCGTCATTTCGGTGACAATATCACAGCCACCCACAAACTCGCCCTTCACATAAAGCTGCGGGATCGTCGGCCAGTCGCTGAAATCCTTGATGCCCTGACGGATCTCGGCGTCGGCCAGCACGTTCACATCGGCGAATTCCACGCCCATGTAATTCAGCACCCCCGCCACGCGGGACGAAAACCCGCATTGCGGCATCATCTTGGTGCCCTTCATGAACAGCACCACGTCGTTCTTCTCAACCGTTTCGCGGATCTGGTCCTGCGCGCTCATGTCCATCTTCCTTTCAATCCGGCGCCTTGGTCGTCAGCGCCAGCGCATGAAGCTCTCCATGCGCGCCATCCATCTTGCCCTTCAGCGCGGCATAGACTGCCCGCTGTTGCTGCACCCGGTTCATGCCCTTGAAGCTGGCATCAATCACCTCGGCCGAAAAATGCTGCCCATCATCACCCTCAACCGTGATCTTGGCTCCCGGAAAGCTTTCCCGGATCAGGTTCTCGATATCGCGTGCGGTGATGGCCATAGTGCATCCTCGGTCTGTCGGGAAAAGATGTATGCCTAGAGGGCAGGGCCTGCAAGGCCCCGCGCGGCGATCCACTCTTCGCGCAGAATACCGTAAAGCATCAGGTCCACCGTCCGCCCCAGCATCGGGCGATACCAATGCTGCCGAAGCCGCCCCTCCAACTGATACCCCGCCCGCGCATAAACCGTCTGCGCCCGCAGATTCTCGCCGCTCGCATCCAGCCAGACCCGCTGCGCGCCCAGCACGGAAAACCCGTACTCCGTCAGCGCCTGCACAAACCCCAATCCCCGCCCGCCGCCCGCCACATCCAGCGCCAGCCGCCGCAATTCCACAGCGCCCGAAGGCTCGCCCACCTCGGCAAACAGCGCATAGCCCGCCTGCGCGCCATCCTGTTCCCAGATCAGCAGCCGATGCTTTGCATCTGCCGCATAGAATGACAGCCGCGCCTCATCCTCATCGGTGATGTAGATTGCGTAATCAGGCCGCTGCGCCAGCGACCGGATAAACGCGAAATCACCGGGCAGGGCAGGGCGTAGGCTCATCCGCGCGCCCGCCATTCCCGCGCCAGCATCCCGAAGGCGTGGCAGTCGACCCAGACACCAGCCCCCCTGTCCCAGCATTCCCGCATCGTTCCCTCCTGCACAAAACCCGCCTTGGCAAAGGCGGCAAGCGCGGGGGCATTGTCAAAGGCGATGTCGCAGAACATCCGATGCGCGCCCATGTTGCCAAAGACATGGGCCTGCACGGCGTCAAGAAACGCCCGCCCCTCGCCGCATCCGGGCCGGGCAACACCAAGGTTCATCAGGTAAACCACCCCCGGATAGGCCCAGTGCAGCACAGCCACCCCGTCGATCCCGCCCCGGTCCCAGATCAGGACGGCCCCGCCATCGTCGGCGGCAATCTCGCGCAACCAGCTCTCCGATTGCTCCAGCAACTGCATAGGATAGGCCGCAATCAGCGCGGCGGCCGCCGGGATTTCCCCCTCGGTCGCCCGCCGCAACATCAGGCAACGGCCTTTGCAAAGGCCAATCGATACAGGGCCGACAATTCTGCCATCGGTGCCGCGTCGCCGCCAAAAGCCACCGCCTCGCCCCCGAACCGGCCCACCACTGCGACGGGAACCCCCGCCGCCTTGCCCGCCGCGATCAGCGCCTCCGCCTTGCTGGTCGCCACCAGATAGCGCGCCTGATCCTCGCCGAACAGGAAACCCGCCTCGCCGCTCTCCAGCGCCACCCCGATCCCGGCCCCTTCGGCCATCTCGAACGCCGCCAAGGCAAGCCCACCATCGCCAAGGTCAGAACAGGCCCGGATCGCCTTGCGGTTTGCGCGCACGAACTCGCCTGCCGCCCGCTCTGCCGCCAGATCGACCGTCGGCGCATCGCCTGCCTCAATCCCGAACATCTCGGCCAGCACGGCCGATTGCCCCAGATGCGCGCCCGCCGCCCCGATCAGCACCGCCGCATCGCCCACCACAGGCCGCCCTGCGATCACCTCATCCAACGACGCCAAAATCCCCACCGCGCCGATCGTCGGCGTGGGCAGAATGCCCTTCCCGTCGGTTTCATTGTAAAGCGACACGTTGCCCGAAACGATGGGCATATCCAACGCCGCCACCGCCGCCCCGATCCCTTTGATCGCGCCGACCATCTGCCCCATGATCTCGGGCTTTTCCGGGTTGCCGAAATTCAGGTTGTCGGTCGTGGCCAGCGGCTTTGCCCCCACCGCGCAGAGGTTGCGATAGGCCTCCGCCACCGCCTGCTTGCCCCCCTCAAACGGGTTGGCCTTCACATAGCGCGGCGTCACATCACTGGTGAAGGCCAGCGCCTTGCCCGTGCCATGCACCCGCACCACGCCCGCAGGCAGGCCCGGCGTCACAACCGTATCCGCGCCCACCTGGCTATCATACTGCTCCCAGACCCAGGCCTTGTGGGCATAGGACGGTGATCCGATCAGCGCCCGCAGTCCCGCCAGCGGCGCAATCGCAGGCACCTCCCCCAAAGGCGCCGCCTTCGGCGTCTCCACCCAAGGCCGGTCATATTCCGGCGCGCTGGATGACAGCTTCGACAGCGGCAGATCGGCCTTCACCTCATTGCCATGCAGGATCAGGAAGCGGTCCTCCGGGATCGTCTCACCCACAATGGCGAAATCCAGATCCCATTTCACGAAAATCGCCCGCGCCTTGGCCTCCATCTCGGGCTTCAGCACCATCAGCATCCGCTCCTGGGATTCCGACAGCATCATCTCATAGGCCGTCATGCCCGTCTCACGCTGCGGCACGTCATCCAGTTGCAGCTTGATCCCCAAACCGCCCTTGTCGCCCATCTCCACCGCCGAACAGGTCAACCCCGCCGCGCCCATGTCCTGAATGGAAATCACCGCGCCACTTGCCATCAACTCAAGGCAAGCCTCCAGCAACCGCTTTTCGGTGAAGGGGTCGCCCACCTGCACCGTCGGGCGCTTTTCTTCGATCGTGTCGTCAAACTCGGCGCTGGCCATCGTGGCCCCGCCCACACCATCGCGCCCCGTCTTGGCGCCCAGATAGACCACGGGCATCCCCACACCGCTGGCCACCGAATAGAAGATCTTGTCCGCATCCGCCAAACCGGCGGCAAAGGCATTCACCAGACAGTTCCCGTTGTAAGAGGCATGAAACCGAACCTCGCCCCCCACGGTTGGCACGCCAAAGGCATTGCCATAGGCCCCGATCCCCTCAACCACACCTTTCACCAGATGGCTGGTCTTCGGATGGCTCGGCAGGCCAAAGGACAAAGCATTCATCGCCGCGATAGGGCGCGCACCCATCGTGAACACGTCGCGCAGGATGCCCCCCACGCCCGTCGCCGCCCCCTGATGCGGCTCGATGTAACTGGGGTGATTGTGGCTCTCCATCTTGAAGATCACCGCCTGCCCGTCGCCGATATCGACCACACCCGCATTCTCGCCGGGCCCGCAAATCACCTGCGGCCCGGTCGTGGGCAGGGTGCGCAGCCATTTCTTCGACGACTTATAGGAACAATGCTCGTTCCACATCGCGCTGAAGATGCCCAGTTCCGTATAGGTCGGTTCCCGCCCGATGATCCCGAGCAGCCGTTCGTATTCATCCGGCTTCAATCCGTGGGCTGCAACAAGATCGGGGGTGATGGCAGGTTCGGACAAGGGCATTCTCCCATGGGCGCGGCTCGCTCGCGTCATAGGACAAGGCAGGCCGATCCGAAAGACCCGTTGCCACGGGCAGAATCTTTTTTCATCCCAAGCGCAAATTTTTTTCCCGGTTTTGTCGAAATCGGCAAACTGCAGGCGTCCTTGGGTCACGAAAACACGAAAGCCATCCAACAGGAGACTAAGATGCAATATCTGGCCTTGCTTTACACCGACCCTGCCCTTGAACCTGCTTACGGCACCCCTGAGTTTGAAGCATTGATGCAGGAGTATTTTGCCTTCACGAGCTTTCTGCAAAAAGAAGGGGCGTTTAAGGGGGGTGATGGCTTGCAGCCTATCGAGACTGCCACCTCCCTGCGCAAGCGTGGCGGCAAGGTCGAAACCATGGACGGCCCCTTTGCCGAAACAAAAGAGTATCTTGGCGGCTATTATCTGATGGAAGTGCCTGACCTGGACACAGCCCTAAAATATGCCGCGATGATCCCGACGGCGGCCTATGGCACAGTCGAGTTGCGCCCAGTAATGGTTTTCTAGACCGGCATGCGGGACACCGTCACCCGCACCGTTGAGACGGTGCTGCGGCAGGATCGGGGGCGGCTCCTTGCCGCCCTTATCGCCCGTCTGGGCGATTTCCAGCTTGCCGAAGACGCCTTGCAAGAGGCCGCCATCTCCGCGCTCACCCATTGGGGCCGCAGCGGGATGCCGGCCTCACCCCAAGGCTGGCTTCTGCGCGTCGCGTTACGAAAGGCCATCGACCGCCTCCGCAGCGCCCAGCGCGATGCCCGCAAGACCGCAGACCTTTCCCATCTGGCCGTGGACGAAGCGGCGGAGGACACCGCCGACGACATTCCCGATGATCGCCTTCGCTTGATTTTCACCTGCTGTCACCCGGCGCTGGACCCGAAATCCCGCGTGGCCCTGACCCTGCGCAGCATTGCGGGCCTGACCACGCCTGAAATCGCCCGCGCTTTCCTTGATACCGAACCGACCATGGGACAACGTCTGTCGCGCGCCAAGGCCAAGATCGCCGCTGCGGGCATCCCCTATACTGTGCCTTCCCCTGAGGATTGGCCCGACCGCCTGCAATCGGTGTTGGCGGTGATCTATCTTATCTACAACGCCGGCTACTCTCTGGGTCCGCAGGCGGAGGTATCCTCCCACCGCGACTTGTGCACTGAAGCAATCTTCCTCAACCGCCTGCTGGTCCAACTGCGCCCGGATGATCCGGAAATCGAAGGCTGTCTCGCGCTCTTGCTGCTCACACAGTCCCGCGCACGCGCACGCCATGAAGCGGAAAGAATCACGATCCCCCTCACCGAACAGGATCGCCGCCTCTGGGACCGCAGGGCAATGGACGAAGGCCTTGCCCTCATCCACCGCGCCATGGCCCGCCGCACCCCCGGACCGTATCAGATCAAGGCCGCCATCGCCGCCTGCCACATGGCCGACCCCGCGCCCGATTGGCCCCAGATTGCCGCGCTTTACACCCGCCTGCTGGATTTCGAACCCACCCCCGTGATCCGCCTGAACCGCGCCGTCGCCCTCGCCGAAGCAGGCAATCTGCCTCGCGCCCTGGATGAGATAGCCGATCTCGCCACCACGCTCGATGAGTACCAGCCCTTCCACGCTGCACGGGCCGATCTTCTGGCGCGTGCGGGGCAGGGGGGCGCCGCCCGCGCCGCCTATGACCGGGCCATCGCCCTTGCGCCTTCTGCAGGGGATGCCGCTTTCCTCGCCAAACGACGTGACTCGCAGCCCATCTGATGGGCAATTCCGGAAATTCCCCCGAAAACGAAAAAAAAGGCCGAGCAGAAGCTCGGCCCAAGTCCAACAGGGAGGTATGAGGCAGCAAGAGAAGATCTCAATCGCTGCCTCGCCAATGCAAATAGGCGGGTGCTCCACTACGTGCAAGGGCAGGAATGCCGCAGATGCAGCATGGCCGCTATGCAGGCGATGCATGGCTTCCCGGCATGCTGTGAAAACGTTTACCTGCCATGCCCAACAGGGCAGGCCGAAACCGTTGCCTTAGCCCTGCTCGCGCTTGCGATACTTGAAGATTTCCTCGCTCACGAACTCGCGGAACGCCGCCACCCGCTTGGAATGGCGCAACTCCTCAGGATAGGCCAGAAACACCGGCACTTCACCGCTTTCCACATCCGGCAGCACCCGCACCAGATCAGGGGAATCCTCGGTGATATAGTCCGGCAGCACGCCGATGCCGATATGGTTCAGCACGCCCTGCAGCACGCCGAAATAGTTGTTCACCGTCAATGTCGACGGAATGTCATTGCTCATCAACTGCTGCACCAGCGATGCCCCCGCCGCCACCTGCGCCGTACCCGCATGCTGGCAGATCAACCGATGCGAATGGAAATCCGCCATCGTCTGCGGCGTGCCATGCTGGGCCAGATATTCGGGCGTCGCATAAAGCCGCATCCGGATCTGCATCAGTCGCTTGCGGATCAGATCGGCCTGGCTCGGTTCCTTCATCCGGATCGCCACATCGGCCTCGCGCATGGGCAGGTCCAGCACCCGCTCCTCCAGCATCAGGTCGATCTTCAACTCCGGGTATTTCTGATACAGCGCCGTCAGGCGTGGGGCCAACCACAGCGTGCCAAAGCCCACCGTCGTGGTCACCCGCAACTCGCCGAACACCTCATCCTCGCTGTCACGGATGCGCGCGGCGGTCGCGTCCAGCCGCTTGACCATCTGCGTCGTCGCATCGAACAGCAACTCACCCTGTTCCGTCAGGATCAAACCCCGCGCGTGGCGGTGGAACAGCGTCACGTTCAGACTTTCCTCCAGCGCCCTGATCTGGCGGCTGACGGCGGATTGGCTCAGATGCAGCACATCGCCCGCATGGGTCAGACTGCCCTTGTCGGCCACCGCATGAAAAATCCGCAGCTTGTCCCAATCCATTTGCATCACTCACCTATAAAAATCGCGGCATGCTACCACGGAAGCCCCCACATAAGAAGTATAGCTGCCATGTAAAGAACGCATGGCTCCGATTTTGCCACACCCCGCGCTTGGCCTTTCCCACAGGCTTCATCCCGCCTATGCTTGCCGCAACCGGGCGAACCGGGTGCAACAGGCGCACAAACGGCAAAGGGGCAGGGCATGGCAGTGGGCATTTTCGACTCAGGGCTTGGCGGGCTGACGGTGCTGGATGCAGTCACGCGCCGCATGCCGGACGTGCCTTTCGTCTATCTGGGTGACAATGCCCATGCCCCCTATGGCGTGCGCGACCATGACGATATCTTCCGCCTGACCTGCGCCGCCACCGAACGGCTCTGGGATGAAGGCTGCGATCTGGTCATCCTCGCCTGCAACACCGCCTCCGCCGCCGCGCTGAAGCGGATGCAGGAAACCTGGGTGCCACCGGGCAAGCGCGTCCTCGGCGTGTTCGTGCCCCTGATCGAGGCGCTCACCGAACGCCAATGGGGCGACAACTCCCCCCCGCGCGAAGTTGCCGTCAAACACGTCGCCCTCTTCGCCACCCCCGCCACCGTTGCCTCCCGCGCGTTTCAGCGCGAATTGGCCTACCGCGCCATCGGCGTGGATGTCGAAGCCCAACCCTGCGGCGGCGTCGTTGATGCCATCGAACAGGGCGATGAAATGCTGGCCGAGGCGCTGGTCCGCAGCCATGTCGAGGCGCTCAAGCGCCGCATGCCCGCGCCCGAGGCCGCCATCCTCGGCTGCACCCATTACCCCTTGATGGAAAGGACCTTCCAAGACGCGCTGGGGCAGGGGGTCAAGGTCTATTCCCAAGCCAACCTCGTGGCCGAGTCGCTGGCCGACTACCTCACCCGGCGGCCCGAGTTTCTGGGGGCGGGGACGGAGTCCAAATTCCTGACCACAGGCGACCCGCAGACTGTGTCGAATAAGGCGACGCAGTTCTTGCGGCGCAAGATCGCGTTTCAGGCGGCTTGAAGCCGGAACCGAGCTTTACCCATCCTTATCCATCCGTGCTGCATTCTCGTTTTGTAGAGTGATTTAATGTAGTAACATAAATGCAGATCAGCTATGATCCGGCAAAGCGTGACGAAACCCTTGCGCGACGCGGTCTCGATCTGGCCGATGCGGGCAGCGTGCTTTCCGGCCCTGCGCTGACGGTCGAAGATGATCGGTTCGATTATGGCGAGCCTCGCTTCATCACAATCGGCCTTCTGCGCACGCGCATGGTGGTCGTCGCCTGGACACCACGCGGTGAAACATACCGCATCATTTGCATGAGAAAAGCCAATGACCGCAAAATCACCCGCTACGGCCCAGCCCTCCGTCACCATTCCGGATGACGACCTCCCCGACCTCTCCACTCCCGAATGGGCCGCCCGGTTCAAACGGGCCAAGGTAACTCGTGGCCGCCCCAAGGCCGAAGTGACAAAGGTCTCCACCACCCTTCGCCTCGACCCCGACATCCTCGCCGCCTATCGCGCGTCTGGGCCGGGCTGGCAGGGCCGCATCAATGCCGATCTGCGCAAGGCGCTCGGCCTGTAGGGTGGGCGTGCTGCGCACACCCGATCCCGAAAAAACCCTTAACAACCCCAACCGCAACCGTCCGCTGCGTGCATACACTTTGCTGCACTGCGCGTCTGCACCGCGCGCTGCACGGCCGATCTGCCAAAAACCCCTTGCCCTTCGCCCCCGCCTGCCGCATCACTCCGCCATCGGAAACAGGGGGTCGCCATGACCGCAAAAGTCGCCATTCTGGGTGCGTCGGGCTATACGGGGGCCGAGCTTGTCCGCCTGCTGGCCACCCATCAAGGGATTGAAATCGCGGCACTTTCGGCCGACCGCAAGGCCGGCATGGCCATGGCCGACGTGTTCCCCTTCCTGCGCCATCTAAACCTGCCAAGGCTGGTCAAGATCGACGAGATCGACTTCTCCCAGATCGACCTCTGCTTCTGCGCGCTGCCCCATGCCACCACACAACAGGTGGTGTCGGCCTTGCCAAAGTCACTCAAGATCGTGGATCTCTCCGCCGATTTCCGCCTGCGCGACCCGGCGGAATATGAAAAATGGTACGGCCAGCCCCACGCCGCCATCGCCCTGCAAAAAGAAGCCGTCTACGGCCTGACCGAATTCTACCGCGACGCCATCACGAATGCCCGTCTTGTCGCCGGAACGGGCTGCAATGCGGCCACCGGGCAATATGCGCTTCGCCCCCTGATTTCAAAGGGTTGCATCGATCTTGGCGATATCCTGATCGACCTGAAGGCAGGTGTCAGCGGGGCAGGGCGGTCACTCAAGGAAAACCTTCTGCATGCCGAACTCTCGGGCGGCACGCACAGCTATTCCGCGGGTGGAAAACACCGCCATCTTGGCGAATTCGATCAGGAATTCAGCATGTTGGCCGGTCGTCCCGTGCATATCCGCTTCACGCCGCACCTGCTGCCCATGAACCGCGGGATCCTCGCCACGGTCTATGTGAAAGGCGATCCGAAACAGGTGCACGAAACCCTCGCAACCGCCTATGAATCCGAGCCTTTCCTGAAAGTGCTACCTTTTGGCACGCTCCCCTCGACACGCGATATCGCAGGGTCCAACTACTGCCATATCGGCGTCATCGGCGACCGGGTTCCCGGTCATACGACGGTGATCGCCGTGCTCGATAACCTGACCAAAGGCTCCTCCGGTCAGGCCATCCAGAACGCGAACCTGATGCTGGGCCTGCCCGAAACCCAAGGGCTGCTGCTCGCCCCCGTCTTCCCGTAAGGAGGGATCATGGCTGGTCTGAAAGGGCTGAAGAAACAACGCCGTATCCAGATCATCGCCCTTGCGGCGGTGGCCTTGGTCCTGTCCACGGCCCTGATCGGTTACGCCATGCGCGACGGGATCAACTTCTTCCGTTCCCCGACCCAAGTGGTCGAGGACCCACCCTCGGAAGGCGAGGTTTTCCGCATCGGTGGCCTGGTCGAGGAAGGCTCGATCACGCGCGGCCAAAGCGAGACGGTCACCTTTCGCGTGACCGACATGAACCAGTCCGTTCCCGTCGCCTATACCGGCATCCTGCCCGACCTGTTTGCCGAAGGGCAGGGAATGGTCGGCACGGGCAAGATGGTGGATGGCACCTTCCAAGCCACGGAAATCCTTGCCAAACATGATGAAACCTACATGCCGTCCGAAGTCGTCGACGCGCTCAAGGAGCAGGGGGTCTATGTCGATCCCAACGGGTCGGGCAGCTGACCGCGCGGCGCTTCAGCGCCCCGTTAACCGCTGACCTCCAGCCTCCAGCCTGTATCACAGCGCAAGGAGGCCGCATGAAGACCGTCGAAGACATTGCCCGCGACACCGCGGGTGACGGGGCCGAAGCCCTGCTCGACCGCCAATTTCGCGGCCCCGGCATCCAGGCCCTGCCGGAACTGCTGCAACCTTTTGTCTTTGATCATTACCTTCTGGCCGGGCGCCACGCGATCATCGCGCTGCAACGGGTGCTGAACGAAAAGGGCGAAGACTGCCCGCGCTCCGGCTCCATCTGCCCGGCCACCCTGCGCGCCGCGCGCCGCGCGGTGGAGCGGCTGGGGGTGCTGCTCCTCTATGCATGCGCCTATGATCGTCGCGACACCGCCTATCACTTTGCCTATATCGCCAAGGAAAGACGCAGCTTCGTGGCAGGCCCCAACGGCACCAAAGGCATCCGCATCACCGAGGCAGAGGCCTTCCTTCCGGCAGACAAACACCTGCCCCTTGAGGAACATCACAAGAGGCTTGCGCTATGGGTCTGATCGGCAAGGCGCTGAACGGCGTCATTTCCTCTTCTGAATTGCACTCTGCCCTTTCCGGCCTCTTTCAGCCTACCGGAAACGGGCCTGTGCACGGCGGGCGCTATGATCGCCTGATTGATGGCATAAACCGCCTGCCGCGCCCTGCGCTTGCTTTTGGCGCCATCGCGCTCCTTGTCTTTGCGATGGTCGATCCCAACGCCTTTGCACTGCGTATGGCGGCACTCAAGGCCGCCCCGGTCGAACTGTGGTGGATCTTGGGCGCGGTTATCGCAACCCATTTCGGCGCACGGGAGGCGTATCACCAGCGGCATCTCAAGACTGGCCCCGTCACCCCCGTGCCGGAAACAACACCGCCGGAACCCCCTGCCTGAAGCAGCCCGTCTGAAGGGCGATCCTTGACCTGTCAGAAAGCCTCTGGCATTGCCACAGGCAAGCAGACAGGAATGTGATCAAATGAACCTCTTCTCGGATATCCGGGAGCTTGTCATCGCGGCGCTCACCGATCTGGCCGCGCAGGGCACGCTTCCCGCCGGTCTCGATTTTGCGGCCGTAGCGGTGGAACCGCCGCGCGATGCCGCCCATGGCGACATGGCCACCAATGCCGCCATGGTGCTGGCCAAACCATCGGGCCTGCAACCGCGTGTCATCGCCGAGGCGCTGGCGTCGCGCCTGATGCAGGACCCGCGCATCGCAGGTGCGGATGTGGCCGGTCCGGGCTTTCTAAACTTCCGCCTTGATCCGGGGGTCTGGCATACCCTCTTGCGGGCCGCGCTCACGCAGGGTGTGGACTATGGCCGCTCGACGCTGGGGCAGGGGCTGCGGGTGAATGTCGAGTTCGTCTCGGCCAACCCGACCGGGCCCATGCATGTGGGCCATGTGCGCGGCGCGGTCTTCGGCGATGCGCTGGCGCGGCTTCTGGCCTTTACCGGTTGGGATGTGACGCGGGAATATTACATCAATGATGGCGGCGCGCAGGTCGATGTGCTGGCGCGGTCTGCCTATGAACGCTACCGCGAGGCGAACGGGCTTGAGCCTGAAATTCGCGAAGGGCTTTACCCCGGCGATTATTTGATCCCGGTGGGCGAAGCGTTGAAGGCGAAATACGGCACCAGCTTGCTGGAACAGCCGGAATCCGTCTGGCTGACCGACGTGCGCGATTTTGCCTCCGCCATGATGATGCAGGAAATCCGTAACGATCTCAAGGTTTTGGGGGTCGAGATGGATGTCTATTCCTCGGAAAAGGCGCTCTATGGCACGGGTGAGATCGAGGCCGCCATTGATACCCTGCGGAGCATGGGCCTGATCTATGAAGGCACGCTGGAGCCGCCAAAGGGCAAAGAGCCCGATGATTGGGAACCCCGCGTTCAGACGCTGTTCCGCTCCACAGCCCATGGCGATGATGTGGATCGCCCGGTGAAGAAATCCGATGGCAGCTGGACTTATTTCGCACCCGACATCGCCTATCACTACAACAAGGTCCGCCGCGGCTTTGACGCACTGATCGACATTTTCGGTGCCGATCACGGCGGCTACGTCAAACGCATGAAGGCGGCGGTTTCGGCCCTGTCAAACGGCCGGGTGCCGCTGGATATCAAGCTGATCCAGCTGGTGAAGCTCTACAAGAACGGCGAACCGTTCAAGATGTCGAAACGCGCAGGGACCTTCGTAACCCTGCGTGATGTGGTGGAACAGGCGGGGGCGGATGTCACCCGTTTTGTCATGCTCACACGCAAGAACGACGCCGCACTCGACTTCGATTTCGACAAGGTGCTGGAGCAATCCAAGGACAACCCGGTTTTCTATGTCCAATACGCCAATGCGCGGATCAATTCCGTCCTGCGCAAGGCGCGCGATGCCGGGCTGGATGTGACAGATGCGGCCCTTCTCTCAGCCGATCTGTCGATCCTGACGCATGAGGCGGAACTCGCCATGGCCCGCAAGATCGCCGAATGGCCGCGTC